>NZ_JAANOW010000001.1:1231960-2463920 GCF_011758805.1 Mycolicibacterium fluoranthenivorans | reverse complement strand
CCGTCGAGGCGGGCGACTACACACTTTCGGCCGGGGCGTCCAGCCGCGATCTACGCTTGCACGCCACGGTGACATTGACCGGTGACGAGGAACCCGTGCCGTTCACCGCCGGGTCGACCCTCGGTGAGCTGTGGGCAGACCCCTCGGCCGCCGCATTGATCGCGGCGACGATGGCCGAGTTGCCGGGCGCAGCCGCCGGCCTCGCGATGAGCCCCGAACTTCTCGCGATCATCGCGTCCATCCCGCTGGACCGGCTCGTCGGATTCAGCGGGGGCCGGCTGACCCGGGACCGGCTCGCGGCGTTACTGGTCCAGATCAACGGTCAGCGCGCGCCCTGAGCTCAGCCAGGATCTCGTCGGTGTGCTCCCCCAGCTTGGGGGCCACCCTCCGGGGCGCCCACGGCGTGGCGGAGAAGTCGGCGGGGGTGGCGACCATCGGGATGGACGAATCCCCTTCGGGCACATAGACGATTCCCCCGGCAGCGTGGAACTGCTCGTCGGCGACGACATCGTCGAGCGAGTTGATCGGCGACCAGAAGAAGTCCGGTTCCCCGTCGAATACCGTCGCCCAGTCGGCCAGCGGCCGGGTCGCGAAGATCTCGTCCAGGCGGGCGATCAGTTCCCGCGCATGCACGAACCTGTCTCGGGGCTTGGCGAACTTCGGGTCGGTCAGCCAGTCGGTGCGGTCGACCGCGCGGCACAGCGCCGGCCAGTGCCGCTCCCCCTGCAGACCGACGATCCAGAACCGCCTGCCGTCCCCGGCGGCGTAGTTGTTCATACACGGATTGGCCATCGACTCACGCTCGCCGATCGCCACCTGCTGTCCGGTCAGCAGCAGCGTGTTGAGATCGAACGACACGGTGTAGGCACCCTGACGGTACAACGAGGTGGTCACCAGTTGCCCGGTACCGGTGCGCGTCCGGGCCAGCAGCGCCGCGCACACCGCGGCCGCCAGCGTCATCCCTGCCGAATGATCCCCCATTCCGCCCCGCTGAAACGGCGGTGTCGCACCGGGCCGGGTGAGCAGATCGGCGATGCCGGCGCGGGCCCAGAATGCCGCCACGTCATAGGCGGCGCGATCGGCATCCGGGCCTTCGGTGCCGTATCCGGTGATCAGTCCGTACACCAGCCGCGGGTTGATCGCGGCTACCGACTCGTGGTCGAGGCCGAGCCGATGCAGGGCCGCGGGACGCAGATTGGTCACGAAAACATCTGCGGTGCTGAGTAACTCGACGGCAGTATCACGCCCCGCGGGCGTGCCGAGGTCCAACACGATGCTGCGCTTGGAGCGGTTGTCCATCTCGAAGGGCGGGTTCACCTCACCGTCGAGACCCATCATCGCGGCGAAGGTGCGTGCCGGGTCGCCGGCCGGGGATTCGATCTTGATGACGTCGGCGCCCCAGTCCGCCAGGATGGCACCGGTCGCGGGTGCGGCCACCCAGACGCCGAGTTCGACCACGGTGAATCCGTCCATCGGACCGGCCATGACACCCCTTTACAATCAAACGATCATTTGTAAACATCGACGGATGCCCCCGCTGCGCCGGCGCGTCGCACCCGTCCTCGGCCTGACCGCTCATCTCGGCCGCGGTGTGCAACGTATCGCAACCGACGCCGCCGTCGGGCGGATGCGGACAGTCCCACGCCGGATCGATGACCTGGACGCCGCGTTCCTGTCCGGTCTGCTGGGCCGCGAGGTCGAGTCGGTGACGGTGATCGGCGGTGACGCCGGCACCTCATCGCGTGCGCGGCTGGCGCTCACCGGCGCCGGCGTGCCCGCCTCGGTGTTCGTGAAGATGCCGGCCGCGACCGCCGCGACCCGGCTGATGGGCGAGCTCGGCAGGCTGGCCGACACCGAGGTGCGCTTCTATCGCGACCTCGCACCACGACTGCCCGAGGTGCCCGTGAGTCACGGCGGCATCTTCGATGCCCTCACCGGACGCTTCGTGCTGGTGCTCGAGGATCTGACGGTCGACCGGTGTGAGTTCCCCGACACCCTGCATCCGTTGACCGTCGACCAGGCGGCACTCATCGTCGAACTGCTGGCCCGCGTCCACGCCACCTTCTGGGAGCGGGTGCCCTCGTGGGCGTACTCGGCCTCCGGTGACGCCACCTCCCTGCTGACCGGGTCCTTGGCCCGCACCTCGGCGCGCCGGCTGGCCGGCCGGACCACCATCGCCGTGGACAACGGCCGCTTCATCAATGATCACTACCGCGCCGTCGCGGCGCTCATCGACGCGGCCCCGCACACCGTCATGCACGGGGACGCGCATCCCGGAAACGTGTACTTCCGCAACGGAAAAGCCGGTCTGCTCGACTGGCAGGCGGTGCGCCGCGGACATCCCTCGCGGGAGCTGTCCTACACGTTGATCACCAGCATGACGACCGCCGACCGGGTGGACCATCAACGCGAGTTGCTCGATGTGTACCGGTGCGCCCTGGCCGCGGGCGGCGGCCCCGAACTCGACGGCGACGAGCTGTGGGACCGGTACCGCCAGGCCGCGCTGTACGCCTATGTCGCCACCCTCATCACGGCCGGTATGGGTGGCATGCAGGACGAGACGATCGCGTTCGAAGGCCTGGGCCGTGCGGTCGCGGCACTCGACGATCTCGACACGGTCAAGACACTGCAGGCGAATGTGTAATGCACCAGCAACTACCATCAGGGATGTGAACAAGCCATTGACCACCGATGCGAGTGAGGACACCTCGACGCGACGGCGGATTCTGGTGGCCACGGCAGAGGTACTCGGGCGCAGCGGACAGACCAAGCTCAGTTTGTCCGAGGTGGCGCTTCAGGCCGGTGTCTCCCGGCCCACGCTGTACCGGTGGTTCGCCTCCAAGGAAGAGTTGCTCGCCGCGTTCGGCCAGTACGAGCGCGAGATGTTCGACACCGGCATGAGCCGGGTCACCTCAGGTCTGCGCGGCAATGAAAAGCTCGATGCCGCACTACGATTCATCGTGGAGTACCAGCAGTCCTATTCGGGGGTGCGGGTGGTGGACATCGAACCCGAGGTGGTGATCGGGCAGCTGTCCCACATCATCCCGCTGATGCGCGCCCGGCTGCTCAAGCTGATCCCCGGGCCGAACGGGCCGGTACGCGCCGCCACCGCCATCCGGGTGGCGATCTCGCACTACATCGTGCGCAGCGATGACGACGACCAGTTCCTGGCCCAGCTGCGGCACGCGGTCGGCATCCGCCAGACCGACTAGGACCAGCGCGCGCTACACGCTCTCCAACCGCACCGCGACCCCGTTGAGCACGGCCATCCCGGCCAGCGCCTCCAGATCTTCGGGCCGGTTGGAGGTCAGTTCGTTGACATTGGCGCCCGGCACCGCGTTGGCCAGGTGCCAGCCCCCACCCCGATGCCCCCAGCCCTGCGGGATCGCGACGGTGCCGGCCACCATCTCGTCGGTGATCAGCACGCCCGTCTCGATCTTCCCGTGCTCGGAGACGATCCGTACCCGGCCCCCGTCGACCAGGCCGGCGGCCGCGGCATCGGCGGGATGGATCCGGGTGTTGTGCCGACGGTCCCCCTTCATCAGGGTCGGGCTGTTGTGCATCCACGAGTTCTGTGAACGCATCTCACGAATACCGATGGCCAGCAACGGAAACCGCGGATCGGCGGGATGTTTGCGACCCAGCCGGGCGATCTCCGCGGCGATCTGCGGTGGGTCCAGGTGAACCTTGCCGTCGGCATGGCGCACCACATCGGCCAGGATTCCGGTCGGGGCGTGCTGCGCCAGCACGATACCGTGCGGGTGTTCGCCGAGTCGGGTGAGATTCAGTCCACGGCGCCGCAATCCGAACAGATCGCCGTGCGGGCCGGTGCGCAGCAGCAGCCCCATCAGCCGGCGTGGTGTCATCCGCCCGATACCGCGCCGGTCCAGCCAGGCGAGCACCCGGTTGAACCGCACCAGGGGGCCGGTGGCGAACAGCGCCATACCCATCCGGCGGGCGATCTCGGAGTACACCTCCCATTCCGGCCTGGCCTCCCCGTAGGGTTCCAGCACGGGTTCGCACGACTGGACGAACAGTGTCGGCGAGCAGGCGGCGAACGCGATCGGCAGGTCGTCGCGCTCCAGCATGGTGGTGGCAGGTAACACGTAGTCCGCCAGCCGGTTCGTCTCGTTGATGTAGAGGTCGAACGAGACGAACAGGTCGAGACGCCGCAGCGCCGATTCCAGGGCCGCGCTGTTGGGCACCGACAGCACCGGATTGCCGGCGACGACGAAGAGCGCCCGCAGCTGCCCTTCGCCCTCGGTGGTGATCTCGTCGGCCATGAGTGCGGCCGGGAAGGTGCCGAGGACGTCGGGGAAGTCACCGATCCGCGAACGGGTCTTGCCGTAGCTGAAGCTGTCGACCCGCTCCCCCATCTCTTCCAGCGGGATCACCGAGTGCGACATCAACGTGCCGCCGGGCCGGTCCAGGTTGCCCGTCACCGCGGTGAGGGCATCCAGCAGGAAGCTGACCAGGGTGCCGTGCCTGCCGAGGCAGGCTCCGGTGCGGCCGTAGGCGGTGGCGCTCGGCGCGGCGGCGAAATCACGGGCGAGGGTGCGCACCACGGCCGCGTCCACGCCGGTACGTGCCGCCGTCTGCTCGGGCGGGAAGGGCGCGCACAGCGACCGCAGCGTCTCCAGGCCGCGCGCCTGGTGGTCGATATCGACGTGCAGGCCCTCGTCGAACAGGACGTGCAGCATCGACAGCAACAGCCACGCGTCCGAATCCGGTCGCACCGCGATGTGCTCGTAATGCCGGGCGGTCTCGGTACGGCGCGGGTCGAGCACCACCACCCGTCCACCACGGCCGACGATCGCGGCCAAGTCGTCCTTGATGCGCGGCGCACGTACCGCACTGCCATGCGAGACAAGCGGATTCGCGCCCAGCATCAGCAGGAAGTCGGTGCGCAGCAGATCCGGGAACGGCAGTTGGCTGGCCGCACCGTAGAGCAGCTTGCTGGCCACGAAGCGGCTGTTGATGTCCTGCGACCCCGCCGAGTACAGGTGCCGAGATCCGATGCGGGCCATGAAGATCCCCGACCACACGCTGGACGCGTAGCCGAACGCGGCGGGGTTGCCGAAGTACTGCCCGACCGAAGCCCCGCCGTGTTCGGCGACCACGGCACTCAACCGTGCGGCGATATCGTCGATCGCGGTATCCCAGGCGACCTGTTCGAAGGTGCCGTCCTCGCGGCGGCGCATCGGATGCAGGACCCGGTCCGGGTCGTTCTGGACATCGGTGAAGGCGATCCCCTTGGGGCATGCCCGCCCCTTGGACAGTGGATGATCCCGATCCGGGCGCAGTGATACCAGCCGGCCGGCCGAGACAGTGGCGATCAGGCCGCACATCGGCTCGCAGATCCGGCAGTAGGTGACCTTCTGCTCTTCGGTCACGGGGCTGGGCGACATCGCCAAATCGTGACACTTCGACGTGACCATGTAAAGCCGCCGACCGATACCGGCTTGTCGAGAACCGGGCTGATCAGCCCTCGGCCGCCAGCTGGCCGCACGCGGCCGCGATCTCGCGCCCGCGGGTGTCGCGGACGGTGCACGAGACCCCCTTGGCCAGAACCCGTTTGACGAACTCGCGCTCGACCGGCTTGGGACTGGCATCCCACTCGCTGCCCGGGGTCGGGTTCAGTGGGATCAGGTTCACGTGCACCAACGGACCCAGCTTGCTGTGCAACTTCTTGCCGAGAAGGTCTGCGCGCCAAGGCTGGTCGTTGACATCGCGGATCAAGGCGTACTCGATGGACACCCGCCGGCCGGTGACATCGGCGTAATAACGCGCGGCATCGAGGACCTCGTCGACGCTCCAGCGGTTGTTCACCGGGACCAGGGTGTCGCGCAGTTCGTCATCGGGCGTGTGCAGGGACACCGCCAGGGTGACCCCGAGTTTCTCGTCGGCGAGCTTGCGGATGGCCGGCGCCAGCCCGACGGTGGACACCGTCACCGAGCGGGCACTGATCCCGAAGCCGTCCGGCGGCGGGGCGATGATGCGGCGCACCGCGGCCAGCACCCGGTTGTAGTTGGCCAGCGGTTCACCCATGCCCATGAAGACGATGTTGGACAGCCGGCCGTCCTGCTCTTCACGCATCGCGAAGGACGCGGCGCGCACCTGCTCCAGGATCTCCGCGGTGGACAGGTTGCGTTTGAGCCCGCCTTGTCCTGTCGCGCAGAACGGGCAGGCCATACCGCAGCCGGCCTGTGACGAGATACAGACGGTGTTGCGCTGCGGATAGCGCATCAACACCGATTCGAAGGTGGTGCCGTCCAGTGCGCGCCACAGCGTCTTGCGGGTTTCGCCGGCATCGCACTGGATCTCGCGAGCCGGCGAGATCAGCGTCGGGAACAGCTCGCCGGCCACCGAGGCGCGCACGGCGGCGGGCAGGTCGGTCATCTGGTGCGGATCGGCGATGAGGCGCCCGTAGTACTGATGGGCCAGCTGTTTGGCCCGGAATTTCGGCAACCCGAGCTCGGTGACGGCCGCCACCCGCCCGGCTTCGTCGAGATCGGCCAGGTGCCGCGGCGGCATACCGCGGCGGGGGGCTTCGAAAACCAGTTCCTGCTTCATGATCGATTCCAGTATCAGTCTTGTCCGGCGAGAACGTCACGCACGGTCTGTTCGACGGTGTCGAGGATCCCCGCGTCGACCCCGGCCCGGCCACGGACGAACACCGACGCGCGACTGGCCGGAGGCAGCCCCTCGGCCAGACAGAGGCCGTCGGGCAGCCGGCCGATCATCGGCAGCAGCGCCACTCCCAGCCCCGACCGCACGGCGGCGAACAGGCCGGACAGATCGGCGGATTCGGCGGCGATGCGGTAGCCGATCTTCATCCGGTCCAGCGTGGCGAACGTCGGTTCGCGCAGGGTGCACGGTTCGGAGAACATCACGACCGGTAGCGGCTGGTTGGCCGGCGCGGCGAAGCTGCGGCCCGAGACCCATTTCAGCGCAAGCGTTCCGGAGGCATGGGCGGGATCCAGGCCGGATCCGTCGAGCATCACCGCGAGGTCGACGAGGCCGTGTTCGATGGCGTCGGCCAGCGTGACGTTGCGATCGAGCCGGAACCGCAGCCGCCATTCGGGTAACCGTTCACCCAGCGCCGCGGTGAGCCCCGGCAGCATGACATCGGCACCGTGTTCGGTGGCGCCGATCAGCAGCACCCGCTCCTCGGCGGCGCCGAGGTCGGTCAGCGCCGCATCGTGTGTGGCCAGGATGGTCCGCGCGTGCCCGAGCAGGCGGTGTCCCAGTTCGGTGAAGGCGACGCCGCGGCCGGAGCGTTCGACCACCGGGCCGCCGACGACGGCCTCGATCCGCCGGACATGTTGGCTGACCGCGGACTGCGTCATGTGCAACACCGCGGCGGCGCGGTGAAACCCGCCACAGTCGGCCACTGCCACCACACTGCGCAGCGGCGCGATGTCCAGCACCTGACCCATGCCGTCAAGGTACTCCGATCAGTGCATACGATCAAAAATCGAGCCTTCGACGACAGATACGGCAGATATTCCCCGCAACCGATCGATATTCACGATCAATCGTGATAGCCGATATTCGTTGGACCGCGCGCTACCGGGCGACCCACCATGGACCCCATGACCCCGATGCCGTTGCGCACCGCGACGACCGTGACGTTCTTCTATGCGCTGGGCTACCCGATCGGCAACATGGCCGTGCACGCACTGTCCCCGATGGCGGTGCTGGCGTTCCGGTTCGGGCTGGCGGGCGCGATCCTCGGGGTGTGGGCGGCACTGTCCGGGGTGCGGTTCCCGACCGGGCGCACCCTGGCCCATGTCGCGGTGGCCGGGCTGCTGATGCAGGCCGTGCAGTTCTGCGCGCTCTACATCGCCATCCAGCACGGCGCCCCGGCTGTGCTGTGCGCGGTGGTGATCGCGATGAACCCGGTGGCCACCGCGCTGCTGGCCGCGGCGTTCCTGCGGGACCGGTTGACCTCACGGCGCGTCATCGCCCTGGTGCTCGGCGTCGCCGCCGTGCTCGCGGCGTGCGCGACCCGCCTCATCGCGACCGGCGGGGTGGACCCCGTGGTCGGACTCCTGCTGGTGGCCCTGCTCGGCCTGGCCGCAGGTGGGGTCTATCAGCAGCGGTTCTGCGCCCATATCGACTTCCGCGCTTCCACCTCGGTGCAGAACGCCGTGGCGTTCGTGCCGGCCCTGGCGCTGGCACTGAGCACGCCGATCGACGTGCACAACATGACCCACGCGGTGTTCGCGGTCGCGGGCGTCGTGCTGCTCAACGCGACACTCGGCGTCTCGCTGTACGTGCGGGCCATCAGCCATCACGGTGCGTCGTCGGTGGCGATGCTGTTCTGTGTGATTCCCGCCGTCGCCGGGGTGCTGTCCTGGCTAATGCTCGGCGAGCGGGTCACCGTCGGGATCGCCGTCGGGTTGGTGCTGGGTGCGGCGGCGTGCTGGCTGAACGCGTCAGGATCAAGGTCCCAGGGGGTCGAGCGCAGCGAGGGGGGATTAAGCCAGCAGCGTGAGCACGATCCAGCCGACGACCGCGGACGGCAGCATCGCGTCGATGCGGTCCATGATCCCGCCGTGACCGGGTAGCAGCGTGCCCATGTCCTTGATGCCGAGATCGCGCTTGACCTGAGACTCGACCAGGTCACCGAGCACGCCGGTGACGACCAACAGCACACCGAGCGGCACACCGACCCAGGCGGGCTTGTCCATCAGGAACGTGACCGACAGCACCGCGGCGGTGATACCGAACAGCAGCGACCCGCCGAGGCCCTCCCACGATTTCTTGGGGCTGATCGCCGGCGCCAGTAGGTGCTTGCCGAACAGCACCCCCGCGACGTAGCCGCCGATGTCGGCGAAGACGACCGTCACGATCACGGTGAACACCCGCACCCCACCGTGGTCGGCGAAGATCAGCAGCGCGGTGAACGCGGCGAACATCGGGACCCAGGTGGCCAGCAGCACAGTGGCAGCGATATCGCGCAGGTAGTTGACCGGTTGCTGGTCCAGACCTTGGCCGACGAGCCGCCAGACCATGCAGACGACGATGGTCGCGCCGTAGGCGCCCAGGAGACCCGCCACGCCGAACGGCCAGGTCAGCCAGATCATGGCCTGGCCGCCGACGAGCAGCGCCAGGGTGGGCAGCGCATAGCCGTGTTCGCGCAGGCGCCGGATCACCTCGTGGGTGGCGATCCCGATCGCGACGGCCAGCAGCGGCAGCCACCAGATCGGCGCGAACAGCAGGGTGCCGATGGCCAGGGCGCCGAGGACCACCCCGACCGCGATGGCGGCAGGCAGATCGCGGCCGGCGCGCGACGTCTTCTTGGGTGGCTCGGTCTGTGCCACGGGACTGGGGTGCTGAAAGGTCATCTAGACCTCCAGCAACTCGCCTTCCTTGTGCTTGACCAGTTCGTCGATCTGGGCGACGTACTGCCCGGTGCTCTTGTCGAGGTCCTTCTCCGCGCGGCCCACCTCGTCCTCGCCGGCCTCGCCGTCCTTCTTGATCCGGGCCAGCTCGTCCATCGCCTTGCGACGGATGTTGCGGATGGACACCTTGGCATCCTCACCCTTGGACTTGGCCTGCTTCACCAGTTCGCGGCGGCGCTCCTCGGTGAGCTGCGGGACGGAGATCCGGATGACGTTGCCGTCGTTGGACGGATTGACACCGAGATCGGAGTTGCGGATGGCATCTTCGATGGCGCGCAACTGATTGGCCTCATAGGGCTTGATGACGACCAAGCGGGCCTCGGGCACGTTGATGCTGGAAAGCTGAGTGATCGGCGTCGGCGAACCGTAATAGTCGATGTTCAGCCGGGAGAACATGCCGGGGTTGGCACGGCCGGTACGGATCGACGCGAGGTCGTCGCGCGCCACCGTCACCGCCTTCTCCATCTTCTCTTCGGCGTCGAAGAGGGTTTCGTCGATCACAGGGTCTCCTTCACATGCGCGGCTGTCAGCTGGTGACCAGTGTTCCGATCTTCTCACCTGCGACCGCTCGCGCGATATTGCCGTGGATGAGGAGATTGAACACGAGCATCGGCATGCCGTTGTCCATACAGAGGCTGAAGGCGGTGGCATCGGCAACCTTCAGTCCGCGATCGATCACCTCGCGGTGGGTGATCACGGTCAGCAATTCGGCGTCGGGCACCTCACGCGGGTCGGCGGTGAACACACCGTCGACGGCCTTGGCCATCAACACCACGTCGGCACCGATCTCCAGCGCGCGCTGCGCGGCGGTGGTGTCGGTGGAGAAGTACGGCAGCCCCATACCGGCGCCGAAGATGACCACTCGGCCCTTCTCCAGGTGCCGCCGGGCGCGCAGCGGGATGTAGGGCTCGGCGACCTGCCCCATCGTGATGGCGGTCTGCACGCGGGTGTCGATACCTTCCTTCTGCAGGAAGTCCTGCAGCGCAAGGCTGTTCATCACCGTGCCGAGCATGCCCATGTAATCGCTACGGGTGCGTTCCATACCCCGCTGCTGCAATTGGGCACCGCGGAAGAAGTTGCCACCGCCGATGACGACGGCCACCTGCACGCCGCTGCGTACCACCTCGGCGATCTGCTGCGCCACCAGCGCCACGACGTCGGGGTCCAGGCCCACCTGTCCACCGCCGAACATCTCGCCACCGAGTTTGAGGAGCACTCGGGAGTACGCCGGCCGGATCTGTCCCTCCGTCATCAGGCTCCTTCGCTTCCGACACAGAATCGCCACCATCCTGCCTCATGACGGTGCCCCGGCCACGTCGGGGTGGCCGGGGCACCGGTGGAAGTTTGGTCAGGCGCGGTGTGCGGTGAGAAGCCAGGCGCCCACCGATTTGCGTCCATTCGGCTCATCGCGGACGTCCGCTCCGGCGAAGGCACCGAAGTCACCGAGCACCGGCGGCACCTGGGCGTGGATTCGGGCCGCGCGGATCTCGTCGATCTCCCAGTACCTGCCCACCACCTCGCGCAGCTCCTCGGAGGTGACCGGGTTGACCGGGCCGTCGGTGGGCATACCGGTGGCATCGAAGACCAGCACGAAATACGACGCGCCGGGCGCGGCCGCGCGGACTATGGACTGCTGGTAGCCCTCACGCAGCTCCACCGGCATCGAATGGAACAGCGTCGAGTCGATGATGGTGCCGAACCGCCCGTCGTATCCGGTGAAGGCGCTGATATCGGCGACGTCGAAGGTGACGTTGGTCAGTCCTCGCCGGGCCGCTTCGGCGCGGGCCAGCTCGATCGCGGTGGGCGATGAGTCCAGTCCGACGGTCGTGAAGCCCCGCGCGGCGAGATCCAGGGCGGTGGCCGCCTCACCGCATCCGGCGTCCAGCACGTCACCGTGCACGCGTCCGGCGGCGATGAGAGCGGCGATCTCGGGCTGCGGTTCCCCGATACTCCACGGCGGCCGGGCACCCTCGAAATCCGGCGCCTCGCCGCGGTAGGCCGATTCGAACATCTGTTGTGGTGTGGTCATGTCTCCGGTATATCAACGTAGTTGATATGTGTCAATATGCTTGACATGGGTGACGCACTCGACGATCTGCCGCTGGGCTACCTGCTGCACCGAGCTGCCATGGCGTTGCGGTCGGAGGTGACGACCTCCGTCCTGGAGCCCCTGGATCTGACCTTCGCCCAGTACCTCTGCATGCGGATCCTGTCCAAGGCTCCGGGCAGCTCGAACGCCGAGCTCGCGCGCCAACTCAACGTCTCGCCGCAGGCGATGAACATGGTGGTGCGCGGGCTTGAAGATCGGGGGCTGGTGTCCCGTCCGGCCAGCGTGGCGTCGGGCCGCGCGCTGCCCGCCGAGCTGAGCCGGGAGGGCGTGGCGATACTCAGCCGAACCGACTCCGGTGTGCGCGCAGCGGAACTGCAGGTGTTGGGCAACCTCGCCGAAGACGAGCGTTCCCAGCTGAAACGGATCCTGGCGGCCGTCGGCGAGTAGGCGTTCAGAAGCCACCCGCCGGCGACCGCCACCCCGTCAGTGCTGGTGGCAGGCTTTCGGCGGGGACGGCGGCAGATCCAGTGCCGGGTTACCGTCGAAGAAGCCGATCGGCTTGAGGTGGAAACCCGTGTAGGCACACGGCATCACGGGCCAGTCCTCGGGGCGCACCACGTGATGGGCACCGAGGGTGTACCAGAGCACCACGTCGGTGTCTTCCAGCGGCGCATCATCGGCGACGAACTCGGGCAGGCCCTGGACATCGGCCGACTGGTACATGTAGTCACCGGCGGCGAACATCTCCGACGGGTCGTACTTGGTCACCCACAGGTTGTGCTGGACGAATCGGGCCCGGTCGTAGATGTAGGAGCCCTCCTGCACCATCACCGGCACGATCTCCTTGGGCACCAGCTTGTAGGCCACCGGTGCACCGAGTTCGTTGACCTTCGACGGATTGGTCACCTTCCAGTACCGGCCGGTCTCCCAGTTCCAGTCGCGGGCGCCCTCGGCCTCCGACGCCACCAACGTGTCCTGGGTGATCCACGCGTTGTGGTGCGGGTTGAGTGCCGGATCCGGCTCGGGCACCGAATCGACCTCGTACACACTGTTCCCGGCGCCGTCGATGCTCATATCGAGCCGGAAGTTGAAGAAATGCTGGTGATTCGGGCCGTAGATGCCGGGAGCCACCATCTTGCCCCAGCGGGGCGTCTCCCCCTCGGCCACCGCACCGGTGGTCAGCACACCGGAGAGCTTGACCTCCACCTCGATCGAGGCGTCGTTGTAGAAGTACCAGAAGAATCCGTACTCGTAGTTGCCCACCGTGCAGATCATCGACACGACCAGCCGCCGCGAGCGGCGCACCTCCACTTCACCCGTGCGGAAGTCGGTGTGCTTCCAGGAGATCCCGAAGTCCTCCTCGTGCATGCAGATCGCGTTCGGGATGACCACCGCGTTCCCGTCGGAATCGTTGACCGTACCGTCGAAGTAGTGGATCTCGCCCAGACAGTCGCAGCCCAGCGTCAACGGATTGGCCGAGAAGCCCATCCCGACCTCGCCCATGTCGAACACGTTCTTGTTCCAGTGGGTCGGCGAGGTGTCGCCGTAGGGCACCACCATCTCCGAGAGCGACCCGCGGTAGAGGATCGGACGTGTCTCACCGCGATCGGTGTAGGTCACCTCGTGGATCGTGACACCCTCGCGGGGGTTGAAGCCGATCCGCAGAGACCACTTCTGCCACTGCACCTTCCAGCCGTCCACGGTGAAGCTCGGGCCGTCCGGCTGGGTAATCTCGATCGTCTTGACGTCATCACGGAACTGCGTGAACGCCGGCCGGTTATCGGGTGAGAACATGAACTGTTCGGAATAGTTGCCCGCGGTCGGCGGCAGAGGAACCACCCCGTGGTCCTCGATATCGATGACCTCCATCGCGTCGAGATCGAACGTGACGATCAACCCCTCGACGGGTCGCGCGTACCCGTGTTCGGACGGTGCGGCGCGCATGAACGTCAACGGACGGCAGACCAGCGGCGAGTTCTCGTAATGGTCGCCCGCGCCGTAATAGCCCGCAGGCCAGGGGTCGATCATCGCGAGACTGAAGTCGGTGACGCCCCGCTTGCGCATCGCCTCCTGCCACCGCGGGTCCTCACGGACCTTCTCCTCCACACCCGTCATGTGTTCGACGAGGTAGGAGGGGAACCGGCCGGGCACCCCCTTCCACGACTCGATGACTCGGGCGCCGAGGTCGACGACGGCTTCATAGATCATCTTGGCGGCCGCGTCGTACATGCTCACGAACGCACACCGCGGGACGTCGAGTCCCTCGAAGTTCAGCCCGGCGGTCTTGTCCGGCTCGGCGAGCTGAATCATGACGAATTTCAGTGTGGGAGTGGCGTATTCCGACCCCGTGATGACCGCCGCGGCGGCCTCGATCTCGGCGCCCGACAGCGGGTCGAGCGGGTAGAACGTGGCATCACTGGCCGTGCCCGTCGCGCGGGTGTCTTCCATGGTCACTTGGCGGTTTCCTCTGCTTCCTTGGTGAGATCGAATACCGCGAGATGGGCCAGGGCATCGTCTTGGGACACCTTGTGCGCCGACCGTCGGCCGAAGATGTAGACGACCAGGCCGAGGGCGAACATCCCGACGCTGATGCTGCCGACCCACGTCATCCACTCGCCGTCCCCGACGCCGGAACTGGTCAGCCAGGACTTCGCGAACGAGTAGTAGACGCCGGCGATGGTGCCGATGGTGCCCACGACCACGGTGATCCAGACGCCGACCATGCCACCGGGGATGCGCCAGAACGTCTCGCTCGCATAGCGGTCGGCATACTTCTTGCGGGCGATGACGACCGGGATCAGGAAGAAGAATCCGGAGAGCAGCCACACCGTCGACAGGCCACCCTGCAGGAAGATCGTCGTGTTCACCAGGCTGCTCTGCGAGTAGAGCCCGATGATCAGCAGCGAGGAGAGCACACCCTGAATCAGGATGGCGCTCACCGGGTTACGGGTGCGCGGGTTGAGGTGGGTGAAGATCCGCGGCAGGTGACGTTCCAGGCCGGACACGAAGATCAGCCGGGAGTAGGCAACCTGGTAGGTCATCAGCGCCACGACGATGATCAAGGCCAGCACCACCGCGCAGATCTCCATCAGGCCGGGGAATCCCGAGACTCCCAGCATGCCGATCACACCCGTGACCGCGTCGATCTGATCGGTGGGCAGTGCCATCATGGTGCCCAGCGTCGTCAGCAGGTAGATGGCCACCAAGGCGGTGGAACCCCAGAGGATCATCCGCGGACCACTCTTGCGGACCGACAGAAACTCGGCACCCATGTTGTACGGCGTCTCGACGCCGAGCAGGTACAGCAGGACCGTGCCGTACAGGAAGCCCGATACCGCGAAGTTCGGGATCACGGCGTCGTGCCAGTTGAAGGGGGTCGCCGAGCCGTTCTTCACCGCGAACAGCACGCCGCAGATGAAGATGGTCAGCGCGAGAATGCCGAACACGACGAAGACGACGTTCATGATGCGCTGGTTGGCGGCGAGTTTGGCGAGCGCCAGCCCTACCACCACCCACATGATGACCAGCTGCAGGATGACGCTCGTCATCACCCCGAGTTCGGTGTGAAACGCCAGCAACAGGAACGAGAGCACCACCGCCGGGGAGGACGCCGCGTTCAGGATCACCGGCACCCAGGACAGGTAACCGCCGATGAAGCCCCACGTCTCACCCATCGTCCGGGTGGCCCAGATGTACACACCACCCTGGCCGGGCCACAGGTTACCGAGTTCGACGACGGCCATGCCGGCGGGAACCAGGAAGGTCAGGATGCCGAGGATCCACATCGGGATGGCGGTCCACCCACCGGTGGCCATCACCGAGGAACCGGTGATCCAGCAGATGATGAACACATAGGCGGCGGTGAGGCCGAATGTGCTCATCACCTTGGGCAGGATCTGTTCCGGTACCAGTTCGGTGGTCATCAGCTTGTCGCGTTCAGCGGTGACCGCGTGTTCGAGTTCTTGTGTCATGACTAGTCTCCCAATACCGTTGGATCAGTTGACGATCTGTCCGTCTCGCATCCGGACAACACGGCTCGCTTCGTCGGCCACCGTGGGGTCGTGTGTGCTCGCGACGACCGTGACGCCGAGCGTCGAACACAGGTCGCGCAGCATGCGCACCACCGTCTCCCCCGTGCGGTGGTCCAGATTGGCAGTCGGCTCGTCGGCCAGTACCAACGTCGGATTGCTGATCAGCGAACGCGCAATGGCGGTGCGCTGCTGCTCGCCGCCGGACATCTTGGTCGGCTGGTGATTGATCCGGTGCCCCAATCCGACCAGTTCGAGCAGTTCGGTGGCGCGCTTGCGCAGCGCCTTGCGGTCATACGGCTCGAACATCAGTGGTAGTTCGACGTTCTCGACGGCAGACAGGAAGGGGATCAGGTTGTAGCTCTGGAAGATGAACCCGATCGTGTCGTGCCGTAGCGCGGCGAACTGGCTCTCCGAGATCGTCGAGGTGTCCTGACCCGCGACGTGCACGGCGCCCTTCGTCGGGCGATCCAGGCCGCCGATGATGTTGAGCAGCGTCGACTTGCCACTTCCACTGGGTCCCATCAGGCAGACGAATTCGCCCGGCATCACCTTCAGCTCGACGGCGATGAGCGCCTTGACGACCTCGTCGCCCAGTTTGTGCAGCTTCCACACATCGGAGATCTCGATCACCGGCGCCGCGCCGGCTGATGCACCGTCGGCCAGCGCGACCGAATCGGTGGCGGATTCGTTGATGGCAGTCATGTCTTCCTATCCCGTGCTCAACGATCGGATGGGTGGGCGGGAGGCGGCATTCCAGGTGGGGACGACACTGGTGGCCAGCGCGGCGACCACACTGACCGCGACGGCGATGGCGGTCCCCAGCGCGAGGCCACCGATCGCCACCCCGGTCGGGACGAAGCCGACGGCCCCCAGCACCACTCCGGCGATCACCGCCAGCGCTGCGCCTCCGACGGCTCCCAGCAGGGCGGCGATGACGGGTTCGACGAGCAGCGCGATCACGACAGGTGTCCGGGGAATTCCGTTGGCCCCCAACACACCCAGTTCCCTGGTCCGCTGGGCCACCGTCCGGGTGGTGGCGACCGCCACCTCGACCACACCGACCAGCAACACGGTGACGGCGATGAGCACCACAACGGCACTGATCTCGTCGGCGTGGCCCAGCGATGCCGACTGGGCCCGGATCCCCTCCGACATCCCGAAGACGATGACGACCAGAAAGGCACCCGTGGCGGTGGTGATGGCGGGCAGGATCATCTCTCCGAGCCGGCGCCGCGCCGCCAGCCAGCCGTACGACAGTC
Organism: Mycolicibacterium fluoranthenivorans; assembly: GCF_011758805.1. Taxonomy (NCBI): domain Bacteria; kingdom Bacillati; phylum Actinomycetota; class Actinomycetes; order Mycobacteriales; family Mycobacteriaceae; genus Mycobacterium; species Mycolicibacterium fluoranthenivorans. The sequence goes on along the minus strand of NZ_JAANOW010000001.1, from coordinate 2,447,170 downwards.
CGTAGCGCATGGCTACCTGCCTCCCAAGAGGTCGACGGGCCGCTGTTGCAACAGCCGGTGCACCGGGATCAACGCTCCGACGATCGCCATGGCGGGGATGAAGGCGGCGACCATACCGGCGGCCTGTGCCCACGCGGTCACGGTCGCGATACCCGGAATCACCAGGGCGACAGCCGCTCCCGCACCCAGTACACCGACCAGATAGGCGACCACGAAGACGATGGCCGACTCGACGAGGAAGAAATACAGCACTTCGTCGGCGAGTCCGATACTCGACATGATGCCGAACTCCCGTTTGCGCTCGGCGACGGCGGCCAGGAAGGAGGACACGGCGATCACGAAGCCGAGGATGAGGCCGATGGTGGAGATGAGCCCCAGCGTGGACCCGGTCACCTTGCCGGAGAACAGCGCGGAGAAGTTCTGCTCGAAGGTCAGCGGTCCCACTCCGCCCACCGTGTCATAGATCAGTCCCGATCCGTTGCGGTCGGGCTGCACCGCCGGATCCGTGGTGGTGGGCAGCCCGGTCGCGGCGCCGAAGATCTGGGCCAGGTCGCGGCGCTTCTGCTCACCTTCTGGTGCGGTGATGGTCCACCACCCATTGTCACCCACCACGCTGTGCGCCAGATCGGTTGACACGGTGGCAGATTCCCCCGGGCCGGAGAGGTCCACCACGAGACTCTGTCCGCCGATCACCACGCGGTCTCCGGGGCCGACGCCCAGTCGGGTCGCGAGCTGCTCCCCCACCGCAGCGTGACCGGCGGCCACCGAGTCGTTACCGCGTACGGACACCGTCATACCGTTGACCGAGGTGGTACCGGACAGCGTCCGGACAGCCGACCAATCGGCGGGCACGACGGTGATGGCGGAGGCGGGGCCGTCGGCCACCAAGGCCAGAGCCGCGGTGTCATAGTGCACCCCGGCGGCCGGCACCACCCACAGCTGCGCGCCGCCGATCACATCGGTGACCGAATCCGCGCCTGTGATCGCGAAACTCGCGGCGATGGTGCGCACCACGGTGACGCATGCGATCGCCAGCGCGATACCGAGGACGGACAGGACGAATCGTTCGGGCCGGCGCTTGATGTTCGCCAGGGCGAACCGGACCAGGCACAGAAAGGTGTTACCGGACGCGGTGGCGATCTCCGGTGGTCGCGTGATCGTGAGTGGTGCAGCGGACTCCACGGAAGGGATGGTGGGCGCGCTGTGTTTCGTCGAAAGCCATCTGCGGTATCTGCCGCGTTAACGGAGACTGCTTGCGATTACAACAAGGTGTCTCGACGACAACGGATTTCGTCGTCGGATCAGAGAATCGCGGCCGCGATGATCAGTCCGAAGGCCAGATACGACGCCGCCACGACCAGCACTTCGGGGGTGAAGCGCTCCTCGGCAAGCACGCGGCCGATGTCGACACCCTTGATCACGCCGACCAGGCGGACCGAGAACGCTTGCGCGGCAATGCCCAGCAGGCCGAAGACCAGGGTCTTGATCAACCCGCCGACGAGATCACCGGTGGAACTGTAGATCGCCAGCACGATGATCAGTGCCATCGACAGGACTCCGGAGGCGGTGATGGCGGCGGCGTTGGGGCGTCCCGCTTGCACCAAGGCGCGCAGCGGACCGGGCGTGGTCCAGTCGATGACGAAGAAGCCCAGGACCATCAGCGCGATGCCGACGATCGTGTACAGCACGATCGCCGACGCACCGTGGCCGACGATCGACCAGTAGTCCGGCCCCAGGGCCGAGAGCGTGGCGCGGTTCATTGACGGATCCTTCCGGTCACAGCGGAATACGGTGGGGGACGAATGCGGCGCCGTCATCGGTGATGAGGCCGGAGGTCTCTCTGATGCCGAGCCCGGCGGATTCGTCGCCGACGATCCACGCACCCAGCGCGGGCCGCATATCGTCGAATTTCGGTAGTGGGTCCAGCAGTTGGTAGACGTAGCCCTCTTCGCCGTAGACGCCGCCGGTCTCCATATCCTGCCCCGCCCCGACCACGCTGATGTTCGCCCCTTCACGGCCCAGCTTGGGTTTGCGGACGTATTCGGTCAGCTCGTGCGGGCTGTCCAGATAGGCGGGCAGCAGGTTGGGGTGGCCCGGGTACATCTCCCAGAGCACCGCGAGGATGGCCTTGTTGCTCAGCAGCGTCTTCCACAGCGGTTCCACCCACATGGTCGACGGCAGCAGGTCCAGAGCGTGGCGCCCGAAATCGTCGTCGAGGATCCACTCCCACGGGTAGAGCTTGAACAGCGACGCGATGGGGGCTTCCTCGAGATCGACGAAGCAGCCCAGGTCCCGGTCGAACCCGATGTCCTCGATCGACAGGCCGACGGTGTGCAGGCCGGCTTCGGCCGCGCACTCCTGGATGTAGCCGAGCGTGACGTTGTCCTCACCGCTCGCGTCGGCCGAGGACCAGGTGAAGTGGGTTTCCTTGCCGGGCAACCGATCCCGGATCTCACCCCACCGCGCGACGAGGCGTTCGTGCAGCGAGTTCCACTGGTCGTCGGCGGGAAAGACGTCGGTCTTCCAGTGCCACTGCAGGATCGCGGCTTCCAGTAGCGAGGTCGGGGTGTCGGCGTTGTACTCCAGCAGCACCGGTGGCCGGCGTCCGTCGTAGCGCAGATCGAATCGCCCGTACAGGTGCGGATCGCTGCGGCGCCAGGACTTCTCGATGTGCTCCCAGGTCCACTCGGGCAGGCCGAAGTCTCGGTAGCGCTCCGCCAGCACCACGTGTTCTACGGCATCCAGGCACATCGAATGCAGCACCTCGACGGAGGCTTCCAGCGACAGCACCTCGTCCATATCGAAGACGTAGTGCACCGACTCGTCCCAGTACGACCGATCCGCACCGGCCGAATCACGCGCCGGGGTGCCGAAACACATGCCCTGCTCGGCCACGATCCGTTCCCAGCCCGGTCGCGGGGAACAGTGCTCACGGCGCATTCAGCTGCCCGAGCTTCCATGGCTGGACGAGCCGAAGCCACCGCGCGAGATCGACGATCCCGAACTCGTCTTGCCGGTGGTGCCCTTGGGGAGTTCGAGGGTGCCGCCCCGCGCCGTGGTCCCAATTCCGCCGTTGCTGCCGCCGTAGTAGTAGCGGTACGGCGAGCCGGCGAAGATAAACAGCCCGCCCGTGCCCGCGTGACCGCTGCTGCAGTAGCTGTCCGGCACCACCTGGTTGCTCCCGTCGGCGACACAGGTGGCCGAGACCGTGTCTTCGTGCAGTACCTGGTAGCCCAGCGCGATGGCCCCCACGACGCCGACGACGGCCACCGAGCCCATCAGGACTTTCTTCCCGGTGGCCGCGCGCTTCTCCGCGTTCTCGCGTTGCAGGGCGGCGAACTGTTCGGCGGCTTCGCGGGCCCGGCGCGCCTTATCGCGCTGACGGGCCTCGGCGACGGTGGGCGGCCGCGGTGTGGTCGAGCCGGGGTCTTGGTAGCGCATGGAACCCCGCGGCCCCGCTGGGCGCTCGGGCGCGTCGTCGGACCCGGATTCCATCCATCCCCCCAAATTTTTTTCCGCCCAGCGGCGTTCCCCGTCCAGCCGCCTCACAGCATAGAGCGGTCACTCCTGGATGCGGCCGAACGCCTGGGCCTCCTCGAGTTCGTAGGCCAGTTCCAGCAGGAGACGTTCCTGCCCGACCGGCGCCGCGAACATCATCCCGACAGGCAGGCCGTCGGCGGATTGGCCGAGCGGCAGCGAGATCGCCGGGTCCCCGGTGACGTTCTGCAGCGGGGTGAAGGCGACCCAGTCGATGAGCCGGTCGATGATCTGCTCATACGGGGCTGTCGGGTCGAGGTGCCCGATCCGGGGTGTCACGTCGGCGAGGGTGGGCGTGAGCAGGACGTCGTAGGAGGCGGCCAGCCGCGCGATGGTGCGGCGGGTCCGGGCCAGCCGGCCGATCACCAGCGGCATGCGCACCAGGTTGCGGCCGGCCAGCTGTTCCAGCCCGAGGGTCAGGTTGTCCAGTTTCGTCTTGTCGAAGCTGGGGCCGAACGTGCGCGGCCCACCGCGCACCAGGGCGAACGCCAGCAGCGACCAGTACAGCAGGAAGTCGTTCATGAACGACGCCGGCACCGGGTTGGCGATTTCGGTGACCCGGTGCCCGAGACTCTCCAGCAGGGCCGAGGTCTTCATCGTCACCTCGCGGATCTCCGGGCTGGATTCCCGCGCAATCGATTCGGTGCACACCGCGATGTGCAGCCGCCGGCTGCTGGGCCCGGTGACATCGCCGATGGGTGGCAGCTTCGGGTTCCGTTGCAGGCGCTCGGCCTCGCGGTAGTACGCGGCGGTGTCACGCACGGACCGGGTGAGCACCCCGTTGGCCACGATGCGCAGCGGCATCTGGCGCATCGCCTTGTCCAGCGGCAGCCGCCCACGGGACGGTTTGAGACCGACCAGTCCGTTACAGGCGGCCGGGATGCGGATGGATCCGCCGCCGTCGTTGGCGTGCGCGATCGGCACCACGCCGGCGGCCACGAAGGCGCCCGAGCCCGACGACGATGCCCCGGCGGTGTGGGCGGTGTTCCACGGGTTGCGCACGGGCCCGAGGCGGGGGTGCTCGGCCGAGGCGCTGAAGCCGAACTCGGAGAGCTGGGTCTTGCCCAGGGCGACCAGACCGGTGCCCAGGTAGCTGCGGGCGAAATCGCCGTCGGTGGGCGCCGGCCGCGGTGTCCAGGCGTCGGTGCCCTCCCTCGTCGGCATCCCGGCGACGTCGGAGTTGTCCTTGACGAACGTCGGTACGCCGCCGAAGAAGCCGTTACGGGGCGCGGCCGTGCGGGCTCGGTCGAACGCCGGGTAGGCCAGCGCGTTCAACGCCGGATTGACGGCTTCGGCCCTTGCGATCGCGGCCTCGACCAGTTCGGCCTGCGAGACGTCGCCGGCCCGCAGCGCGGCGGCCAGCCCGACCGCATCCAGATCGCCCAGGGCGTCGTCACCGAAGGCGTGCACACGTGTCATGAGCCCGACGGTACCAGTACGTACCACGTCGTCGGGAGGTTCCCGACGCAAAGAACCCCGCGTCGCGGAGGCGACGCGGGGTTCTTCTGGCCGCAACGGGCCGAGCTGTTACTGCTGGCCGACCTCGAACCGGACGAACCGGGTCACGGTCACGCCGGCCTCGTCGAGCAGCGCCTTGACGGACTTCTTGTTGTCCGACACCGACGGCTGATCGAGCAGCACGACATCCTTGTAGAAACCGGTGACGCGACCTTCCACGATCTTGGGCAGCGCCTGCTCGGGCTTGCCCTCCTCCTTGGCGGTCTCCTCGGCGATGCGGCGCTCGTTGGCGACGACATCGGCGGGCACCTCTTCACGGGTCAGGTACTTGGCCTTGAGCGCGGCGATCTGCAGGGCGACCGCGTGCGCGGCCTCCTCCGAGGCACCGGTGTACTCGACCAGCACGCCGACGGCCGGCGGCAGGTCGGCCGACCGCTTGTGCAGGTAGGTCTCGACCTGACCGTCGAAGTACGCCACCCGGCGCAGCTCGAGCTTCTCGCCGATCTTGGCACTGAGGTCCGCGATCAGCTGCTCGACAGTGGTGTCACCCGACTTGGCGGCCTTGAGAGCGTCGACGTCAGCGGCCTTGGAGGCGGCCGCGGCGGTGACGATCTGGTCCGCGAGTGCCTGGAACTCCGCGTTCTTGGCGACGAAGTCGGTCTCGGAGTTCAGCTCGATGAGCGCGCCGTCCTTGGCGGCCACCAAACCCTCGGCGGTCGCGCGCTCGGCGCGCTTGCCGACATCCTTGGCACCCTTGATGCGCAGCACCTCGACGGCCTTGTCGTAATCGCCGTCGCTCTCGGTCAGCGCGTTCTTGCAGTCGAGCATGCCGGCGCCGGTCAGCTCCCGAAGGCGCTTGACGTCGGCAGCGGTGTAGTTAGCCATGAAAGCGGTTCTCCTTGAACTGAGAAATCAGGAAGCGTCGGTGGTGGTCTCGGCAGCGGCTTCGGTGCCGGTGGTCGCGCCGGCCAGCAGCTCCTGCTCCCACTCGGCCAGCGGCTCGGCCGCTTCGGCCGCCTCGGTCTTGCCTGCGCCGGCACGGGCCTGCAGGCCCTCGGCGACGGCAGACGCGATGACCTTGGTCAGCAGCGCGGCCGAGCGGATCGCGTCGTCGTTGCCCGGGACCGGGTAGTTGACCTGGTCGGGGTCGCAGTTGGTGTCGAGGATGGCGATGACCGGGATGCCGAGCTTGATGGCCTCGTTGACGGCCAGGTGCTCCTTGTTCGTGTCGACGACCCAGATGGCCGACGGCACCTTCTGCATGTCCCGGATACCGCCGAGGCTGCGCTCCAGCTTGTTCTTCTCACGCGTGAGCATGAGGATTTCCTTCTTGGTGCGACCTTCGAAACCACCGGTCTGCTCCATGGCCTCAAGCTCCTTGAGGCGCTGCAGACGCTTGTGCACGGTGGAGAAGTTGGTGAGCATGCCACCCAGCCAGCGCTGGTTCACGTACGGCATACCGACCCGAGTCGCCTCAGCGGCGATGGACTCCTGGGCCTGCTTCTTGGTGCCGACGAACATCACGGTGCCGCCGTGGGCGACGGTCTCCTTGACGAACTCGTAGGCCTTGTCGATGTAGGTCAGCGTCTGCTGCAGGTCGATGATGTAGATGCCGTTGCGGTCGGTGAAGATGAACCGCTTCATCTTGGGGTTCCAGCGCCGGGTCTGATGCCCGAAATGGGTGCCGCTGTCGAGCAGCTGCTTCATGGTCACTACGGCCACGATGGTGCCTCACTTATATATCGGTTGTCGCCCGGCATCGGGTGATACCGGACCCTGGCGTCCGCTGCTGCCGGACCCGTTTCGGTTTCCCGAAGCGGGACCGCCCGGCAAGCTGGTGCAACCCTGGTTCCCGGAGGGAATGGCGATTGCAAAGCAGGCGCGCGAAGTCAGCCCACAAAAGTGAGCTGCGGGTAGCAGTTTACACCGTGGATACCGGTGCTTTTACCATCGCAGTTATCCACAGTCGGGCCCTCATCCACATTCTCCGGCGACCCGCTTCCCATACCGGCGGCGGGCCGCTGAACTGGGGTGATGAGGTTTCTCGTGGTGCTGTCGGCAATGCTTGCCGCGGCCGTCCCGGCGCACGCCGACAGCACCCGGCTGGGCTGGCCGCTGCAGCCCCGCCCGGCGGTCACCCGCGGCTTCGACGCCCCGGCACCCAACTGGAACCGCGGCCACCGCGGTGTCGACCTCGCGGGGGCACCCGGGCGGCCGGTCTATGCCGCCGGGCCCGGGACGGTGGTGTTCGCCGGCGAACTGGCCGGCCGGCCACTGGTGTCCATCAGCCACCCCGGCGGCCTGCGCACCAGCTACGAACCGGTGCGCGCGACGGTGCGGGCGGGCCAGCTGGTGGCCGCCGGAACCCCGATCGGTGTGCTGATCGCCGGGCATGTGGGCTGTCCCGCCGCGGCGTGCCTGCACTGGGGCGCGATGTGGGGCCCGGCCGCCCGCGCCGATTACGTCGATCCGCTGGGGCTGATCGCCGAGACACCCATCCGGCTCAAACCGGTCAGGCTCGTGGGTGTGCCTGGTCGTGGACCGCCCGCAGTCGCGCCACCGTGACATGGGTGTAGAGCTGCGTGGTGGCAAGGGAGGAATGGCCCAGGAGTTCCTGCACGATGCGCAGATCGGCGCCGCCCTCGAGCAGATGGGTGGCCGCGCTGTGCCGCAGGCCGTGCGGCCCGATATCGGGTGCGCCGTCGACCGCGGTCATGGTGTCGTGCACGACGGTGCGGACCTGACGCTGGTCGACCCGGCCGCCGCGGGCACCGAGGAGCAGGGCCGGCCCGGACTTCTCGGTGGCCAGCGCGGGCCGACCGTCGGTGAGCCAGGCCTGCAGGGCCACCGCGGCCGGCTGCCCGAACGGCACCGAGCGTTGTTTGTTGCCCTTGCCCAGCACCCGCAGCACCCGCCGCGACGTGTCGACATCGTCGATGTCCAGCCCGCACAGCTCGCTGACCCGGATACCGGTGGCGTAGAGCAGCTCGACGATGAGCCGGTCCCGCAGCGCGAGCGGATCTCCTTGCTGCGCACCGGAGTTGAGCGCCTCCAGCGCGTCGATCGCCTGGTCCTGGCGCAGCACCGCGGGCAGGGTGCGGTGCGCTTTGGGGGTCTGCAGCCGGGCCGCCGGGTCGGTGCGCAGCAGACCCCGGTGGCACGCCCACGCGGTGAACGTCTTGACCGCCGAGGTGCGCCGGGCCAGCGTGGTGCGCGCCGCCCCCGCACCGGCCTGCGCGGCCAGCCAGGAGCGCAGCGTGATCAGGTTCAGGCTGTCCAATCCGCCGCCGGTGAATTCGAACAGTGACCGCAGGTCACCGAGGTAGGCCCGGCGGGTGTGCGCGGAGCGGCCACGCTGAAGCTCCAGGAATTCGTCGAATTCCTCCAGAAGGGGCCCGATCTGCACTCCCCCACCGTGCTCAGCCGCACGGGCCCTGTCTAGGTGACGCGCCGCAGCGTGTCCGGGGTGAGATCCGCCAGTGACCGGTAACCGTCGATCGCCATGATCAGGTCGGCCTCGGCGAGCAGGGATCGCAAGACGTGCACCACCCCGTCGACGCCGCCGAGCGCCAGCCCGTAGGCGTACGGCCGCCCGACGCCGACCGCGGTGGCGCCCAGCGCGAGCGCCTTGACGATGTCGGCACCGCTGCGCACTCCGGAGTCGAACAGCACCGGCAGCCCGTCGGCGGCGGCCACCACGTCGGGCAGGCAGTCGATGGCGGGCAGGCCGCCGTTGGCCTGGCGGCCTCCGTGGTTGGAGCAGTAGATGCCGTCGACCCCGGCGTCGCGGGCGCGGCGCACGTCATCGGGATGGCAGATCCCCTTGACCAGCAGCGGCAACGTCGTCAGGGTCCGGAGCCAGGCCAGGTCGTCCCAGGTGACGCACTGGCCGAAGTTCTGGATCCAGCTCAGGATCGCGCCCTGTGGGTTCTCCTCCGGCGGCTGCGCGAGCCCGGCCCGGAACACCGGGTCGCTGGTGTAGTTGGTCAGGCAGTGCCCGCGCAACTGCGGGAAGTTCGAGGTGCTCAGGTCGCGCGGCCGCCAGCCGGGCACCCAGGTGTCGAGCGTGACGATGATGCCCTTGAACCCGGCGGCCTCGGCGCGGGCCACGAAACTCGCCGCCAGCTCACGGTCTTTCGGGGTGTAGAGCTGGAAGAAACCCGGGGTCTCACCGAATTCGGCGGCGACGGCCTCCAGCGGATCGGCGGTCAGCGTGGAGACCACCATCGGGACGCCGGTCCTGGCGGCCGCGCGGGCCGAGGCGATATCGCCGTGACCGTCCTGGGCGCACAGCCCGATCACCCCGATGGGCGCCATGAACAGCGGCGACGGCAGGGTCAGCCCGAACAGGTCCACCGTCAGGTCGCGTTCGGTGGCGCCGACGCACATCCGCGGGATCAGGCCCCAGTTCTCGAACGCGGTGACGTTGACCCGCTGGGTGCGTTCGTCGCCGGCACCCCCGGCCACATACGACCACAGCGACGGGGACATCGCCTTCTCGGCCCTGGCCTCCAGTTCGGCGTAGCCGATCGGCAGGGTGGGCACGACCCCGGAAAGGCCCTGGAAGTAGATCTCGAGCTGATAGTCGCCGAATGCCATGGGGTCAGTCTGACTGGCTCGCTTCGACTTTCGCCAGCTCCGCTTTCCACTGCCGGAAGGTCTCCTCGGTCCGCCCGCGCCGCCAGTACCCGGAGATGGACGCCCATTTGGCCTCGACACCGCGCTCTTTGCGCAGATAGGGCCGCAGATTGTGCATGACGGTCTGCGCCTCGCCGTGCACGAAGACCTGCACCTGACCGGGCAGCCATTCGGCGGCGCGCACCGCCGCGATGAGCGGCGCGTGGTCACCGGCGACCGAGTCGGGCACCTGATCGGCACGGCCGCCGCGGTGGATCCAGTGCACCGCGACACCCGCCGGGGCGGTCAGCTCCAGCTCGTCCTCGGGTCCGGCCACCTCGATGAAGGCCTGCCCGACCGCGGTCGGGGGCAGGGCGTTCAGTGCGGCGCTGATCGCCGGCAGTCCGGCTTCGTCGCCGGCCAGCAGGTGCCAGTCCGCGGCGGGATCCGGCGCGTAGGCCCCGCTGGGGCCCATCAGGTAGGCCGGCTGGCCGGGTTGGACCTTCGCGGCCCACGGGCCGGCCACCCCCTGCTCGCCGTGCACCACGAAATCGACTGTGATCTGGCGCTTTTCGGTATCGACACGGCGGACGGTGTAGGTGCGCACCGTGGGTCGCTGATCCTCGGGCAGCTCGTTGAAACTGTCCAGGGTGAGTGGTCGCGGGAGCCCGCTTACATCGGCACCGTCGGGCACGATGACGAACTTGACATAGGAATCGGTGAACGCGCTGGGGGTGAAGGTGTCAAAACCCTGCCCCGCCCCGGAGCCACCGAGCACCAGCCGGATCATGTGCGGAGTCAGCTGCGTGGAGCTGATCACCTCGAAGGTATGGACCGGACGTCCCGCCACAGTGCCTCCCCGTTCTGTTAGACGATCTCCGCACCACTGTACGAGTGGCCGGTCGGCGGCGGTCGGCTACGCCGACGTGGACCGCGACACGATCCGCCACCTGCCCTCCTTTCGCTGCACCAAGCCCGACACCTCGAGCAGCGCCAATGGCCCGAGGACCGACTCCGCGGGAAGGGCAGCATCGACCGCGATCTCCTCGAGGCTGCGATAACCCCGCGCCGGCAGCGCCTCGTACACCAGCCGCTCGGGCCGGGACAGCCCGTCCAGTGCTGCGACCGGATGTTCGGGCTCGTCGGCAAACTCCCCGGCCTTGCCCACGATCTCGACCAGTTCGTCGGGCCGGTCCACCAGCAGCGCCGTGCCCCGCAGCAGCACATGACACCCCGCTGACGCGGAGGACGTCACGGGTCCGGGCACGGCGCACACCACTCGTCCCATCGCCGCGGCCCACGAGGCGGTGTTGGCCGCGCCGCTGCGCAGCCCGGCTTCCACCACGACGGTGGCGCGCCCGAGCGCGGCCACCAGACGATTGCGGGCCAGGAAGCGGAACCGGGCCGGACGCACGCCGGGTGGGTACTCGGTGAGCAGCAATCCGGTCTGTGAAATCCGGTGCAGCAGAGCCGAATGACCGCTCGGATACGGCACATCGATACCGCCGGCCAGCACGGCCACCGTGCAGCCCTCGGCGGCCAGCGCCGCCCGATGTGCCGCGCCGTCGATCCCGTAGGCGCCGCCCGAGACCACCGCCACATCGTGTTCGACGAGCCCGTCCGCCAGGGTCGCCGCCATGTGTTCGCCGTAGGCGGTGGCCGCCCGGGTGCCGACGATGGCCGCGGCGCGGTCGGCGATATCGTCCAGGCGCGCGGGCCCGATCGCCCACAGCACCATCGGCACCCGCCCGTCCTGTTTCTTCCTGACGTCTTCGGCCCCGAACGCGGCGAACGACAGGTACGGCCACTCGTCATCGTCCGGCGTGATCAGCCGGCCGCCGCGACGATCGAGCAGCGCCAGATCGTCTGCCGAGCGGTCGATATCCCGGCGCCCCGCCACCGCATCGGTCAACGACGGCGGCTCCGTGCCCGACCGTATCCTCGCGGCCGCCTCGACCGGACCGTGCACGCCGACGTACTCGGTCAGTGCGGGACAGGGTGGTTCGGTCACGCGGGACAGATAGGCCCACGCCCGCCGGGTCTGGTCATCGGCCATCGTTGACCACCTCATCGCGGAAGCTCAGCGCCGTGCCCACGTCCACCACCGTCGGAGATTCCTTGCCCGCCAGATCGGCGATGGACCATGCGACCCGCAAGGTTCGGTCGACTCCGCGGACGCTCAACGTGCCGCGATCGAGCGCCGTGCGCAGCGGTGCCATGGCCTCGCGGCTGAGCCGGAACGCGCGCCGCAGGATCGGCCCGGGCACCTCTGCGTTCGTCCGCACCCCGACGGCCTGCCATCGGTGCGCCGCGGCGGCCCGGGCGTTGGCCACCCGTTCCCGGACCACCGCGGTGGGTTCGGGGACCTGGTCGCCGAATGCCCCGCCGCGCACCTGATGCATCTTGACGCGCAGATCGACCCGGTCCATCAACGGGCCGGACAGCTTGCCCAGGTAGCGCCGCTTCACCGCGGCCGGGCACACACAATCGCGGGGATTGGCCGGTGCACAAGGACATTCGTTGGCCGCGAGAATGAGCTGGAACCGCGCCGGGTATTTCGCGACCCCGTCGCGGCGGGCCAGCCGGATCTCGCCGTCCTCCAGGGGCGTCCGCATGGCTTCCAGCACGCTGGTACCGATTTCGGCGCACTCGTCGAGGAACAGCACGCCGCGGTGTGCCCGGCTGACCGCACCCGGGCGGGCCATACCCGAACCACCACCGACCATGGCCGCCACACTGGAAGTATGATGCGGCGCGATGAACGGCGGCTCGGTGATCAACGGCGTTGCCCCGGTCAGCAACCCGGCCACCGAATGAATCGCCGTCACCTCCAACGCCTCCTGCTCCGTCAACGGCGGCAACAAACCCGGAAGCCGTTGCGCCAACATCGTTTTACCGATCCCCGGCGGACCCGACAAAAACAGATGATGCGCACCGGCGGCAGCCACCTCGACCGCATACCGGGCCTGGGTCTGCCCCACCACATCCGCAAGATCAGCCACCACCGCCGGCGCAGGCGCCACCGTCTCCAGACGACCGGCCAACCCACCCTTGCCCGCCAACCACGCCTGCAACTGACCCAACGTGCGCACACCCCACACCTCGATACCATCCACCAGGCTGGCCTCGGCGAGATTCTCCTCAGGCACCACCACCACCGGCCACCCCTCGTTCTTGCCCGCCCACACCGCCGGCAGAATCCCGGTCACCGGCCGCACCCGACCATCGAGCGCCAATTCCCCCAGCAGCAAAGACTTTTCCAGCCGCGGCCAGTCCTTCTTCCCGTGCGCGGACAACACCGCAGCCGCCAACGCCAAGTCGTACGCCGAACCGTTCTTGGGCAACGTCGCCGGCGACAACGCCAACGTCAACCGCGACATCGGCCAGGTATTGCCACAATTGGTGATCGCCGCACGCACCCGATCCCGCGACTCCTGCAACGCCGCATCCCCCAAACCCACCAGATGCACCCCCGGCAGACCCGAGGTGATATCCGCCTCGATCTCCACGATCACCCCCGCCACCCCACGGATCGCCACCGAAAACGCCCTCCCCAGCGCCATCAGCCGACTCCCCGCACATGCGCCAACTCCGGCACCCGGGTCCGCCCGATCCGCACCCCCACCACATCGATGCGCACGCCGGCCCAACTGCCCCGCTGCTGCGCCAACCACACCCCGGCCAACCGCCGCAACCGGCGCACCTTGGCCGGCGTCACCGCCTGCGCCACCCCACCGAAAGCATCACTGGTCCGCGTCTTGACCTCCACGAACACCACCGTGGAACCATCCGCCGCGATCACATCCAACTCGCCGTAACGGCACCGCCAATTACGTTCCAGCACCCGCAAACCCAAGGCCTCCAGGTGCGCCACCGCCAACCGCTCCCCCAACGCACCGATCTCGGCGCGACTCCATGTCTCCATGAACCCCAGGATCGACCGCACAACCGACAACAACGCCCACGCCGGCACCCACAACAGCTAGTTATCCACAGTCACCGATTCATCCACAGGCGCCAGCCGAAACCAGCCGGTTACCAGGCGAGTAACTGCGATGTCGACGCCCGGGCGACGGAGGCGAACTCACCCAGCGCCGAGACGTTCGTCCCGGCCGGGAGCACCGTGGTCAGCTCCTCGGCCAGCATGCGCAATGACCGCGGTGACGGTTTGTCCACGTCCACCAGCAGCAGGTATCTGTTCGTTTCCCGGATACCCGTGGAGCTCAGCAGTTCCGAAGCGAGCACATTGCCGGCACGGCCGGCAGCTCGTCGCGGTAAGGACTCCAGGAACGGCTGCACCGACGCGAGCACCATGTCGTGCTGTTCACCCAGTGGGCCGTCCGCTGCCATGTCGATCGCGATCACCCACGTGGTCATCCCGACCACGTTAGGGTGGCCGGCTTCTAGGAAGCTGAGTAGGCGGGTACTCGGTTTCAGGCCAGCGCGTCGAACGCCCGTCTGGCCGTCAGGCCAGCGCGTCGAACGCCCGTCTGGCCGTCAGGCCAGCGCATCAAACAGCGCCGCCAACTTGCCCGGCGACACCGAGACACCGCACTGGCTGCGCAGCGAGGTCAGCGGGCGAGCGATGTTCTGCAGGTCCAGGAACTCGCCGGGGTGTCCGGTGAAGTAGCCCCTGATCGCCGCGGACGCATCACCGGTCTCCTGATTGCCTGCGGCGGTCAGGACGTCATTGGCGCCGGGATGCGCATCGAGGTAGCTCCCCGCTTGCGCGAGCACGCCGCTGGCGGTGCTGGCCAGACCGCTCGCCGAACACGGGTCGGCCGCGGCCGCGGTCGGGGCCGTGACGCTGGCGAAAACGGCAGACGCGCTGAACAGGAGGAGGGCAATCGGCTTCATCGCTCGATCCTATGGATTCGCCGGGCAACCCCGCACCCTTTGCGCGGAGCGGCCCGCGTGTCCCGGGACTTGTCGGACCGCCGCGCTACGTTGCGCCCATGACTTTCGATATGGAGTCCTACGTCGACCTCGACCTCCCCACCAGGCGTTCACCCGGCGGCGGCTCGTTCGATGCTGATGCGGCCCTGGATCTGGTGACCGAGTTCTGCATCTCGCGGGATGTGTACCTGGGCACCAAGTACTCGGTCATCCCGCAATTGGACCGGGCGCTGCGGATCGCGTCCCTGATCGGGCCGGACAGGCGATGGTCCCGGATCGCACGCTGGTCGGGAAATGACGATACCGGCGCTGCCCCCGGTGCCATCGTGCCGAATGATCTGCGGGACATCCTCTACAGCCGCTTCGTTGCTGCCATGCCCGATGCCCGGTGGCTGCCACCGATCAGCGTGGTGTCCGTGAGCAGGTGGGCCCGGTTCTCGCAGTCGATGCGCCGCGCCCGGGACCTCGATCTGGGCTGGATCGTCCCGATTCACCGGGAAGTGCTTCTGGTGCCGATGCCGACGGTCCGCTACGCCGACGGCAGTGCCGGTGTGCTGCACGACGATACCGGCCGCCCGGCCATCGAATGGTCTGACGGATCCGGTATCTACTATCTGCGCGGCACTGAATTCGGTGAATCGGTCTACCGGCGGATCGTCGACCGTGAGATGACCATCGAGGCCGTCGCCGCTCTCCAGAACGCGGATCAACGGTCGATCGCGTTGCGCTACCTCACTTTTGAGCAACTCATCAACGGGTCTGGTGCACAATTGGTCGACACCGATGTCAGCGGCGCTCGACTGTATCGCCTGCCGCTGCCCCCGCGGCTGGCCCGGGACCGGCCTCCGGGCTACGGGCAGTTCGACTATTTCGTCCACACCTGCGATACCGGCCATCCCGCATGTCCATTCGTCGACTGGGTTGAGCCACGAAGTGGCCTGCGATACAAGGCTGAATCCAGCGAGGCCTGAGCACCCGGGATCACGCCACGGACAGTGACTCCGAATCGAAGTTGAGGGCGCCGAGGAGTATCCGTACCGGCACCGGTATGTTACTAAGGGCAGCCTCAACTTAGGAGAGGATCCTTGATGCGTGCCCGATGGGGTCGATTCACCGCCTTGCTCGCGGTCCTTGCGCTCGTCGCCGCCGCGACTGCCTGCTCGTCGGGCACGCCCAACGACGAACTGCTGATCTACAACGCTCAGCACGAGTCGCTGGCCAAGGAATGGATCGAGGCGTTCACCAAGGAGACCGGGATCAAGGTCACCTACCGGCAGGGCGGTGACACCGAACTGGGTAACCAGATCATCGCCGAAGGAGCTGCGTCTCCGGCAGACGTATTCCTCACCGAGAACTCACCGGCGATGGCCGCGGTCGAGAAGGCCGGACTCTTCGCCGACGTCGATGCGGCCGTCCAGCAGCAGGTGCCCGCGCAATACCGCCCGGCGTCGAACAAGTGGACCGGCGTCGCTGCGCGCACAACGGTATTCGTCTACAACAAGGCGAGACTGCAGGAGAATCAGCTGCCGAAGTCGATCATGGAGCTGCAGTCTCCGCAGTGGAAGGGACGGTGGGGCGCGCCACCCGCCAAGGCGGACTTCCAAGCCATCGTCGCGGCCATGCTCGCCCTCACCGGAGAAAAAGCCACCGCGGCCTGGCTGGCCGGGATGAAGACCAACGCGACCATCTTCCAGGACAACATCGCCACCCTGCGCGCGGTCAACGACGGTCAGGTCGACGGCGGCATCATCTACCACTATTACTGGTTCCGGGACCAGGCCAAGACCAAGGACATCAGCGCCAACACCGCACTGCACTACTTCCGCAACCAGGACCCCGGTGCGTTCATCAGCATCTCCGGCGGCGGCGTCCTCAATTCGAGCAAGAAGAAAGACCAGGCCCAGCAGTTCCTGCGGTTCATCACCGGCAAGGCCGGTCAGGAGGTCCTGGAGAAGGGCACCTCATTCGAATACCCGGTGGCGAGCGGCGTCCCGGCCAACCCCGCCCTGCCCGCGCTGGACACCCTGCAGGCCCCCCGGGTGGATCCCTCTGATCTGAACGCCACCAAGGTGACCGACCTCATGACCAGCGCCGGCCTCCTGTAGGTGGTCACCACCCAGGCCCCGCGCACCACCCGCACCGGAGCCGGACCGCTGTTGAGCGGGACTGTCGCGCTGCTGGTGGCGTTGACGTTCATCCCGCTGGGCTACGTCGCCTGGGCGATTGTCTCCACCGGGCCCGCCCGGGTGTACGCGTTGGTGGTCCGTCCCCGCGTCGGGGAACTACTCGTCAACACCGTCGGGCTGGTCGTGGTGACGGTGCCGATCTGCGTTGCCCTCGGGGTGGCCGCGGCCTGGTTGGTGGAACGCACCGATGTGCCCGGCCGGGCGGTGTGGCGCCCACTGCTGGTGGCCCCGCTGGCCGTGCCGGCCTTCATCAACAGTTACGCCTGGGTGAGCGTCTGGCCGCAACTGCACGGATTCGGCGCCGGGGTGCTGGTCTCGGCACTGTCCTACTTCCCTTTCGTCTATCTGCCCGCCGCGGCCACGCTGCGCCGGCTCGACCCGGCCATCGAGGAATCCGCCCGCGCTCTGGGATCCAGCCCGGTCGGGGTGTTCTTCCGGGTGGTGCTGCCGCAACTGCGGTTGGCCGTGCTGGGTGGCGGCCTGCTGATCGGGGTGCATCTGCTTGCCGAGTACGGTGCCTTCGCCATGCTGCGGTTCGCCACCTTCACCACGGCGATCTTCGAACAGTTCCAGGCGACCTTCGACGGCGTCGCGGGCGCAACCCTGGCGGGGATACTGGTGACGCTGTGCCTGGTGCTGCTGCTGGCCGAGAGCGCGCTGCGCGGCAAGGCCCGTTTCGCCAGGATCGGCTCGGGTGCCCCCCGCATACTCACCCCGATTCCGTTGCGCACCTTCGGGCCGGCGGCGACGGCCGGGCTCGCCGCGCTCACTGCTCTGGCGCTCGGAGTGCCGGTGTGGACGTTGACGCGCTGGTTGCTCATCGGCGGCACCGCGGTGTGGTCGCTCAGCGATCTCGGCACCGCCCTGCTGCAGACGACGCTGCTGGCAGCGGGGGCCGCGATATTGGCCACGGTGCTGGCATTTCCGTTCGCCTGGCTGGCCGTTCGGTTCAGCGGTCCCCTCGCCCGCACCGTGGAGGGCGCCAACTTCATCACCAGCGCGATGCCGGGCATCGTCACCGCACTGGCCTTGGTGACGGTCGCGATCCGGTTCGCTCCCGGGCTGTATCAGACGACCGCCCTGGTGCTGTGCGCCTACCTGTTGATGTTCCTGCCCCGCGCGTTGGTGAATCTGCGGTCCGGCCTGGCCCAGATCCCGCCCGCACTGGAGGAGGCATCGCTGTCGCTGGGTCGATCCCCCGCGCACACCTTCTTCCACGTCACGTTGCGATTGACCGCTCCCGCCGCGGCCGCCGGGATGTGCCTGGTGTTCGTGGCCGTCGCCACTGAACTGACCGCCACCCTGCTGCTCGCCCCGACCGGAACCAGAACGCTGGCCATGCGGTTCTGGTCACTGTCCAGCGAGCTGGATTATGCCGCCGCCGCGCCCTACGCGACGGTGCTCGTCCTGCTCTCCATCCCGGTGACCGTGCTGCTGTTCAACCAGTCGACGAAGGTGGCGACCGCATGAACACCCTTGACGTCACGTCACTTTCGAAATCGTTCGGCGCCGCACGGGTACTGGATTCGGTGAACCTCACACTGACGCCCGGCAGTATCACAGCGGTGGTCGGCGCATCCGGCTGCGGAAAGACCACCCTGCTGCGACTGGTCGCCGGGTTCGAGAATCCCGACGCGGGGACCGTCGAGATCGACGGCACACAAGTGGCCGGTCCCGGCCGCTGCGTCGCCGCGCACCGACGAGCCGTCGGGTACGTCGCCCAGGACGGCGCCCTGTTCCCTCATCTGAACGTGGGCGCGAACATCGCCTACGGCCTGCACGGCCGGCTGGGCAGGAAAGCCATTCGCGAGCAGGTGGCACGACTGCTGGAGACGGTGTCGCTGGACCAGTCGTTCGCCGCCCGCCGCCCCCACGAATTGTCCGGCGGCCAGCAGCAGCGGGTCGCGCTGGCCCGCGCGCTGGCTCGGCGACCGGCGCTCATGCTGCTCGACGAACCGTTCTCCGCGCTGGACACCGGCCTGCGAGCCGCCACCCGAAAGGCGGTCACCCAGGTGCTGCTCGACGCGGGTGTCACCACTCTGCTCGTCACCCACGACCAGGCCGAGGCGCTCTCGATCGCCGATCAGGTCGCGGTGATGCGCGACGGCCGGTTCACCAGTGTCGGTACCCCGCAACAGGTTTACCGCAATCCTGCGGATCAGTTCACCGCCGAATTCCTCGGCGACTGCGTCCTGCTGCCCTGCACGGTGCGCTCCGGTAGCGCCGAGAGCGCACTGGGCCGGGTCCCCGTTACGGCGGACGACGGCCCGGGCACCCTGATGCTTCGGCCCGAACAGCTGCGCGCGACCGTGACCGCCGACTCTCACGGCGGCGCCGGTCTCGGCACCGTCGTCGCCAGCGAGTTCCTCGGACACGAGGTGCTGCTGACGATCGACCCCGGCGGGGATACCCCTGCCTTCACCGTCCGCCAGCACAGCATCGACCCGCCGCCGGTCCATGCCAAGGTGTGCATCGACATCATCGGAAGCGGCCTGGTTTTCCGGTGAGGCCGCTGATCGACCACCTGGCGTCCCTCGGCGAGCGCCCGGCAGTGCACTGCGCTGACAGGACGCTGACCTACCGCCAACTCGCGGTCCAGGTATCCAGTGCCGCAGCGCAATTCACGGGTGATCGCGGTATCGCGCTGATCGAGGTGCGCAACGACATCACCACGCTGGTGCACTATCTGGGCGCGCTCGCGGCCGGGCACGTCCCGCTTCCGGTTCCGGCCGGGCGCGATCACCGGGCCCTCGTCGAGTGCTACCGGCCCGACTTCATCGCCGACGCCGACGGGGTACACCATCGCGGAAGACAGGGGCACCGCCTGCACCCGGAGTTGGCGCTGCTGCTGTCGACATCGGGCAGTACCGGTTCCCCCAAGCTGGTGCGGTTGTCCACCGAGAACCTGCTGGCCAATGCCGCAGCCATCGCCGACTACCTCGATATCCGTGAAACCGACTGTGCGGCCACCACGTTGCCGATGTCCTATTGCTATGGACTGTCGGTCATCCACAGTCACCTGCTGCGCGGAGCCGCGTTGCTGCTGACCAACCTGTCGGTGACCGACGACGAGTTCTGGACGCTGTTCCGCCGGTACCGCGCCACCACGTTCGCCGGGGTGCCCTACACGTTCGACCTGTTGGAGCAGATCGGATTCGACTCCATGGACCTGCCGGATCTGCGCTACATCACCCAGGCCGGTGGCCGGATGGCGCCGCAGCGGATCCGTGAGATGGCGACGCTGGGCCGACGCCGCGGGTGGGAGCTGTTCGTCATGTACGGCGCCACCGAGGCCACCGCGCGGATGGCCTACCTGCCGCCGCATCTTGCGCTGTCCTCACCGGGTGCAATCGGGCGGGCGATCCCGGGCGGCCAGCTGCAGGTCGACGCACCCGACGGTGAGATCGGCGAACTGACCTACCGCGGACCGAATGTGATGCTCGGCTACGCGCACAATGCCGACGATCTCGCACTGGGCCGCACCGTCGACATACTGCGCACCGGTGATCTGGCCCGGCACCTCGGCGACGACCTGTACGAGGTGGTGGGCCGGGCCAGCCGGTTCGTGAAGATGTTCGGTCTGCGGATAGATCTGCAACGCTTGGAGGCATCCCTGCGCGACCGCGGCATCCTCGCGTGGTGCACCGACGACGCCGACACCCTCGTGGTGGCCGCACTCGCCGACCCGGCGCAGGTGCGCGACGCCGTGGCCGCCATCACCGGCGTGCCACCGGCCGCCGTGCGCGCGGCCCGGGTCGACAAACTGCCGGTGCTGCCCTCCGGTAAACCGGACTATCCGGCAGTGCGGGCGCTGGTCCCGGCGCAGGTGGCGACATCCACCGTCCGTGCGGTGTTCGCCGATGTCCTGCACCTCGACCCCGACCGCATCGATCCCGGCGCAAGTTTCGTCGATCTCGGCGGCAACTCCCTGACGTATGTGGCGGTGTCGGTGCGGCTGCAGAAGGTCCTCGGCCGGCTACCGCCGCAGTGGCAGCAGGCCCCGCTGCGCGACCTGGAACAGGCTGCGCAGCCGGCTACGCTCGGCACCGCGCTGGAAATCAGCATCGCCCTGCGGGCGCTCGCGATCGTCTTGATCGTCGGATCCCATGCCGAACTGTTCACACTCTGGGGTGGCGCGCACATCCTGCTCGGTCTGGCGGGCTACAACTTCGGCCGGTTCTGCCTGACGCCGGTGTCGCGCAGCGACCGGGTCCGCCATCTGCGCCACACCATCGGCTGGATCGCCGTCCCGGCGATCGTCTGGGTGGCCGTCGCACTGGTCGTCACCGACGACTACCACGCCACGAACCTCTTGCTGGCCAACAAGTTTCTCGGTCCCTCCGACAGCATGACGGCCGGACGGTTGTGGTTCGTCGAAGTGCTGGTGTGGATTCTGCTGGGTCTCACCGCGCTGTGCTGGCTGGGCGACCGCGCCGAACGCCGGTACCCGTTCGCCTGCGCCGCAGCGTTTCTGGCGCTCGGGCTGGTGCTGCGCTACGAATTCCCCGGCCGCGACGGGTGGTTCACCATGGTGGCATTCTGGTTCTTCGCAGCGGGATGGACGGCGGCGAAGGCCACCTCGGTATGGCAGCGCCTGGCGGTCACCGCAGTGCTCGCTGCGGGAATCCACGGCTACTTCGGCAACACCGGCCGGGAGATCCTCGTGTTCACCGGGCTGGCGCTGCTCATCTGGCTGCCGACCGTGCGGTGCCCGGCGCCGCTCGCGGTGCTCGCGGGTGTGGTTGCCGAAGCGTCGCTCTACACCTACCTCACACACTTTCAGGTGTACCCGTTGTTCGGCGAGCACCGGCTGCTGGGTGTGCTGGCTTCCCTCGCCGCGGGTGTGGCGTTGAGTCAGCTGATCAACGGGATCCGCAGGCGCGTCCGTCAATCCCGGTCGGCCAACAGCCCTTCCTGGACCAGGGTCGCGGCGATGACGCCGTCGGCACGCACCAGGCTGGCGGTGATGACGCTGCGCCCCCGCGCCGCCGCCGGTGAGGACGACTCCAACAGATTCCACTCGTCGGCCCGGACCGACTGATGCAGCCAGATCGATGAATCGGTGGTACCGGTGCGGTGCGTGCGGTCGCTCATGGAGTGGCCGTGCACCTGTGAGGCCGGGTCGACCCCGTACAGATCGGTGATGTACACGGCGATCAGGGTGTGCAGCAGCGGCACATCGGGCAGCGGCGCAGTCACTCGCCACCACATCCGCCGGACGAAATCCGGTCCGGAGCCGACGTCCTCGATCCGGATGTCGAGTTCCTCCAACGGCAACGACGGCGCCGGACCGGGCGGGCCGGTCGGCGCCAAGGTGTCCGGCTGCGCGGGCAGCACCGTGCGCACCCCGTGTTCGGGGCCGGCCAGCGGCACGGTGAACGACACCGTCGCGGCGGTGAGCAGCCGACCGCCCTGGCGGCTCTCGACGCGGCGGGCCGCGGCGGTGCGCCCGTCGTACACCCGGTCCACCCGCAGGTCGAGCACCGCGCCGGCATCCCCGCCGCGCAGGAACTGCAGGTGCATGTTGGTGGGCTGGAAGGCCGCGTCGAGGGTGTGGCAGGCGGCGGCCAGGCTCTGGGCGGCGATCAGTCCGCCGAAGGCCCGCTTGCCCTCGGGCCCGCCGGCCACACCCGTCCACGCGTCATGACCTGCCTCCGTGAGGTCGAACAGTGCCGCGAGCGCGCTCATGCCACCGTGCCGGCCTGGGTCAGGCGGGCCACCTCGTCCGCCTCGAGCCCCAGCGTGTCGGCCAGCACCTGCGCGGTGTGGTCACCGAGCGCGGGTGACGGCACCGCGGGCGGGTAGCTGCCATCGATGGCCACCGGCAGCCCCGGCGCCAGGTAGCTACCGATGCGGGGCTGGTCCAGGGTGGTGAACAGCGGGTTGTCGGTCACCGACGGGCCGGCGGCGGCGTCGGCGAAGCTGCGGTAGCGCTCCCACAGGATCGAGGTGCCCGACAGCGCGGCGCTGATCTCCTCGGCGGTGTGCGCGCTGAACCACGGGGTGAACAGCCCGGTCAGCGCGTCGCGGTGGCGGTAGCGCCGGCCTTCGTCGGTGAAATCGGCACCCAGCGACTCCCCGAGCGCCGCAACCGCTTTGGTGTTGCCGGTGACCTCGGCCAGGTCCCGGAAATGCCGCCCGGTCAACGCGACGATCATGAACGCGGCGCCGTCTGCGCTGGTGAACTGTTGTCCGTACTGGCCGTAGATCGAGTTGCCGATGCGCGGCCGATCCGTGCCGTTGATCATCACCTCGGTCAGGAAGCTCAAGTTGCCCGCGGTGGCCAGCGCGACGTTCTCCAGCGGGATCGACACCCGCTGGCCCTGTCCGGTGGCATCGCGGTGCCGCAACGCCGTGGTGACGGCCAGCGCGGTGTACAGACCGCAGGCCACATCCCAGGCCGGCAGGACGTGATTGACCGGAACGTCGAGCCCTTCGGGCCCGGTCACCAGCGGAAATCCCAGCCCGGCATTGACGGTGTAGTCCACCCCGGTGCCGCCGTCGGCGCGACCGGAGATCTCCACATGGATCAGGTCGGGCCGCATCGCCGCCAAGGTGTCGTACGAATGCCACTGCCGCCCAGCCACATTGGTGATCAGCACACCGGCCTCGGCGATCAGCCGAACCACCAGGTCCTGTCCCTGCTCGGAGCGCATGTCCACCGCGACCGACCGCTTGCCCTTGTTCAACCCGGCCCAGTAGATGCTCTCACCGTCGTCGGTCACCGGCCAGCGCCGGTAATCGGCGGCCCCGCCCACCGGGTCCACCCGGATCACCTCGGCGCCCAGTTGGGCCAGCGTCATTCCGGCCAGGGGTACGGCGACGAAACTGGAGATCTCGATGATGCGGACCCCGGCCAACGGCCGGAGCGCCTCAGGTGCGTCAGTCACCCCGGTCACGTTACGTTGGTGCCGTGCCCTCGATCACGCTCGATACCCCTGCCGGTCCCATCGACGCATTGCTGAGCACCCCGGCGGGGCCCGGGCCGTGGCCGGGGGTGGTGGTCGTGCATGACGCCTTCGGATACCGGCCGGACAACGAGGCGGTCTCCCAGCGGATCGCCGATGCCGGGTATCTGGCTCTGACCCCGAACCTGTACGCACGGGGCGGCCGAGCCCGCTGTATCACCCGCGTCATGCGGGAACTGCTGACCCAACGCGGGCGCTCGCTCGATGACATCCTGGCCGCGCGCGACCATCTGCTGGCCCTGCCGGAGTGCACCGGCGCGGTCGGTATCGCCGGCTTCTGCATGGGTGGACAGTTCGCACTCATCCTCTCCCCCAAGGGATTCGGCGCCTCGGCCCCGTTCTACGGCGTACCCTTGCCACGCAACCTGGACCGCACGCTGTCCGGTGCCTGCCCCATCGTGGCGAGCTTCGGCCGCCGCGATGTACTGGGCATCGGCGCGCCGGAGAAGCTCAGGCGAACCGTGAACGCCCACCACATCACCGCCGATATCAAGGTCTACCCCGAAGCCGGGCACAGCTTCGCCAACCAACTGCCCGCGCAGCCGCTGCTGCGGGTCACCGGGTTCGGCTACAACGAGGCCGCCACCGCGGACGCCTGGACGCGGGTGTTCACCTTCTTCGGCGAACACCTGCGGGCTTAGTCGGGCAGCCGCAGTTCGGGCTTCTCCACCTCTTCGATGTTCACATCCTTGAAGGTGATCACCCTGACCTGCTTGACGAAGCGCGCCGGGCGGTACATGTCCCACACCCAGGCATCGGCGAGCCGCAGTTCGAAGTAGACCTCACCGTCGGCGTTCCGCGGCACCAACTCCACACTGTTGGCCAGATAGAACCGGCGCTCGGTCTCCACCACGTAGCTGAACTGGCCGACGATGTCCTTGTACTCGCGATACAGCGAGAGCTCCATCTCGGTTTCGTACTTCTCGAGATCCTCGGCACTCATCTGCTCTGCTGTCCTTCGTCTAGGTTGGGTTCCATCATTCCGCACTGCGCTTCTGCATCCAACTGCGGACGCGTCGCCTCGACCGATCCCGCAACGCGTGCGATATTGGCGAACGAGAACCGGTGCTGGCGGCACGGGCCCAGTCGCTCCAACGCCTCGGTATGGGCCGCCGTGCTGTAGCCCTTGTGTTCGGCGAAGCCGTATCCGGGGTGCTCGGCCTCCATGGCGACCATCATCCGGTCGCGGCTGACCTTGGCCAGCACGCTCGCCGCGGCGATACAGGCGGCGGCCGCGTCACCGCCGATCACCGGCAGCGACGGAACCGCCAGGCCGGGTACCCGGAAGCCGTCGGAGAGCACGTAACCGGGACGCATCGGCAGGCCGGCGACCGCGCGGCGCATCCCCTCGATATTGGCGATGTGCACCCCGCGTCGATCCACCTCGGTCGATCCGATGATCACCACGTGATAGGCCACAGCGTACCGGCGGATCAACGGGAACAGCCGCTCCCGTTCGGCCTCGGTGAGCCTCTTCGAATCGTCGAGGGCGTCCAGACTGGAAAGCCGGTTCGGACCGAGCACGCACGCGGCCACCACCAGTGGACCGGCACAGGCACCGCGCCCCACCTCGTCCACACCCGCCACCGGGCCGAGTCCGCTGCGGTACAGCGCGGACTCCAGGGTGCGCAGGCCGGATCTGCGGATCACGGTCCTCGGGGGCCAGCTCGCCGGCAACGCCGCAGCTCCTAGGACGCGGGAGCCGTCTGCGGGTTCACGCTGTCCACGCCACCCCAACGCGACGGCGGCCACGCGATGAACCGGGCCTTACCGATGACGTTGTCGACGGGCACCGTGCCCGCCACCGGGTCGCCGGTGCACAACAGGCCCTTCTGCGCATCGGCCGGCAGATTGCTGCAGTGGGCGCGCGAGTCGGCCGAATGGGTACGGTTGTCACCCATCACCCACAACCGGCCTTCGGGCACCTTGACCGGGCCGAACTCATTGCCCAGGCAGGGATAGACGTCGGTGTCGGCCATCATCGTCGTCGGGTCCAGGTAGGGCTCGTTGAGCTTCTTCCCGTCGACGGTCAGCCCGGTGGCCGCCCGGCATTCGACGGTCTGGCCGCCGACCGCGATGACCCGTTTGACCAAGTCGTTCTCATCCGGGGGCACGAAACCGACGAAGGACAGCGCGTTCTGCACGAAGCGGAGCACCGGGTTGTCCGACCGGATCGACTTGTAGCCGATATTCCAGTTCGACGGGCCTTTGAAGACGACCACGTCGCCGGGCTCGGGCTTGGAGAAGTCGTAGGTCAGCTTGTCGACCATGATCCGGTCCCCGACGCAGCCCGCGCACCCGTGCAGGGTGGGCTCCATCGATTCGGACGGGATCAGGTACGGGCGCGCCACGAAGGTGAGCACCACGTAGTACATGACCAGCGCGATGGTGACCAGGATGACGCCCTCACGCAGGGCACCGCCCTTGCGCTTGGGCTCGTCGCCGTCTTCGGTTACATCCTCGACGGAGTCTTCCGCCGTGCCTTCTTTTTTGTCGTCGGTCACGGCATCAGGGTAATCAGCGTCATGCCGCGTTCCCTGGCAGGGCGCGTCAGCGCTTCTCCTTGATCTTCGCCTTCTTGCCGCGCAGTTCGCGCAGGTAGTACAGCTTGGCGCGACGCACGTCGCCACGGGTCACGACATCGATGTGGTCGATGTTGGGCGAGTGCACCGGGAAGGTCCGCTCGACGCCGACGCCGTAGCTCTCCTTGCGCACGGTGAAGGTCTCCCGGGCACCGCCGCCCTGGCGCCGGATCACGGCACCCTTGAAGACCTGGATGCGCTCCTTGGAGCCCTCGATGACCTTGACGTGCACATTGATCGTGTCGCCGGGGCCAAAGGCCGGGATATCCTCGCGCAGCGACGCCTGATCGATGAAGTCCAGCGTGTTCATCGGTGACACTTCCTTGCTGTTAGCGGCTCGTGTCAAACCACGCCGGGCGCGGTCGAGCCGAGGTATTTCGGGTGTATCGGGTTCTGCGTCACGCAGCAGGCTTCACGCTTCACAGGCGAGGCCGTGCGCAGACAACTGCTCAATTGTGCCAGACGGCACGCATACGACGAAATCGCCGTATACGGGCACGAAACGCCCGGAGTCGGTAGCTGCGCGGCAACGGCACTCAGCCGTTAGGCTACGTAAACGTCACGACCGGCATCCGGGGGTCCGAGCTCGGGCCCGAAAAACCTCGGTTTACCCAGCGGTTCACCGGGTTACTGACACGCCACGTCAAGGAGGAGAGCTATGCGCGCGCGGCCGTCGAAGTTCATGACGGTGACCGCGACCGTGCTCTGTACCGGCGCGCTGGTGTCGGCCTGCGAGGCCAAGGTCTACGGGACCCCACCCCCGCCCCCCGAATCACCCCAGCTGACCGTCATCGCGCCGTTGGGCAACTCCGCCCCGCTGCCCGAGACGCCGCCCGACCAGCCGACCGCCGCATTCGACGGGCTGGACATGCGTATCCGACAGGCCACCGCGGAAGCCGCCAGATCCGGCGCCGATATCACCGTGGCCATCCTCGACCGCAATACCGGCCAGCTGGTCACCAACGGCGCAGCCGATACCGTGGCGATCGCCTCGGTGGTGAAGCTGTTCATCGCCGACGATCTGCTGCTGCAAGAGGCCAAGGGCCAGACCACTCTCAGCCCCGACGACCGCCGGATGCTCGACGTCATGTTGCGCTCGTCGGATGACAGCGCCGCCGAGGTCTTCTGGAATCGCAGTGGTGGCAGCGCGATCATCAACCGGGTCGTCGCACGCTACGGGCTGTCGGCGACGCGGCCGCCGGGTAACGGCCGCTGGTACAACACCACCAGCACGGTGACCGATCTGGTGCGCTACTACGACATGCTGCTGGCCGGCACCGGTGGACTGCCACTGGCCGACGCCAGCATCATCCTGTCCAATCTCGCCGAATCCACACCCACCGCCCCCGACGGTATGGTGCCCGGCGGGGTGTACCCGCAGCGCTTCGGCATCCCGGAGGGGTTACCCGCGGAACCCGTTGCGGTGAAACAAGGGTGGATGTGCTGCATCGGCGCGGACTGGATGCACCTGTCCACCGGTGTGATCGGCCCGGACCGGCGCTACGTGATGGCGATCAGTTCGATGCAGGCCACCGACGCCACCAAGGCGCGCCAGACCATCACCCAGGCGGTGGCGACGATCTTCCCCGGCGGGCATATCTAGACCTCGTCGAGCAGGTCCGGCCTACGGTCACGGGTGCGCGCCAGTGCCTGCTCGTGCCGCCACGCCGCGATCTTGGCGTGATCGCCCGAGAGCAGCACCGGCGGCACCTCCAGGTCTCGCCAGACCGCCGGCCGGGTGTAACTGGGCCCCTCGAGCAAGCCGTCAGAATGCGAATCCTCAAGGTGGGACTGCGGATTGCCGAGCACCTCGGGGAGCAGCCGCACCACGGCCTCCACCATGACCAGTACCGCGGCTTCACCACCGGCCAGCACATAGTCGCCGATGGACACCTCTTCGACGCGCATCCGGCGGGCGGCGTCATCGGCCACCCGCTGGTCGATCCCCTCGTAGCGGCCGCAGGCGAACACCAGATGCGATTCGGCACTCCAGCGTTGCGCGACGGCCTGGGTGAACGGCCGCCCGGCCGGCGTCGGGATCACCAGAAGTGTTTCCGGCGAACAGATCTCGTCGAGCGCCTCACCCCAGACGGGCGCCTTCATGACCATCCCCGGGCCACCGCCGTACGGGGAATCGTCCACCGAGCGGTGCACATCGTGCGTCCACCGGCGCAGATCATGCACACCGACGTCGTAGATGCCGGCGTCGATGGCCCGGCCGGGCAACGCCTGCCGCAACGGCTCCAGATAGGCGGGGAAGATCGTGATGACGTCGATCCGCATGGCGACTAGAGATCTTCGAGGTTGAGCAATCCGTCGGGCGGATCGATCTCGATGAGCTGGTCGTCCCGCGACACCGACGTGACGATGGCTCCGACGAACGGCACCAGGATCTCGGCGCCCTCGGGGGTCGTGACCGAGAGCAACTCGCCGGCCGCGGTGTGCAACACCTCGGCGACGGTGCCGACCGCGGCGCCGCCGACGGTCCGCACGGCCAACCCTTCGAGTTCGTGGTCGTAGAACTCGTCGGGATCGGTGATGGGGGGTAGATCGTCGGTGTTCACCAGGAACACCGTGCCGCGGACCTCGTCGGCGCCGTTGCGGTCGTTGACCCCGGCCAGCCGCACCAGCAGCCGGTTGCCGTGCTCACGCACCGCCTCGATCACGAATTCGCGCTGCGCACCGCCACGCTTGACACCGCGTAACCGGGCGCCCGGGGTGAACCGGGCGTCCGGATCGTCGGTGCGGACGTCGACGACGACCTCGCCGCTGATGCCGTGGGCCTTCACGACCCGACCGACGACGAGATCCATTCCGTGCCCGCCCGACCTACTGGTCGGTGTCGACCACGTCGACGCGGATGCCCCGGCCGCCGATACCGGCGACCAGGGTGCGCAGCGCGGTGGCCGTGCGGCCACCACGGCCGATGACCTTGCCCAGGTCCTCGGGGTGCACATGAACCTCGACGGTGCGGCCGCGCCGGTTGGTCACCAGGTCGACGCGCACGTCATCGGGGTTGTCGACGATCCCGCGAACGAGGTGCTCGACGGCGTCGACGACTACAGAGCTCATTCGGCGGCGGGGGCTTCAGTCTCGGTGGCCTCGGCGGCGACTTCGGCCGGAGCGGCCTCGGCGGCTTCCTCCTTCTTGGAGGGGGCCTTCTTCTTCTTCAGCTGGGTGGCCTCACCGGTGGGCTCGTTGTCCGCGGCGGCCAGGGCCGCGTTGAACAGGTCCAGCTTGGACGGCTTGGGCTCCTTGACCTTCAGGGTGCCCTCGGCGCCCGGCAGGCCCTTGAACTTCTGCCAGTCACCGGTGACCTTCAGCAGCGCCAGGACGGGCTCAGTGGGCTGCGCGCCGACGCTCAGCCAGTACTGCACGCGCTCGGAATCGACCTGGATGAGGCTCGGCTCTTCCTTGGGGTGGTACTTGCCGATGACCTCGATGGCGCGTCCGTCGCGGCGGTTGCGCGCGTCGGCGACGGCGATGCGGTACTGGGGGTTGCGGATCTTGCCGAAGCGGGCGAGTTTGATCTTGACAGCCATGGTGAAGCGTTTCTCCTGTTGATTGCCACGCTGGCAATTCGGCGATCCGGGCGGGTTGCCGGGATCCGGTTTTGCCTTTGCGTGTGTGACCGGGGTGCGGCGCATCTAACGTGTCGCACGCGGACAGCCGACCATTGTGCCAGAACGGCCACAGCCAGCCCAAATCCCCGTCAGACCACCCGGTCGAAGCACTTCACCTCGACGCGCCGGGTCATCCGCCAGCCGTCGGTGGTGCGCACGAACTCGTCCTCGTACCAGAGCCCGCAGAACAGCACCTGCTGCTGCTCGCCGCTGGAGCCCGATGTCGCCGCCGGGGCGGCTCCGAGAACCATGGGGTTGAAGCACAGCGTCCGCGAACTGGCGGTGTCGCCGGTGATACGGATATCGAAGTTCCCCAGCATGTGCGCGTACGCCGGGAAGTTCGGCAGGACCTGAGCCAGCCACGCCTTCACCTCGGGGAACCGGCCGTCCACCCCGCCCATGGCGCGGTAGTCGATATAGGCGTCCTCGGTGAACACGTGATCCAGGTCGTCGAACCGGCGGTTGTCGATGGCCGTCGAGTACGCCACCAGCAGATCCTGGATTTCCAGGCGGTCGGAGATCTCTTCGATGCTCAGCACGTCTCGATTGAACCACCGCGGTGGCCCGTAGAGGTCAGGCTTGCGGTCCTTCGGCCGGCGGCCAGTGCTCGCCGGACCACTCCCCCGGTTCGGCATGGTCGCCGCGCGAGAGCGGCACCCACTGCTCGGTGGGCGCGGGCTGTTTCGACGACGGGAAATCGCGCAGCTTGCCCGACGGTTTGGCGTCCCACTTGGCGAACGTCAGCGGGGTCTGCAGCCACGCGTACAGCAGGTTGTACACAGCTTCCAGCGAGTCGAGATGGGTGCGCTCCCAGCCGTGGCTGCCGTCCAGCCCGAAACCGACCAGCGCGGCCCGGGTGTTGGCACCGGCTTCGATGGCCGCCGCGGCGTCGGAACGGTAGAAGCGGAACACGTCGCGCGCGTAGGGAATCCGGCGCTCATCGGCCAGTCGGCAGAGCTTGCGGGTGAGGTGGTAGTCGAACGGCCCGTGCAGGTCGGCCATCGGGATGGTCACACCGTCCTCGATGGAGTGCTGCCCCGGCGCGCAGACCGCGTTGTCGACCGACACCAGTTCCGCGACGTCCGGCGGCAGGCCGTGGCTCGCGCCGTGCCCCACCTCTTCGGTGATGGTGACCATGATCGTCGTCTTGTGCGGCAGCACGATGCGGTCCTCCGCGACGGTCTTGGCCAGGGCCAGCGCGACCGCCACTCCGGCCTTGCCGTCCAGGTGCCGCGAGACGATGAAACCGTCGGCGGTCAGCTCCGGGGCGGCGATCAATGCGACGAAGTCACCGACGTTGAAGCCCAACCGCTCCAGGTCCGCGCGGGTGGCGACCTTGCGATCGATGCGGACCTCGACGTTCGGCCAGTCCGTGAGCTGGGTGTCGATCTCGTCGCCGAACGCGTGCCCGGAGGCCTTCAACGGCATCACCGTTCCGGTGAAGAACTCCTCGGGATCGTCGGTGAAGATGCGCACCCGGGCACCGGTGGCAAAGCGCGCCGAGAACGTTCCCACCGGTATGAGCTCGAGGCGGCCGTTGTCCTTCAGATCCCGGACCATGCAGCCGATGGTGTCGGCGTGCACGACGACCGCCCGATCGATGGTCTTCGACTCGCCGGGCAATTCCGCGGTGAGCGCGCCGCGGCGGGTCAGGGTGAACGGCACCCCGAGGTCGTCGAGGACGTCGCCGATCAGCTGCATGACGGCGTCGGTACGCCCCGACGGGCTCGGCGTCTGCAACAGACCGAGCAAGGTGTCGATCATCCACGCGCGGGTCGCCTCCGGCATCGCGGCACGTTCGGACTTCATGTCTCCTCTTCCCATCCTCGAATCGGGGTCGCATAGGCAACCCCGGCGGCCTAGCCCTGATCGACCGGTTCGGGCTGCCAGGCCCACGGTGTGGCCGCGGTACGGGGAAAGAGTAGATCCACGAAGGCCTTTGCCGTGGGGCGCGGTTCATGATTGGCCAGCCCGGGGCGCTCGTTGGCTTCGATGAACACGTATTCCTCACCGTCGACGGCGGGCACCATCAGGTCGATACCGGTGACGGGAATGCCGATGGCGTCGGCGGCGTCGATGGCCACCCGGGCCAACGTGGGGTTCACTTCGTCGGTGACATCACGGATGGTGCCGCCGGTGTGCAGGTTCGCGGTGCGCCGCACGGTCAGCCGCTCGTTGACGGGCAGCACCTCGTCGAGCTCCCAGCCCGCGTCCCGCACGGTGTCGGCGGTGACCTCGTCGACCGGGATCACGGATTCGCCGTGGGTGGCCGCCGCTCGCCGGCGGCTCTGCGCCTCGATCAGCTGCCGCACGGTGTGCTTACCGCTGCCCAACACCTCCGGTGGGCGCCGGACTGCCGCCGCGATCACCTTGCCGTTGATCACCAGCAGCCGCAGATCCTCACCTTCGCAACGTTCTTCGATGAGCACGTCGGGACAGTGCTTGGCAGCCCAGCTCACCGCCCGGTCCAGTTCCTCGGGTGTGGTGACCCCGACGGTGATACCGGCCCCCTGCTCGCCGCGTGCGGGCTTGACCACGACCGATCCCACCTCGCGCAGGAAGGCGTAGTCCTCGTCGTCGAAGGTCGCGGTCCGGCCCCGCGGCACCCGGATACCCGCCTCGGACACCACTCGGCGCGCGACGCGTTTGTCGTCGCAGCGACTCATCGCCACGGCATTGGTCAACTCCGACAACGACTCTCGGGTGACGACACTGGTACCGCCGTGGGTCAGCCGCAGGTAGCCGCCCTTACCGTCGAGCACCTCCACGTGGATCCCCCGCATGATGGCCTCGTCGGCGATGATGCGGGCGTACGGGTTCAACTCGGCGAGGCCCTCCTCCTCCTGCACCGGGGCGAAGAGTTTCTCGTTGATGGCGTTCTTGCGCTTGATGCCCAGCGTGGGAACCCGGTGGAACCCCATCCGTTCGTACAGCGCGATCGCGCCCTCGTTGTCGTGCAGCACCGACAGATCCATCTGGGCGCGGCCACGTCGGATGAACTCCTCCACCAGCGAGCGCACCAGCAGGCCCCCGACGCCGGGTCGCGACACCGACGGGTCCACCGCCAGGCACCACAGGCTTGAGCCGTTCTCGGCGTCCCCGAACAGTTGCCGATGGTCGATACCGGTGACGGTGCCGATCAGTGCGCCGGTGTGTTCGTCGATGGCCACCAGATAGACCATGTGCCGCTCGTGCTCGACGTTGTTCCACATCAGGTCGATATCGGCGGGCACCATCCGGCAGCGTAGGTAGATCTCGTTGATCGCGGCGCAATCGGCGGGCGATTGGACGGGGCGCACCACGACCCCGGGCACCTCACCCGGCCAGAATTCGCCGCGGTCGTCGAAATTGAGCCGGTAGGTGAAGCTGGGGTCGATGAAGAACTCCTGCGGGTGCAGGGCCACGAAGACGTGCGGGGCATCGAGGTACATGCCGATATCGCGGCGGCCGCTGGCCTCGGCCCGCAACGCGGTGCCGAACTCCGCAGGGTCGTCGAACGTCTGGCCGAAGACCAGCCGGCCCCAGCCGAGATCCTGCACCACTCCGACGTCATCCCGTGTCTCCGACATGGTCAGCTGCGGCCTCCGTCGACGTGCTCGGCAAGCCACATCTCCAACAATCCGATCTGCCACAACGGATTTCCGCGCAGCGGAGTGAGGTTTCCGTTCGGGTCGGCGAGCAGGTCGCCGACCGCCGCGGCATCGAACAATCCGCGGGAACGGGCGGCGTCGCTGTGCAGCGCGTCGCGCACCAGGTCCAGGTAGGGTCCTGCCAGGTGCTTGAGCGCCGGCACCGGGAAATAACCCTTGGGCCGGTCGATGACGGCAGCCGGGATGACCCGGCGCGCAGCCTCTTTCAGCACACCCTTGCCGTCATGGGCGGTCTTCAGGCCCGGCGGACAGGTCGCGGCCAGCTCGACGAGTTCGTGGTCGAGGAACGGCACCCGGCCCTCCAGTCCCCACGCCATGGTCATGTTGTCCACCCTCTTGACCGGGTCGTCGACCAGCATGACGGTGGTGTCCAGCCGCAGCGCCCGATCGGTCGCGGTGGCCGCACCGGGGGCGGCGAACTGCGCGCGCACGAAATCGCCTGCCACATCCGTGTCGAGCCGCCACTGGGGTTGCAGCAGCGCGTTCACGCCCGAGTGGTCGCGGTCGAAGAAGGCGGTACGGTATCGCTGCAGGGCGCCCTCGACGTCACCGTCGCCGGCGTGCGCCATCGGCGGGTACCAGTGATAGCCGGCGAAGATCTCGTCGGCACCCTGGCCCGACTGGACCACCTTGACGTGCTTGCTGACCTCTTGGGAGAGCAGATAGAACGCCACGCAGTCATGGCTCATCATCGGCTCACTCATCGCCCCGATCGCCCCCGACAGCGCGGGGAGCATCCGCGCGGTGTCGATGCGGATCTGATGATGGTCGGTCCCGAAGTGCCGGGCGATGACATCGGAGTACTTGAACTCGTCGCCCTCTTCGCCGCCCGCGGCCTCGAAGCCGATCGAGAAGGTCTGCAGCCCATGCTGTCCCGCCTCGGCCAGCAGCCCGACGATGAGGCTGGAATCCAGTCCGCCCGACAGCAGGCAACCCACCGGCACATCGGCCACCAGGCGCCGCTCCACCGCGGTGCGCAGCGAGGCCAGCACGGCCTCTTCCCAGTCGTTCTCCGACCAGGACGCGCGCTCCGACACGCGTTCGAAAACCGGGGACCAATAGGTCCGTTCGACCCGGCGGCCGTCCGGATCGATCCGCATCACGGTACCGGGGGCGAGCTTGTGGACACCGCGCAGGATCGTGTGCGGGGCGGGGACCACCGAATGAAAGCTCAGATAGTGCTGCAGCGCAACCGGATCGATCGAGGTGTCCACTCCGCCTGCGGCCACCAGCGCGGGCAGCGTGGACGCGAACCGGAAGGCGCCGGTCGGCCCGGGGATATCCGCCCAGTACAGCGGCTTCACCCCGAGACGGTCCCGCGCCAGCAGCACCGCGCCGGTGTCGGTGTCGGTGACCGCGAAGGCGAACATCCCGTACAGGCGGTCGACCACACCCTCGCCCCACGCATGGAAGCCCTTGAGCACCACCTCGGTGTCACTGTGCGAGAAGAAGCGGTAACCCTTCGCGATCAGATCATCGCGTAGTTGCGGGTAGTTGTAGATGCAGCCGTTGAAGGCCACGGTCAGGTGGAGCTCGGGGTCGTGCATCGGCTGGTGACCATGGCTGGACAGGTCGATGATCGCCAGGCGCCGGTGCCCGAAGGCCACCGCGTCCTTCGCCCAGAATCCGCCGCTGTCGGGTCCGCGCGGGACCATGGTGTCAGCCATCGACGCGATGGCTCCGATATCTGCTGCCCGTCCGCGAGCGATCTCGCCCGCGATGCCGCACATGGCGTGAACCACCTCTTCCTTTTCAGGGGGCAACCGAGCATGGTGCTAGCGCGATACGTCGCCCGCGAGCACGGGTACCCGCCTGGGATGGCTTCAAACCTGCGACCTGGATCACAGTTGGGTGCTCCGCACTAGGCTGATGCACCCATGGGGCGATTCCTGACCGTGCTGCTCACCTGCCTGGCGCTCGTCGTGACCTCGGGGCCGCCGTCGGCCTCGGCGGATCTGGAGATCCCCGCCGGTGCGGCGCCCGCGCCGGACGGACCTGCGGAGGCCTGGCTGGTCGCGGATATCGACAGCGGCGAGGTGCTGGCCGCCCGCAACGAGTTCGGCCGGTACGCCCCGGCGAGCACCATCAAGGTGCTGCTGGCGTTGACCGTCCTCGACGACCTTCCGCTCGACGCGACCATCGTCGCCAACGACGTGGACACCGTGGTCGAGTGCAACTGCGCCGGAGTGGCGCCCGGGGTGACCTACACCACACGTCAGTTGCTGGAGGCGCTCCTGCTGGTGTCGGGCAACGATGCCGCCAACACCCTGGCCACCATGCTCGGTGGCCGCGATGCCGCGATCGCCAAGATGAACGCCAAAGCGGTGTCCGTCGGCGCAACCGGGACCACCGCCGGCAGCCCGTCCGGACTCGACGGCCCGGGAATCGACGTCTGGACCACACCGCACGACCTGGCCGCGATCTTCCGCGCCGCGCTGGCGCATCCGGTGTTCGCCGAGATCACCGCGCAGCCCACCGCGCTGTTCCCGAGCAAGACCGGTGACCGGGCGCTGGTCAACCAGGACGAGATGCTGGCCCGCTATC
The DNA here is from genome assembly GCF_011758805.1 of Mycolicibacterium fluoranthenivorans. Taxonomy (NCBI): domain Bacteria; kingdom Bacillati; phylum Actinomycetota; class Actinomycetes; order Mycobacteriales; family Mycobacteriaceae; genus Mycobacterium; species Mycolicibacterium fluoranthenivorans. The sequence goes on along the minus strand of NZ_JAANOW010000001.1, from coordinate 2,411,109 downwards.
CCGGCATGTTGGGCGGCAAGACCGGATTCACCGACCTGGCCCGAAAGACGTTCGTCGGCGCGGCCCAGCGGGACGGCCGGCGCCTGGTGGTGGTGTTGATGCACGGGTTGATCCATGAGGGCGGGCCGACGTATTGGGATCAGGCGTCCGCGCTGCTGGACTGGGGATTCACCCAAGGTCACGGCAGCTCGGTCGGCGCGCTGTAGATGATGCAGAACGGCAACCTCACCGCGCGCTGAGCGAGTCCTGTGCGCCGTAATCTCGACGCGCGTGCGAAGACTCCTGACGGCGACGCTGCTCACCGTGACCACAGCCCTGAGCGCCGGGGTCGCCTATGCGGCCCCGGACGCCGAACTCGCCGGCGTGCAGGCGTTCGCCAACGGCCCGGCCAAGGCCTGGCTGCTCGCCGACCTGGACACCGGGGCCGTGCTGGCCGCCCAGGATCCCTACGGCAGCTATGCCCCGGCCAGCACCATCAAGGTGCTGCTGGCCACCGTCGTACTGGACAACCTGCGGCCGGACAATTTCGCGCGCGCCAACGCCTCCCACACCAAGGTCGAATGTTCCTGCGTAGGACTGAAACCCGGCCAGGCCTACACCACACGCCAACTGTTGGAGGCGCTGCTGATGGTGTCCGGCAACGACGCGGCGAACATGCTGGCCGATATGCTGGGCGGCCAAAAGGTGGCGGTGGCGCGGATGAACGCCAAGGCACAACAGCTCGGCGCCCGGCATACCAGGGCCTCCTCCCCCTCCGGACTGGACGGTCCCGGTTGGGAGACGGTGACGACACCGCACGATCTGGCGGTGATCTTCCGAGCGGCTCTGACCTATCCGCTCATCGCACAGATCATGCGGGAGCCCTCGGCGCAGTTCCCCGGTCGCGTGCTCACCAACCAGAACGAGCTGTTGAGGCGCTATCCGGGCGACCTGGGCGGCAAGACCGGATACACCAACCTGGCCCAGCACACCTACGTCGGCGCCGCCCAGCGGGGTGATCGCCGGTTGGTGGTGGTACAGATGTACGGCAACGGGGATCTGTACGGACAGGCGATCGATCTGCTCGACTGGGGTTTCAGCCGGTCCGCATAAGGTGGCCGCCGCGCAGCACCGCCTATCAAGTAAGGTGACCCTAATTTTGCGGACGCACATTGAGGGGAACCGAGTTGACCGGCACTGCAGAGATATCGATGATCGTCGCCTTCGGCACGGACATGGGCAATGCCGAGGATGCCGCGATGACCTTCGCCGAATCGGTCGCGCCGCTGGGCATCCAGGCCGAGGCGATCGAACTGAACCAGGTCGAGGTCGCCGAACTGCAGTCGGTCACTCATTTCATCGCGGTCGTGTCGACCTTCGGCGAGGGTGACTTCCCCGATAGCGCGACGCTGTTCTGGGAGGCGCTCGAATCCAGCACCGAGCGGTTGGAGAACCTGAGCTTCTCGGTCCTGGCGCTCGGCGACAGCTCGTATGAATTCTTCTGCAACGCAGGCAAGCTGCTCGACGCGAAGCTGGAGCAGCTGGGGGCGACCCGAATCGTCGACCGGGTGGATGTGGACGGTTTCTACGAACAGCCGGCCAAGGCGTGGACCGCCGATGTGGTGAAGATCCTGACCGCCGAGCGTGGCGCCACCGCACCCGCCGAGGCCGTCGCGGCACCGGCGCCCGGCCGGGAACGCCATGAGGAGTTCGAGGCGGCGCTGGTCGTGAACAGGTTGCTCACCGCCGCCGAATCCGACAAGGAGGTGCGCCACTACGAGGTGGATCTCGCCGGGTCGGGCATCACCTACCAGGCCGGCGATTCCCTGGCGGTGCATGCCACCAACGACCCGGCGCTGGTCGCACTCATCCTGACCGAGCTCGGCGTGGGACCTGATCACCTGGTGCCCGACCACGACGAACCGCTCGGTGTGCTGCTGAGCGAGCGGCTGGAGATCCGCACGCCGTCACGCGCGCTGCAGGATGTGGCCGGTCCGGCCGCCTACGGAGAAGATGTCCTCGACCTCATCAAGCGCGCCGGACTCAAGACCGAGGACGTCTTGGATACCTTGCGCCCGTTGGGATTCCGCGACTACTCGATAGCCTCCAGCCCGCTGGTCCACCCCGAGCGCATCCACCTGACGGTGGCCTCGGTGCGCTATCCCGGTGCCGGCCGCGATCACCGCGGCGTCGCGTCGACCTTCCTGGCCGACCGCGCCGACCGCATCCGCGTCCACCTGCGCCCCAACCACAATTTCCGGCTGCCCGCCCCCGACGTGCCGATCATCATGATCGGGCCCGGCACCGGCATCGCCCCCTTCCGCGCCTTCCTGCAGGAGCGCGAGGCCACCGCCGCGGCAGGCCGCGCGTGGCTGTTCTTCGGCGACCGCCGCCGGGCCACCGACTATCTGTACGGCGAGGAACTGGACGGCTTCCTGGACTCGGGCGCGCTGACCCGGCTCGACCTGGCGTTCTCCCGCGACCAGGACGCCAAAGTCTATGTGCAGCATCGGATGTCGGAGAATGCCGAGGAACTCTTCAGCTGGCTGGCCGACGGCGCGTACGTCTACGTGTGCGGCGACGCCGACCGGATGGCCAAGGATGTCGACGCCACCCTGCACGAGGTCGTGGCACGAGGCGGCGGCATGGACGCCGACGCCGCGCACACCTACGTCAACGACCTCGTGAAGTCCCATCGCTACGTGCGCGACGTCTACTAGTAGACCCGCCCACGCAGGATCACCACATCCGGATGCCCGACACCGGCCACCCGGGGATCCTCGGCGAAGCACAACAGGTCCGCGGACGCGCCGTGCTCCAGCACCGGCCGGCCCAGCCAGGCACGGGCATCCCAGCACGCCGCCCCCAGAGCGTCGGTGGCACTCAGGCCGACGGACCGCAGTGCCGCGATCTCGTCACCGATCCGGCCGTGCGCCACCATCCCACCGGCGTCGGTACCGGCGAAGATCGGCACCCCGGCCTCGTGGGCGGCGCCGACGCGCTGATGGCATGAGGCGTACAGCTCGCGCATATGGGTGGCGTAGGACGGGTATCTGCCTGCCGCATCGGCGATCCCGGGAAAGTTCTCGATGTTGATCAAGGTGGGTACCAGCGCCGTACCGTGCTCCAGCATGAGGTCGATGGTGTCCTCGGTGATGCCGGTGCCGTGCTCGATACAGTCGATGCCCGCATTGATCAGGCCGGGCAAGGCGTCCTCGCCGAACACGTGGGCGGTGACACGGGCGCCGTTGGCGTGCGCGGCGGCGATGGCTTCGACGAGGATGTCGTCGGACCACAGCGGGGCCAGATCGCCGATCCCGCGGTCGATCCAGTCGCCGACGAGCTTCACCCAGCCGTCGCCCCAACGGGCTTGTTCGGCGACGGCGGCGGGCAGCTGCGACTCATCCTCGATATCGATGGGCAGGCCCGGCATATAGCGCTTCGGCCGGGCCAGGTGTCGGCCGGCGCGGATGATCCGCGGCAGGTCCGCCCGGTCGTCGAAACTGCGGGTGTCCACCGGGGATCCGGCATCGCGCAGCAGCAGCGCGCCGGCGTCACGCTCGGCCTCGGCCTGTTCGACGGCCTCATCGAATGTGGTGGCGCCACCGGGCTTGAGCCCGACGTGGCAATGGGCGTCGACCAGCCCCGGGATGATCCAGCCGCCAGCCCCGTCAGCCCCGAAAACGGTGTGGGCGCCGGCGATCGGTTCCGCCGACAACACACCCTGGTGGATCCACCACTGCACCTCCTCGCCGTCGGGCAGGCCCCGGCCGCGAACGTGCAGCACCATGGGTTACTTCTGGCCCGGGAACTTCAGCTTGGACAGGTCGAAGTCGGCCAGGCCCGGTGGCAGTTCGTCGAGGCCCTTGGGCATATTCGACAGATCCGGGAAGCCCGCGGGCAGACCGCCCACGCCGAGCGGATTGGCGACCTTCGGCGGCGTCGGGCCGCGACCCTTCTTCTTACCCGCCTGCTTGTTCTTACCCTTGGCCGCCTTGCGCGGAGAGTTCTTGCGGCTGAACGGCATTCCCATCTGCCCGGCCATCTGCGACATCATCTTGCGGGCCTCGAAGAACCGATCCACGAGTTGATTGACCTCGGAGACGCTGACACCGGAGCCATTGGCGATGCGCAGGCGGCGGGACGCGTTGATGATCTTCGGATCGGACCGCTCCGCCGGTGTCATGCCGCGAATGATGGCCTGTACCCGGTCGAGCTGACTGTCGTCGACGGCCGCGAGCGCGTCCTTCATCTGGCCGGCGCCGGGCAGCATGCCCAGCAGGTTGCCGATCGGCCCCATCTTGCGGATGGCCAGCATCTGCTCGAGGAAGTCCTCCAGCGTCAGCTCCCCGGAGCTGATCTTGGCGGCGGCATCCTCGGCCTTCTGCTGATCGAAGACCTGCTCGGCCTGCTCGATCAGGGTGAGCACGTCACCCATGCCGAGGATGCGGCTGGCCATCCGGTCCGGGTGGAAGACGTCGAAGTCTTCGAGCTTCTCCCCCGCCGAGGCGAACAGGATCGGCACACCGGTGATCTCCCGGACCGACAGTGCCGCACCACCGCGGGCGTCACCGTCGAGCTTGGTCAGCACCACGCCGGTGAAGCCGACGCCGGACCCGAAGGCCTCGGCGGTACTGACGGCGTCCTGACCGATCATGGCGTCCAGGACGAACAACGTCTCGTCCGGCTGCACGGCATCGCGAATGGCAGCGGCCTGGGCCATCAGTTCCTCGTCGATGCCGAGGCGGCCGGCGGTGTCAACGATGACGACGTCGAAATGCTTGGCCTTGGCCTCGGCCAGGCCCGCGGCCGCCACCGACACCGGGTCGCCGGTGGTCATCTGGTCGATCGAAACCCCGTCCGGTGACACACCGGGGTGCGGCGCGAACACCGAGACGCCGGCGCGCTCACCGACGATCTGCAGCTGGTGGACCGCGCCGGGGCGCTGCAGGTCGCAGGCCACCAGCAGCGGGGTGTGGCCCTTGGCCTTCAGCCACTTGGCGAGCTTGCCGGCCAGCGTGGTCTTACCGGAGCCCTGCAGACCGGCCAGCATGATGACGGTCGGCGGGGTCTTGGCGAAGGCGATCTGGCGGGTCTGGCCACCGAGGATGCCGACGAGCTCCTCGTTGACGATCTTGACGACCTGTTGGGCCGGGTTGAGGGCGCCGGACACCTCCGCGCCCTTGGCGCGATCCTTGATGCGCCCGACGAACGCGCGCACCACGGGCAGCGAGACGTCAGCCTCGAGCAGGGCCAGCCGGATCTCGCGCGCGGTCGCGTCGATATCGGCGTCGGTCAGCCGACCCCGCGAGCGCAGGCCAGCAAGTGCACCGGTCAACCGGTCAGACAGCGATTCAAACACCTGGTAAGCCTAACGGTCGCGCGCAGGGGCGAGGAACTCACGCGGACTGCGCCCGCAGCCCGGGGTGCCCGCGCTAGTCTGCGAGCGCACGCTGACCAAGTCGCCGGAGGCCCCATGACAGCGATCGACGTCCCCCTGCCCGAGGTCCGCAACTCGTCGCACGAGGCCAGGAGCACCACTCATCTCAGCCAGTGCACCCTGTGTGAGGCGCACTGCGGGATCCACGTGACGGTGACCGACGGGAAGGTCAGCCGCATCGAGGGCAATCCCGACGACGTGTTGTCCAAGGGCTACATCTGCCCGAAGGCCACGGCGATGGGCGGTCTGCACGACGATCCGGACCGACTGCGTACCCCGATGCGGCGGGTGGGCGACGGGTTCGAGCCGATCGGCTGGGATGAGGCGTTCGCCGAGATCGGTGCCCGGCTGCGCCGGGTCCGCCGGCTCCACGGGCCCCGGTCGGTGGGCATGTACCTCGGCAACCCGGCCGCACACAGCTCCGGCGCCGGTTACGGGATGCTGCTGCGGATGGCCCTGCGGACGCCGAATTTCTTCACGGCCTCCTCGATCGACCAGATGCCACACGAGTACGCAGCCTGGCGGGTGTTCGGCTCCAACGTGCTGATGCCGATCACCGATATCGACCGCACGCACCGGCTGGTGGTCCTCGGCGCGAACCCGGCGGTGTCCAACGGGTCGTTGTCGATCATGCCCGGCGCCAAACGGCGGATCAAAGCGGTGCGCGACCGCGGCGGGAAGGTCGTCGTGATCGACCCGCGCCGGACCGAAACCGCCCGGTTAGCCGATCAGCATGTCGCGGTGCGCCCCGGCGGGGACGTGTTCCTGTTGCTGGGCATGCTGAATGTCCTTGTCGGTGAGAACCTTTGCGATACCGCCCGGATCGCCGAACAGGCGACCGGCTGGGCCGAGCTCGGGCGGCTGGTCGCCTCGGCCACCCCGGAGGCCGTCGCCGAGCGGGCCGGGGTGGATGCCGACACCATCCGCACCCTCGCGCGTGAGCACGCCGCAGCGGAATCGGCGGCGATCTATGCCCGGATCGGTATCTGCCAGCAGGAGACCGGCACCCTGGTGAGCTGGCTGGTCATGGTGATCAACACGGTGACCGGCAATCTGGACCGGCCGGGCGGGACGATGTTCTCGACACCGATCGTCGATGCCCCCCGCCTGGCCAAGCGCCTTCCCCTCAAACACGGAAAGTTCACCGACCGGTCAGGACGGCACAAGTCGTTCCGTTCCGAATTGCCCGCGGTGGCCATGGCCGACGAAATACTCACCCCGGGTGACGGCCAGATCCGGGCGATGATCACCTACGCCGGTAACCCGGTGTCGTCGATCCCGCAGAACGGCCGCCTCGACGAGGCCATGTCGACACTGGATCTCTATGTGGCAGTGGATATGTACGTCACCGAGACCAGCCGGCACGCCGATTTCATCCTGCCGCCGGTGTCGCCGCTGGAACGCGCGGACGTCAGTCTGCTGACCACCGTTTTCAGTGTGCGCAACAACGTCCGGTATCAGCACCGGTCCTTCGCCCCGCCGGCAGGCGCCAAGGAGGACTGGGAGATTCTCACCAGGTTGGCACTGGAGTTGCTGCCGGCCCCGCTGCGGCGGGTGCCTGCGGCACTGCGCAGCCGGTTGATCGACGCGATCAACCCGATGCGGGTCGCCACCCTGGTACTGGCGACCGGACCGTACGGTCGGCTCCGGCGGGGCCGCAGCGGGATCACCATGAACGACCTGCGGTCCAGCCGGGGCGGACTGGATCTGGGTCCCCTGCAGCCACGCCTGCGTGAGGTCATCGCCACCCGCGACCGCAAGGTCGCGCTGGCGCCGGCAGAGTTCGTGCAAGCCGCCGCGGCGTACCTGCGCGAGCCCGCCGACCGTGCCGAGCGCACGTACGATCTGCAGCTCATCGGGCGTCGCCAGTTGCGCAGCAACAACTCGTGGCTGCACAACGTGCCGACGATGACCGGCGGGAACAACAAGTGCACCGTCCTGATGCACCCCGAGGACGCGCTGGCCCGCGGACTTGCCCAGGGTGACACCGTCCGGGTCGCGTCGGCCATCGGGGAAATCGAAGTGCCGCTGGACATCAGCGAGGACATCCGGCCCGGCACCGTCGCGGTGCCGCACGGCTGGGGTCATCAGGGCACCGGTTGGCGGCACGCAAGCGCCCTGCCCGGGGCGAACGTCAATGCGCTGCATGATCCCGATCAGGTGGACGCGTTCACCGGGACGGCCGCGGTGAACAACACCTGGGTGACCGTCACCGCCGGCTGACTCGACTACTCCTCACCCAGGATGTGTTCGGGGTGGTGGTAGAGGTTGGTGCGGGCTTGGCCGGTGTCCAGTAGTGGTGGTGGGATCCATTCGACGGTGCCGGTGGTGGTGAGGACGGTTTTCCAGCCGTCGTCTGTGACCAGGCGGTTGTGCGGGCCGCAGGCCAGCACCAGTTGGTCGATATCGGTGTGGCCGCCCTGGGCGAAATCCTGCACCGCGTGATGGGTTTGGCAGCCATAGGCCGGGACCCGGCAGCCGGGGAAGGTGCAGCCCCGATCGCGGTAGGTGAGCACCAGACGCTGATCCACACTGGCGCAGCGTCGGGTCCGCCCGAAATACAGGGGCCGCCCGGTCACGTCATCGAACACCGCCAGGCACAGCAAGGAATGCGAGGCCAAACGGATGACCTCACGCATCGGCACCCGGCTGCCGGCCGCGGTCACCGCGTGCCCGATCGCCTCGTCGAAGTCGGTGACGGTGGCACCGAGCACCACCGTGACCGGCAACCCGTTGTGCTCACCCAAGTCCCCGGACATCAACGCCTCACGGGCGACGGTGATCAACGCATCATGCTGACGCTGCCCGCGGGTGCGGGTATCGGCATCGATCGCCTCCTGCGACGGCGTGCCCTTGGTACACGGGGACTCATCGGCGGGATTGCACATCCCCGGTCCGGCGAGCTTGCCCAGCACCGGTTCCAGATACGCCCGGCCCTGCGCGGTCACGGTGCCATGAAACGCACTGTTGCCGTCCTCGTCCTGCGGACCCAGCACAAACGTCCGGCGCTCCTCGGCCCGCTCGGCGTCCTCGTCAGCATTCGGGTCGGGCCCGTCCGGGTCCAGCACCGCCAACAGATGCTTGGCCAGCCGGCGCAGGGTATCCGGATCATGGGCGCTGGCATACCCGGCCAGGCGGGCCTCGGCATCGGCGCGGGTCGGCTCATCCACCCGTGGCGGGAGCTTCTTCATGGTTGTGGTGATGATGCGGACATGCTCGGCGGTGATCTCCCCGCGCGCCTGGGCGGCCGAGGTGCCCGGATACACCGGCGCCAACGGCTCACCGGTCACCGTCCGCCGTGGGGCCAGTAATTCCCCCTCGGCCAGGCGGCGCCCAGCCTCCGTCGGTGAGAGCCGCAACCGGATCCCCAGCGCATCCCGCCAACTCCGCGCCCCCAACTCACCCGGGCTGGTTTGGGCTTTCACCGCCGCCATCACCCGATGCTGTATCGCCGGGATCTGCCGATGCACCTGCTCCAGCGCTGTCTGGATGTCGAGGAGTTCGGTGACCGAGGCATCGTCGAAGACCGTGCCCGACAGCTTGTCGAGCACCGCCTCCAGATCGACCACACCCTCCATGACTCGAACACTAGTACGAACCACCGACAAGATCAGATGTTATCCACAGCCCAACAAACCATCCACAGATCCACCCGCACAACACGATTCGACGTTGCGCCCACCGAGAGACAGTGCTAGGGCCGCGAGGTGAGCACCAGCGCAGCGCCGTCGGTGACGGCGATGGTGTGCTCACTGTGCGCCGTGCGGGAACCGTCCGCTGACCGCAGGGTCCAGCCGTCGGGGTCGAAGACGATCCGGTCGGTACCTGCCGCGAACCAGGGCTCCAGTGCCAGCGTCAGCCCGGGACGCAGGGTGAGACCGCGCCCGCGACGCCCGATGTTCGGGACGTGCGGATCCTCGTGCATGGTCCGACCCAGGCCGTGTCCACCGAACTCGGTGTTCACCAGATACCCGTAGTCGGCAGCCACCTCGCCGATCGCGGCGGAGATGTCCCCCAGTCGGTTCCCGGGCAGCGCCTGCGCGATACCCGCCGCCAGCGCCTCCTCGGTGGCCGCGATCAAGCGCCGATCTTCGGCTCGCGGGGTCCCGATGATGATGCTGCGAGCCGAATCTGCCACCCATCCGTCGATGGAGACCGCGATGTCCATGGTCAGCAGGTCTGCATCGGCGAGCACGTAGTCATGCGGAAGCCCATGCAGCACCGCATCATTGACCGACAGGCAGATGACATTGCGGAACGGCCCGCGCCCAAACGACGGCGCGTAATCCCAGTAGCACGACTGGGCGCCACGCTCGGCGATCAGCACCCGGGCTCGCTCCTCGAGCTCGAGCAGGTTCACCCCCGGGCGTGCGCGGCCGGCCAGGTCATCGAGCAACTCGAAGATGAAGGTCCCGGTGACGTGCATCGCCGCGATCTCGTGTGCCGTCTTCAACTCCACCAAAGCCATGCCTCCTGAGCGGTATGAAAATACCACCGTACCCGAGTGATCGGTATTTTCATACCGAGTCCGAGGTAGGCTGACCGCATGGTGCGCCTCCCGCTGACCGCAGAACAACTCGCCGCCGGCAAGCGCCTGGGCGAACAACTCCGTCAGGCGCGGGGCAACCGCACCCTCGCCGAAGTCGCCGAAGCCGCAGCCATTTCCCCGGAGACACTGCGCAAGATCGAAACCGGCCGCCTGGCCACCCCGGCGTTCAGCACCATCGCGGCACTGGCCCGCGTGCTGCCGTTATCACTCGACGCGCTCGCCGAGAGTTGCTTCACCCGGGCCGATCTCCGGCATACGGGCTAGCTGGCCTCGGACACCGGCTTGGGTGGAGCGGGGAGCACCCCGTACAGGTCGCGCTCGAGCTCGCGGCGAAGTGCAGCCGTCTCCTCGGTCAGTACCGGAACCGTGATACAGAAGACGTCCACCACCGCCGAGCCCAGGGTGGTGACCTTGGCCCAGGCGATATCCAGCCCGTCGCGCTCGATCACCGCGGTCAGGCGGGCCAGCAGGCCGGGCCGGTCAGCGGCACGCACCTGCACGATGAACTCGTTCGGACCGGAACCCTCCGACCACAAGATCCGCGGCGGGGCACTGACCTGGTTCACCGGGACGGCGGACACGACCTCCCCCGCCCTTGTGTTGCCCGCCGCATCCCGATCACGGTGTTCCAGCGATTCGATGACATCCAGTTCGTCGTCGAGCGCCAGGATGAACTGCTGACGCAACAGTCCGGCCGCCGGCGGCGACCCGAAATGCGGTGACACCACAAACGTGTTGATCGCCATGCCCTCATGGCTGTTGACCGACGCCGAGTGCACACGCAGCGAGTTGAGCGCCAGGACCCCGGCCGCCTTGGACAGCAGTCCCCGGCGATCGGGCGCGATCATCGTGACGTTGTGGATATGCGCACCATCGCCCGGGACGAGGTCGACATGCACACCCGCATCCGATGCCAGTGCGAGATAACGCGGATCGATGGGGTCGGGCTGCGGCAGCGACTCACCGGCCATCACCAGCCGGCACCGCCGCACCAGATCGCCGATCAGCGAAGCCTTCCAGTCTCCCCACACACCGGGGCCGGTGGCCAGCGAATCGGCTTCGGCCAGCGCCTGGAGCAACTCCAGCAGCACGGGATCACCGCCGAGGGCGTTCACCACGTGATCGATGGTCTTGGGATCCTGCAGATCGCGGCGGGTGGCGGTATCGGGGAGCAGCAGGTGGTAGCGCACCATCTTGGACAGCACCTCGATATCCGAGGGCCACAACCCCAACCGGGTCCCCACCTGGGTGGCCAGGTCGGCCCCGATCACACTGTGGTCGCCGCCGCGGCCCTTGCCGATATCGTGCAGCAGTGCGCCCAGCACCAGCAGATCCGGCCGAGCCACGCGGGTGGTGAAAGCACTTGCCCGTGAGACGGTTTCGACCAGATGACGATCGACGGTCCAGATGTGCACCACATCGCGGGGCGGCAGGTCGCGGACCGCACCCCATTCGGGGAACAACCGGCCCCACAGACCGGTGCGGTCCAACGCCTCCACGGTGGCCACCGCGGCGGGGCCGGCCGACAGCATGACGAGTAGGTCCTTCAGCGCCGCACGCGGCCACGGTGTACGCAGTTCCGGTGCGGCGCCGGCCAACCGGCTCAACGTGGAGGCGGCGATGGGCAGTCCGGTGGTGGCGGAGGCGGCCGCGACCCGCAAAATGAGCCCGGGATCGCGTTCCGGTCGGGCGTCGCGGGCCAGGATCACCTCGCCGGCGAACTCGATCACTCCTTCGTCGAGCGGCCGGCGGGCCGGTCGGCGCAACGCGGCGAACCCACGCCGCGGCAAGGCATTCCCTGCCGTACGGATACCGGCGTCCACGTAGTAGCTGACGGTGCGGGCCGCGTCGGAGAGCATCCGGGCCAGATCGAAACGGTCTCCGATGCGCAGCGAGGCGCCGATCTCGTCGGCGTACTGGGCCAGCACCTGGTCCCGACCGCGTCGCGAGATGCGGTGCAGTTCGGTGCGCACATTCAGCAGCGCCAGATGCGCGCCACCCAAAGTGCCGGTGGGCGAGGCCAGCATCCGGCTGGGATACACGTCGGCGAGCTGCGCGATCGCCAGCGCGTTGAGCAGTTGGACGTCGCGTAGGCCGCCGCGGCCGTTCTTGAGATCCGGTTCGGCACGGTGCGCGATCTGTCCGCTGCGCTGCCAGCGGGCCTGGGCGTGTTCGACCAACTCCTCGAATCGAGGGGCGATACCCGTGCGCCACTGCCGGCGCGCCCCGCCGATCAGCAGGGTGGACAGCTCTTGATCGCCGGCGATGTGCCGGGCATCGAGCATCGCCAGTCCGGCGGACACGTCCTCGGCGGCCACGTTGAGCGCCTCCGGCACGGTGCGCACACTGTGGTCGAGACGAATATTGGCATCCCACAACGGGTACCACAGCAGATCAGCGACCTGGCTGACGATCTCGGCGGGCATGTTGTCATGCAGCAGCGTCAGATCCAGATCCGAGTAGGGCAACAGCTCACCGCGGCCGAGGCCGCCGGTCGCGACGATCGCGAAACCACTCGTGGCCGTGATGCCGATCTCGGTGGCCTTGGTGGTGAGCCAGAATTCGTTGAGATCGAGCAGGGCCGCCCGTAGCGCAGCCGAATCGAGCTGGCGCCCACCGGCGGTCAGCAGTTGTTCGGACGCCTTGGCCAGATCCGTTGCCGGACGCAGCGATCCCGCTGCCGGCGCCTCCCATCGGGACGCTCCGGCAGCGGGATCTGGTGTCTGCTCTGTCATTCGGTCCTCCCCCGGCCATACCTAACAAACGGTCAATTACTGCAATTGGCCGGGAGAGAACCCCTCAGCTCAGCCCGCGGTCAGAGGGCGTCGGCTCCCCGCTCACCGGTGCGCACCCGCACGACGGTGTCGACGGGGCTGACCCACACCTTGCCGTCACCGATCTTGCCGGTGCGGGCGGCCTGAACGATGACGTCCACCACCTTGTCGACGGCGGAGTCATCGACCACGACCTCGACTCGCACCTTCGGCACGAAATCCACGGAATACTCCGCGCCGCGGTAGACCTCGGTGTGGCCCTTCTGACGCCCGTAACCCTGGACCTCACTGACGGTCATCCCGAGGATGCCCGTCTGCTCGAGACCGGTCTTCACGTCTTCCAGGGTGAACGGTTTGACGATCGCAGTAATCAGCTTCATTTTCCTCATCCCTCCGCGCCGTGGCGACCAAGAACGGAACCGGTTCCGACAGCTACGAAGTCGTAACCGCTTTCAGCGTGCTCGGACTCGTCGATGCCGGAGGCCTCCTCTTCCTTGTCCAGACGCAGGCCAATGGTGTATTTCACGATCAACGCCAAGATAGCCGTACCGATGGCCGAATACGCAAGAACCGCGCCGGCCCCGATGGCCTGCTTGATCAGCTGATCGAAGCCTCCGCCGTAGAACAGGCCGGCGACCGCCGCGGGTGCCTCCGGTGCGGCGACCAGACCCACCATGAGCGTACCGATGATGCCGCCCACCAGGTGGACACCCACGACGTCGAGCGAATCGTCGAAGCCCAACTTGAACTTCAGGCCGACGGCCAGGGCGCACACCACACCGGCGATCACACCGATGGCCAGTGCGCCAAGGACGTTCACCGAGGAGCAGGACGGGGTGATGGCGACCAGACCTGCCACGATGCCCGAAGCCGCACCCAGCGAGGTGGCCTTACCGTCGCGAATACGCTCGGTGACCAGCCAGCCGAGCATGGCCGCCGCGGTGGCCACGGTCGTGGTGATGAACGTCGCACCGGCGATGCCGTTGGAGCCCACCGCCGAGCCGGCGTTGAACCCGTACCAGCCGAACCACAGCAGGCCGGCGCCCAGCATCACGAAGGGCAGGTTGTGCGGCCGCATCGGGCTTCCGGGCCAGCCGAGACGCTTGCCCAGGATGATCGCCAGCACCAGACCTGCCGTACCGGCGTTGATGTGGACCGCGGTACCACCGGCGAAGTCGATCGCCTTGAGCTTGTTGGCGATCCAGCCACCGTGCTCAGCAGTGACACCGTCGAACGCGAAGACCCAGTGCGCCACCGGGAAGTAGACGAACGTGGCCCACAGCCCCGAGAACAGCAACCACCCGCCGAACTTGAGGCGGTCGGCCACCGCACCCGAGATCAGGGCGACGGTGATGATGGCGAACATCGCCTGGAAAGCCACGAACACCGTCTGAGGGATGGTGCCGGCCAACGGGATGGAGACCGCCGCGTCCTCCGGCTGCAGCTGCAGGTAGGTGCCCCCGATCAGGCTCTTGAGTCCCCAGTACTGAGTGGGATCTCCGAACAGGTTGAACTTGTCGTTGCCGAAGGCAAGCGAGTAGCCGTACAGCACCCACAACACCGTCACCACGCCCATGGAGCTGATGCTCATCATGATCATGTTGAGCACGCCCTTGGCCCGCACCATGCCGCCGTAGAAGAACGCCAGACCTGGCGTCATCAGCAACACGAGTGCGGCACTGGCCAGCATCCATGCGGTATCACCGGTGTCCGGTATACCCATCGTCGGAAATCCGTCCACTCCCAGCATCCTCCTTCGACATGCCACGGTTAGGCACCGTTGACCTGGTAGGGAACTCTGGCGAGTAGTTGTTTCGCCGACGACGCGCTGGCGTTTCGTGCACGTGAACGGATCGACCGGTTTCGTTTCTCCGGTGTTACGCGCTGCAGGTTTACCGGCTGATGACCTACACCAGGAGTGCGTCGACGAACGCCGACGGCTCGAATGGGGCCAGATCGTCAGGGCCTTCGCCGAGACCGACGAGCTTGACCGGAACACCGAGTTCCTGCTGCACGCGGAACACGATGCCGCCCTTCGCGGTTCCGTCGAGCTTGGTCAGCACCACACCGGTGATGTCGACGACCTCGGCGAAAACCTTGGCCTGCGGCAGGCTGTTCTGGCCGATCGTCGCGTCCAGCACGAGCAGCACCTCGTCCACCTTGGTGCGCTTCTCGACCACGCGTTTGACCTTGCCGAGTTCGTCCATCAGACCGGTCTTGGTGTGCAGGCGTCCCGCGGTATCGACCACGACGACGTCGGCGCCGGTCGCGATGCCCTTGTCCACGGCGTCGAAGGCCACCGAGGCCGGGTCCGCCCCCTCGGGCCCGCGGACCACTTCGGCGCCCACCCGCACCGCCCAGCTCTGCAGCTGGTCGGCCGCGGCCGCTCGGAAGGTGTCGGCCGCGCCCAACACGACGCGGCGGCCGTCAGCGACCAGCACACGGGCCAGCTTGCCCACCGTCGTGGTCTTGCCGGTCCCGTTGACCCCGACAACCAGCAACACCGCCGGCTTGTCGGCATGCGGCAGGGCCCGGATCGAGCGGTCCAACTCCGGCCGCAGCGCGGCGACCAACACCTCCTTGAGCACGGCGCGGGCGTCCGCCTCGGTGCGGGCGCCGGAGCTGGCCATCTTCTCGCGCAGTGCCGCAACCACGGAGGTGGTGACCACCGGGCCGAGGTCGGCGATCAGCAGGGTGTCCTCGATCTCCTCCCACGACTCCTCGTCGAGGTCGCCGCCGCCGAGCAGGCCGAGCACACCGCGCCCGAGCGTGTTCTGCGATTTCGCCAGTCGTCCGCGCAGCCGCTCCAGGCGGCCTTCGGTCGGCGCAATGGCGCCGCCATCGACCGGGGTCGGCGCAATGGCGCCGCCATCGACCGGGGCGGGGGCGATCTCCTCGACGACCGGGGCGGGCTCGGGCTCGGGCTCGGGCTCGGGTGCAGCGACGGGTGCAGGTTCGGCCACCTCGACCGGCGGCTCGGGCAGCTGCACATTGGAGATGGTGCGTTTCGGTGCGTCGCGGGGTACCGCGGCGTCATCGCCCACCCCCGGCGAGCCGGTCCCCGTCGAGGTCTGAGGGGCCTCGGCAAAGGTGATCCCGGAGGCAGCGGTGTACCCGCCGGAGCGATCGATCGGGGTGGCGGTGTCCTGCTTCGATAGGGTGATCTGCCGGCGCCGGTAGCGCACCAGCCCGACAACCAGCGCAGCGACAACCAGAACGGCGATGACCGCAAGTGCGATCCACAGAGCATCTGACACGCCGCCATTGTCTCAGGGCGGCCTCATGACGATCGGCCCCGGCTTGTCGTCCGGCCCAGGTGACGGCATTCAGATACGCAAACGCCGCCATATCGACGTGTGTCTGTCCGAACCCGTCGAGTACCAGACGGTGCGAACGGGCCTGGAGCGCTACCGTCTGCCCTACAACGCGCTCACCCAGACCAGCCTCGCCGAGATCGACCTGAGCACTGATTTCCTCGGCGTCGGACTGCGGGCACCGGTCTTGATCGGTTCGATGACGGGCGGCGCCGAGCTGTCCGGGACCATCAACCGCCACCTGGCCGCGGCCGCCCAGGCGCTGGGAATCGGCATGATGCTCGGTTCGCAGCGGATCATGCTCGGCGACGACCTGGCGCCGACGTTCCGGGTCCGCGACGTGGCCCCCGACGTGCTGCTGGTCGGCAATATCGGGCTGGCCCAGCTGACTCCTGCGGTGCTACCCGAGCTGACCGCCGCCCTGGGCCAGGTCGGTGCGAATGCCCTTGCCGTGCATACCAACCCACTGCAAGAAGCGGTCCAGCGCAACGGGGACACCGATTTCACCGGGTCGGTGGACCGGTTACGCGAACTCACCACGTCCATCGGGTATCCGGTACTGCTCAAGGAGGTCGGCCACGGGATCGGCGCCGCCGCGGCGGCACAACTGGAAGGTGTCCCGATCGCCGCCGTCGACGTGGCCGGCGCCGGCGGCACCTCATGGGCCCGGGTGGAACAGTTCGTCCGCTACGGCCGGATCAACGATCCGGAACTGGCCGAATGGGGTATCCCCACCGCCCAGGCTCTCGTGGAGGTGCGCCGCACGCTGCCGGGAATGCCTCTGGTCGCCTCCGGCGGCATCCGCACCGGCATGGACGCCGCCAAGGCCATCGCGCTGGGTGCCGACGTGGTGGCCATCGCCCGGCCGCTCCTGGTGCCGGCGATCGAATCCGCTGCGGCCGTGCAGGATTGGCTGCAGCGCTTCATCGCGGAGCTGCGCATCTGCCTGCACGGCTGCGGCGCGGCCGATCTTTCGGCACTGCGCGATACCGGCGTGAGCGCTACGGCGTGGTGACCAGTTCCTGGCCGCGCATCCGCTGTGAGATCACCTGGGTGATGCCGTCGCCCTGCATCGTCACGCCGTAGAGTGCGTCGGCGATCTCCATCGTCGGCTTCTGGTGGGTGATGACGATCAGCTGGGACTTCTCCCGCAGCTGCTCGAACAGACCCAGCAGCCGGCGGAGGTTCACATCGTCCAGCGCCGCCTCGACCTCGTCCATGATGTAGAACGGTGACGGCCTGGCCCGGAAGATGGCCACCAGCATGGCCACCGCCGTCAGCGACTTCTCACCACCGGACAGCAGCGACAGTCGCTTGACCTTCTTGCCCGGCGGACGCGCCTCGACCTCGATACCGGTGGTGAGCATGTCCTCCGGATTGGTCAGCAGCAGGCGGCCCTCCCCGCCGGGGAACAGCGAGGCGAACACCTGGGTGAACTCGCGTTCCACATCCGCGTAGGCCTCGGCGAACACCGTCAGGATCCGCGCGTCGACGTCCTCGATCACATCCAGCAGGTCCTTACGGGCCGCCTTGACGTCCTCCAACTGCGTGGACAGGAAGTTGTAGCGCTCCTCCAGCGCGGCGAACTCCTCCAACGCCAGCGGGTTGACCCGGCCCAGCTCGGACAGCTCACGCTCGGCTTTCTTCGCCCGGCGTTCCTGGGTGGGCCGGTCGAACGGCATCGGCGCCGGCGCGGTGACCTGCTCGCCGCGTTCCTTGGCCTGCTCGTATTCGGCCATCTCCAGTTCGCTCGGCGGCAACGGCACCTGCGGTCCGTACTCGGCGATCAGGTCGGCGGCCGCCAGCCCGAACTGCTCCAGCGCCTGCTGCTCCAGCTGCTCGATCCGAAGGGCCGCTTGCGCTTTGGCGACCTCGTCGCGGTGCAGCGAATCGGTGAGCGCGGTAATCCTGGCACCGAGCTCGGTGACCTCGGTGCGGGCCCGGCTCAGCGCTTCGGCGCGCATCTGACGCTCGGTGGCCAGCTCGTCACGGACCCGGGATGCCGCGGTCACCGTGGCCGCCAGCCGGGCGGCGACGAGGCGGCCCGACTCGGCCACCGCGGCTGCCACGGTCGCCGCGTACTCGCGTGCCTCCCTGGCCCGCAGCGCGCGCGCCCGTGACTCCCGCTCGGCAGCCGCCGACCGGCGCAGTGAATCCGCCCGGCCACGAACGGCATTCGCCCTTTCCTCGGCCGTGCGCACCGCCAGCCGGGCCTCGACCTCGGTGGAGCGCGCGGCATCGGCGGCCACGGTGTGCTCCTGCTGGTCCACCTGCTCGACCTCGAACATCGGTTCCTGTTGGGCGTTGTGCAGCCGGGTTTCGAGCTCGGTAAGTTCCTCCACCGTCGCGTCCCGGGTGGCTTCCAACTCGTCGCGCTGTTTGATCAGGCGCTGCCACTCGGCGTCGGCGTTGCGGGACTCCTGGCCCAGCCGGCCGAGCTGTTCGTAGATCGCCGAGATGGCGGCATCGGATTCGTTCAGTGCGGCCAGCGCCTGCTCGGCGGCGTCCTGGCGGGCCTGCTGTTCCTGCTTCGCCCCGGCCAGCGTCGCCGTCAGTTCGCCGCTCTGCCGCTCCACGGTGGTCAGTTCGGCGCGGGCCTTGTCGATCTCCGAGGCGATCTCCAGCGTGGACACCTTGCGGTCGGAACCGCCGCTGACCCAGCCCGCCCCGACCAGGTCGCCATCGAGGGTGACGGCCCGCAGATGCGGTTGCGCGGCAACGAGATCCAGGGCGGCCGAAAGGTCGTCCAGTACCGCCACGTCGGCGAGCATCGCAGTGATCGCACCGCGCAGCCGGTCCGGGACCTCCACCAGGTCGATGGCCCACTGCGCGCCGTGGTTCAACGCGCCGGTGTCGGTCCGCGGCCGAACCGGCCAGTCCCCCAGCACGATCGCGGCCCGGCCGCCGTCGGCCTCCTTGAGCGCGGCGACCGCCGCGCGCGCGGCACCGTGGTTCTCCGCCGCCAGCGCGTCGGCGGCGGAGCCGAGCACCGTCGCGATCGGCACCTCGAACCCGGGCCGTACCCGGATCAACTTGGCCACGGTGCCGAAAAGACCACCATCACTGTGATTTTCAGCGAGCCATGCCGCGCCGTCCTTACGGGCCAGGCCGACCGACAGCGCGTCGATGCGGGCCTGCAGCGACACCATCTGACGTTCGGCGCCCCGCTCGGCCGCCTGCAGCTCCGCGACCCGCTCATCGGCCAGCCGCAGCGCCGTCACCGACCGGTCGTGCTGGTCGTCCAGGCCGACCTCGCCCTCGTCGAGTTCACCCACCTTGGCCTGGACCAACTCGAACTCGGCCTGGGCATGCTCGACCCGGGCGGCCGCCTCCTCGAGGCGCGCGGTCAGCCGGGCGATACCGTCATCGGTCGATTCGACGCGGGCCCGCATCGTCTCGACCTGCCCGGACAGCCGAGCCAGCCCTTCCCGGCGGTCGGCCTCGGCGCGGGCCGCGGCGCGCTGCGCCCGTTCGGCCTCGGCGGCCACCCGTTCGCGCTCGGCCAGCTCGGCGCGGGCCGCCTCAAGTGCGTACCGCGATTCCTCGAGCTCCTCCAGCAGCTGGCGTTCCTCCTCGGCGACCAGATCGGCCTCGGCCTCCAGGGCCTCCGGGTCCCGGCCGGGAGTCACCTCCGGCGCGGAGTCGAGCAACTGGGTGCGTTCGGAGGCGATACGCACCGTGGCGCTCACCCGTTCGGCCAGTGCGGACAGCCGAAACCAGGTCTGTTGGGCCGCGTCGGCCCGCTCGGACAATTCGGCCACGGCCGACTCATGGGCGGTCAGCTCGAGGGTGGCCGCCTCCAGCCGGGTGTTGACCGCGTCGTGCTCGCGGCGCAGCGTGGTCTCGGCCTGGTTGGTGTCGTTGAACTCGGTCTGTCGGGTGAGCAGATCGTCGGCGGCCAGCCGCAGCCGGGCGTCTCGCAGATCGGCCTGGATGGTCTGGGCGCGGCGCGCCATCTCGGCTTGGCGGCCCAGCGGCTTGAGCTGGCGGCGCAGTTCGGTGGTGAGGTCGGTGAGCCGGGCCAGATTGGCCTGCATCGAGTCGAGCTTGCGGACCGCCTTCTCTTTGCGCTTGCGGTGTTTGAGCACCCCGGCGGCCTCTTCGATGAAGGCGCGACGGTCTTCGGGACGCGATTCCAGGATCTCGGAGAGCTTGCCCTGCCCCACGATGACATGCATCTCACGGCCGATACCGGAGTCGCTGAGCAGTTCCTGCACATCCATCAGCCGGCAACTACTGCCGTTGATCTCGTACTCACCCGCGCCGTCGCGGAACATCCGGCGGGTGATCGACACCTCGGAGTACTCGATGGGCAGGGCGTTGTCGGAGTTGTCGATGGTCAGCGTGACCTCGGCGCGGCCCAGCGGCGCCCGCGAGGACGTGCCGGCGAAGATGACGTCCTCCATCTTGCCGCCGCGCAGCGTCTTGGCGCCCTGTTCGCCCATCACCCAGGTCAGGGCGTCGACGACGTTGGATTTACCCGACCCGTTGGGCCCGACGACGCAGGTGATCCCCGGCTCGAAGCGCAGAGTCGTCGCCGCGGCGAAGGACTTGAAGCCCTTCAGCGTGAGACTCTTCAAATGCATGACGGATAACCCTACCGTCGAGGGGATTAACGCTCGGTGAAGCCCGGGATCTGTTCGCCCGCGTCGGCCCAGTCCGCGACCACGGTGTCCACCGTCCCCGGCGTGCCGCCGCCGCGCAGCAACTCCAGCAACCGTTCACACGCCGGGCGTGGCCCCTGCACCACCACGTGCACCCTGCCGTCGGGGCGGTTGGACGCGAAACCGGTCAGGCCCAGTTCCAGGGCCCGGGACCGGGTCCACCACCGGAAGCCGACGCCCTGCACGTGACCGTGCACCCAGGCATTCAGCCGGACGTCAGGGCCGGTGTCCACCGGACCCCGATGCTCTTCGCGCAAGCGGCTCATCGCCGACCTCGAACTTCACCTCGGTGCCCGACTTGAGGGTGCGCCCGACGGTGCACACCTGGTCGATGGCGCGTTCCACCACCAAGAGCAGGCGTTTGACCTCGTCCTCGGACAACCCGGACAGGTCGACCTCGAGCGTCTCCTCGAGCAGCGGGTAACGCTCCTGCTCACGGTCCGCGGCCCCCGATACCCGCAGCGTGGCGGCGTAGTCGTCGCCGAGCCGGCGCCGCAGTGGCTGATCACTGCTCATGCCGCTACATGCGGCGAGCGCGATCTTCAGCAGCTCGCCGGGGGTGAACACACCCTCGACGTCCTCGGACCCGACGAGTACCTCCGCGCCGCGGGAGCTGCGGCCGGTGTAGCGGCGCACCCCGGTGCGCTCCACCCACAGTTCTGTCATGACGTCATTCCTACCCGCTACGTGCGGTTCCCCGCTGCGGACCCCACCCCGCGTTAGGGTGAAGTGCAACACCTCCAGGAGCAATGACCGTGACGTACTACCCGCCCCCACAGCCGGGGCCGCAGGGGCCCGGCCCCCAGGGCTGGGATCCGCAGGGCTGGAATCCCCAGGAGGCCCCCGCCGTGCCCTACCCGGCGTACGACGCGCCCCCGCCGTATGGCTATCCGCCGCAAGCCGGATACGGCGTCCCGCCTCAGGCCGGCTACCCGTATCCGTACCCCTATCCGGCACCGCCGCCGCCCAAGCGCAGACGCGGCTGGCTGATCGGCGGTGCCATCGCCGCCGTCGTCGTGGTCATCGCGCTCGTCATCGGCGGCATCGTGGTCTTCCGCTCAGGCGGCGTCACGCAGGCGTCCAAGGACGAATCCGAAATCCAGCAACTGGTCCAGGATTTCAACGCCGCGGGCAGCACGGGCAAGTTCTCCGATATCGCGCAGTATTTCTGCAAGGCCGAGGCCGGGATGTTCGGCGCGCTCAGCCAGCTCGGCGAGATCCTGCAGGGCATCGAGGCGCCCAGCACCGCCCCGAAGGCCGACGTGACCGCCACCGATATCAAGGTGAAAGGTGATGTGGCGTCGGCCCGGATGAACACGGGCGGCCCGTTCGACACCGCCTATTTCCGCAAGGAATCCGGCCAGTGGAAAGTCTGCATGTCCGCGGCCACGGAGTTCAATCGCAAGCAGTAGGTCTTACAGTGCCGACCGCCGCACCCGGGGCGGCGGTTGGCATTTGGGGCAGTAGAACGACGACCGGTTCATGAACTTCTCCCGCCGCATCACCGCGCCGCAGCGCCGGCACGGGAGGTCCACCCGCCCGTAGGCATCCAGGGATCGGTCGAAATACCCCGACTCACCGTTGACGTTCACGTACAGCGAGTCGAATGAGGTGCCGCCCTGAGCCAATGCGGCGGTCATCACCTCGGCGGCGGCGTCAAGCACCTCGGCCAACTGCTTGCGCGGCAGCCCCGATGCCAGCCGGCCGCCATAGATCCGGGCGCGCCACAACGCCTCGTCGGCGTAGATGTTGCCGATGCCGGACACCACGGTCTGATCCAGCAGCTGCCGTTTGATCTCGGAATGCTTGCGCCGCAACACCGTCACCACACCGTCACGGTCGAAGGCGGGATCCAGCGGGTCGCGGGCGATATGCGCGACGGGTAGCGGCACCCCATCGGCCCCGCCATCGGGGCTCACCAATTCCGTCACCATCCAGCCACCGAACGTGCGCTGGTCGACGAAGCTCAATGCGGTGCCATCGTCGAGGACAGACGCGATGCGAATATGTGACGGGTTGGGAACAGTGCCAGTTCCGGAGCTCAACAGCATCTGCCCACTCATCCCCAGATGGACCACCAACGCATCACCGCTGTCGAGGGTCAGCCACAGGTACTTGCCGCGCCGGCCGGTGCCCGCGATCGTGGTACCCCGCAGCCGGGCCGCCAGGTCGGCGGGGCCACCTTCGTGGCGGCGCGCCGCCCGCGGATGCAATACCTGAACCTCGGCGATCCGGCGGCCGACGATATGGGCGTCGAGCCCGCGCCGCACCACCTCGACTTCGGGAAGCTCAGGCATCCTTGAGTGCATTCCACGCGGCCGCGGCGGCCTTGAGTTCGGCCTCTTTCTTGGTGCGGCCCACGCCCTTGCCGTGCTCGACGGCGGCGACCACGACGACTGCGGTGAACTCCTTGTCGTGGTCGGGGCCCTCAGAGGTGACGGCATACGACGGCGCACCCATACCCCGGGCGACCGTCAGTTCCTGAAGGCTGCTCTTCCAGTCCAGGCCGGCCCCGAGCGTCGGAGCGGTGTCGAGCAACTCGCTGAACAACCGCAGGATGGCTTCCCGGGCCGTCACGTTGCCGTGCTCGATATAGATTGCGCCCAAAAGGGATTCGACCCCGTCGGCCAGGATGCTGGACTTGTCCGCGCCGCCCGAACTCTCCTCGCCCTTGCCCAGCAACAGGTAGGCCCCCAGCCCTTGCTCGCCCAGTCCCCGCCCGACATCGGCCAGCGCCTGGGTGTTGACGATGCTGGCGCGCAGCTTGGCCAGGTCGCCCTCGGCCCGGTCGGGGTGCCGGTGGTAGAGCTCCTCGGTGATGGTCAGCCCGAGCACCGCATCGCCGAGGAACTCCAGGCGCTCGTTGGTGGGCAGACCGCCGTTCTCGTAGGAGTAACTGCGGTGGGTCAGGGCGATGGTGAGCAGATCGTCGGAAAGGGAAACGCCGAGCGAGCGGAGCAGAGGGGCGCGGTCGACGGTCACGCATCCGCTCCGGGACCGGAGATATCGTCTTTGAGCGCGGCCAGCTTGGCCCAGCGCGGATCGATCTTGTCGTGCTGGTGGCCGGGCTCGGCCGAGGCCAGCGCGACACCGCAGTCCGGGCACAACCCGGCGCAGTCGTCCTGGCACATCGGGGAGAACGGCAGCGCCAACCCGACCGCGTCCACGATGGGCTGCTCCAGGTCCACCCGGTCGTCGACGACGTGACCGACCTCGTCTTCCTCGGTCGTCTTCTCGGTGGTGCTGCCGGGATAGGCGAACAGTTCGGTGAGGTCGATGGCGACATGACCGGTCACCGGTTCCAGGCAGCGCACGCACTCACCGGTGGTGGGCGCCGACACCGTGCCGGTCACGAGCACGCCCTCGGACACCGATTGCAGCGTGAGATCCAGTTCGATCGGTGCGCCCGCCTCGATGCGGATGAGGTCCAAACCGATCCGGGACGGCGAGGGCACCGTCTCGGCCACCGTGATCATCGAGCCGGGACGGCGCCCCAACCGCGAGATGTCGATGACGAGCGGATTCGAGGCGGCCATGCCGCTGATCCTACTTTGGTGTGGATGGGCGCCCATCGGGTCGATCCTCGATCATCGAGATTTTTATTCGCCCGCGCCGCTGTGGCCGGTGAGATCGGTGGCGTCGCGCATCGCGCACAGGTGGTGGCGTTTTCCCGCGCCGCGGCCGCCGATACTCGACCCGTGACTGTGAAGCTGCACTGGTTCCTGCCCACCTACGGCGACAGCCGCCTGATCGTCGGCGGCGGCCACGGCACGCCCGCCGGCGCCGCCGGAGGCGACCGCGAGGCCACCATCGACTACCTCGCCTCGATCGTGCGCAGCGCCGAGCGTTTCGGTTTCACCGGAGCCCTCATCCCCACCGGTGCGTGGTGCGAGGACGCGTTCATCACCGCCGCGCTGCTGGCGCGCGAGACCACATCGCTGTCATTCCTGGTGGCGTTCCGTCCCGGTCTGGTCAGCCCCACGCTGTCTGCTCAGATGGCCGCCACGTTCGCCCGGCACGCGCCGGGCCGCATCCTGCTCAACGTTGTCGTCGGGGGCGAGGCGCACGAGCAGCGCGCCTTCGGCGATCACCTCGACAAGGACGCCCGCTACCGGCGCTGCGATGAGTTCCTCGACGTCGTGCGCCGGTTGTGGGCCGGCGAGACCGTCACGCACAAGGGTGAATACCTCGATATCGAAGAGGCCGTGCTGGCGGTACCGCCGAACCCGGTGCCGCCGTTGTACTTCGGGGGCAGCTCGAGGGCGGCCGGCCCGGTGGCCGCCCGGCATTCCGATGTGTACCTCACCTGGGGCGAACCGCCGGCCGCGGTCGCCGAGAAGATCGCCTGGATCCGTGCGGAGGCCGCCGCGCAGGGCCGCACGCTGCGCTTCGGGATCCGGCTGCACACCATCTCGCGCGACACCTCCGACGAGGCCTGGGCACAGGCCGACAAGCTGGTCGCCGCCCTCGACGAGGACACCGTGCGCGCCGCGCAGGCCGGCCTGGCCCGCAGCCAGTCCGAAGGCCAGCGCCGGATGCTGGCCCTGCACGCCGCCAACCGGGCCGACGGCACGTGGAGCGATGCCCGCAGCCTGGAGATCGCGCCGAACCTGTGGTCGGGCGTGGGCCTGGTGCGCGGCGGGGCGGGCACCGCGCTGGTCGGCAGCCACACCGAGGTGGCCGACCGGATCGCCGAATACGCCGAGATCGGCATCGACGAGTTCATCTTCTCCGGCTACCCGCACCTGGAGGAACTGTTCTGGTTCGGCGAGGGTGTAGTGCCGCTGTTGCGGCAGCGCGGCCTCTTCAACGCGGGCGCCGCGGAGGCGCCGAGCGTGTCCATCCCGTTCGTGGGTTCGGCACGGTGACCCGGGCGGTCACTCGCATCCTCGACGCCGACCACGCACTGGCGGCGGCCGCGGCGCTGTCGGAGTCCTTCGCCGAGGGGGCCGGGGCACGCGACGCAGGACGCGAACTCCCGCACGAGCAGGTGCAGGCCCTCAAAGATGCCGGGCTGCTCGCCCTGTCGGTGCCGGTCGCGTTCGGCGGGATCGACGCGCCGGCGTCGGTGATCGCCGAGGTGTTCCGGCTGCTGGCACACGCCGACGCGTCGCTGGCACAGATACCGCACTCGCACTACACGTTCCTGGAAGCGGTGCGCCTGCAGGGCACCCCGGCGCAGCAGGCGTTCTTCTACGAGAAAGTGCTCGACGGAGCACTTTTCGCGAACGCGCAGTCCGAACGCTCCGGCCGTATCGACGTCGACACCACGGTCCTGCTGCCTTCCGCGTCCGGCGACTACCTGTTGTCGGGCCGCAAGTTCTATTCCACCGGCGCCCTTTTCGCCGACTGGGTGATCGTGCGGGCCTCCGTACCGGAAGATCCCGCGCAGGCTCCCACCGCGTCGACGCCGAAGGCCGTGGCCTTCGTCCCGGCCGGCGCGCCCGGGCTGACGGTGGTCGACGACTGGGACGGGATGGGTCAGCGCACCACCGCGTCGGGCACGGTCACCCTCGACGATGTGGTGGTGCCCGCCGCCCACGTGATTCCGTTCACGCCGATCTTCGCCGGCCCCAGCGTCTATGGCGCGCGGGCGCAGCTGTTACACACCGCGCTGGATGTCGGGATCGCCACGGCCGCCCTGGCCGAAGGTGTCCGCCAGGCCGCCAAGGCGCGGCCGCATTTCGAGTCCGAAGAGTCGGCGGCCGTGGACGATCCGACGCTGATCCAGCTCGCCGGGAACGTCACCGTGACGGTCCGCGGCGCGCAGGCTCTGCTGGCCGAGGCCGGGCGGGCGGTGGACCGGGCCACCGCCGACCTGACCGCCGACAGCGCGGCCGAGGCGTCGATCGCGGTGGCGGTCGCCAAGGTGGCCGCCACCCGCGCATCGCTGGAGGCGGCCAGCACGCTCTTCGAACTCGGCGGAACCCGAAGCGCTTCGGGTGCGGCCAATCTGTCCCGCTACTGGCGTGACGCGCGGACCCACACCCTGCACGATCCGACCCGCTGGAAGGTGCAGCACATCGGCCGCTACACGCTGTCCGGGACGTTGCCGCCCCGGCACGGTCAGCTCTAGGCCGAGCGCGTCACGTAATCGTGCGTGCCCGCGGCGGTGCGCAGCTGATGCCGCCCGCGGCTCACCGAGCGCAGCGTGCCGTTGAGGTAGTCCTCGAACTCGGCGAGCTTGCTGTCGACGTAGATATCGCATTCCCCGCGCAGGCGGTCCGCCTCGGCATGGGCGGAGTCCACCAGGCGGCTGGCCTCGGCGGTGGCCGTCTGCACGATCTCGGTCTGCGAGACCAGCCGTTGCTGCTCCTTGATGCCTTCCTGCACGGCCTTCTCGTAGGAGATGTTGCCGTTCTCGATCAGCCGGTCGGCCTCGGACTTGGCCCGGCCCGTGCTGGCCTCGTACTCGCGCTTGGCCGCGGCGCCGATGCGGACTGCCTCGTCGCGGGCGTCGGCGACGGTCCGCTCGGCATGCGCACGCGCTTCGGCGACCATCCGGTCGGCGGCCGACTTCGCCTCGGCCATCATCCGGTCGGCCTCGCTGCGCGCATGGTTGAGCAGGGAGTCGGCCTCCGCATTGGCCGAGGACACCGTCGAATCGGCGTGCTCGCGGGCCTCGTTGAGCATGGCGTCCCGAGCGTCGAGCACATCCTGGGCGTCATCGAGTTCGCCGGGGATGGCGTCCTTGATGTCATCGAGCAGTTCCAGGACGTCACCTCGGGGCACCATGCAACCGGCGGTCATCGGCACGCCGCGTGCTTCTTCCACGATCGCACTGAGTTCGTCAAGCGCCTCAAAGACTCGGTACACGGCAACACCCTCCAGGCGTAGTTGTTAGTGACTAGTGTGCCTGGTGTTACGCCTGTGACTCGGTTTGTCGCACGGTGTGTCGCGCGGTCAGCTGTTCAGCTTGGCGCGCAACCGGGCGTTGACCGGCTCCGGCAGCAGGTCGCTGACATCGCCGCCGAGTGCGGCCACCTCTTTGGCCAGCGACGACGAGACGAACGAGTAGCGCGGCGTGGTGGCGACGAAGAAGGTGTCCACCCCGGCGACGTGCTTGTTCATCTGCGCCATCTGCAGCTCGTACTCGAAATCGGTCCCGGTGCGCAGCCCTTTGACGATGGCTGTCAGGCCGCGTTCCTTGACGAAGTCGACCACCAGGCCGCTGCCGGCCTCCACCCGCAGATTGGGCAGGTGGCCGGTGGACTCCCGGATCAGTTCGATGCGCTCCTCGGCGCTGAACATGCCCTTCTTGTTCGGGTTGACCAGCACCGCCACCACGACCTCGTCGAACTGGGCGGCCGCCCGCTCGAAGATGTCGATATGACCGAGGGTGACCGGGTCGAAGGATCCTGGGCAAACGGCGCCACTCATGCCCTAAGACGCTACGCGATGCCGAACTCCAGCCGGGTGTCGCCGTAGCGCCGGTCGTCGACGGGTTCCCAGCCGTCGGGCCAGCTCAGCGCGGGACCGCCGGCGGCACGTTCGACGACGGCGACGGCACCGGCCGCCACCCACCCGTGCCGCAGCAGCGCGGCAAGCACCGCCTCGACCTCGGTGGCCCCCAACTCATAAGGCGGATCGGCGAACACCAGGTCCACCGGCCGGCCAGCGCCACCGGCGAGCACTTTGGCCACCGGCGCGCACCGCACGGTGCCCGCGGCGCCCAGCGCGGCGATGTTGTCGGTGATCACCGCTGCGGCCTTGCGGTCCGATTCGACGAACAACGCCCCGGCCGCCCCACGCGAGAGCGCTTCCAACCCGAGCGCCCCCGAACCCGCGTACAGGTCGAGCACCTGCGCACCGTCGAAGTCCATCCGCGCCGCCAGCACGTTGAACAGGGACTCGCGGACCCGGTCGGTGGTGGGCCGGGTCCCTTTGGCGGGCACCGAGATGCGGCGCCCGCCATAGGTTCCGGCGACGATCCGAGTCAGGTCGCTGCCCCCACCACCACCAGCAGGTCGCCGCCTTCGACCTGTGCCGTGGCACTGACGGCGACGCGCGCCACGGTACCGGCCTTCGGCGCGGTGATGGCGGCCTCCATCTTCATGGCCTCGATGGTCGCGATGGTCTGCCCGGCCTCGACGGCGTCCCCGACGGCGACACCGACGGTGACCACCCCGGCGAACGGGGCCGCCACATGATCGGGGTTGGTCTTATCGGCCTTCTCGGCGGCCGGAACTTCGGCGGCCACCGATTCGTCGCGCACCAGCACCGGGCGCAGCTGCCCGTTGATGATGCACATGACCGTGCGCATACCCCGTTCGTCGGGCTCGGAGATGGCCTCCAGGCCGACGATCAGCTCGACACCCTTCTCGATCCGGATGCGATGCTCGTCACCGTGGCGTAGGCCGTAGAAGAACTGATTCGCACTCAAACCCGAAGTGTCGCCATATATTTCGCGATGGGCCTCGAACTCGCGCGTCGGACCGGGGAACAACAGCCGGTTCAGCGTCGCCTGCCGCACCAGCCCCGGCTGCGCCAGCAGCTTCTCGTCCTCGACGGCCAGGGTGACCTCGGGCTTTGCCGGCGCGCGGCCCTCAAGAGCCTTGGTGCGCAACGGTTCCGGCCAGCCTCCCGGCGGATCACCGAGTTCGCCGCGCAGGAAGCCGATCACCGAGTCCGGGATATCGAATCGGGCCGGGTCGGCCGCGAACTCATCGGCGGTGACTCCGGCGCCGACCAGCGCCAGCGCCAGATCGCCCACCACCTTGCTCGACGGGGTGACCTTCACCAGCCGGCCGAGCACCCTGTCAGCGCCCGCGTAGGCACCCTCGATCTGCTCGAACTGGCCACCGAGCCCCAGCGCGATGGCCTGCTGGCGCAGGTTGCTCAGCTGGCCGCCGGGGATCTCGTGGGTGTAGACCCGGCCGGTCGGGGAAACGAGACCGGATGCCGCAACATCGAAGGGTGCGTAGACCTTTCGCAGCGCCTCCCAGTACGGCTCCAGGGCACAGACGGCGTCCAGGGACAATCCGGTGTCGAACGAGGTGTGCGCCGCGGCCGCCACGATCGACGACAGCGCCGGCTGGCTGGTGGTGCCCGCCAGCGGTGCAGCCGCACCGTCGACCGCCGATGCGCCGGCCTGCCAGGCCGCCGTGTAGGTGGCCAGCTGCCCGCCGGGCGTGTCATGGGTGTGCACGTGCACCGGTAGGTCGAACCGCGAGCGCAGTGCGGCAACCAACGTCGCCGCCGCGGGCGGGCGCAGCAGGCCGGCCATGTCCTTGATCGCCAGCACATGCGCCCCGGCATCGACGATCTCTTCGGCCAGGCGCAGCCAGTAGTCCAGGGTGTAGAGCCGCTCAGCCGGATTGGACAGGTCGCCGGTGTAGGACATGGCGACTTCGGCTATCGCCGAACCGGTTTCACGCACCGCGTCGATGGCGGGCCGCATCGATTCGACGTTGTTCAGCGCATCGAAGATCCGGAAGATGTCGACCCCGGTATCGGTGGCCTCTTGGACGAACGCGTTGGTCACGATCTCCGGGTACGGCGTGTAGCCCACCGTGTTGCGGCCCCGCAGCAGCATCTGCAGACAGATGTTCGGGATCGCCTCACGCAGGGCGGCCAGCCGCTCCCACGGGTCCTCCTTCAAGAACCGCAGCGCGACATCGTAAGTCGCCCCACCCCAGCATTCGACGGACAACAGCTCCGGCGTCATATGCGCCAGGTACGGCGCGACGGCCAGCAATCCGGTGGTACGCACGCGGGTGGCCAACAGCGACTGATGCGCATCGCGGAACGTCGTGTCGGTGACGCCGACAGCCGGCGAATCACGCAGCCAGTCGGCGAACCCCTGCGGCCCGAGCTCCACCAGCCGCTGCTTGCTCCCTGCCGGCGGTGGGCCCGAGATGACGTCGACATCGGGCAGTTTGTCCTGCGGGTAGACCCGCTCACGGTCCCGATTGGGTGAGTTGACCGTCACCTCGGCCAGGTAGTTGAGCATCTTGGTACCGCGATCGGCGGGAATGTGCGCCGTCAGCAACTGCGGCCGGTCGTCGATGAACGAGGTCGTCACCCGTCCCTCGCGGAAATCGGGATCGTCGATCACGGCCTGCAGGAACGGGATGTTGGTCGACACCCCGCGAATCCGGAACTCCGCCAACGCACGTTTGGCGCGGGCCGCCGCCACGCCGAAATCCCGGCCGCGGCAGGTGAGCTTCACCAGCATCGAATCGAAGTGCGCGCCGATCTCGGCACCCAGGTTCGTGCCGCCATCGAGCCGGATGCCCGCACCACCCGGGGAGCGGTACCCGGTGATCCGGCCGGTGTCCGGGCGGAACCCGTTGGCAGGGTCCTCGGTGGTGATACGGCACTGCATGGCCGCCCCGCGGATGGTCAGGGTGTCCTGCGTCAAGCCCAGCTGGACCAGCGTCTCCCCCGCGGCGATGCGCAACTGGGAGGACACCAGGTCCACATCGGTGATCTCCTCGGTCACCGTGTGCTCCACCTGGATCCGCGGATTGCACTCGATGAACACGTGGTGACCACGCTCGTCGAGCAGGAACTCCACCGTGCCCGCACAGAAATATCCGATACCGCGAGCGAAAGCGACTGCGTCCGAACAGATCCGGTCCCGCAATTCCTGGCTGAAGTTCGGCGCGGGGGCGAGCTCGATGACCTTCTGGTGACGGCGCTGCACACTGCAGTCCCGTTCGAACAGGTGGATGACCTCGCCCGTGGCGTCGGCGAGGATCTGCACCTCGATATGGCGCGGGTTGAGCACCGCCTGTTCCAGGTACACGTTGGGATCGCCGAACGCGGACTCGGCCTCTCGGGAGGCCGCCTCGATCGCCTCGGCCAGCCCGCCGAGATCCACCACACGCCGCATACCGCGGCCACCGCCGCCAGACACCGCCTTCACGAACAACGGGAATTCCATCTCGGCGGCCGCCGCGACCAGCTCCTCGACCGACGCCGACGGCGCCGACGAGGCCAGCACGGGCAGCCCGGCCGCGCGCGCAGCGTCGATGGCACGGGCCTTGTTACCCGTCAGCTCCAGCACGTGCGCACCGGGACCGACGAACGTGATACCCGCCCGCGCGCACGCCGCCGCCAGTTCTGGGTTCTCCGACAGGAAGCCGTAACCGGGGTACACCGCATCCGCACCGGCGTGCTTGGCGACCCGGATGATCTCGTCGACGGTCAGGTAGGCCCGCACCGGATGCCCGACCTCACCGATCTGATACGACTCGTCGGCCTTCAGGCGGTGCGGCGAATTGCGGTCCTCGTACGCGTACACCGCGACGGTGGCGATACCGAGTTCGTATGCCGCACGAAACGCGCGAATGGCGATCTCACCGCGGTTGGCTACCAAGAGTTTGGAAATCACGAGGTGAACCCTAACTTTCCCGCCGTAACCCCGGTGTTACAGAAGCGTTGACCAGTAATTCCAGAACCTCACCAGGATCATCAGCAGCAGTGAGGTGAACCAGAGCGCCACCAGCGACCAGCGCCACTGGTAGAGCAGACGGCCTACGGTGCTGGTCGCGGCCTCCCCACGCAGGGCGATGGACGCGGCGACGACGAACAGCGGGATGGTGACGGACCAGACCACCATGCAGTACGGGCACAGCGCACCGATGCGGTACAGGCTCTGGAAGATCAGCCAGTGGACGAACACCACACCCAGGGCGCTACCGATCGTCAGCCCGATCCAGTACCAGCGCGGGAGCCGCACCTTCGCCACCGCGAGCACACCGGTGACCACCACGACGCTGAACGCACCGATGCCGATCAGCGGATTGGGAAAACCGAACACCGACGCCTGGTGGGTGATCATGACCGACCCGCAGGACAGCACCGGGTTGATGCTGCACGACGGCACGTAGGCCGGGTTGATCAGGAGCTCGATCTTCTCGATCGTCAGCGTGAGCGCCGCCGCCAGTCCGGTGATACCCGCGATGAGAACCCACCACGCACTCGCGGGGCGAACCTCCTCGGCCGCCTCCACAGAGTCCGCCGGGTCGACAGTGGCGGCAGTGGTCACGTCAGCCCCGGCACGTCGCCGACGATCTCCTTGACCTTGGCGACCAGCGCTTCGGGAGTGCTGAACTGGTAGTCCTCGCCGTTGATCCGGACCGTCGGTGTGGAATTGATCTTGGTGGCCTGAGCCAGACCCTGGACCATGTCGACGTACTTGTTCTTGTTGACGCAGTCCGGGACCTTGCCGGCCGCACCGGCCTGGCGCGCCGTCTCGATGATCTGGGCATTGGTCGGGAACGTCTGCGCGGTCTCGTTCGGCTGCTGCGCGTACATCGCGGCGTGGAAGCGGCGGAACGCGTCGATGGACTCGTCGGCCACGCAGTAGGCGGCGCCGCCGGCCCGGGCCGGATAGTTCTGGTTACTCGGGGCGTCGAGGATCGCGACCATGTAATAGTCGGCGGCCACCGCACCGGTGTCGATGAGCTTGCTCACCGTCGGACCGAACTGCTTCTCGAACGCACCGCAGTGCGGGCACAGGAAGTCTTCGTAGAGCGACAGCACCGCCTTCGGTTCGGAGGTGCCTTCCTTGGTGATGAGCTTGCTCGAGGTCACCCGGACGGATTTGGCCTCACCGGCGGGGGCCTTCTTGTCACCGGACATCACGATGTAGAGGACCAGCGCCACGGCGAACACGACGACCACGGAGGTCAATCCGATCTGGATGAGCAGATTGCGTTTGCGGTCGGCGGCCTTGAGGTCATAGCTGGCCGGACGTTTGGGTTTGTTCGCCACGGGGTGCAGCCTACCGGCGCCCCGCGCGGACGTTCTCAGGTCCGGCTCAGATGGGCCCGCAGCGCCGATGTCAGGTCCGCCACGGCGGCCTCGCTCCCACCCCCGAGCGGGAAGAAATTGGCGAAGGCGTGCACCAGCGAGCCGTACTCCCGCCAGTCGACCGCGACCCCGGCGGCGGCCAGCGCGCGCGCGTAGGACCGGCCCTCGTCACGGAGCGGGTCGAACCCGCCGGTGGCCACGAGCGCCGGTGACAGGCCCGACAGATCGGAGGCCAGCAGCGGCGACACCCGCGGATCACCCGGGTCGGTCACCGACCCCGCCAGGTAGTGGTGCCGGAACCAGTCCATATTCGCCTTGGCCAGGAAGAAACCGTCCGCGAACAGGGTCTTGGAGACCGTCGAGCCCTGGAAATCGGTGACCGGATAGAGCAGCACCTGCAGGACCGGCAATCGCACGCCGGCGGCGCGGGCGGACTGCGTGACGACCGCGGCGAGATTCCCGCCGGCGCTGTCACCGCCGACGGCCACCCGATCGGGGTCGGCGCCGAGTTCACCGGCATGCTCCAGCGACCAGCGGTAGGCGGCGTCCGCGTCGTCGGCCGCGGCGGGCGCCTTGTGCTCGGGCGCAAGCCGGTAGTCCACTGACAACACGTGCACGCCGGCGTCGTGGCAGAGGCGTCGGCACAGCGCGTCGTGCGTGTCGATGCCACCCTCGACGAATCCGCCGCCGTGGTAGAAGACCAGCAGCGCGGCACCGTCACCGGACCGGTAATGACGCACCGGGATCAGACCGGCCAGGCCGGGAATCGTGAAGTCGCGGACCGGGACCACCACCGGCGTCCGGAACGCCGCGGCCGCCCGGCTCAGCTGCCGGCGCGAGACGGGAATGTCGTCACTGGCGCTCAACCCACGCACCCCGGTCAGGTGCTGCGCCGCGAGCATCAGCTGCAGTGACGTGTCCAGGGTGTTGCCGTCGATGGTGATCGACCGCCGCCCCAGCAGCAGCCGTTTCACCGGGTCGGGGATTCTGGACATCACCGGTACGCCGATCCGGCCGGCCGTGCTGGCGGCCCGCAGGCGTAACCGCCCGGGATTCCGCCATGCTGGCAGACTTTGCGTCATGACTCCTCCTACGCAACCCACGATCGTGCTGAACGACGGCAATGCCATACCAACCGTCGGGTTGGGAGTCTGGCAGACGCCGCCGGAAGAGACGCAACGCGCCGTCGAAGCGGCCCTGTCGACGGGCTACCGGCACATCGACACCGCGGCCGTGTACGGCAACGAGTCCGAGGTCGGTCACGCGATCAAGGCCTCCGGGGTGCCACGCGAGGAGGTGTTCCTGGTCACCAAACTGTGGAACGCCGACCAGGGTTACGACAAGGGTCTGAAGGCTTTCGACGTCAGTGCCGAGCGTCTCGGCGTCGACTACGTGGACCTGTACCTCATCCACTGGCCCGTCCCGGCGGCCAACCTGTTCGTGGACTCCTTCAAGGCGCTGGCACACCTGCGCGAGCAGGGCCGGGTTCGGTCCATCGGGGTGAGCAACTTCGCCCCCGAGCATCTGCGCACGCTGATCGCCGATACCGGGATCGTCCCCGCCGTCAACCAGATCGAATTGCACCCGCGTCTGCCGCAGCAGGAACTGCGGCAGGTGCACGTGGAGCTGGGCATCGCCACCGAGGCCTGGAGCCCGCTGGGCCAGGGCGGACTACTCAGCGACCCGGTGGTGACCACCGTGGCGGACACGCACTGCAAAACACCTGCCCAGGTGCTCATCAGATGGCACATCCAGCTGGGTAATATCGTGATCCCGAAGTCGGTGAACCCTGACCGGATTGCGAGTAATTTCGACGTGTTCGATTTCGAACTGAGCAGCCACGACATCGCATCCATCGCCACGCTCGACGACGGCACACGGCTGGGACCCGATCCACGCACGTTCAATTTCACAGGGTAGGTAGACATGACCTCGGTAGCTGCTGTGCCCAATGTTGGGCTCAGCGATGACAACACCATTCCGGCGCTGGGTATCGGTGTCGGTGAGCTCTCCGACACCGAAGCCGAGCGCGCCGTCGCGGCGGCACTGGAAATCGGTGTGCGCCTTATCGATACCGCTGCCGCCTACGGCAACGAAGCGGGAGTCGGGCGCGCCATCGCCGCATCCGGCATCCCGCGTGCCGAGATCTTCGTCACCACCAAACTGGCGACGGCCGACCAAGGGTTCCAGTCCGGGCAGGATGCCGCCAAGGCCAGCCTGGAGCGTCTCGGTCTGGATTACCTCGATCTGTACCTGATCCACTGGCCGGCCGGGGACACCAGCAAGTACGTCGACAGCTGGGGTGCGCTGATGCGCCTGCAGGGCGCCGACAAGCTGGTCAAGTCGATCGGTTTGTGCAATTTCGGTGCAGAGGAACTCGCCACCATCATCGATCTCACCTACAACAGCCCGGTGGTCAACCAGATCGAGCTGCACCCGCTGCTCAATCAGGCGGCGCTGCGTGCGGTCAACGCCGAACGCAATATCGTCACCGAGGCCTACAGTCCGCTCGGGGTGGGCAAGCTGCTGAGCAACCCGACCATCACCGCGATCGCCGCCGAGTACGGCAAGACCCCGGCGCAGGTGCTGATCCGGTGGAGCCTGCAACTGGGCAACGTGGTGATTCCCCGGTCGTCCTCACCCGAGCGCATCGCGGAGAACGTCGACGTGTTCGACTTCGAGTTGACGACGACGCACATGGCGACCCTGAGCTCGCTCGACGACGGCACCCGGTACCACCCGGATCCGGCCACCTACACCGGCACCTAGCGTTCATCGCGCGGACATCTCGATGGAGTTACCTGCGCCGGTGGGTTTTTCGGTGCGCGCAGGGGCCGCGAGCCTCGCCCTGACGCTCGTGGCGGTGGCGTTGCCGGTGGCCGCCGCGGCACCGTCGGCAACGTGTCCGGGCGGTGAGGTCGAGGATTTATTCACCGGGGTGTGCATGCCGCATGTGGTGCCGAACTCACCGCAGATCACCTTCGGCTCGGGACCCGATCCGCTGCCCGAGGTGGACGGTATCCCGAGCACCGGACAGAACTCGTACGAGTGCCTCGGCCTGGGCGAGGAGCCGCCGACGCCCAGTCCGTCGCCGACGTCCACGGTCGGGCGCTGACCGGTCAGGGTGCCGCGTAGCGCCTCACGCGGCCGGGCAGGTGGCGGCCGCCTCGCGCAGCACCGCCGCCGAGGGCATGTCGACCGGGAGTCCGTAACCGCGCAGCACGGCGGCGAACTGCACCGCGTACTGACACCAGAACGCATGATTGGGCGGCATCCAGCGCGCGGGTTCGGCATCGCTCTTGTCCTGATTGGCCTGCCCCTCAACGGCGATCAGATTGGCCGGGTCGTTGGCGAAGCGCAGCCGCAGCGCATCCGTCCAGTTCCGCGCACCCAGATCCCAGGCCAGCGCCAGTGGCACGATGTGGTCGATCTGCACCGCCGCACCGACCTGATTGCCGCGCACGAACGCGATCGCGTTGTCGGTGTACGGGTCGTGCAGCGTGCCGGTGGCCACCGCCTGGGGGCAGCGCTTGATCGCCACGTAGGTCTTGTCGACGAGATCGCGGTTGAGGATGTCGTTGCGGGTATCGCACCCGTTGTGCCCACCCGGAGCGTCGTTGAGGTCATCCCAGGCATCGCCGAACGCCGCGCGGCGATAGTCGTTACCCCGGACCCGCGCCGGGATCTCGGGGATTCCCGACAGGATGTCCACACCCGCTGCGACGGTGGGGATATCGGCATGTGCGAGCCTGCCCGGGTCGGTCTGGGTGAGCACCTGCACCGCGACGACGACCGCGAGCACCACCCCGGC
This sequence comes from Mycolicibacterium fluoranthenivorans, assembly GCF_011758805.1. NCBI lineage: Bacteria > Bacillati > Actinomycetota > Actinomycetes > Mycobacteriales > Mycobacteriaceae > Mycobacterium > Mycolicibacterium fluoranthenivorans. Next base: position 2,373,816 of record NZ_JAANOW010000001.1, on the reverse strand, counting down.
CGCCAGCGGCCACAGCCGCCTCACGACATGTCCAGGTACTGGACTCGCTCGGTGTCGGTGAACTGCGCGGCCAGGACGTCGAGCCCGGGTTGGCGCGGATTGTCCTGGTAGGCAGCCTGACAGAACTCCCGGGCCACCTCGATGATGTGCTGGTGGTCGGTCAGGGCCAGGAAGCGCAGGGTCATTCGCCTGCCGGATTGGCTGTAGCCCAGCACATCTCCCTCACGGCGCTCCTGCAGATCCAGATCGGCAAGGGCGAAACCGTCGAGCGTGCCGGCGACCGCCCGCAGCCGGTCGGCGGCCTTGGTCGATTCCTTCGTCCTGGAGACCAACAGGCACAGGCTCGGATGCTCGCCGCGGCCGATCCGTCCGCGCAGCTGGTGCAATTGGCTGATCCCGAATCGCTCGGCGTCCATCACCACCATGACGGTGGCATTGGGCACATCCACCCCGACCTCGATGACGGTGGTGCAGACCAGCACATCGATCTGGCCCGCCCGGAACGCACTCATCACCGCGCCCTTCTCGTCGGCGGGCAGCCGGCCGTGCATCAGCCCCAGCCGCAGTGCAGACAGCGGGCCATTGCGCAGGAACTCCAGCAGTTGCAGCACGGTGATGGGCGGCGGCCCCTGCTCGTTCTCCGATTTGTCGGACTCGTCGATGCGGGAGGCCACCACGTAGGCCTGCCGGCCGGCGGCCACCTCCTCCACGATGCGCGCCCACACCCGATCCAGCCAGGCGGGTTTGTCGGTGGTGAACACCGCGTTGGTGGTGATCGGTTGACGGCCGCGGGGCAGCTCACGCAATACCGAGGTTTCCAGGTCGCCGAACACGGTCAGTGCGATGGTGCGAGGGATCGGCGTGGCCGTCATGACCAGCAGATGCGGAGTGATCCCACCGGTTGCCTTGACCCGCAGTCGGTCTCGCTGTTCGACGCCGAACCTGTGCTGTTCGTCGACGACCACCATGCCGAGCTGATGGAACTCCACCGACTCCTGGATGAGGGCGTGGGTGCCGATCACGATGCCCGCCGCGCCGGTGGCGATCTCATCGCGGACCTGACGCTTCTGCTGTGGCGACATCGACCCGGTCAGCAGCGCGACCCGGGTGGCACCCTCGGGAGCGCCGAGTTCGCCGGCCGTCGCCAGCGGTCCGAGCACCGACCGCACCGAGCGGGCGTGTTGCACCGCAAGGACTTCGGTGGGGGCTAGCAGCGCGCACTGGAAACCCGCGTCGACCACCTGCAGCATCGCCAGCACCGACACGATGGTCTTACCTGAGCCGACCTCACCTTGGAGCATCCGGTTCATCGGGCGGGCCTCGGCGAGGTCGGCGGAGATGACCTCGAGCACCTCACGCTGGCCGCCGGTCAGCTCGAACGGCAACTGCCGCAAGAGCGCTCCGGCCAACCCGTCATCTCGCTTCGGGGCGGCCGGACCGGTCTCACCGAGCTCGCTGTAGCGCCGGGACACCAGCGCCCATTGCAGGCCGACGGCCTCGTCGATCGCCAGCCGTTCCTGGGCCCGCGTGCGTTCGACCGCGTTCTCCGCCAGGTGAATCGCCCGCAACGCCTGGTCCTCGGAGACCAGATCCCATTGCCGCACAATCGCTTCCGGGAGGACTTCGGGGACCGGATCGAGCACGTCAAGCACCTGGCGCACGCACCCGTAGACATCCCAGCTCTGCACTTTCGCCGTCGCGGGATAGATCGGGAAGAAGTCACGCTCGAAGGCCGCCAGCAGGTCATCCCCCGCGGAGGCATCGGCGATCGACTTCAGCGACTTGGTGCCGATGGTGCGCCCGCTCGGGGAGTCCAGGACCAGGAAGGCCGGATGGTCCAACTGCACTGTCTGGCGGAAGAATTTGACCTCCCCCGACATCATCAGCCGGGTGCCCGGCACCAGATCCTTGATCAGGTAATCGGCATTGAAAAAGGTCGCGGTCACCTCGGGACGGCGGTTGCCCAGTGTCACCCGCAGGTACATCCGCTGCCGCTTACCCGGCTGGCGCCGCATCGGTTTGGCCACCGCGTCGGTGATGACGTCGACGAGGGTGACGTGGTCGCCCTCGGTGAGCTCGAGTTCCTCACCCTCTCCGCTGACCGACATGCCGTCGCTGTACTTACGCGGGAAATGACGTAACAGGTCGTTGACGGTGCGGAGTCCGAATGCCTCCTCCAGCTTGTCGGCGGCCTTGGCCCCCAGCACGTTGACCAGCCGTTCGCCCAGTGCGACCACCGTTATTCCACCCCGATCAGCAGTGCGTCCCCATGGTGGTCGGTGCGGTAACTGATCACCTCGGCACCGAGATGTCGCTCGTGCACATGCCTGCGCAACTGCTCACCCACCGCGTCGTCGACCCCGGCGCCAATCAGGACGGTCACCAGTTCGCCGCCGGAAGCCAGCAGAAGATCAACCAAACCCGTTGCGGCCGAGCCGATATCGTGGGCGACGATCAGCACCTCGTCACCGGTGATGCCGAGACCGTCGCCGGGTTTGCACGCACCCGCCCACGTCAGCGCCGACTCCGTGGCCACCCGCACCGCACCGTGCCTGGCCCCCGCCGCGGCCCGCGCCATGGCGTATCCGTCATCGACGGTCTGGCGGCCCGCGTCATGCACCGCCAACGCGGCCAGACCCTGCACCATGGATGCGGCCGGCACCGGCACCACGTCGATACCCCAGCCGGTGGCCGCGGTGCAGCCGGCGACGAGTTCCTCAGCGGCGACAAAGCCGTTGGGCAACAACATCACCTGTTCGGCATCGGCCTCGACGAGCGCCCGCAGCAACCGCTGGGCGCTGATCGGCGCGCCGTCGTCGGGCCGTAACACCCGGGCGCCCTCACCGGCGAACAGTTCGTCGGCGCCGTCACCGTCGACCACCGCGAGCACCGCGCGGTCCCGGCTCCGGTGCGCATTCGGGTGGGCTCCGGTCAGCGCGGTGATCTGGATCCGGCTGAGCACGCCGGCCGCCAGCCCCGCCTCCACGGCCGCGCCGGCATCGTCGGTGTGCACGTGCACCGAATGGCTGCCGGCGGCCCCGCTGGAGGCGGCCGCAGCGATGGCCACCGAATCTCCCAGTTCGTCCAGTGCGCCGCGCAGTCTGTCGACATCGCCCTGGCCGCATCCGCTGAGCAGATACATCACCTCGAACCGGGGAGTGGCCGAGCCGGCGGAGACCTCGACGGGCGGGGTCGCCGGTTCGTACCGCGGCCGCCGCGGCGCGGCGCCGGTGAGGGTCATGGTCATGGCGTCCAGCAGCACCAGCAGACCCCGGCCGCCGGCATCCACGACGCCCGCCTCGGCCAGCACGTCGAGTTGGTCCGGGGTCTTCTCCAGTGCGATCGCCGCCGCATCGGCGGCCGATGCCACGACCACGCCCACCTCGGCGCCCGACGCGGCCGCGTCCTCGGCGGCGCCCGCGGCGGCCTGCAACACCGACACGATGGTGCCGGGCACCTCCTGACCCATCGAGGCGACGACCAACCCCTCGGCGCGGCGCAGCGCCTCGGCCAGCCCCGGTCCGTCGATCTCGGCGAGGCCGAGACCGGCGGTGACCTCCGCGAGGCCCCGCAGAATCTGCGAGAGGATCACCCCGGAGTTGCCGCGGGCCCCGTGCAGGGCGCCGTCGGACAGTGCCGCGGCCACCCCGGCGACTCCGGTGGCGATGTCCTGGCCGACCCGGTCATCGGCCCAGACCACCGCGGCCCGCATGGTGAACAGCATGTTCGTCCCGGTGTCGGAATCCGCCACCGGGAAGACGTTGAGGCCGTTGATCTCGTCGGTATGGGTGATCAGGTGCCCGACAGCGTGGTGCGCCCAATCCCGCAGGCCGGCCGCGTCGAGCCGAACTCCCGAAATCTCGGCCACCTCACCTCCACTGACGCACGTTCAGACCGCGCCAGCCTAGCCACCGCACCCGACAATCCGGCGCGCTGCTGCACAGGTTGTGGACCGTTTTGGCGATCCGTCACCCCGGCCGGTATCCTGGTCAGGTTGTCGGGTCGACTCGCGACGCTTTGGCGGCGCAGCATCCAGACCCCCCAAGTACTAATACAAGGAGTTCTCGATATGGCTGCCGTGTGCGATATCTGCGCGAAGGGCCCCGGCTTCGGCAAGTCGGTGTCGCACTCGCATCGTCGGACCAACCGTCGCTGGGATCCGAACATCCAGACCGTGCGTGCCGTCGCCCGTCCGGGTGGCAACAAGCAGCGCCTGAACGTGTGCACCTCCTGCCTCAAGGCGGGCAAGGTCGCCCGCGGCTGATCTAGGCCGCACTCCGCGTCGATAGGCCGGTGGACTTCGGTCCACCGGCCTATTTGCGTGCCTGCTTTACGGCAGACGCCAATCGATGGGATCGGCACCCAGCCCGGTCAGCAGCTCGTTGGTCCTGCTGAACGGCCGGGAGCCGAAGAATCCGCGGGACGCCGACAGCGGCGACGGGTGCACCGACTCGATCACCGCACAGTCGCCCTCGGCCAGCATCGGCTTGAGGGTGGCGGCATCGCGTCCCCACAACACCGCGACGAGCGGCTGCGGCCGGGCCACCAGGGCCCGGATCGCCCGTTCGGTGATCGCCTCCCAGCCCTTTCCGCGGTGTGAGGCCGGACTGCCCGGCCGCACCGTGAGCACCCTGTTGAGCAGCATCACGCCCCGCTGCGCCCACGGGGTGAGATCACCGGTCGCGGGTACCGGGTGCCCCAGGTCGGTGCTGTACTCGTTGAAGATGTTGCCCAGACTGCGCGGTACCGGGCGGACATCGGGTGCCACCGAGAAGCTCAGACCCACCGCATGCCCCGGCGTCGGGTACGGATCCTGGCCGACGATGAGCACCCGTACGGCCTCGAAGGGAAAGGTGAACGCCCGCAAGACGTTCTCGCCGGCCGGCAGGTAGCGGTGCCCGGCGGCCAGTTCTTCACGCAGGAATTCCCCGAGTGCCGTGATCTGCGGGGCCACCGGCTCGAGCGCGCGCGCCCATCCCGGTTCGACGAGTTCGGTCAGAGGGCGTGGTGTCACGAACGCCCAAACTAGCGTGTCCGGCGTTCAGAACGACTGCCAGCCCGCGCTTCCGCGCCACGGCTCACCGTCGAGGTCCACGCCGGCGGCGCCGTCGAGCACACGCCCGATCGTGCGCCAGCCAGGTGGCGGCGCCCCGGCGAAGGTGGCCACCAGCGCATGGTCCTCACCGCCGCCGAGCACCCAGTCCCACGCGTCGTCACCGGTGCCGGCGGCCACCGGGGCCAGCGCGTCGTGGTCGGCCCGCAGCGCCTGCCTCGACAGGTCGATGCGCACCCCGGAGGCCGCCGCGATATGTCCCAGATCGGCGGCCAGCCCGTCGGACACGTCGGTCATCGAGCTGGCGCCGGCCCGCGCGGCAGCCGCACCCTGTCCGTACGGCGGCTCCGGCACCAGATGCCGCCGGCGCAATTCGGCCGGCTCGCAGATTCCCTTGAGCCACAACGCATACCCGGCCGCCGAGCGACCGAGTTCGCCGATGACCGCCACGATGTCACCCGGCCGCGCGGTATCCCGGCGTACGGGTTCGCGACCACCGAGGTCACCGAGCACGGTCACCGAGACGACCCACAGCGGTGCACTCACCAGATCGCCGCCGACGATCCCGGCTCCGAATTTCGCGACCTCGGCCCACATCCCGTCGCTCATGGCGACCGCCGCCGAGGCCGGCGTTTCCTTGGGGGCCCCGAAAGCCACCACGAACGCCGTCGGGGTGGCGCCCATCGCCTCGGCATCGGCGGCGTTCTGGGCGATCGCCTTGCGGCCGATGTCGTACGGCGTGGACCAGTCCAGCCGAAAGTGCCGGTCCTGCACCAGCATGTCGGTCGACACCACGGTGCGGCCGTCGCCGGCCAGCACGATCGCCGCGTCGTCGCCGGGGCCCAGGACCACCGACGGCGGTTGCGCACGTCCCGCCACGATCCTGTCGATGACGGTGAACTCCCCGACCTGCGCCAGGGTGGGGTCCCTGTCCGTCATCTCACCTGTCTCCACCCTGAACAGTCACGCGACCTGCGGTACGTTTGGTCCCTGCGACGCCGAGTCTATGTACTGGAATGGAGGGGACACCCGGTGGTGGAGGCTTTCATGCTGATTCAAACCGAGGTGGGCCGTGCCGAGGTCGTCGCCAAACAACTTGCCGGATTGCCCGGGGTGCTCTCTGCCGAGTACGTCACCGGCCCGTACGACGTGGTCGCCAGGATCGGCGCCAACACCATGGCCGAACTGCATGACGGTGTCGCCGCACAGGTGCAGCAGGTGACCGGTATCACCCGCACCCTGACCTGCCCGATCGCCGACGGGGCCGCCCCATAGAGTTGCGGGGTGCCCGATCCCGATATCCAGGACGGTCCGCCTCGGGGCCTGATCATCGCGGCGGCCGGTGTCGCGCTGGCCGCAGTGATCGTGCTGCTCAGCCTCGCCGCCATCCGCCAGACCGATCCGGCTCCCCGTCCGGTGGCGATCGCCGCCGCCCCGGCCCCGGCCGCCGACGGACCGCAGTGCGCGGCGCTGCTCGCGAGCCTGCCCGACCAACTCGGTGACTACCACCGCGCCGTGGCCGTCGAGCCGGTGCCCGCGGGTGCCGCCGCCTGGCAGCAGGAGTCCGCGAACACCGAACCGGTGATCCTGCGCTGCGGACTGGACCGGCCCGCCGATTTCGTGGTGGGGGCGCCGCTGCAGGTGGTCGACGAGGTGAGTTGGTTCGAGGTCAAAGGTGACGGCTCGAGCACCTGGTTCGCGGTCGACCGCGGGACCTACGTGGCGCTGACGCTGCCGCAGGGGTCGGGACCCACGCCGATCCAGCTGATGTCACGCACGATCGCGCAGGTGATGCCGGCGCAGCCGCTGAATCCCGGCCCGCCGGCCTGAGGCTCAACAACGGCATCGCCGCGCTAGCGCAGGCCGGTACCGCGGGCGACGGCGGTCTCGACCATCGTCGCCAACAGGGTGGGATAGTCCACGCCGCTGGCCGCCCACATCCGCGGGTACATCGAGATGGTGGTGAACCCGGGCATCGTGTTGATCTCGTTGATCACCGGGCCCTGCTCGGTGAGGAAGAAGTCGACCCGGGCCAGGCCCTGGCAGTCGATGGCGCGGAAGGCCCGCATCGACAGCTGCCGGATCTCTTCGGCGACGGTGTCGTCGACCTTGGCCGGCACGTCGAGTTCCGCGGCGTCCTCCAGGTACTTCGTGGCGAAGTCGTAGAAGCCGTCCTCACGGCCGCGCACACCGGCCACCCGGATCTCGCCCACCGTGCTGGCCTCCAGGTGGCCGTCGGGGAACTCCAGCACCCCGCATTCGAGCTCGCGGCCGGGCACCGCGGCCTCGATGATCACCTTGGGGTCATGCGTACGTGCGTGGGCGATGGCCGCGGGAAGCTGGTCCCACGCCGTCACGCGGCTGACGCCGATGGACGACCCGCCGCGCGCCGGCTTCACGAACACCGGCAGGCCCAGTCGTTCCCGGTCCTCCAGCTCCAGCGTGGCGTGGTGTGCGCGCAGCACCACCTGGTCACCGATCGGCAGGCCTTCGGCGGCCAGCAGCTTCTTGGTGAACTCCTTGTCCATACCGGCCGCACTCGCCAGGACCCCGGCGCCGACATAGGGCACCCCCGCCAGTTCCAGCAGCCCCTGGATGGTGCCGTCCTCGCCGTAGGGACCGTGCAGCACCGGGAAGACGACGTCGACGGCGGCCAGCAGGTCACCGGCGGACTCGTCCAGGGACAGCAGCTCACCCCGGCGGAGCGGATCGGCGGGCAGCGCCAGGGCGGTTCCGGAGGCTCCGGTCACCTCGGGCAGCGTGCCGTCGGTGATGGCCAGGGTCTCCGCGCGGCCGTCGGTGAGCACCCAGGATCCCTCGGGCGTGATCCCGACGGCGACCACCTCGAACCGTTCCGGGTCGAGGTTGCGCAGGATACTGCCGGCCGACACACACGAGATCGCGTGCTCAGAGCTGCGTCCGCCGTAGATGACGGCGACGCGGATACGGGCACTCACAATCAGGAGACGTTACCGGCTGGCGCCGCGGCGGGGAGTTTCAGCCCAGCGCGCTCTCGATATCGGCGACGATGTCGTCGGTGTCCTCGATACCCAGCGACAGTCGCGCGAAGCCCGCGCCGACCGGGTCACCCCAGCGGGCCCGGCGGTCCACGCAGGTGTGGATGCCACCGAAGCTCGTCGCCGCCACCAACAGCGAGCTGCGCTCGACCAGGGCGTGGACGGCCGCCGCGTCCTCGAGTTCGACGGCCACCAGACCGCCGAAGCGCTTCATCTGTTCGGCTGCGACCGGATGCGAGGGGTCACCGGGCAGGCCGGGATAGCGCACCGACCGGACGGCGGGGTGATCGCGCAGCATCAGGGCCACCGCCGCGGCGTTGCGGCACTGCCGTACGATCCGCAGACCCGCGGTGCCCAGACTGCGCAACACCAACCACGCCTCGAACGGCCCGAGCACCGGCCCGGACAGCAGCCGATCCCGCTCGATCCGGGCCATCAGCTCGTCGTTGCATCCGGCCACGTACCCCGCCAAGAGGTCGCTGTGCCCCGCCAGCGCCTTGGTGGCGCTGGCGACCACGAGGTCCGCGCCCAGCGACAGCGGTTGCAGACCCAGCGGTGTCGCGGCGGTGTTGTCCACCACCAGGGTGCTTCGGCGGCCCCGGCAGATGGTGGCCAGGCGGTGCAGATCGACCACATCCAGCGTGGGGTTCACCGGTGTCTCGGCCAGCACCACATCGGCGTCCGCGGCCGCATCGCACATCTGCGCCGCGGTCGCTTCGACAACGTTGACCCCTTGCCGGGCAAGGTATTCGGCCGCGTAGCGGCGGACCTGATAGTAGCCGTCGGCCGGCACCACGAGCGTGGTCTGCGGCCGGGTCAGCACCCGCAGCACCGAGGTGATGGCGCCCATCCCGGAGCCGTAGGTCAGCGCGGCGGACGCGCCCTCCAACTCCGCCAACGCCGATTCCAGTTGACGCCAGGTCGGATTCGACACCCGACCATAGGTGTCCAGATCCCCCGATTCGTCGGCCGCCAGGTGGTAGGCCGAGGCCGGAACCGGTGCGGGAGCTATCGGAGCACCCGGACTCGCGTGGCCGCCAACGACTTTGACCGTTCGGGTGGAATCCCCGTATGTCCCGCCCATGCCGGCCTACTCCGGTTTGGTGCTGCGCCCGAGCAGCAGCATGACGGCGTCGGTGACGGACAACCCGCGGTGGCAGACCTGGTGGACGGCATCGGTGAGCGGCATCTCCACGTCATAGCTGGACGCGAGTGCGAGCACCGACCGGCACGAGGTCACCCCCTCGGCGACGTGCCCTTCGGCGGCCGCCAGCGCGGATTCCATCGAACCGCCCAGCCCGAGACGCTCCCCGAAGGTGCGATTGCGCGACCGCGGCGACGTGCACGTGGCGACCAGGTCGCCGACACCGGCCAGCCCGGCCAGGGTGGCGCCTTTGGCGCCCAACGCGATTCCCAGCCGCATGATCTCGGCCAGGCCCCGGGTGATGATCGCGGCCGAGGTGTTCTCCCCCAGCCCGACACCCGCGGCCATGCCGCAGGCCAGCGCGATGACGTTCTTACAGGCGCCGCCGATCTCGGCGCCCACCACGTCGGCATTGGTATACGGCCGGAAGTACGGCGTGGACAGGGCACGTTGCAGGGCCACCGCCCGGCCGGAGTCGCTGCAGGCGACCACCGTGGCCGCCGGTTGCCCATCGGCGACCTCTTTGGCCAGGTTGGGCCCGGACACCACCGCGACCCGCGCCGGGTCGGCACCGGTGACCTGCACCACCACCTGACTCATCCGCATGAGGGTGTCCAACTCGATGCCCTTGGCCAGGCTCACCAGCGTGGCGTCGGCACCGATCAGGTGCTTCCAGTGCTCGAGATTGGCCCGCAGCGTCTGTGACGGCACCCCGAGCAGCACGGTGCAGGCACCGTCGAGCGCCTCGGCCGGATCGCAGGTGGCCCGGATACTCTCCGGCAGCACCGTGTCCCCGAGGTAGAACGGACTGCGGTGGGTCGCGTTGATCTCCTCGGCGAGCTCGGGACGGCGCGTCCACAACGTCACACCGTTACCGGCATCGGCAAGCACCTTCGCCAGCGCTGTTCCCCATGCACCGGCACCCATCACCGCGGCTTCGACCACGCTTCACCCTAGCGCGATCACCCCCGTGCGCCGGCCGGCTGGCAGGATGGCGGGGGTGGGGACACAGGTGGGCCTGGTGATCGCGGTCAAGCGGCTCAACGCCGCCAAGACCCGGCTGGCGCCGGTGCTGTCGGCGGCGGCGCGTGAGCGTCTGGTGCTCGCCATGCTGGCCGACACCATCTCGTCGGCGGCAGCGGTGCCCGCGGTGAGTTCGATCACGGTGGTGACACCGGACCCGGCGGCGGCCGCCGCCGCCGTCGAACTCGGCGCCCAGGCACTCGCCGATCCCACCCCCGACGGCCATCTCGACCCGCTCAACAATGCCCTCGCAGCCGCCGAAAGATCCAGTGCGACAACGGCGATGATGATCCTTCAGGGTGACCTGCCGGCACTGCGCACCGACGAGCTGAGCGATGCCATCACCGCGGCGGCAGCGCACCGGCGCAGCTTCGTCGGCGATCGCCACGGCACCGGCACCTCCGCGCTGTTCACCTTCGGCGCACCGCTCGACCCGCGGTTCGGTACGGATTCCGCACGCCGCCACGCAGATTCGGGTGCGGTCGAACTCACCGGCGATTGGCCGGGCCTACGCTGCGATATCGACACCCCCGATGATCTCGCCGCGGCGTTGCGCCTCGGCGTCGGCCCGGCCACCAGCCGGGTGATCGGCAAGCTGGCGTGTACGGGCACCGACTGTTAGTCGCGCCGCACTGGAATGCGCCGTGGCGATGCGCAATGATCGGTACATGACCGAAGCCGACACGCGACCCGCCGACGCCGAGTGGACGTCACCCGAGAACACCCCCGACGCGCCGCCCGCGGCGACCGCGGATTCGCCCGCGGACGCCCTGCCCGAGGATCGCTACCTCAACCGCGAACTGAGCTGGCTGGATTTCAACGCCCGGGTGCTGGCGCTGGCCGCCGACAGCTCGCTACCGCTGTTGGAGCGCGCCAAGTTCCTCGCCATCTTCTCTTCGAATCTCGATGAGTTCTATATGGTTCGGGTCGCGGGGCTCAAGCGCCGCGACGAGATGGGATTGTCGGTGCGCTCGGCCGACGGCCTGTCCCCTCGTGAGCAGTTGCGCCGAATCGGGGAACGTACCCAGCAGCTCGCCAGCAGACACGCCCACGTCTTCCTCGAGTCGGTGCGGCGCGGACTCGCCGAGCAGGGCATCGTCATCGTCACCTGGAACGATCTCGACGAGCACGAGCGGGACCGGTTGTCGACCTACTTCCACGAACAGGTCTTCCCGGTCCTCACCCCACTGGCCGTCGACCCCGCACATCCGTTCCCGTTCGTGAGCGGTCTGAGTCTCAATCTCGCGATCACGGTGCGCCAGCCCGATGACGGCACCCAGCACTTCGCGCGAATCAAGGTGCCCGACAACGTCGACCGCTTCGTCGAACTGCCTGCCCGGGAATTGGACGACGGCACGGCCGGGCCGGTCCGCTTCCTGCCGCTGGAGTCGCTCATCGCGGCGTTCCTCCCGGTGCTGTTCCCCGGTCTGGACATCGTCGAGCACCACGCCTTCCGGATCACCCGCAACGCCGACTTCGAGGTGGCCGAGGACCGCGACGAGGATCTGCTGCAAGCCCTCGAGCGGGAACTGGCCCGGCGTCGATTCGGCTCACCGGTGCGCCTCGAGGTGGCCGACGACATGACCGAGAACATGCTCGAACTGCTGCTACGCGAACTCGATGTCCATCCCGGCGATGTGATCCAGGTGTCCGGTCTGCTGGATCTGTCCTCGCTGTGGCAGATCTACGGCGTGGACCGGCCCGACCTGAAGGACCGCCCGTTCGTGCCCGCCACACCACCGGCTTTCGGCGAGCGGGAGACGCCCAAGAGCATCTTCTCCACGCTGCGCGACGGCGACGTCCTGGTGCATCATCCTTACGATTCGTTCTCCACCACGGTGCAGCGGTTCATCGAACAGGCGGCCGCGGATCCCAATGTGCTCGCCATCAAGCAGACGCTGTACCGCACCTCCGGCGATTCGCCGATCGTCAACGCGCTCATCGATGCCGCCGAGGCCGGCAAGCAGGTGGTGGCGCTCGTCGAGATCAAGGCGCGCTTCGACGAGCAGGCCAACATCAAGTGGGCCAGGAAGCTGGAACAGGCCGGTGTGCACGTGGTGTACGGCCTGATCGGGCTCAAGACCCATTGCAAGACGGCGCTGGTGGTGCGGCGCGAGGGCTCGGCAATACGGCGGTATTGCCATATCGGTACCGGCAACTACAACCCGAAAACCGCGCGGCTGTACGAGGATGTCGGCCTGCTCACCGCCTCCCCCGAGGTCGGCGCCGATCTGACGGATCTGTTCAACTCGCTGACCGGGTACTCACGCAAGGAGTCCTACCGCAACCTGTTGGTCGCGCCGTTCGGCGTGCGCAGAGGCATCATCGAGCGGATCGAGCGAGAGATCGCCGCGACCCGGGACGGCGCCCGGGGCCGAATTCGCATGAAGGCCAACGCACTCGTCGACGAGCAGGTGATCGATGCGCTGTACCGCGCCTCGCAGGCCGGTGTGCACGTGGAGGTCGTGGTGCGTGGAATCTGCGCGCTCAAGCCGGGCGTTCCCGGCTTCTCCGAGAACATCGTCGTCCGGTCGATCCTGGGGCGGTTCCTGGAGCACTCGCGAATTATTCACTTCAATGCCATCAACGAGTTCTGGATCGGCAGCGCCGACATGATGCATCGTAATCTCGACCGCCGTGTCGAGGTCATGGCCCAGGTGAAGGACCCCCGGCTCACCGCGCAGCTCGATGACATCTTCGAGTCCGCAATGGATCCGGCCACCCGATGCTGGGAACTGCGTGCCGACGGTCACTGGACGGCAATGCCACTCGAAGGTCAGACCGTGCGCGACCATCAGGTGTCGATGATGGAACGTCATCGACATCCCTGACGGATTCCTCTCGCGCCGGTCGCCGCACGAACCACAGGAGTTGATGTGCAGAACACGGTGACCCGCCCGACGACGATCTACGCGGCGGGCGCGGTGCTGTGGCGGGAAAGCGGTGTGCGCGCCGACGGTGTGCCCTCGGTCGAGGTCGCCGTCGTGCACCGGCCCCGCTACGACGACTGGTCACTACCCAAGGGCAAGGTCGACCCGGGTGAGACGGAACCGGTGACCGCCGTGCGGGAGATCCTCGAAGAGACCGGGTACGCCTGCCAACTCGGCCGGCGGCTCGCCGCGGTGACCTACCCGGTCGTCGAGGACACCAAGAAGGTGCAGTACTGGGCGGCGCGCACGCTCGACGGGGAATTCATCCCCAATGATGAGGTCGATCAACTGCTCTGGCTTCCGGCCGCCGAGGCACTGGAACGTCTGCACTACCCCCATGACCGGAAGGTGCTGCGACGCTTCACCAAAGTGCCGGCACACACCAGCACGGTGCTGATCGTCCGGCACGGGCGGGCGGGCAGGCGGTCCCGGTACAAGGGCGACGACCGGGAGCGCCCGCTGGACAAGCACGGTCGCGCACAGGCCGAATCACTGGTGGGACAGTTGCTTGCCTTCGGCGGCGATCGCCTTTTCGCCGCGCCGCGGACCCGTTGTCATCAGACACTCACTCCCCTGGCCGAGGAACTCGGTGTGCCGGTCGACGACGAGCCGACACTCACCGAGGAGGCCTACAGCGACCGCCGCGGCCCCGGCCGCTCCCGCGTGCTGGAGATCGCCAACGAGTCCTCCGCTGCCGGCGGCACTCCGGTGATCTGCACCCAGGGCAAGGTGATTCCGGACCTGATCGCATGGTGGTGCGAGCGCGATGGCGTCAAACCTGACAAGTCACGGAATCGCAAAGGCAGCACCTGGGTCCTGTCCCTGGCCGACGAACGCTTGGTGGCCGCCGACCATATCGGCAGCCCGCTCGCCAGCGATGACTGAGGTCTCAGACTAGACACACGGACGCGAAAACGCCGTGGATCGCGAGGATCCACGGCGTTGTCGTGTTGAGAGAAGTTCTCGCTACTTGCGGCCGCGCTTGACCGGAGCAGCCTTCTTGGCCGGAGCCTTCTTGGCCGGAGCCTTGGCGACGACCTTCTTGACCGGAGCGGCCTTCTTGACCGGAGCGGCCTTCTTGACCGGGGCAGCCTTCTTCACCGCGACGGCCTTCTTGACCGGAGCGGCCTTCTTGGCCGGAGCCTTCTTGGCAGCCGGAGCAGCCTTGGTCGCCACGGCCTTCTTGACCGGAGCAGCCTTCTTGGCCGGAGCCTTCTTGGCAGCCGGAGCAGCCTTGGTCGCCACGGCCTTCTTGACCGGAGCAGCCTTCTTGGCCGGAGCCTTCTTGGCAGCCGGAGCGGCCTTCTTGGCAGCAGTCCGCTTGGCGGGAGCTGCAGCCACACCGCGCTTCACGGCCGGGCCGTCGGCCGGGAGCTTCTGCGCGCCAGCGACAACCGCCTTGAACTGCGCACCCGGACGGAAGGCCGGAACCGAGGTCGGCTTCACCTTGACGGTCTCGCCGGTGCGCGGGTTACGCGCCACGCGTGCGGCGCGCCGACGCTGTTCGAAAACGCCGAAGCCTGTGATGGTGACGCTCTCACCCTTGTGCACAGCCCGCACAATCGTGTCGACGATGTTCTCAACCGCCGCAGTAGCCTGTCGACGATCGGTGTCCAACTTGGCTGTGAGTGCGTCGATGAGCTCTGCTTTGTTCATGCAAACCCTCCGAAGTCAGTGGTCCACTCTGGACCGACTAGAGGACACGGTAAACCCACATGCTGCAGATTTCCAAGAGCCACGCGCAGTTTCAGGCATAGCTGTGAAAAATTTCTGGATTCGGTTGCCCCACTTGAGCGGTGGTACGGGCGTCCGAGAATGTGGTTGCCGGGCGGGATTTGGGCCCCCGGGAGGCCCGATTTCAGACCGGCAGAGTGGTCGGTTTGAAACTCGGACGGCCCTGCTCGAAGGCCGAGATTTCGGCCTGTTTCCGCAGCGTAAGGCCTATATCGTCGAGTCCCTCGAGTAGCCGCCAAGCCGTGTAGTCGTCAATCTTGAACGGCAGCAGGACCGTTCCGGCGGTGATATTCCGATCTTGAAGATTCACAGTGATTTCCAGCCCGGGATTCTGCTCGATCAGTTTCCACAGGAGTTCGACGTCATCGTGTGTGACTTCGGCCGCCAACAGACCCGCCTTGCCCGCATTGCCGCGGAAGATATCGGCGAATCGGGGCGAGATCACGACCCGGAACCCGTAATCCATCAGCGCCCAGACCGCGTGTTCCCGTGACGAGCCGGTGCCGAAATCGGGGCCGGCCACCAATACCGAACCCTTGTCGAAGGGCGCCAGGTTCAGGATGAAGGACGGATCGTTGCGCCAGGCGGCGAACAAACCGTCCTCGAAACCCGTTCGGGTGACCCGCTTCAGATATACGGCCGGAATGATCTGATCGGTGTCCACATTGGACCGCCGCAGCGGAACGCCGATTCCCGTATGAGTGGTGAAAGCGTGCATGACGAAATCTCCTTCTAGCGGCTCTGCGCGGCAGGCAGATCGGCGGGTGAGGACAGGGTGCCGCGAACGGCGGTGGCGGCGGCGACGGCCGGCGACACCAGATGGGTGCGCCCGCCCTTACCTTGACGGCCTTCGAAATTTCGGTTGGAGGTGGATGCGCAACGCTCCCCCGGCGCGAGCTGATCGGGATTCATGCCCAGACACATCGAACAGCCCGCCTGCCGCCACTCGGCACCGGCGGCGGTGAAGATCGCCCCCAGGCCTTCGGATTCGGCTTGTGCGCGCACCCGCATGGATCCCGGGACGACGAGCATGCGCACTCCGTCGGCGACCCGGCGGCCGTCCAGGATCTCGGCCACCACCCGCAGATCCTCGATTCGCCCGTTGGTGCACGATCCGACGAACACGGTGTCCACGGCCACCTCGCGCATCGGGGTACCCGCCCGAAGGCCCATGTACTCCAATGCCTTTTCCGCAGCCTGACGCTCATCGTCACCCGACATCAGCTCGGGGTCCGGCACGGTGGCCGACAGCGGAACGCCCTGCCCGGGGTTGGTGCCCCAGGTGACGAACGGGCTGAGCGTCGAGGCATCCAGGTACACCTCGGTGTCGAATTCGGCGCCCTCGTCGGTGTGTAACCGACTCCAGGCCGCCACCGCGGCATCCCAGTCGGCACCGGTCGGGGCGTGCGGACGACCCTTGAGGAATTCGTAGGTGGTCTCGTCGGGCGCGACCATGCCCGCCCGCGCACCGGCTTCGATACTCATGTTGCAGATCGTCATCCGGCCCTCCATCGACAGCGATTCGATGGCGCTACCCCGGTATTCGATGACATGCCCCTGTCCGCCACCGGTGCCGATCTTCGCGATGACCGCCAGGATGATGTCTTTCGCGCTCACGCCGGGGGGCAACACACCGTCGACGTTGACCGCCATGGTCTTGAAAGGTTTGAGCGGAAGCGTCTGGGTGGCCAGCACATGCTCGACCTCCGATGTGCCGATGCCCATGGCGATCGCACCGAACGCACCATGGGTGGAGGTATGACTGTCACCGCACACCACCGTCATACCGGGCTGTGTCAGACCCAGCTGCGGACCGATGATGTGCACGATGCCCTGTTCGACATCGCCCATCGGGTGCAACCGGATACCGAACTCCTCGCAGTTGCGGCGCAGCGTTTCCACCTGAGTGCGTGACACCGGATCGGCGATCGGCTTGTCGATATCGATGGTCGGTACGTTGTGGTCCTCGGTGGCGATCGTCAGATCCGGCCGGCGCACCGGGCGCCCCGCGAGCCGCAGACCGTCGAACGCCTGCGGGCTGGTGACTTCGTGCACCAGATGCAGATCGATGTAGATGAGGTCGGGTTCTTTGGCCGCTCCCTCGCCGGGGCCGGGCACCACAACGTGGTCGTCCCACACCTTTTCGGCCAGGGTCTTCGGCTTCGTGGTCTGCTCCATGACAGTCTCGATTCGTGTTGGGGCGTCCTGCCGTGACGGGCTGGCTATCTCACGATACGGAACGCTAGTATCTCCCTATGAGACAGGATAGCGGCATCGGCGTCCTCGACAAAGCGGTGGGTGTGCTGCACACGGTGGCCGAATCACCCTGCGGCCTTGCCGAACTGTGCGAGCGGACCGGGTTGCCGCGGGCCACCGCACATCGTCTGGCCGCCGGCCTCGAAGTACATCGTCTGCTGGCCCGCGACCCGGAAGGCCGGTGGCGACTCGGCCCGGCCCTGACCGAACTCGCCGGACATGTCAACGACCCGTTGGTGGCCGCGGGCGCCGCGGTGCTGCCTCGCCTGCGTGAGATCACCGGCGAGAGCGTGCAACTGTATCGGCGCGAGGGCACCGCACGGGTGTGTGTAGCCGCGCTGGAGCCGCCGGCCGGGCTGCGGGACACCGTGCCGATCGGCACCCGGTTGCCGATGACCGCCGGATCGGGCGCCAAAGTGCTGCTCGCCTTCAGCGATACGGCGACCCAACAGGCGGTGCTGCCGTCGGCGATGTTCACCGAGCGCACCCTTGCCGAAGTCCGCAAGCGCGGCTGGGCGCAGAGTGCAGCCGAACGCGAGCCCGGGGTCGCCAGTGTCTCGGCACCGGTGCGCGACGGCCGCGGCGCGGTGATCGCCGCGGTGTCGGTGTCGGGTCCGATCGATCGGATGGGTCGCCGCCCGGGAGCCCGCTGGGCTGCCGATCTGTTGGCCGCATCCGAGGCGCTGACCCGGCGGCTGTGAACCACCGGGCACTGCTGAATCGGGCAAACACCGTTCGCTCCAAAAAAGCTGTGAACCTGCACAGTTGGGCCGCGACTTTAGCAAACGTGTGATTGGCTCTATCCTTCCTTGAGAGACGGCCGCCGAGTTCGGCCCGAGGAGGTACCACGGCTTCGCAGTCACCCCAATGGCTCGCCACCGCACGCATGCTGCGCCGGGCCGGTTTCGGCGCGTCCGGTCCCCAGATCGACGCGGTCGTCGGCCAGGACTGGTCGGTCTATCTGGACAAGGCCCTGAACATGGACCCGGATTCCGATCCGGGTGCGCTGGCCACTCCCATCCCGACGCCGGTCACACCACCGATCCCGCCCGACAGCGCACCTCTACCGGTGCGCACCGAGTTCATCAAGGTGTTGTCCGGCCAGATGCTGGATCTGGGCGCCTGGTGGACCCGGCGGATGGCCGCCGTGCAGGAGCCCATCCACGAGAAGTTGACGCTGGTCTGGCACAACCACTTCGCCACGTCGGCCGAGAAGGTGCTCGCCGCCGAACTCATGGCGGCGCAGAACCAGAAGCTGCGCACCCTCAAACTCGGCGACTTCCGCGAGCTGGCCTACGCGATGCTCATCGACGCGGCGATGGCGCTGTGGCTCGATGCCGTGCGCAACACCAAGGCCGCGCCGAACGAGAACCTGTCGCGCGAGTTCATGGAACTGTTCACGCTCGGCCACAACAACGGCTATACCGAGGCCGATGTCAAGGAAGGTGCCCGCGCCCTCACCGGCCGCTATGTCATCCCGGGTGCGCAGACGGTCATCGCACCGGAAAACCACGACACCGCCCCGAAAACGGTGTTCGGCGTCACCGGAAACCACGACGACACCGCTTTCTGCGACATCGTGCTCAGCCAGCCTGGCTCACCCGGTTTCGTGGCGGGAAAGCTCTGGCGTCTGCTGGCCTCCGATACTCCCGCTCCGCCCGACGTCCTGGACCGCCTGGTGGCGGCCTACGGCCCGAACCGAGATCTGAAGGCGCTCACCAAGGCCGTCTTCCTCGACCCCGCGTTCACGGCGAGCGCCGGAAGTATGGTCACCCAACCGATCGAGTGGCTCGTCGGGATGCTGCGCTCGCTGGCCGTGCCGTTGGACAGTCCCGACGCCGTCGCGGGCACCAACGTCGTCCTCACCGTCATGGGCCAGCGACCGTTCTTTCCCTACGATGTCGGCGGCTGGCCACGAGGCCAGGTGTGGCTGTCGAGCACCAGCACCGCCGCCCGGGTGTGGGCCGCCGACAAGTTCGTCCCGATGGGTGACCTCTCGGTCGTCCAGGAGGCCGGTCCGACCGACCGCGTCGACGCCGCCGGCTATCTGCTGGGCATCGGCGCCTGGTCCGACAGCACCGCCGCCGCCCTGAAACCGCTGCACGACAACCCGGTCCGGCTGGTCGCCGCTGCCGTCAACACGCCCGAATACCTGACGTCCTAGCGAGATACAGATGCCCGAGCTCAATCGCCGCAACTTCCTGATCGCCAGTGTGGGCGCCGCCGGCCTGCTCGCCGGGACCGCCGTCACGCTGCCGCACCTGCTCGATCAGGGACAGCAGCGCCCACTCGCCAAGGACAGCGGCATCCTGGTGATCGTCACGCTCTACGGCGGCAACGACGGGATCAACACGGTGATCCCCGTCAACGACAACGCCTATCACGACGCCCGCCGGGACCTCTCCTTCGCACCGCACGAGACACTCGACCTGGACGGGCGCCTGCACCTGAACCCGGCGCTGTCCGGCCTCAAGGACATCTGGGACAGCGAGGAGCTCGCGATCGTGCGCGGGGCCGGGTATCCGAAACAGGACCGCAGCCACTTCCGCTCCATGGACATCTGGCAGACCGCCTCGCCTGATGCGCCCGTGTCGACGGGCTGGATCGGGCGCTGGCTCGACGCAGGGGGCGACGACCCGCTGCGGGCGGTCAACGTCGGATCGGTGCTGCCGCCGCTGGCCATCGGCGAGAAGCACGTCGCCACAGGACTTTCGGTGAAAATTCCGCGCATTCCCACCGATGTCGCCGACACCCTGAGCGCGTTGAGCACCGCGGACTCCCACGACACCCCTTCGATGGCAGCGGTGCGGGCGAACTATCGCGACTGCGCCGCAACCGATTCGACGTTCAGCAGCTTCACCGACAGCCCGTCCCCGGACGCCATCGACGATGCCGGCAAGCAGTTGGCCGAGGATCTCGATCTGGTGGCCACGTGTGTGCACTCCGGCGTGCCGACCCAGGTGTACATGGTGACGCTCGGGGGTTTCGACACCCATGCCAACGAACGCGATGACCATCAGCACCTGCTGACGGCCCTCGACTCGGCGCTGGCGCCCTTCCTGAAGCAGATGCGGCGCAGCGAGCGCGGCCGCAATGTGGTGGTGATGGTGTATTCGGAGTTCGGCAGGCGCGTCGAGGCCAACGCGTCCCAGGGCACCGACCACGGCACCTCCGGCCCGGTGTTCATCGCCGGCCCCCGGGTCAAGGGCGGCTTCTACGGCGACGAACCGAGCCTGACCGATCTGGCCGACGGGGACCTGAAGACCACCACCGATTTCCGTGACATCTATCACGAGTTGCTCAGCAAGACGCTCGGGAGTGACCCGGAACCGTCGGTGGGTCCCGGGCGCAAGAGCATCGGGTTCCTCTGACGAAAAAAAGTCCCGGGACTCGTCTGAGTCCCGGGACCTTCGGTGGTACCCCCGATGGGATTCGAACCCACGCTACCGCCGTGAGAGGGCGGCGTCCTAGGCCGCTAGACGACGGGGGCTAGAACTTAATCCGGTGAGAAAGCATAGCCGAGGAGCTTGTGCTGACCTAATCGCCGGATTGGCTGGGGTACCAGGACTCGAACCTAGAATGAGGGAATCAGAATCCCTAGTGTTGCCAATTACACCATACCCCAATATATGCCCATCACCGCTGGTCACGGGCATATTGGACCGGATCACTCGGCGGGGGTCATCCCGCTTTCACTTTCCGGACCGACGAGCAGACTACCAAAGATTCCGGGCCGGTTTTCACACCCCACCCCGTACCGCCCGCAACCTGGCCAGACTGCGCTCGGCACCGAGTAGTTCCATCGACTCGAACAGCGGCGGGCTGACCGTCGCACCCGTGATCGCCACCCGGATCGGGCCGAAGGCCTTCCTCGGCTTGAGCTCAAGACCCTCCAGAAGCGCCGTCTTCAGTGCCGCCTCGATGTTCGGCGTGGTCCACTCGCCCACGTCCGTCAGGGCCGTCAGAGCCGCGTCCAGCACCGGCGCGGCATCCGGCCCGAGCTCCTTGGCGGCCGCCTTCTCGTCCAGGGCGTAGGAGCCGTCGTCGAAGAACTTCAACAGGTCCCAGGCATCGCCGAGCACCACGATCCGCGTCTGCACCAGGGCCGCCGCTTCCGCGAAACCCGCCTCGTCGAGGCCGGTGGAGTGACCGTGCGCGGCCAGGTAGGCGCTCAGCCGCGCGGTGAAATCCTCCGGCGTGAGCAGCCGGATGTGCTCGGCGTTGATGCTGTCGGCCTTCTTCTGGTCGAACCTGGCCGGGTTGGAGTTGACGTTGGCGACGTCGAACGCGGCCACCATCTCCGCCAGGCTGAACACATCGTGATCGTCGGCGATGCCCCAGCCCAGCAACGCCAGGTAGTTGAGCAACCCCTCCGGCAGGAACCCGCGGTCCCGGTGCAGAAACAGGTTCGACTGCGGGTCGCGCTTGGACAGCTTCTTGTTGCCGTCGCCGAGAACGCTTGGCAAGTGGGCGAACTCGGGAACCCGCTCGGCGATGCCGATTCGGATCAGCGCCTGGTACAGCGCGATCTGACGGGGCGTCGAGGGCATGATGTCCTCGCCGCGCAGCACGTGGGTGATCTTCATCAAGGCGTCGTCGACCGGATTGACCAAGGTGTACAGCGGATCTCCGGTGGCCCGGGTGATCGCGAAGTCGGGCACCGAGCCGGCCGGAAAGCTGACCGGACCGCGCACCAGGTCGTTCCAGGTGAGGTCTTCGTCGGGCATCCGCAACCGCAGCACGGGCTTACGACCCTGCGCCGCGAACGCGGCGCGCTGCTCATCGGTCAGGTCGCGGTCGAAGTTGTCATAGCCCAGCTTGGGATTGCGGCCCGCTGCGAGGTGGCGCGCCTCCACCTCCTCGGGAGTGGAGTACGCCTCATACACCTCGCCGGCGGCCTGGAGTCTGGCGATCACGTCGCGATAGATCTCGGCGCGCTGGGACTGACGGTAGGGCTCGTGCGGGCCGCCCACCTCGGGGCCCTCGTCCCAGTCCAAACCCAGCCAGCGCAACGCATCCAGGATCGCCTCGTAACTCTCCTGGCTGTCACGGGCGGCATCGGTGTCTTCGATGCGGAATACGAAGGTGCCCCCGGTGTGCCGGGCGTAGGCCCAGTTGAACAGCGCGGTGCGGACCAGCCCGACGTGTGGGGTGCCGGTGGGCGAGGGACAGAAGCGGACGCGTACGGACGGAATCGACATGGGCCTCTACTTCTGCTTGCGCACAACGGGATTGGTGAGGGTACCGATACCCTCGACGGTGATGCTGACGGTGTCCCCATCCTCGATGGGGCCGACACCTTCCGGCGTCCCGGTCAGGATCAGGTCGCCCGGCAGCAGGGTCATCACCGCCGACACCCACTCGATGATCTCCCCGACATCGTGCAGCAGCAGCGCGGTATTGCTGTCCTGGCGCACCTTTCCGTTGACCTCGGTACGCAGGTCCAGCCCCGACGGGTCGACGGCCGTCTCGATCCACGGTCCCACCGGGCAGAAGGTGTCGTGCCCCTTGGCCCGCATCCACTGGCCGTCCTTGCGCTGCTGATCGCGCGCGGAGACGTCGTTGGCGATGGTGTAACCGAGGATGTACTCGGCGGCCTTGGCGGCGGGTACGTCCTTGCACGGCCGTTCGATGACCGCCACGAGCTCACCCTCGTGGTGCACCGGATGGGCGTCGGCGGGCAGCTGGATGGGCACGTTCGGCCCGATGATGGCGGTGTTCGGCTTGAGGAAGATGACCGGATCCTCCGGCGGTTCGCCGCCCATCTCACGGGCATGGGCGGCGTAGTTCTTGCCCATGCAGACCACCTTGCTGGCCAGGATCGGCGCCAGCAGCCGGACATCGGCCAACGGCCAGCTCCGGCCGGTGAAGGTGGGGTTGCGGGACAGGTACTGCTCGGCTATTTCGCGGCACACCGCGTCGGAGTTGGGGTCGCCTTCGATCACAACGAAGGCGACACCATCGGGACTGGCGATTCGACCAAGACGCATTGGTCCAGCCTAGTGAGCGAGCTGGGCCTGCAGAAACGGGGTGGAGTCCGCCATGGATGCCAACACCGTGCCCGAATGGTCGGCGTCCGGGTAGATCTTGAGCGTGACGTCCTGGCCCTGCGCCCGCAGCCGGTCGTCGAGCTGGATGGACAGCGCGGGCGGTACGTCCTTGTCCTGCAGGCCCACTCCGAGGAAGATCGGCCGGTCATAGCCGCTGGTGGGCGTTCCCATATAGGCGTCGAGCGCATCGGCGATACCGGGCAGGGTCGCCAGCGGCGCATCGAAGAAGGCGGGCGGCGTCATCCCCGCCAAGGCCTGGTCCAGCTGCCCCTTGCAGAGGGATTGCGCCTTGTGCACCGCATCGCGCCCGGCCGGGGTGAGCACGCTGTCGATGTCCAGGTCGGGGCGGGCGTCACGCAGGCCCGCCAGGATGTAGGCGGTGTAGCTGTTGGCGGCCGGCCCCAGGTTCGGTGGCAGCGCCATCTGCGGTCCGGCCTGTGTGACGATGCTCTCGACGTTGAACGGTGTCCCGGTGGCGACCACGCCGCGGTAGTCCAAGCCGGTGCCACGGGTGAACTGGGTGGCCCAGCGGGCGCTGTTGACCGCGGCCCCGCCACCCTGGGACTGTCCGACGATGGCCCATTTCGGCGACAGCGGCAGATCCAGTTGGTGGCTGGCGATCACCGAGTCGACGACGCCGTGTGCGGTGGCCACGCTGTTGAGATAGCTCATCAGGCCGGGCGTGCCGAGCCCGGCATAGTCCGACCCGACCACCACGTATCCCTGCTCGAGCCAGTGCGAAAGGTATTCGTCGTCGCGTTCGCTGCGGGGCCGCACGGACGGCGCGCAGTCATCGCCCAAACCGACCGTGCCGTGCGCCCACGCAATGACCGGCCAGCCACCGTCGGGCGCCTCACCGCGCGGCACGAACACCGCGGCCGTACTGACGGCGGGCGAATCATGTTGGTTCACTGTGGAATACAGAATCCGATACGCGTGCGCCGCCCCCGGGACGCTCAGCGCGGGATTCAGCGGCACCGATGTGATCAGGTTGCCGGGCGCCGGAATCGGGGCGTCGTAGTGGCGCGCGTCCAGCCCGGACCAGTCGGGGTCGGTCGTCGCGGCCGCCGGGGCGGCGGCCACGATCCCGAACGCCAGCAGTACGGCGGTCACTCTGCACAGGTTCACCACGCCAGGCTAGGACAGGTGTCCCGTGTTCCATATATTGAGAAACTTGTTCAATATATTGGGAAGCGCATGGCACCATGGCCGCATGCCCACCACGACGATAGGCACCGTCCGTCGCTGGTCCATGCTGGTGATCGCGCTCACCGCGACCACATGCGCCAACGTCTTCATCAACGGTGCCGCGTTCCTGATCCCGACACTGCACACCGAACGCGGTCTCGATCTCGCCCGGGCGGGCACGCTCTCGGCGATGCCCAGCCTGGGCATGGTGACGACGTTGATTCTGTGGGGGTATGTCGTCGACCGGTTCGGCGAGCGTCTGGTGTTGAGCCTGGGCTCGGCCCTGACCGCGGTGGCGGCATTCGCCGCGGCCTCGGTGCAGTCACTCGTCGCCGTCGGCGCGTTTCTGTTGATCGGCGGAATGGCCGCGGCCAGCAGCAATTCGGCCAGTGGCCGGCTGGTGGTCGGCTGGTTTCCGCCCGAACAACGCGGCCTGGTGATGGGGATCCGGCAGACCGCCACCCCGCTGGGCGTCGGACTGGGCGCATTGGTGATCCCGCGACTGGCCGAATCACAGGGCGTGGCAACGGCATTGCTGTTCCCTGCCGTGGTGTGCGCGTTGGCGGCGGGCATGTGCCTGGTGGGTGTCATCGACCCGCCCCGGCCGCCGCGCGCCGAGGCCCCCGACGAACATCTGGCCAATCCCTATCGCGGATCATCGATGCTCTGGCGCATCCACGCCGTGTCCGTACTCCTGGTGGTGCCGCAGTCAGTGGTCTGGACATTCACCCTGGTGTGGCTGATGACCACGCGCGGCTGGTCGGCGGCCTCGGCCGGCCTGCTGGTGACATCGGCCCAGGTGCTGGGCGCCGCGGGCCGGATCGCCGCCGGCCGGTGGTCGGACGTGGCCGGGTCACGGCTGAAACCCATCCGCACCATCGCCGCCGGCGCCGCGGCGTCCATGGCGCTGCTCGCGGTCACCGACTGGCTGCACTCCCCCGTCAGCGTCGCACTGGTGGTGATCGCCTCGGTGATCACGGTGTCCGACAACGGGTTGGCCTTCACGGCGATCGCAGAGATCGCCGGCCCGTTCTGGAGTGGTCGCGCCCTGGGCACCCAGAACACCAGCCAGCACCTGGCGTCCGCCGCCGCCGCACCGTTGTTCGGCGCACTGATCGGTGTGTTCGGCTATCCGGCGGCCTTCGCGGTCTGCGCGCTGTTCCCGGTCGCGGCCATCCCGCTCGTGCCCGCCGATCACGTAGCAATGACGTAGATCGGCTGACCTACGGCTTCCCGATTCTCGTCAACCGCGAGCACCCACGAAGAAAAACATGACCAACACCGTCACGAGCCCGAACACGGCCGCCAACAGCGCGCCGCAGGCCGCGTCGGCAAACCGTGGACGGGCCAGACTCACCAGCACGCACGTACCGGCGGCCAACAAGGCACCTACCGGCGCCAGAAGCCAGTAATAGACCAGTGGAGCCGGCGACATCGCCACCAACCCCAGCGCGTAACCGCCTAACAAGAACCTCGGATCAACTCGCCGAATACGCTTCGGCTCGCGTCGATTCTCACGTTCGAAGGACATAACCACCCCTTGACGTAGCCGACCTGCAAGCACTCGGTACGGCAACCCCGACTTCCGTCTTCATCTCAGCACCAGTGATTGCAGATATTGCAGGCCCAGAAACAGCCAGCCACTGACCGGGGCGACCGCCAACGCAACCGCCGGTGTGCACAAGTGCCGTATCCGGGCAAGGAATCCAGAGATCGCCAGGCAAGTCAATGAAATACCTGCCGCGCCAGTGAGATACCGGCCGAACACCGCGTTCAGATGGGACTGATCACCCCGCGCCCCTACGGTCAGCGCGGCAAACAAGCCCCATCCGATCCCCCCGAGGATGGCACCGGCAAGGAGACCTCGAACCCACACAGTTCCGGCCCGAACGTCATCCGTATTCATCGTCAAGCCTTTCTCGGGCGAGGCGTCGCACTCACTTGCCGACCGGAACACTGGGTGCGGACTCTACCGGCCCCAATGTCACCGAAGGGTAGGGCATGACCGTCGGGACAGGGATTTGCATAGCCGACGGCACGTGTGGCGCGCCACCAGGCAAAGTCACGGGTGCGGGCCCGGTAGACAGCCCCGGAATTACGGTGTCCGGAAACTCACCCATCAAGCCCGGCCCGATCGTTTGGGAAAACGGCAATCCGGCCAGCGGACCAAATACTGAAGTGTTCTGTGGCATAACATGACCCAGATCAGTGACGCGCCCACGATCATCGTGATAAATCTCCACTGCTGGGAAATCCGAGACTGTGCCACCGACGATAGGACCATTTGGTGTCGGTTTGATCACGTACTCGCCGTTGACGTTCCACGGTGTCGACTTGGCAATTTCCTCCCCGCCCGGCGAGAACGGGTCAGCGGCACGGTACTGAACAAGTACCGATCCGTTGGGGTTCTGGCTGACGCGCACATCGGGATGACCCGTCTGCACCTGAGCCCCGTCCGATGTCTGCATCACCGAAGGATTCTGTCGGGCCACCACAATTCCGTTGTCATAGTCGGTGTAGATCGCGACACGCGATTCCTCGGGTCCCGCACTGGGGTCGAAGCCACGGTTATCTCCGAGGTTGTCGCCGACGGGAGTCCATGCCTTTTCCCCGGGTATGAACAGATTGGTGCGTACTACTCCCTGTCCAGGAACAGGCTGTATTCGGCCGACAACGATGTTCGGCGGGACACCCTGATTCTTCGCTTCGTAGCTGTGTGGATCGAGTGCCGCCGCTGTGGTCCAGTCAGATTGTGACACGGGTGCGCGACCGAACACTTTTTGGAAAGCTTCGATCTCATTCTGCCGGCGCTTGTCGTCCTCGCTTTGCTGTGGCGTGACCGGTGCCGGCATCTCGGGAATCTGCGGCGCGCCGTTCGCCTTCAACACGGTCGACGCTTCTGAGAGGACGGCGGAATACGCTTCGCGATCCTCCAGAACTTCGGCTCCGGCGTTCAGGACGAAATGTACCGCGAGCGCTCTCGCTCCCTTCATGGTGTTCTTCGCAGCGGTCGGATCTGTGGCCGCTAGCCGATCAATCGCATCCATCTGGGCGTCGACCGCGCGAAGCTGCTGCTCGAGCACACCGATCTCGGAATCTGCGGCGCGCTGAGCCTTGGCCAACGCCGCGGCCACCTGCTCATACTTGACGCCGATCGTTCGCAGCTGATCTCGATGCGCCCCAACCGAAGCCAGAATCCGCTGGACGACTGCAGATTCGTCGATCGGACTCCGCGCCCCGTCGGACACCCATGCATCCCGAAACTGCCTGCGCGCGTCCTCGAAATCACCGTCGACCTCGCCGGCCGCCACACCGGCACGATGCACGCCATCGGCAATGGCATCGATCTTGGCCGGGTCCCCGGCCTTCAATCCCTGCTCGATCTGCCATGGATCGATACCCGCCTCGCCGGCAAGCTCAGCCCGGGTAAAGTGTCGGAACTCCCCCACTTAAGTGTTCTCGCAGTCAGCCGAAGGCCTGACTACATCTGCCGACCGATAGCATCCGCCGAAGCCTCATCTGCACCTGTAAATGCTCCGGCTGCCCGCTCACCTTTCCCTGCGAGGCCGGTCAAATTATCGGCGTGGGCGGCGAACTTATCGACGTGATGCGCATGCACCTCGCTGGCTAACTGGTGAAAACTATGTGCTGCGTCAAAATCACCGAAGATTCCCGGCTCGACTACGACACTCTGCAGAATCCGTGCTCCCGATGATGCCGAAGCGGATGCATCATCGCAGCGACCCGCTCCAGCCTCGAGCCCATTATGCGATAGGAACAAGCTCTCACCAGCCATAACTGACAGCGTACCGCGACCAATCATGCCGCCTGATCACCTTTTTTGCAGCTCCGGCGTCGCTAATGGTTGTCCACCGCGCTCATGTCCCCCGTTGCGGGTACCCCCTCGGCGAGGGCGTAGCGCAGGAACACCGTGCCCTTGGCGCCGGCCACCGGCGGTTCGAGCAGCGTGACGTTCGAGGGCACCGCACCGCCGTCGAAGATCTTCTTGCCGGAGCCGAGCAGGATCGGGTGCACCCAGAGATCGAGCCGGTCGAAGAGCTTCTCGCGCAGCAGCGTCTGCACCAGATTCAGACTGCCGACGACGCTGACGTGCTCGTGCCGGTCCCGGATCTCACGCACCGCGCCGGCGAGATCCGGGCCGAGCTGTGTCGACCCCTGCCAGTCGAGGTTCGGCCTGCCGCGGGAGGCCACGTACTTCGGGATGCGATTGAACAGGTCGGCGAAGTCGCCGTCCTGGTGCGGCCAGTAGGCCGCGAAGATGTCATAGGTCCGCCTTCCGAGCAACAGGGCGTCGGTGCCGTCGTATGCGGCAGTCACCTGTGCACCGGTGATGTCGTCGAGCAGCGGGGCCTGCCAGCCCCCGAAGGCGAATCCCACCGGATCCTCGTCGGGGCCGCCCGGTGCCTGGCCGACGAGGTCGAGGCTGGCGAAGAGTTCGATCTGAATCAATCCCATGATGGTCAGACCCGGGACTCCGGGAAAAGTCATCGGCGCACCGAAACCAGCAATCACACATTGCTTTTCATCCCGCGCATGTGTCGACAATCACGAGGGTAGGTGTTGTCGAGCCGCGGCCGAGCGCGCAGAATCGAATCCAACAGATATTGGAATTGTTCCAGTTTGGAAGGGATGGACGTTCAGATGGCGTTGCTCACGATCGGTGATCAGTTCCCCGCTTATGACCTCACCGCCGTCATCGGCGGTGACCTCTCCAAGGTCGACGCCAAGAAGCCCGACGACTATTTCACCAAGGTCACCAGCGCCGACCACGCCGGCAAGTGGCGGATCGTGTTCTTCTGGCCCAAGGATTTCACCTTCGTCTGCCCGACCGAGATCGCGGCGTTCGGCAAGCTCAACGACGAGTTCGAAGACCGAGACGCCCAGGTGCTCGGCGTCTCGGTGGACAACGAGTTCGTGCACTTCCAGTGGCGCGCCCAGCACGAGGACCTCAAGACCCTCCCCTTCCCGATGGTGTCGGACCTCAAGCGCGAACTGGCCACCGCCACCGGTGTACTCAACTCCGAGGGTGTCGCCGACCGTGCCACCTTCATCGTCGACCCGAACAACGAGGTCCAGTTCGTCTCTGTGACAGCGGGTTCGGTCGGGCGCAATGTCGACGAGGTACTGCGGGTCCTCGATGCGCTGCAGTCCGATGAACTGTGCGCCTGCAACTGGCGCAAGGGCGATCCCACCATCGATGCCGGCGAACTGCTGGCGGAGGCGGTCTGATCATGTCGCTCGACAACGTCAAAGAGGCGCTGCCCGAATACGCCAAGGACCTCAAGCTCAACCTCGGCAGTATCGCGCGCAGCACCGAACTGTCCGAGCAGCAGCTGTGGGGCGCACTCGTGGCGACGGCCGCAGCCTCGAAATCGCAGCGCCTGCTTCGGGAGGTCTCCGAGGACGCCTTGGACATCCTGTCCGGCGAGGCCTACCACGCCGCGCTGGGTGCGGCGGCGATCATGGGGATGAACAACGTGTTCTACCGCACGAAGGGCCAACTCGACGGGCGTTACGACGACCTGCGGGCCGGGCTGCGGATGAACATCATCGCCAATCCGGGTGTCGCCAAAGAGGATTTCGAGCTGTGGTCGCTGGCCGTGTCGGCGATCAACGGATGTGGGCACTGCCTGGCCGCACATGAAACCGTACTGCGTGATGCCGGCGTCGACCGCACCGTCATCTTCGAGGCGATCCGGCTGGCCTCCATCATCTCCGGTGTGGCCCAGGCGCTGTCGACGACGGAGGCGCTGGCCGCGGTCTGAGTCCGCGCCGGCCCGGCAGGATCAGCAGCGCCGCCACCAGGAAGCACAGCGCCCCGACGAAGGTGCCGAGGTTGGCCAGCCCGATGTCCTCGGTCGTCCCGGCCTTGGTGACGAAAGCCGCCACCGCGGACACACCGAACGCGATGCACCCCACCAGGTTGATCCACTCCGCTTGCCAGTCAACCGATCTCGGCGCCCATAGGCCGACCACGATCACCCCGAGCACACCCGAGATCAGGAAGGCCAGCGACCCGGTGGCATCCGGGGCCCACACATAGCGCCGCTCGCCGTGCACCGTGTGCGCCCACACCGAGGCGCCGGTGCTGACGTTGAACAGAATGGTGCCGGCGAACTGGATGGCCGAGGACCACCACGCGGTCCCGCGTTCGGAGAGCCGCAGCTGCATCCACGCGGCCGTGGTGAAAAACCACGATCCGACGAAGCACAGGGCATTCGTCGCGCCGGACCCGGCGACCGCGGTGAATCCGGGTGCCGTGCCGACCGCGAAGAGGCTCGAACCGACCGCGAACAACCAGCACTGCCGGCGCAGTGTCGCGATGTCGGCCATCAGCCGGCCTGCTCCATGACAGGGACCTTTCGAAACCCGCTAGAGCAGCGCGCGGATCCGCTCGCCGACTGCCGCGGTGGACAGCTTCTCGTCCCCGCGGGTGGCCAGATGCTCGGCGACGGCCTTGTCGACCCGCGCGGCGGCGGCGGCCTCGCCAATGTGGGCCAACAGCAGGGCGACTGACATCACTGCCGCGGTGGGATCGGCGATCCCCTTGCCGGCGATATCGGGTGCACTGCCGTGCACGGGTTCGAACATCGACGGGTTGGTCCGGGTGGCGTCGATGTTGCCGCTGGCGGCCAGTCCGATACCGCCACACACCGCGGCCGACAGGTCGGTGATGATGTCGCCGAACAGGTTGTCGGTGACGATCACGTCGAACCGGCCCGGGTCGGTGACCATGTGGATGGTGGCGGCGTCGATGTGCTGATAGGCGACCTCGACGTCCGGGAACTCCGCGCCGACCTCGGCGACCACCCGTGACCACAGGCTGCCCGCGAAGGTCAGCACGTTGGTCTTGTGCACCAGTGTCAGGTGCTTGCGCCGGGACTGGGCCCGCGCGAACGCGTCCCGCACCACCCGCTCGACGCCGAACGCGGTGTTCACACTCACCTCGGTGGCCACCTCGTGCGGGGTGCCGACGCGCAGCGCTCCGCCGTTGCCGGTGTAGGGCCCCTCGGTACCTTCGCGCACCACGACGAAGTCGATACCCGTCACACCGGACAGCGGGCTGGTGACACCCGGGTACAACCGGCCCGGCCGCAGGTTCACGTGGTGATCCAGCGCGAAACGCAGTTTGAGCAGCAGACCGCGCTCCAGCACGCCACTGGGCACCGATGGATCACCGATCGCGCCGAGCAGGATCGCGTCGTAGCCGCGGAGTTCCTCGATCGTCTCTTCGGTGAGCAGCTCACCGGTCGCGTGGTAGCGCCGCGCGCCCAGGTCGTACTCGGTGCGCTCCACCCCCGGCAACACCGTGTCGAGCACCTGGAGCGCCTCGGCGATGACCTCGGGACCGATACCGTCGCCGGCGATGACAGCTAGTTTCACGACAGGTCAACCACTTTCAGTGTGGTGGCGCCGACCGCCTTGGCGATCGCGGCGCGCACGTTCTCGGGGACATCGGTATCCAGACGCAGGATGATGGTCGCGCTCTCACCGCCGGCGTCCTGGCTCAGCTGGGCGGCCAGGATGTTGACATCCGCCCCACCGAGCTCGGTGCCGATCTTGCCGAGCGCACCGGGCTGATCGCTGTAGTTGACGACCAGGTTGAAACCCTCGGCACGCAGGTCGAAGTTGCGGCCGTTGATCTGGACGAGTTTCTGCACCTGCTGCGGGCCCGACAGCGTGCCGGCCACGTTGAGTGCGCTGCCGTCGGCGTAGACCGCACGCACATCCACGACGCTGCGGTGGTTGGGGCTCTCGGTCGCGGTGGAGATCTCGGCGGTCACACCGCGATCGGCGGCCAGGGCGGGGGCGTTGACGAACGTCACCTGCTCGTCGACGACGGCCGAGAACAGGCCGCGCAGTGCCGAGAGGCGAAGGATCTCGACATCCTCGGAGGCGAGTTCGCCGCGGACCTGGACGGTCAGCGATACCGGCGCGGCATCGGACAGCGAGCCGACCAGCAACCCGAGCTTGCGCACCAGGTCCAGCCACGGCGCCACCTCCTCACCGACCGCACCGCCGCCGACGTTGACGGCATCGGGTACGAACTCACCGGCCAGGGCGAGTTTCACGCTGGCCGCCACATCGGTGCCGGCCCGGTCCTGGGCCTCTTCGGTCGAGGCGCCCAGATGTGGGGTGACAACCACCTGGGGCAGTTCGAACAGCGGACTGTCGGTGCACGGTTCGGTGGCGAACACGTCAAGCCCGGCGCCGCGCACGTGACCACTGGTGATCGCGTCGGCCAGCGCCTGCTCATCGATCAGGCCACCACGGGCGGCGTTGACGATGATCACGCCCGGCTTGGTCTTGGCCAGATTCTCCTTGCCGAGCAGACCGGCGGTTTCCTTGGTCTTGGGCAGGTGCACCGAGATGAAATCGGCCCGCGCCAGCAGATCGTCGAGCGGCAGCAGTTCGATGCCCAGCTGCGCGGCACGGGCCTGGGAGACATACGGGTCGTACGCGGTGATGTGGGCGCCGAAGGCGGCCAGCCGCTGCGCGACGAGCTGACCGATACGGCCCAGCCCCACCACGCCGACGGTCTTACCGAAGATCTCGGTGCCGGAGAACTTCGAGCGCTTCCAGGTGTGCTCCCGCAGCGTGGCATCGGCGGCCGGGATCTGGCGCGCAGCCGAGAGCAGCAGGGCCAGCGCATGCTCGGCGGCGCTGTGGATGTTGGAGGTGGGCGCGTTGACGACCAGCACACCGCGCGCGGTGGCGGCGTCGACGTCGACGTTGTCCAGGCCGACACCGGCCCGGGCGACGATCTTGAGCTTGGGCGCGGCGGCCAGCACCTCGGCGTCGACGGTGGTGGCCGAACGCACCAGCAGCGCGTCGGCATCGGTGACCGCGGCCAGCAGCTTCGGGCGGTCCGGACCGTCCACCCAACGGACCTCTACCTGGTCACCCAGGGCGGCGACGGTCGATTCGGCGAGCTTGTCGGCGATCAGTACAACGGGAAGACTCACGCGGTAAGGATAGTGGGCTGCAATATCGACGAAACACCGGGCATTCTGGTGCCATGGACGTCACCGTCGTCGGCTCCGGACCCAACGGCCTGTCCGCCGCCGTCATCCTGGCCCGGGCCGGGCTCGCGGTGCGGGTCATCGAGGCCCAGCCGACCGCCGGTGGCGGCGCGCGCACCCTGCCCGACGCCGAGTTCCCCGGCATCACCCACGACATCTGTTCGGCGGTGCATCCGCTGGCGCTGGCGTCACCGTTCTTCGCCGACTACGACCTGACCGCCCGCGGTGTGCGGCTGGCGGTGCCCGAGATCTCCTACGCCAGCCCGCTGCCCGGCCGGCCCGCGGCGATCGGGTATCGCGATATCGGCCGCACCTGCGCCGAACTCGAACACGGGCCGTCGTGGCGGCGGCTGCTGGGACCGTTGGTCGACGACAGCGACGCCGTGGTACGGCTGATCCTCGGCAACAAGCGTTCGGTGCCACCGCTTTCCGCCGCGGCGAAGGTGGCTCCTCGCCTGCTTGCCCAGGGCAGCCGATTGTGGAGCACGCTGCGCGGCGAGGACGCCCGGGCCCTGTTCAGCGGTGTCGCCGCCCATACCATCGCCCCGATGCCGTCGCTGGTGTCCAGTGGCGCAGGCCTGATGCTCAGCACCCTCGGGCATGCGGTGGGCTGGCCTATTCCGGTCGGCGGCTCGCAGGCCATCGTCGATGCGCTACTGGCCGACCTGCACGCCCATGGCGGTGAGCTCGTGCTCGGCGAGGAGGTGACCGCGCCGCCCGCCGGTGTGGTGCTCTACGACACCGCCCCCACCGCACTGCTGTCCCTCTACGGTGACACCCTGCCCTCCGGCTACGCCCGGGCCCTGCAGCGCTACCGGTACGGGCCGGGAGTGGCCAAGGTCGACTTCGTGCTGTCCGGTGAAATCCCTTGGCGCGACGAGCGTCTGGCGCAGGCTCCGACACTTCACCTCGGCGGCAGCCGGGAACGGATGGCGCTGGCCGAGGCGGAGATCGCGGCGGGCCGGCACGCCGAGTGGCCGATGGTGCTGGCCGCGCTGCCGCATGTGGCCGACCCCGGTCGCATCGACCCCGCGGGCCGTCGCCCACTGTGGACGTATGCACATGTGCCGCATGGCTCTTCACGCGATATGGCCGAGGCGGTGACCGGGATCTTCGAGCGGTTCGCCCCGGGCTTCCGCGATATCGTCGTTGCGACGCGCAGCGTGCCGGCGTCACGCTTGGCCGACCACAACGCGAATCTGGTCGGCGGCGATATCGGGGTGGGCGGCAACAACATGATCAGCGCGCTGGCCGGCCCGACGCCGCGACTGAATCCGTGGAGCACGCCCATCCCGCAGGCGTATCTGTGTTCCTCGGCCACCCCGCCCGGCGGCGGTGTGCACGGGATGGCCGGGTACTACGCGGCCGCGACGGTGCTCAGGCGCGAGTTCGGCATCGCGGAACTGCCGGCCCTGACCCCGTGAGCCGTCCGGACATTGTGGGTATACCCCTGCGGTGAGCACTCTCGACGATGCGCATGCCCGGCCGCCGGGTACCGGTGATGCGACGGTGGCGGCCGTCGGCAAGGTGTCCGAAGCCCTCGAGTACGTGGAACGGGCGCGGGGTCACCTGTACTCGTTTCACCAGCTGATGGGTCACGCCGACCTGCTGCTCGGGCAGGCATGCGACGAGCTGCGCGCGGCCGGGCACGGTGCAGTCGCCGACCGGTTGGCCGAGGATATGGTCGGCCGCAACGTCATCCGGGGCCGCTGGACATTCCAGGTGGTCGAGGAATTCGACGACGACTACTGGTCGCGCCTGCGTGCGCACGAGAAACGGGTCCGGGACGACCTCATGGACGGCAAGCGTCACGTGTACGAGGCGGAGATGAAAGAGGACCGTCGCACCAAGGGCCGCGACGGCCACGAAGCCACCCCATGAACGCCGAAAGGCCAGTTATTGCACGCTCTTTCGAGTTCGTCGTGCAATAACTGGCCGTTGGGCTGGGAGAGCCTAGGCGGTCTCGGTGATCGGCCGGTCGACCCAGCTCATCAGGTCGCGCAGCTTCTTGCCGGTGACCTCAATCGGGTGCTCGGCGTTGGCCTTACGCAGGGCCTCGAGCTCGGTGTTGCCGTTCTCGACGTTGGCGACCAGACGCTTGACGAAGGTGCCGTCCTGGATGTCCTTGAGGATGTCCTGCATACGCTTCTTGGTGTCGGCGTCGATGACCCGCGGGCCCGACAGGTAGCCACCGAACTCGGCGGTGTCGCTCACCGAGTAGTTCATCCGGGCGATGCCGCCTTCGTAGATCAGGTCGACGATGAGCTTGAGCTCGTGCAGCACCTCGAAGTACGCCATCTCGGGGGCGTAACCGGCCTCCACCATGACCTCGAACCCGGTCTTGATGAGCTCCTCGGTGCCGCCGCACAGCACGGCCTGCTCACCGAACAGGTCGGTCTCGGTCTCTTCCTTGAAGGTGGTCTTGATGACACCGGCACGCCCGCCACCGATCGCCGACGCGTAGGACAGCGCCAGCGCCTGGCCCTCACCCTTGGGGTCCTGGTCGACGGCGATCAAGCACGGCACGCCCTTGCCGTCGACGAACTGCCGGCGCACGAGGTGGCCCGGGCCCTTGGGGGCGACCATGCCGACGGTGACATTGGCCGGCGGCTTGATCAGGCCGAAGTGGATGTTCAGGCCGTGGCCGAAGAACAGCGCGTTGCCGTCCTCCAGGTTCGGCTCGATGTCGTTCTTGAAGATCTCGGCCTGCGCGGTGTCGGGCGCCAGCAGCATGATCACGTCGGCCCACTTGGCGACCTCGGCCGGGGTGTCGACCTCCAGGCCCTGCTCCTCGACCTTGACGCGGGACTTCGAGCCCTCTTTCAGGCCGACCTTGACCTGCACACCCGAGTCACGCAGTGACAGCGAATGGGCGTGGCCCTGGCTGCCGTAGCCGATCACCGCGACCTTGCGGCCCTGGATGATCGACAGATCCGCGTCGTCGTCGTAGAACAGTTCGATTGCCACTTACTTTTCCTTCTCTTGTTTTCGGTCGTGTTGAAGCTGTGTCGATGGAAGCTATTTGGCGGTGCCGATCCCGCGCGGTCCGCGCGACAGCGAGACGATGCCGGACTGCACGATTTCCCGAATACCGTACGGCTCGAGCACCCGCAGAAACGCCTCGAGCTTCTCCGGCGTCCCGGTGGCCTCGATGGTCAGCGACTCGGTGGACACA
Organism: Mycolicibacterium fluoranthenivorans; assembly: GCF_011758805.1. NCBI lineage: Bacteria > Bacillati > Actinomycetota > Actinomycetes > Mycobacteriales > Mycobacteriaceae > Mycobacterium > Mycolicibacterium fluoranthenivorans. The sequence continues at coordinate 2,337,202 of NZ_JAANOW010000001.1, read as the reverse complement.
TCCACCACCTTGGCACGGAACAGGTTGACCGCTTCAATCACCTGGCTGCGGGTGGTCGCATCGGTGCGCACCTTGATCAGCGCGAGCTCGCGCGAGACCGACGCAGCCTCGTCCTGTTCGACGATCTTGATCACGTTGATCAGCTTGTTGAGCTGCTTGGTGACCTGTTCGAGCGGGAAGTCCTCGACCTGGACGACGATGGTCATCCGGGACAGGTGCTTCTGCTCGGTGGCGCCGACGGCCAGGGACTGGATGTTGAATCCGCGCCGGGAGAACAGCGAGGCGACACGCGCCAGGACGCCGGGTTTGTCCTCGACGAGCACCGACAGGGTGTGGGTGGAGATGGTCATCAGATTCCTCGGTTCTTCGCGCACGCGCTCATCACGCGTGCCCTTCTTCGGAGTCGAACAGCGGCCGGATTCCGCGGGCGGCCTGGATCTCGTCGTTGCTCGTACCGGCGGCGACCATCGGCCACACCTGGGCGTCCTTGCCGACGACGAAGTCGATGACCACCGGCCGGTCGTTGATGGCACGAGCCTGGTTGATCACGTCTTCGACGTCTTCTTCACGCTCGCAACGCAATCCGACGCAACCCAACGCCTCGGCCAGCTTCAGGAAATCCGGGATCCGGCGGCTGTGCGTCGACAGATCCGTCTGGCTGTACCGCTTCTCGTAGAACAGCGTCTGCCACTGCCGCACCATGCCCAGGTTGCCGTTGTTGATCAGCGCGACCTTGATCGGCGCACCCTCGATAGCGCAGGTGGCCAGTTCCTGATTGGTCATCTGGAAACAGCCGTCGCCGTCGATGGCCCACACCTCGGCCTCGGGCCGGCCGAACTTGGCGCCCATGGCCGCCGGGACGGCGAAGCCCATGGTGCCCAGACCGCCGGAGTTCAGCCACGTCTTGGGGTTCTCGTACTTGACGAACTGGGCGGCCCACATCTGGTGCTGGCCGACACCGGCGACGTAGAGCGCGTCGGGTCCGGCGATCTGACCCAGCTTCTCGATGACGAACTCGGGGCTCAGGCTGCCGTCGCTCTGCGGGCCGTAGCTCAGCGGGTAGGTCGACTTGATGCTGGACAGGTATTCCCACCAGTTGTCCAGCTTCAGCGACGCCGCGTTGGTGCCGTCGCGGCGCAGCACCTCCAGCAGATCGGTGATGACGTTGCGGACATCGCCCACGATCGGCACGTCGGCATGCCGGTTCTTGCCGATCTCGGCGGGGTCGATATCGGCGTGGATGACCAGGGCATCCGGGGCGAACGAGTCCAGCTTGCCGGTCACCCGGTCATCGAAGCGGGTGCCCAGTGCGATCAGCAGATCGCTCTTCTGCAGCGCGGCGACCGCGGAGACGGAGCCGTGCATGCCCGGCATACCCATGTGCTGCGGGTGGCTGTCCGGGAACGCACCGCGGGCCATCAGGGTGGTGACCACCGGGATGCCGGTCAGCTCCGCCAGATCCATCAGTTCGGCGGTCGCCTCACCGCGGATGACGCCGCCACCGACGTAGAGCACCGGTTTGCGGGCCCCGGCGATCAGCTTGGCGGCCTCGCGCACCTGGCGGCTGTGCGGCTTGGTGTTCGGCTTGTAGCCGGGCAGGTCCATCACCGGCGGCCAGGAGAAGGTGCACTGGCCCTGCAGGATGTCCTTGGGGATGTCGACGAGCACCGCGCCGGGTCGCCCTGACTGGGCGATGTGGAAGGCCTCGGCGATCACCCGCGGGATGTCGTCACCGTCGCGCACCAGGAAGTTGTGCTTGGTGATCGGCATGGTCATGCCGGTGATATCGGCTTCCTGGAAGGCGTCGGTGCCGATCAGGGCGCGGCCGACCTGCCCGGTGATGGCGACCACCGGGATGGAGTCCATCTGGGCGTCGGCCAGCGGGGTGACCAGGTTGGTGGCACCGGGACCCGAGGTGGCCATCATCACACCGACCTTGCCGGTGGCGTGGGCGTAGCCGCTGGCGGCATGCCCGGCACCCTGCTCGTGCCGCACCAGGACATGGCGCAGCTTCATCGAGTCGTACAGCGGGTCGTAGACCGGCAGGACCGCTCCGCCGGGGATACCGAATATCACCTCGACGCCGATCTCTTCCAGCGAACGCACCACCGACTGCGCGCCGGTGAGTTCAACGGGCGCAACATGTTTCGGCTGCGTCACGGGATTGGCCGCAGCCACGGGTGAGTTTGCGCGCTGGGCGGGCTCGGGGGGCCGCGTGGTGGGAGCGCTCACGATGTCCTCTTCGTCGGGTTGGTTATCTGTCGGTTCTGGTACTTGGGCAAGAAAAAACCCCCGTCAGCGGAGTCCGCTGTACGAGGGTTGGCGCGTCGATGCTGTGTGCTATGCCCGAGTGAGGGCCAGCGCGGCATCAACGCGCCAACCAAGTACTACGGAAATCTCGGACTTCTGCATAACAAGTGACGGTAGCCCGCGCACTGGTCAAAGGTCAAATTGCCCTGACCGGTCCCGGACGCCCGGATTCGCGAGGCGGGCACGGTGCAAAGATGGCGTGGTGAGTTCCGCTCGTGCGCAGACCGACGTCGTCATCCGCATCTCCCCGATGGCCTATTTCGGGGTGGGCTTCTTCACCCTGGGTCTGCTCGCCCTGATCTTCGCGTGGCCGGGCTATGCCGCCGTGCTGTTGATCATGCCGATCCTGTTGGCGGTGGCCATCTTCCGGTACCGCACGGTGGCCGACCGGGATCACGTGCGGGTGCGCACGCTGCTGGGCAGCCGCACGGTGCGCTGGGAAGAGATCGACGGCCTGCGGTTCACCAGGAGTTCCTGGGCGCGAGCACGTCTCACCGCCGGCAGTGAGATCGTCCTGCCCGCAGTGACCTTCTCGACGTTGCCGTTGCTCACCGCGGCCAGTGGTGGCCGGGTGCCCAACCCGTACGAATGAGTCCTAGGCGTGAGCTCTAGGCGATCGGATTGGCGCCGTTGAGCAGGACCCAGAAGCCGACGCCCACACCGATCCCCAGCAGCAGCGCCAGGAACGAGCCGACGAACGGCCGACGAGCCCAGCCCCGGCCGGCATCCAGCCCGTAGCGTCCCGGACCGGTCAGCGTCAGCGCCGCCGCCACCACAACGAGGGTGACCTGGTGCTCATGGCCCGACGGTACGACGAAGCTGACGAAACTGTGGTCGGGCGCCGCGGCGATGGCGGCCAGGAGCGCGTTGATCAGGTACGCCAGCGCGGCCGCGGCGGCCAGCGGCGTGAACAGCCCGAGCACCAGCAGCACGCCCGCGCCGACCTGCGCGCCCGCGGCGACATAGGTGATCAGGCCGGCGTGCTGATAGCCCAGCTCGTTGAGCGAACCTTCGAAACCGCTCAGGCCCGCCCCACCCCACCAACCGAACGCCTTCTGCAGTCCGTGGATGACGAGCAGCACACCCAGCCCGGCACGCAGCAGGAACAGGCCCAGGTCGGTGGTGCCGCGCCGACCCGCCGCGCGGATGCGCTGGTCGGCGTCGTGCGGTCCGATCTCGGTCGGCACCGCCGGCGCGGCCGCGTAGGGGTTCGGCGTCGCCGGGGACACATAGGGCAGGGGTTCGGGTTCGCCGAGCAGCGAATAACCGGACTGCTCCGGTTTGGCGGAACCCTCGGTGTCGTACCGCGGGATGGCCGTCGTCTCGAAATCGCCCCCGTACGTCGACGAGGGCAAGTCGTCTTCAGGGTCGACCAGCCGGGCCGACGCCGGCCGTTGCCAGTCGGCCATGCCATGAGGTTCAGCGGTCACGGTTGCCAGGGTAAATGCAAGACACGCCGTAACTCGGTATTGGCGCGACACAAACGCGCACGTATCCACACCGATACACACTCGTGACACAGGGTTGCGACCGACACCTTCTTGGCGCGTTCGGCGCATCCATCCGTAGTCTGGCCTGCATGAGACAGGGCGGGCCTACGCTGACGGCGCTTCGAGGCGCTGCGGTGCTGTGCACGGTGATGGTGGCAGCGGTCGGATGCGCCCGGTTCGACGATGCCCAGTCGCAGCCGTTCACCACCGAGCCACAAATGGAGGCCCCGCCCTCGTCGTCGCCGCCGCCTCCCCCGCCGCTGCCGGGTGCGCCGTTTCCCAAGGAGTGCCCCGCCCCCGGTGTGATGCAGGGCTGCCTGGAGAGCACCAGCGGCCTCATCATGCTTCCCGACAGCCAGTCCGCACTGGTGGCCGAACGCACGACGGGCGCGGTCAAGACCGTGTCGACCAAGGCCGAACCGAAGGTCAAGGTCGTCATCCCCGTCGACCCGTCCGGCGACGGCGGCCTGCTCGACATCGTGCTGTCCCCCACCTACTCACAGGACCGGCTGATGTACGCCTACGTCAGCACCCCGACCGACAACCGGGTCATCCGCATCGCCGACGGAGATGTGCCCAAGCCGCTGCTGACCGGAATCCCCAAGGGCACCACCGGCAACGCGGGATCGCTGATCTTCACCAGCCCGACGACGCTGGTGGTCCAGACCGGTGACGCCGGGAACCCGGCGCTGGCCAACGACCCGGCCTCGCTGGCGGGCAAGATCCTGCGCATCGAGCAACCCACCACCGTCGACCAGGCCCCGCCCACCACCGCCCTGTCCGGGATGGGCGCGGCCGGTTCGATGTGCACCGATCCGGCCGACGGGTCGCTCTACATCACCGATCGCACCCCGACGGCCGATCGCCTGCAGAAGATCACCAAGGACTCCAAGGTGTCCACGGTGTGGTCCTGGCCGGACCGGCCCGGGGTGGCCGGCTGCGCCGCCCTCGACGGCGCCGTCCTGGTGAATCTGGTGAACACCAAACAGACCGTCGCCGTGCGGATGGCCCCCGACACCGGAGCGGTGACCGGTGAGCCCGAGGTGGTGCGCCAGGATCAGCACGGCCACGCCTGGGGGCTCGCGGTGTCCCCGGACGGCAACGTCTGGGGCGGCACGATCAACAAGACCTCAGGTGACGCCGAAAAACTCGACGACGTGGTGTTCCCGCTGTTCCCGTCGGGAGGCGGCTTCCCGCGCAGCAACGCCGACAAGACGTGACGACGGCGGGCTGACCTAACTACACGCGGCGATCACCAGTTCGCGCACCCGCGCGGCGTCGGCCTGGCCCTTGGTGGCCTTCATCACCGCGCCGACTATTGCGCCTGCCGCAGCCACTTTGCCGGCCCTAATCTTGTCGGCGACATCGGGATTGGCGGCCAGGGCCTCGTCGACCGCGGCCTGGATCAGTGAATCATCGCGCACCACGACAAGTCCGCGATCATTCATCACCTGCTCGGGTTCGCCCTCGCCGGCGAGCACGCCCTCGACCACCTGGCGGGCCAGCTTGTTCGACAACTTGCCGCCGTCGACGAGTTCGACCACCGCGGCCACCTGCTTGGGCGTGATGGCCAAATCGGATACCGCCACCCCGATCTCGTTGGCCTTCTGCACCAAGAAGTTGCCCCACCACGCACGTGCGGCCTCGCTGGAGGCGCCGTGCGCGACGGTGGCGGCCACCATATCGATGGCACCGTTGTTCACCAGGTCGCGCATCACCTCGTCGGAGACGCCCCACTCCTGCTGAATCCGCTTGCGCGCCAACCACGGAAGCTCCGGGATGGTGGTGCGCAGCCGCTCCACCAGGTCGGCACCGGGCGCGATCGGCTCCAGGTCCGGCTCCGGGAAGTAGCGATAGTCCTGCGCGGTCTCCTTGCTGCGCCCGGGTGTGGTGTGGCCGGACTCGTGGAAGTGCCGGGTCTCCTGGGTGACGGTGCCCCCGGCACTCAGCACCGCGGCCTGGCGGCGCATCTCGTAGCGCACCGCCACCTCGACACTCTTGAGCGAGTTCACGTTCTTGGTCTCGGTGCGGGTACCGAATTCACTGGCGCCCTTGGGTTTCAGCGACAGGTTGGCATCGCAGCGCAGGGAACCCTGGTCCATCCGCACATCAGAGACGTCCAGTGCGCGCAGCAGATCACGCAACGCCGTGACATACGCGCGGGCGATCTCCGGTGCGCGTTCTCCGGTGCCCTCGATCGGCCGGGTGACGATCTCGATCAGCGGCACCCCGGCGCGGTTGAAATCGGCCAGCGAGGTGGTCGCCCCGGAGATCCGGCCGGTGTCACTGCCCAGGTGGGTCAGTTTGCCGGTGTCCTCCTCCATGTGCGCACGCTCGATCTGGACGCGGAAGGTGGTGCCGTCGTCCAGCGGGACGTCCAGATACCCGTCGACGGCGATCGGTTCGTCGTACTGCGAGATCTGATAATTCTTCGGCTGATCCGGGTAGAAGTAGTTCTTCCGCGCGAACCGGCCCCACGGCGCGATCTCGCAGTTCAGCGCCAGCCCGATCCGGATCGCCGCCTCCACCGCCGACCCGTTGAGCACCGGCAGCGCGCCGGGCAGACCCAGGCACACCGGGCACACCTGCGTGTTGGGCTCGCCGCCGAACTGGTTGGCACAACCGCAGAACATCTTCGTCGCGGTCGACAGCTCGACGTGCACCTCCATCCCCATGACGGGATCGAAAGCGGCGATGACCTCGTCGTAATCCAGGAGTTCGGCGGTATCGACAGACATGCCGTCGATCCTAATGGGGGCAGCTCAGCCGAAGAATTCCGCGGCGTCGTCATAGCGGCTCTGCGGCACCAGCTTGAGCTGTTGCACCGCGTCCGCCAGGGGCACCCGCCCGATGTCCTGCCCGCGCAGCGACACCATCATGCCGAACTCACCGGCATGGGCGGCGTCGGCGGCGTTGACGCCGAACCGGGTGGCCAGCACCCGGTCATACGCCGTCGGGGTGCCGCCGCGCTGCACGTGGCCGAGCACCGTGACGCGCACCTCCTTCTTGATGCGCTTCTCCACCTCAAGGGCCAGCTGTTGGGCCACACCGGTGAATCGCTCGTGGCCGAACTCGTCGAGGCCGCCCTGCCGGAGCTGCATGGTGCCCTCGGCGGGTTTGGCGCCCTCGGCGACGACACAGATGAAGTGCGAGGAGCCGTGCTGGAACCGCTTCTTGACCAGCCGGCACACTTCCTCGACATCGAAGGGCTGCTCGGGGATCAGGGTCATGTGTGCGCCGGTGGCCAGGCCCGCGTTCACCGCGATCCAGCCGGCGTGCCGGCCCATCACCTCGACGAGCATGACCCGCTGGTGCGACTCCGCCGTGCTGTGCAGCCGATCGATGGCGTCCGTGGCCACCTGCAGTGCGGTGTCGTGGCCGAAGGTGACGTCGGTGCAGTCGATGTCGTTGTCGATGGTCTTCGGGACCCCGACCACGGGCACGTTCTCCTCGGACAGCCAGTGCGCCGCGGTCAGTGTGCCCTCCCCACCGATCGGGATGAGCACATCGATGCCGTTGTCCTCCAGCGTCTGCTTGATCTGGTCCAGACCGGCCCGCAGTTTGTCGGGATTGACCCGTGCGGTGCCCAGCATGGTGCCGCCCTTGCCCAGCAGCCGGTCGTTGCGATCATCGTTGGCCAGCTGGATCCGTCGGTCCTCCAGCAGGCCGCGCCATCCGTCCAGGAACCCGACCACCGTGGATCCGTAACGCTGGTCGCAGGTCCGCACCACCGCCCTGATCACGGCATTCAGCCCCGGACAGTCACCACCACCAGTCAGCACGCCAATACGCATGCCGCCTATCTAACCCGTTTACAGCGCGGTCGGCAGCGATCCCCGAGCCGCCTCATAGGCCGCACCCACCCGGTAGAGCCGGTCATCGGCCATGGCGGGGGCCATGATCTGCAGTCCGACCGGGAGCCCGTCGTCGGCCGACAATCCCGACGGCACCGACATGCCACAGTGCCCGGCCAGGTTGAGCGGCAGGGTGCACAGGTCGAACAGGTACATGGCCAGTGGGTCGTCGACCTTCTCCCCGAGGCGGAATGCCGTCGACGGAGTGGCCGGGGTGGCCAGGACGTCGACCTTCTCGTAGGCCCGGTCCAGATCGCGGGCGATCAGCGTGCGGACCTTCTGGGCCTTGTTGTAATAGGCGTCGTAATAGCCCGCCGACAGCGCGTAGGTGCCGATCATGATGCGGCGCTTGACCTCCGGCCCGAACCCGGCGGCCCGGGTCAGCGCCATGACCTCTTCGGCGCTGTGGGTGCCGTCGTCGCCGACCCGCAGGCCGTAGCGCATGGCATCGAAGCGCGCCAGGTTGCTCGACACCTCCGAGGGCAGGATCAAGTAGTAAGCCGCCATGGCGTGGTCGAAGTTCGGGCAGTCGACCTCGATCACCTCCGCGCCGAGAGCGGTGAGCTGCTCGACGGCGGCGTGGAACGACGTCAGCACGCCGGCCTGATAGCCCTCGCCGCTCAGCTGTTTGACGACGCCGACCCGCACACCCTTCAGATCGCCTTGAGCGCCGGCCTTGGCGGCGCCCACCACATCGGGCACCGGGACGTCGATCGACGTGGAGTCGCGCGGGTCGTGGCCGGCGATCACCTGGTGCAGCAACGCGGTGTCGAGCACCGTGCGGGCGCACGGCCCGCCCTGGTCCAGCGATGACGCGCAGGCGATCAGCCCGTACCGGCTGACGGTCCCGTACGTCGGCTTGACGCCGACGGTCGAGGTGAGAGCGGCCGGCTGGCGGATCGAGCCACCGGTGTCGCTGCCGAGGGCCAGCGGGGCCTGGAACGCCGCGAGCGCGGCGGCGCTGCCGCCGCCGGAGCCGCCGGGCACCCGCTCGACATCCCACGGGTTGCGGGTGGGACCGTACGCGGAGTTCTCGGTCGAGCTGCCCATCGCGAACTCGTCCATGTTGGTCTTGCCCAGAATCGGGATACCGGCCGCCCGCAGCTTCGCGGTGACCGTCGCGTCAAACGGTGACCGCCAGCCTTCCAGGATCTTGGATCCGGCGGTGGTCGGCGCATCGATCGTGGTGAAGACGTCTTTGAGGGCCAGGGGCACCCCGGCCAGCGGCGACGGCAGCGGCTCACCGGCGGCGACCTGACGGTCGACCTCGGCGGCCGCGGCCAAGGCCTGCTCGGCGCCGACGTGCAGGAACGCGTGATAGCGCTCATCGGTCGCGGCGATCTGGTCCAGGTGCGCGGTGGTGACCTCGGTCGAGGTGACCTCCCCCGCGGCGATCTTGGCGCCCAGCGTGGCGGCGTTCTCGCGGATCAACTCGGTCATTCTTCTTCTTCCAGGATGCGGGGCACCGCGAAGCGACCGTCCTCGGCGCGCGGGGCGGCGGCAAGGGCTTGGTCCTGGGTGAGGCTCGGCACGACCTCATCCGGCCTCGTCACATTGGCGTAGCCACCCGACTCCCCCTGTCCGGGCCGCCGCGACAGCGGATTGTCCGTGGCTTCGACGCCGGTGACGTCGACGGACTGGATCTGGCCGACGTGGGCCAGGATGGCGTCGAGCTGACCGGCGAAACTGTCCAACTCGCCCTCGGTGAGGGCGAGCCGGGCCAGCCGCGCAAGGTGGGCTACCTCGTCCCGGGAGATCTGTGACACGACTGGAAAGCCTAGTCGCTGCGCTCCACCCCTTTTCATCCCCCGGTCGCTGCGCTCCTGCCCGCCGGGTCATCCCCCGGTCGCTGCGCTCTCCCCCGCCGGTTCGCCGCGCACCTGCCGCTGTGACAAGGTGTCACGCGTGCCGTCATATCTGCTGCGGGTCCAGCTGGAGGACCGACCGGGCAGCCTCGGCTCGCTGGCCGTCGCGCTCGGTTCGGTGGGCGCCGACATCCTGTCCCTCGACGTCGTCGAGCGCGGAGCGGGCTACGCCATCGACGATCTGGTCGTCGACCTGCCGGTCGGTGCGATGCCCGATTCGCTGATCACGGCCGCCGAACACATCCAGGGCGTCTACGTCGACAGCATCCGGCCGCATACCGGGCTGTTGGAGGCGCACCGCGAACTCGAGCTGATCGACCACATCGCCGCGGCGGCCGACAAGCTGCAGATGCTCGCCGACGAGGCCCCGAAGGTGTTGCGCGTGGGTTGGTGCAGCGTCGTGCGGCTGACCGGCGGCGGGCTGGAGACCGTCGTCGGCAGCCCGGGGGCGCCCGAAACGCTTGCGCAGACCGCGCCCTGGCTGCCGATCGAGCATGCCGCGGTCCTCGATGGCAGCGCGCCGTGGGTGCCTCAGGTCTGGCGCGATATCGACACCACCCTGGCCGCCGCCCCGCTGGGCGATCACGGCACCGCGGTCCTGTTGGGCCGCCCGGGCGGGCCCGCTTTCCGGCCGTCGGAGGTCGCGCGGCTGGGCTACCTGGCCGGCATCGTGGCCACCATCTTGCGTTAGCCCGCCGGCGCCGGACCGTTCTCCAGCAGTGCGCGGAAGCCGTCCTCGTCGAGAACCGGCACTCCGAGTTCGATGGCCTTGTCGTACTTGGACCCCGGGGCGTCCCCGGCCACCACGTAGGCGGTCTTCTTCGACACCGAGCCCGCCGCCTTGCCGCCACGCACCAGGATGGCCTCCTTGGCCTCGTCGCGCGAGAACCCGGTCAACGACCCGGTGACGACGATGGACAGTCCCTCCAGCGTCCGTTCGATGCCCGCATCGCGTTCGTCGGCCATCCGCACCCCTGCGGCGCGCCACTTGTCGACGATGGCCCGGTGCCAGTCCACGGTGAACCACTCGATCACGGCGGCGGCGATGGTCGGGCCGACCCCCTCGACCGCGGCGAGCTGCTCCTCGGAGGCCGCCATCACCGCGTCGAGGCTGCCGAACTCACCGGCCAGCGCGCGCGCCGCCGTCGGCCCCACATGGCGGATGGACAGCGCCACCAGGACACGCCACAGCGGCTGGGATTTGGCCTTGCCCAGATTGGCCAGCAGCCGCTTGCCGTTGGCGGACAGTTCGCCGGCCTTGGTGGTGAACAGATCGGTGCGCAACAGATCGTCGGCCGTCAGGGTGAACAGGTCGCCCTCGTCATCGATCACGCCAGCAGCCAACAGCGCCACCGCCGCTTCGTACCCGAGCCCTTCGATATCGAAGGCACCGCGGCCCGCGACGTGGAACACGCGCTCGCGCAACTGCGCCGGGCAACTGCGCGTGTTGGGGCAGCGGATGTCGGCGTCGCCCTCCTTGGCCGGCGCCAGGGGGGTGCCGCACTCGGGACATGTTGTGGGCATGACGAATTCGCGTTCGGTACCGTCGCGCAGGTCGACCACCGGCGCCAGCACCTCGGGGATGACGTCACCGGCCTTGCGGATCACCACGGTGTCGCCGATCAGCACGCCCTTGCGCTTCACCTCGGAGGCGTTGTGCAGGGTGGCCAGTCCGACGGTGGATCCGGCGACCTTGACCGGCTCCATATAGGCGAACGGGGTGACCCGGCCGGTGCGGCCGACATTGACCCTGATGTCGAGCAGTTTGGTGGTGACCTCTTCGGGCGGATACTTGTAGGCCACCGCCCAGCGCGGTGCGCGCGATGTCGCACCGAGCCGGCGTTGCAACGCCACCTGGTCGACTTTGACCACCACGCCGTCGATTTCGTGTTCGACGTCATGCCGGTGCTCACCCCAGTAGGAGATCCGCTCGGCGACCGCGGCGATGCCCTGCACGCGGGTGGTGTGCGTCGAGACGGGCAGCCCCCACTGACCGAGCGCGCGGTAGGCATCGTGCAACGAGGCGAACGTCGTACCTTCCACAAGGCCCAGCCCGTGGCAGATCATCCGCAGGCGGCGCCGGGCGGTGACGGCCGGGTTCTTCTGGCGCAACGACCCGGCGGCACTGTTTCGCGGGTTGGCGAACGGCGGCTTGCCCTCGGCCACCAGACCGGCGTTGAGGTCCTCGAAATCGGCGAGCCGGAAGAACACCTCACCGCGCACCTCGAGGACCGCGGGCAGCGGGAACTCCTCGGAGTCGGTGAGCCGTTCGGGGATGTCCTCGATGGTGCGTGCGTTGAGGGTGACGTCTTCACCGGTGCGGCCGTCGCCCCGGGTGGCCGCACGCACCAGCCTGCCGTCGCGGTAGACCAGCGCGAGCGCGACACCGTCGATCTTCAATTCGCAGAGATACTCGGTGTTCTCACCGGTCTCGGCGCTGATCCGGGCCGCCCATGCCGACAGTTCGTCGCTGTCGAACACGTTGTCCAGCGACAACATCCGTTCCAGATGGTCGGCGGAGGCGAAGTCGGTGGCGAAGCCGGCACCGCCGACCAGCTGGGTCGGCGAGTCGGGGGTGCGCAACTCGGGATGCGCCTCCTCCAGGGCCTCCAGTTCGCGCAGCAGCGTGTCGAATTCGGCGTCGGAGACGATGGGCGCGTCTTTGACGTAGTACCGGAACTGATGCCCCCGCACCTCCTCGGCCAGTTCCTGCCAACGGCCGCGTACCTCAGAGTCGGAAGAGCTCACGCTCAAGAGGCTAGTCGAGGGCGCTGACACCTCTTTGCCGGCTCACAGCGGCGGCCAGAGCCGGAACCGCACCACATCGCGCCAGGTGGTGCCCTCCCAACCCTGCAACACGAAACCGTGCGGCTCGACCAGTTCACGCAGAGTCTGCACGCTCTGGCGGTCCGGGTCCCCGAATCCTTCGACGAACACCAGCAGCCCACCCGGGCGCAGCACCCGCGCCAGCCCACGGATGCAGATCTCCTTGTCGGGTACCTCACCGAGCACCGCCGCCAGGAACGCCACATCGAAGGTGGCCTCCGGGAACGGCAACCCGGCGCCGGCATCGCCGGAATGGGATTCGACGTTCCGGCAGCCCGCGGCCTCGACCGCGCGGCGTGCCTTGCCCAGCATCTGCGGTTGCACGTCGAACAGATGCAGGCGCCCGTGCGGCACCCGCTTGGCGATCTCGGTGCTGTAGTAGCCCGGGCCGGGTCCGATCTCCAGCACCCGCTCGTCACCGCCGAGCATCAGCCCGTCGATGACGGTGCCGGGCCGGCCGATGACGCGCCGGACCGGGTTGTTCAGGAAGATCGAGGCCCAGTGCGGGTAGGGCATATCGCTGACGCGCCGGGTCTGGCGCACCACGGTGTCGAGCCACGATGTGGGCATACAACCTCCTCATCTGCGTAAGTAAGGTAAGCCTAACTCAATGGCCCGCGGAATAGACTGCTCCCCGTGCCGCACCCCGTGATGTTCAGTGATGACGACTTCGGACTGGCCGAGGTCCGCGAGATCGCGCTGGGCTTTCCCGCCGCGTTCGAGAAGGTCTCATGGGGCCGGCCCGTGTTCTGCGCGCCGAAGATGTTCGCGATGTTCGGCGGCAACCTCAAGAGCACCGACGGGATGGTCGCCTATCCCTATTCACTCCTGGTCAAGGTCGACGATTCCGATCGCCGCGCACTGGAGGCGGACAGCCGGTTCTTCTTCCCCGCCTACATGGGGCCGTTCGGTTGGCTGGGCCTGGATCTGACCGCGGGAAAGGTCGACTGGGCCGAGGTCCGCGAACTCGTCGACGCCTCATTCCGGCTCGTGGCATCCAAGAAGTTGATCCGCCAGCTCGACGAAACAGATTGAGCAGCAACCTCGTTCAGGCAGGTTTACCCGCGTCGGCACCCAGGGTCAGGAAGGTGCGCAACCGGTCGAGCACCAGTTCCGGGCGTTCCTCGATGATCCAGTGTCCCGCTCCGGGCACCAATTCGAGGTCGAAGTTCGAGCAGTGTTCGGGCAGCACCCGCAGCAGTTCCGGGGTCAGCACCGAATCCTCGGTGCCGTGCAGCCAGCGCACCGGCACCGTGACGTGGTACCGGTCGTATTCGCCGCGCATCCACCGCGCCGCCTCCCGGGTCTGGAAGGTGCGGTACCACTTCGAGCCGGCCAGGGCGTACGCCGGCCGCGACATGCACGCCCGGTAGAAATCCATGTCCTCCTGCGGGGTTTCGAAGTCACCGCCCACCCACGAACCCAGGAGCCGGAAGAACCGCATCTTCGGATCGGCGATCACCCGCGGTCCGATGACCGGGAGCATCATCGGAATCTGGTACCACATCCGCCAGATGTTGGCCAAGGCCGTGAGGTCTCGTTTGAGCCAGGGCACCGCGGTGTTGATGCCCATGAACGACGCCACCTTCTCCGGATGGCGCAGCATGAAGATGGTCGCGACCGGACCGCCCCAGTCGTGGGCGACCAGCCGGACCGGGCCGACACCGAGACGATCGACGACACCGGCCAGGTCATCGGCCAGGTCGTTCTTGAAGTAGTGATCCCCCGGCGGAGTCGAGCTCCACCCGGCCCCCCGCAGATCGGGACACAACACCCGGTAGCCGTCGGCGGCCAGCGGCGCGATATGGCGTCGCCATTCCCACCAGTTCTGCGGGAACCCGTGCACCAGCATCACCGGCGGTCCGTCTTCGGGACCGGCTTCGGCGACGTGAATCGTCACGCCGTCGCCGAGATCGAGATAGCGGTGCTGCACGCCGGGCAGATCGGGCGGGTTCTCCATGGGCCCAACCTACGTTATCCGGTACCGATGGTATCGACTGATGCGGATTTTTCCCGAACCCGTCAGCGAATGGCCAGGTTGGACGCGGCTTTGGCGGCGCGGGCCTGCCGGTAACCGAGTGCCGCACCGGCGAGCGGGATCAGCAGCAGGCCGGCGAGACCGAACCACGAGGTCATCGGCTGCCCGGGCCGGGCGGAGTCCCAGCCGTGCAGGGCAGACAGGTCCAGCGGCGCACTCGGCGGTGCCGGCGCGGGCGCAATGCCGAGCGGCGCGGGTACCGCCATCACCACCGGCGGCAGGGCGATCGCGACACCGGGCTGCGGCGCCGAGACGACCGGTTGGCGCGCCCCGTCCCCGGGGGTGCGGCCATCCCCGAAGGTCACCTCCGGGGCGACGAAAGCCGGTGCCGCGGGGGGCATATCCGAACCGGAGGAGCTCCGCGCCCCAGCGATGGACGGGGTCGGTGCCGCGGTCGACCGCTCGGAATCGCCGGTACTCGCCGCGGTCTGCGGCGCGCGGCTGACGGTGGCGGTATCGGCGGCTCGACCGTAACCGGAAACGTTGCGGGGCCCACGCTCACCGCCATGGCCGCCACCACGGTTGCCGTGCTGGCCGCCGTGCGAATGACTCGAATCGCCCGGCGCGGCTGCCGCGACGGTCGCTGACGGCCCGCCGACCAGCACCAAGGCGGCGAGCGCGGTGGCGCTCGCTGCTACGGCCCGCTTCGCTCGATCCACAGTCTCCCCCGCGTTCGAACCTCACCATACTGCGAAGCGATGTTTGCGGGCTAGATCGCGTCGGGATCCTGATGCAGTCCGTCCGCGGCCTTCTGCGCCAGCGAGATCGCGGTCCGCGCCCAGTCCGCGGTGGCGCCGGCGAGGCCGCACGCCGGTGTGATGCCGATCCGGTCGCGCAGTACCGCGCGCGCAAACCCCAACCGGTCGGTGACCTTCGCCGCGGCGGCCGCCACCTGATCCGGTGTGGGCCGCGTGGTCGGCGCGGTGGACGGGACGACGCCCAGCAGTACCGTGCGGCCGGATTCCACGAACTCCCCGACCCCATCCAGATCTGCCGCGCCCAACACCGCGACATCGACGGCCACGGCATCGATGACGCTGTCCCGCAAGAGCTTCCACGGGAGGTCGGGAGCACAGCAATGCACGACGACGGCACCGCCGACGCGTCGGGCACATTCGTCGAGCAACGCGCCCGCCACCGGCGCGTCGACGGGATGCACCGAGGACAGGCTCGTCACCCCGCTGAGCCGGCCGGCCAACGCCGCGGGCAGCGTCGGCTCGTCGAACTGGACCACCACCTCGGCCCCGATGCGCCGAGCCACGGTGGCACGGTGCACGGCGACCCCCTCGGCCAGGGATGCGGCCAGATCGCGCAGTGCGCCGGCGTCGGTGATCGCGCGGTGCCCGTTCGACAGCTCCAGCTGCGCGGCCAGGGTGATCGGTCCGGGCACCTGCACCTTGACCGTGCGTCCCTGGACGCCGCGTAGTCCGGCTTTCTCCCAGGCCTCTTCCAGCGCGTCGACATCCTCGTCGAGCAGGCTCGCCGCACGACGCTGTACGGCGCTGCGACCAGGGGCGATGCGGTAGGCGCGGGGGGCGGTGTCGATACCGATATCGACCAGCAGGGCGCCCGCCCGACCGATCAGATCGGCGCCGATTCCGCGGCCGGGCAGTTCGGCGAGGTGCGGCAGCGCGTGCAGTTCGCCGACGATCACCTCGGCCGCCTCGCGCGCGGACGTGCCGGGCCAGGATCCGATACCGGTCGCAGTGCCGAAAATACTCACGCGGCCAACAGTATTCGATGGCTTAACCTGCGGGAATGCGGGCCTCGCTGAGCGTCAGCGCGCGATGGTCGCGCTGCCGAGGACCTCGTCCCCGGCCGGATCCGGCCGGTAGAGCACCATCGTCTGGCCGGCGGCCACACCGCGCAGCGGGGTCCGCAGGTCGGCGTGCAGCTCACCGTCGCGCACCTCGACGACGGCGTCGACCAGACCGCCATGGGCACGCACCTGCAGCACGCATTCGACCGGCCCGACGAACGGCGTGCCGGACGTGAACACCGGCTTCTCGCCGCGCAGGGTGGAGATGTCGAGGTCGGTGGCCGGACCCACGCGCACGGTGCCGCTCGCGGCGTCGATCCCGGTGACGTAGCGGGGTGCCCCGTCGGGACCCGGTCCGGCGATGCCCAGGCCCTTGCGCTGACCGATGGTGAAACCGTGCACCCCGTCATGCTCGGCAAGCACCGCGCCGCCGGCGTCGACGACGGCACCGGGCCGGATGCCGATCTTGGCCCCGAGAAACGCCTGGGTGTCACCGGACGGGATGAAGCAGATGTCGTGACTGTCCGGCTTGTCGGCCACCGCCAGCCCACGCCGGGCGGCCTCCTCGCGGATCTGCGGCTTGGGGGTGTCCCCGATCGGAAACAGCGCGTGCCGCAGCTGATCGGCCGTCAGCACGGCCAGCACGTAGGACTGATCCTTGTCGGCGTCCACCGCACGCCGGAGCCGGCCGTCGGACAACCGGGCGTAGTGCCCGGACGCCACCGCGTCGAAGCCCAGCGCCAGCGCCCGCGCCGACAGCGCGGAGAACTTGATCTTCTCGTTGCACCGCACGCACGGGTTCGGGGTCTCACCGCGTGCGTAGGAGTCGACGAAATCGTCGATCACGTCCTCTTTGAAACGGTCGGCGAAATCCCAGACGTAGAACGGAATGTCGAGGATGTCGGCGACGCGACGCGCATCCCCGGCGTCCTCCTTCGAACAGCACCCGCGCGATCCCGTGCGCAGGGTGCCCGGCGTGCTGGACAGCGCCAGATGGACCCCGACGACATCATGACCGGCGTCGACCATCCGAGCCGCCGCCACCGAGGAGTCCACTCCGCCGCTCATCGCGACCAGGACGCGCATCACAGCACCCCCGCGCTGGCCAGCGCCGCTGCCCGCGCCCGCTGCACCGCGGCGGGCAGCGCGTCCAGGGCGGCGTCGACATCGGCATCGGTGCTGGTGTGTCCCAGCGACAGTCGCAGTGACCCGCGGGCGGTGGCCGGATCGGCGCCCATCGCCAGCAGCACATGCGAAGGCTGGGCCACCCCGGCCGTGCACGCCGAGCCGGTAGAACACTCGATTCCCTTGGCATCCAACAACATCAGCAGCGAGTCACCCTCACAACCGCGAAACGTGAAGTGCGCGTTACCGGGCAGCCGGCCGTCCCCGAGCGCACCGTTGACATCCACATCCTCGATGGTGGCGCGCACCCCGTCGATCAACCGGTCGCGCAGCGCCCGCACGCGGGCACCGCCCGCCTCGAGATCATCGACCGCCACCTTCGCCGCGGCCGCCATCGCGACCACACCGGCCACATCCGGTGTGCCCGAGCGGACATCGCGCTCCTGTCCGCCGCCGTGCAGCAAGGGCACGCACGCGGTATCGCGGCGCAACAGCAGCGCCCCCACCCCGGTCGGTCCGCCGAACTTGTGCGCGGCGATCGACAGCGCCGACAGTCCACTGGCCGCGAAATCGACCGGAACGTGCCCGACGACCTGAATCGCGTCACTGTGCATCGGTATATCGAATTCCGCTGCGATAGCGGCCAATTCGGCGACCGGCAGGATGGTCCCCACCTCGTTGTTGGCCCACATCGCCGTGATCAGCGCGACATCCTCATGCTCGGCGAGCACGGCGCGCAACGCCTCGGGTGACACCGAACCGTCGGCGGTGACCGGTAGCCACGTCACCTCGGCACCTTCGTGTTCCACCAGCCATTCGACGGCATCGAGCACGGCGTGGTGCTCCACCGGCGTCGTGACGATCCGGCGCCGCTGCGGCTCGGCCGCGCGGCGAGCCCAGTAGATGCCCTTGATCGCGAGGTTGTCGCTTTCGGTGCCGCCTGCGGTGAAGATGACCTCCGACGGCCGGGCGCCGAGCACACCGGCCAGCGCTTCGCGCGCCTCCTCCATCCGACGCCGTGCCGCACGCCCCGCCGTGTGCAGCGAGGAGGCGTTACCGACCGTCGCGAGCACGGCGGTCATCGCCTCGATGGCAGCGGGGTGCATCGGGGTGGTGGCGGCGTGGTCGAGGTAGACGGCGGTCATAGCCTGTCCAGGATAACCGCCATCCGGCGGCCGCCTGCCCGCGCAGCCCAGGCTGGTCAGGCCGCCACGATCTCCCCCGTCGCTGCGCTCGCCCCTGAAGCCTTCCCCGTCGCTGCGCTCGCCCCTGAAGCCTTCCCCGTCGCTCCGCTCGCCCCTGAAGCCTTCCCGTGCGCACGCCGACCCGCGTCCCCGCGCACGGCGGCCTCGCACCGGGCTTTCAGATCGCGGCGGGAGGTCCCCGGCAGCTGCAGCGATTCCACCCGCACGTGCACCACCGTGCGCCGGGCGGTGACCAGGCGCCGGATCGATGCCAGCAGCGTGTCGTCGCCGATATAGGCCGGCACCGTGGACGGGCTGCCGTCGCGGTGGTGGTAGGTCAGCCGAAGCGGCTGCACGGGTCGCGCGGCGTCCACCGCCGCTTGGAACATCGCCGGCCGGAACTCGCCGTAACCCAGTCCGCACCAGGTGGTGCCCTCCGGGAAGGCGACGACGGTCTGCCCGTTGCGCAACCGGGCGGCGACCGCGCTGACCACGGCCGGCAGCCGGCGCAGGCTCTCCCGCTCGATGGGGATGACCTTCATGATCCGGGCCAGCGCACCGAGTGCGGGCCAGTCGATCAGATCGGCCCGCGCCACGAACGAGCCCGGCATCACCGCACCGATCGCGAAGATGTCCACCCAGGACACGTGCCCACTGACCACCAGAACGCCGCGCAGGTTACGGATCGGCCCACCGGACACGGTGATTCGCACCCCGATACAGCGCAGCATCAGCCGGCAGTAAGCCCGCTGGACGTGGGAACGGCCGGGCAGGGGCACCGCCAGCAAGGGCACCGCCAGGATCAGCAGCAGGGCCGCGGTGACCCGGAACGTGGTCCGCAACCACACCAACGGCCGGGGGCCCACCGGCGCGGACCCGGCGTGCATACAACTGGCGTCGCAGGAGGCCTGCGGGAGCCACGAGTGCGGTGTGCTCATGCTCGGCCGCCCATCTCGCCGGCTTGTGACACAGATCGCAGACGCTTGAGGTACCGCACGTCGGCTTTGCGTTTGTCCAGCAGCGCCGGGAAGTCACCGACGCCGAAGTCGGGGTCGTGCGCGGGTTCACCGCACACCTCGGCGCCCAGGCGCACGTAGCCGCGCATCAGGGCGGGCACGCTGACCCGGGCGGGCGGCTCGATCTCGTCGAGGCTGCGGCCGTCGATGACCACCGGCCGGTACGGACGCACGGTGAACTCCTCCGGCGCGCCGTGGCGGCGCAGGACGAAGTCCCGGACCCCACGCAGCTGGCTGCCCGGCACCTCGCCGTCCACATGGGTGGGCACCGACACACAGCCGGTGACGTAGTCGTAGCCGCAGCGGTCCAGGTAGGCCAGGATGCCGGCCCACATCAGCAGCACCACACCGCCGTTGCGGTGATCGGCGCGCACCACCGCGCGCCCCATCTCCACCAGCGACGGACGCAGCGGGTCCAGCGCCCGGACGTCGAATTCGGTGGCGGTGTAAAGGCTGCCTGCCGCGATGGCGCCGGGCGGCGGCAGCATCCGGTAGCAGCCGACCAGGTCACCGGAGCCGTCCTCGCGCACCAGCAGGTGATCGCAGAACTGGTCGAAGCGGTCGGCGTCGCGGCCCTCCTCGAAGCCGGGGCTCGCCGACGTGAGGGTGAAGCCGGGTTCGGAGGTGAACACCTCGTGGCGCAGACGCTGCGCGGCGTCGATATCGTCGGCGTCGGTGGACAGCAACAGGGTGTAGCGCGGTCCGTGGGCCACGGAGGCCCCAGAACCCCCAGCGGTCATCTGATCGGTGTCATCGGCCGGTATGAGTACAGATGCGGTGCTCATAGTCAGCACGGTCGCTCAGCCGGGTCTCGAGGTGGCATCGCAGGCGTGACGTGTCTGTGCACGCCACGTGAACACCGTTCGCAGACGCAAAACTGCCCCGAAACCGAGGTTTCGGGGCAGTTTCGCTGGCGCTGACGAACTAGCCCTTGCGAGCCTTGACGGCCTCGGTGAGCTGCGGGGTCACCTTGAACAGGTCGCCGACGATGCCGAGATCGGTGATCTCGAAGATCGGTGCCTCTTCGTCCTTGTTGACCGCGATGATCGTCTTGGACGTCTGCATACCGGCCCGGTGCTGGATGGCACCGGAGATGCCGAGCGCGATGTAGAGCTGCGGCGACACGGTCTTACCGGTCTGACCGACCTGGAACTGACCCGGGTAGTAGCCCGAGTCCACCGCGGCGCGCGAGGCACCGACGGCGGCGCCGAGCGAATCGGCGAGCTCCTCGACGACCTTGAAGTTCTCCTCGCTACCGACACCGCGGCCACCGGCGACCACGACACTGGCCTCGGTGAGCTCCGGACGGTCGCCACCGACGACCGGCTCGCGAGACGTGATCTTCGTCGCATTCTCGGCCTGGGCCGGGACCTCGACGTTGACGACCTCGCCGGCCCCGTCGGCCGGGGCGGCCTCGACGGCACCCGGACGGATGGTGATCACGGGGAGCTCGCCGGTGGCCTGGGCCTCCACGGTGTACGCGCCACCGAAGATGCTGTGCACGCCGACGCCACCCTCTTTGAGTTCGACGATGTCGACGAGCAGACCCGACCCCAGACGCGCGGCCAGCCGGCCGGCGACCTCTTTGCCCTCGGCGGTGGCGGCGATGATCACACCGGCCGGCGCAGCCGACTCGGCCAGCGCGGCCAGCACGTCGACCTTCGGGGTGACCAGGAAGTTGTCCACATCGGCCGACTCGGCAACGTAGATCTTGGCGGCACCGGCGGCCTTCAGGCCGTCGGTCAGGCCGGCGGCGATGCCGGGACCGGCCACCACGACGGCAGACGGCTCA
Source organism: Mycolicibacterium fluoranthenivorans (assembly GCF_011758805.1). NCBI lineage: Bacteria > Bacillati > Actinomycetota > Actinomycetes > Mycobacteriales > Mycobacteriaceae > Mycobacterium > Mycolicibacterium fluoranthenivorans. The sequence continues at coordinate 2,315,943 of NZ_JAANOW010000001.1, read as the reverse complement.
CCCAGCACACGGGCGGCGGTGATGAGTTCGGTGCTGACCTTCTTCAGCGCACCATCGGCGTGCTCGACGAGCACAAGTACTTCAGCCATGAATATGTCCTTAAGTGTGTGTCTGAGGGGGTCAGCTACTAGATCAACTTCTGGGCGACCAGGTACTCGGCGATCTTGGTGCCGCCTTCGCCTTCGTCGGTGATCTTCTCGCCCGCGGTCTTCGGCGGCTTCGGGGTGGACGACAGCACCTTGGTGCCGGCGTTGGCCACGCCCACCTCGTCGGCCTCGACACCGATCTCGGCCAGCGTCAGGACGGTGACTTCCTTCTTCTTCGCGGCCATGATGCCCTTGAAGGACGGGAAGCGGGGCTCGTTGATCTTCTCGTTCACGCTGACCACGGCCGGCAATGTCGCTTCGAGGCCGAAGACGCCCTCGTCGGTCTCACGCTCGGCGGTGACCTTGCCGCCCTCGACGTTCAGCTTGCGCACGTGGGTCAGCTGCGGCAGGCCGAGGTACTCGGCGATGACCGCGGGAACCGCGCCGCCGACGCCGTCGGTGGCCTCGTTGCCGGCGATGACCAGCTCGGTGCCCTCGATGGTGCCCAGCGCGCGGGCCAGGGCCCAGCCGGTCTGGACGACATCGGAACCGTGCAGACCGTCGTCCTTGAGGTGAACCGCCTTGTCGGCACCCATGGACAGGGCCTTGCGGATGGCTTCGGTGGCACGCTCGGGACCAGCGGTGAGCACGGTCACGGTGCTGTCGCCGCCCTCACGCTCCTTGATCAGCAGCGCTTCCTCGACGGCGCGCTCATTGATCTCGTCGAGAACGGCGTCGGCCGCTTCCCGGTCGAGAGTGAAGTCGCCGTCGGTGAGCTTGCGCTCCGACCAGGTGTCAGGGACCTGCTTGATCAGGACCACGATGTTCGTCATGACTGTGGTTCGTCCTCCTCGATGAGGCCGGCAGCCGGCCTGGGCATATCACGTATTGCGTAACGGCCACCAGGTTACTGGTCGGTAACTTCGACGGCGCGCAAGGACACCATAACTGGTCAATCCACTCATTCAGACCCCACAGTCGCCGGGCATCCGTTCGCGAACACGTCATCACGGGTTAGCCTGCCTTCCAATGAGCACATTCGGTTCGGTCGACAACCCGGGCGCGCAGCCGTCACTGCCGCTGACCGGTGAACGCACCATCCCCGGCCTCGCCGAGGAGAATTACTGGTTTCGCCGGCACGAGGTCGTCTACCAGCGCCTCGCCGAGCGCTGCGCCGGTCTCGACGTTCTGGAGGCCGGCCCCGGGGAGGGATACGGCGCCGACCTCATCGCCGGTGTCGCCCGCCAGGTCATCGGGGTGGACTACGACGAATCCGCGGTGGCGCACATCCGCGCCCGCTACCCGCGGGTGCAGATGCACCTGGGGAATCTCGCCAACCTGCCCCTGGCCGACGCCTCCGTGGACGTGGTGGTGAACTTCCAGGTCATCGAGCATCTCTGGGATCAGGGCCAGTTCGTGGCCGAGTGTTTCCGGGTCCTCCGGCCCGGCGGTGTGCTGCTGATGTCCACCCCGAACCGGATCACCTTCTCCCCCGGTCGCGATACGCCGCTCAACCCGTTCCACACCCGCGAGCTCAATGCCGACGAGCTGACCGAACTGCTCACCGAGGGCGGCTTCGCGATGGAGGCGATGCTCGGGGTTTTTCACGGTGCGGGCCTGTCGGCCATCGACGCCCGGCACGGCGGATCGATCATCGACGCGCAGATCGCCCGCGCGGTCGCCGACGCGCCGTGGTCTGCCGAGCTGCTGGCCGATGTCGCCGCGGTGTGCAGCGACGATTTCGATCTGACCGACGCGCGCCCCATCGATGACAGCCTGGACCTGGTGGCGATCGCGATCAGACCATGAGTGGGGAGCAGACCCCGGGCCTGTTCACCCTGGTCCTGCACACCCACCTGCCGTGGCTGGCCCACCACGGCCGCTGGCCGGTCGGTGAGGAGTGGCTCTACCAGTCGTGGGCGGCGGCGTACCTGCCGCTGATGCGGGTGCTGCGCACGCTGGCCGCCGAAGGGCGCGGACATCTGGTCAGCCTCGGCATGACCCCGGTGGTCACCGCCCAGCTGGACGACCCGTACTGCCTGACCGGGATGCACCACTGGCTGGCCAACTGGCAGCTGCGCGCCCTGGAGGCCACCACCGTCGCCTCGGGCACCGCGTTCGCCGCCCCAGAAGCCATGCGCCAGTTCGGCATTCATGAGTTCGAAGCGGCCGAGCGCGCCCTCGACGAATTCACCTCGCTGTGGGCCCACGGTGCCAGCCCACTGCTGCGTCAGCTCATCGACGCCGGCACCATCGAACTGCTCGGTGGCCCGCTGGCCCACCCGTTCCAGCCCCTGTTGAACCCGCGGCTGCGCGAGTTCGCGCTGCGCGAGGGCCTGGCCGACGCCCAGTACCGGTTCGCTCACACCCCCACCGGCATCTGGGCCCCCGAGTGCGCCTATGCGCCGGGGATGGAAACCGGTTATGCCGCAGCCGGTGTCAGTCATTTCATGGTCGACGGCCCGTCCCTGCACGGTGACACGGCGGTGGGCCGTCCGGTCGGCACGTCGAATGTCGTCGCCTTCGGCCGCGATCTGCAGGTCAGTTACCGGGTGTGGTCACCGAAATCCGGCTACCCGGGGCACGCCGCCTACCGCGACTTCCACACGTACGACCACCTGACCGGCCTCAAGCCGGCACGGGTCACCGGCCGCAACGTGCCCTCCGCCGAGAAAGCCCCCTACGACCCGCAGCGCGCCGATCGTGCGGTGGACACTCATGTGGCCGATTTCGTGGAGGTGGTGCGGCGCAGGCTGATCGACGAGGCCGACCGCACCGGGCGCCCGGCGCATGTGGTGGCCGCCTTCGACACCGAACTGTTCGGTCACTGGTGGCATGAGGGCCCGCTGTGGCTGGAGCGACTGCTGCGGGCACTGCCCGAGGCCGGCGTCCGGGTCGGCACGCTGTCCGACGCCATCACGGACGGGTTCGTCGGCGCGCCGGTCGAATTGCCGCCCAGCTCTTGGGGTTCCGGCAAGAACTGGCAAGTCTGGAACGGCGAGAAGGTGGCCGACCTGGTGCGCCTCAACGCCGAGGTGGTCGACACCGCACTGGCCGCGGTGGACAAGGCGCTGGACCAGACCGACGCGCCACACACCCGCGACCGGGTGGCCGACCAGATCCTGCGCGAAACCCTGCTCACGGTGTCCAGCGACTGGCCGTTCATGGTCAGCAAGGACTCGGCGGCCGAATACGCCCGCTACCGGGCCCATCTGCATGCGCACGCCACCCGCGAGATCGCCGGGGCGCTGGCGTCGGGCCGTCGTGATCACGCCCAGCGCCTAGCCGATGACTGGAACCGCGCCGACGGACTCTTCGGCGCACTCGACGCCAGGAGGTTGCCGCGATGAGCGCTTGCGCGAAGAGCAGTAAGGCACCGATGAGCGCTTGCGCGAAGAGCAGTAAGGCACCGATGAGCGCTTGCGCGAAGAGCAGAGAGCACCGATGAAGATCCTGATGGTGTCCTGGGAGTACCCGCCGGTGGTGGTCGGCGGACTCGGCCGGCACGTACACCACCTCGCCACCGCCCTGGCCGAAGCCGGCCATGAGGTCGTCGTGCTGTGCCGACGGCCCACCGGTACCGATCCGAGTACCCATCCGTCCACCGACGAGATGTGCGAGGGCGTGCGCGTGGTCGCCGCCGCGGAGGACCCGCACGAATTCGATTTCGGTACGGACATGATGGCCTGGGTACTGGCCATGGGCCACTCCATGACCCGCGCCGGGCTGGCCTTCGGCGCTCGGGGTGAACGCGCCTGGTACCCCGACGTCGTGCACGCCCATGATTGGCTGGTCGCTCACCCCGCCATCGCCTTAGCCGAATTCTTCGATGTGCCTTTGGTTTCCACCATCCATGCGACCGAAGCCGGCCGCCACTCCGGCTGGGTGTCGGGCGCGATCAGCCGGCAGGTGCACGCGGCCGAGTCCTGGCTGGTGCGCGAATCCGATTCGCTGATCACCTGTTCGGCGTCCATGGGCGACGAGATCGTCGAACTGTTCGGTCCCGGCCTCGCCGAAACGCATGTCATCCGCAACGGGATCGATTCGGCCGCATGGCCGTTCGCGCGACGCACCGTTCACGACGGGCCGGCCCGGCTGCTGTTCCTGGGACGGCTGGAGTACGAGAAGGGGGTGCAGGACGCGATCGCCGCACTCCCCCGGATCCGGCGCACGCACCCGGGCACCAGGCTGATCGTCGCCGGCGACGGCACCCAGCGGGACTGGCTCGGCGAGCAGGCGCGTAAGCACAAGGTGCTCAAAGCGGTCGACTTCGTCGGACGCCTGGACCACGCCGAGCTGGTGCAGCTGCTGCACACCGTCGACGCGGCCGTATTGCCCAGTCACTACGAGCCGTTCGGCATCGTGGCGCTGGAAGCCGCCGCCACCGGGACGCCGTTGGTCACCTCCAACGTGGGTGGCCTCGGCGAGGCCGTCATCGACGGCGAGACCGGGGTGTCCTTCCCGCCGCACGATGTCGCCGCCCTGGCGACAGCGGTGCGCACCGTGCTCGACGATCCCGCCGCCGCGCAGCGGCGTGCCGTCGCCGCGCGGGAGCGGCTCAACCACGACTTCGACTGGCACACCGTCGCGGCCGAGACCGCCCAGGTCTACCTCGCCGCCAAACGCGGTGAACGCGAACCACTTCCGCGCCGGCCGATCGTCGAGCACGCGCTGCCGGATCGCTAGGGAGCACCCAGGGGCGCGACCGACCAGTTGCACAGTTCTGACGGACCGAGTATTCGGCGCCGGGTCTGGCCGGCCGTGTAGAAGGTGAACTTCGTTGCGCGATAACACTGTTCGAAACAGTCGAAGGCCTGTCCGGACGCATCGAAGCTGACACCGCGAATGCGCACCATCGGCTCACCAGGCTCTAGCTCCAACTGTTCGGCCTCCCAGCCACTGGGACTGTCGACCTCGAACGCCTGCTCGGTGTACTCATCTGTGAACCCATACCGTTCCTGCAGAAAGCGGTACAGCGACTGGCCGCCGGCCAACCATTCCCGGTCGATCGCGGGCACCCTGCTCAACGGCAGCACGGCCCGTTCGAGGATCCGGTCGGCGATCGTCCCGACGCCGATGTCGCGCCGGCGCCAGATCTCCCATACCGGCTGACCGGCATCCACGCCCAGCGCGGCGGCGATCGTCGCACTGGGAAGCCCGACCGATATGGCGATCAGGGAAGTGGACATCGACGGCGCTCGCCCCTGATTGTCGGTCAGGGTCTGTAACAACTCCCCCGGCCGGGTCGGGTCGGCGGCAATACGGGGCTCGGCGACGAAGGTCCCCAGCCCCTGGTGCCGTTTGATCCGGCCGGCCCGCTCCAGCTCATCAAGGGCCCGGCGCACCGAGATGGTGCTGACGTCGGCGATATCGGCGAGTTCTGTGGTGGACGGCAGACGATCGCCGGGACGGAGATCCCGCTCCGCCATGATGGTCAGCACCAACTCCTGAACCTGCTGGTATCGCAGCTTCCGGTCACCTCCAGCCGGGCCGGCCCTTCGCGGTGTCGCCATCCGCCCCCCTCCTGATCGCGCGCGCGTCACTGTGCTGATCAGAGCATACTAACTATGCAGCATGCGTATGAGCTCCCAGATATGCGGTTTTAGTGGCGATTCCTTCCCAAGAAGATGAGATGTCAACGAAACACTCACGAAATCGCCCGATCACATTGATACTCAAAATACTGTGTATACACAGTTGCCTCTGCACCTGGAGCAGACGAAGGAGAACTCGAGCGATGCACGCTATGGATCGACGCAAGTTCCTGCGGACCTCGGCGGTGGTGGCAGCCGCGCTGGGAGGCGCCGCCGCATTGGCTGGTTGCGCCCCGCAAACCGCCACCCGCACGGTGCTCCGGGTCGGGTCCACCACCGACATCGATTCGCTCAACCCGTTCACTGCCGACTCGACCCAATCCGATGACGTCCTGCAGCTGGTCTACGACAAGCTGATGACCTACGACGCGCAGCTGAATATCGTCCCGTCGCTGGCCACCAATGTGCAGAAGACCGACGGTGACCGCACCTTCACCTACACGCTGCGCTCGGGCGTCACCTGGCACGACGGCAAGGATTTCACCGCCGACGACGTCGTGTTCACCTTCCTGATGGTGCGCGACAACGACTACGGGACCTACGGCGCCTACCTCAAGAACCTCGTCGACGTGACCAAGGTGAGCGGCACCCAGGTGCGGCTCACCTACTCCGAGCCACAAGTCCTGGAGCCAGGCATCATCATCCCGATCGCCCCCAAACATGTGTGGGAGGGCGTTTCCAAAGACGACCTGCCGAAGTTCGCCAACGAAAAGCCGGTCGGTACCGGACCGTTCACCTACGTGTCATGGAACAAGGGCAGCGTGGCCACGGTTGCCCGCAACGACGCCTGGTGGGGTCCCAAACCCGCGGCTGAAAAGGTGACCTGGACCAAGTACGGCAGCGACGATATCGTCACACAAGCGCTGCGCACCGGCGATGTCGACATCGTCGCCGAGGTGCCCCCGACCATCTACACCGGCTTGAAAGACGCCTCGAACGTCAAAAGCACTGAGATGGAGGCATTCTCATTCCACATGATCGGGTTCAACTGCTCGGCTGCGCCGGGATCGAAAGGCAACCCGTTGCTGCGCGACCAGACCATCCGGCAAGCACTGTCGTGTGCGGTCAGTCGTCGACAACTCGTTGAACTCGCCCTGTCGGGGTACGGCGAGCCGGGCACCGACCTGTTACCGCCCGCATTCGGCGATTTCCACTACAGCCCAGGCGCCGAGGCCGTACTGGACAACAACCCGGACAAGGCACGCAAGCTGCTGGATGAGGCCGGATACACCGATCGCAACGGCGACGGTATCCGGGAATCCAAAGATGGTGCGCCCCTGGAGTTTCGCATCCTGTCGATAGCCGATACGGCCGTGGACGTCAAAGCGGCCGAACTGTTCACCACCGCCGCCAAGGCGATCGGAGTCCGGCTCAAGCCGTCGACCACCGATGCCGACAGCATGGGGGCCACGGTGTACAACACCGACGCCCCGGACTGGGACATCATGGTGTGGGGCTGGGACTCCGGACTGTACGACCCCTCGTATCTACTCGGCCTTGCCACCACCGATCAGATCGGCGGTAACAACGACACGTTCTGGACCGACCCGCGCTACGACGATCTCTATGCCCGGCAGAACACCACGACGGACCGACCGGCCCGGGTCAAGCTCGTCCAGGAGATGCAGGCCATCCACTACGCGGCGTGTCCGTACATCGTGATGTGGTACCAGAAGAAGCTCACCGGGACCCGGACCGACACCTGGACCGGATGGGAACCGATGAAGGGCGGCATGGTGTTGAACTTCTCCAGGGCCAATTACCTCGACGTGAAACCCGCCTGAGGTAGCCACGACGCGATGGTGCGTTATCTCGCAACGAAATTCGTCTACCTCTTCCTCACTCTCGGAGCTGTGCTGACGACCAACTTCCTCATCTTCCATTTGATGCCCGGTGACCCGGTGACCCATATCGCCCGGGGCCAGCACCTCGATGCCGCTGCCGTGGCCCGGCTGCGGACGTACTACGGGCTCGACCGACCGCTGATCGATCAGTTCGCCACCTACGTGTCGCACCTGCTGCACGGTGACTTCGGATACTCCTTCTCGTATTCAGCCCCGGTCGGCCCGATCGTGGCCGACGCGCTGGTGAACACCGTGATCCTGGTGACGGTGTCGACCGTCCTGGTGATCGCGCTCGGTGTGTTGATCGGTGTGTTCGCCGCATCCCGTCGGGGCACCCGAGCCGACCGTGGGCTTGTCGTGGGGTCACTGGTGTTCTGGAGCCTGCCCACGTTCTGGATCGGCATGTTGCTCATCTTCGTGTTCGCGGTCGCACTGAACTGGCTGCCCATCGCCGGCATGTACACCGCCGACGCGATCTATCCCACCTTTGTGACCCGGATCTCGGACCTGGCACGGCATTTGGTCCTTCCGACCACCGCGATGGTGCTGGTGGACATCGCCCAGTTCGTACTCATCACCCGCAGTTCACTGGTGAGCACGCTGTCGGAGGATTTCATGACCACCGCCCGAGCCAAGGGGTTGCATCCGCGGCGGGTCTTGTGGCGGCACGGTGTGCGCAATGCCCTGCTACCGGTCGTCACGGCGACCACCCTGTACGCCAGCGCCACGGTCGGCGGCACGATCCAGGTCGAGACGGTGTTTTCCTGGCCGGGGATGGGGCAGTTGATCTATCTGTCCGTGGTGCGCCGCGACTACCCGGTGATGGAGGCATGCTTCCTGATCTTCGCCGTCGTCGTGGTGCTGGCCAACTTCGGCAGCGATGTCCTCTATCGCGCATTGGACCCGAGAGTACGGCTGACATGACCGAGAAGAAACCCTCGACCACCGGATCTGGCTGGCGCAACCTACCGGCGCGACTGTGGCACGACGCGCTCGGCCGCATCGGCCTGGTGCTGGCCGCCGCGGTGATCGTCATCGCCGTCGTCGGTCCCGTGCTGGCCCCGTATGACCGTGCTGCGGTCGCGCAGTCCCGCACCGGAATCCTGCAGGCCCCCAGCACCACCCATCTCTTGGGCACCGATGAGCTGGGTCGCGACGTCCTGCGCCAGGTGCTCGCGGGCGCTCCGATCTCGCTGCAGATCGGCGTGATCGCCACCCTGGTCACCGTCCTCATCGGGACCGTCGTCGGAATTCTCGCCGGGTGGTTCACCGGTGTCGTCGATGCCATCTTGATGCGGATCACCGACTTCTTCCTGGTGTTACCGAACCTGCCGCTGATGATCGCCCTCGGCGCCATGGTGGGGCAAAGCCTTCCGATGATCGTGCTGGTCATCGCCGTCACCAGCTGGCCCACGACGGCCCGCATCGTCCGCTCACAGACGCTCGAGCTACGGGAACGCGAAGTGGTGGCCCGGGCCCGCACGGTGGGATTGTCGTCGTCGGGTGTGCTGTGGAAGTTGATCCTGCCCGGCGTACTGGCATTGGTGATCGCCAATGCCGTCCTGGTGATCGCCGGATCCATCCTTGCCGAGGCGACGTTGTCATTCCTGGGGCTCGGCGACCCGTCGCGCACATCATGGGGCCAGATCCTGCACAACGCCTTCGTCTCCGGCGCGGTCGGTAACGGGTACTGGTGGTATTTCCTGCCACCCGGTATCGGCATCGTCGCCGTCGTGCTGGCCTTTTCGCTGATCGGGCAGGCCCTCGAACACATCCTCAACCCGAAACTGGCGGCGACCTCATGAACCTGCTCCAGATCCGAAACCTGTCGGTCACCTACCCGTCCGATAGCGGCGATGTGCATGCCGTCGACGGCGTCGACCTCGACATCGACTCCGGGGAGGTGGTCGGACTCGCCGGTGAATCTGGCTGCGGCAAAAGTACCTTGGCACTCGCGGTCACCCGGCTGTTACCGCCGAGCGTCCAGGTCAGCGCCGACCGTATGGTCCTCGGCGACACCGACGTACTGACCGCTGACGACGAGCACTTGCGCAATATGCGCTGGAGCCGGCTGTCGATGGTGTTCCAGGGCGCGATGAACGGCTTCAACCCGGTCATGCCGATAGGTGCGCAGATCGGCGAGGCCATCCGCACCCATCGGCCCGGCGTCGGGAGGCGCCAGATCAGGGCGCGTGTCGCAGACCTGCTCGGCCAAGTGGGCATCACGCCGGGCCGCGCCGCCGATTATCCGCATCAGTTCTCCGGCGGCATGAAGCAGCGGGCCATGATCGCCATGGCGCTGGCCTGCGAGCCCGAACTGGTGATCGCAGACGAACCCACCACCGCGCTCGATGTCATGACCCAAGCACAGATCCTGGCTCTCATCCGGCGACTGGCCGACGAACTCGACCTGGCCATGCTGGTGATCTCCCACGATCTGATGGTGCTGGGCGAGCTGTGCGACCGGGCCGCAGTGATGTACGCCGGGCGCATCGTCGAAAGCGGTCGAGCCGAACGCATGTTCAGCGACACCGGTTCGGCGGACCCGGCCCACCCGTACACCCGAAAGTTGTTGGACTGCTTTCCCCGAGCGGGAACGGGAACCACCTCGATCAACGGAATTCCCGGCAGTCCGCCTGATCTCGTCCATCCACCGGACGGATGCCGGTTCCACGATCGGTGCGAGGTGGCGCTGCCCGAGTGCGCCACCGAAGACCCGGGACTGCGACTGGTGGACGGTGACGCCGCGCACCTCACCGCCTGCCATCGGATACCGGCTCACGGAGGGCTCACGTTGGGGGTGGCCCGATGACCGAACAACGAGCCATCGCCGAGATCTCGGACCTGCATGTGCATTTCCCTATCCGGCACGGTCGCAAACGGATGCTCGCCCGCGCCGTCGACGGCGTGAGCCTCACCATCCACAAAGGCGAAATCCTGGCGCTTGTCGGCGAATCGGGCTGCGGTAAGACCACCATCGCGCGGACGGTCATGCGGTTACAGGATGCGACCTCGGGATCGATCGAGATCGGAGGGGTCGACATCACCCATCTGGGTGGCCGGCAGTTGCGCACCATGCGCCGCGACTTCCAGATGATCTTCCAGGACCCGTTCGAGAGCCTGCCCACCAACGCCACCGCGCTCGACGTGGTCACGGAGGGGGTGGCCATCCACCATCGCCACCTGAACAGTGCCGATCGCCGCGCTGCGGCGGTCGCAGCCCTTGCCTCGTGCGGTCTGCCCGAGGCGATTTCGGGGCGGCGGATGTTCGAACTCTCCGGTGGCCAACGACAGCGGGTGGCCATCGCCGCGGCGGTGGCCATCGAGCCGCGACTGCTCATCGCCGACGAGCCGGTATCCATGCTCGATGTGTCGTTGCGCGCCGGGATCTTGCGGGTGCTACTGGATCTGCGCGAGCGCCTCGGTATCGCCACGTTGTTCATCACCCACGACCTCGCATTGGCCGGCGTCTTCGCCGATCGGGTGGCGGTGCTCTATCTGGGTCGTGTCGTCGAGGAAGGGGTGGCGGCACAGGTCATCGACCACCCAGCGCACCCCTATACGCGGGCACTGGTCGACGTGATGCCCAAGCCCGGCAGTCGCCACCGTCCCCGCGCGCTGCTCACGGGCGAGCCGCCCAACCCCACCACCCGATTCGCCGGCTGCCGCTTCGCGCCGCGTTGTCCGCTGTTTGCGGCACTCGGCGCTCCGCAGCGCTGCACCACCGAGCCCCCGGCATTGCATTCGATCAGTGCCGAACACACCGTGGCGTGCCACTTCTGGGACACCACAGTTCATCCAACCCGAAGGAGAAGCTCAGATGACCGTCAGCCGTGAAGAGACGATCGCACTGCTCGACAGTCTGGTCCGGATCGACTCGGTGACACCGTGGCTCATCCCCGGTGGCGCCGGTGAGGGCGAGGTCGCGCGATTCATGCAGGACTGGCTCACCGCCGCCGGGCTGGAGGTCACCCTCGAAGAGGTCGAACCCGGCCGGCCCAATGTGCTGGCCTGGCTGCGCGGCAGCGCTCCCGGACCGACGATCTGCCTGACCGCGCACAGCGATACCGTCGGCTACGCGTCCTGGTCCGACCGCGCCCTCACACCGGTCATCGAAGGTGACCGAATGATCGGCGTGGGCGTCGCCGATGACAAGGGTGGGTGCGCGGCCGCCATGCTCGCCGCCGCCGACCTCGTGCGCTCGGGTGTACCGCTGGCCGGCAACGTCCTGGTGGCGCTGGCGATCGACGAGGAGGGAATCAGTATCGGCACCGAACATCTCGTCGCGCACCACGCCGACGAGATCGACCTGGCGATCGAGTTGGAACCCGACGGCTCACACCAGATCTTCGGGGAACACCAGGGCTTCGGCTGGATCGACATCGTGGTGTTCGGCAAGCCGGCGCACGGGTCTGCCCCGGACAAGGGGGTGGATGCCATCGTGCACATGGCCGAGGTCATCACCCGGCTGCACCAACTCGACGAGACCCGCTGGAAGCCCAATCCCGACCCGCGGAACGGCCGCACGGTGTTTCACACCGGAACCATCCACGGCGGAACCGATTACGCCACGTACCCCGCCGAAGTGGTGCTGGGTATCGAGATCGGCACGCAGCCCGGCGAAACACTGGCCGACCGGGTGTCCGAGATCGAAGCCATCTTCGCCGAGATCGCGGAATCCGAGCCGCGATTCCGGGGTGAGGTCAGGGTGCGGCTGGACCGCGAACCGTTCACCGGCGCCGGCAACGACGCGCTGCTGACCGCTCTTGCCGACGCCACCGAAGCGGTCAACGGGACCCGGGCACAGATTTCGGGGCTCAACGCCTGGACCGACGCCGCGCTGCTGCAGAGCGCGGGCATCCCCACCGTCTTGTTCGGCCCGGAAGGCGGGAACTATCACGCCGCCGAGGAGTGGGTCTCGATCCCGGATGTCGTTGCCACCGCCGAGATCCTGCGCCGCACGGTGGTGACCCTGCTCGGTGCGCCGGTGCCCGCCACACCTCATCCCTGATGCCCCTCTACCGCCCCATCACACAGAATCAAGGAATACCAATGTCATTCGACGAGGCGTTCGCTTCGCGTACGCCGAACACCCGTGCCCTGTTCGAGCGGGCCAAACTGACCATTCCCGGCGGGGCCGGGTCGACGGCCCGATTGCCACGCAACGGATGGAATCCCTACCCGATCTTCATGGCCGAGGGCACCGGCTCACGTCTGGTCGATGTCGACGGGAATACCTATATCGACTATCTGCTCGGACTCGGACCGATGATCCTCGGCCATCGTCATCCCGTGGTGACCACGGCGGTACAGCAGGCGATCGCGGATCTGGGCACCTGCTTCGGGCTGCCCTATGAACTGGAGATCACCGCCGCCGAGAAGGTCGTCGCCGCGGTACCGGGAATCGAACAGGTGCGATTCACGAACTCCGGTTCCGAGGCGGTCGGCACGGCCGTCCGATTGGCGCGGGCCACCACCGGTCGGCGGTTGGTCGTCCGGTTCGAAGGGCATTACCACGGCTGGCAGGACACCGTGTACTGGTCGAATCACGTCGACGTCGATCTGGCGGGTCCGGCCGATCACCCGAGGCCGGTGGCCATGGGACCGGGAGTGCCCGCCGAGCTGGAGAGCACCCTGGAGGTGTTGACGTGGAACGATCCGGAGAGTTTCGTCGAGTTGATGGACCGTCGCGGTGACGAGGTGGCAGCCGTGCTCACCGAGCCGGCAGTGTTCAACACCGGCTGCATCCTGCCTGAACCCGGCTATCTCGAGCTGCTGCGCAGCGAGACTCGCAAGCACGGCGCGCTGCTCATCTTCGATGAGGTGATCACCGGTTTCCGCTTCGCCCGCGGCGGGGCCCAGGAGTGGTTCGGCGTGCTGCCGGATCTGACGACGCTGGCCAAAGGTCTCGGTGGGGGGTTCCCGGTCGCGGCCGTCGGCGGTACCACCGAAGCCATGGCGCTCGTCGCGTCCGGGCAGTATTCGCACTCGGGCACCTACAACGCCAACGTCGTACAGTGCGCTGCGGTGTCGGCCACCATGGATGTGCTCGCCGAACCGGGACTCTATGAACGGCAGCGTGCGCTTGGTTACCGGCTGGCCGAAGGGCTCTCGTCGCTGGCGACCGAACGAGGTCTGGATGCCTACGTCGAGGGGCTGGGCACTGTCTTCCAGCTCTGGTTCGCCGATGGTCCCATCCGCAACTGGCGAGACGCGGCGGCCCAGGCCGACGAGGCGTTGTTCACCCGGTGGTATCAAGAGATGGTGGTACGCGGAGTGTTGTTCCACCCGTTGCAGTTCGAGAATCTGTTCGTCTCGCTGGTACACGACGACCGTGATATCGACGAGACGCTGAACGCCGCCGCCGATGCGTTGTCCGTGGTGGCAGCCGGCCGGCAGCCCGCGCGTACGCCGTGACCGTCGACCGTGCGTACCTCGGCGTCGACCTGGGCACGTCCGCGCTGAAGGTCGTGGCTGTCGGACCCGACGGGGCCGTGCATGCCACCGCGCGGCGCGGCTACCCCACCCACCATCCCGAACCTCTGGCCGCAGAGCAGAATCCACAGGATTGGTGGGATGCGCTGGAAGTAGCGCTGGGCGAGGTCGCCGAAGCCGTGGCACCGTCGCGGTGGGCCGGCATCGGGTTGTCGGCGATGTTGCCGACGCTGGTGGCTCTCGACGGTGCCGGTCACCCGACCGGACCGGCAGTCACCTGGGAGGACGGCCGAGCCGAACCCGATGCCGCGCGGTTGCGGGACGCACTCGGCGACGAACACCTCTATCAGGTGACCGGCCAGCGGGTGGACGGCCGGTATCTGATCCCCATGCACCGGCGTCTGGAACGGCTCGGCCGCGGCGGAGTTCTGGCGGCCGCGGCCAAGGACGTGTTGTTCGCCCGCCTCACCGGTGAGCTGCTGACCGATCCGAGCACGGCCGCCGGTACCGGGGTGTTCAACCTCGACGATGGTGCGTGGGATGCCGAAATGGTTGCGGTGTCGGCTGTCCCGGGGCTACCCGCGGTGGCGCCGGCGTCCACCTCGGCACCACTGTCATCGGACTGGCGAGCGGCATTCGGGCTGAGCGGTACGGTGCCGGTGGTGCTCGGCGCCGCCGATTCCGTGCTGGGCGCGCTCGGCATCGGCGCCAACCGCCACGGTGATGTCGCCGTGATCGCCGGGACCAGCGCTGTCGTCATGGGCATCTGTGACACCGCGGTCCGCGATCCCCAACACCGGTATCTGGTCACCCCGCTCGCCGGCCCGGGCTGGGGTCTGGAGATGGACATCCTCGCCGTCGGCGCCGCCTTCGGTGGTATCGCCCGCCTGGTCGGCCTGCCGGGGCCCACCGAGTTACTGACCGCAGCGGCCGACGTCCCGCACCACTGCGCACCGATCTTCCTGCCCTACCTCACCCCGGGCGAGCAAGGCGCACTGTGGGATCCGGATCTGACCGGGACCCTGCACGGGCTGGATCTGTCCATGCACGCCGGCCATGTGGGGCGGGCCCTGCTCACCGGTGTGGTGGTCGAGCTGCGCCGTGCCGTCGCGATCGCGGAAGCGGCCACCGAACGACGGGGCCCGGTACTGCTGGGCGGCGGCGCGGCCGCACATCCGCTGTTGTGGCAGGACCTCGCCGACGCCACCGGACGCGAGGTGCTCGTCGACCGTGTCAGCCGCGACCATTCGGCGATCGGTGCGGCCCTGTTCGCGGCGAACAGCCTGGGCCAGGAGATCGTCCATCGACCACAGTTTCACCGGATGACACCGCGAGGTGCGCAGGCCGACTGGTGGGCGGCGACCGCCGACCGGCACGACGCGCTGCGGGTGGCCGTCGGGAAGGTCGGCCCGTGACGATGTCTGCATCCTTGCGGCTGCTGGTGGTCGATACGGATCAGTTCGGTGCCGCGGCAGCCGACGCGGTTCTGCGCCGGCTGCCCGCTCATCGCCCGCGACTCGGCGTCGCCACCGGCGACACCCCGATCCCGCTGTATCGTGAGTTGGCCCGTCGGCACGCGTGCGGACAAATCGACTTGCGCACAGCGCTTCTCATCGCGCTCGACGAGTACGTCGGGCTCGGCCCCGACGATCCGGACAGCTACGCAACCTATGTCCGCACACTGGTGGCCGCGCCGCTGGGGATCGGGACGGAGAACATCGTGATAGCCGACGGACTGGCCCCCGACCCCGACCTCGAAGCGGCGAACCTCGACACCCGGATCGAGGCGCTCGGCGGTGTGGACGTGCAGATCGCCGGGATCGGCAGCAACGGACACCTGGCCTTCAACGAGCCCGGCTCGGCATGGGAGTCGGGTACCCGAGTCGTGCAGCTGTCGGAGCAGACCCGCCAGGACAATGCCCGCTTCTTCGGCACTGTGGCCGATGTCCCGCACCGCGCGATCACCCAGGGTCTGGGCACCATCTCGCGGGCCCGGTCCATCGTCCTGCTGGCCGCAGGTACGGCCAAGTCGGCGGCCCTGACAGCCGCCGTTTCCGGTCCGATCGACCCGCACGTACCGGCTTCGATGCTGCAGCGGCACCCCGCCGTGACCGTGATCGCCGACCGGGCCGCGGCCGCCGGCCTTTCACTCCGAGGAGAACACCGGTGAACGAAACCAGCACGGCGCCAGAGATTCTCCAGCTCTTTCCGGCCGACACCCAGCTCGATGAGGACGGCATGATCATGGTGGGAGGCTGCCGGCTCGACGATATCGCCGCCGAATTCGGGACGCCGACCATGGTGGTGGACGAATCCGCGCTGCGCCGGCGGGCCCGCGACTATCTGCAGGAGTTCCGCAGCCGCTGGCCCCGATCAGATGTGGCGTTCGCATCGAAGTCGTTTCCCTGCACCGCAATTCAGCGACTGATGACCGAGGAAGGGTTGCACCTGGACGTCGCGGGAGGCGGTGAGATCGTCACCGCCGTCGCGGCGGGAGCAGATCCGTCCCGGATGGTATTGCACGGCAACGCCAAGACCGACGAGGAACTCGAGTTGGCCATCGGCCACGGAGTCGGCTTGGTGGTGGTCGACAATTTCGACGATATCGACCGGTTGGAGCGCCTCGTGCCGCCCGGGCGAGTGCAAGCCTGCCTGGTCCGGGTGATACCCGGGGTCACCGCGGATACCCACGCCTCCGTCGCCACGGGCCACAGCGGCTCCAAGTTCGGCTTGTCCCCCGGCGATGCCCGCACCGCCATCAGAAGGATCGAACGCAGCGCCGTGCTGCGTTGCGACGGACTCCACACTCACGTCGGGTCCCAGCTGCTCAACGTCGACCAGCTGGCGGCCGCCGTCGCACCGCTGGCCGCGCTCGGCACCTTCGATGTCTACGACCTGGGTGGTGGGCTGGGCGTGCGCTACACCTACGACGAAGCCCCGCCCACCGTGGGCGAGTATGCCGAGGCGATGGTGGCCGCGGCCCGGGCATTGCTCCCCCCGGGTAGTCGCATCATCGTCGAACCCGGTCGCAGCATGGTGGCGGCGGCGGCGTGCACGCTGTACCGCGTGGTCACCGTCAAACACGGCGTCGTCACGCACGTCGCCGTCGACGGTGGGATGGGTGACAACCTCGAGGTGTCGCTCTACCGGCAGCGGTTCGAAGCCACCATCGTCGACCGGGTCGGCGGGGGCGCGCCGGTCAGCCTGGTCGGGCGGCACTGCGAATCGGGCGACCAGCTCATCGACGGCGTGCCACTGGCACGGCCCGCGGTGGGAGATCTGCTGGCGGTGCCGGTGACCGGGGCCTATTGCTACACGATGTCCAACCAGTACAACGGGGCCCGGCGCATCCCGGTGGTCTTCGTCACCGGCGGCACCGCGCGGCTGGTGGTCCGTCGCGATACCTGGACGGACTTGCTCGCCCGCGATGTGTGACGCCCGCCTTCCGGCGTCGTCAGCGGGCGGCTTTCTTGCGCTCGATATCGGCCAGCGCCGCGGCCAGCGCGGCACGGTCGGCGGCCGAGGCGTCCCAGGCCACCTTGCGGTTCTTGACCACCTTGGCGGGCGCACCGACCGCGATGGAGAAGTCCGGGATATCACCCTTGACCACCGCGTGCGCACCGAGCACACAACCCCGGCCGATCGATGTGCCACGCAGGATGGTCACCTTCGTGGCGACCCAGGTGTCCGGTCCGATCCGCAGGGGGCTCTTGATGATGCCCTGGTCTTTGATCGGCAGCTCCAGGCTGTCCATCTTGTGGTCGAAATCGCAGACGTAGCACCAGTCGGCCATCAGCACGGAGTCGCCCAGTTCGATATCGAGATAGGTGTTGATGACGTTGTCGCGGCCCAGCACCACCTTGTCGCCGATGCGCAGCGACCCCTCGTGACACCGGATGGTGTTCTTGTCCCCGATGTGCACCCACCGGCCGATCTCCATCGTGGCGAGTTCCGGGGTCGCTTGAATCTCCACACCCTTGCCCAGGAACACCATGCCGCGGGTGATGATGTGCGGGTTGGCCAGCTTGAACTTCAGCAGCCGGAAGTACCGCACCAGGTACCACGGGGTGTAGGCCTTGTTCTTCAGCACCCAGCGCAGCGAGTCGGCGGTCAGAAATCGCGCCTGACGCGGATCACGCAGCCGCGAACCGCGCCACCTCTTGTGAAGGGGGGCGCCCCACATCGTCGTCATGGCCGGTCAGCCTATCCGAGGGTGACACAGACTAGTCTCGGACCTCGATGCCTGCTTCCACGACGACGATGCGCCGGCTTGCCGCCATGCTGGGGATCACGGTACTGACCGCGACTGCCTGCGGAAACACCGACACCTGGGTGGAGGCTCATGCCGCGCAGGGCTGGTCGGCCCAGTACGCCGACTCCGCCAACAGCAGCTACACCCCGGTCGACGGTGCGAACACCCTCACCTTGGAGTGGAGCCGATCGGTCAAGGGCCGACTCGGCGCCCAGGTGGCGCTCGGCGCGGGCGGTTACCTGGCCGCCAACGCGCAGACCGCCGACGGCTGCTCGCTGATGCTGTGGGAGAGCGACAACAACGGCCGCCAGCGGTGGTGCACCCGGCTGTGGCAGGGCGGTGGGATGTCCAGCCCGCTGATTGACGGATTCGACAACCTTTACATCGGCCAGCCCGGCGCCATCATGTCCTTCCCCCCGACGCAGTGGATCCGCTGGCGTCAGCCGGTCATCGGGATGCCGACCACCCCGCGACTGCTCGACCCCGGCCAACTGCTGGTGATCACCCACCTGGGGCAGGTGCTGGTCTTCGACGCGCACCGCGGCACCGTCATCGGCACACCCCTGGACCTCGTGGAGGGTGTCGACCCCACCGATGCGCAACGGGGCCTGCAGGACTGCCCGCAGGGCCGCAGCGGCTGCCCGGTGGCGGCGGCGCCCGCGTTCTCGGCAGCCACCGACATCGTGGTGACCACCCTGTGGGAGCCGAACGCGGCCGCCCCGGTTCTGGTGGGACTGCGCTACCGGCCGGATCGCACGCCCATGTTGACCCGGGAATGGACGAGCACCGCGGTCGGTGGCGGCCCGATCGCCGGCCCAGTGCTCTCGGCCGACGGCAGCACCGCCTACGTCAACGGCCGCGACCGCAGGCTGTGGGCGGTGAACACCGCCGACGGTAAGCCGAAATGGTCGGTGCCACTGGACTATCAGCCGCAGACACCGCCGTCGGTGTCACCCCAGGGTGTCATCGTGTCCGGCGGCGGGCCGGGCGCCGCACTCGTCGGCGTCACCCCCGACGGCAAGATCGCCTGGTCGCATTCGGACGTCGAACCACTGTCCACCTCGAGCCAGGCCGGCGAGCACGTGGCGTACACCGTCACCCGGGACGGGGCGAACGGCCAGGCACTGCTGGCCTTCGACCCCGCCGACGGACACACCCTCAACCGTTATCCCCTGCCGGAGGCCACCGGTTGGCCGGTCGGGGTATCGGTGGGCCACGACCGTCGCGTGATCACGGCGACCAGCGATGGTCAGGTGTACGGATTCGCGCCCGCCTGAATCAGGCGATCATCGCGTCGATCGGGCCGCGCGGTACCGAGACCTGAACGGCTCCGGCGGCTTCGGGCAGCAACTCGCCCTGGCTGAAGAAGAAGATGATCGCGTCATTGGTGATCGCGAAGTTCTGGTAGTTCGCGGGGTCCAGACCCGCCGTGGGTGACACCGGATCGGGCAGTCCGGACTGCTTGGCCAGCTCGGCCTGCACGATCGGGAAGATCACCGGCAGGGGCTGGGTGTCCGGGCGGAACAGGGTCTCGAACGTGATCGGCTTGCGGTAGGCCTGATCCCAGTTGAACGCCTTGTAGAAGGTCAGCGGGTGCGCGCCGCCGACGTTCTGGTAGGTGGTGAACACGACCGTCTGTGTCCCGCGCGGGGGCACCGCAGAGCTGTACTGGGTGGTGGTGGTGTCCAACTCGTAGGGCATACCGCGCGAGTCGGGCGTCTTGGCCACATTGATGAACCCGTCCCTGGTCTGCTTCACGTAATCGAAGACGGCGTTCGGGTTCGGGAAGTCGGTCGGGAAGGAGATGTTGAGCGTGTAGGCCGGATCGTTGGCCGTGATGACGCAGGTCGCCCCGGCGCCGGCCGTACCACCCACATCCGAGCATTTCGGTGGGGCGGCGGCGGCCACCCCGGTGCTGGCGGACCCCAGCAGCACAAGAGATACAGCCAGCGTCAGAACGCGCATCGGGTGAATCCTCCGGGGCCAGGGCGGCATCGGCGCCGCCGCCGCCAGGGTACCTGTGGCGCTATCGTGACGGCCGACAAATGAACGCCACCGCGTGACTGTGCGCCCCGGTACCGAGCCGGGTGATCACCACGCTGAGCTGCGCGGCACCCCGCGGTTTGAGACGCCGCCGCAATTCGTCCGGGTCCACGTCCACACCACGCACCAGGATCTCCACCGCGCCGGCATCGCGCGCGGCGAGTTCACGGCGCAGCAGTTTCACGTCGAAGCCGATCTGCGCGAGCACCTCGAAACCCCGCACGCCGTTCGGCAGTTCGTCCCCGGACAGGTAGGCGATATCGGGGTCGAGCTGCCAGAGCCCGTGCCGCGTTCCGTACTGGCGCACCAGTCCGGCCCGCACCACGGCTCCGTCGGGGTCGACGATCCACCGGCCCACGGGGGCCACCCGGCATTCGTCGGGATCGGTGTCGGTGACCTCCTCGCCCCGGTCGAGCAGGATGGCCCGCCGTCCGGCGGTCGCCAGGCCCGACGACCACAAGCAGGCTTCGCGCACGCTGCCGCCCAGTGAGCACAGCTCGATCTCACCGTGGAAGCCGAGCTCACCGAGCCGGCCGAAATCGATTCCCGGCGCGCATTTCACCACCAGGTCGCGATCGCGGTACGCCTCGAGCAGCAGGTCCAGCGCCGGGGTGTAATCGCGTGGGTCGAACCGCCGCCGTCCCGCACTGCGTCGGGCCGGGTCGGCCACCACGACGGTGTCGCGGGTGACCGGCACCAGCGCATCGGCACGGCACAGGTCCACTCCCCCAACGTTGTTACGGGCCATGGCAAGTCGCACCGGGTCGAGATCGCTGCCCAGCACCAGCGCGGCGGTGTGCCGTAACGCGGCCAGCTCCGCGCCGACAGAGCAGGTGACGTCGTGCACGCGCCTCCCGGCCAGCCGCCGGGCGCGGTGCCGGGCCACCGGTTCGGCGGTGCACTGCTGCAGTGCGTCATCGGTGAACAACCATCCCGATGGGTCGCCGAGCTTGGCCGCGGCGCGCCGGCGCAAGAGCACCGTCTCCACCAGCACGGCCGTTCGGTCGCCGAAACGTGTTCGTGCGGAGGCGATATCAGCGACCCGCGAGGAGTCGGTCAGCCGATAGCCACCCACCTCGACAAGTGCCGCCCGGCCTGCGTCGCTGCGCAGGTAGGCGACATCCTCGACGCTCCAGGCTACGACGGCTTGACCCCGGTGACCATGACGTTGTAGAACCAGCCCTTCGGCACCACCCGGCGCAACACGTTGGCGTCCACCCAGCTCAGCGACGTCCAGCTGTTGAACGCGAATTTGGCCCAGCCCCAACCCAATCGACCCGGGGGCACCGAAGCCTCGAAGGTGCGGATCGGCCACCCGAGCATCGCGGCGGTGAATTCCTCGCTGGCGGTGGCGACCTGAACGGCGCCGGCGTTGGTGGCCATCCGTTCCAGATCCGACGGCTCGAACGTGTGCAGGTCCACCACGGCCTCCAGCGCCGCGGCGCGTGACGACTCGTCGAGCTCGGCCTGCGGGCGACGCCAGCCCTCCAGGCCCGGCAGCTTGGTGATGTTGGTGGACAGATGCCACGTCAGGGTGGACAGGTTGCGTGCGTAGACATTGCCCTTGCTGGTCGGTTCCCCGGCGAAGACGAACCGGCCGCCTGGCTTGAGCACCCGGACCACCTCGCGCAGCGAGAGCTCCACATCGGGGATGTGGTGCAGCACGGCGTGGCCGACCACCAGGTCGAAGGTGTTGTCCTCGTACGGGATGCCCTCGGCGTCGGCGACCTTGCCGTCGATGTCCAGGCCCAGGCCCTGACCGTTGCGGGTGGCGACCTTGACCATGCCCGGGGACAGGTCGGTCACCGATCCGCGCCGGGCCACCCCGGCCTGGATCAGGTTGAGCAGGAAGAAGCCCGTCCCGCAGCCCAGCTCGAGGGCTCGGTCGTAGGGCAGCTCACGCTGAACCTCGTCGGGGACGATGGCGTCGAACCGGCCCCGGGCGTAGTCGATGCAACGCTGGTCATACGAGATGGACCACTTGTCGTCGTAGGTCTCGGCTTCCCAGTCGTGGTACAGCACCTGCGCCAGCTTGGTGTCCTTCAGCGCAGCCTCGACCTGTTCGGCCGTGGCGTGCGGGTTAGGGGCCGGAGCCGCTCCGGCGGCGACATCGGGCATGAGGTCGGCGTCAGCAGCAACGTCTGGCGTGTGGTCCGTGCTCGTCATATGGGCAGCCTAACTGCCGGCCACCGTTCCGAAGACTTCGACGTAGTGCCGCACCCCGTGATCAGCGCCATCGATCGCCGCACCAGCGCCGTCGACCATCGCCTTGGCGCCCGCGAGCACATGTGCGGGTGCCTCCAGAAATCGGCGCGCCCGGGCCAGCGCCGCGTCGTAGACGCCGTCCGGGGCCACCATCTCGTCGATCAGCCCGAGGTCCAGCGCCTCCTCGGCGCCGACGAACCGGCCGCTGAACACCAGGTCCTTGGTGTGGCTGACCCCGATCGCGCGGACCAGGCCGGCCGTCCCGGCAGCGGGGAGCAGTCCGGCCAGCACCTCGGTGGCACCGAATTTCACGTTGTCGCCCGACACCCGCCGATCGGCGGCCAGCGCCAGGGCCAGCCCTGCGCCGAGCGCGTACCCCGTCACGGCGGCGATCGTCGGCTTCGGGATGCCGGCCACCGCGGCGATCGCGGCGCGGCAGGCGGCGGTGACGCTCTCGGCGTCGCTGGGATGCAGCCTGCGCAGTTCGGGGACGTCGTCGCCGGTGCAGAACACCTCGTGCCCGCCGAACAGGATCACCGCGGCGACGCCCGGGTGGCCACCGAGCTCCGCGGCCGCCTCGCCGATCTCCCGGTACATCTGCCTGGTCAGCGCGTTGCCCGGGGGGCGAGACAGCACCAGGGTGCCGATCCCGTCGTTCACCGCGGTGGTGACGAACTCCCTCACGACGGCGACACGTCGGAATTGGCGTACCCGTCCGGTGCGCGGCGGTTGCGGGCCTCGTTGTAGCGCCCGCTGTCGAAGAACTCGATCTCCCAGTTGCCGTCGGTGACCACCAGGTGTGGGGACACCGGCACGATCTGGCGTTGCACCGCGAGCACGTCGGACACCTCGCGGCCGGCCAGCGAGTCCAGCTGCGTCCAGGTCGGCGGCAACAGGAAGGTGCGGCCCTCGGCGAAGTCGTCGAGCGCAGATTCCGGGGTGGCCCAGTACGCGCGGTCGGTCTCGGTGTTGTCGCCGTCGGCGCGCTGGCCCTCCGGCAGGGCGCCGACGAAGAAGTAGGTGTCGTACCGCCGGGTGCGTTCCTCTTTCGGGGTCACCCAGTTGGCCCACGGCCGCAGCAGATCGGTGCGCAGTACCAGCTTCTCCGACCGCAGGAAGTCACCGAAGGACAGCGTCTTGGCGTCGAGGTCCTTGCGCGCCTCGCGGTACACCGAGGCGTCGGCCACGATGCCGTCCGGATCGTCTGCCGGCCCGGCGAACAGCACCCCGGACTCCTCGAACGTCTCACGGGCCGCCGAGCAGACCAGTGCCAGCGCCAGGTCGGTGTCCACCCCGAGGCGCTCCGCCCACCACGCGGGATCCGGCCCGTGCCAGGCAATGTCGGCGTTGCGGTCGCGGTCGTCGACACCGCCACCGGGGAACACCGTGGTCCCGGCGACGAACTGCATGTTCATATGCCGGCGCATCAGGAACACGTTGATACCGCCCGGGGTGTCCCGGACCAGCATCACCGTTGCGGCCGGCCGGGCCGGTAGGGGTTCTTCGGTCATGCACGCCTCCTGTGTGCCGCGCGGCTGCGCACGCGCCGCGCGAAGTAGCGTCCGTCGATGACCTCCAGGGCGATCGACTGCCCGAAGGCGGTGGACAGGTTCTCCGACGTCAGCACATCGGTCAGCAGGCCGGATGCGACGACCGCACCCTCGGACAGCAGCAGGCAGTGGCTGAAGCCGGGCGGGATCTCCTCGACGTGATGGGTGACCAGCACGATGGCCGGGGCGTCCGGGTCGGCGGCCAGGTCGGCCAGCCGGGACACCAGTTCCTCGCGGCCGCCGAGGTCCAGACCTGCCGCGGGTTCGTCGAGCAGCAGGAGTTCCGGATCGGTCATCAGCGACCGTGCGATCAGCACGCGCTTGCGCTCACCCTCGGACAGCGTGCCGTAGGTACGTTCGGCCAGGTGCTCGGCGCCGACGCTTTCCAGCATGTCGACGGCCTGTTCGTAGTCGACGTCCTCGTAGGTCTCCCGCCAGCGGCCCAGCACCGCGTACCCGGCGGAGATGACGAGGTCGCGGACCACCTCGTCGTCGGGGATCCGCTGACTCAGAGCGGAACTGGACAGCCCGACCCGGCTGCGCAGTTCGGCCATGTCGGTGCGGCCGAGCCGCTCACCCAGCACGAACGCGGTTCCCGACGAGGGGTGTTCGACGGCCGCGGCGATGCGTAGCAGCGAGGTCTTGCCTGCGCCGTTGGGCCCGATCACCACCCAGCGCTCGTCGAGTTCGACGGCCCAGTCCAGCGGCCCGACCAGGGTCTTTCCGCCGCGGCGAAGCGTGACCCTGGCGAAATCGATCAGCAGGTCTGGATCGGCTTCACGTTCACTGTCGGGCACTCGCTCATCGTAGTGTCGAGCCCCCGCCCGGCTCGGGAGCGCCCCGCAGCGCCGAAGTCATGGAACAGCAGCCGGCGCGGCATGATCCGCAGGATCAGCTGCACCAGCGGGCCTATCCCGAAGGCGTACACCACCGTGCCCACGCCCACGGTGCCGCCGAGCAACCAGCCGACCGCCAGCACGCCTGCCTCGATCGAGGTGCGGACCAGCCGCACCGACAAACCGGTGCGAGCCACCAGCCCGGTCATCAGGCCGTCCCGGGGACCGGGACCCAATCCGGCGCCGATATAGAGGACGGTGGCCACGGCGTTGAGCACGACGGCGCCGAGCATCAACGCGATGCGGGCGGGCAGCGAGCCCGGCGTGGTGAGCACGGCCAGGCCGGCGTCGACCGTCACGGCGATGACGATGACGTTGGCGATGGTCCCGACACCCGGCTTGTTGCGCAGCGGGATCCAGGCCAGGAGCACGACGACACCGACCACCGCAGAGGCGATGCCGATCGTCATCGGGGTGTGCCGGGTCAGCCCTTGATGGAAGACGTCCCACGGGTCGAGGCCGAGACCGGCGCGCACCATCATCGCCATCGACAGGCCGTAGCCGATGAGTCCGGTCAGCAGCAGCGACCCGCGAGTCAGGCCCCTCATGAGTGGTCCGGGAAACGGGCGCGGATGGCGTCCAGCTCGCTGTGCACCCGGCGGGCGTCGGTGTCCTTGGGTGTGACGCGGTTGTCGGGCCCGGAGCGGGGATACTTCGAGGCCAGTCGAGATAGCCAGTTCTTCCTCATGCGCCCAGTTTCGAGCCAGATTGGCTTGCCATTCAATAGCCAGTTCGGCGATACTGGCATCAATGTCGATAGAAATGGCGGCCAGATCACTCGATGAGGACCTTTTGGCCCGCGAGTTGGGTAACTGGCGGACGTCCAGTGCCAGCGGACCCGCGTACTCGGGATTGGCCGACGCCATCCGGCTGCTGATCGTTGACGGCCGGGTGCCCGTCGGGTCGCGGCTGCCCAGTGAGCGTGCCCTCGCCGACGCCCTGCGGGTATCGCGCACCACGGTCACCGCGGCATTCACCCAACTCCGCGAGGACGGCTACCTGCTGGCCCGTCGCGGTGCGCGCAGCATTGCCGCGCTGCCACCGCGCCCGATGAACGAGGCGCGCCAGGCGCGCCCGACCGAACCTACCGCGGGCGTCAACGTCAGCCTGGCCGCTGCGGCGATGTCGGCCCCGAGCGGGGCGGTGCTGGAAGCGTTCGCCGCGGCCACCCGCGATATCACCCCGTATCTCGGCGAGACCGGCCTCGACCCCACCGGGGTCTGCGCCCTGCGCACCGCCGTCGCCCAGCGGTACTGCGAACGCGGACTACCGACCGACCCCGGCCAGATCATGATCACCAGCGGCGCTCAGCACGCCATCGGGCTGATCCTGGCCGCCTTCACCGAGCCCGGCGACCGCGTGCTCGTCGAACAACCGACGTATCACGGTGCGCTGTCGGCCATTTCGACCGCCAGGGCGCGCGCCGTGCCCGTCTCTCTCGCCGACGACGGCTGGGAACTGGACGCGATGCACGCGGCCATCCGGCAACTCGCCCCCAGCTTGGCCTACCTGATCCCGGACAACCACAATCCGACCGGGTTCACCATGCCGGCAGATGAGCGAATCCGACTGGGGCACATCATCTCCGACACCCGCACGCGTACCGTCATCGACGAGTCGATCATGGATATGTGGATGGACGAGGCGCCCCCGGCACCGCTGGCCGCCACGGTGGCGCGCCGTGATCTGGTGCTCACCGTCGGGTCCATGTCCAAATCATTCTGGGGCGGGTTGCGGGTCGGCTGGATCCGGGCCGAACGCCACACCCTGGCCACCATCGCGGCCATCCGGCCATCGGTGGACCTCGGCACCCCGATACTCGAACAACTCACGGCGGCAAGGCTTCTCGAACAGCGCGATGAGGTGCTCGCGGAACGACGAGGACTGCTGCGCACGCGCAGGGCCTACCTGCTGGATCTGCTGGCGCGCCGGTTGCCCGACTGGCAGCCCGGGCCCGGGCCGAACGGGATCTCGCTGTGGGTCAAGCTGCCCGCACCGATGAGCACGGCATTGTCGGCTTCGGCATCACGGTTGGGGCTGGATCTGCCTGCCGGGCCGCGGTTCGGGGTGGACGGCACGTTGGAGCGGTTCGTGCGGGTCCCCTATGCGCTGCCCGAGGCTGCGCTGGAGGAGGCCGTCGACCTCATGGCACGGGCCTGGGGTTCGATCACCGGTGCGGTCGAGCCCGAATCGCACGCGGTGGTGGTGTAGCTAGCCCTGGCTCTGCTGCAGGGCGATGCACCGGCCCATGTTCTCCGGGGTGCACGGGATACCGGCGACCGACGACAACTGACCGCCCGGCAGGGTCTGCACCAGCGGCGGCGAGGCATCCGGCGGCGGAACGACGGCGTTACCGCTGGTGCTGCTGCCCTTGCCGGCTCCGGCGACACACACACCCTCGAAGTGGCTCGGCCGGGTACCCCACGGGCAGTCCGCCGACGCCGGCGCGGCCAGCACAACCGCCCCACCGGAGATCGCGGCCGCGCATGCACCGAGAAGTATCGTCCGTTTCACCAACAACATGCCTCCACTGTAAAGGCCCGACCCCGGCCGCGTCGCCATAGCGCTGCTAGTCCGGGATATCGACCCGGCGCACGGTGCCGTCGACGGCGTCGGCGGCTTCGATCTCCCCGCGGGTCACCCCGAGGATGAACAGCACCGTATCCAGGTAGGGGTGGCTCAGCGAGGCGTCGGCGACCTCACGCAGGGCGGGTTTGGCGTTGAACGCCACTCCCAGTCCGGCGGCCGCGAGCATGTCGATGTCATTCGCGCCGTCACCGACCGCGACCGTCTGCTCCATCGGGACGCCGGCCTGCTGGGCGAAGTCGCGCAGTGCCTTGGCCTTGCCCGGCCGGTCGATGATCTGTCCGACGACCCGTCCGGTCAGCTTGCCGTCGACGATCTCCAGGTCGTTGGCGGCGACGTAGTCGAGCATCAGTTCGTGCGCCAGCGGTTCGATGACCTGGCGAAATCCACCGGACACCACACCGCAGTGAAAGCCCAGCCGACGCAAGGTGCGGATGGTGGTGCGGGCTCCGGGGGTCAGCTCGAGCTCGTCGGCCACCTCGTCGACGACCTCGGCGGGCAGCCCGGCCAGGGTCGAGACGCGTTCCCGCAACGACTCCTCGAAATCCAGTTCGCCGCGCATGGCGGCCTCGGTGATCGCCGCCACCTTGGCCTCGGCGCCGGCACGCGCAGCCAACATCTCGATCACCTCGCCCTGGATCAGGGTCGAGTCGACATCGAACACGATGAGCCGTTTGGCCCGCCGGGACAGGCTGTAGTCCTCCAGCGCGATATCGATGCCCAGTTCGACGGCGACCTGCGCCATCGCCGCCTGCAACTGGCCGTACGCCGCGCCGGCCGGCACCGACACCCGCAGTTCCAAACCGGTCACCGGGTAGTCGGACACGCCCCGGATGGTGTCGATGTTCACACCGAGCCCGGCGGCCTTGCGGGCCACCACACCGAATGCCTCGGCGGTGATCGGCCGGCCCAGCACCACGATGGTGTGGGTGGACGGCTCGCGCATCACCGGCAGATCGGCACTGCGCTCGATGGTGACATCCAGCCCCACCCGGTGGATGGCGGCTCGGATGTCGTCGGCGAACACCGTGCCGTCGGCCACCTCGGCGGAGGCCGAGACGAACACCGCCAGCGTGAGCCGACTCCGGACCACCACCTGCTCGACGTTGAGCAACTCGACGTGATGCCGTGAGAGCACCTCGAAGAGCGCCGATGTGACGCCGGGCTGGTCGAGTCCGGTGACGGTGATCAGGACCGACACCTTCGAATTACTCACCGATTCAGGTGCGGACGTTCTCGTCGTCGAGCCGGGTGACGTCGCCGTCGGCAGGACCGTGTGCCCGGCCGATGTGCGCCTCGGCGCGCATCCGCTCCACCATGTGCGGGTAGTGCAGCTCGAATGCCGGCCGCTCCGAACGGATCCGGGGCAGCTCGGTGAAGTTATGCCGCGGCGGCGGGCAGGACGTGGCCCACTCCAGCGAGTTGCCGTAGCCCCACGGATCGTCGACCACGACGGGCTCGCCGAAGCGCCAGCTCTTGAACACGTTCCAGACGAACGGCAGCGTGGAGATGCCCAGGATGAAGGCGCCGATGGTCGAGATGACGTTCAGCGTGGTGAACCCGTCGGTGGGCAGGTAGTCGGCGTAGCGGCGCGGCATGCCCTCGTCACCCAGCCAGTGCTGGACCAGGAAGGTGGTGTGGAAGCCGATGAAGGTCAGCCAGAAGTGCAGCTTGCCCAGCTTCTCGTCGAGCAACCGGCCCGTCATCTTCGGGAACCAGAAGTAGATGCCCGCATAGGTGGCGAACACGATGGTGCCGAAGAGCACGTAGTGGAAGTGCGCGATGACGAAGTAGCTGTCGGTGACGTGGAAGTCCAGCGGCGGGCTGGCCAGCAGCACACCGGACAGGCCACCGAGCAGGAAGGTGATCAGGAAGCCGACCGAGAACAGCATCGGTGTCTCGAAGGTCAACTGCCCCTTCCACATGGTGCCGATCCAGTTGAAGAACTTGATCCCGGTGGGCACCGCGATCAGGAACGTCATGAACGAGAAGAAGGGCAGGAGCACCGCACCGGTGGCGTACATGTGGTGCGCCCACACCGCCACCGACAGGGCCGCGATACCCAGCGTCGCGTAGATCAGCGTGGTGTAGCCGAAGATCGGTTTGCGGCTGAACACCGGGAAGATCTCACTGACGATGCCGAAGAACGGCAGCGCGATGATGTACACCTCGGGGTGGCCGAAGAACCAGAACAGGTGCTGCCACAGCAGCACACCGCCGTTGGCCGGGTCGTACACGTGCGCACCCAGATGACGGTCGGCGGCCAGACCGAACAGCGCCGCGGTCAGGATCGGGAAGGCGATCAGGATGAGGATCGAGGTCACCAGCACGTTCCAGGTGAAGATCGGCATCCGGAACATCGTCATACCCGGGGCGCGCATGCAGACGACCGTGGTGATGAAGTTGACGGCACCCAGGATGGTGCCCAGACCACCGACGGCCAGGCCCATGATCCACAGGTCACCACCGGCACCCGGCGAGTGAATGGCGTCGGTCAGCGGCGAGTAGGCGGTCCAGCCGAAGTCGGCGGCGCCCCCGGGGGTGATGAAGCCGCCCATCGCGATCAGCGCACCGAACAGGAACAGCCAGAAGGCGAAGGCGTTGAGCCTGGGGAAGGCCACGTCCGGCGCACCGATCTGCAGCGGCAGCACAAGATTCGCGAACCCGGCGAAGATCGGGGTCGCGTAGAACAGCAGCATCACCGTGCCGTGCATGGTGAACAGCTGGTTGAACTGCTCGTTGGAGAGGAACTGCAGCCCCGGCAGCGCGAGCTCGGTGCGCATCAGCAGCGCCATCAGGCCACCGACCAGGAAGAAACTGAAGCAGACGACGCAGTACATGATGCCGATCAGCTTGTGATCGGTCGTCGTGATCAGCTTGTAGATCAGGTTGCCCTTGGGGCCCATCCGCTGCGGGAACGGACGCCGTGCCTCGAGTTCTCCGATTGGGGGCGCTTCGGCTACCAACAGATCCTCCATAAAAAGTCGACGGGTCATCCCGGCACTGGTCTGTTCGTGATCTTATCCCCCGTGACCGCCCGCGGCGGCATGGGTCCTACAAACTGTCGTAGTTTCGCTTCGACGGCTGGATGTTACCGTCGGCGACGTGCTGTTTCCCACCGCGCGCATCGCCCGGCTCACCGGCCGGGTCGTCGGGGTCACGTCCATCGTTTCGGCAGTGGCACTGACCTTGTTGACCGGCTGTGGCAGTCAGGAGCAGGCCGCGCCGAGCCCCGCCTCCGGCGCGCCGGTCACCAGCACCACCCGCATCGCCAGCGCCGGGGTGTTGGGCAACCAGCGCCGCCCCGATGACTCGTGCGCCGCCGAGCCGGCACCGGCCGATCCCGCTCCGCGACAGGTCGGTAACGCCCCGGCCGCCGGTGTGCCCACCACGACGGAGGTACAGGGCGACCCACAGCGCATCGTGGCGCTGTCCGGCGATCAGCTCGACGCGTTGTGCGCGCTGGGCCTGCAGGGCCGGATCGTCGGGACGACGCAGCCGCAACCCTCCTACTTGGGCGCGGTGATCCACGGTTCACCCGGCCTGGGTGATCCGGCATCACCCGATCTGGCTGCCGTCGGGCGTGCCACCCCGGACCTGATCCTCGGCTCGTCGGCGCTGACACCGACCGACTTCGGCGCGCTGAACCAGATCGCGCCCACCGTCTTCACCGGGGCGTCGGGGGCGGGCTGGCAGGACACCCTGCGCACCGTCGCCGCGGCGGTCGGGCGACCCGAAGCCGCCGCCCGGGTGCTCGACGAGTTCACCCAGGACGCCCGCAAGACCGGGCAGCAGAACGACGCCACGCATTTCCAGGCATCGGTGGTGCAGTTCACCGAGAACACCGTGCGGGTCTACGGGGCCGACAACTTCCCGGCGAGCGTGCTGCACGCGGTCGGCGTGGATCGCCCTGCCGCCCAACGCTTCACCGACAAGCCGTACATCGAGCTGGCACCGGATGCCGACCTGTCCGCCGCCGACGGCGATATCGTCTACCTGTCCTTCGACTCCCCCGCCGCCAAGGAGCGCGCGGCCGGCGTGCTGGACAGCCCGGCGTGGCGCAAGCTCTCGGCCAACCGGGACAACCGGGTGTTCATCGTCAACAACGAGGTGTGGCAGACCGGGCGCGGTGTGGTGGCCGCCCGCGGCATCCTCGATGACCTGCGCTGGCTGAACGCGCCGATCAACTAGACCGCGCGCCGGGTCATTCGACGCCCTGCAGCGCCTGCTGGCCGAACTGCCCCAGGCCCAGCGAGCCCTCCGGGAGCACCAGCTGCCCGGTCTCGATCCGGCGCCGCAGATAGGCGAAGGTCTGCGCGGTCTGCGCGAACAGGTGCTCCCCGGCCCGCAATGTCGGGCGGGGCTTGGCATCCGCGGAAGCGAACTGCGGCAGCGGTTTGACCTCGGTGTGGTAGTCGACGTTGAAGAACAGCGGGAACGAGTAGCGCTCTTCGGCGACCTTGCGGACGCGGTGGCTGGTGGCCACGAACGCGCCGTTGGTCCACAGCTCCAGCAGGTCACCGATGTTGACGACGAAGGCCCCGGGCACCGGCGGGACGTCGATCCACTCGCCCGCCCCGTTGAGCACCTCCAGTCCGGGGGCGGTCGGCTTGAGCAGGGTGAAGCACTCGTAGTCGGTATGGGCGCCGATCCCGATGCTGTCCTTCGCATCCGGATTGTGCGGGTAATGGATGAGGCGTAACTGGCTCGGGGTCTTGGTGGCGTGCCGGGAGAACACCTCGGGATCCTCACCGAGCGCGACCGCGAATGCCCACAGCAGCCGCTGCCCCACTCCCAGCAGCGCCTGGTAGTACGCGGTGACCGCCTCGGCGAAACCCGGCAGTGCCGGCCAGGCGTTGGGGCCCAGCATCGGATTGCCGGCCAGGTAATCCGGATCGTCGGCGGGCAGGTCCAGCGCGGTGTCGAACGCCTCCTTCAGATCCGGGGTGGTCCCCTCGAGTCCTTCCTCACCGACGGGCACATAGCCGCGGTGGCACCGGGACAGCCCGATGTAGTTGCGCATCTTCTCTTCCACCGGCAGCGCGAAGAACTCCTTGACCGCAGCCAGCATCTGCTCGAACAGCGACTCGTCGACGCCGGTGCCGCTGATGTAGAAGAAGCCGACCTCCGCTGCCGCCCGGCCGATCTCGGCGGCCACCCGCTCCTGCTCGGTACGCTCCGGTGAGTACAACCCGCTGATATCGATGACGGGCACCGATGTGAATGACGTGACGCCACTCATGAATCCACGTTCCCTTCCGATTTCTCCACTGTCCAGCGCACGCCGTTGGCCTGGATATCCTTGCCGGATATGACGATTCCGAGTGCCCGGTGGTCGGCACCGATGACCACCTGGGTGCGGTCGGCCCAGCCGAACAGGGCTCCGGCACGAACCAGCAGCGCCTGCGCACCGTCCGGCCCGGACAGGTGCAGCGCTCCGGCCGGGGTGGCCGCGCCCGGATCACGGACCCAGTGCTCGACGTAGTCCTCGTGCACACCGGTTTCGATCAGGGTGTCGCCGTCCCACGTCATCACGCCCGCATCCGGGAACGGCCCCGGGGGCTGCACGTCGATGGCGCGGTGCCATGCGAAGATGTCGCCGTTCTGGTGCAGGGTGCCCGCGAAGCCGCGCGAGTCGACATAAGCCGTCGGCCCCTGCAGCCACAGCACACCGGGTTCGGTGTTGCGGGTGCCATCCGGCTCGATCAGCAGGGTGCGCCGCCACAGCCCGACGCAATCGGTCATCAGGACCGTCACGAACTTTCCTCCCATCGGTCCCGCAGCGTGCGCAGTCCGTCGGCGGTGGGTACGCCGAACGCCCGCACCCGGGCGATTCCACCGTCGGGGTAGGCCTGCACCCGTAGCGCCGTCACGGCGGGCACGTCGACGCAGAACACCTGCCGCGCGTCGGGGATCAACCGGGTGCGCGACAGCACCGGGACGTCGAATGCGACCAGCCCCCAGCCGTGTTCACGATCGGGCGTACACCGGCTGCCCAGCACCGACACCTCCCGACTGGCGTTGAACACGAAGTACGACGTGTCGACCTCGATCTGCCGGAGGTCGGCGGGCACCGCGAAGGAGATGATCACCGCATCATGGGTCTCGGGCCCGATATCGCGGCGCCTGCGGGTCTCCCAACCGTCGCCCATATTGTGCGGCCGGTTCGGGGCGACCAGCGAAGCGGCGCTGGAATAGAAGCTGTCGCTGCACCATTCGACGCACCCGCCCTGCTCAAGGCCGGACACCTCGACGGTGACATCGGCCCACAACGCCGGGTCCGGCACCACCTCGCCGTAGGCGCGTAGCCGGGCGACGCCGCCGTCGGACTGTAATCGCAGCCGCAGGTGCGTCCACCGGCGCCGATCCGTCACGGCCAGCAGGTTGTGCGAATCCGCTTTGAGCGCCGTCGTTTCCACCACCGGCGTCCAGACCACCGCAGGTCCGGCCGGATCGTCGGTGCGGTCCAGGGCACACGCGTCCACCGCGCAGGCGGTCGGGTGGTTTCCGGAGAAGAACCGGGTATCGACGTCGACGGTGTGCAGGCGGCCGGGCACGCCCAGCCGGATGATCACCCAGTCACCGCCGGGCCCGGCGTGCCGGCGGGTCTCCCACCCGTCGACCACTTCACCGCGCAGGTCATAGGTGCCCGGCACGAAGGCGGGTTCCGACGGGTCGACGAGCCGTTCCTTGAACCCGAAGGATTCGTCGCTGGCGGCCACCACACTGCCACCGACGACACGGGAGGCGAGATCCACGTCGGTCACAGGTTCAACGATCCCGAGAGCGGCCAAGGGCTGCGCGGGTTGGCCGCGTCACGACATCCCTCACCCCGACCGCCGACAGATAGAGAGGGATTGAGCACCAGGAATCTCACACCGGCTCTCCTATCCGGGTCAGGGCCGGTACACCGGCCACCCACGTCTGCAGCACCGCACCCCGCAGACTGACACCCTCATACGGGCTCACCGGGTGCCGGTGCCGCAGCGCGCCGGCGTGCACCGTCTCGTGCGCGTCGGGGTCGAAGGCACACAGATCGGCCCGCAGGCCCAGCGCGATCCGGCCCCGGTCGGCGTAGCCGGCCAGTGCGGCGGGCCGCTGCGACATCCACCGACTCACCTCGGCCATCCCGAAACCGCGTCGGGCGGCCTCGGTCCACGCTGCCCGCGGACCGAGCTGCAACGAGCTGATACCGCCGAAGGCGCGTCCGAAATCTCCGGCCGCCTTATCGCGCGGGGCGCACGGCGAATGATCGGACACCACCAGGTCCAAGGTTCCGTCCGCCAGTGCCGACCACAGCAGTTCGCGATTGGCACCGTCGCGGATCGGCGGGCAGACGGCGAACTCGGTGCCGCCGTCGGGCACCGTCTCGGCGTCGAAAGTCAGGTAGTGCGGACAGGTTTCGGCGGTGACGGCCACGCCGTCGGCTTTGGCTGCGGCCAGCAGAGGCACCACGTGGGCGCTGGAGACGTGCACGATGTGCGCGCGGGCTCCGGTCTCGCGCGCGGTCTCGACGACGAGGCCGACCGCGTCCTCCTCGGCGGCATCGGGTCGTGACGCCAGGAACGATCGGTAGGAACGGCCGACCGGGCGGGGGCCGGCGTCGATCACCGCATGGCTCTCGGCGTGCACCAGCAGCAGCGAGTCCAGGTCGGCGATGCGGGCCATGGCGGCACGGAACTGCGCGGGACTCAGGTGGCCGAAGTCCGGGTTGCCCGAGTCGGCGAGAAAACACTTGAAACCCCGCACGCCGGCCCGTACCAGCGAAGCGAGTCGGTCCAGGTTGTCCGGGACGACACCACCCCAGAACCCGATGTCGACAACACAGTTGCCTTCCGCGGCCGACCTTTTGAGATTCAAGGCGGACACACTGGTGGTCACCGGGTCGGAGTCCAGCGGCATGTCGACCAGTGTGGTGATACCGCCCGCGGCCGCGGCCGCGGTGGCACTGGCGAAGCCCTCCCAGTCGGTGCCGGGATCGTTGATGTGCACGTGGGTGTCGACGAATCCCGGCAGCAGCACCGCGTCGGGCGGCAGCCGGATGTCCTGTGCCGCCGAATGATCGGCGTCGAGGGCGTCGATGTGGGCGATCTGCCCGCCGGCGATCCCGACCGACGCCGGAACCAGGTGCCCGTCGATGAGCACCCGGTCCGCGCGCAGAACGCACTCCATCACGTTCCGACCGGCCCGAACCTGTCGTGGAAATGCTGGGTGAGCTCGGGCCACACGTGCGGATCGTGACCGGGGATCAGCTGGTAGCCCTTGTCGGCGGCCAGCCTCTTGAGCCTGCGGATCGGCTCGACGGTGTCCTGCGGATCGACGTCGATGAATCCACCGATGGCCAGTTCGTGCTCGATGTTCTCGGTGAGATCGGCGGCGTCGAACGCGAACACGAAACCGTCGCCACCCACCGACTCGTCGAGCTCCACCACGAAGCTCTGATGCCCCGGGGTATGCCCGTAGGTCGGCACGGCGGTGATACCGGGGGCGATCTCGGCCTCACCGTCGGCCAGGCGCCACTCGATGTTCGGGTCATCGAAGTCCACCCGCACGATCGCATGGCGTTCCGGTTCCGGATGATTCGACAGCCCGTACTCGAGTTCACGACGCTGGGCGTGCACCGGCACCTTGCCGGCGAACAACTTCAGCCCGCCCGCATGGTCATGGTGCAGGTGGCTGACGGCGACGGTGTGGATGGCATCGAAATCCACCCCCACCTCGGCAAGCCGCTGCTCGATCGGCTCGCCGGGCCCGGGCAGCACCGGGCGGTACTCCACCGTGGGGAAGAACCGCCGGTACAGCGCCGGGTCCCGGACCAGGGCGGTGTTGAAGCCGGTGTCCAGCAACACCCACCCGCCGTCGGTCTGCAACAGCACACCGGGCACCGGTTCGCGCAGTCGTTCCTCGGGCGGGGCGCCGTACACCGACACCGACTTCGGCAGTTCCTCCCAACCCAGCGTGAGCAGGATGATCCGGCGCACACCACTCTTGCGGACCAGCGTGGCCATCAGCCCACCGACAGCGCGGCCAGCCGCAGCGAGTTCGGGTTGGTGACCACGTGGGACTGCTCGACGCCCTTGAGCCAGGGCTGGGCCACCATGAAGTCGTTGACATCAGCGACGTTCAGCCAGCAGCCCGTCTTGACCGCTTCCTCACCGGCCGTCGAGAAGTCCGCGTCCGAATCGGCGGGCAGACCCTTGGCCAGGGCCGCGGTGACCGCCGGCGACGAGCAGCCGAAGAAGTTCAGACCGCCGTCGGCGTCCCAGGAGATATGGCCCCAGGTGTAGGGCGACGGGGCGTCCGGCCAGCCCACATAGGTCATGATCTCCGGCGCCGACTGGCCGTCGCTTCCGACCCAGCCATAGATCTCCGAGGTGGGATAGGCCTGCACCTTGGCGTTCAGGCCGGCCGCGGCCAGCTGCGTCTGGATCAGGTTGCTGATCAACTGATTGTCGGGATTGCTGGAGTCGTAGCCGATGGTGACGGCCTTCTGGTCGGCGGGCAGCCCGCCGGCGATGCCGGACAGCACCGACGGATCGTGCGCCACGTTCTGCTTGCCGAACTCGGCCGCCATCATGTTCGGCGGGTAGATCTGCTCGGCCTTCTTGCCGCGCCCGAAGTACGTCTGCTTGACCAGTTCGTCGACGTCGATGGCCTGCAGCACGGCGGTGCGGTTCTTGGCGTCGGTCATCATGCCCTTGCGCGGGTTGATGTAGACGTAGTTCGCCATCATCGACGGGAGTGAGTAGTTCGTGAAGGACTTGTTGTCCAGGTAGGACTGCACGGCCGAGGACGGCAGGTCGTGCAGGATCGCCGCGATCTGACCGTTGTTGAACTGCAACTGCTGCGCCGATACGTCGGTGATGACCGGGAGCTCGACCTTCTCGAAATACGGCTTGGCACCCCAGTAGTCACCGAAAGCGGTCAGCTCGTACTTCGAACCCACCTCGGCGGCGGTCAGCGTGTACGGGCCGGTGCCCAAGTCATGGTTGGTGAGATAGCCCTGCGCGTTGTCGCTGCCGCCGTTCTTCTTCAGGCCTTCCGGACTGAGCATGCGCGGCCCGTACGGGCAGGCGAGGTAATCCAGGAAGGCCGAGTTGGGCGCCTTGAGCGTGACGGTGACACCGTAATCGCCTTGGGTGGTGACCGATTCGACGTCGGTGACCATATACGCCGGGCCCTGATTGACGGCCGCCCTGCGGTCGAAGGAGGCCTTGACGGCGGCCGAGGTGAACGGCGTCCCGTCATGGAACTTCACCCCTTCGCGCAGGGTGAACGTGAACACCTTGTTATCCGGTGAGGCCGTCCACTTGGTGGCCAGCAGCGGCTCAAGTTCGGGTTTGTCGGTGCCCGCCTTGTACTGCAGCAGACCCTCGTAGGTGTTCGTGGTCAATAGCAGACCCTGCCCCGCGTAGTAGATGTCGGGGTCCGGTGGCTGCCCCGGATCCTGCAGGAACGACAGGTGCAACACCTTGTCGGTGGGTGCCGCGTTGGGTGTGCTGCTGCCGCCGGAATTCGATCCGCCGCAGGCGGTCAGCATCAGGGCGGTCGCCGCGCCGATGGCGACTATCGTGCGCAGTTTCTTCATCGTGCGGCTCCTTCGAGTACCGGGGTGGTCAGGGAAGCGCCGGAGCCGCTCTGGCGGCGACATCCGGCAAACGCGTCGAGGATTTCCGCGGTGGTGCGTACCGCACCGGTCTGCAGGTACTCCATGGCATCCAGCGCCGCGTCGTGCCGGTACTCCGAGGAGCCACCGACACAGTCCTCGACGACGCGCACGTAGAAGTCGCGTTGGTGCGCATCGGCGAAGGTGTAGTGCACGCACACGTCGGTGAGCCCGCCGATCAGGATCAACGTGTCGGCCTTCAGACCGGACAGCACGATCTCGAATTCGGTGCCGATGAAACCCGAGTAGCGCCGTTTCACGATGTGGAACTCACGGTTGGGCCCGTCGAGATCGGGCAGCAGTTCGGGATGCAGCGGAGTGCCGGGCCGGCCGTCGATACAGTGCGGACCCTCGACACCGTCGAGTTCGCGGCCGAAGTCGATCCCGTTGGCACGGTGCACTTCCTGGAAGAACACGATCGGGATGTCGGCCGCCCGTGCCGCGTCGATCAGTTGCCGCGCCCGGCCGATCCGGTCGGCGTATCCGGCCATGTGCGGGATGCCCACCTCTTCGACGGGCATATCGCCGGACTCCTGCATGTCGACCACGACAAGCACGGGATTTCCCACGATGAGTGGTTGTTTCGGCACCTAACCTCCTGTGACTGCGATACGGGGATCTGCGGCGGCCTGGAGCAGGTCCACGGCCGTGTTGATGAAGACGTAGAGGGCACCGAGCATCAGGGTGACTCCGGCGATCGCCGGGAAGTCCGCGACGGGGATGCTCTGGGCGATGTACTGACCGATGCCGGGCCAACCGAACACCTGCTCCACCACGAGCACACCGGAGAACATCAGGCCGACCTGCAATCCCGTCATGGACAGCGCCGCGCCCACGGAGTTGCGCAACACGTGCTTGGCCATGATCCGGCCCTCGGAGAGGCCTTTGGCCCGGGCCGTGCGGGCGTAGTCGCTGTCGATATCGGTCATCAGGCTGCTGCGCAACACCCGCCCGATCGCGACGGCCGGGCCGATCGCGATGACCAGCGCAGGCAGGATGAGGTGGTGTACGGCGTCGGCCACCACGTCGAACCGGGCGTGCAGCAGACCGTCCACCGTGAGCAGCCCGGTGGGCCCGTCGGGTGGATTCGGTACCGCGATACGGCCGTTGGCGGGCACCCAGCCGAAGGTCTGGTAGAAGACGATCAGCCCGACGATGCCGAGCAGGAACATCGGGGCCGACGACCCGGTGAACAACACCGCCCGCAGCACCCCCGCACCCCGCCATTTCAAGGTGGTGCTGAACGCCAGCAGCACCGCGAGCAGGATCGCGATCACCAAACCGCTCAATGCCAGTTCCAAGGTGGCGGGGAAGAACGAGCCGAGATCGGACATCACCGCGTGCCGGGTGCGGTAGGAGGTGCCCAGATCGCCGGTCACCGCGCCGGACAGGTAGTGCCAGAACTGCACCAGCACAGGGTCGTTCAGCCCCAGGGCTTCGCGACGGGCCGCCACGGCCTGGGCCGAGGCCTGTGCCCCGAGCTGCGCCTTGACCGGATCCAGCGGGGAGATGTTCTGCAGCACGAACAGCACCGCGGTGAGGGCGACCAGGATCGCGGCCATGGCACCGAGCCGGGAGGCTATGAAGGTCTTCATGGTCAACTCGTCTTCATCAGGTTGCGCAGACAGTCACCGGAGATGTTGGCGACCAGCGCCAGCACCAGGACACCGAGACCCGGCATCACCGGAATCCACCACTGCTGCAGGAAGTAGCTGAGGTTGCGGGCCGAGTCGGCACCCAGTTCGGGCGCCGGCGCCGCCTGGCCCAGTCCGAGGAAGGACAGCGCGGCCAGGGTGAGGATCAGGGTGCCGATATCGAGGCTGGCGGCGACCAGCGCGTTCGGCACCGCACCCGGCAGCAGGTGCCGGCCGGCGAGCCGAAATCTGCTGACACCGGCCAGTCTCGCCGCTTCCACATGCGGCCGGGCGGCCAGTCGAGCGACCTCCCCGCGGACCAGCCTGGCGTAGAACGGCCACCACACGATGGACACCGCGATCAGCGTGTGCAGGAAACCCGGTCCGAGTGCGGCCACCACCGCGATCGCCAGCACGGGTGCGGGCAGCGACAGGAATCCGTCGGTGATGCGCATCAGTGTGGCGTCCACCCAGCCACCGGTGGCACCGGCGATGAGGCCGACCAGCCCGCCGATGAACAGCCCCAGCGCCACCACCGCCAGTGCAGCGAACCAGCTCGAGCGGGCGCCGTAGAGCACCCGGGAGAAGATGTCGCGGCCGACGCTGTCGGTGCCGA
Source organism: Mycolicibacterium fluoranthenivorans (assembly GCF_011758805.1). NCBI lineage: Bacteria > Bacillati > Actinomycetota > Actinomycetes > Mycobacteriales > Mycobacteriaceae > Mycobacterium > Mycolicibacterium fluoranthenivorans. The sequence continues at coordinate 2,275,536 of NZ_JAANOW010000001.1, read as the reverse complement.
GCAGGAACCCGTTCTTGCCGGGCGCCTGCAGGGGTAGCCCGACCGGGGTCAGCGGGTCGTGCGGCGCGATCAGGGGTACCGCGATGACCACCAGGGTCACCGCGATCACCAGGGCGAATCCGGTCCAGTTGACGATCGCCGACCGGGATTGCGGCAGGGACGGCCGCCAGCGCGTGCCACCGCGGACCAGGCCGGGAGCCGAGATCGCGATAGCCATCAGACCGCTTTCCGTTCGATACAGGCGACTTGGTGCGGATCGCCGGGGAAGCCTTCCAGGCGGACATCGAGCTCGTCACCGTTGCAGGCGTCGACGGAGATGGGGCACCGCGGGTGGAACGCGCACCCGGTCGGTGGTGACAGCGGGCTGGCGGGTTCGCCTGCCAGCACGCGTGATTCGCGGCCGAGGTCGGGAATGGAGTCGACCAGCGCCCGGGTGTAGGGATGGGCTGGATCGCCGATGACCTGCTCGGCGGGGCCGATTTCGACGATCCGGCCGAGGTACATCACCGCGATGCGGTCGGCGACCACCCGGGCCACCGACAGGTCGTGCGTCACGAACACCACGGACATGTCCAGCTTGCGGCGAAGGTCGCCGATCAGGTTGAGCACCGAGGCGGCCAGCGAGACGTCCAGGGCGCTGGTGGGCTCATCGCACAGCAGCACCGGAGGGGGCACGACGGTGGCCCGGGCCAGCGAAACCCGTTGCCGCTGACCGCCGGAGAGCTGACCGGCTCGTGATTTGGCCACCTCGGCGGGCAGCCCGACCCGTTCGAGCACCTCGATGACGGCCTCGCGCCGCTGCGCCCGGGACATCTTCGTGCCACGCAGGCGCTCGGCGATGAGTTCACCGACCGACAGCCACGGGGTCAGCGACGCGCCCGCGTCCTGGAAGACCATCTGCGGTCGTTGCTCGCCGGCGAGTTTCACCGTGCCGGAGGTGGCCTTCTCCAGACCGGCGATCACGCGCAGCAGGGTGGACTTGCCCGAGCCGCTCTCCCCGACCAGTGCCACCGATTCGCCGTGCCCCACCCGCAGCGTGACCCCGCGCAGCGCCTGCAGCTTGCCACGGCGGGCGACCGCGAAGGTCTTGAGGACATCGGCCAGTTCGATCGCCGCGGGCGGGTCGGCATCCGGCGGCGAAACCGCTTGTTCGGCAAAGGGTCCGCCGTCCGGGGCGGCCTCGGACACCGCCTGCCGCTCCGGCGGCAGCAGGCAGGCGCTGACCCGCCCGGGAGCCACCGAGATCGGATCCGGGGGTGTTTTCGTGCAGTCGTCGGTGGTGAGTTCGCAGCGGGGCGCGAACGCGCATCCCGGCAGCGGCACCAGAGGGCTCGGCACCGAGCCCGGAAGCGCGGCCAGGCGCCGGCCCCGCGCGGTCTGCAGCGTCAGCCGGGAACGCAGCAGGCCACGCGTGTAGGGATGGGCGGGCGCCTGCAGCACCTCGGCGGTCGGCCCGATCTCGGCGATGCGGCCCGCGTAGAGCACCGCGATGCGGTCCGAGATCTGCGCGGCCACGCCGAGGTCGTGGGTGATGAAGACGATGCTGCAGCCGATCTCGTCGCGCAGTCCCTGCAGCAGCGTCAGCACCTGAGCCTGCACCGTGACATCGAGCGCGGTGGTGGGCTCGTCGGCGATGATGAGCTCGGGGTCACCCGCGATGGCGATGGCGATCATCACCCGCTGGCGCAGGCCGCCGGACAGCTCATGCGGATAGGAACGTATCCGCCGGGCCGGCTCCGGGATGCCCACCGCCGTCAGCAGGCGCAGCGCTTCCTCTTCGCTGCCCGCGGCCTCCGCGACCTGCTTGCCGATCCGCATGGTGGGGTTCAGCGAGGTCATCGGGTCCTGGAACACTGCGCCGAGGTCGAGCCGGCGCACCTTGCGCAGCATCTTGGCGTCGCCGTGCACCATGTCCGAGCCGGCCACCGAGATGGTGCCGTCGATGCGGGCCTGACGGGGCAGCAGCCCGAGCAGACCGAAACCCAGCACGCTCTTCCCCGAGCCGGATTCGCCGACCAGTCCGAGGATCTCGCCGGGGGCCACGGCCAGGCTGACCCCGCGCAGGGCGTGCACATCGGTGCCGTTGCGGCGGAAGGTGACATGCAGGTCGCCGATGGCGGCGACGGGATCAGCGTTCGGCGGCGCCGCGGAGTGCACCTGCTCCACGTCGACCGCGGAACCGACGATGCCCATGAGCGCTCTCCCGGGTAGTTCGCGGTGCCATGGCTGGCCTGTCAGTTGACAGTTTTCACGGCAAGCAGGCTCGGTGGGTGTCGCTGGCGTAACCAATTCGGGGCCGTAGGTAACCGAGGCGTATCGCGCGTTTCTGTCGTGTGACAGATACGCTCGTGCGTACCGATCGGGTAGGCCATGGGTCACGATGGGACCATGCCGCTCACCCGCGCAGGCCGGCCCCGACTGCAGACGCAGCGGCGCCCCGGTATGACGGCCCGCGACGAAATCCTGGATGCGGCAAGCGAACTGTTCACCACAACGGGCTACGCGGGCACATCCACACGCAGTATCGCCGAGTCGGTCGGCATCCGGCAGGCCTCGCTGTATCACTATTTCAAGACCAAGGACGACATCCTGTGTGCTCTGCTGAGCCAGACCGTCACACCGACACTGTCGTTCATCCCGACCCTGCTGGGCGCCACTCCCGCGTTGACCGCAGCCGAGCACCTGCACGCGCTCGCGGCATTCGACGGCGATCAACTACTCAGTGGGAGTTGGAATCTGGGCGCGCTGTACCTGCTTCCCGAATTGCGTGATGCTCGCCTGGAGCCGTTCTGGTCGGACCGGGAACGCCTCCGGCTGCACTACCTGGCACTGAGCCGGGCCGTGTTGGACCGCACCGGGGTCCACCCCGCCGCCGCCGATCTGCCGTTCCGGCTGGTCGAGTCACTGGTCAACATGTGGTCGGTGCCGCACGGCCCGGAGCGCTCCGAGCTGCCGGTACACGTGGCCGACGCATGCCTGCGGGTGCTCGGCGATGCGACGGCACCCGAGCTACGGGACCGCAGCCGGCAGCTGATCGAACGCCACGCTCAGAGCTGACCGACCACCACCAGCGGTGTCCCGGGTTCCACCTGATGGCCCGCCTCCACCAACACATGAGTGACGACCCCGTCGGACGGTGCGGTCAGCACGGTCTCCATCTTCATCGCCTCCAACGCCACCAGCGCCTGGCCCGCGACGACGCGTTCCCCCACCGCCACATCGACCTTCCAGACACTGGAGGAGAACGGTGCGTCCACCCGGTGCGCCGCATCGTCGAGCACCAGGTCCTCGGCGGTCGTCGTGGCCCGCGACTGGGCGCGCTCGGCCCGGTCGAATTCGCCTGCCGCGGCCCACGCGGCGCGTTCGGCGGCGAACGCCGCAGTCTGCACCGACTGGAACCGCTGGATGTCCTCGGCGTGTTCGGCGAGGAAGCGTTCATGCTCGGCCAGCGAGAAGGTGCCCGGTGTGATGTCGACGGTGCCGCGGCCCGCGGCGATATCGGCCCGTAGATCCAGCAGTTCGTCCGGGCTGACGGGGTACCACGAGATGCGATCGAAAAACCTGAGAAGCCAGGGATTTTCATCGGCATCACGCGGATAGCGGCGCCAGACCTGCGTGGTCCGGCCGACGAACTGATAGCCGCCCGGCCCCTCCATCCCGTAGATGCACAGGTAGGCCCCGCCGATGCCCACGGAGTTCTCCGCCGTCCAGGTGCGGGCCGGATTGTATTTGGTGGTCACCAACCGGTGCCGCGGGTCCAGCGGAGTGGCCACCGGCGCACCGAGATACACGTCACCGAGGCCGAGGGTGAGGTACTCGGCGGCGAACACGATGTCCATCACCTCGGCCTGGGACGCCAGACCGTTGACCCGGCGGATGAACTCGATATTCGACGGGCACCACGGCGCGTCATCGCGCACCCCGGAGGTATAGCGTTCGATCGCCTCGCGGGTCGCGGGGTCGTCCCAGCTCAGCGGCAGCCGCACCGAGCGGCTGGGCACCACCAGATCAGACAGGGCGGGCAGGTCGTCCTCGAGCTCGCGCAGCAGCCCGAGCAGCCGGGTGACGGGCAGGATGTCCGGATCGACATGCACCTGCAGGGAACGGATTCCCGGGGTCAGGTCGACGATTCCGGTGACCGATCCGTCGCGCACCGCGTCTGCCAGTCGCCCGTGCAGGGCGTGCACACGGGCCCGCAGGCCCAGATCGAGCACCATCTCGCCGTACTCGACGAGCACGTTGTCATCGCCGCTGCGCCGGTACACCACTGCCGGCGCGTCACCCGGGGCACGGCGGTCAAGGATGCCGTCGTCACGGTCGCCACCGGTGCGGGCCACCGGACCGGTGGCGCCGCGGTTGACGCCGATATCGGTGCGCGACGGTGCATCTTGGGCCCGGATCGGCACGAATCGCACGGTATCCCCCGGGCGCAGCTGCCCGAGTTTCCAGCGCTGCGCCGCGATCACCGTCACCGGGCAGACAAAGCCGCCCAGGCTGGGACCGTCGGGGCCGAGCAGGATCGGGGTGTCACCGGTGAAATCCAGTGCACCGACCGAGTAGGCGGTGTCATGGATGTTCGACGGGTGCAGCCCGGCCTCGCCGCCGTCGCCGCGCGCCCACTGCGGGGTGGGCCCTTCCAGGCGCACGCCGGTCCGGGCGGAATTGAAATGCACCCGGTAGCGGGCCGAGTAGAGGGTGTCGATATCGGTGCGGGTGAAGAACTCCGGTGCCGCGTGCGGACCTTCGGTGACCGCGAGTTCCCAGTCCGAGGGCATCGCGGGACGCAGTTCGGCCGGCACCGGCGCGGACGGCACGGCGCCGGCCGGCGGGACGACACGCACCACGTCACCGGTGACGAGCTGACGTCCGCCGTGGCCGCCGAAGCGCCCCAGGGTGAAGGTCGACGCACTGCCGAGGTAGTGCGGGATGTCCAGCCCACCGGCGAACAGCACGTAGGTGCGCAGTCCCGCAACCTCGGCCGCGCCGATGTCGAGCAGCCCGTCGGCCGGGACCTCGACGGGTTCCCACATCGGGGCCGGCACCCCGTCGATGGTGACCAGACAGTGCGCCCCGGTGACACACACCGTCGTCGGCCGGGTGAAGCGCAGCGCGGGACCGGTTGCGGTGCACTCCAATCCGGGTGCCCCGTCGGGGTTTCCGAGGGCTCGGTTGCCGAGCCGGAAGGACAAGTCGTCCATCGGACCGCTGGGTGGGACGCCGACATCCCACCGCCCCACCCGCCCGGGCAGGTCCTGCACGGTGGTGAGCAGTCCCGGCCGTTCGACCGTGATCCGCGGGCGTGGATCCGCCACGGCCGCCAGTGTTGCCGTGGTGTGCCGGGCCGCCCGCACGTCGTCGTGCCCGAGCGCGGCACGCACGGTGCCGATGTTGACCTCGATACCGTGCAGCACGGTGTCGGCTAGGGCGGCGTCGAGGGCGTCGAGGGCCGCCGCGCGGTCGGGCGCGGTGCCGATCACCTTCGCCAGCAAGGGATCGTAGGAGGCCGACACCTCGGTGCCCTGCTCCACCCAGGTGTCCACCCTGATCCCGGCCTGGGCGGGAAAGGCCACCGCGGTGAGGGTTCCGGTGCTCGGGCGGTACTCCCGGGAGGGATCCTCGGCGTAGATACGGGCTTCGACGGCGTGGCCGGACGTCGGGATCGCGGCCGGTTGACCGTCCAGCAGGTCGCGTTCACCGCGGGCCAGCCGGAACATCCACGCGGCCAGGTCGATTCCGGTGACCGCCTCGGTGACGGGGTGTTCGACCTGGAGGCGGGCGTTGACTTCCAGGAAGGATGCTTGCTTGCTGCGGGGGTCGTAGATGAACTCCACGGTGCCGGCGGATCGATAGGACACCGCCGCGGCGAGTGCCCGCGACGACGAATGCAATTGGGCCCGTAGCTCGTCGGGCAGTCCCGGGGCCGGCGCCTCCTCGATCACCTTCTGGTTGCGCCGCTGCAGGGAGCAGTCCCGGTCACCGAGGGACACCACCCGCCCGGTCCCGTCGCCGAAGATCTGCACCTCGACGTGACGGGCGTCGGCGACGTACCGCTCGACGAACACGCCGGCCGCGGCGAAGCTGCGCCCGGCCAGGCGCGACACCGCGTCGTAGGCGGCGCGCAGTTCGGCCGGGTCCCGGCACACCTGCATGCCGATACCGCCGCCACCACCGGTGGCCTTGAGCATCACCGGGTAGCCGATATCGGAAGCGGCGGCAAGCGCCGCGGTGGCATCGTCGAGCAGTCCCGACCCGGCGAATACCGGGACACCCGCGGCCACCGCGGCCGCCCGAGCGGTGTGCTTGGCCCCGAACACCCGCAGCTGTTCGGGTGTCGGGCCGACGAACACCAACCCGCAATGTTGCACCGCGGCGGCGAATTCGGCGTCCTCGGAAAGGAATCCGTAGCCGGGGTGGATCATCCCGGCGCCGGTGGCGTGCGCGGCATCGAGGATCGCGTCCACCCGCAGGTAGCTTTCCGACGGAGCCGGCGGGCCCAGCCGGACCGCCGTATCCGCCATCCGCACGTGCGGTGCCGCGCGATCGGCGTCGGAGAACACCGCGACGGTCCGCAGATCCAGCGCGCGGGCGGCGCGGATCAACCGGACGGCAATCTCACCCCGGTTGGCAATCAGAACCGTGCCGGCGTCGCTGCTCACCGGACTCCCCCCAGTCGGCATCATTTCTGTCAATCGACAGTTTGATGGGCGGGACGGACTCCATGGTTGCGACGGCGTAACCGATCCCCGGCGGCACGTTAACGCCGTGCAACGGATGTGACTGGGCGATGACGCCGGTTACCCTCACGACGTGTCCGGACTTTTTCATGTGCTCAACCTGACCTACCTGCAGCCCGACGACGTCGTCGATGCGACCAGGCCGGCTCACCTGGCCTGGCTGACCGAGGAGGTGGCCGCGGGCCGCATCCTGCTCGCCGGACGCACGCAGACCCGGGGTGCGGTGCTCATCACCGGCGATATGTCCGCCGAAGAGGCCGACGCCCTCGCCGCCGCCGACCCGTACACCCAGGCCGGTGTGGCACGGTATGAGCGGGTCAGTGTCAACGCCGGATTCCGGGCGCCGGGGCTATAACCCGATTCACACCGTGAACCGGGACTAGACCCCGCGAGGCCGCTGTTGCACCGACCGGCGGTGCAAAGTCGCGCCCGTCACCGAGCCGTGCTCGGTCACCTTCGCTAGCGTTGAGCGAAGGCACGTGATGCGCACTCAAAGAGGCATGTCGAAGAAGAAGAGGATCACCACACCATGACCACCACCGTTTCCGCCTACGCCGCCAACGAGGCGTCCGGCCATCTGACCAAGACCACCATCGAGCGCCGCGCCGTCGGCCCGCACGATGTGGCCTTCGACATCAAGTTCGCGGGTATCTGTCACAGCGATATCCACACCGTGAAAGCCGAATGGGGCACCCCCAACTACCCGGTGGTACCGGGACACGAGATCGCCGGCATCGTCACCGAGGTCGGCTCCGAGGTCACCAAGTACAAGGTCGGCGATCACGTCGGCGTCGGCTGCTTCATCGACTCGTGCCGCGAATGCGACAACTGCAAGGCCGGTCTGCAGCAGTACTGCACCGGCGAGTACGGCATGCACGGCACCTACAACTCCACCGAGCGTGACGGCAGCCCCACCTACGGCGGCTACAGCACCGCCATCGTCGTCGATGAGAACTACGTCCTGGGCATCCCGGATTCGCTCCCGCTGGACAAGGCCGCTCCCCTGCTGTGCGCCGGCATCACCCTGTTCTCCCCGCTGCGGCACTGGAACGCGGGCCCGGGCAAGCAGGTGGCCGTGATCGGTCTGGGCGGCCTGGGTCACATGGGCGTCAAGTTGGCCCACGCCATGGGCGCGCACGTCACCGTGCTGAGCCAGTCGCTCAAGAAGATGGAAGACGGTCTGCGCCTGGGTGCCGACGAGTACTACGCCACCTCGGACCCGGACACCTTCACCAAGCTGGCCGGCACGTTCGACCTCATCCTCAACACCGTGTCGGCCAACCTGGGCATGGGCGACTACCTGGGCCTGCTCAAGGTGGACGGCACCCTCGTCGAGCTGGGCATCCCGGAGCACCCGCTGGAGGTTCCGGCGTTCCCGTTGGCCGGTGGACGTCGCAGCATCTCGGGATCGATGATCGGCGGCATCCCCGAGACCCAGGAGATGCTCGACTTCTGCGCCGAGCATGACGTCACCCCGGAGATCGAGGTCGTCGACGCGTCCTACGTCAACGAGGCCTACGAGCGGGTGCTGTCCTCCGACGTGCGCTACCGCTTCGTCATCGACGCGTCCACCATCTAGTCGCGCGCCCGCCCCGGAGCTTGGCCGCTCCGGGGCGAATCCGCCGGCGAACGAGCCCCGTCCACGGCGTTACCATGGCCGTGTGACCGGCATCACCGCCGCCCTGCCGCCCGGGCCTCCTCTTCCCCGGGCGGTCCAGGCGGCCCTGTTGGCGCGGTACTGGCCACGGTTCGTGGCGGCATGTCACCGGCGCTACGGTGCCGCGTTCACGCTGCGGGTGTCCTCACTGGGCACGATCGTGTACCTGGCCGACTCCGCCGACATGAAGGCGGTGTTCGCCGGCAGCCCGCACATTTTCCATGCGGGCGAAGCGAATTCGATGCTCAGCGGGCTCCTCGGTGACAGCTCCGTGCTCGTCATCGACGACGAGGTACACGCCGACCGGCGCCGCCTGATGATGGCCCCGTTCACCCGCGCGGCCGTCGACCGCCAGGCCGCCGCGATGGCCGAGATCGCCGCCGAAGCCATCACCGGGTGGCCGGTGGGACGGAGTTTCGCGGTGGCGCCGCGGATGTCGGCGATCACCCTCGAGGTCATCCTGCGTACGGTGATCGGCGCCAGTGACCCGGCCCGGCTCGCCCAGCTGCGCACGGTGCTGCCGCGCCTGCTGAACCTCAACACCGTCGAGAGCCTGTCGATCGCCGACAGCCGTCTGCTGCAGCGCAGGCCGTGGCGCGGTGTGCGGGACCGGATCGCCGCGGCCGACCGGCTGCTCTACGCCGAGATCGCCGAGCGGCGCGCCGATCCGGCGCTGGCCGACCGTACCGACGCGCTCGCGATGCTGATCCGCGCGGCCGGCGAGGACGGTCGTGCGATGACCGACCGTGAACTGCGCGACCAGCTGATGACCTTGCTCCTGGCCGGCCACGATACGACCGCCACTGCACTCTCGTGGGCGTTGGAGCGGCTCACCCGCCACCCCGAGATCCTGGCCAAGGCCACCAACGCCGCCGAGACCGGCGACGACGACTATCTGGATGCGGTGGCCAAGGAAACGCTGCGCATCCGGCCGGTCGTCTTCGACGTCGGCCGGGTGCTCACCGAACCGGTCGATATCGCCGGCTACCGCCTGCCCGCGGGTGTCATGGTGGCGCCCGGTATCGGGCTGGCGCACGCGGACGCGGCGCGCTATCCGGACCCCGGCCGTTTCGACCCGGATCGGATGGTCGGTACCACGCCTGGTCCCACCGACTGGCTGCCGTTCGGCGGCGGTAACCGGCGCTGCCTCGGTGCCACGTTCGCCCTGACGGAGATGCGCGTCGTGCTCCGCGAGGTGCTACGGCGCGTCGACTGGGAAACCACCGACGAGCCGGGCGAACGCCAACGCGTCAAGCACGTCGTGCTGACCCCGCACCGCGGGGGCCGGGTCACGGCCCGCGCGATTGACTCTTAGTTCTCGGTCTCCTCGAGCCCCTCGACTCCCGACAACGGCCAGCCGGCCGCGGCGAGCTTGGCCGCCACCCGGCGCACGTTCTCCGGGCCCGCGTCGTGATGGGTGACCTCGGCGATGAACGCCTCGATCTCGTCCTTGTCGATCTCGCCGTCGGTCAGCGCGGACGAATCGGTGGCGGTGATGTGGGCCACCACCTCCTTGACCTGATCCTCGGTCAGTGGAGTGTTACGCAGCAGCGCCAGCAGCGGCACCCGGTCGGCACCGGGTACGCCCTCGGGGTAACCGGCGCGCAGCCAGTCCAGAATTCGGGCGACGAGCGAAGTCGAGGTGGTCACGCGACCAGTTTCTCGGGTCCAGCCGATATGCGCTACCACCGATGACATAGTTCTCCCGTCATTCACCGCGGGTTCATCCGATGCCCCGCACCGATCAGTCCACGGGGTTGCTCTTGCGGACGATCAGCGGATCGCCTGGGGTGAACGGGAAATTCGGCAGGTCGTCGATGTGGGTGTTGAACGTCGCGGCCAGCACTTCCCGGGAATACGCACTCGCCGAGGCGCGGTAGCCGATATCCGCGGGGAACGGCTGGTCGAAGAAGATCAGGAAGTGCCAGTCATCGGTGCCGATGTTCTCGATGTGGTGCGGGTAGGCGCGCGGGATGAAGTACATGTCCCCTGTCGTCATGTTCCAGGTGTCCAGCGTCCCATCGGGATTCATGATCGTCATGCGCGCGTCGCCGTGCTGCACATAGCCCATCTCGGCGGTCGCGGGGTGCCAGTGCGGTTCACGCATCCCGTCCTCGGCCACCCGCAGCGAGTACATCGAGATGTCCTTCAGCGCGGGCCAGTACTGGTCCCGGGCGAATCGCGCGTTGCCGTAGGCGTAGGTCAACCCGGCGGGCTGGCCCTCGATATCGAACTTGTGCGGATCTTTGAAGTAGGCGCCGGACGGAATCTCCGGATCGCCGATCCGGGCGGCGAGTCTGTGATCCGTGCGCGAGGTGTCACGCCGGATCGTGGCCATATCGGAGGACGGCAGGTCATAGGTGTTGCCCAGCACGGCATCGGTGAAGGCGCCGAACGTTGCACCGAGCCCGAAGTCCTCGGGGCGTTCGTTGCGGAAGGCGATGATGAATTCGGCCGGCTCGTCGCCGATGTTTTCGATGTGGTGCAGCGAGCCGGAGTCGATGTGGAACATCTGCCCCGCGGTGATGACGAAGCTGGAGAACTCGCTGTAGTTGTCGAGCACCGAGACCAGAGCCGTACCGGACACGCAGTAGGTCAGCTCATTGGCGTTGGCGTGCCAGTGCGGTGTGCGCATGGCGCCCGGGTTCAACACCACCCGCTTGATGGACAGTCGGTTCAGGATGGGCAGGTTGTCGGCGGTGACGCGGCGCATGGAGCCCAGCTCGTTCTCTTCGACGATCTCGCCGTCGAGCAGAGACAAGGTGTGCGCGCTGCGGCTCAGTGATGTGGTCATGGCGATCTCCTCGGTGACTGATTTCGACGAGTTCACTTTCCTCCTCCCTCGCCGCGGCGTCTGCGGTGCTGGCTGCCAACATGGCGGGAGCGCTCGCCGTACCGGCCGGGTAGGGCCAGCCCCCATATCGGGCGCGCGCCCTGACGCGCGCGCGGCAAGATGCGAGAATGTCGCGGCTGCAACGGCAGCACCTGGAAAGGGCGTGCGGGTGGCTATACGAGTTGTCATCGCAGACGATGACGTGTTGCTGCGCGAGGGGCTCGCCAGTCTCTTGCAGCGGTCGGGTTTCGAGGTGGCCGGGCAGGCCGGCGACGCGGAAACGCTGCTCGCCGCGGTGCGTGAACACGGGCCCGACCTGGTGCTCACCGATATCCGGATGCCACCCGCGCACAGCACCGAGGGGCTCGACGCCGCGCGCACCATCCGCGCCGAATTCCCCGACACCGGGATCGTGGTGCTCTCGGCGCACATCGACGTCGAACACGCCACCGAGCTGCTCGCCGGTGGCCGCGCCATCGGCTATCTGCTCAAGACCCGTGTCACCGATGTCGAGGATTTCGTCGACACCCTGAACCGGGTGACCGCGGGGGCCTCAGTCATCGATCCGGCTCTGGTCACCGAGCTGGTGTCGGCCCGGCGACGCAATGATCCGCTGGCCGCCCTCAGCGCCCGCGAACGCGAGGTGCTGTCCCTGATGGCCGAGGGCCTGTCCAATGCGGGTATCGGCCGGCGGCTGTGGGTGACCGAGGGCACGGTGGAAAAGCACGTGCGCAGCATCCTGACCAAACTGGACCTGCCGGAGACCGGGGACGATCACCGGCGGGTGCGCGCGGTGATCGTCTACCTCGACTCGCTCTGAGCTCAGCGGACCAGCAGGCCGCGGATCGCGTCGGGCGACAACGCGAACTTCGGCAGGAACCCGCGGGCCGAACTGGTCGCGATCATCTCGGCGAAGTCCTGCTCGTCGTGGGTGGAGATGAGGATCACCGGGACGTCGGTGAGTTGCTCGGCCACGTCGAAGCCGCTGTCGGCGCCGAGGTCCACATCCACCAGTGCGACATCGGGCCGCAGTGCACGGCTGGCGTCGAGTGCGCCGGCACCGTCGGTGGCGGTGCCGACCACGGTGATTCCGCCGTGAGCCAGCATCGTGGTCGCCGCATCGCGGAAGGCGGCGCTGTCATCGACGATCAACGCGCGCACGACGTGGGAACCGGACATGACTCGAGCTTGGCAGGATCGGGGTCCGCGGGCATTACCGCTAGCCGGAAAGGTTTCTGTGAACATCCGCAATAACATCTGCGGGGTGAACTGGCGTTCGTGGTCAACTCGGCTCCTGGCGATGATCGTGCGGCCGACCGCCCGGCCCGTGGGCTGGGGCATCGTCGTCGCGGCCGCCTTCATCGTGACCGAGACGCTGCTGGTGCTGGCGCTCAAGAAGGTGGCACCCGACGACGCGTTCGGCGCGGTGTTCCTGCTCGGGGTGCTGGTGGTGTCGGCCGGGTGGGGGTTCGGGCTGGCGCTGGCAACGTCGGTGGCCAGCGCACTGGTCTACGTCTACTTCCATCTGGACGGCCGCGACACCCTGGCCCCAGCGGTCGGCGTGTTCCTCACCCTTGCCCTGGTGACCAATGTGCTCGTCGGACAGGCGCGCCTGCGTACCGCGGAGGCCGAACAACGCCGCCGTGAGGCCTCCGCGCTGGCCGATCAGCAGGCCGCGCTGCGTCGGGTGGCAACGCTGGTGGCCCGCGGCGCGGCCTCCTCGGATGTGTACGACGTCGCCGTCTCCGAGTTGGCGCACAGTCTCGGGGCCGAGCACGTCACGCTGCTGCGTTACGAATCCGACGAACACGCGGTGGTGCTCGCTGCCAGCGATTCGGGGATTCTCGCTGTCGGACAACGGTTCTCGACCCAGGGTGACAATGTCAGTGCCCGGATCCGCAGTGCCGGGGCGGCGGCCCGTATCGACGACTACAGCACGGCGACCGGCGAGGTGGCCACCGCACTCAGCAACCACGGGATGCGTTCGGGCTCCGGGGCGCCGGTGATCGTGGACGGCGAGATCCGGGGCGCGCTCATCGTCGCCTGGCCGGCAGCACACGCGATCCCCGAGCACACCGAAGCGCATATTCGCGATTTCGCCGACCTGGTGTCCACCTCGATCGCCAATGCCGAGACCCGCGCCGAGCTCACCGCGTCGCGGGCCCGCATCGTGGCGGCCGCCGACCAGGCCCGGCGCGGATTCGAGCGGGACCTGCACGACGGCGCACAGCAACGGATCGTCGCGCTGAGCCTGCAGCTGCGCGCCATCGAAGCCGGCGCCGACGGCGCCATGCGTGCGCAGTTGACGGCGTCGATCGAGGGGCTGGCCGGGCTGTATGCGGACTTGCAGGAGCTGTCCCGGGGCCTGCATCCGGCCATTCTGTCCAAGGGCGGGCTCGCCCCGGCGATCAAGACGTTGGCGCGCCGGTCCCCCGTCCCGGTCGAACTCGATCTGCGGGTGACGGGGCGCCTACCCGAGTCGGTCGAGGTGGCCGCGTACTACGTGGTGGCCGAATCCCTCACGAACGCGGCCAAGTACGCGAACGCCGAGGCGGTCACGGTGTGTGTGGTCGCCGATGACACCACCCTGCGGCTGTCGGTGAGCGACGATGGGGCCGGTGGTGCGGTGGCGGGCGCCGGGTCGGGTCTGGTGGGTCTGCGCGACCGAGTGGAGGCGCTGTCCGGTGAGTTCGGCGTGGTCAGCCCTGTCGGCACGGGTACCACGGTCACCGCGAGGATCCCGCTCAGCGCTTGAACGGCAGCACCTGGCAGATGTGCTCGGACACCGGCGCGGGCGCCGGGGTCGGACGTGCCATCGCCACGTTGCCGATCGAGGACGGGTGCCGGCGCTTGGCCTGGAGCAGCGCGCGCATGTTCTGGCGGGCGCGGCGGGGCGCGAGTTCGACGACATTGGTGTCGACTCTGTTCATTGCCATGTCTGTCCTCCTCGTGCCGGTCGTTCAACCGTCACCATTGAGGTTCCGCCCCCAATGGAGGAGGACCTTCAATAGAACCCGTGAACTCCCTGAGAAGTGCCCGATTGGCAGTGACGACAAACACAATTTCGGCCGGTGCGGGCCCCGGGTGACGACAGCAGTCACCGTCGACACGCAATCCGGCCCTCGGTCGACTCCGAATATCTAGGGAATCTGTCGGGTGGACGACGCCGGCAGCCGCTTTCCGGGAAAGGAGTTGCCATGGCCGATGTGCAGACCGTAGCCAAGCAGCTGGTGGAGACCATCGGCTCGGTGGCCGGGATCAGGTTCGGTCTCGAAGAACCGCGGTTCGACGCCGTCGAGCTGGCCCGGGGTGCGCAGGTGCGCCAGTACGGTGAACGGATCGCGGCCCAGACCAGGGTGCCCGCGCTTGCCGAGGAGCAAGCCCGGTCCACCGGGTTCCGCCGGCTCGCCAAGTACATCTTCGGCGCCAACCACGGCAGTCGGAGCATCTCGATGACCGCTCCGGTGGCGGTGCAGACCGGACGGGCCAACGGCACCAGCATCGCCATGACGGCGCCGGTCGCCCAGCACCGTGACGCGGGCGAATGGGTCATCCGCTTCTTCATGCCGTCGCAGTGGACTCTGGAGACGCTGCCGGAACCCGACGACGACCGTGTCGAGCTGGTGGTGGTTGCGCCGGAGAAGTACGCGGTCCTCAGGTTCAGCGGCGGCTACGGGACCCGGAGGGTCGCCGAACAGACCGAGAAATTGCGGAACATCCTGCGCGAGACCGGTTTCGAACCGGCCGGCGAGGCGACCGCCTGGTTCTACGACCCGCCGTGGACCCTGCCGTGCCGTCGCCGCAACGAAATCGCCATCCCGGTCACGTGAGCGTGCCGGCGCGACCCGATCGCTTCCGCCACTGGCGTGACTAGAAGTCCCAGTCCTCGTCCTCGGTGACTACGGCCTTGCCGATCACGTAGCTCGAACCCGAGCCGCGCTCCGCAATCCCGATTCTGACCCTGGCTTGTGGCTAACGTCTGAATCATGATGTTCACTGCCCTGCACCGTGCTCTGGGATTTCCGCCCGGTCCGATCACAGTCGAATTGCTTGACACCGCCGTTGAACGTGAAATCGAGGAGGCAGACGATCTCGATTGGAAGTCCAAACTGCCAGCGGCGGCTGATCTCAAGAACTCTGACTTCTCAAAAGACATCACCGCTATGGCGAACAGCGGCGGCGGAGTCATCGTCTACGGCGTTACAGAGAACCAGAAGAGAGCGAACGGACGGAGGGACACCGGGGAACTTTCCGAGGCTCACGAACGGAGCCTGCATCAGATCGCTGTAAGTGCGGTTAGCCCACCTTTGTTCGGACTCAATGTGATCCAGGTAGGTGAGGACGGAAACCGCGCCGTTGTCGTGGTGGTGCCATCTAGCACTGAAGGTCCGCATCTCATCTATCGCGGTGAATACTTCGGAGCGCCAATCCGCAACAACGCCGACACCGTATGGATGCGCGAGCGTGAAGTCGCTGCGCAGTATCGTGCTCGATTCGACGCGGCACATAACCCGTCCACATATCTATACGAGCTATACGACGAGACTTCGACCGACCGCGACACCGCCGATCGAGCATGGTTCATCGCGGTCGCTCACCCGAAAAGTGGTGCTTCGAGGACCGTTCGATGGTCTCAAGAGCAAGCCCGAAACATCTTCAAGGACGCCGAGAAGTACACCCTCGCGGTCGCCCCGCGCACCACCGCACACCCACTGGAATTTGTGGACCGTGAGAACCCTCGCCCAGGACTACGCCGCTGGATCGCACCAAACACACAGATCACGGACAGCGTTCGGTCCGCCGAGTCGTGGATCAGCGTCCATTTCGACGGCTCGGTCACCCTCGCGGCGGTTGTAGGAGGCCGCTATAGGAACCCCGTGCCCCACGGCGAAAGCCCCACACACAAAGCGTGGCAGATCAGCGAACAGGTCATCGAAGCCGCCGTTTCGGACTTCATGGCACTGATCCGCTCAGTCGGCACAAGAATCGGCGCAGTCGAGTACGAAGTCCGTATCGGACTGCCGTGGCACGGAGCGGAGCCCCTCACCCTGTATCGCCATGGCGCGTACGGTCTTGACGAGTTCAACGGGTCGGTGCCGATTCATCGGTTCATTCCGGTCGAAGCCACTGTAGAAGTCCGTCCCAACGATGACGACCGCTTCTGCCAGCAGGTTGGTGACTTGGCGCTGGACTGCATCAACCAGGGCGGCGTGAAGTTCCTTCACCTAATCAAGCAGAGTGACGACGACGCGGCGATCAAGTAGTTGAGGATGCGATGGCACCACGTCCCTCGCGCGGTGGTCCGCATAGACGACTCCGGGCATCACGGTCGCGACTTGCGGACTACGGCTAGGTCGAGTTCAGCCCACACCTTAAACTCAGCCAACACTCGTCCTTGGTGTGCTCCAGGATGCAATTCAAACGACGCAGGATAGTGAACGGCAAGATCACGGTCGCCTTACTGATTGGGCTAATACGCCCCCTTCAGCAGGTCGGCAATATTCCATATGAAAGTTGGCAATGGTCTGCACCATTGCGTTTAGTCCGTCCCCGTGTCGTTATGTGCCGTGAAAATTGCCGGAGCGATCGAGGCGCATACCGGCGCTACGTGAGACATCTGCGACCTACTGAGCCCGACACGTAATGCGACACCGACGAGTTTTCGTTGACTCTGGCAATCTGGTCATTCAGTCCCCGGCTCTTCAGGGTTATGGGGTACGCAACCATGCGAACTAGCGAGGAAGTGCATGCACTGCATACGAGTACGGTTTGAGGGGTTCAAGCGTCTCGCCAACACCGGATGCAACACAGACAGCCCGATACTTGCTTTCGTCGGATCGAATGAATCTGGTAAATCCACCCTGCTGGACGGCTTGGAGTGGCTAACGAATGATCTCGAAGATCCACTATCACCGATCTTTGCCAACCGAACATCGCCGCCGAGCGGGGTGGTTGTTGAGGCGAAATTCGAACTCGACAAGTCTGACCAAGCCGAACTCGCCGACCTTGACCTCGCCACACCCCCCGAAACGGCGCTGATACAGAAGCATGCGGACGGCTCGTTCCGTCTGGGCGTTTTCCCCGAACCAACCCGAAATCCGACGCCGTTCGAGGACGTCACCAAACGACTCGAGGGCACTCATCGCAAGTTGTCTGCCCAGTTCTCCGGTGAATCAGAAGAAGGCGCGGAGAACGGGACTCCCGAATCCTGGCTCGAGATCGTCACCCGGGCGCTCGAAGACCCCAACCGAGTCTGGACCGATGAGATCAGCTCAGCGAGCGACTTGCTGAGTACGTGGCTCGAATCAGTATCACCGACCAGCAGAAGCGGGAAGCCACGCGACGAAAAGGCCGCAGAGTTGTTGCGGCAAGTCACCCATGTCGCTCAGTCGCCTCACCCGGCCAAAGCTGCCCGAGCCCGCGTGCTTTCACGAATACCAAAATTTGTGGCGTTCCGCGATGCAGATCGTGTCTTGTCGACGTCCCACCCAATTATTGACGGAGAAACCCGGGCTAATCCACAGCCTGCCCTAGCCAACGTGCTCAGGATCGCGAACCTGGATCTCAACCGGCTATGGAGCTTCGTCGAGCGGGGCGACAGCAGCAACCGGGAGTCTTACATCGAAGAGGCGAACGAGCGACTGGAAGACTTCTTCACACAAGCGTGGAACCAGTCCGAACTGACGGTCCGCCTAAAGGTCACCGAGTCAACGCTCGAAGTCCTGTTCAAGGAGATGCGTAGAGGGGGTCCCGTAACAAACATCGAGGAGCGAAGCGACGGCCTTCGTACATTCGTCGCGCTGGCGACTTTCCTCGCCGCACAGCGTTTGGATATTCCGCCAATTTTGCTAATCGATGAGGCCGAGACCCACTTGCACCTGGACGCTCAGGCCGATCTCGTGGGCGCGCTGCTGAAGCAAATCAATGCCACCCAGGTCTTTTACACGACGCACTCACCTGGGTGCCTTCCAACTGACCTTGGCACCGGAATCCGACTGTTGCGTAGAGATCCGCGCCGCCAGAATGCGAGCGAGATCCGCTCGGACTTTTGGACTAACCAAGAACCAGGGTTTGCTCCTCTGCTGTATGCAATGGGCGCGTCAGCTGCGGCGTTCTCGGCCTGCCGCCACGCTGTGCTTGCAGAAGGCGCAGCCGACATGATCCTTCTCCCGACGCTAATCAGAATGGCCACCGGTCTTTCGGATCTGACATACCAGATAGCGCCAGGTCTCGCGGCTGCGAATACCTACGATATGCGCGTCGAAGAAGTTGCCGCCAAGGTTGTCTACCTGACAGACGGCGACGCCCAGGGTGACACGTATGCCCAACTATTGATTGACTCCGGGGTCCGCGAGGACCGCATCTTTCGTCTCCCATCAGGCTGGGCGAGCGAAGACCTCGTTAGCCGAGCCGCATTTGTCCAGGCTGTGAACACCTTGATGGGTGGCGGTCAACAAGTGACAGAGGCCGATCTCGGGCAAGGCAAGCCGGTTGTCAAATTTCTTGAGGAGTGGAGCGTACGGGTCGATCGCAAGGCACCAGGCCACGTCGCAATCGCTTACGGGCCGATAAACAGCCCCGAGCATCTCGAACTCGCTCCCGGCGCAAGAGAAGTGCTTCAACGATTACATCGGGAATGGACGGCAGTGTTCGGAGGGCAGGCTCAGTAGCCCGATACCGGCCGACTCCGCGCATCGAAAGAACCGGACCGTTTCGCATTCCGCCACTCAATCTGTTGCTCTTTGCGGTTGCCAGGGACGGGTGGATGACTCATATGGCAGCACGGTCGCCAAGGTAGCGGTAAAGGGTGGCCCGGCTGACATCGAGGTACTTGGCGATGCCCTTGGCGGTGTGTCCGTCGGCCTTCATCCGCCTGACGGTAGCGATGTGTTCGGCGTCGTCGACCTTCCGGGGCCGCCCGAACTTGGTGCCGTTGGTCCGAGACGCCGCCCGCTTCAGCGCGGTCCGCTCCTTGATCAGCTCCCGCTCGTACTCGGCGAGGGAGCCCAGGACGCCGGTGTCTCAGAGTTGATCGTTTTCGAGACGCGCGGTACCCCTGACGATCCCCCAACGCACCATCGATTGACCCTTCACGATGGGCGTGACTTCAGGGCGGCGATTTGAGCGTCCGCACGGCGACCGAACCTTTATGGCGAGGGTGTCCATCGACCAAGCCCATCAGAGTCCAGCGCCCGAGGAGCGCGATCCATGTAGTATCCGCCCATGTCGAGCCGCGCTTCAAGCACGCCGACTCGACCTTCGTGGGTGCAGGGCATGCGGCCTGTGCGCGAAGGTGATCGGCACCCGCTCAGCTGGCAAGAGCTTTTGTTCCGTCGACTCACGGGTCGATGGGGTCTCCCAAGTGGCGAAACCACCCTGGAAGCTGAGCGCGTCCTAGAGTTCCAGGAGCCCATGACCTACTTCTTCGTTGGGCGCTGCGTGCCTAAGTTTGGTTCGAACACGATCGCAAGTGGGCTACCAGTTGAGATGGCGTGCGACGGCCCGTTCACCACCCCGTTTGATACCGGCGCTCTCGCGAAGGGTGACAAGATTGCCGTATCGCCCGCCCTCGACCCCGGAAAATCCGCCGAGTTCGTCACAAACCACACATATGTAGGCCGCAAGTACGTTGACCCCATGGCAGCTTGGCTCGCCACAGCATTTGAGTCACCCACTGACTACGCCGACGGCAAAACTCCTACCGTACATGCGGTGCCTGAGATTACCTTGGAGGGATGTAGCGGCGACGCCCGCGTCTGGACATGGGAAGGGCGGATACCGGCGAAAGACTACGAGGAATCGCCCGTCAGTGTTCGGCAAGTCTACTTTTCTGAAGGCAAGCGGGAGCCCTATATCGACTGGGTCCGTGACACTGACCTAGTCACGAAGCGCGAAGGTCGGCAGCACATGCGGGACGTCTACGCTTACAGTGCGGAGCTAGATGATGCCGCGATTGGAATGCTTGATTTTCTAAGAAGGGAGCTCACAGCGTGAACGAGCAAGTACTTCTTGGCTATATCGGCGACATCGATGGCAACGATGGCAACCTGGTGGCAATGGATGCCGTGGCGGAGGATGCTGAGGGGCTCTTCCGCTACCCAGCTTCAGGCGGCGATCGAATCGCGATCGATACTAGTGATCTCGACTTTGTGCACAAGTGCACTCCCGAGTTGGCGAAGCGTTGGGCTCCTGGTGACGTTATCTGGTTCGCAGGAAGGCACCTCGTCGCCCGCTCCATCACCGATGTGGTGCTTCGTCGGTTTGCGGCAACCTGGACTCTGACCGCCCAGGGCCACCGGATGCGGACGGGTAAAGCCTCAGAACTCCGGCGCTGGCGGGATCACAACGCAGGACGGTTATCGGCGTATCTATACCGCTACCTTACGGAGCCGATGGAACGAGAGGTTGGGCAGGCGCAGACGACGTTGGAGCTGTATCTCGCGATCGAAAACACCGCAGAACCACGACGCTTCCTAAACACTGCGCTTTTCTACCACGAGCAGTATGACTACGAAGCATATGAGTTTGAGCGCGAACGGGCCGTTCGGAGTGGCGCGTTCGCGAACCTCGAAGA
The DNA here is from genome assembly GCF_011758805.1 of Mycolicibacterium fluoranthenivorans. Lineage (NCBI taxonomy): Bacteria > Bacillati > Actinomycetota > Actinomycetes > Mycobacteriales > Mycobacteriaceae > Mycobacterium > Mycolicibacterium fluoranthenivorans. Next base: position 2,254,738 of record NZ_JAANOW010000001.1, on the reverse strand, counting down.
GTTCGATACGCAATTCGGCGAGCTGCGCACTTTTGTTCGAAGCGACCGCCTGTTGGACGTCAACGGAGCCGTACTCCCGCAGAGAGGACTGGCCCGAAACGATGAGACGATCGGCGCGTTGAAGGTGCTGCTGATGGTGCGAAGCAAGCGAGGTTCGCAGTTCGAGTGGGACGACTTCTACACTAGATTGCAGCTGCCGCGGCGCGGCGACTCGCTCGCATCTATCGTTGAGGATGCGGGAGTGCTTGATGAGCGCGTCTGACGAGACCGATCCCGCCTCCAAGCCTAAGCCTGAGTCACAAGCGCCAGTAGAGCAAGGCGTTGATCTTGTTGCCTTTCAGAACTTTCTGGACGAACGACAAGAAATGGCGGAGCAGAAGTACGCGGCGGTCGCGACATCCAGCGACTACCCGACACTTCTGTCGGAAGCTCTCGCCCATTATCAGGACGTTCAGCAGTTCAGTGCAGGCGACTTCGTACAATGGAAGCCTATGATGCGCAACAGGCGGTTCCCGCTTGAATCAGTGCCTGCGATCGTTGTGGACCATATCGATCCGCCGCTAACCACGAATGCCGAGGGCAATCGGCTCATTGAGCCACGCGATCTTCTCATCGGATTTATCGATGGCGACCAAGACTTCATGCTGGCCCAAGTCCCGTCGCGACGCTTCACCGAGTGGAAGCAGTAAGCGAAACTTCTGGTAGTCGACTGACCGGTCGAGCTCCGTGGCCGGAAGCTAGCGCGCCGGGGCGCGAGTGCGCGAAGCGACTTGCCAGTGGCCTATTTCTTCGCGGCGGGCAGTCTGCAGCCGGTGCTGCAGGTGATAAGCGCTGCGGCTTGTGAGCCGAACCGCAAAATGGTCCCGGTTTCACCGCTGAACTGCAGATCGTGATTGTTTGATGCGTCCTTGAAGACGGTCAGAGTCGTCGCGCCGAGGGAGCGGGCGGCTTGCTGGGCCAAGTCAAAGGCCTGCTTCCAACTCTGCTCCGGGATTGGCGTGTCCGAGACGTAGTTCCGCAGGAGAACCTGCTCGCCGTCAGATTGTTCGTATGGCGGGTTGCAGCCGCTCCTGCTGTCTTCGCGCCGCCACTCAAAGAGCACCTCTGGTGCAATGGCCGGTGATCTGATGGCCAAGCGCGACGGTTTCGACCTGGGTCTAGGTGTCCTCCAGAGACGGCAGAGTCGTCAACGCGGTCGCGGCCTTGCTTACGTCCGTGGGTTCCGTTGGCTTATAGGGATTTTTCACGTGACAGCCTGTGGCGAGTAGGGCGAGCGAGACCGCGCAGATGAGGGCGCTCAGTCGGCGGTGTGGGATCGCTGGGGTGCGAGGTCATCTAGGCGCACGTGGTGGGCACGCTTCACCGCGGCGGCACCGATGGCCTTGCGCTCAACGGTGGACTGGCCCAACTCAGCCATCCACGACTGCACGGCGGTGGGCTTGATGTCCACCAAGGCAACGCGACCCCAGCGCGGTTGCACGCGCACTCGCCACGTTGTCTCCATCACTACGTAGCCAGACGGCTTGAGGTGGCTCTTGTGTCGCTCCAGCTCGCCCTGCTTGGTGTCGTACGCAGCGACCACCGCCACGCCGATCACTGTAGAGAAATGTGGGCAAAAGCCTCGCCGCCACAGTCCCAGCGAACGCTAAATGCGGACCGTTTCCAGTCCGCCTTTTGCTCAGAATACTGCTCTGAGCAGGGAAAACTAGAAGTCCCAGTCCTCATCTTCGGTGACCACGGCCTTGCCGATCACGTAACTGGAGCCTGAGCCGGAGAAGAAGTCGTGGTTCTCGTCGGCGTTGGGGCTCAGCGCCGACAGGATCGCCGGGTTGACGTCGGTCTCGTCCTTGGGGAACAGCGCCTCGTAGCCGAGGTTCATCAAGGCCTTGTTGGCGTTGTAGCGCAGGAACTTCTTGACGTCCTCACTCAGTCCGACGGCGTCGTAGAGATCCTGGGTGTACTCCACCTCGTTGTCGTACAGCTCGAAGAGCAGCTCGTAGGTGTAGTCCTTGAGTTCCTGACGCTTGGTCTCGTCGACCAGGGCCAGGCCCTTCTGGTACTTGTAGCCGATGTAGTAGCCGTGCACGGCCTCGTCGCGGATGATCAGCCGGATCATGTCGGCGGTGTTGGTCAGCTTGGCCCGGGACGACCAGTACATCGGCAGGTAGAACCCGGAGTAGAACAGGAAGCTCTCCAGCAGCGTGGAGGCCACCTTGCGCTTGAGCGGGTCGTCGCCCTTGTAGAAGTCCATCACGATCTGCGCCTTGCGCTGCAGGTTCGGGTTCTCCTCCGACCAGCGGAACGCCTCGTCGATCTCGCTCGTCGAGCACAGCGTGGAGAAGATGTTGCTGTAGCTCTTGGCGTGCACCGACTCCATGAACGCGATGTTGGTGTAGACGGCTTCCTCGTGCGGGGTCAGCGCGTCGGGGATGAGGCTGACGGCGCCGACGGTGCCCTGGATGGTGTCCAGCAGGGTCAGGCCGGTGAACACCCGCATGGTGAGTTGTTTCTCCGCGGCGGTCAGGGTGCCCCAGGACGGGATGTCGTTGGACACCGGCACCTTCTCGGGCAACCAGAAGTTGCCGGTCAGGCGGTCCCACACCTCCGCGTCTTTGTCGTCCTGAAGCCGGTTCCAGTTGATGGCCGAGACCCGGTCGATCAGCTTCATTCCATCGGACACCTTGGACCCCAATTCGAAACGTGATGAGTACTGCCCCAACACTACAACTGGGGGGCTGCGACGCGGCGCAACACAACCACTTGTGGTGTCGTGTCGCGCGAACTACTGGCTGAACTCGTACTCGGCGGGCTCGAAATGCCGGGTCGCCAGCCAGTACTGCCAGGTCATCCCGCCCCACAGGGTGCGGTTGACACCATGGGCGTCCAGGTACCAGCTCTGGCAACCACCGGTGTTGAACACGGTGCCGGCCAGATCGTGCTGCAACTGGGTGTTGAAATCGTCCTGGGCGCGCCGGGTGGGCGCCAACGCCTTGGCTCCGGCCGCGTCGGCGGCGGCGATGGCTTGGGCAACATAGCGGATCTGCGATTCGATCATGAACACCACCGAGTTGTGTCCCAGCGCGGTGTTGGGCCCCAGCAGGAAGAACAGGTTGGGCATGCCGGCCACGGCGATACCGCGGTGCGCGGCGATCCCCTCCCTGTTCCAGCGGTCCACCAGGTCCTCGCCACCGGCGCCCTTGATGTCGACATAGGTGTAGGAGTCGGTGACATGGAAGCCGGTGGCCCACACCACGACATCGGCGGGTTGCTCGACTCCGTCGCGGGTGACGATGCCGGTCGGTGTCATCCGGGCGATGCCCTCGGTGAGGACATCGGCCTTCGGGTCGGCGATCGCGCGGTAATAGGTGTCGGAGTTGAGGATTCGCTTACACCCGGCGGTGTAGCTCGGTGTCAGCTTGCGGCGCAGGACGGGATCTTTGATGCTGCGGTTGATGTTCCAGCGGCCCAGAAGTTCACCGATCTTGAGCAGCCGCGGCTGCTTGGTCATCGCGAAACCGACACCCTCGTGAATCCAGTAGATGCCCGCACGCATCAGCGCCCTGGTGCCCGGAACATAGGTGAACAGCTTCCGGATCCATTGCGGGAAGGCGTTATTGGGCCGGGGCATCACCCAGGCCGGGGTGCGCTGGTACAGATCCAGCCCGGCCACCTGGTCGATGATCGCCGGCACGATCTGGATGGCGCTGGCACCGGTACCGATCACCGCCACCCGCTTGCCGGCGAGGTCCACGCGGTGATCCCACTGGGCGGAGTGGAACATCGCGCCGGTGAAGGTGTCGGCACCCTCGACCTCGGGAATCGACGGGATGTGCAGCCCGCCCGCCCCCGAGATCAGGAACTGCGCGATGAACTCCTGCCCCGACTTGTCGAAGACATGCCAGCGCGCATCGCCCTCGTCCCAGTGCGCGCGATCCACGTGGGTGTTGAACCGGATGTGGCGGCGCAGCCCGTGCTTGGCGGTGACGCCCTTGAGGTAGTCGAAGATCTCCGGCTGAAACGACCACATATGGGTCCAGTCGGGTTTCGGCTCGAACGAGAAGGAGTACATGTGCGACGGGATATCGCACGCGCACCCGGGGTAGGTGTTGTCCCGCCAGGTGCCACCGATCTCGTCGGCCTTCTCCAGGATCAGGAAGTCGTCGCCCTTGAAGCCTTGTTTCTGCAGGGCGATTCCCATGCCGAGCCCGGAGAACCCGGATCCGATGATCAGCGCGCGCGTGACGACGGCCGACATAGCTCACGCCCTTTCCCGGAACGGCGGTACCGGGTACCAGTATTCAGACTGCGCGCGCCGGGGTGCAACAACCCCAGGTCAGGCGCGCAGATCGATCTGCTGCAGCTTCACGGCGCTGCTGATCGGCTGGTCGGGGTCGATCACCACACCGACGAGTTCCCCGGTGCCGTTCACCGCGCCCATCATGATCGTCGTCATATGCGCGACGAACTTGTCCATCGGCATGCGGCGCACACCCTCGTCGGTGGCGCCCAGCCACCAGTCGGTGGCCGCGGCCGCGGTTCCGAACAGCGCGAAGGCGGCCAGCTCGAACACCTCGGGGTCCAGATGCATGTCCTCGAGCTCGCCGCTGACCATCTCGGCGATGGCCAGGGTGATGTCGCGGCCGCGGTTGACCGTGCTCATCGCCGCCGACGACTGGTCGGCGAACCGGCCCTGCAGCAGGAAGCGGACGACATTGGGGTGCTGGTCAACCAGCTCGACATAGTGCTCGACGGCCCGGCCGATGATCTGGCGGGCGGAATCCTTCTCGATGTCGATCGACGGGATGACCGCAGCCCACAGCATGTCGCGCATGCGCTCGCCGATCTGGGCGAACATATCGGATTTGTCGGTGAAGTGCCGGTAGATCTTCGGCTTGGCGGTGCCGGCTTCCTCCGCGATCTCCCGGACGCTGACGTTGGGGCCGAGCCGGTCGATCGCCCGGAATGCGGCGTCGATGATCTCGGCACGCACCTTCTTGCGGTGCTCCCGCCACCGCTCACTGCGCGCATCGACCTTCACTCCGGGTTGCCCACCGGGCAGCGGAATGGCGGGAAGAGATGGTCTGCGCACCCACCTACTGTACCGGGCTGGCCGTCTCTGACCTGCTCCGCGCGCACCGAGTGCGATCCGCCGGCAGATCAGCTACGAATAGCTTCGGTAACATCGATCGGACACACTCCCTTTCAACGAGGCGGAAGATGACGGCCAGATACGACCTGGTCATCGCAGGTGGGGGTCCGTCTGGTTCAGCGGCCGCATGGCAGGCCGCGCAGACGGGCGCTCGGGTGATCGTCTTGGACAAGGCGGATTTCCCCCGGGACAAACCCTGTGGTGACGGATTGACCGCACGCGCGGTCAGTTATTTGCAGAAGATGGGCTTGGCTGACGAGGTGGCGAAATACCACCGGATCAACAAGGTCACGGTGTACAGCCCGAGCGCGTGGGAGCTGTCGTTTCCGCGCCGCCCCGGGATGCCCGATCACGGTCACACCGCCAGCCGCACCGACCTCGATCTGAAGCTGCTCAAGCATGCCGAGTCGGCGGGCGCCGAGGTGCGCCAGGGCGCCGAGGTCGCCGGCCCGGAGTTCGACGCCAACGGCCGGGTCGTGGGTGTCGTGCTCAAGAGCGGGGAGAAGGTGTTCGGCGACGCCGTCATCGCGGCCGACGGCGCGTACTCGCCCATCAAGCGGGCGCTCAAGCTGGATTCGCAGTACAACGGGTACTCGGCGATCGCGATCCGCTCGGAGATGCCCGCCAACCGTCCCGACGGCGACAGCATGGACATCTACCTGAAGCTGCAGTTCCAGGGTGACCAGCTGCCCGGCTACGGCTGGGTGTTCCCGATGGGCAACGGCGTGTTCAACATCGGGCTGGGTTACGTCAACAGCTACAAGAACTGGCAATCCATCAACGCCACCCAGTTCCTCGGCGAGTTCCTGCGTTCACTGCCCCGGGACTGGGAGCTGCCGCCGATCGAGGAGCTCAAGAAGAACAAGAGCGTGCGGGCGTGGCGATTGCCGATGGGCTTCACCGCGTGGCCGCCGTGGCGCCCGGGCGTGCTGTTCACCGGCGACTCTCTGGGGGCCGGCAAGCCGGCGTCCGGGGCGGGCATCTCCAAGGCGCTCGAATCCGGCTTGGCCGCGGGCGAATGCGCCATCGCGGCGCTGCAGAACGGCGGCCCCGACGACTTCACCAACTACGCGCAGCGGATGGAAGCCGCGTGGGGCCGCGAGTACCGCCGGGGCCGTTATATGCACAAGCTCATCGGATACCCGAAGGTCGCCGACGCCGGCATCAAGCTGATCGACAATGCGGCGTTCCGGGACCGGTTGCTCAAGTCGCTGTACAAGAAGGCACAGGGTCCCGACCACCACAAGGTGTGAACGCGTACTGCAGGTGCTCGTCGACGGCCGTGAACCCGATCCGCTGGTAGACGCGGTTGGCGACCGAGTTGGCCGCGTCGGCGAACAGCACGACCTCGTCGGCACCCCGCTGGTGGGCATGCCGGGCGGCCGCGGCGGTCACCGCCGCGGCATAGCCGTGCCCGCGGTGCTCCGGCGGCGTGTAGACGGGGCCGATGCGGGACACGCCCGCCAGCGGGGCGTGCACGCGCGCCATGCTGACGGGAGCCAATCCGGCGGTCCACACCACGATGTCCCCGTCGGCGACGGCGATCTCGTCCAGGTAGGCCCGTCGTGCAGTTCGGTCGGATGGCAAGCCGAACGCCTCGACGAAGAACGCGTCGAGCCAGTCGACGAGCAATTCCACCTCGCGGCCGACCGCGAGCCGGCTCTCCCCCGCAACCCCGGTCGGCGCCGCGAGGTCGACCAGCCGGTACAGCGGCTCCACGTCGGTCAGCTCGGCTGCGGCCCCCGTGAGCGCACTCCACGCCGTCACGAACGCCGTGGAGCTGCACCGCGTTCCACGGACGGCGGGCAGGTGCGGATGATCTGCAGCCAGTGCCGCGGCGACATCGGTGGCGTGCGCCGGGGCCAGTCCACTGGTGAGCAGCGCGGCGTTGCTCACCTGTACCGCCGCGCCGATCGCGGCGTCGCCGTCGGCGACCGACAGCAGAATCCGCGAACCATCGGCGGCGGGCAGCCGGAGGGTGGTCAGCTCGACCGTGTAGGCCACCGGGTCGGGGCGATACACCACATCGACGACCGCACCGAACTCGCGCTCGGACGGATGGAGTCGAACCTTCATACCTACGAGAGTGGCGACGGAAGCTGGCAATCGCCAGCGAATATTCGCCCGGTGTGGGGCGGAGTCGAGGCGATGCGGGCCGCCGACGGCTGAGCGCGTGGCACCCTACTGACGCTCGCGCAATTTTGCCCAAACGGAAGCCCCCGCCCGGGTAAGGCCCGCCCACGGCGCATACCATCGACCAGAGTTCAGTCACCTGTTGGTTGCTGACTGGTCACTCGTAGCGAAGGTTGCGGGCAGCCAACTCGCCGAAACGAGAGCGGGGTCGTGGTAGGGGTTCTTCGCAGCTGTCGGGTGTTCGCACGAGGTGTCGCCACATGGTGGCGCGAACCCGTGGACTACCCCGGACAGGTGCAGTACTTCGCGCGCCGCTCGCTGGCCAGCGCGATACGCATGCTGATCGGGACCGGTTCAGGTCTGATGGCGCTCATAGCGCTGGCCGTGCTGCTGCCCGGCGCCGGACGGACTTCGTCCTCGGCGCACGTCGCCCTCGGGCTGTTCGTGGCGCTGGCGAGTGGGTGGGCCGTCGTATGGTGCACCCGCGCATGGCCTTCGCAACGCATGTCACGGGCGTTCGTCCTCTCCGCGGACCTCGGCATCACCATGGTCGCCCTCGTCGGCCCCACCTGGTCCTCCGGGCTGTTCGCGCTCAACTGCTTCGCGCTCGTCTCCGCGTACTTGTCGTTCTTCGACGGAGCGAAGGCACTCACCCTGCACACCGCACTGATCCTCGCCGCGACGACCTCCTTCATCACCCAGCTCTCCGTCGACGACCACCTGACCAGAGCGAGCCTGGCCGCCACCATCCTCGGCGCCGCGCTACCCACAATCCTGACGCCGCTGGGCATCCAACTCGGCATCTGCACATTGCGGAGAGATGCCAACGAATCGGTCACGGACCCGCTGACCGGGCTTCTCAACCGTCGCGGCCTCCACCTGCACTTCGCAGGACTGCTGATCATGAATCACAGCGCGGCGGCTGCCCTCACCGTGATCGTCGTCGACCTGGACCGGTTCAAGGACATCAACGACACGTATGGCCACGCCACCGGCGACGAGGTGCTGATCCGATGCGCCCGGCGCATCGTGGCAACGGTCGACAACGGCTCGGCGCTGGTAGCCCGGATCGGCGGTGAGGAGTTCGTCGTCGTTCACCTTGCCGACCCGTACCTGGCCGACGAATTACCCGAGCGGATCAGACACGCCATCGCCGCTTCTGGCGAATACCCCTGTGTCACGGCGAGCCTCGGTGTCGCCAACGTGGCCCACGAGTACCTTCCGGCTCCGGACGCGGATCCGGCCGTCGTGCTGGATGACGCCATCGCGCGCGCCGACGAGGCGATGTTCGATGCGAAACGTGTCGGCGGCAACGCAATCCGTCAGATCTGAGCACGCTTCACGCCGCGCCCTCACTGACTGTGCGTGATCTGGTCGGCGAATGCCGCACCGGCATCGCCGTTGAGCTTGGCCGCGTCGAAGCCGTAGGCCACCTCGTCACCGCGGATCGCACGCAGCGGATCCTCGAAGTCCCGGAAGTAGCCCATCGCCCACGCACCCTCCTGATAGCCGATCAGTTTCAGCAGATCGTCGTCGAGTGTGCGCGCGACTTCGTGTGGTACCGAAAGGAATTGGTTCTCCTCCTGACGCACCCAGCCGACGCAGTAGTTGATGTTGATGGCACGGCGGACCCGGTCGCTGCGGTTGGCGGCACCGCTGTGCACGATCTTGCCGGAATACAGCAGCACCGACCCGCGCGACATCTCGGCTTGTACGCACTCGACGTCGGCGTAGTCGGTCGGCTTCTTGTCGCCGACCTGACTTCCCGGTACCACCCGGGTCGCACCCATCTCCGCGGTGTAGTCCGTCATCGCCCACAGCGTGTTGCACTGGACGTGATAGTCATCGGGAAACGGGTAGAAATCGAAGGCATTCTGGTCGCGATGCAACGCCTGGTCCGACTCCCCCGGTTCGATCGAGATCACCTGGGTCAGCATCAACTGAAAAGCGCTCGCGTGTCCCAGGAAGTCCTTGCACACACCGAGAATGGTCGGATCCTGGACCAGCGTGCGGCAGGCCGGCGAGCGCGCGATCAGCGCTCCGGTACGCCGCGTGTTGCGGCCGATCATCGCGTTGTAGCCCATCGGTGTCGCGTCGAGGTAGGGCGCCAGTTCGGCACCGATGGTGTCCATCAACGAGTCCGGAACCAGATCGTCGACGATGACATAGCCGTCGCGGCGCAGATGGCCGGCGAGGTCGGTCGCTGACGTGGTGGCCGGAACATGGTTCAGCACGGTCATGGCTGCAAGTATTTCCGAGCATGTGTGTTGACCAGGTAAAACCGCGTCACGCGGCAGTTACGGCCGGACGTCGCACCGACTGTGGGTGCTACGCACGCGAAACCGTCCGCGGACGTACACAACCCCCACACTCGCGGGCTCAGTGCCGCCCGCGCTTGGTCGGCCCCGGCTTGCGGGCCACCTTGCCCGCGGCCGCCCGGGCGGCCTGTTTGGCCAGCGTCTTCTCGCGTGCGGTGCGTTTCGGCGCCGGCTCGGCCTGCCCCCGCGAGGAACCGGGTCTGCGGCCGCGGACGATCCCGGTGAACTCCTCGATCAGCGCCGACTGCGGGCCTTCCGGGAAGGCAAGCCCCACAGGGCAGGTGGGCGCGTCGGTGATCGGGCGGTACGTGAGGTCCTTGCGGTGATACAGCCGGGCCAGCGATTGCGGAACGATGAGTGCACCGAGTCCCGCAGCGACGAGTTCTATTGCGTCCTCAGTGGTTTCGGGTCGATGCTCGATCGGTGTGCCAGGAGCGCCCGCCCAGGCGACGACATCGTCGAGTGGGAGCAGCGTCGGCTCTCCGTCGAGGTCCGCGGCGGCGATCTCGTCGGCCGCGGTGAGAAGGTGATCGGCCGGTACCACCGCCACCGTCATCTCCTCGTAGAGCGGGATGACGGCCAGCCCAGCGGTATCGGCCGTCGTCCGGAGCACCGCCAGGTCGACGGCGCCGCCCCGCACTTCGGCGGCCGCGTCTGCGGCGGCAACGGCGCGCAGGTGCAGCGTCACCTCGGGATGGCGCTCCGCCCAGATCTTGGCCCACTTCGCGGGCGTCCCGCCGGGCACATACCCGAGGGTGAGGGACAGCGGGGTCACCGCCTCAGGCTACCGATAAGCGGCTACGGATAAGCTCTGTGCCATGAGCAGGCCGAACGCGCAATCCATGAAACCCGCCACCGCGGCGAAGAAGCTGGACGTGTACCTGCCCGCCACGCCTGCGGAGTTCCAGGAGAACCCGATCACCCGCACCGAACTCGCCGCCCTGCAGGCGGATCCGCCGCAGTGGCTCAAAGACCTCCGCAAGAACGGACCACACCCGAAGAACCTCGTCGCAGCCAAGCTCAGCGTCTCGATCGCCGGCCTCGCCCGCGGCGGCGTCGAGGATGCGCTCACCACCGAGCAGATCGATGCGTTGCTCGCCGAGAAGCCGGACTGGCTGGTCGCCGAACAGGAGAGCTACCAGAACGTGCTGCGCGAGGAACGGCGTCTGAAGGCGTTGCGTGCCGAGCAGGCCCGCGACAACTGATTCGACGTCGGCGGTACTGAACCAACCGATCTGCTCGCCGAGATAGGTTGCCAGCTAGGGTTTCTACATCGCGCGGGATCCCGGTGACGGACCGGAGGACCGAGACCGTCCGGGCAACGAGGAGTCGGTGTGAACTGGCAGCACTTCGAGCCGTTCCTGGTGGCGCTGGCCATCGGGCTGTTGCTCGGCCTGGAGCGGGAACGCAGCCACACCCGCGATCTGCCCGCCGGCTCACGCTCGTTCGCATTGTTGTCTCTGGCCGGGGCGATCGCCTCCGGTATCGACGCCAGGGTGGTGGCGGCCGGCGCGATCGGCGTCGCGGTGCTGCTGGCCGTCGCCTACCGTCGTACCAGGGCCGACGACCCGGGAACCACCACCGTGATCGCCGGTCTCGTCGCCTACCTGCTGGGCGCACTCGCCTACACTCGCCCAGCCGAGGCGGTGGCGCTCGCCGTGGTGGTCGCGGTGTTGCTGGTGTCGAAGGCCCGCATTCACCGCTTCGCCCGAGAGATCGTCAGCGAGGTGGAACTCGAGGACGCGATCAAGTTCTTCGTGGTGGCCTTCGTGATTCTGCCCCTGCTGCCCGACCAGGCGATCGGGCCCTACGGCGTGCTCAACCCGTCGAGAATCTGGCTGCTGGTGGTGCTGCTGACCGGCATCGGCTGGCTCGGGTACATCGGCGTTCGGGCGCTCGGCCCACAACGCGGCCTGCTTGTCACGGGCCTGGCCGGTGGGTTCGTCTCGGCCAGCGCAACGACTGCGTCGATGGGCCGGCTCAGCAAGACCGAGACGGGCCTGCGCGCCGCGCTGGCCAGCGCGCTGGTGGCCAGCCTGGCCACCTTCGTACAGTTGCTCCTGGTGATCGGCGTGGTCGACATCGAGGTGTTGCGCCTCTTGTGGCCCCCCGTGCTGGCGGGCGCTCTCGTCCTTGTCGGCGTTGCCGCGTTCGTGTACCGCGGTGGCACTCGGCCCGACCACACCACAGCCGAGGATCAGGACACCCCTGACGAGCCCACCATGCGGCCGTTCGCACTGCGGCCGGCACTGGCGCTGGCCACCGTGCTGACGCTGGCATTGCTCGTCAGCCGGTGGGCGGCTGACATGCTCGGCCCCAACGGGCTCGTGCTCGCGACCTTCGCCGCGGGTTTGGCCGACGCGCACGCCGGCGCGGTCGCAGCCGCCAGCCTGGCCGCCAAGGGCGATGTCACGGTCGACGCCGCGTTGATCGGCGTCGCCGCCGCACTGGGATCCAACCTTCTGGTGAAGGTCATCCTGGCGTTCGCGTCAGGCGGTCGGCGGTTCGGGTTGGCGTTCCTCGCCGCGATGGCCGCCCCCGCGGTGGTGTTCGGTGTCGCGCTGACGTTGGTCGTGACATTGGGTTGAGGCGCCCGGCGGGGCCGGATCGATCACGATCCGACCCCGCCGAGCGCTGCTGAGAGGTGTGCCCCGTGCCCACCCTCGTCGTCACGGATCTGCACATGGTGATGTGTTGTGCGCCTTGCCCTGTCAGCGGTGCACGATGCGGAGCTTGCGTTGTGACGAGGGATTCGAACCCTCGGCGCTGCCCTGCGCGCACCAGAAGACCGGCGGACCCGCCGGTTGGGGGCGTGCACGCCTCCGTGTCGACTACCTGCTTCACCTCACTGATCGAGAAGATCGACTTCCCAGTTCTTCTGCTGAATCCGCACATCGAGCTCGCGCAGATCCCGTGCGGTGGCGTCGGCTCGGGCCCGCAGCTCAGCCACGGGCAACGCCGCGAGCATCTTCAGTTCCGACCGCAGCTGCCGGGCGTAACCCTGCTGCTTACCGCTGCCGGCCGCGGCGTCGGCGGCCGTGGACAGCAGGTGCCGCCGCCACCGCAGCGCATCACGACGGCCCAACGCATCGGTCAAGGTGCCGTCGGATCCCATTTCGGTGGCCGCGTTGGTGCGGTTGATCGCCTGGATCAGGTTCTGCCAATCGTTCACGGCCGCTTCGGCTTCGATCAGCAGCGCCGCCGCATCCTCGGCGGGCTCCTCACCCTCCTGGAAGCGGGCATTGTCGGCGATGCGGGTGCGCAGCGCCTCCAGATGCCGCAGCGTCGCGCTACGTAGCGACAACGCCTCAGCCAACTTCATGATCGTCCTGCCTCCTTTCGTGGATACGCCTGGCTTTCTCCGTCCAACATCGTTGAGCCGCAGCGGCGCTCACCCATGATGAGCGTCGGGTGTCTGGCGGGCAACATATTTTCTGATCGGTGCCACCAGACGCAGCCACCTGTGCGCGTGCACCCGAAGTGTCGAGAATTCAGTGTCCGACACACCCTCAACTCTCCCTTATGCTGCGCAGTGGGGAGAACACGAATACAGGGGGAATCCATGTCAGAACCTTTTGCGCCGACGAACCAGCAGGCGAATCCGTACGCGTCCTACCCGCCGCCTCCCGAGGTACCGACCTTTCAGGTCACCACGATGAGTCACGTCGGCGCGTTGATCTTCTGGTTCAACCAACGTCGCACCGTTCAGGGCAGCTACGCCCAATGTGATTCCGCGCTGCGGTCGGCCCAGACCCAGAACCTGATATTCGGCTGGTGGAGCTTCTTCTCGATTCTGATCCTGAATTGGGTGACGCTCTTACATAATTCGAACGCACGCAAACGGCTGAACCGAGACGCACAGCAGGCACGGGAGTACGCCCTCTGGTGGCACACCTATGTCGGCACGAATCAGCGTTAGACCATGCCCGAAACTCAGGGCACACCCCCGGGATGGTTCTCCGATCCGCTCTCCGGCGGCCTGCGATGGTGGGACGGCCGGCAATGGACCGAGCACCGTCAACCGGCCGCTTACGCGCAGAGCGCTCCGGTATCGACCGGCGCCCAGGCGCCGTGGTTCGCTGAGGTCCAAGCGGCTCAAGCGGCACACAAGCGACGCACCCGCTGGATGGCTTTGATCGCCGCCGTGATCCTGGTGGCAGGCGGGATCGGTTGGTACTTCCTGGCCCAGAACTACACCTCTCCTGATTGGTATCAGGAGGGCTATGACATCGGCTACCACACCCCCTTGGTGGGGTCGTCAGTGGACGGCGCCTGCGACTTGGCATTGCTCGGAAAGATCAAGCTCGGCGACAATCCCCGGTTGCGGCGCAACCGCGAACTCAGACGCGGATGCGTGCAGGGCGTGCTGGATTACGCCAGGGAACACAAACCACTCCCCACGCTGAAGTAGTGAGCAGATGATCGCCCGCAACGCGGGTGAGTGCGGTGCACGCGCCGCTGCGGCGTTGTCGCCGAAATAGGCGCAGGCCAGGAGAAAAGTCTCTCCTGGCCTGCGGCCTCAACGCATCCGCGTCACAGCATGCAGCTGACGCAACCCTCGACTTCGGTTCCCTCCAAAGCCATCTGGCGCAGCCGGATGTAGTACAGCGTCTTGATGCCCTTACGCCACGCGTAGATCTGCGCCTTGTTCACCTCGCGGGTGTCCGCGGTGTCCTTGAAGAACAGCGTCAGGCTCAGCCCCTGGTCCACATGCTGGGTGGCCGCGGCGTAGGTGTCGATGATCTTCTCGTAGCCGATCTCATACGCGTCCTGGTAGTAGTCCAGGTTGTCGTTGGTCAGATACGGCGCCGGGTAGTACACCCGACCGATCTTGCCTTCCTTGCGGATCTCGATCTTGCTCGCCACCGGGTGGATCGAGCTGGTCGAGTGGTTGATGTAGCTGATCGAACCGGTCGGCGGGACGGCCTGCAGGTTCTGGTTGTAGATGCCGTGCTTCTGCACCGACTCCTTGAGCAGCTTCCAGTCATCCTGGGTCGGGATGTGGATCTCGGCGTCGGCAAAGAGCTGACGCACCTTGTCGGTGGCCGGCTCCCACACCTGGTCGGTGTACTTGTCGAAGAACTCACCCGAGGCGTACTTCGACTGCTCGAACCCGCCGAAGCGCGTACCCCGTTCGATCGCAATGAGATTCGAGGCGCGCAGCGCGTGGTAGAGCACCGTGTAGAAGTAGATGTTGGTGAAGTCCACGCCCTCTTCGGAGCCGTAGTGGATCCGCTCCCGCGCCAGATAGCCGTGCAGGTTCATCTGCCCCAGGCCGATGGCGTGCGAGCTGTTGTTGCCCTGCTCGATGGACGGCACCGACCAGATGTGGGTCTGGTCGCTCACCGCGGTGAGCGCCCGGATGGACACCTCGATGGTCTGGGCGAAGTCCGGTGAATCCATCGCCTTGGCGATGTTCAGCGAACCCAGGTTGCACGAGATGTCCTTGCCCACCTTGGCGTAGGACAGATCCTCGTTGAACTCCGAGGGCGTGGACACCTGCAGGATCTCCGAGCACAGGTTGCTGTGGGTGATCTTGCCGGCGATGGGGTTGGCCCGGTTCACCGTGTCCTCGTACATGATGTACGGGTAGCCGGATTCGAACTGCAGCTCGGCCAGTGTCTGGAAGAACTCACGCGCCTTGATCTTGGTCTTA
Organism: Mycolicibacterium fluoranthenivorans; assembly: GCF_011758805.1. Classification (NCBI taxonomy): domain Bacteria; kingdom Bacillati; phylum Actinomycetota; class Actinomycetes; order Mycobacteriales; family Mycobacteriaceae; genus Mycobacterium; species Mycolicibacterium fluoranthenivorans. Next base: position 2,239,482 of record NZ_JAANOW010000001.1, on the reverse strand, counting down.
CGGATCCGCGCGTCATCGACCATCTCGTAGTACTTCTCGGTGACCGAGATATCGGCGAACGCGACACCGTAGACCTTCTCGACGTCATACGGCGAGAAGAGGTACATGTCCTCGTTCTTCTTGGCCAGCTCGAAGGTGATGTCCGGGATCACCACGCCCAGCGAGAGCGTCTTGATCCGGATCTTCTCGTCGGCGTTCTCGCGCTTGGTGTCGAGGAACCGGTAGATGTCGGGATGATGCGCGTGCAGGTACACCGCACCGGCACCCTGGCGGGCGCCGAGCTGGTTGGCGTAGGAAAACGAGTCCTCCAGCAGCTTCATGATCGGGATGACGCCCGAGCTCTGGTTCTCGATGTTCTTGATCGGCGCGCCGTGCTCCCGAATGTTGGTGAGCAGCAACGCGACTCCACCGCCACGCTTGGACAGCTGCAGCGCCGAGTTGATGGAGCGCCCGATGGACTCCATGTTGTCCTCGATGCGCAGCAGGAAGCAGGACACCGGTTCGCCGCGCTGCTTCTTGCCCGAATTGAGGAAGGTCGGGGTGGCCGGCTGGAACCGGCCGTCGATGATCTCGTCGACCAGCTTCTCGGCCAGCTCGGTGTCCCCGGCGGCCAGCGTCAGCGCCACCATGACCACCCGGTCCTCGAAGCGCTCCAGGTAGCGCTTCCCGTCGAAGGTCTTCAGCGTGTAGGACGTGTAGTACTTGAACGCCCCCAGGAAGGTCGGGAAGCGGAACTTCTTGGCGAAGGCACGGTCCAGCAGCGACTTCACGAAGTTACGGGAGTACTGGTCGAGCACCTCGCGCTCGTAGTACTCCTTCTCGATCAGGTAGTCGAGCTTCTCGTCCTGCGAGTGGAAGAACACCGTGTTCTGGTTGACGTGCTGCAGGAAATACTCCCGCGCGGCCAGCACATCCTTGTCGAACTGGATGTTGCCGTTTTTGTCGTACAGGTTGAGCATCGCGTTGAGCGCGTGGTAGTCCGTCTCCCCCGGGAGCGCATGCGCGCCGGTGGTTACAGGCTCTGCAGCTGTGACGGTTGGTGGCACGTCTGTTCCTTCCAGAAATCTTGCAATCCCGCACGGACGGCATCCACGTCGTCCGGAGTTCCCATGAGTTCAAAGCGGTAGAGGTAGGGCACTCCGCACTTGGCGGAGACCACTTTGCCCGCGTAGGCGAATTCCTCACCGAAGTTGGTGTTGCCCGCAGCGATGACGCCTCGGATCAACGACCTGTTGTGCTCGTCGTTCAGAAAAGCGATGACCTGTTTGGGGACGTAGCCACCATTGCTGACATCGGGTGTCGCACGCCCCCCTCCGTAGGTGGGCAGTACCAGCACGTAGGGCTCATCGACCTGGATCCGCCCTTTGAGCGGGATCCGGGTCGCCGGGATGCCCAGCTTCTCGACGAAGCGGTGGGTGTTCTCGGAGACGCTGGAGAAATAGACCAAGCTGGTCATCCGTCAACCCCCCTCCCGGTGTATCAGCGGTGACTAAGCGCTGACAGCCGCCGCGCTCAGCGCCTTGATGCGGTCCGGACGGAAGCCCGACCAGTGCTCGTTGCCGGCCACGACGACCGGGGCCTGCAGGTAGCCCAGAGCCATCACGTAGTCACGGGCCTCGGGGTCAACGCTGATATCGATCACGTCGTAGGCGACACCGGCCTTGTCGAGGGCCTTGTAGGTGGCGTTGCACTGCACGCACGCCGGCTTGGTGTACACGGTGACCTTCATCTGCGTGGCTCCTCTGCGAATGGGACGGGCAACTTAGTTGTTAAAGCGTTCCTGCGGACCCGGCCATTCCGGTTCGCAAGGCCCCGATTCCAGCGGATTCCATCCGGTCGATCGTCGGTTCCGGGGCCCCGGCCGACCCGTACTGCTTGGGGTCTGTCGGTTCGCCAAACACTACACCTAGTGTCCGACAAACCGAACAGATACCAGATGTTCTGAACAACATTCATGAAATTCCCTGGTCGTAAGCCCTGCCGAGCGCGACACGCCCGGCGTGTCGCACGTCACATCCGGGGTGTGTCGGGTCACCACCTCGGTCTATCACCAGGCACCGACAAGTCCGGCACACCTCGACCGGGCAGCAAAAGGGTGCGGAGCCTCACACCATCGCCGACGCCACCGCGATATGGCCGTCGAAATCACACGCTCGGGCGAGCGCCAGATAGCCCGCCGTCCAGCGCCGGTACCCGTCCTGGTCACCCTCGGCCCTCGCGAGCAGAGCCCGCAGTCGGCGCAGCGTCACCTCGTGCAGGACGAACCCGGAGTCCACCGGATCCCCGTCGAGCCGCGCGATGGCCGCCCGGGCAGCCTCGAGATCGCCGGGAGCGCCGCGGCCGAGCAATGCCTCGATCAGCACGCTGGTGGCCGGACCACGCCACACCACCGAGCCGAGGGCGAACAGTTCGTCCACCGTGGCCGACGCGAGCGCGACCGCGCCGTCCACCTCACCGAGCGTGTACCGCAGATGCGCGAGATGGATGTCGGCGATCAGGACGATCGACGAGTTGCCGCACCCCAGCAGCGCAGCCTCGCGAGCTCGACGCAGGTGCTCATACCCCGCATCGCGCTCAGCGCCGTCCCGGGCCACCAGCACGATCCCCCGCGCCAGATGTGCGTGCACCACCGTGAAATCGTCACCGGATCGTTCAGCCACAGCCAGTGCCGACGCCGTGTCGCGCAGCGCATCAGGACCGGACTGCAGCGCACCCAGACCGATCTGCGCGTACTTGTGCAGATTGGTGACCACATACATCAGCGGATCGAGCTCGCGCGCCGTGTCGATGGCACGGTCGAGATCGGCCTTCCATCCCGGCAGGCCCAGCGACATCCCGGCGACGCCCCGTAACGCCATCGCCAGCGCTCGCGGCGAGCTCACGAACTTCATGCCCTCGGCCGTGTCGGTGTCGTGGTCGATGACGCGCTGCGCCACCGCGAGGACGTCGCGCACTTCCCCGGTCTCCCACTTGGCCGCCAGAATGCCGAACGACGCCGCCACCGCCAGAGCGTCGTCGTCGATGTTCTCAAGCAACCGCTGCAGTTCGGAGGCGAGCTCGGAGGCCACCCGAGGATGATTGTGCATGGTCAGGGCCATCATGTAGCCCGACATCCCGATGGCCAACGATCGCCGGTCACCGTGCTCGGCACACAGGCTGCGGAGCTCGTCGAAGTTCTGCTCCGCCTCCGCAAGTCCGATGCGCCAGGCAGTGCCACACAACGCCGTCCCGACGTCGATCAGCATCGCCAGCCGATCCGGGGTGTCGACCGGAAGTCGCCCCGCCAACCGCCCGGCACGTCGCCAACTGACCCGGGCGGCATCGATATCGCGCAGCGCCAACCGGTTTCCGGCCCGCATCTGCCAGCCGAATGCGGCGGCCAGGTCGCCGGCGCCCTCGTGGTGCGTGGCGATCAACGCAGCATTCGCATCCGGGGTGCCGGGCCCGTCCCGCTCGATCGTCGCGGCCAGCTGACGGTGCAGTCGGGCACGCTCCGAACGCAACTGCGACTCATAGGCGACCGTCCGGATCAACGGATGACGGAAGCCGTATTCGACACCGCCGTCGCAATCCAACTTCTCGATCATGTCGGCTTCGAGCAATTCCTCGACACACAACCGTTCGACCAGCCCGGCCAGCAGGTCGCCGGAGAATCGCGTCCCGATGACCGCCGCCGCGTTCAGTGCGTCCTTGGGCGCATCGCCGAGCCTGTCGATGCGCGCGGCGATGGTGGCCTGCAACGTCGGGGGCACACCCGTCACGGTGGCATTGTCACCGGCCACGAACGATCCCGGACTGCCCTGCAGGACACCGCGTTCGGCGAGATCGCGCACGATCTCCTCGGCGAAGAAGGGATTACCCGCCGCGTGCTCGGCGATCTCGGCGGCCAGCGATCGCACCGACGGATCGGTACCGACGAGTTCGCCGATCAGTACCGATGCCTGCGAATCATCCAGCGGACCAAGCATGATCGCGTCAAGCGAGGTGATCTGGACCAGCTTGCCGTGATACTCGGGCCGATAGGTGATCAACACCATCGAGCCGGTGAGCGCCGACAGGAAGTCGGCGATGGTCGACTCACTGGCTTCGTCCATCCAGTGTGCATCCTCGACGACGTACACATCCGGGGCGCTCCGGGCGGCTGACGCACAGGTCAGCAGTGCCGATACGCGTCGCCTGCGCGCATCGGGATCGATGACGGGCACGTCGATCCCGGGTTCGGAGATGCCCAGCAGGTCGTCCAGCAGCACCAGGTCGGCCGGATCCGCGCCGGGAAGCTGTCTGCGGACGTGGTCGCGCGCGGCATGGCCCTGCAGGTTCGCCACCCCGGTGAGGCTGCGGAACAGTCGCGCCGCCGCGTGGAACGGAACATCGCGGGCATGCGATTCGCAGACCGTGGACACCACACCGACACCGCGGGCCGCGCCCAGCCTGAGCACCTCGGCCACCAGCCGGCTCTTACCGATGCCCGGTGCGCCGACCACGCCCACGACGGTGCCCGCACCGGCCAGCGCCGAATCCAGCCGGCTGCTCAACGCGCGTACCTCCGCCTCGCGCCCCACCAGCACGGACTGCGATCGCACGCCGGCCGCGACGCTGGTCGCGGCGGACAGCAGCCGTCGCGCCGGCACCGGCACCTCGGAGTTCTTGACACGCAACTGCTCTGGTGCGCCCAGTTCGACGATGCCCTCGACGAGGTGCGCCGTCGAGCCGCTGAGCAGCACGCCGCCAGGTGGGGCCGCTGCCTCCATCCGTTGCGCCATCCCCACGTGGGCGCCGATGACGGTGTAGTTACCCGGACCGGCACCGATATCGCCGGTGATCACCTGCCCGGAGTTCAGTCCCACCCGCAGTTTCAGCCGGACGGCATCACGCCTGTGCAGTTCGGCGGCCAGCGCGGCGGCCTCCGTCTGTAGGTCCAGCGCAGCCAGGCAGGCCCGGACGGCGTGGTCCTCGAGGGCGATCGGTGCGCCGAAGGTGGCCATGATGCCGTCTCCGGTGAAGTCGACCGAACCACCGAAATGCTGGACGACACAACGTGATCGACGGAACAGCTCGCTCATCACCTCGCGCAGGCGTTCGGTGCCCAGTGCCGCCGCCAGGTCCATCGACCGGACCACATCGGCGAACAACACGGTGACCTGTTTGAACTCGGGGTGATGAAACACCGGGGTGATCGGGGTGCCGCAGGCGTCACAGAATCTCGCGCCCGCACGCGGCGCGGTCCCGCACTGCGCACAGGCCGCGCCCACCCCTCATCCCTCCGCCGCGGTGACGTCGAGTAGCCGCCGCTCCACGAGGTCCGCTCCACGCCTGACGCCACCGGCCGCGGCGAAGCCGGCGGCCACCCGCTCGGCGCCCGCGCGCATCGTCATCGCCTCCGAGATGGCGGCTCGCAATCGGGACGGGTTGAGCCGGTGGGCCGACAACCGACTGCCGCATCCGGCCACCTGGACCCGACGCGCCACCTCGAACTGGTCGCGACCATAGGGCACCACACACACCGGAACCCCGCGGGCGAGGGCCTTCTGGGTGACACCCATACCGCCGTGGGTGATGGCACACACCGCGTGGTCGAGCACGGCCCCGTGGTCGACGAAACGGCGGACGGTGGCGTTGGCAGGAACGTCGACACCGGCGGGCACTCCGCAGGGAAAGGTCGCCACGACGCGTACCGGTTCGTCGGCCAGCGCCGCGAGCGCCGTCACCGGCAGGGCGTCGTCGCCCTGGCGTTCCGAGGATGTGGTCACCAAGACTGTCGGCCCGGGAAAGACCTCGGTGGGTGGGCCCGCGGATCGATGCTCGCACGGACCGATCAGGACGACCCGCTCGTCCCAGTCGGGATGCGGGTACTCGAACGGCTCGGCGGTGCCCACCAGCACCAGCGGTGCGCGCAGCACGAAGTCGTCGCCGGACGTCAGAGGTGTGGTGCCGACCATCCGATGCAGCCGATTCACCGGCTCCAGCATCTCCCGCTCAAGCAGCCGACGGGTCATCGCGCCCACCGCAGCGTCACGCCACCGGCCCAGCACTCCCGATCTCGGCGCCAGCCCCGGTCCGAAGGGTGGACTGGTCCGCGACGACAGGTACGGCGGGTAGGGCCAGAACGTCGCCCAGGGCAGCGCCGCGGCTTCGGTGGCCACCGGGGCGCCCCAACAATTCGTGTCGAGGATGACGGCATCCGGCGACACGGCCTCGATGGCGCGGCGCACATCTCCCACCTCGAGCGCCGCGCGTTCGGCGAAGACCTCGAATCCGCGCCGAATAGCTCCCAGCCCGGTGCGCGCCGTCCAGTCGGTCATCGCGACCGCTTCGATTCCGGGATCGACGGCCGCGGTGTCAAAACCCGCGGCTGTGCCGATCGGCACGCCGGCGGTCAGGGTGCGGACCACGATCCGGTGGCCGCGCCGGCGCAGCTCCGTCAGCAGCGCGACAATCGGGTACAGATTGCCCAACGCCGGAGAGGTGTACGCCAGGATTGTGGTCGGCCGGTCCTGTGAATGTCGCACGTCAACATCCCACGCTTGGGAGCCGAGCCGAATGCGACGGCCCCTCGAGACGGCAGTCTATTGCCTCGACGAGGGGCCGGTGGCGGGATGGCGAACTGGGTCAGCCGACCTCAGCGGCCAGCTTGCCCACCACATCGCGCACACTCGCCACGACATCGGCGTTCTCGCGCGGGTGCTTACCGTCGAATGCCTTCGCCGGGATCGCCAGCTTCTCCTCGATCACCCGCGGTCCCGCGATCCCGAACGATTTGCGGGTCTCGTCGTGCGCCCACACGCCGCCGTACTGGCCCGCCGAGGAGCCGATGACCGCGACCGGCTTGTCCTTGAGCGCACCATTGCCGAACGGGCGGGACAGCCAGTCGATGGCATTCTTGAGCACGCCCGGGATGCTGCCGTTGTACTCGGGCGTGACCACCAGCGCGGCATCGACACCGGCCGCGGCCTCACGCAGGGCCACCACCGAGGCCGGAGCATCCTCGTTGTCGATGTCCTCGTTGTAGTGCGGCAGCTCCCCGAGTCCCTCGTAGAGGCGCACGTCCACCCCTTCCGGGGCGGACTCCACGGCCAACTCGGCGAGTTGGCGGTTCACCGACGCGGCACGCAGGCTGCCCAGCAGAACCAGAACCTTGGTATCCGACATTTTCACTCCCCAGTCTGTACGGTCGTTCGTATCGTCACATACCTTAACCGGACTGTGGTCCGAATAATTCCGACTGAGTTAAAGTGCAGGTATGGGCGCCCCTGACCCCCTCATCGCGTTGCCGTTGACCGGCGCCGCCCCGCAAGAACGGGGTGACGCCGCGCGCAATCGCGCCCTCCTGCTGGACGCGGCCCGGCGGCTCATCGCAGAACGCGGTGCCGACGGGATGTCGATGGACGATGTCGCCGCCGCGGCCGGGGTCGGCAAGGGCACCTTGTTCCGGCGCTTCGGCAGTCGGGCCGGCCTGATGATCGTCCTGCTCGACGAGGACGAGAAGGCCGAACAACAAGCCTTCATGTTCGGCCCGCCCCCACTGGGCCCTGGGGCCCCACCCTTGACCCGCCTGCTCGCCTACGGCCGGGAACGGCTGCGGTTCGTGCGCACGCACCACGCGCTGCTCTCGGATGCCAACCGCGACCCGCAGATGCGCTTCAACTCCCCCGCCACCCTGCACCACACGCATGTTCGGATGCTGCTCGAATCCGCGGGAACCACAGGCGATCTCGATGCCCAAGCGGACGCTCTCCTGGCGCTGCTGGACGCCGACTACGTCGAACACCAGATCCATGACCGTGGCCACGACCTGGACCGCCTCGGCGAGGCGTGGGAGTGCGTGGCCCGCAAACTCTGTGGCACGTGAAACCCTGGATTCTGCACGTCGACCTGGACCAGTTCCTGGCTTCGGTCGAATTGCGACGCCACCCCGAACTCGCCGGCCTGCCGGTGATCGTCGGCGGCTCGGGCGATCCGACCGAACCCCGCAAGGTGGTCACCTGCGCCTCATATGAGGCCCGCGAGGTCGGCGTGCACGCCGGCATGCCCTTGCGCACCGCGGCCCGGAAATGCCCCGACGCCACCTTCCTGCCGTCGGATCCGGCCGCCTACGACGAGGCCTCCGAACAGGTGATGGGCCTGCTGCGTGATCTCGGCCATCCCCTCGAGGTGTGGGGCTGGGACGAGGCGTACCTCGCTGCCGCCGTGGACGATCCGTTCGACCTGGCCGAGCGGATCCGTACGGTGATCGCCGCCGAGACCGGGCTGTCCTGTTCGGTCGGCATCAGCGACAACAAGCAACGCGCCAAAGTGGCCACCGGTTTCGGCAAGCCGGCCGGCGTGTACCAGCTCACCGACGCCAACTGGATGACCGTGATGGGCGACCGCCCGGTCGACACCCTCTGGGGTGTCGGGCCCAAGACGTCGAAAAAGCTTGCCACCCTGGGTATCACCACCGTCGCAGACCTGGCGTCCACGGACGCGACCACCCTCGTCGCCGCCTTCGGCCCCAGCACCGGACTCTGGATCCTGCTGCTGGCCAAAGGGGGTGGCGACGATACCGTCAGCACCCAACCGTGGGTGCCCCGCTCACGCAGTCATGTGGTGACCTTCCCCCACGATCTCGTCGACCGCGCCGAGATGGACGCCGCCGTCACCGAACTGGCGCAGCGCACCCTCACCGAAGTCGTCGAGGCCGGCCGCACCGTCACCCGGGTCGCGGTCACGGTGCGAACCAACACCTTCTTCACCCGCACCAAGATTCGCAAACTGGCCGTGGCCGGCACCGACCCCGGCCCCATCGCCGCGACGGCGCTGGAACTGCTCGGGGAGTTCGACCTGGACCGCCCTATCCGCTTGCTCGGGGTACGGCTGGAATTGGAGATGCCGCAGACGCATTGAGCACCGGACGGCACCGGTCACAGATCGGCGCTGAGCCAGACCGAGTCCTCGATACCGAACCCGTGGCGCTGGTAGAACCGGCGAGCGGCCGAGTTGCGCGCCTCGGTCTCCAAGAACACCGATGCCGCGCCGGCCTCTCGTGCCGCAGACATCGCGTGGCGCAACAGCGCACTGCCCAGGCCACCCCCGCGTTCGCTGACATACAGCTCGTCGACCAGACACTCCAGGCCCCCGGATTCCAGCGACCAACCCCAGGTCGTCACCGTGTAACCCACCGCGGCGCCCGCGCGCATACCCAGCCAGACCTGTCCCCGCCTGTCGTCTTGCAGCAGCGGCTCAAGGCCCGCAGCGACCCGCTCGGCGTCGAAGTGGTGGCCGTCGATTACATAGAAATCGGCGATGAGCTGAAACAGCGTGCCGCGGTCGTCCACACCGGCCCGCCGGATATCGAAGTCAGGCACCGCCAGAACATAACGTAGCCCCGAGTGTCGGGGCCAGCCAATAACCTGGGCGGCATGCTGAGCACCATCGCGATCCGCGGCTACCGCTCGTTACGCGACATCACCGTGCCGCTGGGCGATCTGACCGTCATCACCGGCGCCAACGGCACCGGAAAATCCTCGGTGTATCGGGCGTTGCGCCTGCTGGCCGACTGCGGTCGGGGCGCGGTGATCGGCTCGCTGGCCCACGAGGGCGGACTGGAATCGGTGCTGTGGGCCGGCCCCGAGCAGACCTCCGGCGCCCGTCGCACCGGCAAGAGTACCGGCACCACCCGCACCCGCCCGGTGTCGCTGGAACTCGGGTTCGCCTCCGATGATTTCGGCTATCTGATCGACCTCGGCCTGCCCCAATACGCCGGGCCGAACTCCGCCTTCGCCCGCGATCCGGAGATCAAACGCGAAGTGGTGTTCGCGGGGCCGGTGGCCCGGCGCAGTGCCGTCCTGATCCAGCGCGCCGGTGAATACGCCGAGGTCAGCGCGGAGTCCGGCCGCGGCTTCGATCCACTGACCCGCGGGCTGCCCGGGTACCACAGCGTGCTGTCTGAATTCGCGCATCCCGGAACACATCCCGAGCTGGCGGCCGTCCGCGATCGGCTGCGCGGCTGGCGCTTCTACGACGGTTTCCGGGTCGACTCCGGCGCCCCCGCACGCCGACCACAGATCGGCACCCGCACCCCGGTACTCTCCGACGACGGCGCCGACCTGGCTGCCGCCGTGCAGACCATCCTCGAGGTCGGCCAGGGCGATCTGGCCCGCGCGGTGGCCGACGCTTTCGACGGGGCCACCATCTCCGTGGCCGTCCACGACGGGCTCTTCGAACTGCACCTGCACCAGCAAGGCATGCTACGCCCCCTGCGCGCGGCCGAATTATCCGATGGCACACTGCGATTCCTACTCTGGGGTGCGGCGTTGACGTCCCCCCGCCCGCCTTCGCTGATGGTGCTCAACGAGCCCGAGACCTCCCTGCACCCCGATCTCGTCGCGCCACTGGCAGAGATGATCCGCTCCGCCGCCACCCGCACACAGGTCGTCGTCATCACCCATGCCGCGGCACTGGTGCAGCGGTTGGCCGCGGATTCGGAAGTGGCGCTGTACAAGGAGTGGGGTGAGACCCGTGTGCAAGGACAGACCCTGCTGACCGCGCCCGCCTGGGACTGGGGTAAACGCTGACCGTTCGCGTCCGCGTCAACTCGCGTTCATCACGGTCCCGTTGAATCTGCCAGTCGACAAGCAGGTTCCGGGAATGGGGAACGGTGTGAACATCAACGGCTATCTGAAGACCGCGGCCCTCGTTGCGGCGGCGTTGGCGCTGCCGCTGGCAGCCTGCAGCGGCGACGGCAAGGTGCCCGGCAGCGGGAAACCGGTGCAGCGCGCGGCATCCGGTGACCTCGCCGGCACCGGCGGTGCCCGCCGGTTCGAGGGCGACCAGAGCGGCGCGATTCGCGACGCCATCAACGCGACCGGCGCCAAGAACGTCATCCTGCTCATCGGTGACGGCATGGGCGATTCCGAGATCACGCTGGCCCGCAACTACGACCGCGGCGCGGGGGGCTTCTTCTCCGGACTGGATGCGCTGCCGCTGACCGGGCAGTACACCACCTACGCCCTACGCAAGGACGGGAAGCCGAACTACGTCACCGATTCCGCGGCTAGTGCCACCGGATGGAGCACCGGCACCAAGACCTACAACGGCGCCCTCGGCATCGATATCGCGGGCAACCCGCACAAGACGATCCTGGAGCTCGCCCGGGAGCAGGGCTTCGCCACCGGAGATATCACCACCTCCGAGATCCAGGATGCCACTCCGGCCGCTCTGTTCTCACATATCAGCGAGCGCGACTGCTATGGCCCCGTCGAGACGTCGAAGGAGTGCAGCAAGGAGGCCATCGAGCACGGCGGCCCGGGATCGGTGACCGAGCAGCTGTTGGCGGCCAGGCCGGATGTGACCATGGGCGGTGGTGCCGAGACGTTCGCCCAGACCGCCGCCGGCGGCGACTACAAGGACAAGACGCTGGAGGTCCAGGCCAAAGAGCGCGGCTACCAGATCGTGCGCACCGCAACCGAACTCGACGCCGTGAACAAGGCCGACCAGGACACCCCGCTGCTGGGCCTGTTCGCCGACGGCAACCTGCCGGTGAGCTGGACGGGCCCCGAGGCCGTGCGGCAGGGCTACCTGCAGCCGGCCGGGAAGTGCACCCCGAACGCCAAGCGCGGCGCGGCGGTACCGGAGCTGGCGGCCATGACGCAGAAGACCATCGACCTGCTCAAGGCAAACAAGAAAGCGCAGGAGAAGGGGTTCTTCCTTCAGGTGGAGAGCGCCTCGATCGACAAGCGCGATCACATGGCCGACCCGTGCGGCCAGATCGGCGAGACGGTCGCATTCGACGCCGCTGTCCAGAAGGCCCTTGAGTTCGCCAAGGCAGACGGCAACACCCTGGTGATCGCCACCGCCGATCACGGGCACAGCAGCCAGATCGTCGAGCCGATCTCCCAAGAGGATCTGGCCGGTATCGCCGAGGAGGCCAAGCTGCCCATCGAGCGGGTCCGCGACATCATGTACCCCGGGCTGACCAGGGTGCTCACCACCGCCGATGACGCGGACATGGTGGTCAGCTACGGCACGTCGGCCGATGTCGGTGTCGAGGACCAGACCCACACCGGTACCCAGGTGCGGATCGCGGCCTTCGGTCCGCGCGCCGCCAACGTGGCGGCGCTGACCGATCAGACCGATCTGTTCTTCACCATGACCGACGCACTGGGTATCAGTCGCGGTTAGTAGACCGGCCCGGCCGCAGGGCACGGGTGAACAACAGGTTCGCCCGCCTCATGGCCATGCTGTAGGGCCCCCACGCGATCCGCTTGAACAGGTACAGCGCCCGGATATCGGCTGAGGTGTAGATCAGGAACCGGTTGCGCGTCACGCCGTGCAGGATCTTGGCGGCGGCGTGTTCCGGGGACACCGCATGCCCGGCGAAGCGGTTCACCCATTTCGCCACGCTGGGATGGTCGCGGTCCACCCCGGCGATGTGAACCGTTTGCACCAGAGGAGTTTTCACCGCACCCGGCACCACGACGGACACCCCGATGCGGTGTCGGGCCAGGTCGAAGCGCAGTACCTCGCTCAGGCCCCGCAACCCGTACTTGCTGGCGCTGTAGGCGGCGTGCCAGGGCAACGCGACGACGCCGGCCGCCGAGGACACGTTGACCAGATGCCCGCCACGGCGCGCGGCCACCATCGGGGGCAGGAATGTCTCGATGACGTGGATCGGTCCCATCAGGTTGACGTCGATCATCGACTTCCAGTGCTGATGGGTGAGCGTGGATACGGTGCCCCACGCGGAGATGCCCGCGATATTGCACACCAGGTCCATCGAGCCGTGTGCGGCGTGGATGTCGGCGGCGAAGGCGCTGACCGCGTCGAAGTCGGAGATGTCCAGCACCCGGTGCAGCAGCACTTTGCCGCCCAGCGCCTCGGCGTCGGCGACGGTGACCGCCAGCCCGTCGGCATCCCGGTCGGTGAGGAACAGTTCGGCGCCGTCGGCGGCCAGCCGGAGCGCGGTGGCGCGACCGATACCGCTCGCCGCCCCTGTCAGGAGGCAGCGTTTGCCCGCGAACGTATCCGGCATGGTCCAGATGCTACCGGCGGTACCGGTCAGACGGTGTTACCGCCCCACAGGGCATGCAGCCACAGCTTCTCCAGCACGCTGACGATGCGGTCCCGGTCATTGCCGGGCCCCAGGGACGGCAGGTCACCCGAGAACGCCATCACCGTCGTGGCGCCGAGGGTCCGGATCAGCGTCGGGATGTCCTCGGAGATCGGGTGGGCGTTACCGGCCGCGATCTCGCCCTCGACCACCGCGATGATCTGTTCGATCACCGTCAGCATCTGTTCGTCCTGGATGCGGCGGATCTCGGCGTCGGTGGCACGGGCGGCGTAGCAGGCCGACATCACCGGATCGTTGTGCGCGATTGTCAGCGCGGCGCTGCCGACCATCCGCTTGGCGAAGGCCGCCGGGGTCTCCTCCGGCCCGCGGGGCGCGAAATGCTGGGTGAGCTCCTCGAGTTCGCGCGTCGCCTCGTCCAGGATCTGGGCCAGCACCGCATATTTGGTGTCGAAGTAGAAGTAGAAACCCGACCGGGCGACGCCGGCGCGCTCGCTGATCATGCTCACCGACAGATCGGCGAAGGGCTTCTCCTCGAGCAGTTCGCGAACGGCGGCGACGATGGCGTCGCGTTGCCGGTCCCCCCGGCTGCGACGGACCGGCGGATCCGGCACCGATTCCGGCTGTGCAGTCATGAATTAGACCTTTGCATCGCGGCGCGCCATTGCAAAACTTGACATGCGTCAAGTCTGGCATACAGGATGACTTCCACGAGTGACATCGACCACACGTCTGTTAGCCCGACGATCTTCTCAGGAGCTCCGCACGATGCCGACAATCAGCACTCCGGCCTACCTTCTCGATCAGGCCAGGCGCCGCATGACCCCGACCCCGGTGACCATCCCCGGGATGGGCACCCTCGAGAAGCGGTTGCTGGCGCACGAATGGGATGAGTTCCCGCTGGCTCCCGCGCCGCCGGAAAGCGGATTGAAAACGGTCATGGGCGACGCCGGACTACCGGTGTTCGGGCACATGATCGAGATGTTCCGCGGCGGTCCGGACTTCCTGCTGCACCTGTACCGCAAGTACGGCCCGGTGCACTACATGTTCTCGCCGGTGTTGCCCGCGGTGCTCGCGCTGGGGCCGGATGCCACCCAGGCCGTGTTCTCCAACCGCAACAAGGATTTCTCGCAGCGCGCCTGGGATCCGGTGATCGGGCCGTTCTTCGAGGGCGGGCTGATGCTGCGCGACTTCGACGACCACATGTTCCACCGCCGGATCATGCAGGAGGCGTTCACCCGCAGCCGGCTCACCGGCTACGTCGAGCACATCGACGCGGTGGCCAGCCACGTGCTCGCCAATGACTGGGTGGCCAACGACAAGCGGTTCCTGTTCTTTCCCGCGGTCAAGGAGTTGACGCTGGACATCGCCTCGGTGGTGTTCATGGGCCACGAACCCGGTGCCGACCGGGAACTCGTCACCACGGTCAACCACGCCTTCACCACCACCACGCGCGCCGGGAACGCGATCGTGCGCAAGCCGGTGCCGCCGTTGAGCTGGTGGCGCGGGATCAAGGCCCGCGAGACGCTGGAGAACTACTTCAACAGCCGGCTCGCCGAGAAGCGCGCATCGGGCGATACCGACATGTTCAGCGTGCTGTGTCACACCGAGGACGAGGACGGTCAGCGCTTCACCGACGAGGACATCGTCAGCCACATGATCTTCCTGATGATGGCGGCCCACGACACCTCGACGTCCACCCTGACCACGATGGCGTATCACCTGGCCGCCAACCCGGAGTGGCAGGAGCGCTGCCGGGAGGAGTCCGAGCGGATCGGCGACGGCCCGCTGGACATCGAGGCGCTGGAGAAACTGGAAACCTACGATCTGGTGATCAACGAGGCCCTGCGGATGCAGACCCCGCTGCCGTTCAACTTCCGCCAGACCGTGCGTGACACCGATCTGCTGGGTTACTACCTCCCGGCCGGGACGAACGTGATGACCTGGCCGTCGATGAACCACCGGCTCGAAGAGCTGTGGACCAACCCGGAGAAGTTCGATCCCGACCGCTTCACCGAACCGCGCAATGAGCACAAGGGACACCGGTACGCGTTCGCGCCGTTCGGCGGGGGTGCGCACAAGTGCATCGGCATGGTCTTCGGCCAGCTGGAGATCAAGACCGTCATGCACCGCCTGCTGCGCCGCTACCGCCTCGAGCTGACCCACCCCGGGTACAAGCCGCACTACGACTACGGCGGCATGCCCGTGCCGATCGACGGTATGCCGATCGTGCTACGCCCCATTCGCTGAGCAGGCTCGACTGGCCGGTTATGGCACACGCTTCACGAAAACGCGTGCCATAACCGGCCTTTCGGCGTTATGCGAGCCGGTTCGCGCAGGCGACGAACGCGCGCAGCGCGGATTCGGTCGGCGACTCCGACCAGCCGATGGCCCATTCGGTGCGGACGCCGTCGGTGCCGCGGATGAAGGTCGCGGTCTGCCCGCCGGCGCGCAACTGGTGGAAGTTGAGCATCTCGACGGCGCAGCCCTGCTCATAGAGCAGTCCGGTCAGGGCGGCGAGCGGGGCCGGCGCGGAGGCCAGGGCCGCGGCGGTTCGGTCGTCCAGACTCAGCGGTCCGGCACCCGAGAAGGTGGTGGCGACGTCATCCCAGGACATGTCGCCGGCCAGCTCGCGCAGGCCGCGCGGCAGCGGGGTGTCGAAGAAGTCGGCGAAGCGGGGGCCGGTGAGGGTGGTGGTGTGCATGGTCTCGGTCTTTCGGCTCTTCGGGAGCGACCGACGGGTAGTAGCGTGCGACCCACAGCGGGGGGTCGGTCTGGATCAGACCCCGCTGCGGAGAGCTACTACGACGATGCGATGCACGTGGGCGAGGTTAGCCGCAGGTTCGGGGTCCGCGCAACCCTTTTACGGGTCGCCGACCGCGCGCACCAGCAGCGGGAGGAACGGCCGATGGTTGGCTCGCCCGTCCCGGCGGAACGGCATGCTGTCCGCCGACGCGCTGTACCAGTCGGCGCGGGTGATTCCGGAGAGGTCGAGCGGATACCCGCACTGGGCCGACACGGTGTGCAGCAGCAGGGTCCCGGTGCGACCGTTGCCCTCGCGGAACGGGTGCACCTGGTTGTAGTCGGCATAGAGCCGGGACAGCTCATAGGCCAGCGCCGGCGCGTCGGCCGGCCGGTCGGTCACCAACGCGCGCGCGTGCCCGGTGATCTCGTCCATCCGCGCGCCGATATCGGCCTGCCATCCGAAGGCCACGTCACCGCGGCGCAGTTCGGTGATCCGGTACTCCCCCGCCCACGCGTACACATCACCGAACACCTGCTGGTGGATCACCCGCGCATCGAGATCGGCGGAGCCGACCTGCCCGGCGGCGATCCGCTGCTGCCACCCGAGTATGCGGCCCGCGGTCGCGGCGAACTCGAGCTCGATCAGCACTGACGGCTCGGTGACGCCGAAATTGTTGCGCAACAGCGTGGTTCCCGGAATCAGATACGGGATACGACGTCGCAGCACCCAGCGCCGCGGTGCCGGCGCGGGCGGTGGATACCGGGCCCGGTAGCTGGCCAGATACTCCCCGAAACTCAGCTCGGCACGCGCCAGCCGGCCCAGGTCGGCCAGCTGCTCGTCGGTGGGCCGCCAGCCCTCCAGCCGTTGCGCGGCGACGGTCTGGCGCAGCGCGCCGGCTTCCACTACCGGAACGCCGACGTCGATGCCAGGAAGGTGAGCTTGCGGCTGATCCCTGCCACCTCGCGGTGCACGCCGCGCAGAACCGCCCGTTCGTGCGGGGCGATATCGGCCAGGCTGACCACGTCCGAGACCGGCCTGCCCTGCAGCCACGGACCGGCCCGCAACCGCCAGCGAAACCGGGTCAGCCACAGGAAGCACTCGTGCAGTGTCGAAACATCCTCGGCATCAAGGATATTGGCCGCACCCGCAGCGTCCAGGCGATCGAGGGTGGACACTGCCACCGACCCCGCAGACAGGCCGGCCCAGCGGGCGATCTTCACCACCGGGTCCACCATCGCGGGCTTCATATCGACGGTGTCGGCGTGCCGGGAGAAGATGCGCAGCCGGGACGGGAAACCGGCGCGCAGGGTGGTGGCGTCGTCGAGCATCGCCTGGCGCGCCGCATAGTGGCGCTGCGCCGCCTCGACCGTGCGGGCGCGCAGCACATCCTCAGCGATCCCGGGGTGTCGTCCCGCCACGGCCGCGTCGGCCAATCCCGCCACGGCCGCGTCGGCCAATCCCACCGCGGCCGCGTCGGCCATCAGTCCGGTCATCACCACCCCGCGGTCCTCGCGCGGGTCGGCCGCCCAGCGTTCGATGCCCTCGGTCCAGCTGGCCATCCGGCGGCAGAACCGCGGCCGGCTGGCCAGCACCCCATTGCCGTCGCCCTGGATGCCACAGCGTTCCAGCAGCGCGTGTACCTCGGCGGCCCGCGCCATCAGAGCCACCTTGCGCTCGTCGGAGACGGCGTCGGACAGGGCGACCATGGTCTCGACATCGGAACCGGGCGCGGCCTCACCGCGCGCGACGCTGCCGGAGACGAACCAGTTCCAGTCCGGCGCACCGTCGATCGATGTCAACCGAACCGCTGCGGCGACGCCGCCGCGCAACACCTCCGACCAGCCCGCGGCCAGAGCCGGCGCCGGCGTGTGCGCCGCCAGCTCCGCGGTCACGGCCTGCCGGGCCCGGCCGACCCCCGCACGCAGCGCGGCCTCGTCACCTGCGGCGTCGATGGCTCCGAGGGCTGCGGCGACACCGCGACCGGACGGGGTGTCGGGACTCTCTGGAGGCACGGACTCGATTGTCACTCGCTTGCTCCCACGGTGCAGGTCACACAGATGTGACAGCTTCGAAATGCGCGGATCAAAAACACAGGCTAATTTCTATCGCACGATAGTTATTCCATCCAGCTTTTCCTCACCCCAGGAGCACCGTATGTCCGCCACCTTCGATCCGGCGATCTCCTCACAGGAGGACGCCGCCACCCTGGAGGAGCTCGGCTATACGCAGGAGCTGCACCGCGGCATCGGCGGTTACGCCGCTTTCGCCTCGGGCTTCTCCTTCGTGTCGATCCTCACCACCGTGTTCGCGTTCTTCCCGCTCGGTTTCGCACTCGGCGGGCCGGCATTCTTCTTCACCTGGCCCATCGTGTTCATCTGTCAGTTCTGCGTGTGCCTCGTCTTCGCCGAACTGTCCGGCAAGTTCCCGGTCGCCGGCGCCATCTACCAGTGGTCGCGGCGGCTCGCCGGTAACGCCGTGGGCTGGTTCGCCGGTTGGTTCATGCTGATCGGCTACATCGTCTCGATCGCCGCGCTGGCCATCGCCATGCAGACGGTGCTCCCGCCGATCTGGAGCGGATTCCAGATCGTCGGCACCGATATGGATCCGCTGTCGGTGGACGGTGCCACCAACGGCATCATCCTGGGGGCGGTCACGATCGTGCTGTGCACCATCATCAGCGCGGCCGGTGTGCGGTTCATGGCGCGTATCACCGTCACCGGCGTCACCCTGGAGATCATCGGCGTCATCCTGATCATCGGCGCCATGTTCTTCACCGCCGAGCGCAATCCGGTCCAGGCCGTCGCCGACACCGGCGGCCACGGCTCCGGTGTCCACTACCTGCCGGCCTTTCTGGCCTCGATGTTGATGGCCGCCTACGTGATGTACGGATTCGACAGCGCCGCAGAGCTTTCCGAGGAGACCAAGGACCCGCGGCGCACCGCCCCGAAAGCGATCGTGAACGCCCTGCTGGTGTCGTTCGTCGGCGGTGGACTGATGATCGTCGCGGCCCTCATGTCGGCTCCCGCACTCGGTGACGACCTCGCCACCGGCGGTATGGCCTGGGTCATCGAAAGCCAGCTCGACACCTGGCTGGGCAAGACCCTGCTGGGACTGGTCGCCGTCGCCATGTTCTCCGCCACGCTGGCCATCCAGGCCTCCGCCTCCCGGGTGATGTTCTCCATGGCCCGCGACAACCGGCTGCCGTTCGGCACGTTCCTGGCCAAGGTGAACAAGCGCACCGGCACCCCCGTGATCACCGGGGTGGCGGTCAGCCTGCTGGCCATCGCCGTCCTGCTGGTCAACCTCGGGCAGGCCAGTGTGTTCGCGGCCATCGCCTCGGTCTCGGTGGTGATCGTCTATCTGGCCTATCTGATGGTGACCGTGCCGGCGTTGATCCACCGGCTGCGGGGCACCAGCCTGTCCCATGGCAAACCGGTGATGGATCTGGGCCGCTGGGGCATCCCGGTGAACCTGGTCGCGGTGGTGATGGGCGGGCTGCTGGTGGTCAACATCGGCTGGCCCCGCCAGGAGGTCTACAACCCGGCCGGCGACTCGTGGTTCCTGCAGTACTTCGCGGTGATCTTCGTCGCACTGACCTTGGCTGTCGGGTACATCGCCTACCGGGTGGTGCGCGATCGCGAAGGCGCTCCCGACCCAGCTGACGCGCTGGTTTCCCCCAAGAAGAAGTAGCAGGACGGCACCGGAATCCCGGCCCCGCATCGGCGGGGGCGGGATTCCGCCGGTGCGGGGGCGCTGGGCCAGGATGGGCCGGTGACGTGGTCGGAGATGCTGCTGTTGTTCGCCGCCGGAATCGGCGGCGGACTGACCGGCAGCATCGCCGGGCTGGCGTCGGTGTCCACCTATCCGGCGCTGTTGCTCGTCGGGCTGCCGCCGGTGACCGCCAATGTCACCAACACCGTGGCGCTGGTGTTCAACGGCATCGGTTCGGTGTGGGGTTCGCTGCCCGAGCTGCGCGGCCAGCGCGCCAAGTTGCGCAGGATGATCCCGACGGCGGTGCTCGGCGGAGCAGCCGGCGCGGCACTGCTGCTGTCCATCCCCGCCGAGGGGTTCGAGAAGGTGGTGCCGGTGCTGTTGGCGGCGTCATCGGTGGTCATCGCGCTACCCGTGCGCAACAATGCCGACCGGCCCCGCCACACCGGACACCTGGTGCTGCAGGCCCTCTCGGTGTTGGCGATCTGCGTCTACGGCGGGTTCTTCGGAGCCGCCGCGGGAGTGCTGCTGCTGGCGCTGTTCCTGCGCACCGGCAGCGCCACCCTGGCCGACGCCAACGCCACCAAGAACGTGGTGCTCGGCGTCGCCAACGCCGTGGCCGCGCTGGGCTTCATCGTGTTCGCCCCGGTGAGCTGGGCCGCCGTGGTGCCACTGGGACTGGGTTGCCTGATCGGCTCACGACTGGGGCCGGCCGTGGTGCGCCACGCCCCGGCGACGCCGCTGCGCCTGCTCATCGCCCTCGCCGGGCTGGGCCTGGCCGTCAAACTCGGCTATGACACCTACCGCTGAAGCCACCTATTGCTGGTGTCGTCAGTGCTGGTAGTCCAGGCACGCCTCAGCACCGTTGATGACGCCCTCACGGAAGGCACGCACCCGGTCGAATCCCGCGCCCTGGCGGTCGGCGTCGTCGGCGCCACGGAACACCAGCAGCGCCTTGATCCCCTCATCGAGATCACCCGGCGAGATCGACCACGAGCTGGTCTCTGCCCGGTTGTGCAGGATGACGCTGGCGGTATAGGCCCCGGCGAAGCAGTCACCCCGCGCGGTCGAGGTCTTCTCGTCGGACTCGTCGCCCAGGCGCGTCAACGCGGCCAGCCCGTACTGCGTCGCGAGCAGGGTGGCCACCGCGTAGTCGCCACCCTGCTCGTACACCCGCGGCATCGTCTGCGCGTTGTCCCAACCGATGTAATCGTCGGGCACGCAGTAGAACAGTGAGAACCCCTCGGCGGACTGGTCACCGCAGTTGGGTGGACTCGAAGGGTCGAACGGCTCCAGGCCGTGCACCGGTGGCCACGCCTGTCCGTCGGCGATCTCCGGATACACGTGAGTCCAGTAGTCCTCCAGGTCGTACGGCACACCGTTGACGATCGAGTCGTACGGGGCGTCACCGCCGTTGGCCGCATCTTCGGGATCGTTGAACGGCAACGCGAGCACCATGGGATCGTCGTCGCGGTAGTCCTTGCATTTCGTGACGCCGTTGTCGAAACCGTCCTGGAACGCGCCGACGCGGTCGAAGCCACTGCCGTGCGCCGACGGATCGAGCTTGTCGGTGCCCACCGGGTCGCGCAGATCCAGGATGCCCGCCAATGCGGTGTCCAGTTCGCCGCTGGTCACCTCGAACACCTTGTCGTCCTTGACATGTCGAGCCCAGGCCCCCGCGAAACAGTCGGCCTGCAATTCCCGGGTGACGGTGCGGGCAGTGAAATTGGACCGCTCCTGGACGGCGTGTCCCCACTCGTGCGCCATCACGATCGGGATGACGAAATCGCCGTACTTGGCTTGCAGATCGGGGAACAGGCCGCTGGAATCCCAGGCGACGACGTCCTTGGAGCCGCAGTAGAAGGCGTTGCCCGCGACATCGTCAGGACTCGCGGCGCACGGCGGGGTGTCACCGGTTGACGGGTCCACCGCGAAGAAGCCACCGGCCACCGGCTCGTACTCCTTGCCGTAGAGGTCGGGGAACTGCTTGCCCCAGAACTCCTGCAGGTCCGCGATGGCCTCGATCGCCAGCTGGTTCAGCGGGCCCGATGCCTCACCCTGCACCTTGACACCACTGGTGTCCGGCTTGGCCAGGGCCGAGGATGTGGGGATCTCGATCTTGGGGCTACCGCACGCGGTCACCATCACGACGGCGGCGCACGCCGCGGTGATTCGCTTGAGCATGGGCAAACAGTAGTGCGCCGGCTTGGAATTGGCTTGGAAAAGGCTCCGCAAGTGGTGGACGCGTTTTATCAGCGACTTCGGTGTGATCGGCTGCGCTTACCGCAACCGATCACACCGACATCCTCGGGTCTACTTCGGGGCGAACCGCTGGCCGGCATCCAGGCGTAGACACTGGCCATTGAGCATCGGGTTCTCCACGATCGCCACCGCGAGCTTGGCGTACTCCTCGGGCTTGCCCAGGCGCTTCGGGAAGGCGGCATCCTTGGTCAGCACGGTGGCGAACTCGTCCGGAATACCCTCGGTCAGGCCGGTCGCGAACAGGCTGGGCGCGATGGCCAGCGCGCGAATGCCGAGGCTGCCGAGGTCTCGTGCCATGGTGAGCGAGATTCCGGCGATCGCTGCCTTGGCCGCCGTGTAGGCGACCTGGCCGATCTGGCCCTCGAACGCCGCGATGGACGCCGTGTTGATGATGACGCCGCGTTCCTCGGCCTCTCCGCCGTCTTCCGAGTCGACAAGCTCGTTCTTGCTCATGTGCCATGCCGAGAGGCGGCTGATGTTGAACGTGCCGATGAGGTTGAGGTCGATGGTCTTACGGAACGACTCCAGGCTGTGTGGCCCGTCCTTCTTGACGGTGCGCTCACCGATACCGCCGCCTGCGGTGGTGACCGCGATGTGCAGGCCGCCGAGGGCCTCGACCGCAGCTTCGAGCACCGTCTCGGTGCCGTCGAAGTCGGTGACGTCCACCTCGAGGAAGGTGCCGCCGATTTCCTGCGCCACTTCCCTGCCCTTCGATTGCGGCCGGTCCAGGATGGCGACGCCGGCCCCCCGCTTGGCCAAGGCCTCCGCGGTGGCGCGACCGAAACCGGATGCCCCACCGACGACGATGGCCTTCTTACCCGAGATCTCCATCTAGTTCCCTTTCGCGGTCATGTTTCCAAAATAGGGTCAGACTGTAACGCCGACCTTCCGGCGTCACTGTACGGTAAGCCTTTCGGGGACTTCGCTGGGCTAGCGTGGTTCTGTGACAGCCATCGCCCCCGGTACCCGAATGCTCTGCGGAATCTCCGCCGCGGCGATCACCCTCGGTGTCAGTGCGCTGGCGGCGATCCCGCTGGGCGCGTCCGCCGACGCCCGGACCGCCGTCGGATCGACCGTCATCGACCGCACCCCGGGCCCGGTGAAGGAATGGGCGATCCAGACCTTCGCCACCTTCGACAAGCTGTTCCTCACCTCAGCGGTGCTCGTCGTCATCGCGATACTGGCTGCGCTGGCCGGGCTGCTGGAGCGCCGCCGGGTGCCCATCGGCAGCGTGATGTTCGCCGCCGCGGGCGCAGCCGGCTGTGCGGCAGTGCTGACCCGCACCGGCGCCGGCCCGCTGGACCTCGTCCCCACCGTTCTCGGCGCGGTGGCCGGAATCGCGGCCCTGCGGTTCTTCATCTCGGGACGGCTGCTCGACGGGGCGGCCAGTGCCCCGACGAGCACCACCGATACCGATCCGGGCCGCCGGTTATCCCTGGCTGCACTGGGATTGCTCGGCCTGGGGACCCTGGCCACCGCACTCGGGTCCGTGTACGGCGGACGGCTGAATTCGGTGGCAGGCGACCGGAAGTCCTTCACCCCGCCGCCGCTGGCCAAGCCCGCACCGCCGGTGCCGCCCGGTGTACAGCCGCCCGGTGTGGACCTGCCCAGCTTCGTGACGGACAACGCCGCCTTCTACCGGATCGACACCGCGCTGTCGGTCCCGCAGTTGGCCAGAGGCGATTGGCAGTTGCGCATCCACGGCCTGGTCGATCACGAAAAGACCTACCGCTTCGACGATCTGGCCTCATTCGAGCTCATCGAGAAGATGGTCACGCTGACCTGTGTGTCCAACCCGGTGGGTGGCGACCTGATCGGCAACGCCGTGTGGACCGGCTACCGGGTGCGCGATCTGCTGGCCGCCGCCGGTATCCATCCCGACGCCGATATGGTGCTGTCCACCTCCAGTGACGGATTCACTGCGGGCACCCCGGTGCAGGCCCTCACCGATGACCGCGATGCGCTACTGGCGATCACCATGAACGGCCAGCCCCTGCCCGTCGAACACGGCTACCCGGTGCGCCTGGTGGTGCCGGGACTGTACGGGTACGTCTCGGCCACCAAGTGGGTGGTCGACCTCGAACTCACCAGATATGACCGCGCACAGGCCTATTGGACCAAGCTGGGTTGGTCTCCCAAAGGCCCGATCAAGACGGAGTCCCGCATCGACGTGCCCCGCAGCGGAGCCGACGTGCCGAGGGGTCCCACCCGGTTCGGCGGGGTGGCCTGGGCCCAGAATCGCGGGGTGCGGGCCGTCGAGGTACGCATCGATGACGGGCCTTGGCAGCCGGCCACTCTCGGGGCGGCGTACTCGAACGACACCTGGCGGCTGTGGAGTTTCGACTGGCAGGCCGAGCAACCCGGCCTACACACCATCACGGTGCGCGCCACCGACAACACCGGTGCGGTGCAGACCGCCGACCTCGCCGACGTGGTGCCCGACGGGGCGACCGGCTGGCACAGCGTCGACTTCGCGGTGAAAGGCTAGACGCCGTCGACGACGCGCGCGTCCGTGTCCTGGCGCACCTCGCCGGACCGCTCGAGCCGTACCCCGTACTGGCGGCCCCGGGTGGCGATCGTCAGCGGAATGTAGATCACCGGACCGAGCAGCATGGCGGCAAACGATGCCAGGTACATCGGGTACAACCCCGCCACACCGAGCGCTCCGACCAGCAGGCTGGATCCCAGTGCCACCATGCCGCAGACGTTCCAGTCCTTGACCATTCCGTCCCGATATTCGATGTCGTGAGCGGGAGCGAGGTTGAGCAGCTTGCGGCACACGTAGTAGTCACTGAGCAGGATGAAGATCCAGGTGTTGGTCATGATCCCGGTGACGGCAAGGAACTCCCCGGTGTACTGCAGGATGTTCACCGGGTAGCAGGCGATGCCGGCGACGCACAACGCCACCATCCACCATTGCCGACCAACCCGCCTGGACGCCAGCGCATCCCATGCGTTGGACAGCGCCAGTGAGCCGGAGTAGAGGTTCATGACGTTGATGCGTACCTGCGTGATGACGGCGAAGACGACTCCCAAGACTCCCATCACGACCGCGAAGATCAGGCCGGGATCGGTTGCCGAGAGCTGACGTTGCGTATCCGTACCGTCGAAGTGCCCGAGCATGGTGAAACCGAGCAGCACACCGAACAACATGACGACCACGATCATGGCCAGCTCGACGAACATGAGACCCGCAGTGCCGGCATAGCCGACCGAACGCTTGACGAACCGGCCGTAGTCGGTCGCGATCAACGCCTGGAAAACCACCTGGCCATTGGCGAGGCTCATCGCCTGCCACATCGACGTCGCGGTCAGCCCGCCCTGCGCCGCCCACTCCCCCGGGCCCACCAGCACGTAGCCATTGGCCAGCATCACCATGCCGATCACGAACAGGATGACGAAGATCGGCAGCCCGAAGCGTTGTAGCAGATTCATGGAGTGCATTCCGCGCCAGGAGAAATACAGTGCTGCGGCGGCGATCACGGCGAAGACGACCGTCGCCTGTCCCGAGTCGATCGGGATACCCAGAAGGTGGCTCAGGCCGTGCGAGACGATGCTGCCCTCGAAGACGAAGTAGAAGACATAGTTGACGGCGTACACGATGGAGGCGATCGCCGACCCCTTGGCGCCGAAGCCGAGGCCCCGCGACAACAAGGTGAGCGACAGGCCTTCCTGGCTGGCGATGCGCATCACCAACGCGCCGATGATCGTCGCGCCGATCACCATGTAGGCCACCGGAATCAGGAACATCGGCCAGCCCACCAGGAAGCCGATCTGGCCGCCCAGGGCGAACCAGAACATCGCCGTGATGTTGCCGCTCAGGACGAGGAGCACGGCGGGGCGTCGCCACCGTTGATCGTCGGGCACGCGGGTGGTCGCATAACTCTCGACCTGCTCGTCGAGACTTGTCGCAGGACCCTGGAAATAGCTTTTGAGGGACAAGGATTCACCTTCTTCGGATGGACACCCATTTTTGGGTGTGACGTAGCGACCGTCGGCATGAGCTGACACGACGGGACCGTGTGGACGCCGCCGGTGGCGTCCACACCCGTGCGGCATCGGGGTTAGATCACTGCCGGGCTCGGTTCGTGAACCCGCCAGTCGACGAGCTCGGCGCCGGCGTCGCGCACCGGCGCGTCAGGGCCCGACAGCGCGCCGTACCAGTGCGGCAAGCGCATGGTGACGAGATCTTTGCGGCGCACCACGTTCGACGGGTAGGCCGAGGCCGCATCTCTCGTGTCGATGCGCACGGCGGCCACACCCTCCTGACCGGCCAACACCTGTTCGTGACGCGGGAACGCGAAGGTGTCCGGACCGAACACGCCCGAGCACCCACCGGCTCCGTCGGCATCCACGGTGTTCGCGAAGGCGAGGTAGACGTTGTTCTCACCCGCTCGCACCCGCATGTGGTGCCAGTGCGTCAACGACGGCCCGGTGGGAATCGGATAGCTCTGTGCGACTGCGCTTCCGCTGTGGCCCATCATGATTCGCTCGCGATTGTCTGCGCTTCCCGCGATGACATCGCAGGCGTTGAGGGCCAGGATCCGGCCGGATTCCGGTAACAGGAGGTCGTCGCCGTGCAGTAGTCCGACGCGGCCGAGCGGGATGTCTGCATAGGTCCAGGCTGACCCCGCTTCGAACCGCGCACGTTCACCGTCTCGGAGGTGGATCTTGCGGTGCACTGCCTCGATGCCGTCGGGACCGATCAGGACCAGTGAGTTGTACTGCCGCCCCTCGACGGGATCGGACTCTGCGAGACCCACGACCAGCCACGCCGATGCCGCGGCGGCCGCCTGCATGAGTTGTCCGACAGCTGGATCCTGCAGCGTCACCGCCCGGGTGGTCAGCGACAGCTCCGGAAAGACGACGAGTTCGGCACCGCGTTCGGTGACAGACGACCTGAACAGCCGGCTGATCGTGGCGAGATTGGCGTCAAGATCGGGCGCCGGACTGAATTGCGCCACCGCCACCGTCGCCGATTTGCCCGCCGGCAGTCCGCGGTGGCCGTAGAGACCGAAGAAGTCCTTCGGATTCCACAGGTAACTGTTGATCTGCAACTGACGGTAGAGTTCGGGCCGCCGCGCGCGGAGTGCGGGACGATCCGCCCAATCCTGGTGTGCAGCATCGACGGTGATGGTCGCCGTGGCGAGGCCGTCGCCGGAATCGATCTGGTCGAGAATGGTGGCGTCAGGTGCGATGACGCAGCTCCCGCCACTGAACTGCACGCCCCGCTCCAAGCCCCACCGATTGCTTTCGATGACGTAGCAACCATTTTCGTAGGCTCGCGAAATCCAATACGGCGCTGGGGTGCGTTCGGCCAACCAGTTGCTCAGATGACAGATCACCTCGGCTCCGCCCACCGCGGCCAGTCGTGCGGTCTCGACGAAGTGGATGTCCATGCAGATGAGCACGGCGATGCGCCCGATCTCGGTGTCGAATACCTGATGCCCGAGGTTTCCGGGGGCCGCCCACTTCGGTTCCGCGATGTACGCGTGCGTCTTTCGGTGCTTTCCGATGAACCCATCGGGACCGACGAACGCCGCGGTGTTGTAGAGCAAGCCGGTCTGCTCATCACGCTCCGGCATCCCGAACACGATGTAGCAGTGGTGTTCACGGGCGATCTGGGCGAACCGGTCCGTGGTGGGACCGGGCACCGGCTCTGCCATCCGCTCGGCCTCGCGCTGGTCGAAGAAGCAGTAACCCGTGGTGCACATCTCGGGAGCGGTGATCAGTTCGGCGCCTCCGGCGGCCGCGCGGGTGACGAGCTCTGCGACACGGTCGATGTTGCCCGGCTTGTCGAACAGAGTCGGCTCGAACTGAACGGCGGCGACCTGAATGTCTTTCACGTGTGCACCTTTCCGGCCGGGAATCTGCGTCCCGGTCCGCTCGTGATCGAAAGCACACGCTAGCCAGTTCACGATCAGCGCTGAAGACATTTGTGTTACGTATCGGTTAACTACTCCTCAGTATGTTTCGGTGATGTTACGTGCACTTCACTGAAGTGGGATTTTAAATGTCTAGAAACTATTCTCTTGATGACACATCGAGGCGTGACCGGCGCCTGGGCGGCCTCAGCTGGGGATGCGCCAGGACCAAGTCGTCCAACAGGGCGCGCAACGCACGCACGCGCGCCTGCCGCGATATCTCGCGGGGAACGACCTCCCAGTAGTGCCGGGTGACCGCGAATTCCGTTGGCAACACCCGGGTCAGCGTGTCGTCGGCGTCACCGATATAGGTGGGCAGCGGCGCGATACCCAAACCGGCGCGTACCGCGTGGTGATGCCCGGTGATGTTGGTGGTCTGCACACGGGCACGGATACCGGGTAGCAGACCACCCAGGAACCGCAGCGGGGCAACGTCGAGCAAGGCCTCGACATACCAGATGACGACGTGCGAAGCGAGGTCACCGAGACTGCGCACTTCGGCATGTTCGCCGACGTACGCCGAGGCGGCATACAGGCCCAGCTCATAGTCGGCGAGCGGACGTACCACTCCCGCGTGGGGCGAGGGTTCCTCCAACGTGATGGCCAGATCGAAATCACGCATCGTGAGCACACCGTGGGCGGTGGCCGTGACCACGGCGACCTCCAGGTCCGGATGTTCGTCGGTCAGGGGTAGCAGACCGGGGGTCAGCAGATAAGCCCCGAACCCGTCGGACGCGACAATCCGCAACTGTCCGCGCAGCCCCTGATGCCGATCGGAATCCCGAAAAGCCGACACGACCGCAGCGTCGATGGCCTCGGCATGCGGCAGCATCCGCCGGCCGGCGTCGGTCAACTGCCACGCACCACTGGAGCGATCGAACAGCCGCTCTCCCGACGCTCGCTCCAGGCTTGCGATGCGGCGGGTCACGGTCGTGCGGTCCACCCCGAGACGTCGTGCGGCATCGCTCGGTGAGCCCGAGCGCGTCACCTCGAGCAGATAGCGGAGGTTGTCGGCAGATTCCATGACCCCCATCTTGGTCGTGCAGATCTGCACGAGCAATGTGCGGATCTGACTGTTGACTGGTGCATATTCGCCCATGAAGCTGATACCGAGTCCCTTGTCGGTCGGCGCGGGCCACGGGCCCGGACCGCTACGAACCGAGTCAGCAATCGAGATCGAGGACACCTATGACACATGCCATTTCCGTGCCGCGAACCATGAGGATCGGCGGCGGTTCCGTCGACCAGACCGGTGCAGTGCTCAGCGACCTCGGCGCCCGGCGTCCCCTGATAGTGACCGACGCGTTCCTGGTCAGCACCGGCCAGGTCGACAGACTCGTCGCAGCCTTGGAAGCCGACGGGGCGAGCGTCGCCGTGTACTCCGACACCGTGCCCGATCCGACCACGGACTCGTTGGCCCCCGCCAAGTCGGCGCTGGCTGCACATCGCGCCGACAGCGTCGTCGGATTCGGCGGAGGCAGCCCGATGGACACCGCCAAGGCACTGGCCGTGCTGGGCGTCAACGACAAGCCGATGCGAGAGTTCAAGGCGCCCAACGTCTACACCGGTCCCGCGCTACCGATCGTGGCGATCCCGACCACGGCCGGCAGTGGATCGGAGGCCACTCAGTTCACCGTCATCACCGACAGCGCCACCGACGAGAAGATGCTCTGCATCGGGACGTCGTTCCTGCCGATCGCCGCGATCATCGACTACCGCCTCACCATGTCGATGCCGGCACGACTGACCGCCGACACCGGTATCGACGCGCTCACCCACGCCGTCGAGGCCTACGTCAGCCGCAAGGCCAACGCGTTCTCCGACGGTCTGTGCCTGCTTGCCATCCGGGCGATCGGCCAGAACATCCGGCGGGTGGTCGCCGACGGGCACGACGAGCAAGCACGTGCGGCCATGATGATCGCGGCCACGCAGGCCGGAATGGCGTTCTCGAACTCCAGCGTCGCCCTGATCCACGGCATGAGCAGGCCGATCGGCGCGCATTTTCATGTGGCACACGGTCTTTCAAATGCCATGCTGTTTCCCGCGGTGACGCGGTACTCGATCGACGGTGCCGCCGACCGGTACGCAGACTGCGCCCGTGCCATGGGTCTGGCCACCGAGCACGATCCGAGCGCGGTCGCCGCCGCGAAGTTCGTCGAGGGGATATCCGAACTGTGCCGCGACCTCACCGTGCCGACGCCCCAGCACTATGGCATCGCTCGCACCGACTGGGATCGGCTCATCCCGACCATGGCCGAGCAAGCCCTGGCCTCGGGGTCCCCGGCCAACAATCCGCTCGTTCCCGACGCCGAGGACATCGCAGCGATCTACGACGAGATCTATGCCTGGTGACCGAGCCCGGCGGCGGGATCCCTACGCCGGGATCCCGCCTTTGCTCGGGGCGGACTCCGCCACGTCACGCACCAGGTCGCACAACGCCGTCAACTTCTGCAACTGGTCTTGGTCGTACAGCAGATCGCAGCGATCCACGGTTTCGGCCAGCTGCCGGTACGCACTGGCGCCCCGCGAGGTCAGCCGAAGATTGATCTTGCGCCGGTCGACGTTGTCCGTCCGGCGATACACCAGGTTGTTGGCCACCATGCGGTCGACGATCTTCGTCAGTGCCGACGGCGGAATCGATGTCGTCTCGCTGATCTCCGACATGGCGAGCGCCCCAGAGTCCTTGAGACAATCCAGGATCCGCCACTCCTCCAGGGTGCATCCCCCTGCGGCGAGCACCTCACGAACCCGCTCCAGCAGCGAGTTCTGAATCGCGCTCAACGCCAGCGCAGCCTGGCTCACGGTTCCCAACTGTCGTTACCTCCCGCCGTGGATTACCGTAGCGGGTGGTTCAGGGTAATCGAACGACAACCCCGACCTGGTGGTGGAGATGGGCCGCATGAACAGCAACGCACGGACGGAATCGAACGCCGTCGTCGTCGGCGTGGTCAATCCGCTGCAGGGACCACTCGGGATCATCGGTCCGTCGGCGCAACTGTGTGCGGAACTGGCCGCCGAGGAGATCAATCGCGAGGGCGGCATACTCGGCCGCGAGGTGAAACTCGTGCACGTCGACGGCGGCGCGCAGGTAGACAAAGTTCGAGCGCAGGTGCTTGAACTCGCCATGGCAGGCAGGATACAAGCGGTCGCGGGCGTACACACGTCCACCGTGCGGGAATCACTGGCGTCGGCCATCGGTGGCGCGATCCCCTATATCTACAACTCGTTGTACGAGGGCGGTGAGCGGCGCCCGGGCGTCTTCGTCACCGGCGAGACGCCGGAGACGCAGCTGTTGCCCGCGATGACACTGCTCGCTGGGGAGAGGCGCATCTCCCGCTGGGCGTTGGTCGGCAACGACTACGTGTGGCCACGCGGCACCGCGAACACCATCCGAGGGCATCTCGCCACGACAGGCTCCGGGAGCCTCGTCGATGAGATGTACGTTCCGCTGGGCACGTCGAGTTTCGACGCACAGCTCGACCGGCTCGAGCGCTCGACCGCCACGGCGGTGGTCGTTCTGCTGGTCGGGCAGGACGCCGTCGAATTCCATCGGCAGTACGCCGCACGCGAACTGGACGCCAAGGCGGTCCGCCTGACACCCCTGATGGACGAGAACATGCTGCTGGCCGCGGGCGATCACAGTTGCCGCGACCTGTACGTCGGCGCCGGCTATTTCTCGTCCCTGTGCACCTCCGACAGTCTCGACTTCGTCGGGCGATATGCCCGCCGGTTCGGCGCTGACGCCCCGTTGGTGGGGACTATGGGTGAATCGTGCTACGAGGGATTGCATCTGCTGGCGGCGCTCGCGCGTACCGCGGGCACCCTCGACGTGAACGTGATGACCACGCTGTCGAATTCGCTGGTATACGAATGCGCTCGCGGCGTGCAACGCCTCGACGCCGGACACACCGCCCCCCGAACGTATCTGGCCGAAGCCGACGGGTTCGACTTCAACGTGCTCACCGAGATGACTGCCGTCCCACTGGGTTGACCGGCACGAAACAGTCCACCCGGACCGGCCACGCGGTGCTCGGTTACTGAGCGGACTCCGACACGGCGGCCGCGTGGTAGTGCGGGCTGGCCGGGTCGCGGAACTCACGCCCGGTCATCTGCTCGGTCTTGATCCGAATGAAGTGGTCGCGCCGGCCGGTTACCCACGGCGTGACGAAAGTACCTGCCACCTCGACTATTTCATCGATATCGGTGATGGGCTCCGCATGGCCGACGATGGTCACACTCCATCCGGAACGGAGGTCCTGGTCCAGGTCATCGGCTTCGAAGGCCACCACCTGATGGTCGGCTGCAGCGGCGAGTTTGCCTCCGCCGGCGACCCGGATCACCACATCGTGATGCCACAGCCGGAAATTCACCGGTTGCACCGCGGGCAGCGCCCCCTCGGTGAAGATGAGCCGACCGACGCGGGTGCTCTGCAACCGGTCCAGGCATTGCCGTCGGTTGAGCACATCCAGCTCGTGTGTGTTCGACATGTTCGCCGCCTCTCTCGCTCCTGGTGACACTCTGCGCGCCCGGCGGCGTCGCACACAGGGCCGAAAGTCCCGACTTGTCTGTGCCTCGTGGCACCGTGGAGACATGTTGCTCAGCGCAGTGGCGGATGCCTCGGCCGAGGTGGGGGCGTCGTCCTCGCGGCTGGCCAAAGCGGCGCGGGTGGCCACGCTGCTGGCCCACTCCGATCCCGGCGACGTCGGCATCGTGGTGTCCTGGCTGGCGGGTGAGCTTCCGCAGCGCCAGATCGGTGTCGGGTGGGCCGCCTTGAAGGTGCTGCCCGAACCCGCCGCCGTGCCGGAGCTGACGGTGTCCGGCGTCGATGACACCCTCAGCAGGATCAAGACCACCACCGGCAAAGGTTCGCAGGCACTGCGCACCCAGCTGCTCGCCGAGCTGTTCACCGCGGCCACCGGCGCCGAACAGACCTTCCTACGGCGGCTGCTGTCCGGCGAACTGCGTCAGGGTGCACTCGCCGGGGTGATGGCCGACGCCATCGCCCGGGCCGCCGCGGTACCCGCCGCCGACGTCCGCCGGGCTGCGATGCTGGCCGGCGACCTGTCCGCGGTCGCCGTCGCCGCACTGTCCGAGGGCGCCGCCGGTCTGGTCCGGTTCACCCTCACCGTCGGACGCCCGGTCGGGCCGATGCTCGCACAGACCGCGACCGGTGTCGGTGACGCTCTCGAAAAACTGGGTGGCGACACCGTTTTCGAGACGAAGCTGGACGGCGCCCGGGTTCAGATCCACCGTCGCGGCAACGACGTCACGGTGTACACCCGCAGCCTCGACGAGGTCACCGCGCGCCTGCCGGAGGTCGTCGCGGCCGCACGCGCCCTGCCGGTCACCGATCTCATTGCCGACGCGGAGGCCATCGCATTACGGCCGGACGGACGCCCGCACCGGTTCCAGGTGACCGCCTCGCGGTTCGGCACGACCGGTCGAGGCGAACCGCCGTTATCGGTGTTCTTCTTCGACCTGTTGCATCACGACGGCACCGATCTGCTCGATCTGCCGACCACCGAACGTCTGGCCGTCCTCGACGCGGTGGTACCCGCCGCGCAGCGGGTGGACCGGCTGATCACCGCCGATCCAGCTGCAGCGGCCCGGTTCCTGGATGCCACGCTGAGCGCGGGGCACGAAGGGGTGATGGCGAAATCGCCGACCGCACCGTATGAGGCCGGTCGCCGCGGGTCCGGGTGGCTGAAGGTCAAACCGGTGCACACCCTGGATCTGGTGGTGCTCGCCGTGGAATGGGGCTCGGGTCGGCGCACCGGCAAGCTGTCGAATATCCACCTCGGGGCCCGAGATCCGGCGACGGGCGGATTCGTGATGTTGGGTAAGACCTTCAAGGGCATGACCGACGCCACGCTGGACTGGCAGACCCGGCGGTTCACCGAGCTGGCCGTCCACGGCACCGACGGTTATCTGGTCGAGGTACGCCCGGAGCAGGTCGTCGAGATCGCTTTCGACGGCGTGCAGGGTTCGACGCGGTATCCGGGCGGAATGGCGCTGCGGTTCGCCCGGGTGTTGCGTTATCGGGACGACAAGACGGCCGGTGAGGCCGACACCATCGACACCGTGCGGGCGTTGTTCCAGCGGGCCGACTGACCCCGCAACCCCCAGCACGCTGCGAGGATGCTCACAGCTACGGGTGCGATCATCTCGGTGATGCCGACCCCGCCGCGGAGATGACCACGCAATGATTCGTAAAGCGATCGGCGTCTTCTCAGCGCTCGTCCTGGTGCTGACCGGTGCCGGTTGGTGGCAGGTGTATCGCGCAGTCGGCGGTATCACCGTGTCCGATGCGCTGGGCGCCCTGGGTGTCACCGCACACTCCACCGGCGGCGCCATGAATGTCCTGCTGATCGGCCTGGATTCGCGCAAGGATCAGAACGGCAACGACCTGCCCCAGGAACTACTGGACAAGCTGCACGCCGGCGACTCGGATTCCGGCGGCTACAACACCAACACGCTGATCCTGGTCCACATCTCCCCCGACGATCACGTCACGGCGTTCTCGATTCCCCGCGACGACTATGTGGACGTCACCGGCATCGTGCCCGGTAACGACAACATCAAGATAAAAGAGGCGTACGGCCTGACCAAGGCCGCCGCCGAAGACACCCTCGTCAACGACGGGGTCGGCGATCAGTCCACACTGGAGTCCAAGGGGCGTGAGGCCGGCCGGGCTGCGACGCTGAAGGTGGTACAACGCCTCACCGGGGTCCCGATCGACTATTTCGCCGAGATCAATCTGGCGGGTTTCTACGACCTGGCCGACAGTCTCGGTGGCGTCCAGGTGTGCCTGAATTCGGCGGTGTCCGACGACTATTCGGGCGCCCACTTCCCGGCGGGCAACCAGACTCTGGATGCCGAACAGGCAGTCGAGTTCGTCCGGCAACGCCACGGCTTGGACAACGGCGACCTCGACCGCACCCACCGCCAGCAGGCGTTCCTGGTATCGGTGATGCGCCAGCTGCAGGACAGCGGAGCGCTGGCGGATGTCGGCAAGCTACAGAGCCTCATCGGGGTCGCGCACAAGGACATCGTGTTGTCGAACGGCTGGGGCGCGGACCAGTTCCGCCGGGTGGCCGAGCTTGCGGGCGGCCATGTCGAATTCCAGACCCTGCCGGTCCTGCGCTATGACAATGTCGACGGCCAGGCCGTCAACATCATCGACCCCGCGGCGATCAAGGCCGAGGTCAGCGCCGCCTTCTCGGGTGATCTGCCCGACTTCACCGCACTGCCCACCAGCACCGTCGACGTGATCAACGCCGGCGGCACCGAAGGACTGGCGGCCACCGTCTCGGATGCCCTGCGCGCCAAGGGCTTCAATATCGGCGACGTCCGCAACGCGACGGCCGCGGATCCGACCGCCACGACGGTGGACGGCGGCGCAGGCACCGGGACCGATGTGCATGCCGTCGGAACGCTGCTCGGTATCGACTCCACGCCCACCCCCGATGACGCTGTCGGCGCCGGGCATATCCGGATCGTCCTCGGCGCGGACTACGTGCCACCCGGTACCGTCACCGCGGCCGGATCCACCGAGGCCGTGTCCGGGTCGGGCCCAGACACGCCCGACGTGCCCAACCCGGGTAAACCCATCGACAACGGGCAGATTCCCTGCGTCGACTAGTGGCGGGACCCACGATCGGACGCGGGAATTCCACAGTTCGGTCACAGTCCGGATTTGCGCGATGCAAGGATCGGGGTATGGCCGGACCTTCTACACCTTCTGCGCGTGGGCTCGAAGAGCACAAGGGTGACATCACCTATATCCGGACGGAGCAGGATCTACCGCCGGTCGCGATCATCGACCGCTCCCCGATCACCGTGCGGCACCGCGTCATCTTCGGCGTCATCGCACTGCTCGGCGCGGTGGCCTGGGCGCTCATCGCCTTCGTGCGCGGCGAGACGGTCAACGCGGTGTGGTTCGTCATCGCCGCGATCTGCACCTACGTCATCGGCTTCCGGTTCTATGCGCGGCTGATCGAGAACAAGATCGTGCGCCCGCGCGATGACCATGCCACCCCGGCCGAGATCTTCGAGAACGGCACCGACTACATGCCCACCGATCGGCGGGTGCTGTTCGGGCATCACTTCGCCGCGATCGCCGGCGCGGGCCCGCTGGTCGGGCCGGTGCTGGCCATGCAGATGGGCTATCTGCCCGGCACCATCTGGATCATCGTGGGCGCGTTGGTCGCGGGCTGCGTCCAGGACTACCTCGTGCTGTCCATCTCGGTGCGCCGCCGCGGCCGCTCCCTGGGGCAGATGGCGCGTGACGAGCTCGGCAGCATCGGCGGCGTCGCCGCGATCGTCGGCGTCCTGGTGATCATGGTGATCCTGCTCGCCGTGCTGGCGCTGGTGGTGGTCAACGCCCTCGCCGAGAGCCCGTGGGGCGTGTTCTCCATCGCCATGACCATCCCGATCGCCCTTTTCATGGGGCTGTACCTGCGCTTCATGCGGCCCGGCCGGGTGTCGGAGGTGTCGCTGATCGGTGTGGTGCTGCTGCTGCTCGCGGTCGTCGCCGGCGGCTGGGTCGCCGAAACCGACTGGGGAACAGACTGGTTCACGCTGTCGAAGGTGACGCTGTCGTGGTGCATCATCGTCTATGGCCTGGCCGCCTCCGTGCTGCCGGTGTGGTTGCTGCTGGCCCCGCGGGACTATCTGTCCACATTCATGAAGGTCGGCACCATCGTGCTGCTGGCCATCGGCATCCTGCTCGCGCGCCCGCTGATGGCGGCCCCGGCGGTCTCGCACTTCGCCAGCAGCGGCTCCGGCCCGGTGTTCGCCGGCGCACTGTTCCCGTTCCTGTTCATCACCATCGCATGTGGAGCCCTGTCCGGCTTCCACGCGCTGATCTCCTCGGGCACCACGCCGAAGCTGCTGGAGAAGGAATCTCAGATGCGGCTGATCGGCTACGGCGGCATGCTCACCGAGTCGTTCGTGGCCATCATGGCGCTCATCACCGCGGCGATCCTCAACCAGCACCTCTACTTCGTCATCAACGCACCGTCGGCCCAGACCGGTACCACGGCACAAACCGCGGCCGACTATGTCAACGGCCTGGGCCTGTCCGGGCAGCCGATCACCGCGGGTGAGATCACCGACGCGGCCACCAGTGTCGGTGAGAAATCGATCGTCTCCCGCACCGGCGGCGCCCCCACCCTGGCCTTCGGGATGTCCGAGGTGCTGCACCAGGTGTTCGGCGGCGCAAGCCTCAAGGCGTTCTGGTACCACTTCGCGATCATGTTCGAGGCCCTGTTCATCCTGACCACCGTCGACGCGGGTACCCGGGTGGCCCGGTTCATGTTGTCCGACGGGCTGGCCAATCTGGGCGGGCCGCTGAAGAACCTGCGCGACCCGAGCTGGCGCGTCGGCGCGTGGCTCTGCAGCATCATCGTGGTGGCGGCCTGGGGCAGCATCCTGCTGATGGGTGTCACCGATCCGCTCGGTGGCATCAACACGTTGTTCCCGTTGTTCGGCATCGCCAACCAGCTGCTCGCCGCGATCGCGCTGACCGTGGTGACGGTGGTGATCATCAAACGCGGGTTGGTGAAGTGGGCCTGGATCCCCGGTGTTCCGCTGCTGTGGGACCTGACGGTGACGATGACCGCCTCGTTCCAGAAGATCTTCTCCGGCGATCCGAAGGTGGGCTACTGGACCCAGCACGCGCAGTACGTCGCTGCGAAGGACGCCGGCAAGACGGCCTTCGGCGCCGCCAAGAATGTCGATCAGCTCGACGCCGTCATCCGCAACACGTTCATCCAGGGCACCCTGTCGATCATCTTCGCGGTGCTGGTGCTCATCGTGTTCCTGGCCGGCGTCGTGGTGGCGCTGCGGACCCTGCGCGGGGCCGGCCGGCCGCTCTCGGCCGATGATCCGGTGCCGTCCCGGCTGTTCGCCCCCTCGGGCCTGATCCCGACCGCCGCCGAAAAGGAGGTGCAGAAACAGTGGGACGCCTTACCGCCCTCATCCACAAATTCAGTTGGTACTGCTCATCATTGATGGGCGACAACCACTATCAGCGCTACGTCGAGCACCGTCGGCGCACCCATCCCGGCGAGCCGGTGCTCAGCGAGCGGGAGTACTGGCGGATGCGCCACGCGGCCGCCGACGCCAACCCGGGCGCCCGCTGCTGCTAGCGCAGCCGGTACCGGATCGGCAGGTGCTTGAGACCGCCGACGAAGGTGGTGGCGATGTGTTCCGGGGTGCCGGCCAATTCGATCGATTCCAGTCGCGGTACCAGTGCGGAGAAGAAGCTGTTCACCTCCAGACGCGCGAGTGCCGCGCCCAGACAGAAGTGCACGCCGTAACCGAAGGCGATGTGCTTGTTGGGATCCCGGCTGATATCGAACCGGAACGGATCGGCGAACACCTCGTCGTCGCGGTTACCGGATACATACGACAACAGCACCGAGTCACCGGCCGCGATCCGCACTCCGCGGATCTCATAGTCACGCTGGGCCGTCCGCATGAACTCCTTGACCGGTGTGGTCCAGCGGATCATCTCCTCGACCGCCAGCGGCATCAGACTCGGATTCTGCTGCAACCGGGCCAGTTCCTCCGGGTGCTCGAGTAGCGCATGCATACCACCGGAGATGCTCGCACTCGATGTGTCATGTCCGGCCGCGGCGAGAATGGCGTAGTACGAGACGGTTTCGATATCGTTGAGCGGCTCGCCGTTGATGGTGGCGTTGGCGATCGTGGAGGCGAGGTCCTCGGTCGGATTGGCTCGACGTGCGGCGGTCAGCTCGGTGAAGTACTGGAACATCTCCAGCAGGGCCAGGCCACGTTCCGCCATGCTGGTACCGCGCTGGAATTCCTCGTCGTCGTTGCCGAAGAGTTCCTGGGTCCAGTGCAGCAGTGAGGTGAAGTCCGCCTCGGGCACACCCAGCAGCGTCATGATCATGTAGAGCGGGTAGTTGACCGCCACCTGCTGGACGAAATCGCATTCGGGTCCCTGCGCCGCCATCCTGTCGACGAACTGTGTCGCCAGCTCGTCGGCGCGGTCCTTCAACGCGCGCATGGCCTTGGGCCGGAACCAGTTCGCCCCGATCGCCCGGAAATCGCGATGCTGCGGGTCGTCCATGTGAATCAGCGTCTTGATCCCGATCGCGGCCTGCTGTTCGTCGCCCTCTCGGGTGACCAGGACCGGCCGCGGCGAGTTGGTGAAGACCTCATTGGCGCGTTCGATCTCCATGATGTCGGCGTGCTTGGTGATCGCCCAGAACGGTGCGTAGTCCGCCACCTCAACCCAGGCCACCGGAGCGTTGGCGCGCAGCTGGCTGAGCACGACGTGCAGCCCGGCTTCGTCGGTGTAGGCCTTCGGGTCCGCAAGAACCTTTGCGGCCTCGTCCATGGTCGGCATGCTCACCGGCGGCTCCTCGCTGCTGGGATATTGACTGACATTATTACTGTAAGCACTACCGTTGAATATCCCGGGTATCCCGATCCGCATCGTCGACCACCCCGAGCGCCGCCTGAGCCCGGTCTTCGTAGCCTTGACGCGCGGCGGTGTCGAACTCCAGGAACACCTTGTCGGTGCCGAACCGGCGGCCCACCCAACGCCGGCCCCGCGGTCCGAGCAGACCGAGCGGCCCGAGCACGAACCGGATTCCGCCGGGCACGGTGACATGCGTCTTGGGCCTGTCGAGCGTCTTGACGATCGCCGCGGCGATGGCCTCGGGTTCAACGGGCCGGTTCGTCCTGGTCTGCGCCGTGCCGGAGATCAGTTCGGTGCGGGTGAACGGAGGCATCACCACGCTGACCTGCACACCGCGGGCGGCGAACTCATCAGACATGGCACTGGACAGGCTGATCACGGCGGATTTCGTTGCGGCGTAGACGGTCTGGCCGGGCACCGGCATCAGGCCGGCCAGCGACGCCACGTTGACGATGTGACCGCGGCCGCCCTCGATCATCTCCGGCAGGACCAGCTGACAGCCGGTGACGACGCCGTAGAAGTTGACCTCGATCGCCGAGCGCAACGCCCGTTGCCCCTGCTCCAGGAATCCGCCGATCGGCATCACCCCGGCGTTGTTGATCAGTACGTCGACCCGGCCGCCGTCGGCGCGCACGTGGGCCAGAAAGCCCGAGAACGACTCGCGGTCAGTGACATCCAGCGGGTGACCGCTGACCCGCCCACCCAGTGACGTCACCGCCGACTCCAGGGCGGCGACGTCGCGATCGCCGATCACCACGCGCGCCCCACGAGCGAGCAGCGCCTGCGCGGTCGCGTAGCCGATCCCCCGCGCCGCGCCGGTGATGGCCACCGTGCGACCGCTGATGTTGTCCACACTCTATCCCCTCGCCAAGATCCGAAGTTCCTGCAGCACATCAGATATCGCCGCCTCCGACAGGCCGGCCGGGAAGCCGGGCAGTACGCGGTCGATGACCCCGGCGCAACGTTGTCGCAAGGCAGCGGCCACCTCCGGCAGCGGTGCGACCACGGCGAACGCCCTCAGCACCTCGTCATCGATCAGCCCGGCCATGGTGTCCCATTCCCCCAGCCGCGATAGGCGGTGCAGCTCGGTGTGCAGGTCGCCCCAGCCGTGCAGGTCCAACACCCGGCGGTAGGCGGGGGTGGATCCATAGAAGGCGATCTGCTTGCGGTGCGCGCCGGCCGCGGCGGCGAACTGCTCCTCGGTCTCGCCGGTCACGACGAAGACCGGGCAGGACACCTCCAGTGCGCAACGGTCCCGACCGGACCGCGCCAACCCTGCCTGCACCGCGGGGACGGTCACCTCGTCGAGGTAACGCCTGGTGGTGAAGGCGTGCGCAATGAGCCCGTCGGCCACCTCACCGCACAACTGTGTCATCGCATCGCCGACGGCGGCCAGGAAGATCTTCGGCAGGCCATGCGGATGCGGCTCCGGGGTGAACATCGGGGTCATCAGCCGGTGCGTATAGAACTCACCCTCGAAGGCGAGCCTGCTGTGGTCGCGCCAGGAGGCCCAGATCGCCTGCACCGCAGCGACGAACTCGCCCATCCGGCGCACCGGCTGCCCCCACGGCATGCTGAACCGCTTTTCGATATGCGCCTGTACCTGGGTGCCGAGACCGAGGATGAATCGGCCTTGCGAATAGGACTGCAGGTCCCAGCCCAGACCCGCGACGATCATCGGATTGCGCGCGAAAGCCACCGCGATGCTCGTGCCGAGCTGCATCCTGGTGGTGTGCTCGGCGGCAAGAACGAGCGGCAGGAAGGGATCATGGTTGATTTCACCGGTCCAGCACCCGTCGTAGCCCTGTTCCTCCAGCGTGCGCGCCACAGTGGGCACCTCATGCAGGTCGCTGGGGATGCCCCGATCAATGGCGAGCCGGGCGCGGTTACCCATGCTGGGGACGCTACAGTAAGCAATTCAGTATGGTCAACGCCACAGACAAGGACGGGTGATGGCGAACGCTTCGGACTGGCAGGAAACCCTCGACGATCTCGATCGCCGACGACGGCACACACTCGGCATGGGTGGCCACGAGCGGGTCGCCAAGCACCATGCCAAGGGCAAGCTCGACGCCCGCGCCCGGCTGGACCGCCTGCTGGACAAGGGTTCGTTCCGTGAACTCGGCATGCTCGCCGGCGAGGATATCGCCGCCGACGGCATCGTGACCGGCTCCGGGCTGATCAACGGCGCACCGGTGATGGTGGGCGCCGAGGATTTCACCACCCTGGCCGGCAGCATCGGACCATCGGGTAACGCCAAGCGGTACCGGGTGGCCGAACTCGCTCTGCGCGACAAGATTCCGTTGGTCATGTTGCTGGAGGGCGCCGGCCACCGCGCCAGCGGCGAGCGGTACGGACGTACCCCCACCGATCTGCTGGCCCAGGCACAGTGCTCTGGCCGGGTGCCGACGGTGGCCGCTCTGCTCGGTCCGTCGGCGGGACACGGCGCACTGGTGGCGCCGGTGAGCGACTTCCGCATCATGAGCAGCCAGGGCGCCATCTTCACCGCGGGTCCCCCGGTCGTGAAGGAGTCCACTGGTGAGGACATCACCAAGGAAGACCTCGGCGGACCGAACGTCGCCCTCTACAGCGGAGTGGTCCACAACCTCGGCGAAGACGACGAGGCCGTCCTCGACGACATCCGGCGCTACCTGTCGTACTTCCCGTCGAGCGCGTGGTCCTATCCGGAACAGGTCGCAGAGGACATCGCAGAGGACGGGGAGACCGCGCCCCGACCGACCCCAGAGCTGTTGGACATCATCTCCCGCGACAATCGGCGCGTCTACAACATGCGCTCGGTGCTCGACGTCGTCTTCGACAACACCGATTGGTTCGAGGTCCAGCCGTATTTCGGCAAGGCCATCATCTGCGCACTGGCACACCTGGGCGGGCATCCGGTCGCCGTGGTCGCCAACCAGCCCAACGTGCTGGCCGGATCCATCGATGCCGATGCCGCCGACAAGGCAGCACATTTCATCATGGTCGCCGATTCCTTCCATCTGCCGATCGTGTTCTTCGCCGACAACCCGGGCATGCTGCCCGGCAGCCGCTCGGAGCGCTCCGGTGTGCTGCGGGCCGGCGCCCGGATGTTCGCCGCGCAGACCGCCGCCACCACGCTCAAACTGCATGTCACGCTACGCAAGGCGTACGGCTTCGGCTCAATGGTGATGTCCCTGCTCGGATTCGACGGGCAAGAGGCCACCTTCGCCTTCCCCGGCGCCACCATGGGCGCCATGAGTGCGGCGGCGCTGTCGAAGGCCTCGCACGCCGAGGAGAATCTTGCCGCCAGACTGCGTGAGGCAGAGCTCACGGCCTCGTTCCGGTCCGCCGGGCATCTCGGTTTCGATGAACTCATCGACCCGCGCGAGACCCGCGACCAACTGCTCGACGCGTTGCGACGGGGACTGCGGGCCCGCCAGGCGGCCGCCGAACCGGTGCAGCGCACCGTCATCCTGCCCTGAGGCGGTGCTGGTGTGGCGGCGCCCGAAGACTCAGGACTGCCGGTAGGCCGTCAC
The DNA here is from genome assembly GCF_011758805.1 of Mycolicibacterium fluoranthenivorans. Lineage (NCBI taxonomy): Bacteria > Bacillati > Actinomycetota > Actinomycetes > Mycobacteriales > Mycobacteriaceae > Mycobacterium > Mycolicibacterium fluoranthenivorans. The sequence goes on along the minus strand of NZ_JAANOW010000001.1, from coordinate 2,196,827 downwards.
GATCGGTTCGAGCTCGTCCGGGGTCGCACCGTGCAGGATCACCGCGTCGGCACCGTAGCCGAACTCCTTGCGGATCCGGTCCACACACTGGCGCGCCGATCCGGTCGCCGAGGGCTCCAGCCATTCGTCGGGGATCAGGGTGGCGATGTGCTCGATCTGCGCGGCGGTGGCCTTGTGGTCGATTCCGCCGGGGATCGAGGTGACCACGGCGTCCTGGCGGAAGCGTTGCAGCACAGCAGGATCCCACTTGTTCGTGGCGACCAGGAGATCACCGTAACCCTGGAGGTAGGTGGCCAGGCGGGCAACGGTCTTCTTCAACCGCAGTTCCTCGGGTAGGTGGTCGCCGACAGTGGCGAAACATGACCACACCCGCACGCTCGCGGGATCTCGGCCGGCTTGCTCGGCGGCGTCTTTGACCGTGTTGACCGCGCGCTGCAATGTCTCCGGTGTGAAGTAGGTGTGCAGGATGACATCGTCGAAGGCGCGGCCACCCAGGGCCAGCGTCTGGGGTCCGAACGCCACGATCGCCAATCGGATGTCCTCCCGGAAATCGGGATCCAGGAACAGCACCTGGTACTTGCCGATCGGCCCGTCGTGGTTGAAGATCACCTCGCCGTGCCACAGCCGACGCATCACCTGCGCGAAGTCCTCCATCTGCGCGGTCGTCACCGCGGGCACCCCGAAGGCGTGGTAGATGGCCGCGATCCCGCGCCCGATGCCCAGGGTGAACCGGCCCCTGGACAGCTTGTGCATGGTGGTGGCCCAGGATCCGGTGATCAACGGGTGACGGGTGTGGTGATTGGTGGCGGCGGTGGCGATCTGCATCCGGTTCGTCACCGCGCACGCGGCACCGGTGAGCGACGAGGCCTCCTTGACGTTCCAGCGCTCGGAGATGAACGCGGTACCGAATCCGAGCTCCTCGCCCCGGCGCGCCTCGTCCATCAGCGTCGCCGGACCCTCACCCCCGGCGCCGGCCAGCAGGTAGTAGCCGAGTTCGTCGAGTACCGCTGTGCCAATCCCCATGTCGCTTCGCTCCTGACCGCCGGACATCACGCCCAAACTCCGTGCTTGTAGCCACAATTCCACACCTCGGTGATACGGCCGTCGCGCACCCGGAAGATCTCGATGCTGCTGATGGTGGTCGCGGCGCCGTCCTTGAGCATCATCGGAGACTGGTAGACGATCGCGACGTGCTCACCGTCATCGCCGGCCACCACCAGGTTCAGGTCGAACCGGATGGTGTCGAACATCGCCCAGTGGTCCACCACCCGCTGGACCGCTTCGGCGTGGGTGAGGGTGGTGGACTCCCCGACGTCGTGCCGGACCACATGCTCGCCCAGCAGTTCTTCGGCCAGCGCGAAGTCACGTTCGTTCCACACCACCAGGTTGTACTGCTCCACCACTTGCCGTGCGGATCTCACCGGAACTCTTCCAGCGCACCGGTGTCCTCGATAGCCGCGACGGCGCGGTCGATCAGCGTCACACACAGCCGCCTCGACCGGTCGGGCACGATATCCCAGGTGAGCAGGGCGACCACCGGCATGTACATCAGAAGGGCGACGCCGAATCGGTAGTGCCGCCATGCCTGCTCGAACGAATAGTCGTCGACTCCATGGTATTTCAGTTGTGTCACGCATTCGCGCACCAGGTCAGGGTCCTTGCCCCGGCGCACCTCGGTCGGCAGGCCCTGGCTGACCAGGTAGGCAATATCGGCCGCCCCGGCTCCGCGCACCGTCAACTGAAAATCGACGATCTTGAGAGCGTCGTCGCGGAAGAACATGTTGTCGGCGCGGATGTCGCCGTGCAGCAACATCGCCCGTTCGGTCAGCGCGGTCAGCGCCTGCGGCGCCAGTTCACCGAACCGCTCGGCGAACCGGGCCACCTGGTCGGGCACCGGTTGGTCGGTCTTGTCCAGATACAGTTGCCAGCCGGGAGTGAAGGCGGGTAGGAACAAATTCCTGGTCAGCGCATCATCGATCACCGGAAAGCGTTGCAGGGAAGCCTCTTCGGCATCCGTCTCGGACCACGCGTGCAGGCTTGCCAGTGCGTTCAGGGCGGTCCGGACCCGTGGCAACGACAGGCCGGCGAGATGGTCGGCGTTCTCCCAGTCCCGCAGGTCCTCCAGCACCAGCACGAAATCGTCGCCCGAGATCAGCGCGGCGTGACAGGCCGGGACGGACAACGGCGCCACAGCTGCGATGTGGCGGTAGAAGTCGAACTCTCGCCGGTATCCGCCGAGCAGCGCCATACCGCCGCGCGCCTCCGATTCCGCGGGAAGTTTGACGATCACGGTCTCGGGAACATCGGTCCCGGTCAACTGCAACCGGTAGAGCAGCGCCGAGAATCCGGTGTCCTCGGCGATCCGCTCGGCCCGCGCGGTGGTGACGGTGCCGGGCAGCGCCTCCGACAGCCAGGCCGCCGTCACCTCACCGATACCGGACGGGACCACCGAAGTCATCGTCGACCTTTCGGGAAATTTGACGCTGAACAACTAAGTTAGTTGTCGGCCCACTAATATGCAAGGGTGCCGTCCCCCGCCCAGGGCCTGACCCAACCAGAACGCGTCGAGATGTCCGCCCAGCGGCTGCTCATCGCGGCCGCCGAATTGATCGTCGAAAAAGGCTGGGAGGCAACGACGGCGGCGGAGATCGGGCGACGCGCCGGGTACAGCCGGGCCATGGTGCACGCCCGCTACGGCAGTAAGGACGCCATCCTGACGGCGTTCCAGCAGACCTATGTGGCCCGGCTGAACCCCGATCCGGAGCCCGACGCCGACGGTCTGGCGCAGGTGCTCGCGCATTTCGAGCGCATCCAGGAGATCCACGCGGTGGACCCCGCGCTCATGCGGGCCATGTTCGTGTCGGCGTTCGAGGCGGTCAAGACCGTCTCACCGCTGCGCGAGGCCGTCCGCACCCAGCTGCGCGAAGCGGCCGGCAAGATCGAGGCCGGCCTGCGCACCGGCATCGACGACGGATCGATCCGGCCCGATATCGATATCGACAGCGCACGGGAGGACATCACCGCGTCGGTCTTCGGGATCGCCTACCAGTGGATCGTGGTGCCCGAGGATCACGATCTCGACGCCGAGATCAACCGCGTTCGGGCACGGCTGATCTCAAGCTACGCACCGGCGCCCTGACCGACTGCGGGAACCGGTCGCCACCGGCGGCATCGGCATTGCGCAATTCCGCCGCGCGGCTAGCTGCCGGCACTGCCCGCGGTGAACCGCAGAATGGTGCGCGTCAGATGCAGGCTGGTGATCACCCATGTGCCCGCACGCTTCTCGTACGTCTCGTGATAGTGGCCGGCCCCGAACAGTTCGCCCCCGTTCGGGAACAACAGCAGATCCTCCATCGCCCAGATGGCCGATGCGGTGGTGTCGGAGGTGAGGTCGATCTCCGGGGTGTGCACATGATGCTTGGTCTGCGCGTGCTCGACACCGCCGAGCACCACCGGCACGAACTCGTCCAGTCCGTTCAGATCGGGTGCGGTCTGACCGTCGGCTCCACCGGTGGAGATCGCCATGTCCAGCCTCACCACGACATCGGGAGCGAACAACCCCTTCCACGCCTCGTAGTCCTTGGTGTCGAGGAACCGGCAGTACCGCGCCTTGAGTCGGCGAATTGCCTCAAGGTCGTCCATATCAGAACTGTGCCATTCCGTTGTCGATCGCCAGCGCCACGGCGGTGATGTGGCGGGCCTCGTCAGAAGCCAGCCAGACCGCGGACGCGGCGACATCCTCGGGTTCGACGCCCCAGTCCGGAGTGAACGGGGTCCCCATCTGCACCAGCGTGGGGTTCGTCTCAAACGCCTTGCTCAACGCCACCAGCATGTCTCCAGAACCCATCGCGGTGGGCACCGGGCCGGGATGCAGGCTGTTCACCCTGATGCGATGCCTGCCGAGCTCGGCGGCGAACGCACGCGCCATCCCGGTGACAGCGTGCTTGCTGGCGGTGTAGTGCACCATGAAGGCCTGCATCTTCACGCCCGCGAGCGAACTCACCAGGATGATCGAGCCGCCATTGCCGCCGTCGATGATGTGCTGCGCACCCGCCTGGACGGTGTTCCATACACCGGTGACATTGATGTCGATGACGTCGCGGAAGGACTCCGGGGTGATGTCATGCCAGGCCTCGGGGATGGTGATGCCGGCGTTGGCGACGATCACATCGAGGCGGCCCAGTTCGGCGACACCGTCGTCGACAGCGGACTTCAGGCCCTCGAAGTCCCGCACATCCACCGCGCGGTGAAAGATCCGCCGCCCGGTCGCCTTCACCAGATCGACCGTCTCCGCGAACTCATCGGGCGTGGCCGACAGATAGGGCACCTTCGGCGGCAGGGGTCCGGCGATGTCGACCGCGATGATGTCCGCACCCTCTTTCGCCATCCGGACCGCGTGCGCACGTCCTTGACCACGTGCCGCTCCGGTGATGAACGCGACCTTGTCGGTCAACAACCCTGGCATCGCGCTCCTTTGCATTTCACGGCAATTGCGGATGATACTACTGTAAGCTGTTCAGTATCTTGGCCGGATCGCGGAGGTTGGTCGTGAAGGTTCCGTTCACCTGGAAGGTCACCGGCTGGTTCGTCATCGGCTGGTCGGCGGAGTTCCTCACCGGCGAAACCCGAGCCCTCCGATACTTCGGTGCGGACCTGGTGGCCTGGCGGGACGAGTCGGGTGAACTGCACCTGATGGAGGCACACTGCAAGCATCTCGGCGCCCACCTGGGCCACGGCGGCAAGATCGTCGGCGACTGCGTCGAGTGCCCCTTCCACGGGTGGCGCTGGGGACCCGACGGCACCAACAGGTTCATCCCCTATCAACCCGACCGGCCCAACCGTGGAGTCCGCCTGCGTGTCTACCCGGTGCGGGAACAACACGGTGTGGTGTTCATGTGGCATCAACCGCACGGGGCGGCGCCGCAGTGGGAGCTGCCCGATATCTTCGACAAGTTCCCCCAGTTCCCCACCGACCCGGACAGGTACTATCGCCCGTTCCCCGAATTCTCCCGGTTCGCCGAGAACGAGCCGGTGCATCCGCAGATCGTCGCCGAAAACGGGCCCGACAGCGCACATTTCCGCTATGTGCACCGCGCCACGGTCACGCCGGTGTGCCTGGACTGGAAGGTGGTGGACAACGAATGGCGGTTCCTCACCGGGTGGCCCGACGCGCGCAGTGCCGACCCCGACCGGATGGCGCTCTACATCCACAGCCACTTCTCCGGCCTCGGCTTCGCCATCAGCGTCTTCGAAGGTGCCGCCAACCACCGGCTGATCTTCGCGTGCACACCCGTCGACGACCAGGTGTCGAACATGTTCTATTCGATCTGGTGGCCCAAAGAACCCGGCGACACCTCCGATATCCCACCCGAGGATGTCCGTAAGCGGGTGGAGCAGCAGTACCTCGTCACCGTCTGGGACGACCTGGAGATCTGGCGCTATCAGAAATACGTCGAACGGCCGTCGCTGTCCAAGATAGATGCGAAACCCTATATGGCCATGCGTAAGTGGGCCACCCAGTTCTACGAGGTCGGCGCGGACGCGTGACCACGGCCGTCGTCACCCAGGAACTCCAGGGTGCGGTGGTCGGGCCCGACGCCGGGCTGGCCCTGCTCGCCGAGGAGGCGCGGCGGGTGGCACTGCCCAACATCGCCCGGTTGCTGCCCGCGGCCCGTGCCGCCGGCCACCACGTCGTGCACTGCCTGGTGCAGCGCCGCCCGGATGGGTTGGGCTCCAATCACAATGCCCGGCTGTTCGCCGCGGGTAAGCGCTCCGTCGACATCATCCCCGGTAGCGCCGGTGCCACTCTGCTGCCCGAATTCGGCCCGGAGCCCGCCGATCTGGTGCTGTCACGCTGGCACGGCGTCGGCCCGATGGGCGGCACCGATCTGGACGCGATCCTGCGCAATCTGGGTGTGACCACCATCGTCGCCGTCGGCGTCTCGCTGAACATCGCCATCCCCAACCTCGTGATGGACGCCGTGAACGCCGGCTACCGGGTCGTGCTCCCGCGCGACGCAGTAGCGGGATTCCCGGCCGAGTACGGTGCGGCCGTCATCGACAACAGCCTGTCCCTACTTGCCACCGTCACCACCACCGACGATCTGATCGCGACCTGGAGTACACATGCCTGAGGTAGCAACGCAATTCACCGTGACTGCCGTGGCCGAATCGGTCGCAACCGCAATACCGGACCGCACCTTGGTCAGCCAGGGCGACCGCCGGTACAGCTACCGCCATATCGTGGGCCGGTCGAATCGGCTGGCGGCCTACCTGCATTCGCGCGGTCTGGGCTGCCACACCGACCGCGATGCGCTGGCCGGCCATCAGGTGGGCCAGGATCTGCTCGGCATCTACGCGTACAACGGGCCGGAGTTCGTCGAAGGACTGCTGGGCTCCTTCCGCGCCCGGGTGGCGCCGTTCAACGTGAACTACCGTTACGTCAAAACCGAATTACAGTATCTGCTGGCCGATTCCGAGGCTTCGGCATTGCTGTATCACGCGGCGTTCGCACCCCGGGTCGCCGAGATCCGGGCTGAGCTGCCGAACCTCAAGGTGCTCATCCAGATCGCGGACAGTTCCGGCAATGAGCTGCTCGACGGCGCGGTCGACTACGAGTCGATTGTCGCCGAGAATGTCCCGGCACCCCCGGTGCAGCCCTCCCCCGACGATCTCTACGTCCTCTACACCGGTGGCACCACCGGCATGCCCAAAGGCGTCTTGTGGCGCCAGCACGATATCTTCATGACCGCCTTCGGCGGCCGCAACATGGTGACCGGCGAGCAGGCCGGCTCGGTCGACGAGATCGCGCGACGGGCGGCCGAGAACCCCGGCACCAAACTGCTGATTCTGCCGCCGCTCATCCACGGCGCCGCCCAGTGGGCCGCCATGACGGCGATCACCACCGGCCAGACGCTGGCCTTCCCCAGCATCGTCGATCGTTTCGACACCGATGATGTGGTGCGCACCATCGAGCGCGAACAGGTGCTGGTGGCCACCGTCGTCGGCGATGCCATGGCCCGGCCGCTGCTGACCGCGATCGAAACCGGTCTGCGTGACGGCGCCGCAGATGTCTCCAGCCTGGCTGTCGTCGCCAACGGTGGCGCGCAGCTCACTCCGTACGTCAAGCAGCGATTGATCGACGCCAAACCGGGACTCATCGTGATCGACGGCGTCGGCTCTTCGGAGACCGGTGCGCAGATGAGCCACATGTCGGCTCCCGGCGCCGTCTCGACCGGCATCTTCAATGCGGGACCCGATACCTGTGTGGTGGCCGAGGATCTCAGTTCCGTGCTGCCGCCGGCGCACGACGGTCTGGGCTGGCTGGCCCAGCGTGGCTACGTCCCGTTGGGTTACAAGGGTGATGCGGCCAAGACGGCGGCGACCTTCCCCGTCATCGGCGGCGTGCGCTTCGCGGTGCCGGGTGACCGTGCTCGCCATCTGGACAGCGGTGCCATCGAACTGCTCGGCCGGGATTCGGTGACCATCAACTCCGGCGGCGAGAAGATCTTCGCCGAAGAGGTCGAATCCGCGATCGCCTCGCACCCCGCGGTGGCCGATGTCGTGGTCGCCGGCCGGCCCAGTGAGCGGTGGGGCTCCGAGGTCGTCGCGGTGGTTGCGCTGGCAGACGGCGCCCACGTCGACGCCGAAGAGCTCATCCGGCACGCCGAGAAGTCCATCGCGCGTTACAAACTGCCCAAGGCCGTGGTGTTCCGGCCGGTCGTTGAGCGCAGCCCGGCGGGCAAGGCCGACTACCGGTGGGCCCGCGAGCAGGCGATCACTGATTCCTGAGCCTGCGATGGGTGCGCCGGCGCGCCATGGCGAGGGTGGCGTCGGCGTACATCCGCATTCCGCGCCGGAACGGCGGCGCCGCGCTGCCGGTCATGCTGAACGGCAGGTCGGTACCCACCACCGTGCGCTGGTGACTGAACGCATCGAAGCCGGCCTTGCCGTGATAGGCGCCCATACCGCTGCGCCCGACGCCACCGAATGGTGCCGCCGACGGAATCATCTGCGCGGCGAAGTCGTTGCGGGCCACACCACCACTGCGGGTGTGGCTCACGAAGGTCCGGAACGCCGTACCGTCGGGTCCATACCAGTAGGCCACCAGGGGCGCGGGGCGGGCGTTGATGTAGTCGATCGCCTGTGTCAGCGTGGCGTACCCGTGCACCACCAGGACGGGTCCGAAGATCTCCTCCCGGGCGATCCTCATCGTGTCGTCGATATCACGCACGATGGTCGGTGCGATCTTGCGGCTCGTCCGGTCCGGCAGCGACTCTCCCGGCGGCGCAACGGCTTCCACCGTAGCCCCGCGGGTGCGCGCATCGTCGATCAGCCCGACCACCCGGTCGAAGTTGGCGTCGTTGACGCTCGAGCAGTAATCGCCGTTGCCGACGATCGACGGGAACATGGTGCGCAACGTCTGGCGGGCGACGTCGACGAATTCGCCGATCTTGTGATCTGGCACGAAGACGTAATCGGGACAGACGCATACCTGTCCGCCGTTGACCATGCGTGCCTGAGCGATCCGGGTGGCAGAGCGGCGGATATCGGCGTCGGACGCCACCACCACCGGGTTCTTGCCCCCGAGTTCGAGGGTCACCGGGACCAGGTTCTCCGATGCAGCGCGCTGCACCAGTGCGCCGACCCCGGGCGAGCCGGTGAAGAAGAGGTGATCCAACGGCAGTGTCGAGAACTCCGCGGCCGTGTCGGCGCCACCGACCAGTACGGCCAGTTCGGTCTCGTCGAAATAGTCGGGTGCCTTCGCGCACATCACCTCTGCTGTGTGCGAGGTGATCTCGGACATCTTGATCATCACCCGGTTTCCTGCGGCGAACGCCGCAGCGGCCGGCAGTACCACCAGATTCAGCGGGAAGTTCCATGGACCGATGATGCCGACGACACCCAGCGGCGCCGGCTCCACCTCGGCTCGCAGGCCCGCCACTCGGGCGGCACGCATCAGCTTGGTCGCCCGCATCCATTGCGCCACGTGGGCTCTGGTGTGTTCGATCACCGGGATGATCCCGACGACTTCGGTGAACAGTGATGCCGACCGGGACCGCGTGCCGAAGTCGGCGGCCATCGCGTCGGCGAACTCGTCGGTGTTGTCGAGCACCAGCGCCAACAACCGGTCGATGCGGTGTCGCCGGACCGCGACGTCCGGCGGTCCGTCGGCGATGAAGGAGCGCCGCTGACGGTCCAGCAGGGCACGCATGTCCACCTGTCCACTCACCCGTTCGTCGGTCGTGCCCATATCTGCCCACTCCCTCCCGGTGGCTGCCACGGTAGCAGCCCGCGCCGTCCCGTGACGCTGACACCGTCCAACGACATCCCCGCTGGAAAGCGAGGTGTTTCGCCCTGACGGCACGCTCTACTGTAATCTTTACCGTAATAGCGATTTCGTACGATCGCACCAACGCGGGGAGCAGGCGTGGAAAGCCAGATCGAGGATCCGACCGGTACCCCGGACGTCCTGGGCGGATCCTTCAACCTCTTGCGGGATCCGTATCCCCTGTTCGCGTACCACCGCGCCCGCAACGGCGTGTTCGAGGGCAGTGTCATGGACTGGCGCAAGACCCCCGAGTCTCTGCGCGCCGAGCATCAATTCGCCGCGGTGTCGTTCGATGCGGTCAGCACCGTCTTCCGGGACGGCAAGTCCTTCAATTCGAAGATCTACGACGCCACCATCGGTCTGTTCATCGGACCGTCCATCCTGGCCATGGAGGGCAAGCCGCACCGGGACCATCGAAACCTCGTCACCACGGCATTCAAGACGAAGTCGCTGGCCCGCTGGGAACCCGAGATCGTGCGGCCCATCTGCGAGGCGCTGATCGACGAGTTCATCGAGACCGGGCGCGCGGACCTGGTCCGCGATTTCACCTTCGAGTTCCCCACCCGCGTCATCTCGAAACTGCTGGGCCTGCCCGAAGAGGACCTGGCCTGGTTCCGCGCGCGTGCCGTCGAATTGATCAGCTACACAGTCAAATACCAGCGCGCCTTCGAGGCGTCCGCGGCGCTCAAGGACTACTTCCTCAACCAGATCGAACTTCGCCGTTGTGCACCCACCGACGACATCATCGGAGACCTGGTGACCGCCGAGGTCTCCGGCGAGAAGCTCACCGACGAGGCCATCTACTCCTTCCTGCGACTGCTGCTGCCCGCCGGACTGGAGACCACCTACCGCTCTTCGGGCAATCTGTTGTATCTGCTGCTGACCCATCCCGAGCAGTTCGCGGCCGTCCAGGCCGACCGGGGACTGCTCGGCCAGGCCATCGAGGAAGCTCTGCGGTTCGAGACACCGCTGACCACCGTGCAACGTTCGGCCAATGTCGAGACCGAGCTCGACGGGGTGAAGCTGCCCGCGGGCGCCGTGATCGACGTATGTATCGGCTCGGCCAACCGCGACGAAACCCGTTGGGAGCGGCCCGGAGAATTCGACATCTTCCGCACGCGGGTGCCGCACATCACCTTCGCCGCCGGCGAGCACACGTGCCTGGGCCTGCACCTGGCCCGGATGGAGACCCGGGTGGCGATGGAGTGCCTGCTCAACCGTGTCACCGATATCGAACTCGACACCAGTACCGATCCGCATATCTTCGGGCAACCGTTCCGCTCACCCACCGCCATCCCCGTCACCTTCGAACCGGTCATCTAACCAGCGCCGCGGCCGACGACGGCAACCTTGTTGTCCGTCCTACCTCTTCGTGGCATCGTTCTGCACTGCGGACTGCCGGGGCAGCCGCCATCCGATCGTCTTGGTCTCGGTGTACTGCGCAAAGCCCTCGATACCGCACTGCCGGCCGACGCCGCTGTTCTTGTAGCCGCCGAACGGAGCGTCGGCTCCGTAGTACATGCCGCCGTTGACACCGACGGCGCCGCTCCGGATCCGGCGTGCCACAGCCATCGCACGCTCCGACGATGTGGACACCACCGCTCCGGCCAGACCGAAAGCGCTGTCGTTGGCCAGCCGTACCGCCTCGTCGTCATCGTCGAACGGGATGAGCACCAGGACCGGACCGAACACCTCGTCCTGCGCGATCGACGACGACGGATGCGCCCCGACGATGACCGTGGGCGCCACGAAGTGGCCACCGGCCAGATGAGCCGGCAACCCCTGTGGCACAGCGCCGCCCACCACGATCTCCGCTCCGTCACGGCGGGCGCCCGCGATCGCGTCGAGCACCCGCTTCTGCTGGGCCGCACTGATCAAAGGGCCCACCAGCGTGGTGGGCAGTACCGGATCGCCGACCGGCACCGCGCCGAAGGCCATCGTCACATTGGTGACGGCCTCATCGAACAGGCTGCGGTGCACCAGCATCCGGGTGTTCGCCGCGCATGCCTGCCCGGCGTGCACGCACGCCCCGATCGCACCGGGGATGATATGGGCCGGGTTGGCGTCGTCGAGCACGATCATCGCGGACTTGCCGCCCAATTCGAGGAATGTGCGCTTCATGGTGTCCGCACCGACCCGCATGAGGTGCTTGCCCACGGCGGTCGACCCGGTGAACGACATCATGTCCACGCGCGGGTCGGTGCCGAGCAGTCCGGCGACCTCGTTGGACGGCGTCGGCACCACATTGACCACCCCGGCCGGGAAGTCGGTGCGCTCGGCGATCAGACGACCCAGCCGGGTGGCGTTCCATGGCGTGTTCGGATCGGGTTTGAGCACCACCGTGTTACCGGCCGCCAGGGCCGGGCCGAGCTTGTTGAGGATGACCTCGATGGGGAAGTTCGACGGCGTGATCGCCGCGACCACACCGACCGGTTCCTTGACCACCGTCCGGGCGTTGCGCTCACCGAACAGGCCGCCCCCCACGAGTGCGCGCTCCCATTCGAATTCATCGATCAGTCGGGCGGGGTAACGCAGCGCATCGGCGAGCGGCCAGTCCAGTTGTGCATTCTGCGTCGTCATGGCCGGGCATCCGACCTCGGCGATCAGTTCCTCACGCAGATACTCCTTTTCGGCCTCGATGGCGTCCTGCAGCTGCAGCAGCACACGCCGGCGCAGTGCCCGATTGGTCGACCACTCACTCTCGTCGAAGGCGCGCCGGGCGGCGCCGATCGCGGCGTCCATATCCTCGGCATCGGCCGCCGCGGTCGCGCCCAGCACCAGCCCGGTCGCCGGGCTGACGTTGTCGAACTCGGCGCCGGAGGCGGCCGCCACCAACTGACCGTCGATCAACATGCGTTTCTCCGCACGGCTCGCCGCACGCCGCCCGATCTCCACGCTCGTGCTCTGCTCTGCGACGAGCTCGCTCACCACAACCTCCATCACCCCGGCTTCGTGGCCTTACCGACCAGACTCGATATACGATACTGTAAGAATTACAGTTGGCTTCTACAGTTCACCGAATCGGCAGGAGGCGCCCCCATGCGGACAGCACTGGCACCGGAGATCTCGACATGGCCGCCGTACAAGGGGCCCACCGGAAAGGATTTCGTGCCGGTCGCGTTCGCCCCTGTGCAGGAGGGCCGATGAGCTCCGGCGTGAACGATGTGGCGATCATCGGGGTCGGCCTGCACCCGTTCGGCCGGTTCGAGGGCAAGTCCGCCATGGAGATGGGAGTGGACGCGATTTGCGCGGCCGTCGCCGACGCGGGAGTCGAATGGCGCCACATCCAAGCGGCAACGGGCGGCAGCTGGACGGTCGCCAACCCCGACGCCATCGTCGGCATGGTGGGACTGTCCGGAATCCCGTTCACCAATGTGTTCAACGCGTGCGCCACGGCCGCGTCCGCGGTCAAGGTGTGCGCCGACGGTATCCGGCTCGGCGACTACGACATCGGCATCGCCGTCGGGCTGGACAAACACCCGCGCGGCGCGTTCACCGAGGATCCGGCGCTGGTCGGGATGCCGAGCTGGTACGCCGAGAACGGCCAATACCTGACCACCCAGTTCTTCGGCATGAAGGCCAACCGCTACCTGCACGACCACCACATCTCGGCGCGCACGCTGGCCAAGGTGGCCAACAAGAACCTGCGCAACGGCGCACTCAATCCGAATGCTTTCCGGCGCAAGCCGATCGCCGAGGACGACATCCTCAACTCGGCCATGCTCAACTATCCGCTGACGCAATACATGTTCTGTGCGCCCGATGAGGGCGCCGCCGCGGTGGTCATGTGTCGCGCCGACATCGCACACCGCTACACCGCCAAACCGGTGTACCTCAAGGCAGTGGAGGTCCGCACCCGCCGCTACGGGGCCTATGAGGTGAACACCACGTGCGCGCCGGTGGAAGAGGACGTGGCACCCACCGTGTACGCCGCCCGAGCCGCATTCGAAAAGTCCGGTGTCGCACCCGAGGACGTCGATGTCGTGCAGTTACAGGACACCGACGCGGGCGCCGAGATCATCCACATGGCCGAATGCGGGTTCTGTGCCGACGGCGACCAGGAGAAACTCCTCGCCGAGGGCGCCACCGAGATCGGCGGCTCACTGCCCGTCAACACCGACGGCGGATTGATCGCCAACGGCGAACCGATCGGCGCGTCCGGTCTGCGGCAGATCCACGAACTGGTGCGCCAGCTGCGAGGCGAGGCCGGTGATCGTCAGGTCCCCGGCACGCCGAGAGTCGGCTTCGCCCAGCTCTACGGCGCCCCCGGCACCGCGGGCGCCACCGTCCTGACGCTCTGACCCACCCCCGCCGAAATGAACACACGGGCCGCAAAGTGCGAGTAGATCTGGCCGTTTCGTCGATCTCGGCATCCTAAGAAAGGCAAACCCCGATGACCGGACAGTTCCGGGACGCACCGATCTTCGACGCGGACCAACACATGTACGAGACCGGCGACGCGTTGACGAAGTTCCTACCGGACAAGTACAGCCGCGCCGTGCAGTACGGACGGTTCGGTAAGCAGACCCGCATCGTGATCAACAACCGCGTGACCGACTTCATCCCCAACCCCACCTTCGAACGAGTGGCCGCCCCCGGAGCTCACGAGAGATTCTTCGCGGGTGAGAACACCGAAGGCCAGACCCTGCGCGAGATGCAGGGCCAGGCCATCGATGCACCCGAGGCGACGCGGAATCCGGTCGCACGACTCAAGGAGCTGGACCACCAGGGGGTGACCGAAGCCCTGAACTACCCCACCCTGGGCAGCCTGGTAGAGCACTCCAGCGCCGATGACCCGGCCCTGACCCTGGCGATCATCCACGCGCTCAACGAGTGGATTCACGAGCACTGGAGCTTCAACTACGAGAACCGGGTGTTCACCACCCCGATCATCAACCTCTCCGAGGTCGATGCCGCCCAGCGCGAGCTCGCCTGGCTGCTCGAGCGCGGCGCGAAAGTTGCGCTCATCAAGCCCGGTCCTGTGAACGGCCTGCACGGTTGGCGCTCCCCGGCTCTACCCGAATTCGACCCGTTCTGGCGTGATGTCGAAGCGGCCGGGTTACCCATCGTGTTGCACGCCAGCTACCCACCGTTGGACGACTACGTCGGCAAGTGGGAACCGCCGTACACGCAGAACTTCATGACGCAGAGCGCCTTTCGCTGGATGGTTCTGGGCCACCGCGAGATCGCCGACATGATCACCGCTCTCATCTGTCACGGCACCCTGACCCGGTTCCCCAGGCTGCGCGTCGCCAGCGTGGAGAACGGCAGTGGCTGGATCTTCCCGCTGTTCAACGATTTCGAGGACCTGCAGAAGAAGATGCCGCAGAACTTCCCCGAACATCCGCACGACGTGTTCCGGCGCAATATCTGGGTCAGCCCGTTCTGGGAGGGCTGTGTCTCAGATGTGGTGAACACCGTGGGCTGGGACAAGGTCATGTTCGGTTCGGACTACCCACACCCGGAGGGGCTTGCCGAGCCGAAGGGCTTCTGGAAATACGCCGAAGGGATGGACGTACGTCGCACCTACGACTTCATGGGTGACAACGCCCGCCGGTTCATGGGCCTGCCGTTGGCGAATCCCGACCCCGCCGCGGCGCAGCCGCCCGCCCTGGCCGAGATCTGAGCTATGACCACGGCGACCTCACCCACGGTCGAATTCGACCCGTTCTCCGAGGACTTCTTCGCGAATCCGTATGACATCTATCGCCGGATGCGGCAGGAGACCCCGGTTTACTACAGCGACCGGTACGACTTCTACGCGTTGTCCCGCCACCAGGACGTCGCAGCGGCGTTCAAGGATTACGAAACCTTCTCCTCCGCTTACGGTGTCGATCTGGCGCAGGTACGCAAAGACGTAGTGACCGAACACGGGTCGATCATCGCCATGGACCCGCCGGCACATCGCCGGATGCGCAGCCTGCTCAACAAGGTCTTCACCCCGCGCGCCATCGAGGCCCGCCGCGAGTTGGTCACCTCGTCGGTCGAGCGGCACTTGGCGGCGGTCGACCCGCGCGGGTTCGACTTCGTCCAGGACTTCTCGGCACGGTTCCCGGTCGACGTGATGACCATCATGCAGGGCGTACCCGAGCCGGACCGTCAGCAGGTCCGGGTGTGGATCGACGATCTCCTGCACCGGGACCCCGGCCAGGTCGACATGAGCGAGTCCGGTCTGAAGGCCGGGGTGGACATGGCGGTCTACTACTACCGGCTGGTCAAGCGGCGCCGCGGTGAGCTTGGTGATGATCTGTTGAGCACCCTGATCGCCGCCGAGATCGAGCGCGACGGCGGTGCGATGGAACCGCTGACCGACCTCGAAATCACCGAATTCGCCATGCTTTTGGGCGGCGCGGGTGCCGAAACCGTCACCAAATTGCTCGGGAACGCGGCCGTCGTATTTGCGCAGAACCCGGATCAATGGCAGAAGCTGCTCGACGACCGCAGCAAGATCCCGCTCGCGGTGGAAGAGCTGTTGCGCCTCGAAGCACCCGCACAGTACAACGTCCGCCGGGCGCTTCGGGACGTCACGCTGCACGGCGTGACCATTCCCGCGGGCAAACCGGTCTTCCTGCTGGGCGGCTCGGCCAATCGAGATCCCCAGGCCTGGATAGATCCCGACCGATTCGACATCACGCGTGACCGCACCCAGGCACAGAATCTCGGGTTCGGCTACGGAATCCACAGCTGTTTGGGGGCGGCGCTGGCCCGGATGGAGAGCGTGGTGGCACTCGAGCGGATGCTGGACTTCATGCCGCAGTACGAGGTCGACTGGACCGGATGCAAACGCGTCAACATGCAGAACGTCGCGGGATGGAGCCACGTGCCGGTCAGAGTACTTCCCTAGCTCCCACTTGTCGGTACCCTCTGTGATGATGGGTTCATGTCCGGTACCGCAACATCTTTGGCCGCCGGACAGCGGCTGGAGGTGTTGTTCGACGAGATCGCCGAGTTGTGCGGGCAGCGCAACGCGATCGACGGGCGCCTGGTGCAGATCGTGGCCGAGTTGGAGCGCGAGGAGCTATGTGGCCTGACCGGTGTCCGTTCCCTGTCGGCGTTGGTGGCGTGGAAAACCGGGGTCGCCCCGCGTAACGCCGAGACCGTCGTCGCGGTGGCACGACGGTTGCAGGAGTTCCCGCGCTGCGCCGAAGCCCTGCGTGAGGGGCGGTTGTCGCTGGATCAGGTCGGGGTGATCGCCGAACGTGCCGCCGAGGGCTCCGATGAGCACTACGCCGAACTCGCTGCGGTGGCCACCGTCAGCCAGCTGCGCACCGCAATCACGATGGCACCGCGACCCGATCCCGAGCCACCGCCCGAATCAGGACCGGAGGTCACGAAAACCTCCACCGGGGACCGGTACACCACCTACCGGATCCGGCTACCCCGTCTGGACGCCGCGACATTCGATGCGGCCGTGCAGTCCCACCACGACGCGTTGATCGCCGAACACCCCGCCGACACCGAAGACAGCACTCCGTTCCCGACTCGGGTGGATGCGTTCATGAGCCTGGTCGAGGCCGGCTGGGACACCGACGTGGCCCGGCGCCCACACGGCCAGCACACCACCGTGGTCGTGCACCTCGACCTCGACAAGCCCGCCGCCGCACTACACCTGGGCCCGCTCCTGTCCGAGGGCGAACGGCGCTACCTGCTCTGCGATGCCACCTGCGAGGTCTGGTTCGCACGCCACGGCCAACCGATCGGCGCTGGCCGGTCCACCCGCACCATCAGCCGCCGGCTGCGCCGCGCCCTGGAGCACCGCGACCGCTGCTGTGTGGTGCCCGGCTGCGCTGCCACCCGCGGACTGCACGCCCACCACCTCCAGCATTGGGAAGACGGCGGCCCCACCGAACTGTCCAACCTGGTGCTGCTCTGCCCGTTCCACCACCGCCTGCATCACCGCGGCGGCCTCACCCTCACCGGCCCCGCGGACCGGCTGGTCGTCACCGACAGCGACGGCCGAAAACTCGACGGCGGCGCCTTGGCCCGCCCACCCACCACACCGGCACCCGTGGTCCCGCCCTACCCCGGACCGACCGGCGAACGCGCCCAATGGTGGTGGTACCCACCCTTCGCACCACCACCACCGGCATCCGACCAGGGGTGACATCCGCGCAGGTCAGGCCGTCCTGCGGCGCGCGCCCGCGCCGCGTTTGCTAGATTCGCAGCATATGAGTCGGCCCATCGTTGCGCCATCCCGTCGATCACGCCACTGACCGCCGGCCTACGAGAGGACCACTGCCCGTGCCCTACCTGGGATTGCTGGTCACCGCGCTCATGGTGATCGCCATCGTCGATATCGCCCGCGCTGACGAAGCGCGCATCCGCGGACTCCCCCGCGCCCAGTGGACATTGCTGGTCGCCCTCATTCCGGTGGCAGGCGCGCTCGCGTGGTGTATCGCGGGGCGTCCATCGCCCGATCGGAGTGCACCCGACGAGCTGATCACCGATCCGGGTGCGGAAGAAGAATTCCGCCGGCGGTGCCGGGAGCGCGCCGAGATGCAACGCCGGGCCGCGCGGTCGGGGCGGGACAACTCGACCGACTGACAGGTCGTCAGGAGACCTTCTGGCGCGGCGGCGCGTAGGCCGGCTTACCCAGCCCCAGTACGTGCTGGGCGATCATATTGCGGAAGACCTCGAGCGTCCCGCCGTAGATCCCCACCAACGGCGCGAAGCGGTACACGTACTCGCTGCGGTCGTCCAGCCCGCCCTCGGCTCCGATGGGCAGTGCGGCAGCCGGTCCGGCGATATCCATCAGATCAGGTGCCACATCCCGCATGGTCTGCGCCAGCGCGACCCGTCCGAAGATGCTGGACGCGGACAGCGACGCCTCGATCCGAGCGATGCTGCGGCCCAGCCGATAACCGACCGAGGTGTCCTGCGTGGCCCGCGACCCCACCAGGGCGGCGATGTTGTCGGCGGCCTCCACCATGAATCCGGCCTGGTGCATCATGATCGACACATCGGCCAGCCCGTCATCGGCGGCCGCGACCGCGCCGTGCTCGGCGTCCAGGGGTTCACGCACGACCGTCCAGCCGCCATTGACCTCGCCCATGCGGTACTTGTCGTCGACGCGGACATCCGAGTAGTACACGATGTTGGTCCGGTCGCCGTCGACGGTGCGGATGCCCTGGATCTCGATACCCGGCAGATCCAGGGGCACCAGAAACATGGTGAGGCTCTTGTGTTTCGGTGCGTCGGGGTCGGTGTTGGTGATCAGGAAGACGTACTTGCAGTTGTGCGCCCCGGTGGTGAACATCTTGGATCCGTTGATGATCCACGCTGATCCATCGCGCACCGCGCGGGTCTTGCACGTGGCGACGTCGGAGCCGCCCTCCGGTTCGGTGTAGCCCAGGCACAGTCGCACCGTGCCGTCGAACACCCCACGCAGCACGTCGTCACGGATCTCGGGCTGGGCGAATTTCGCCACCGACCGAGCCACCATCGAGGTGGTTCCCCATGTCACCCACGGCACCTCGGCACGGCGCTTCTCCAACTGCCAGATGCGTGACTGCACCCGGCTGAAGCCGCCGTCGGCTTCGGTCTTCCATTCCTTTTCCAGATACCCGGCGGCGGCGAGGGCCAGATGCACACCCTCGTCGAAGTTGTCACCGGTCTCCCGGTCGCGACGGATGACGTCCTCGGTCACCACGGCAGCCAGGAACTCGCGCACCTCGGTGCGAAAGGCCTCGTCCTCGGCGGATAGTTCAACTCGGGAGAAATCCATGCCTAATCCTCTTTCTTCTGGACCGAACGGCTCTCGCGGGCCGCGACGATCTGGGCGATGTGTATCGCCGTGGCGCCTGGGTCACCGCCGGCCAGCGCCCAGCCTCGGGCGCGGACCAGGTAGGCGGTGGCCGCGGCCTCGGCCGACACGCCAAGCCCACCTTGTATGTGCACGGCCATGGTGGCGGCCTTGGCGGCCTCCTCGGCCATGAACACGAATGCAGACGGTGCCAGTTCGGGCCGTTCGGCCGGCTCGTTGTCCAGGAACCACGCGGCCCGCCGGGCCAGACCACGACCGCTCTGCACGGTGATCGCGATATTGGCCAGCGGGTGCGAGATCCCCTGCAGCGTCCCGATCGGCACACCCAGGGTGTGGCGGGACTTGGCGAACTCCGCGGCGATGGTCATGGTCTCCTCGACCAGGCCGACCAATGCCGACGCGGTGAGCAGACGCCATTCATCCAGTGCGCGTTGGTATTCGACGACGGCGGTGTCACCGCTGGCAAGTACCACCCGGTTGTCCGCACCGGCCGGGTCCACCCACGCCATCGGCAACTTGCCGATGTTGTCCACCTTGGCCGGCAGACTCGAGAACTGGAGGAGCACGATCGCTCCATCTTCTTCGCCGTCACGGGCGATCACCCGGTCAGCGAGGGATCCGGCCGGGATCAGCCGGGCGCCCGACGGCGCGACCTGCTGCGGGTCGAACGCGACAAGCTGCGTTCCCTGCACGATCTCCTGCGAATCCAGCGCTCCCAACCGCGCCAGGAGCCGGGACGCGACCACATGATCGATCCACGGCACCGGCGCCAGCGCCCGTCCGATCTCCTCGGCCACCAGGGTGAGATCGACAAGGGTGGCACCATCGCCTCCGACGGACTCGGGCAGCGCCATCGTGGTGGCCCCCATGGCGCACAACCGTTCCCACAGACTCTTGTCGAAGCCGCTCGGCTCAGCCGCCCGCACCGTCTCAATATCGCAGTGCGACGTGAAGAACTGCCGGTAGGCGGTCTGCAGATCGACATGGTCCGCGGTCAGGCTGTAATCCAGTCGGCGCAGTTCGAAGCGATCCATCACTTCTCCTTCTCTGAGCGCTCGCCGAAGAAGAACTCCGCGGCATTGTTGAACAGGTAGTTGTCCAGCACGTCGGCGGGAAGATCGAGGGCCAGCGCCTCCGGCACCACCCGCTCCATCCGCAGCACCGGAAAGTCGGAGGCGAAGATGACCTTGCCCTTGCCACGCGTGCGCATGTAGTGCAACAGGCTCTCCGGCAGGCGTTTCGGCGACCACGCCGACGTCATCAAGCGAAGGTTCTGATACTTCATCAACATCCGGATCGCGATATCCCACCACGGGTCGGCGCCGTGAATCATGCACAGCTTGAGTTCGGGGAATCGTACGCAGACCCGGTCCAGGTGAATCGGGTTCTGCACCTCGCCGGGGATCGGCGGTCCCGGGATACCGGTGTTGACGCACAAGGGAAGTTCCCATTCGGCGCACTTGGTGTAGAGCGGGTAGTACACCGCGTCGCTCGGCGGATACTGGCCGTCGCCCCAGAAGCTCGGTCCGACAACGGCATACGCGACGGGTAGATCGTTGGCGATGGCCGCGAGCTCGCGCAGCGACGGGATGGGCCGTAGCAGGTTCACCCCGCCCATCGCCAGCGCGAAGCGGTCGGGATGGGCATCGACGAACTTGCGTGCTGTCACCGACGGCTTGGCCAGCGAGTCCATCAGGATGGCGCGCCGCACACCGTGGGTGTCCATCTCGTCGAGCAGTTCGGCCAGATCGATGGGGTCGTACATCGATTTCGGGCCCTTGAAGTAGTCGTCGCGCACCTTCGTCATGAAGGCAGGCTGGTTCTCCGTCTCACCGAAATGCACGTTGGCCAGACAATCGATGACTGGACGGGCGCTACTTGTCATGCCTTGACTCCTTCGACCGCGCATTCTTTGGCCCACCGATAGTCGGCCTTGCCGTTGCCGAGCCTGCGGATCTGATCGACGTACAGCACGTCCTTGGGGATCTTGAAGCGCGCCAACCGTGTCGCGCAGTGCTCGCGAAGCTCCTCGGTGCCCACCTCGGTCCGCGGCCGTACCGAGACGATCCCGACGACCTCTTGACCCCAGCGTTCGCTGGGCCGACCCACCACCAGAGCATCCGCAACGCCGGGGTGCGCACGCAGCACCTCTTCGACCTCCTCGACGAAAACCTTCTCACCACCGGTGTTGACAACCAGCGAATCCCGGCCGTACAAGCGCAGCGACCCGTCGGGCTCCAGGGCCGCACGATCACCCGAGACCACCACCCGCTGCCCGGCAACCTCGGGGAAGGTACGGGCGGTGGCGGCCGCATCGTTGAAGTAGCCCAGCGGGATTCGCCCGTTACGGGCCACCCAGCCGACCTCGGGCTCTCCCGGTGTCAGGAACCGGGAGTAATCCTCGGCGAGCACCAAACCGCCGGCCCGCAGCTGGAAGGTATCGGCGGTGGGGGTCTCACGCCGGGTGTGCCCGAACCCCATGTTTCCGGTCTCGGAGGAGCCGAAGCCGTTGATGATGGTGATCTGCGGTATGTGTTCCAACAGCGCCCGTTGGTGTGTGGGATTGGTCGCGGCACCGCCGGTGCCGATCGCGAACATCGACGACAGGTCGTAGGACCGCCGTGTCAATTCCTCCACCAATGGTGCGGCATAGGCATCGCCGACCAGGGTCATCAGGCCGATCCTCTCGCGCTCTGCCGTGGCAAGCACCGTCCGCGGATCGAACTTCGGCTTGGTGTCGTGCAGTACGACGGTCTGGCCGGACAGCAGACCGGAGAACGCGGTCCACATTCCCGCGGCATGCATCAGCGGGGACACCGCGAACCAGGGCGGCCCGGCTTGGGTGACCTTGGTGTGGATCTCCTCGACCGCGTCGTGATCGGCCCCGTTCATCGACGACACGTAGATGTCACCTTGACGCCACAGCACCCCTTTGGGACGGCCCGTGGTGCCACCGGTACAGATCATCAGCAGGTCGTCCGGAGACACCGGACCCACGCAATCGGAATCACCCTGGGCCAGTGCGTCGTCCAGTGAGATCGAACCCGCCAGCTCGGGGCCTTCCCCATCGTCGACCGAGATCAACAGATCGCCGCTCCGTGCCGCATCGCGCAACACAGAAGCGAACCTCGCGCCCAGCGAACGGTGATAGATCACCGCCCGCGGCGCCAGGTACGCCAGCAGGTCGGCGACCTCTCCGGGCGAGTAGTAGTAATTGACGTTGACCGGCACCGTGCGTGCCTTCAGGGCGCCGATGACCATCTCCGGGTACAGGTCGTTGTGCATCAACAGTGCAACCCTGTCCTGGCCGCACTCCCAGCGGTTCAGCTCACCGCGTTCGGTGTGCGCGCCGAGTCCGTTGGCGGCCAGAAAGTTCGCCAGCCTGCGGGTTCGGTCCGCACCGTCGGCAAAGGTCGTGCGCCGCGATCCGCACACCGTCATCTCACAGTCCGGAACCGCGTCGGCGATGGCGTCGATGACGGCGCCGATGGTCCACTCGGGCACGGCGGGAGCTAGGCCGGCACCGTCAGATGTGCGACACCGGGCGCGATTCGGTGCAGATCACCGAGGAGTTCGAGTGCGTTGTCGCGCATCACCTTTCGAGTGTCTTCGAGGCTGAACTCGGGGAACTGCGGAATATCGGCGGTGAAGGTGGTCGGGTCGGCCAGCCCCTCGCCGTGCGGCCAGTCCGAACCGAACAGGATTTTGTCCACGCCGATGGTGGCCGCGAGCAGTTTGACGTCATCCTCGTAGTACGGCGCGATCCAGACATTGTTACGCAGCTGCTCGACCGGATCCTCCTTGAAGTGATACGGCGCGTTGTTGGCCGCCTTCTTCAGACGCTTGATCAGCCGGTAGACGAAGTACGAACCGTTCTCGATGCTGGCGACCTTGAGTTTGGGGTGCCGGGTGAAGACCTGGTGCACGATCATCGACGCCATGGTGTCGTGGATCGCGCGGTCGTCCATGATCACCATGTCCAGCGGATCGCGCTTGCCGAATCCCTGGAACACGCCGCTACCGCCCCACAACGCGGGGATCGCCATGTAGCCGGAGTCGGACAGATGGAAGACCACCACGACACCGGCCTCGGCCAGCCGGGCCCACACCGGATCGTGGGCGGGATCCCCGAGCGACCGGGGCCGGACCTCGCCCGGAACCGGCGCTGGTCGCACGCACACCAGCTTGGCTCCCCGGCCGATCACGAACTCGACCTCCGCGACCGCCTTGACGGGGTCGGCCAGCGAGATGATCGGAGCCGACACGAAGCGGCCGTCGGGTCGCTCGAATCCCCAGTCCTCATCCAGCCACAGGTTGAACGCGTGCACCGAGGCCATGGTGGCCTCGATATCGTGTTTGAGGCCCTCCTCCACTCCGCAGGCGAAGGTCGGCAGCATGAACACCGTCTCCAGGTGTTGCCGGTCGAGCACCGTCAGCCGGGCGTCCCGGTTCTGATACTCGGGATGGTCGGCCAGCCGGTCCACCTTCATCAGCGAGGCCGGATCGACACCCTCGGGGATCTCACCGCGGAACAGCAGATCCAGGCAGCCGGGTTCGATGATCGGGTCGAAGGTCGGGTTCGGGATGAAGTGGTTGACCGTGCCGCCGAACACCGCGAGCGTGCGTTTGCCGTCCTGCACCATCTGGACGCCGCGGCTGCGGAATTCCTTGGGCAGGTGCCGGGTGAACGCGTCGATCGGCTCGTAGTAGTGGTTATCGACGTCGACGGCCAGGTACGGGAGGCGCTCGGGTGTATCGGTCATGGTCATTCCTTCCAATCAAGCAAGCGGCGGGAAATTCGGGGGGCGTTTCTCGAAGAATGCGGTGATGCCTTCGACAAGATCCGGCCGGACCATCGATTCGTGCATCAGGGTCTCGGCGCGGGAGCTGACGTTCACCACCTCATCGGTGGCATCGCCGTAGAGCTGTGCCTTGATCACGGCCATGGACGCCGGCGAGCAGTTGCGGGCCAGGTCCTCGGCATACTCCAGCGCGCGTTTCAACAGATCCTGCGGCGCCACAACCTCTTTCACCAAGCCGAGCCGCTGAGCCTCTTCCGAGTAGAAGGTGCGCCCGGACAGCAGCAGATCCGCCGCCGCACCCCAGCCGGCCAGTCGCGGCAGGATCCAGGTGATGCCGTACTCGCCGATCAACCCACGGCGCGGAAAGGCCGTCGCGAACTTCGCGCCGGACGCGGCGAACCTGACATCGCACATCAGTGCGTGGGTCAGTCCGATCCCGACGCAGGCACCGTTGATCGCCGCGATGACGGGTTTGCGCAGGGCGGTCAGGAAGTGTGGATGACGCTCCCCGACGATCTTGCTGACGTCGGTGTCGCCGCTGATCGATGCACCCAGATCCTGCATCGCACCCATGTGCGCGCCGGCACAGAACCCGCGGCCGGTGCCGGTCAGCACGATCACCCGGACCGCCGGATCGGCCTCGGCGCGGTCGAACCTGGCGTACACCCCGGCGGAGATATCGGCACCCCAGGAGTTCAGCCGCTCGGGCCGGTTCAGGGTGATGACCGCGACGCCGGTATCGGTGACCTCATACAGGACCGCATCACTGTGCGACGTCTCACTGGCCATAGATACTGTATACCTATCGGTAATACATTCCGCAAGCCGCTGCATGCCCCGCTACCAGCGGAAAACTCCCGTCATGCCGGGGCTTCGCCACGACCGGAGGTTTGGCTTGGAGCGGGCGCGAACACGGGTGGTCACCGCGTTGGGTGTGCCCGGTCAGACGAAATCGCTGCCACCGTCGACGTTGACGTTCGCCCCGGTCATGTACGAGTTGCGCTTTGACGCCAGAAAGGCTGCCACCGGGCCGATTTCGTCGGGCAGGCCCGCGCGCGGCAGGTGCGCCGGGTGGCCGAAGTGCTCGTCGATGGCCGACATCAGCCGGTAGGGGTCGGTGCCGTCGATCCCCACCGAATCGGCCCAGTGCAGCAGCGCTTCCGACGAGATACTGCCCGGGGACAGCACATTGACCATGATCTCGTCCTTGGCCAGCAGCAACGACAGGTTTTTCGACACGCTGTTCACCGCGGCCTTGGCCGCGGTGAAGGCCGGCAGCCGGGTGCTCTGCCGCTGTGTGGAGTGTGCGGAGAAGTTGACGATACGAGCCCACTCGGCACGGCGCAGCAATGGCAGGGCGGCCCGCACGCAACGCACCATGCCCATCACGCCGGCGTCGAACGCGGCCTGCCACTCGTCATCGGTGAGTGCCTCGAAATCGCCTGCCGCAGCAGGGCCGACGGTGTTGATCAGAGCATTGAGCGTGCCGTCCCAGCGTCGGCCGATCTCGTCGAAGGCCCGATGCACATCGGTGTCGTCGCCGATATCGGCGACGACACCCACCGCATCCGGACTGCCCAAACGAGTCAGCTCGCGCGCGGCGGCATCGAGGACGTCCCGGGATCGCCCGACGATCGCGACCTTCGCGCCGTCCTGCGCCAGGCACCTGGCCGTGGCCAGCCCCATGCCGCGACCGCCGCCGACGACGACAGCACTCGCCCCGTCAAACCCGAGATCCACGTTGAACCGATCCCCTGGTCGCTTCGCTCCCGCCCGCCGGCGGCGCTAGCTACCGGTCCAGTTCGGGGCGCGCTTCTGCGCGAACGCGGTGGCACCCTCGATGGCGTCCTTGGACCCGAACACCGGCGCCATGATCTCGTTCTGCTTCTGCCACATCTCGGCCCGGCTCCACTCGCCCGACTTGACGATGATCTCTTTGGTGGCCGCCACCGCCAGCGGGCCGTTGGCGGTGATCTTCTCCGCCAACTCCAGCGCCCCGGCCAGAGCCTGGCCGGGTTCGGTGAGCTTGTTGACCAAGCCCCACGCGGCGGCCTCCTCGGCGGTGAAATTCTCGCCGGTGAGCGCCAATTCGAGCGCCTTCTGATACGGGATGCGGTGCGGTAGACGAAGCAGTCCGCCGCCGCCGGCCACCAGACCGCGCTTGACCTCGGGGATACCGAACTTGGCGGTGCGCGAGGCCACGATCAGATCGGTGGCCAGCACCATCTCGGTGCCGCCGGCAAGCGCGTAGCCCTCCACCGCGGCGATCACCGGCTTGCGCGGTGGGCGTTCGGTGAAACCGATTCCGCGACCCTCGACGTAGGGCAGCTCGCCGGATGCGAACGCCTTGAGATCCATACCCGCACTGAAGTTTCCGCCTGCTCCGGTGAGGATCGCCACCGACAGCTCCGGGCTGTCGTCCAGCTCGTCCATCGCCGCCGCCAAACCCTGGGCCACCGCCAGGTTGAACGCGTTGCGCGCCTCGGGCCGGTTGATGGTGATCACCAGGGTGCGCCCCTGCCGTTCGGTGAGGATCTCGTCCGCCACGCTCATCCCTCGCTTATCGCCTTGATTCGGTCACCGAAAATGCCGGCTCAGCCGACACCCGGAAAAACTTACTATAGCCATTTCGGTAACCGGGCCGGAAGTGTGCGAACCCCGCATCACGGTATGCCTACCGGTAAGCTTGACGGTCTCGCACCGCACGTGGTGGCGGGAAAACAGATGGAGGTGTCTGCGGTGGCAAAGCAACCGGTGGCCGAGAAGCGGCAACGACGGGAACGCGGGTCCATCAATCCGGACGACATCATCAAAGGCGCCTTCCAACTCGCCGAGCAGGTGGGCATCGACAACCTGAGCATGCCACTGCTGGGCAAGCACCTCGGCGTCGGCGTCACGAGCATCTACTGGTACTTCCGCAAGAAGGACGATCTGCTCAACGCCATGACCGACCGGGCACTGAGCGAGTATGTCTTCGCGACCCCGTACGTGGAGGCCAAGGATTGGCGCGAGACGCTGCGCAACCATGCCCACACCATGCGGAAGACGTTCGTGGGCAACCCGATTCTGTGCGACCTCATTCTGATTCGGGCCGCGCTGAGCCCGCGCGCGGCCAAGCTCGGCGTGCTGGAGATGGAGAAGGCGATCTCCGGCCTGGTCGAGGCCGGCCTGAGCGCCGAAGAAGCCTTCGACACCTACTCCGCGGTGACCCTGCACGTTCGCGGATCGGTGGTACTGCAGCGGCTGGCCGAGAAGAATCAGGCCGACGAGGAGGACGGACCGGGAGCCTTCGACCAGGCGTTGATCATCGATCCCGAGGTGGCGCCGCTGTTGGCGCAGGTCACCGGCGAGGGACACACCTTCGGTGCCGCCGACGAAGGCAACTTCGAGTACGGGCTCACATGCATCCTGGACCACGCCGCAGCCAAGCTCAGCCCGCCGAAGGCGAAACGTCGAACGTGAACTCCCGTGCGAGTTCACGTTCGACGTCCGGTGCCTAAACTTCGATGACGAGCCCGCCGCCCTGACCGCCGCCGGCGCACATCGCCGCCACGCCGATACCGCCGCCGCGACGCTGCAGTTCGTAGATCAGCGTCGTGATCATCCGGGCACCGGAGGCCGCGATCGGGTGGCCCAGGCTGCAGCCGCTGCCGGAGAAGTTGACGAGTTCCTCGTCCAGACCGTATTCACGCACCGCCGCCAAGGGCACCGACGCGAAGGCCTCGTTGATCTCCCACAGCGTGACATCGGAAGGCTTGAGGCCGGCGCGGTCGAGCACCTTGCCGATCACCTTCACACCGCCGAGTCCGGTGTCTTTGGCGGGCACACCGACCGAACCCCAGGCCCGGACCTTCGCCAGCACGTTGAGGTTTTCCGCGGCCGCGTAATCGTCGGCGACCACCGCGACAGCAGCGGCAGCATCATTGGTGCCACTGCTGTTGCCCGCGGTGATGGAGAATCCTTCGATCTCCGGGTGCAGGACCTTGAGGCCGGCGAGCTTCTCCACGGTGGTGTCCCGGCGCGGATGCTCATCGACGCTGAACTCGATGACCGAGCCGTCGGCCTGGGTGATCTTGAGCGGCACGATCTCATCGGCGAACTTGCCTGCATCCTGCGCGGCGACGGCGCGCTGATGGGAGCGCGCCGCCCAGGCGTCGAGCTCCTCGCGGGTCAGGCCGTACGTCTGTGCGGTGTTCCATCCGACCGTGATGGACATATCGCGCGCCGGCGCATCCGGGGCCTCCGGGTGGATGGGCGGTAGCCAACGCTCTTCGAACTTCAGTTCCGGGCCGGGAATGCGCTGGTTCATCAGCGGCGTCATCGACAACGACTGCACGCCACCGGCGATCAGCGAGCGCTCCATCCCCGAGCCGATCTGGGCCGCTGCATTGCCGATCGCCGTCAGGCTGCCTGCGCAGTGCCGGTTCACCGCCTGGCCGGGCGCATTTTCGAACCCCGACAACAGTGCGACGTACCGTGCGAGGTCGCCACCGCCGTAATGCGATTCGGCGATGATGATGTCGTCGATGACCGATGGATCGATACCTGCGCGCCGGACCACCTCGGGCAGGACCGCGCCGAGCAGTGCCTCTGGCGGCGTGTTGACCAGCGTCCCCTTGAAGGACCGGCCGATGGCGGTGCGGGCAGCACCGACGATCACGGGTTGGGGCATATCTGTCCACCTTTACGATATCCGTTGGTTATGTAAACGTAGCACCCACTGTAGGTGCCCCGATGCGAGGTTCGCTACTGCGGTTCGGGCACGTGAAAATGCTCGTCACGCAGCCGGAACGCCTCCTTGGTCCCGTGCTGGGCCCGGGTCTTGACGAAGTTGAACTCCCCCGGCGAGAACTGCAGGTTGGTGCCGTAGGCGTGAAACACGTAGCTGGCCACCTCTTCGCCCTGATAGGCCTGACTCTGCTCGACCCACCGGAAGGCTTCCTTGGCGATGACCACGCCGTCGGCCGGCATCTTGGCAGCTTTCTGCGCCCAGTACTGCGCCCGGGCGTGCACCTGGGTGGCGTCGCAGGTGTCGGTGAAGATGCCGAGGTGTTCGATCGAACCCGCGTCGATGATGTCGCCGGTGAGCAGCATCCGGCGTGCCAGCACCGGGCCCAGCCGGTGGAAGAACATGTGCAGACTGCCCAGCGCCGGACCCAGGAAGCGGGTGGCGGGCATACCGATCTTGGTGTCGCGGGCGATGACCGAGATATCGGTCATCAACGCCATCTCGAAACCGCCGCCGAGGGCGTAGCCGCTGATCTCCCCGACCGTGACCTTCGGGAAGCCCAGGAAGTTGTGATAGAAGTCGAACGACTTGCGGTCCACGGTAAGTCGGCGACGTTGGCTGGGCCGGGACTTCTTCGGCGTCTCGTCGGTTCCCTCTTTTTGCCCGTACCAGCCGTAGGCGTTGTTCATGTCCGCACCAGTGCTGAACACACCCTCCGCGCCGCGCAACAACACCACGGTGATGTCATCGTCCTCGGCGACGATGTCGAGGTAGCGGGCGATCTCGTCACGCATCGCGGCATCGTAGGAGTTGCGCTGCCCGGGGTTGTTGAAGGTGATGGTCGCGATACGGCGGTCCGCATCGACCTCGAAGAGCACCCTGTCATCAGTCATGCGAAATCAGCCTCGCTTCAATGGTTTTGTCGGTTCCGGCGGCGAGCGTGGAGCGCCGAGCCGCCGCGAGATGGTCGGCGGCGAGTTTGGTGGCCCTGGCCACGTTGCCATCGGCGATGGCGTCGAGCAGACGCTGATGGTCACGCAGGGCGGCTCGCATGGTGCCCTCGTGCACATCGTCACCCCATACCTGCGATTCATGGGTGGACCAGATGAGTTCCAGGGACCCGATGAGCAGGATCATCGGCTCATTGCCGCAGCGCGCCACCAGCACCTCGTGGAATCGGCGGGCATTGGGCACATACTGGGCCGGGTCACCGAATTGCGCAGTCTGCAGTGCGATCTCGTCCTGTAGGTATGGCACCACCTCGATGCCGCGGTCCGGGCGGGCGGCGCACATCCCCGCGCAGATCGGCTCCAGATGCAGCAGCGCGCCACTGACGTCGGCCGGGGTGGCCGCGCGGGTCTGCAGCACCATGCTGATCATCTGGGCGGTGCGCTCCGGGGACGGCAACCGAACCACCGCGCCGCCCATGTTGCCGCGGCGCACCGTGATCAGGCCGTCGGTCTCCAGCAGGTGGACGGCCTCCCGAAGGGCGGGCGGGCTGACCCCGAACTCGGCGAACAGGCTCTCCTGAGTCGGCAGGATGTCGCCCTCACGCAGCCGCCCGGACAGGATGTCATCGCGCAACTTGGCCGCGACGATCTCGGCGACCCTCGGCTGGCGGATGCGTGGCACCGAACTCTCCTGTTCCCCTTGGAGGCTTTCCTTGCTAACTTGTACAGGATAGTAACCGGATGACCTACTGTATGGTCAACTGTATATACCTTGAAAGGCCGGACCCCAGGTGCTCACCACCTCTGTCGACAACGCGGTCCTGCGGATCACACTCGACCGCCCCGACCGGCGTAACTCACTGAGCCACAGCATGATCGACGATCTGGTCAGGCTTCTGGGCGCCGCCGCCCATGACGACGCGCTGCGCGCCATCGCGCTCACCGGCGCCGGCGACCACTTCTGCGCCGGTGCCGACTGGGTGGCCACCAACACCGACGGCAAACGGCCCCGCACCGGCGACCTGGTGCGCCGAATCCCCCATACCGCCAACCGGCTCGTCGAACTGATCGCGACCATCCAGCTGCCGGTGGTGTGCGCGGTACGCGGCTGGGCCGTCGGACTGGGCTGCAATCTGGCGCTGGCCGCCGACTTCACCCTCGCCGACACCGCGGCCACCCTGTGGGAGCCGTTCGTCCAGCGCGGGTTCAGCCCCGACTCCGGCGCGACCTGGCTACTGCCGCGACTGGCCGGTGTCGCCCGCGCCAAACGCATGCTGCTGCTCGGTGAGAAGGTCACCGGCGCCGACGCCGCCGACTGGGGGCTGATCCACGCCGCGGTCCCCGCCGACGAACTGACCGCGGCCGCCGACGAGTTGGTCGCCCGGCTGGCCGCCGGCCCCACCGTGGCGATCGGGCTGGCCAAGCAGGCCATCGCCTACGGCCAGTCCGCGACCCTGTCGCAGTCCATGAACCAGGAACTGTCCAACCTCGAGCTGTCCTGCCGTACCGCCGATTTCAAGGAAGGCCTGGCTGCCTTCCGGGAACGCCGCGACCCCGCCTACAAAGGCCTCTGAAAGCCCAGAAAGCCCCTGAAAGGGAACGACTTGTCACCCACACTCTCGTTCGACACGATCATCTACGAGGTGGACGGCCACAAGGCCACCATCACCCTCAACCGCCCGGACGCCCTCAACGCGCTGTCGCCGCACATGATCACGGAGTTGCGGTCGGCCTACGATGCCGCCGAGAGCGACGACGACATCTGGCTGACGATCGTCACCGCCACCGGACGGGCGTTCTGCACCGGCGCCGACGTCAAGGAGATCCCCGGTGACGGCAAGGTCGTCAACGAGCGGCCCTACCTGTCCACCTACGAGCAGTGGGAGGCGCCGCAGGAGGGCACCCCGCCGTTTCGCACCATGACCAAACCCGTCATCGTGGCGGTCAACGGAATCTGTTGTGGCGCAGGCCTGGACTGGGTCACCACCGGAGACATCATCATCGCCTCGGATCGCGCGACGTTCTTCGATCCGCACGTCAGCATCGGCCTGGTGGCGGCCCGTGAGATGGTGCGACTGGCCCGTGCACTCCCCCGGTCGGTGGCCCTGCGGATGGCCCTGATGGGCAAGCACGAGCGGATGACGGTGCAGCGCGCCTACGAACTAGGGCTCATCACCGAGATCGTCGAACACGCTCACCTGCTGGAACGCGCGCACGAGATCGCCGACACGCTCAATCTCAATGCGCCGCTCGCGGTCCGCGGAACGCGGCTGGCCATCCACAAGACCCTGGACCTGCCGCTGCACGAGGGCGAGATCCTCGCCGAGACGTTCCGCGAACGGGTCACCCGCACCGAGGACGCACTGGAGGGACCGCGGGCGTTCGTGGAGAAGCGCAAGCCCAACTGGCAGGCGCGGTAATCGACGATGGACACCATCCTGCTCGATCTCGATCACGAGGCCCGGGTCGCCACCGTCACCCTGAACCGCCCCGAGGCGATGAACTCGTTCAACCGGGCGATGTGCCACGAGATGCGCGACGCCTGGCACACCGTCAAGGAGGACGACGGCGTCAACGCCGTCGTGTTGCGCGCCGCGGGCGACCGCGCGTTCAGCGCGGGCCTGGACGTCAAATCGTCCTATGGGCAACCCGAGATCGTCTGGAACCACGAGGATCCCGGTGAGCTGCTGAGCCCCAAATGGCAGAAGATGTGGAAGCCGGTGGTGTGCGCCGTCCAGGGCATCTGCACCGCCGGTGCCCTGTACTTCGTCAACGAATCCGATGTGGTGATCTGTTCGCAGGAGGCCACCTTCTTCGACTCGCATGTGAGCGCCGGCCTGGTGTCGGCACTGGAGCCGATCGGGTTGATGCGTCGCATCGGCCTGGGTGACACGTTGCGGATGGCCTTGATGGGCAACGACGAACGGGTCGGCGCCGACACCGCACTGCGAATCGGACTGGTCACCGAGGTGGTAGCCCGCGCCGACCTGTGGGCCCGCGCCCACGACATCGCCGCCACCATCGCCGCCAAACCACCAACCGCGACGCAGGGCACCGTGAAGGCCATCTGGGAGTCACTGGACAAGCCCTACCGCGCGGCGATGGACCAGGGTCTCATCTACACCCGGCTGGGCAACCCGATCGCCAAGGACGAACTGGCCGCCCGCCCGGTCGCCAAGACGACGCCGCGGATCCGCTGATGCCCCATCCTCTTTCCCGGCGCATCGGTCAGGTTCTCGACCTCGACTCCGCTGCCCGGGCCATCCAGTACGACGGTCAGTGGGCCAGCTGGGGGCAGATCGGCAGGGCAGCACGGCGGATCGGCGCACTGACCGGCGCGCGCCGGATCGGGGTGATGCTGCGCAACACACCGGCGCACGTGGCGGCACTGCTCGGCATCCTGGAGGCCGGCGGCACCGTTGTGGTGATCAACCCCTCCCGCGGTGACGAACGCACCCGTGCCGATATCGCCGCGCTCGCCCTGCCCGTCATCGTTGGGCTCGCCGATGATCTGGCCAACCTGGCCACCCCGACCGACGGCACCATGCTGGTCACCCTCGCCGGTCTCGACGCGCAGCCGTCCGTTACCGGTGCGCCCGCCGCGGACCCCGGCCGCCCCGGCGTCGCGGTGTGGATGCTCACCAGCGGGACCACCGGACCGCCGAAGCGCGTCGACCTGACCTACACCATGCTGGCCCGCAGCGTGATGGGCCGCGATCCCGAGAACCTGCCCGCCCCGACTCGACTGCGCACCGGCGTGGCGATCGTGAACTCACCGCTGGTCCATGTCGGCGGCGTGTTCCGGATCCTGTTGTGCATCGCCGAGGCCAGGCCGTTCGTGCTGCTGCCGAAGTTCGAACTGGACCGGTGGGCCGAAGCGGTACGCGCGCACCGGCCCCGCGCGGTGTCCCTGGTACCCGCGGCCCTGCGCATGGTGCTGCACTCCGATCTCACCCGCGATGATCTGGCCGGTGTCCGTGCCGTCACGTCGGGGACCGCTCCGCTGTCGGCCGACGACGCCGACGCGTTCACCGCGAAGTTCGGCATCCCGGTGCTGACGTCGTACGCGGCCACCGAGTTCGGCGGCGGGGTGGCCGGCTGGACCCTGACCGACCACCAGCAGTACTGGGCGGCCAAGCGGGGCAGCGTGGGCCGGGCCAACCCGGGTGCTCGACTGCGGGTCGTGGACGACGACGGCACGCCGGTGGGACCCGACGAACAGGGTCTGCTGGAAGTCATTCCCGCCCAGATGGACACCGCGGACTGGCTGCGCACCACCGACCTCGCGCGTATCGACGCCGACGGCTTCCTCTGGATTCTCGGTCGCGCCGATCAGGCCATCATCCGCGGCGGATTCAAGGTGATGCCCGACGATGTCCGCACCGCGCTGGAGGCCCATCCCGCGGTGCGCGGTGCCGCAGTGATCGGGCGCCCCGACGAACGGCTCGGCGAGACACCCGTGGCCATGGTCGAACTGCACGGGCAGGCCACCACAGCGGACCTGTCCGAATTCCTCGCCACCCGGTTGGCCCGCTACGAGATCCCCACCGATATCGCCATCGTCGACGTGATCCCCCGCACCCCGTCCGGCAAGGCCGATCTCGGTGCCGTCCGAGAGCATTTCGCAGGCACACATCCCGTCGCTCCGCCCGCCCCGCATCGTGCCTAGCTCGCTGGTCGAACTGCTCCGCCGACGCGCGGACCACCCCCTGCTGGTCTGTGACGATGAGCGACTCGGCTACGTCGAGGCCGATCGGCGCTCCGCAGCGGTCGCACGCGGACTGGTCGGCATGGGCGCCGGCAAAGGTACCCACATCGGGTTGCTGTACCCCAACGGCGCGGACTTCGTGGTGGGCATGCTGGCGGCCGCCCGGATCGGCGCGGTGGTGGTGCCGTTCTCGACGTTTCTCACCACGGCCGAACTGCGAACGCAGCTGATCGACAGCGATGTGTCGATCCTGTTGACGGCGCGCTCTTTCCGCGGCCACAACTACGTCGAGCGGCTGGACGGCGTGCAGACGCCCTGTCTGCGGCAGGTGCTCTTCGAGCCACCCACGGCCGACGAGCCGGATCTGACCGGTCTGGAAGCCGATGTCGACCCCTGTGACCCGCTGGCCGTCATCTACACCTCCGGATCGACGGGGCCGCCCAGGGGTGCGGTCCACACCCATGGAGCACTGCTGGCGCAGCAGCGCCATCTCAACGCAATCCGCGGGCTGACCGCCATGGACCGGTTGTACTGCAATTCGCCGTTCTTCTGGATCGGCGGATTCGCCTTCGGCCTGCTGGCCACCATCACCGCGGGCGCCACCCTGATCTGCTCCAACACTGCCGACGCGGCCGCCACC
The DNA here is from genome assembly GCF_011758805.1 of Mycolicibacterium fluoranthenivorans. Taxonomy (NCBI): domain Bacteria; kingdom Bacillati; phylum Actinomycetota; class Actinomycetes; order Mycobacteriales; family Mycobacteriaceae; genus Mycobacterium; species Mycolicibacterium fluoranthenivorans. The sequence goes on along the minus strand of NZ_JAANOW010000001.1, from coordinate 2,161,904 downwards.
CTGGACCTCCTCGACGCCGAAGCGCCCACCGTGACCAACGGATTCGTCTCCGGTGTCACCCACCTGACCCGGCATCCGAGCTATCCCACCCGCCGGTTCACCGCGCGGCGGGGCAATCTCTACCCCATCATGGCGTCCGACGTCCAGCCCGCCGATCCGGAACTGCGCCACAACATGCTGGGCATGACCGAGGCGGGAAGCGTGCTGCTGCTCGACGGTGACGAGACCGATCAACCCCCGCACCGGCGCGGCTCCTACGGACGGCCCGCCCCCGGTTTCGAGACCAGGGTGCTCGGCAGTGGCGAACTGTGCATCCGGGGCCCCTTCCTGATGCAGCACTATCACGGGCACTCGCGCGAGGACTGCTTCGACGCCGACGGCTGGTTCCACACGGGCGACATCGTGCGGATCGACGACGACGGCTACGTCTACTTCCAGGGCCGGGCGGGCTCGATGATCAAGACCGCAGGCGCCAATGTGACACCATCCGAGGTGGAAAAGGCCTTGGCCGCACTGGGGTTGACGGCGCATGTGCTGGGCCTGCCCGACCGCGAACGCGGGGAGGTGGTTGCCGCGGTGATCGTCACCGACGGCGACGTCGATGCCGGCGCGATCCGCACCGCGCTACGGGACACGTTGTCGGCGTTCAAGATCCCGCGGGTGGTCACCACCTGCCGGGCATCGCGGGTCCCGATGCTCGCCAGCGGCAAGGTCGATCTCGGCGGCCTGCGGAAGTTGTTCACCGATGTCTGACACCATCGGCACCGTCCTGCGGACCCGGGCCGGACTCGACAAGGCCATGGTCGTCGACACCGCCACGGCCCTGACCTACGCCGAACTCGACTCCGGCACGGCGACGGTGGCCGCCGGTCTGGTCGGCACCGGCATCACCAAGGGAACCCGGGTGGGCCTGCTCATGCCCAATGGCACGGACTGGGTGCTGCTGGCGCTGGCAGTAGCCCGGCTCGGTGCAGTGCTCGTGCCTCTCAGTACCCTGCTGACGCCGGACGAACTGCACGCCCAGCTGCGGATGGCCGCCGTCGAACACCTGATCGCCGTCGAGGAGTTCCGGGGCCGTCGCTACCCGATTCGGCAGGAGACGCTCCCCGCGCTGCGTCGCATCTGGGGTGTGCGGGATGCGTTGACCCTCAACGGTACCGGCCCGCTACCGCAGGTACGGCCTGCCGATCCACTGGCCATCATGTTCACCTCGGGCAGCAGCGGCGCCCCCAAAGGGGTGCTGCACTCGCACGGCAACGCCCTGGCCGCCGTGCGCTCCGGTCTCGCGGCGCGATGCGTGACCGCAGACACCCGGCTGTATCTGCCCATGCCGTTCTTCTGGGTGGGTGGGTTCGGGGCCGGGATCCTGTCCGTGCTGCTCGCCGGTGCGACGCTGGTGACCGAGGCGCTGCCGACTCCGCAGAGCACCCTGGCGCTGCTGCAGCGTGAGCGGGTCACCCTGTTCCGCGGCTGGCCCGATCAGGCCGAAGCACTGGCCAGGCACACCGGTCCACTGCCCACCTTGCTGCCCGGCAGCCTGGAGGCACTGCTGACACCGGACCTGCGGTCGCGGCCGGGCGCGCGGGCGTCGCTGTTCGGGATGACCGAGTCCTTCGGCCCGTACTGCGGATACCCGGCCGACACGGATATGCCGGAATCGGCGTGGGGCAGTTGCGGGAAACCGTTCACGGGCATGGACGTCCGCATCACCGACCTGGACACCGGCGCCCCCGCGCCCGTCGGAACAGTCGGGCAGATCCAGATTCGCGGGCCGCATGTACTGCGCGGCATCTGCCGGCGCAGCCGGGAGGACACCTTCACCCCGGAGGGCTTCTACCCCACCGGCGATCTCGGGCATCTCGACGCAGACGGGTTCCTCTTCCACCACGGCCGCTGCGATGACATGTTCAAGGTCAGCGGGGCGACGGTGTACCCCAGCGAGGTGGTGCGGGCGCTGCGGGGCATCGACGGCGTACGCGCCGCCCACGTCACCGAGGTGCGCGGCCGTGTCGGCGCCGCGGTGGTGACCGACCGCACCGTCGAGCACCTGCGCTCCGCGGCGCGGGACATGCTCAGCCACTTCAAGATTCCGACAGTCTGGCTGGTGCTGACCGATGAGGACGACCTACCCCGCGGCGCCACCGGCAAGGTGGACGTCACGGGCCTGCGCGCGCTGCTGAGCAAAAGCCAGGAACCGTGAAGACAAAAGGCGCCCTGGTATGGGACTTCCACACGTCGTGGTCGGTGGAGCCGATCGAGATCGGACCGGGGGTGGACGATCTGGTGGTCGGTGACCACGTGGCGATGTCCGTCATCCCCTCCTGCGGGACCTGCCCGGCCTGCCAGTCCGGCGTACGCAACCTGTGTGACCTCGGCATGGGGCTGCTATCCGGGCCCCCGGTGTCCGACGGTTCGTTCGACATGCTCGAAGGCAGGAATCTTCGTGGCGTCATCCGGTTCACCGAAGCCGACCGGTGACCCGGTCCTAGACGATGCCGCCGGCCCGCAGCCGATCGATTTCCGCAGCGCCGTAGCCGATCTCACCGAGCACCTCATCGGTGTGCTCACCGAGCAGTGGCGCGCGGCGCCGGATGGTGCCGGGGGTGGCCGACATCCGGAACGGGGTCTCGATGATCGGCACCTCACGGGAGGCCCCCGGGAATGGCACGCGCTGCAGATATCCCATCGCCCGGATGTGCGGATCGTCGAGCACCTCTTGGGGAGAATAGAGCGGCGCGGCAGGCATTTTCGCCTTCTCCAACAGCCCGAGCACCTCGGCCTTCGTCTTGTCCGCGCACCAGTCGGCCATGATGCCGTTGAGCACGTCGCCGTGCTGCCAGCGGGAGTCGTCGTCGGCGAAGCGGGGATCGGTGAAGAGCTCCGGGCGATCGACCAACCGGCACCAGCGTTTGAACATGGGTTGGCCGGCGACCTGCAGCAGCACCCATTGCTCATCGGCGGTCTTGTACAGGTCACAGGGGGCGACCGAGGCTCCCTGGTTACCCATCCGGGGTTTGTCCACCTGCAACAGTTCACGCTCGATCAGGAAGGCGTTCGACAGCATCAGGGCGGTCGGCAGCAGCGCGCCCTCCACATGTTGGCCCACCCCGGTGCGGTCGCGGTGATACAGCGCCATCATCACCCCGATCGCCAGCGTCAGCGCAGTGCCGAAGTCGGCATATGGCACCACCGTGCGAATCGGCATGTCGGGCAGGCCCTGTCGGTACACCGCGCCGGACATCACCTGCCCGGCCCCGTCGAATCCGATCCTGTCGCTGTAGGGCCCACCCTCGCCGTAGGCGGTGGCACTGGCCAAGATGATGTCGGGTTTGACTGCACGCAAGGTCTCGTAATCCAGACCATTGGCTCGCATCCCCGCGGCGGGCATATTGGCGAGGACGATATCGGCCCGCGCCACCAGACGGCGGGTGATCTCCGTTCCCTCGACCGTGGTGGAATCCAGCGTGAGGGAGCGCTTGTTGCGGTTGCATTGCAAGAACGTGCCGCCCTCCCCGCTCTCGGTGACGGCTTGGACCCAGCGATCCTCGCCGCCTTCGCGCTTTTCCACCCGTAACACCTCGGCGCCCATATCGGCCAGGATCGCGCTGCACCAGGGCGCGGCGATGAAGCGCCCGTAGTCGAGCACCCGGATCCCATCCAGCACACCTGGCATCGCGCCGTCACCTCCATCGAAGTACAGACTGTAAGTATTACAGTACGGTCTCCCCGGCCCCGCGCTACCGTCGTGCCATGGATCAGCAGCTCAATTTCGTCACCATTGCCGCCGCCGACCTGGACGCCACCCGCCGCTTCTACGGCGCACTCGGCTGGCTTCCGCTGCTGGACGTGGCGGGCGAGATCGTCTTCTATCAGACCGCGCCCGGTCAGGTGCTCGGATTCTTCCTCGCCGAGAAGTTCAACGCCGACCTCGGCCTTGCACCCGATGACGCGGCCGTTCACGTCTCGGGAATCACGTTGGCGCACAACGTGGCCAGCCGCGCGGATGTGGCAGATATCGTCGCGGTGATGGCAGGGGCCGGCGGCACCGTCCTGAAACCACCCCAACCCGGACAGTTCGGTGGCGTCTTCCACGCGCACGTCCGCGACCCCAACGGAGCGATCTGGGAGATCGCCCACAATCCGGGCTGGCGTGTCGAGGCGGACGGCACGGTCCGCCTCGGCTGATTCACACGGTACGGGCCAGAAACGCGAGTTGGTCACCCACCGCGTGGTCGAACCAGTCATTGCCCGGCCACACGTCGAAGTGGTCGCACGGATAGTGATGCACCTGGGCGCGGGCCTGCTCCGCGGTCTTGGCCGCCGCCGATGCCGGGGCGAACCGGTCGAAGTCGCCGATCTGCACCAGCACCGGGACTCCCAGCCTACGGGCCGCGGCCTTGGTGCTCATCCGGCTCAGTTCCAGTCCGACCGAGGCGTCGATCTCATTGCGCCACGTCGGCCCGGCCATCGCCAGGTAGCTCTCGTAGGCTCCGGCCAGGGTCAGGGCTCCGGCCTCGCCGGGCCTGCCGACGATCGGCATGAACGTCGCTGCCGCGCCTCGGGTCACCGCGACCTTGTTACGCAGTCCGGCCGCGGTCCAGCGCACCACGGGCAGCAGGTCCTTCGGCCCGGCGATCGCGGTTCGCCCCGCGGCCAGGCCGTCGGTCATCGGGGTCAGCGCGATCACTGCGGCGATATCCTCGCGCTCGGCTGCCACCCGCAGCACATGGCAGCCCGACATCGACACTCCCCACAGCACGATGCGGTCCACGTTCGGCAGCGCAACGGCTGCGTCCACGGCGCGGTGGTAATCGCGCACCTGCCGCTCCAGTGAGATCGTCTGTCGTGGGTCGCCCCCGGACGCACCGAATCCTCGGTAGTCAAAGGCCAGCGCGTCGATACCGGCTGCGGCGAACCGTTCCGCGAACTGCTGCAGACCCGAATCCTTGGTGCCCCCGAAACCATGGGCCATCACCACGGCCGGCCGCGGCGCGGAACCTTCTGCCGGGAAATGCCAAGCGCTACAGGACGTTCCCTCAGAGTCGAAGGTCAACTCGCGAAAGGACGTCTCCTGGACGGTCACCGGCCCACTCCGTACACCGTGGACAGCCACACCGCGGCAGCCGCATCCGTCAGCTCCTCGCGCGACAGCGGACCACCCAGGATGAACCGTTCGATGAGCCGGTCGTTGAACTCCAGCAGCACCAACGCGAGCACCCGCGGGTCCGGTGCGACCTCCAGGGGCGAGCGAAACGACGGGGAATGACGCTGTGCGGCGATCAGATCGGCCACCGACGGGCCGAACGATTCCCGCGCCGAATCCCAGATCTCGCGCACCGCCGCGCTGGAACCCCGGGCCTCCAGCATGGCGGCGAACACGTGACGGTACCGGTCGCAGGTATCGAACAACCCGTCCAGCATGGCGTTCACTCGGTCCCTGGGGTTCGCCTCACCCGCGACGAATTCGGTGTTGACCATGTCGACTTCGTCGATGATCCGCTCCATCAACGCCGCGACGGCGGCTGCCTTGTTCTCGAAGTAGAAGTAGAACGCCGACCGCGACACCCCGGCCTGTTTGGCGATCTCGGCGATGTTGACGGTCTCCAGGCTCGATGCCCGCAACCATTCGTCCAGCGCGTCGAGGATGGCCTCGCGGCGCATATCGCTGCGCACGGCGGGCCTGCGGTCGGTCGGTGATCTCATACTCTCGCAGCCCGTTTCATCCCCGCGGGCAGCTCCCGCGTACGCAGATCATGTTCATAGACGAAGTAGTCCACCTGCTGGGTGTGCCGGGGGCGATCGGTACAGTGCCCCGCGTGCAGCTGCTGATCGGCATCGATGACCCGCTCCATCTCGTCTGTGGGCGGGAGGGTGTAGCGCCCCACCGCGTAGGCGGCCAGGAGCCGAGCCTGGCATTCGACGAAGGGGAACAGGGTCGGCACCGCCTGGGCGAAACCCATGAAGACCACATCGTCGAATCCCGGCTTGAACATGCGCTTGTAGAGCCGGATCTGGTTTCCGGGGGCGCTGATCACCTCCGGGTCGAAGAACGGAAAGGTGATGTTGTAACCGGTCGCATAGACGATGACATCGAACTCGTCGAAGGTTCCGTCCTCGAAATGCACGGTGGCGCCGTCCAGTCGCGACACATTCGGCTTGGGGATCACGTCTCCGGAGCTCAGCCGCAGCGGGAGTTCCACCGATTGGGTGGGATGCGCCTCGAACAGCCTGTGATTGGGTGCGGGTAGCCCGTACTTCGTGGGGTCGGCGCCTACCAGCGGTACCAGCAGCTGTGCCATCTTGCGCTGCCAGGACAGCGGCAGGTGCGGTGAGGTCTTGAAGATCTTGTCACCCGGTACGCCGGCGAGGAACTTCGGCACGATCCAGGCACTCGACCGGGTCGACAGGGTGACCTTGTTCTGCAGTGTCTTCGACGAGAGTTCGACGGTGATGTCGGCGGCGCTGTTGCCGATACCGACCACCAGGATCCGCTTGCCGGTCAGCGCCAGCGGCGTCTGCGGGTCGATGTAGTGGTGCGAGTGAATCGACTCGCCGGCGAACGTGCCGGGGAATTCCGCCCACCGCGCGTCCCAATGATGGCCGTTGCCCACCACCAGCAGATCGAATTCCCGACTGTTCCCGGCCTGGTCCTCGATCAGCCAGCCGCCACCCGGGCGCCGTCGGGCCGACACCACCGCATTGGTGAATTCGATGTGCTCCAACAACCCGAATGCGTCGGCGTAGGAATCCAGGTAGGCCTTGATCTGCGAATGATGGGGGAAGGCCGGGTAGTCCCGCGGCATCGGAAAGTCTTTGAAGGACAAGCGATGTTTGGACGTGTCGATGTGCAGCGAGCGGTAGGCGCTGGACAGACCGTTCGGATTGCCGAACGCCCAGTTACCGCCGATGCGATCGGAGATCTCGAACGTGGTGTACGGGACGCCGTAGTCCTTGAGCATCTTGCCGGCCGTCAAGCCGCTGATGCCCGCACCGATCACCGCGGTGCGTGGCTGCGCTCGCTGCATGGCGGGGACCCTACCCAGCCACCTGACACACGTCAACGACTTCTGACACTTGTCAATCGGGTGCGATGACGCCCCGTCCGATCAGATGCTCGATCAGCGGCTGCACGCCGATGGTGAAGTGCTCGGCCATCGCCACCCGGACCCGTTCACCGTCCCGGAGTCGCAGCGCGGCGATCACGTTGCGGTGGTCCTTGATCGACTGGGCCGGCCAGCCCTCCAGCGTCGGGAACACCGACTCCGGTGCGTAGCGGGTAACCCCGGACATCACCTGGGTGAGCTTCGGCGAATCGGCGACGACGTTGATCAGCCGGTGGAACTCATGGTTGAGCCGCACCGTCCGGTCCAGATCGTTGTGTTCGTAGGCCTTTTCCAGCTCGTCCTGGATACCAGTGAGCTCGGCCAGCTGTTCATCGGTGATGTTCGCGGCCGCCCGCGCACCGAGCTCCCCACCGACGTAGGCCTGCACGTCGGCCACATCGGCGATATCGCGAGCGGTGACCTCCAGCACCATGAACCCGCGCCGCGGGTGCTGCACCAGCAGTCCCTCGGCGCGCAGGTTCAGCAGCGCCTCGCGCACCGGCGTGACGCTGATCCCGAGGTCGTCGGCCAATTGATCCAGGCGCAGGTACATCCCGGCTGGATAGGTGCCGTGGAAGATACGGCGCCGCACCACCCGGGCCACATCGTCGGACAGCTGCGGGCGGACCGCGAAGTCCGGTTCGCCCCGTCGCTTCGCTCGCCCGCCGGATTCAGATGCGGTACTCATCGAGCAGATTCTTGCTGATGATGGTCTTTTGGATCTCGCTGGTGCCCTCGCCGATCAGCAGGAACGGAGAATCCCGCATGAGCCGCTCGATCTCGTACTCCTTGGAGTAGCCGTAACCCCCGTGGATCCGGAAGCTCTGCTGAGTCACCTCCGAACAGAATTCGCTGGCAAGGTATTTCGCCATCCCGGCCGCCACGTCGTTGCGTTCACCGGAATCCTTGAGTCGCGCGGCATTGACCATCATCAGATGCGCGGCCTCGACCTTGGTGGCCATCTCGGCCAGCTGGAAGGCAATCGCCTGATGCTCGGCGATCGGCTTGCCGAAGGTGGCTCGCTGCTGGGCGTAACGCGCCGCCAGTTCGAAGGCCCGGATGCCCACACCGCAGGCCCGCGCCGACACGTTCACCCGACCCACCTCGATGCCGTCCATCATCTGGAAGAAACCCTGCCCGGGCGCCGCACCGAGCACGTCCTCGTCGGAGGCGACATAACCGTCGAAGATGAGCTCGGTGGTGTCGATGCCCTTGTAACCCATCTTGTCGATCTTGCCGGGGATGGTCAGGCCCGGCTTCACCTCGCCGAACCCGGCCGGCTTCTCGATCAGGAAGGCCGTCAGGTTGCGGTGCGGTTTGGCCGCTCCCTCATCGGTTTTCACCAGCGCGGCCACCAGTGTCGAGCTGCCCCCGTTGGTCAGCCACATCTTCTGGCCACTGATGGTGTAACCACCACCTGGATTGCGCACGCCCTTGGTGCGGATCGCCGCGACATCGGAACCGAGCTCGGGCTCGGACATCGAGAAGGCACCGCGCACCTCGCCGGTGGCCATCCGCGGCAGATAGCGCTGCTTCTGCTCGTCGGTACCGTGCTGGCGCAGCATGTAGGCGACGATGAAGTGGGTGTTGATCACCCCGGAGACACTCATCCAGCCGCGAGCCAGCTCCTCCACGCACAGCGCGTAGGTCAGCAGGGACTCCCCCAGCCCGCCGTACTCCTCCGGAATCATCAGTCCGAACAATCCCATCTCGCGCATACCATCGACGATGGCCTGCGGGTAGGTGTCGGAGTGTTCCAGCTCCTGGGCGTTCGGGATGACCTCCTTGTCCACGAACTGCCTTACCGTGGAAACGATTTCGGCCTGCACCTCGGTCAGTCCGAGGGTCTGTGCGAGTTTGGTCATGACGTGATCCGTTCGAATACGGCGGCCAGCCCCTGCCCGCCTCCGATGCACATGGTTTCCAGTCCGTAGCGGGCACCGCGGGCGTCCAGTTCCCGCGCCAGCGTGGCGAGCATGCGGCCGCCGGTGGCGCCCACCGGGTGCCCGAGCGAGATTCCGGATCCGCGCACGTTGGTGCGCTCCAGGTCCGCCTCGGTGAACTTCCATTCCCGCAGCACCGCCAGTGCCTGTGCGGCAAAGGCCTCGTTGAGCTCGATGATGTCGATCTGCGAAAGACTCAGCCCCGCCTTGCGCAACGCCACCTCGGTGGCCGGTACCGGCCCGATACCCATCACCTTGGGTGCGACCCCGGCCACGCCCCAGGAGACCAGCCGGACAAGAGGTTTGAGGCCCAGTTCGGCGGCCCGCTCGGTGGTCGTCACGATGCACATCGACGCCGCGTCGTTCTGCCCGCTGGAATTACCCGCGGTGACGGTGGCGTCCGGGTCGGTCTTGCCGAGAACGGGACGCAACGTGCTCAGCGTCTCCACCGAGGTGTCGGCACGCGGATGCTCATCGGTGTCGATGACCTGCTCGCCGGACCTGGAGCTCACGGTGACCGGAATGATCTCCTCGGCGAGTACCCCGCTGGTCTGGGCGGCAACCGCCTTCTGGTGCGAGCGCACCGCCAGCTCGTCCTGTTCCAGACGCGAGATGCCGTACTCGCGGCGCAGATTCTCGGCGGTCTCGAGCATGCCTCCGGGCACCGGGTAGTTCTTGCCGCCGGCGGTGACCCGCCCACGGGCCAGGCCGTCGTGCACGGTGACACCGCCGCGCGATCCGCCCCACCGCATATCGGTGGAATGGAACACCACATTGCTCATCGACTCGGTGCCGCCGGCGATGACGAGTTCATGTGCGCCGCTGCCGACCTGCAGACACGCCTGGATGACGGCCTGCAGGCCCGATCCGCAGCGACGGTCGAGTTGCATGCCGGGCACCGTGATCGGCAGACCGGCGTCCAAGGCGACCACCCGGCCGATGGCCGGTGCTTCGCTGGACGGATAGCAATGGCCGAGAATGACGTCCTCTACCGCGTCGGCGGGTACCCCGGTGCGCTGCAGCAGGCCCTGCAATGCCGCCACGCCCAGGTCCACGGCCGTCAGCGACGCGAACATCCCGCCGTAGCGGCCGATCGCGGTGCGCACCGGTTCACAGATGACCACCGTGTCATTGAGCGAGTGCGCCATCTAGATATGCCGCCCGCCGGTCACTTCGAGCACACAGCCGGTCATGTAGGAGGACATGTCCGAGGCCAGGAAGGCCGCCACCGACGCCACCTCGCTGGGCTCCGCGGCGCGTGCCATCGGAATCTCCGCCAGCTTCTGATCCCAGATGCGTTGCGGCATGGCCTCGGTCATCGCCGAGCGGATCAGTCCGGGCTGGATCGCGTTGATCCGGACGCCCAGATGCGCGACCTCCTTGGCCGCAGCCTTGGTGAGGCCGACGATGCCGGCCTTGGCCGCCGAGTAGTTGGTCTGACCGATCAGGCCGACTTTGCCCGAGATCGACGAGATGTTGATGATGGCGCCGCCCTTGGCCTCACGCATGATGTTCGCGGCCAGCCGGGTACCGTTCCAACAGCCCTTCAGATGGACGTCGATGACCTGATCGAACTGCTCCTCGGTCATCTTGCGCATGGTGGCGTCCCGCGTGATTCCGGCGTTGTTCACCATGATGTCCAGGCCACCGAAGGTGTCGACCGCGGATACGACGAGCGCCTGCACCTCGGCCGCCGAGGTGACATCGGCACGCACCGCATGTGCGACAGCGGTGCCGCCGAGCCGCGCCACCGCCGCTTCGGTCGCTTCGAGATCGAGGTCACCGAGGACCACGCGGGCCCCCTCGGCGATGAATCGTTCCGCGATTGCGTATCCGATCCCCTGAGCACCACCGGTGATCACCGCGGTGCGTCCGTCTAACAGGGCCATCGCGCCCGCTCCTTCCTCTGCAGCTGTCGAACTCAACATAAAATATGATATTTCTTGCATCGAGTCCGAGTTACCCCGGGTAGCAGTCAAGGAGATCGACCCATGTCATCAGCCGTCACCAGCGAGGTCAGCGACAAGGATTTCGCGGATATCCATACCGCCACCCGGCAGTTCATCCGCACTCAGGTGGTACCCCGCGAGCTGGAGATCATGGCCGCCGACAAGGTGCCGGACGATATCCGCCAACAGGCCAGGGACCTCGGCCTGTTCGGCTACGCCATCCCCCAGGAATGGGGCGGCCTGGGGCTGAACCTGGCCCAGGATGTCGAGTTGGCGATGGAGTTCGGCTATACCAGCCTGGCGCTGCGGTCGATGTTCGGCACCAACAACGGCATCGCCGGACAGGTGTTCGTCGGCTTCGGCACCGACGAGCAGAAGACCCGCTGGCTGGAGGACATCGCTTCCGGTGCGGTGGTGGCCTCCTTCGCCCTGACCGAGCCCGGAGCCGGGTCCAACCCGGCCGGCCTGCGCACCAAGGCGGTCAAGGATGGTTCACAGTGGGTGATCAACGGCCAGAAGCGATTCATCACCAATGCTCCGACGGCTGACCTGTTCGTGGTCTTCGCCCGCACCCGTCCGGCCGATGCCGACGGCGCCGGGATCGCGGTATTCCTGGTCCCCGCCGCCACACCGGGCGTGGCGATCGGGGCCAAGGACGCCAAGATGGGCCAGGAGGGCGCCTGGACCGCCGACGTCAGCTTCGACGACGTCCGTGTCGGTGCGGACAGCCTCGTCGGCGGCAGCGAGGACATCGGCTATCGCGCTGCCATGACGTCACTGGCCCGCGGCCGCGTTCATATCGCCGCACTGGCGGTCGGCACCGCCCAACGCGCACTCGACGAATCGGTGTCGTACGCCGCCACCGCCACTCAGGGCGGGACGCCGATCGGCAATTTCCAACTGGTACAGGCGATGATCGCCGACCAGCAGACCGGCGTGATGGCCGGCCGTGCCCTGGTCCGCGACGCCGCTCGGCTGTGGGTATCCGGCGAGGACCGACGCATCGCACCGTCGGCAGCCAAGTTGTACTGCACCGAGATGGCCGGACAGGTCGCCGACTCGGCTGTCCAGATCCACGGTGGCAGTGGCTATATGCGCGAGGTGGCAGTGGAGCGCATCTACCGCGAGGTGCGGTTGTTGCGCCTGTACGAGGGCACCAGCGAGATTCAGCGGCTCATCATCGGTGGCGCCCTCGTCAAAGCCGCCGCTCGTCGGCGCGCCTCGCTCAGCTGATGTAGCGGACGATCGACTCGACCACCGCGGCAGGCTTGTCCGACCCCTCGATCTCGATGGTGACGGTGACCGTCGCCTGCGCGGTGCCCTGGGCGGGTACGGCGACATCGGTGAGCACGCCACGCGCGCGGATCTTCGCACCCACCTTCACGGGGCTGATGAAGCGCACCTTGTTGTAGCCGTAGTTGACCGCCAGCTTGACACCCTCGACGCCGTAGAGCTGATGGGAGAAGTGCGGCAACAGCGACAGCGTCAGCAGGCCGTGGGCGATGGCCCCGCCGAACGGCCCGGCAGCAGCCCGCTCCGGATCGACGTGGATCCACTGATGGTCCTCGGTGGCGTCGGCGAACAGATTCACCCGGTCCTGGGTGATCTCCAGCCATTCGGTGGGCCCGAGTTCAGTGCCGACACCGGCCACCAACTCGGCGAGATCCTTGAAGACTTTCACTATTTCTCCTCTCGAGTAACGCTTCATACATAGCCTCTTGTGAGGACGGCCCGACCACCGGGTCCGAAGCGCGAACTCGTCGCCTTCGGCCAAATACGGCAATCCGGGCCCCGAGACGGCCAGCCGGCCGCGATCACGCAGGCAATTATTGACACAATGCGAAATTTTTGCCGTATCCTATGCTTCGTCCCCATTAATTGACGCAAAACATAATAAATAGCCATGGCCGGGTCATTGCTGTTCAGTCCGGGTTTTCGCTACAGCAAATGGTTGGCATTTACGGTCAAAAGATTCCTCTGGAATAACCCCAGGATATGGCGATACTTAATCGACCTATTTGAAATGGCATGAAAATGCACGCATCGCAGCAGCGATGCCGGCTACTCGATCGGGGTTCACGATGAGCACTTCCTTGGCCGAGGTGACTACCGCACCGGGCGCAGTCGAAACCGCGCAATGGTGGGACGTCGGCACCGACTGCACCCTCGTGATGAGTACGCCCGGAGCCGAGCCCGAACTGTGGGACGACTTCATCGACGGCGCGCTGTACAGCTACCGGGAGCACGGTGCCGAACGCGCGATCGACGAAGATGTCCTGCGTGATCCGGCCATGACGTCGCTCTTCCTCACCGCACTCGACTCCACCGGCACGGTCGTGGGTGGGGTGCGCGCCCAGGGTCCCTACGGTGCGGTCGAAGAGTCGCACGCCGTCGTGGAGTGGGACGGCCAGCCCGGGCTGACGGCCGTCCGCAAAATGATCGGCGACCGCCTACCGTTCGGCGTCGTGGAGATCAAGACGGCCTGGACCGCCAAGCACGACCGAGGACGAAATCTGACCGCCGCGCTCGCACGGATGCCGCTACACGCCACCGCGATACTGGGAGCCAAATTCGCCATGGCGACGGCCGCGGCGCATGTACTGGACCGCTGGCGGTCCTCCGGCGGTATCGTCGTGTCTCGCATACCCGCCACCCCCTATCCCGATGCCAGGTACCAGACGAAGATGATGTGGTGGGATCGCGCCGAGTTCGCCCGCTCGGCCGAACCGCAGCAGATTTCGACGATCTTGGCCGAGTCGCGAATTCTGTTGCCGCTCATGGCCGGGCTGGATGCCGACGACACCGCAGCTGGGAGCGACGCGTGACGGAAACGGGCAATGCGATCATTCTGTCCGATGACGAGGCCGGCCATGCCGAGTTGCTCTGGCAACTGCGCGCCAGGCCGGATATCGAGTTCATCGACAATCTGGCCGGACAACGCGCCGCTCTGCTCAAGCTGACGCCCGAACCGACCGAGGACATCCTCGCCGAGTCCCCGCACTGGATCTACTTCCCGTGGCGACGATCAGTGTTGGCGATGCTCGGCCCGCGGGCGTTCCGCCGGCTCCGGCTGGACCGTAACCGCAATCTCATCACCCTCGACGAGCAGAACCGGCTCGGGGAGCTGCGCATCGGCATCGTCGGACTCAGTGTCGGTCACGTGATCGCGCACACTCTTGCCGCTCAGGGCATCTGCGGCGAATTGCGGCTCACCGATTTCGACGATCTGGAGCTCAGCAATCTCAATCGGGTGCCCGCCACGGTGTTCGACGAAGGCCACAACAAGGCGATCGTCGCCGCGCGCCGGATCGCCGAACTGGACCCGTACCTGCCCGTGCGCGCCGAAACCTCCGGGCTCACCCCCGAGACGATCGACGCCTTCCTCGACGGCCTCGACATCGTCGTCGAGGTCTGTGACTCCCTGGACACCAAGGTGCTGCTGCGCGAGGCTGCGCGGGCCCGCCGCATCCCGGTGCTGATGGCCACCAGCGATCGCGGTCTCGTCGATGTCGAGCGTTTCGATCTGGATCCGGCCCGACCGATTCTGCACGGGCTGCTCGGTGACGTGCAGACCGCTGGCCTGGCGGGTCTCACCAGCGCCGACAAGGTGCCCCATGTGCTCGGCATCCTCGATGCCGGCCAATTGTCCGCGCGGATGGCGGCGTCGTTGTGCGAGGTGGGCGAGACCCTGTCGACCTGGCCGCAACTGGCCGGTGAGGTGACGCTCGGCGCGTCACTCGTCACCGAAGCGGTGCGACGGATCGGCTTGGGTGAAACCCTGCCGTCGGGCCGGGTGCGCATCGATATCGGGGCGGAGATGACGCACTCCACCGACCCCTATACCGCCCAGCGGGATCACGTCGACGAGGTGGTCCCCGACCTCGACCAGGGCGAGTTCGCGTCCGTTCCGACCGTCATGGCGGCGGCCGCCACCCGCGCCCCGTCCGGCGGCAATGCGCAACCCTGGCAGATCGAGACGGGGCGGGACACGCTGACGGTGCGCATCGATCCGGCCCGGACCACCATGATGGACGTCGAATTCCGCGGCAGCGCGGTCGCCCTCGGCGCCGCGGTGTTCAACGCCAGGGTGGCCGCCGCGTCGCGCGGCCACGGCACCGAGGTGACCGTTACCGGCGGCGGCAAGAGCTCACCGCTGGAAGCAGTCGTGTCTCTGTCCGGCGCGGCCGACCCCGAGCTGGCGGCGCTGTACGCACCGATGCTCGACCGCGCCACCAACAGACATCGGGGCTCCGGCACCGAGATCTCGCCGCACGTTGCAGAACTGTTGCGGGCCAAGGCTTCCCACTTCGGCGTCCGGCTGCACCTGCTCACCGCCAGAAGTGAAATCGAAGCGGGCGCAGCGGTTCTGGCCGCCGCGGACCGCCTCCGGTATCTCACCCCGACATTGCACGCGGAGATGTTCTCCGAGCTCTGGTGGCCGGGGGATCCCGCTCCGGAGTATGGGATCGACGTGCGCGGCCTGGAGTTACCGGCGTCGGATCTAGCGGTTCTAGACGTGCTGCGCCGCGCGGACGTAATGGCACAGCTGGCCCGCTGGGACGCCGGTGGTGTGCTCGGCACTGACACCCGCGACCGCGTCGTCGCCGGTTCGGCCCTGGCGGTGGTGTCGTTCGCCGGAGGCACGCTGGCCGATTACGCCCGGGCCGGCGAGGCCGTCGAGGCGGTCTGGATCGCCGCCCAACAGCACGGACTGGCGGTGCAACCCGTCTCCCCCGCCTTCCTCTACGCCCACGATGACAACGAACTGGCATCCTTGACCCCCACCTTCACCGGTGAACTGCGTTCCCTGCAATACACTTTCCGCAAGCTGATCGGCGCCGAACCGCAGGAGGCACAGGCATTGGTGTTGCGATTCACCGAGGCCCCGCCTCCGTCGGTGCGGAGCCGCCGTCAGAGTCCACCCCGCCAGACCGTGTCGCCGTGACGGCGACGCCCGGACAAGAGGTAGAGGTGTCGCCCCCCAGTCTGGAGCTACTCGTCACAGCGGTCGCCACCCGACTGATCGCCGTCGACGCCGCTACCGCCGCCTCGGTCAGCAGGCAGGTCCTGGCCGAACTGGTCAAGTACTTCGACGTCGACTTCAGCTTCCTGCGGCACAACGACCACACGATTCATGCGACCCGCTTGATCGCCGAATGGCCGCCGAGGCCGGAGAGCGAGGGGCCCGATCCCCTCGCGCTCGTCTACTTCGCCGATGCCGACCCGGTGTTCAAGCTCGCCGAAACCCTCAAAGCGCCCAAGGTATTCGATCCCAACAGCACGCTCGACTACCAGCGGACCATCGAGTCGGGGCGGCATATCCCCACCACGTCGATGGCGTGCGTGCCGTTGCTGTCCGGCGAGGTGACCACCGGCGTCCTCGGCTTCGTCAAGATCGGTGTGCGGCAGTGGAGTGACGAGGAACTCAATGCCCTGATGGCCATCGCCTCGCTGTTCGCGCAGGTGCAGGCCAGGGTCGCCGCCGAGGACCGGCTGCGCTTTCTCGCCGAACACGACGACCTGACCGGGTTGCACAACCGGCGGGCCCTGACCGCGCACCTGGACCAGCGGCTACGAGCCCGACGACCGGGTCCGGTGACAGCGCTGTTCCTGGATCTCGACCGGCTCAAGGCGATCAACGACTACCTCGGCCACATCGCCGGTGACCGGTTCATCCGGGTGCTCGCCGAGCGGCTGGCCGCGGCAGTCGGACCCGCCATGATCGCGCGGCTCGGCGGCGACGAGTTCGTGGTGATCCCGGCGGCGGCGATGTCCACGGTCGAGGCAGAAGAGCTGGCCTACCGGCTGCAAGCCGTGTTGGGCGAACGGGTACCGATCGACGGTGAAATGCTCACGCGCACCGTGAGCATCGGCGTCGCGCTCGGCTTCCCGGGTCGCGACACCACCTCGGATCTGCTCCGACGCGCCGATCAGGCGGTCCTGACCGCGAAAAACTCCGGCGGCAATCAGGTGGCGGTGTTCTCCGACGCGATGGAACTGGAAAACGAGTTCCGCAACGATATCGAACTGCACCTGCAGAACGTGGTCGAGACCGGCGCACTGTTCCTGCGCTACCTACCTGAGATCGATATGCGGACCGGGAGGATTCTCGGCGCTGAGGCGCTCGTGCGCTGGCAGCATCCGACGCGTGGTTTGCTCGCCCCCGACTCGTTCATCGGGGTCGCCGAATCCATCAATCTCGCCGGCGAACTCGGCCGCTGGGTGATGCGTACCGCGTGCGCCGACTTCGCCCGATGGCAGGCCAACGGCGTCGGCCAGGACACCGTGTTGCGGATCAACGTCTCACCGGTGCAGTTGGTCGCCGACGGGTTCATCGAATCGGTCGCCGGCATCCTGCACGAGTTCGGACTCGAACGCAGCTCGGTGTGCCTGGAGATCACCGAGAGCGTCGTCGTCCAGGACATCGATACCGCACGGATCACCCTGGCCGGACTGCGCGATGTCGGGGTGCAGGTGGCCATCGACGATTTCGGGACCGGTTACAGCGTGCTGTCGCTGCTGAAGTCGCTGCCGGTGGACGCGCTGAAGATCGACAAGAGCTTCGTCCAGGACCTCGGCGCCAGCCCGGGTGACCTCGCCATCGTGCGCGCCATCATCGCGCTCGCGGAGGCGTTCGGGCTCGAACTGATCGCCGAGGGGGTGGAGACGGATTCGGCCGCGGTGACGCTGCTGCGCCACGGTTGCCACCGCGCGCAGGGATTCCTGCTCTCGCGCCCGATCTCCAGCGACGCCATGGAGGCGCTGCTGCGCCAGCGCCGGGTCTCGGTCGATTTCTCGACGGGCCTGCGGCCCTAGACGCTAGCTGCGGCCTCAGTCCGGGGCATCCTCGGTGTGCACCAACTCAACCCGCACGAATCGACTCCCCGCCAGCCCCACCAGCGCGATATCGCCGCCGGCGGGGACCGGCGCGGTCGGCGTCGGCTCGGTCGGCGTCAACACCACGCCATGGCGGGCCTGCACCGCGTACTCGCCGTCAGGCGTGTCGAAGACCACGCCGATCACCCGGCCGTCCTCGAACACCAGGCGCTGCAACGTCGCGTCGTCGAGGGTGGAGATCTCCCGCTCGTGCACCGCCTCGGCCAGCCAATCGTCCAGTGCGCGGCCGTCCGCCGCGCCGATCGGGGCGACTCCCACCGAGAGACCCTCGGCTGTGCGCATGGTGGCCGGCCAGTGGTCCACCGTCGTCAGCACCGCGCCGAACGAGGACGCCAGGCAGGCGCCGGCCCAGACGGACAGCCGAGGACCGACGAAGGTCTCCACGACGGATTTTCGCGTGCGCTGCACGGGCGGGCTGTACAGGGTGCGCACCGGCAGATCGGGAGCGCCGGCAACGGCCGGCGGAGTCGCCCCGGCGACCAGTTCGGCCAGGTACTCGTCGGTGGCAGGATCGCCGACGGTGGGCAGCCAGCCGCGCGCAGCGTCACCGGCGTGGACGTCCGTGCGCCGCGGCGGCGCCGCGATCAGGACGTCCAGCCCGGCGTCGGCGGCGGCCGCCACGTAGGCCAGGCCCCCCGGACCCGCACCTACCGAAATGACTTCGACCTCGTCGTCCCACATGGCTCGTTAGTGACCTCACCGTTGCTCAATCTTGAACCGCCGCGTACGCAGTGTGGCTGTGAGCAACAGAGGCGATGCGTTCAGGCAGACCCGGAAGTCGGGGCTCCCCACAGTATTGACACTTGTGGAAGTAATCAACCGAGACGCACACAGCCCCGCACCAGCACACTTTCGCAAAGAGGAGCCGCGGTCCACGCGAGGGATCGAGGGGGTTTGCCAGCATGGACCGCGGCAACCAGATGAAGATAGCACCCGACCCATCGGAACAGCTGTGCAGAATTCTGCGCCGACCCGTGTCCGCAACCCTGTCGACCCGATCACACCCTTCGGTACCGTCCGGGGCGAAGGCTCCAGTTATATTACGTAGTTAGATAGCCGAGGGAAGGTTACGCAGATATGGACCTGAGTTGGTCGGAGGCGGATGCCGCCTTCCGGGACGAGGTGCGCGAGTTCCTCGCGGCCCGGCTCACACCCGAACTACGGCGGGCCGGCCGCCTGATGACCAGCGTTTACAGCGATCACGAGGCCAGCATGGAGTGGCAGCGGATCCTGCACGAACGCGGCTGGGCCGCTCCCGCCTGGCCCGTTGAGCACGGCGGGTGCGACTGGACGCTGACCCAGCACTACATCTTCAGCCGGGAATCCCAGCTCGCCGGTGCGCCGTCGTTATCCCCGATGGGAATCCGCATGGTGGCCCACGCCATCGTCAAGTTCGGCACCGACGAACAGAAGAACTTCTTCCTGCCGCGCATCCTCACCGGCGAGGTGTTCTTCTGCCAGGGCTATTCCGAACCCGAGGCCGGCTCCGACCTGGCCGCACTGACGATGGCCGCCGTGCACGACGGCGACGACCTGGTGTGCACCGGCAGCAAGATCTGGACCACGCACGCCACCGAGGCCAACTGGATGTTCGCCCTGGTGCGCACCTCACGCACCGGCAAGAAGCAGCAGGGCATCACGTTCGTGCTGATCGACATGACCACCCCGGGGATCGAGATCCGGCCGCTGGTGATGACCTCCGGCGAGGAGGTACAGAGTCAGGTCTTCTTCGATGAGGTCCGGGTTCCGAAAGCCAACGTCATCGGACAGATCGACGACGGCTGGACCGTCGCGAAGTATCTGCTGGAGTTCGAGCGCGGTGGCGGTGCCACCGCACCGGCGCTGCAGGTGATGGCCGAACAGGTGGCCGAGGCAGCGGCCACCCAACCCGCGCCGGCCGGAGGCTCACTGATCGACGACCCGTCCTTCTCTCGCAAGCTCGCCGATGCCCGGATCCGCACCGAGGTGCTCGAGATCCTGGAGTACCGGGTCCTGGCGGCGCTGGCCGGTGGCGGGCATCCCGGTGCGGCGTCCTCGATGCTCAAGATCATCTCGACCGAACTGAGCCAGATGCTCACCGAACTCGCCATGGAGGCGGCCGGGCCGCGAGGCCGGGCCTACCAGCCGCACGGAACCTGCCCGGGCGGACCCATCGCCGACTTCCTCGTGCCCGAGGACGGCTACCTCACCGGCGAGCCGTGGCAGGCGGTCGCACCGCTGCGCTACTTCAACGATCGGGCCGGCTCAATCTATGCCGGTAGCAACGAGATTCAGCGCAATATCCTCGCCAAGGCAGAGTTGGGACTGTAGATGGACTTCACACTGACCGCTGAGCAGGAACTCCTGCGCGACGGCCTGACCAAATTCCTGTCGACCCGTTACCAGCTGGAGTCCAGCCGGGCTGCGGCGAAGATCGGAGCCGGTTGGCAACCCGAGATCTGGCGCGCGTTCGCCGACGAACTCGGCATCCTCGGCGCCGCGCTGCCCGAGGAGGTCGGCGGAATCGGCGGCGGCCCGGTCGAAGTCATGGTGATCGCCGAAGCGCTGGGGCAGGCACTCGTCGTCGAACCGTACGTGGACACCGCGGTGGTGGCGGGCGGGCTGTTGCTGCGGGCCAGGGAACGTGCGCTGCTGGAGCAACTCGTCGCGGGTGAGGCTGTCATCTCGCTGGCCGCCACCGAGGCACAGTCCGGGGAACGTTGGCAGGACGCAGCCACCACGGCCCGCCCCGACGGCGACGGCTGGGTGCTCGACGGCGCAAAGATCATGGTGCTGGGGGCACGGCTGGCGACACACCTGCTGGTCACCGCGACGACGACGGCGGGGCTGTCACTGTTCCTGGTCGACATGGCCGACCCGGCGGCCGGTCTCACCGTGCACGGGTACCGCACTGTCGATGACCGTTGGGCGGCCGATATCGAGTTCGACGGGGTTCCGGCGACTCTGCTGGGCGAGGACGGGGCCGCCTGGCCGTCGTTGGCCCAGGCCCGTGACGAGGGCGCGGCCGCGGTATGCGCCGAAGCGGTGGGCAATATGCGCAAGGTGCTGGCCGACACCGTCGAATACAGCAAGCAGCGTCAGCAGTTCGGGACCGCGATCGGCAGTTTCCAGGCCCTGCAGCACCGCATGGTCGACATGCACATGGAGCTCGAGCAGTCGGTGGCGGCGGTGTATCTGGCCGTGCTCAATCTGACGGCCGACGCCGACCAGCGGGCCCGGGCGGTATCGGCGGCCAAGGCCACCATCGGTCGCGCCGCCCGGTTTATCGGCCAGAACGCGGTGCAGTTACACGGCGGGATGGGCATGACCGAAGAACTCGCCATTGGCCACTACTTCAAGCGGCTCACCGCGGTGCAGTACGAGTTCGGCTCCACCGACTACCATCTGGCGCGCTACGCCGAGCTCACGAGGCGCTGATCAGCTGTCGGCCAGCGCCGCGGCATGCAGGTCCTCGATGGCGATGAACTTGACCCGGGGACGTGATGCCGCGGCGCCGCGGTCACGTTCGGCGCCGTCGATCGCCCGCCATCCCGACCAGTCCAGGGGCCGGATCCCGCGGTCCGCCAGCAGCTTTCGCAGTGCCGCCGGTTCGGCCACATCGCGTGGCAACGCACCGTCGAGGTGGTCCTGCCAGAGCGCGTCCACGGTTTGCACCGCGCAGGTCCGGTTGGTGCCGATGACGCCCCGCGGACCGCGTTTGATCCAGCCGGTGACATAGCTTCCCCGCACACCGGACACCCGACCGTCCTCGTTGGGCACCACGCCGGCGGCCTCGTCGAACGGGAGCCCGTCGACCGCGAGCCCGCGATAGCCGATGGACCGCAGGATCAATCCGGTCGCCAGTGTCTCGGTGCTGCCGCCACGGGCGACCCGCAACCCCTGCGCGACGCCGCTACCGAGGATCTCCTGCGGAGTCGTGTTGAAGCGGAACATGATTCGCTTGTTCCCAGGTGTCTGTGCCCGACCCGCGTATTCGCGGGCGATGTCGAGCTTCAGCGCCGCGCCGAATCTCTCTCCGTCGCTTCGCTCGCCGTCGGCCGGATCGGAGAGGTCGCCGTCGATGACGATATCGACCCCGTCGAGGTGCCCGAGCGCGAGGAACTCCCCCACCGAGAAGGCGGCGTCGGCGATTCCACGCCGTCCCAGAATCACCACTTCCCGGATCGCGCTGGTACGCAGGACTTCCAGGGCGTGCTCGGCGATGTCCGTGGCCGCCAACGCGTCCCGGTCCATCAGCAGCATGCGTGCGACGTCCAACGCGACATTGCCGTTGCCGACGATCACGGCACGTTCGGTGTCGAGATCGAAGACCCGGCCGGCGTGATCGGGATGGCCGTTGTACCAACCCACGAAATCGGCGGCCGGGTGGCTGCCGGGAAGGTCCTCACCGGGGATACCGAGCGCACGACTGGTCGCGGCACCGACCGCATAGATGACGGCGTGGTGATGCGCCAGTAGATCCTCATGGGTGAGGTCACGGCCGATCTCGACGCCGAGATGACAACCGAACCGCCGATTGGTGAAGACCCGCTCGAAGAGGTTCACCACCGACTTGGTGTGCTGGTGATCGGGCGCCACCCCCGCCCGGATCAGACCGAACGGTGTCGGCAGTCGTTCGAAGAGGTTGACCTCGACACCGTCGATGGCGATCAACTCGGCCGCGGCGTAGCAGGCGGCCGGCCCGGCACCCACGATCGCGACCCGCAGAGCGCCGGTCGGGACGGCGGGCCGGGAAGGCCGCAGCGGCGCGGTGTCGGGCTGCAGCGGATACCGCTCGAAGTACGCGGCGTTGATCTCCCGGAAGCGCTCCTGCCCGGGCGGCAGGTCGTCTTCGTAGTGGATGGCATCGACGGGGCACTCGTCGAAGCATGCGCCGCAGTCGATACACGAGTCCGGGTCGATGTAGAGCATGTCCGTGTCATCGCCCTCGACGGGACGGATGCAGTCGACCGGGCAGACCGGTATGCAACTGGCGTCCTTGCAGCAGTTCTGCGTGATCACGTAGCTCATGGCATCCCCTTCAGCGTCACCCGAATGTTACTGGACACTTGTCCGGTAATCCTAGCTGGATGTCACCTACGACACGGCGCAGCAGAGTCGAGATAACAAGAGGGGTGCCTAAAGAGGCACGTAAGGATGTCTTTTTGGCCAGCGATTGCTAATCAGACGGTGCGCCTATACCCTGGACACATGTCCAGCCCAGCGGTGGCTGATGTCACCTTCCTGCAGGATCGCGTTCACGATCCGGTCGTTCGGCTCAAGCAGACACACCAGCAGGTGTTCGGCGCCGCTGCCGCGATCCTCGATGCGCGCGCCGAGCTGTCACTCAGCGAGCTGGCCACCCGCGCCCGCATCGCGCCGTCGGCGGTGTCCGCACATTTCCCGTCGGTCGACGCGATGTTCGCCCAGCTGTATCTCGCCCGGGTGTACGAACTGCCGCTGATCGTCGATCCCGACGCCGACGTCCGGACCCGGGTCGGCACGCAGCTGCGCGCGCTCACCTTGGTGCTGGCCGAGGAACCTCTGTTGGCCTCGGCCTGTGCCCGCGCTTTGTTGCGCGATGACGACGATGCGGTGGCAGCTATTCGCACCCGTGTTGCCGCCGAAGTGCGCCGGCGCACGGCCGCGGCCCTGGGGATGGGCGCGTGGCCGGAGGTCATGGACACCTGCGAGACGCTCTTCTGGGGCGCGCTGCTGCAGGTGCAGACCCGCGTCATGAGCTATCACGCCATGGCGGACCGCCTTGACACCATGCTGTCGTTGCTGCTGCCCGACAGCGACTGACGAGCCCGATTGCCCCTGCACCCGAGCTCCGGCTCCGTCAGAATGCAGCGCAGCATGGACACCTCATTCGAGAGCAAGGATCTGGTCGCCGGTCGACTCAACATCGCCCCGGCCAAGGCCGTGTTGGCGGCCCGCGCCGTTCAGGACAGCATCATCAGCATCGGTGACCTGTGACCGCCCTCCTGCACGAACTGATCACCGCGGTCGCCGCCGAGACACCCGACCGGCCCGCCCTCATCGGCCCCGACGGGACCTCGATCAGCTTCGCGCAGTTCGACACCCAGATCTGCCGCACCGCGGCGTGGGTGGCGGCCCACAGCAGCTCCGGTGACCGGATAGCCGTCATCGCCGACAACGGCGCCGACTATGCCAGGGTGTACTACGCGGTCCCGCGCAGCGGTCGCGTGCTGGTGCTGATCAACCAACGGCTCGGCAGCACCGAACAACTCGACCAGCTGGCATCGGTCCGGCCGGCCCTTGTGCTCGGCGATCCCGGCTACCTGGCACCGCTGGCCGGCAGCGGACACCGGTTGGTGCCGTTCGACAGCATGCGGTGCCACGATCTTCCGGATCCGCCGGCCACCCCGGTGGTCGCGCCGGACGACGCCGCCTGGCTGCTGTTCACCAGCGGCTCGACCGGAAAACCCAAGGGTGTCATACATACCCACCGTTCACTGCTGGCCGCCGCGCGCGGGACCATCGCCGGTCGGTCGGTCCGTGCCGACGGGGTCTACCTGTTGCCCTTCCCCATGTGTCACATCGCCGGCTACAACATGCTGGTGCACCATGCGGCCGGCTCGACAGTGCTCCCGGTACCGGCGTTTCGGCCGGACGCCTTCACCGATGCGGTCAACACCCACGGTGTGACGTCCTGCTCGCTGGCCCCGACGATGCTGCACGCCCTGCTGGCCCATCTCGAGGACACCGGGACCGAGCTGCCCACCCTGCGCGATATCGCCTATGGTTCGGCCGCGATCCCGGCCGACCTGTTGCACCGGGCCGTCGCCCGCCTCGGGGTGGGATTTCATCAGGGTTACGGGATGACCGAAACCGGCGGCAACATCACCTTTCTCGGACCCGACGAACACCGGTCCGGGGACGCGGCGATTCTGGCGACCGCCGGCCATCCGCACTCCGGGGTGCAGATACGCATCGCCGGCCCCGGGCCGATCGGTGAGATCCTGGTGCGCGGCGAACAGGTCGCCGCGGGTTACTGGCCGGATCTGCCGGCCACGGTCGACGGCTGGTTGCACACCGGGGATATCGGCCGGCTCGATGAGAATGGTCGCCTGGTGGTATCCGATCGCCTCAAGGATGTGATCATCACCGGTGGGGAGAACGTGTCCTCCCGGGAGGTCGAGGACGTGCTGTCGCGGCATCCGGACGTGGAGCAGGTTGCGGTGGTCGGCGTACCCGATCCGTATTGGGGCGAGGCGATCTGCGCGGTGGTCGTGGCCCGGTCCGGCAGCCCGGTGAGCGCCGCGGATCTCGTCGAGCTGGTGCGCGGCAGCCTCGCCGGATTCAAACGCCCCCGACATGTCCTGTTCGTCGAGGCCCTACCGTTGACCAGCAACGGCAAGATCGCGAAAGAAGCTGTGCGGCAGTATGCGCGGCGCCAGATGGGCTGAGCCCTGCTACTGCGTCGCACCTTCCAGGCCGGCCCGCTCCACGCTCATCAGGCTCTCGGTGTGGTGCTCGGCCCAGTACGCCGCGGCCCCGCCGTTGAGGCCGAACAGCCGCTTGCTCCACAGCAGCCACACCACTGCGATCACGTTGATGACCACCGCCGCCACCCGCAGCACGGTCACCTTCTCGGTCAGTTCATAGATCTCCAGCGGCAGGAAAGCACTGGTCGCCACGACCGCGAAATACTCACCCCAGCGCTTCATCAGCCACAGACCGGTCGCCTCGACCAGTTGGGTGCCGGCGTAGGCGGCCAACCCGATCGCGATCCACAACAACGTGGTCGACGACAGGGAGAACGCGTCGCCGATATGACGGATGATCTTGGAATCGTCCAGATTCCAGCCGATCTGATCGGCCAAGGGGCGCAGCAGCGGAAGCTCGTCCTCGAAGGCCTGCTTCAGGTGCTCCCGTTCACCGCGAACCTTGAGCACCCCACCCGCGGCCAGGAGCAGCAGCAGCGCGCGGATCACCCGTTCGGCGGCCAGAATCCGCATCAATGTCCGGTCCCGGAGCAGGCGGCCACGCGGCACCTCGGGCGCGGTGTCGGCGGGACCGTGCCCGCGCGGCGGGCCGACCACGAACGTCTCGCAGCGCAGGCATCGCCAGGCCTCACCGACCGGGGTGTCCACCCGAAGCCGTTCCCGCAATTCGGGCTCATCGGGCGCGAACGTCGCGTGCCCGCGCAGGCCACAGGACCGCAGCGCGAAGTTCACCATGGCAGGGACACTACCGCCGGGCTCGCGAGCGCGGCACGCCGCTGGTACCGCGGACGACGAGTTCGGCTTCCAGCACAATCTCTTTGGGCCCGCCACACCGCTGCTCCAGGAGCTCGACCGCCAGCCGCACCGCGTGCCGGGCCAAGCCGGGGGCATCCTGATGCACCGTGGTCAGGTCGATCCGCGGATAGTCCGAGAGCCGGCTGTCATCGAATCCCACCAGTGAGAGATCGCCGGGGATGTCGACGCCGGCGCGGGTCAGGACGTCGAGCAGGCCCAGTGCACTGCGGTCGTTACTGGCCAGCACGGCGGTCGGCAGGTCCGGGCGGGCGAGCAGTTCCCGCGCGGCGGCGGCGCCCCCCTCCTCGGTGTGCGCGCCGGCGATGACGTCGATTCGGTCGCCGAGACCGTGCGCCTGCATGGCGGCACGGTAACCACGGCGACGCTCAGGCGAGCCCGCGTCCTCGCCGCCGTCGACATGCACGATGTCCTTGTGCCCCAGGGCGACCAGATAGTCGACCGCTTCCCTCGTCCCCTGGGCGTCATCGGTGCGCACCGAGGCCAGATTCAGCCCGTCGCGCAGCGCTTCGGCAGGAAGCCGGGGGCCCACCACGACGACGGGCACCTCGGACGCCAGGGTGGTCAGATAGTCGACTCCGGACGTGGGCGCCAGTAGCACCAAGCTGCCGCACCGGTGACTCAGCAGCGCATTCACCGGGACCGATTCGGGGCGGTCGGACAGGTTCGTCGTCAGCAGCACCTCATAGCCCAACTCTTCGGCGGCCGGGTAGATACCGGTCACCAACTCGGCCTGGAACAGCTGACGGACATCGGTCAACACGCCGAGCGTGCGACTACGCCCGAGGGCGAGGCCGCGGGCCGCCGAGTCGGGCCGGTAACCGATCTCCTCGGCGATGGTGAGCACGCGCTGCCGGGTCTCCTCGCTGGCGCCCGGTTTGCCGTCCAGGATGAAGGACACCAGAGTCCGGGACACACCGGCGCGAGCGGCGACCTCGGCCATCGTCGGGCGGCGCGGCGATGCGCCGTGGCGCGGCGCAGTGGGCATCGCACCTCCTATCCGACGTGACGGTTGACACACCCCCATCGAAGGACCCATAGTAGCCCTAACGCGCGTTACTAACGCGCGTTAGATCGGCGCAGCGCGGCGCCCCGCAAGCCGGCCACAGACGATCGCCTCCTGGGCCGGTACACCCGCCGCGACTGATCAGCGAAAGGACATTCCCCGATGGGCACGATTCTTGTCGGCTCCGCACCGGATTCCTGGGGTGTGTGGTTTCCCGACGACCCGAATCAGACGCCGTACACCCGATTCCTGGACGAGGTCGCCGAATCCGGTCACCAGTGGATCGAGCTGGGCCCGTTCGGCTACCTGCCCACCGACCCGAAGCGGCTCTCCGACGAACTGGCCGAGCGCAACCTGAAGCTGTCCGCCGGCACGGTCTTCGAGCATCTGCATCGGGACGGACCTCGTGCGGCCGAGAATTGGGACTCGGTCTGGCGCCAGGTCGAGGATGTCGCGAAACTGACCGCCGCCGTGGGCGGTACGCACGTCGTCGTCATTCCCGAGATGTGGCGCGACCCGGCCACCGGAGCGGTGCTCGAGGATCGCCACCTCACCCCCGAGCAGTGGCACCAGAAGACCCGCGGAATGAACGAGCTGGGCAAGGCCATGTTCGAGAAGTACGGCGTGCGTGCGCAATACCACCCGCATGCCGACAGCCACGTGGACACCGAGGAGAACGTCTACCGCTTCCTCGACGGCACCGACGGCGAGTTCGTCAACCTGTGCCTGGACACCGGGCATATCAGCTACTGCGGCGGTGACAACATCGCCATCATCCGGCGAGCCCCGGAGCGGATCGGCTACCTGCACCTCAAGCAGGTCGACCCCGAGGTGCGCGCCAAGGTCGAGGCCGAGGACCTACCCTTCGGCGAGGCCGTCAAGCTCGGCGCCATGACCGAACCACCGCTGGGCATTCCGGAGATGCCACCGCTGCTCGCCGAGATCGACAAGCTCGGTATCGACGTCTTCGCGATCGTCGAACAGGACATGTACCCCTGCGAGGTCGACGCTCCCCTGCCCATCGCCACACGCACCCAGAGCTATCTGAGCACGTGTGGCATTCCCTCCGTCCGTTTCCGCTAGGAGTCGAAAGATCGTGTCCGATATCAAGATTGCCGTCCTCGGCGTAGGGATCATGGGCGCCGACCACGTCGCGCGGATCACCTCCCGTATCTCCGGGGCCGCGGTGGTCGTGGTCAACGACTACCTCGCCGAGAAGGCCGAGACCATCGCCGCAGGCATCCCCGACTGCCGTGCAGTCGGCGATCCCCTGGACGCCATCGCCGACGCGCAAGTCGACGCGGTCGTGATCGCCAGCCCGGGACCCAGCCACGAGAAGCAACTGTTGGCGTGCCTGGAGCATGGCAAGCCGGTGCTGTGCGAAAAGCCGCTGACCACCGATGCGGAGACCTCGCTCGCCGTGGTCAAGCGCGAAGCCGAACTGGGCAACCGACTGATCCAGGTCGGCTTCATGCGCCGTTTCGATCGTGAGTACGCGCAACTGAAGTCCATGCTGGACGCCGGCGAGTTCGGCCGCCCACTGGTGCTGCACTGCGTGCACCGCAATCCCGCGGTTCCACCGACTTTCGATTCGGCGATGGTGGTCCGCGATTCACTGGTGCACGAGGTGGACGTCACCCGCTTCTTGTTCGACGAGGAGATCACCTCGATCCAGATCATCCGCCCGGCCACGAATCCCGGAGCACCCGAAGGTATCCAGGATCCGCAGATCGCCATCATGCGCACCGCATCGGGAAAGCACATCGACGTCGAACTGTTCGTCACGACCGGGGTGGCCTATGAGGTGCGCACCGAACTGGTCGGCGAAAAGGGTTCGGCGTTCATCGGTCTCGACGTCGGCCTGGTCCGCAAGACGGCCACCGGTATGTGGGGCGGGCAGATCACCCCGGGCTTCCGGGAGCGGTTCGGGCAGGCCTATGACACCGAATTCCAGCGCTGGGTCGATGCCGTGCACGCCGGAGCGACCACCGGTGATTACACCGACGGGCCGGTGGCGTGGGACGGTTACGCCGCGGCCGCGGTCTGCGAAGCGGGCGTCCGGTCACTGAACAGCGGTGAGCCTGTCGACGTCCGCATGGTCGCCCGCGAGTCCATCAAGGGAGCATGACGGTGAAGATCGCGCTGGATCAGCGTCGACCTGACCGGCGTTACTCGGGTTGCTTGTAGCGATTCAGGAACGCCAGGGCGGCGATCGCCGCGGTGACGCCGATGGCTGTCCACAGAATGAACGGGAAGACCAGTGCGATAGGCGACCAGCCGACACCGGCCAACACGGTGGCGGAGTAGACCAGCCAGACGAGCCGGTAGACCGACCACAGCACGGTCAGCCCGGCGACGATGCCGAGCACCATGGCCCGGGAGCGGTCGACGCGGTTGATCTGTTCCTGGATACGGGCGGGCACGATGTTCATGTCTTCGGACTTCCTCTCACGTTGCGCCGCCCCGATGGCGTCGCTGTGAGACCAAGTACAGGGCGCGCCGATCGCTACCGATCCCAAGATTCGTCCGCCGAACGGCGGGATATCGCGCGTGTGCGCTGCTCGGCGCAAGCGATGGACCGGCTCCGAAGTGGCCCGCCCGTCAGGTGCGCACGGCACCTAGGGTTGACGCCATGACCACCGTCGCCGATCACGTCATCACCACCCTGCGCGCCAGCGGCGTGCAACGGGTCTATGGATTGCCTGGAGACAGCCTCAACGGATTCACCGATGCGATCCGGCGCTCGGAGGACTTCACCTGGGAGCATGTGCGGCATGAGGAAGCGGCCGGATTCGCCGCCGCCGCCGACGCCGCGCTCACCGGACGACTCGCGGTGTGTGCGGGCAGTTGTGGTCCGGGCAACCTGCATCTGATCAACGGGCTGTTCGATGCCCAGCGCAGCCGCGTTCCGGTACTGGCCATCGCCGCGCACATCCCTCAGGCCGAGATCGGGTCACAGTATTTCCAGGAGACCCGCCCGCAGGAGCTGTTCCGAGAGTGCAGCGTGTACTGCGAGCTGGTCACCACCGCCGAGTCCGCACCGCGTGTCCTGGAGATGGCGATGCGGGCGGCGGTCGAGGAGAACGGGGTGGCCGTCGTGGTCGTCCCCGGTGAGATCTTCCTGTCCAAGATCGGCGATGTGCGCGTCACCCCGGTGTTGCCCACACATCCCGTGATCCGGCCCTCCGACGACGAGCTGCGCCGCGCGGCGGCAATCCTGAACGGCGCCAACAACATCACCATCCTCGCGGGCGCCGGTGTGCAGGGCGCCCACGATCAGCTGGTGGCGCTGGCCGAGACCTTGCAGGCACCGGTGGTGCACGCCCTGCGCGGCAAGGAGTTCGTCGAGTACGACAACCCGTACGACGTCGGGATGACCGGCCTGCTCGGGTTCGCCTCCGGTTACAAGGCCATCAAGGAAGCCGAAGTGCTTCTCATGCTCGGCACCGACTTTCCCTACCGGCAGTTCTATCCGGAGAACGCCACCGTCATCCAGGTGGACATCCGCGGCCGGAACCTGGGCCGGCGCACGCCGATCGATCTCGGCCTGGTTGGCACCGTCACCGACACACTGGCCGCGCTGGCGCCGCTGCTCACCGCCCGGCACGACCGCACCCATCTGGACCGGTCTCTGAACCATTACCGCAAGACCCGGCGCCGGCTCGACGAGTTGGCGGTCAACGACCGGGACCGCACCCCCATCCGCCCCGAGTACGTGGCGGCGGTGGCCGACCGGCTGGCCGCCGACAACGCGGTGTTCACCGTCGACGTCGGCTCGCCGGTGGTGTGGGCGGCGCGGTACCTGACCATGAACGGCAAGCGCCGGCTGCTCGGGTCCTTCAACCACGGCACCATGGCGTGCGCACTCCCGTTGGCGATCGGCGCGCAGACCGTCAACCGGGACCGCCAGGTGGTCGCGTTCGCCGGTGACGGCGGGCTGACCATGTTGTTCGGCGAGCTGATCACGCTCGTTCAGAACCGGCTCCCGGTCACACTCATCGTGTTCAACAACTCGTCGCTGAACTTCGTGGAACTGGAGATGAAGGCCGCGGGCATCGTCACGTTCGGCACCGACCTGAAGAACCCCGACTTCGCCGCGGTGGCCGAGGCGCTGGGACTGTTCGCGCGCCGGGTGGAGCACCCGGCAGACCTGGAATCCGCCCTGGAAGCGGCGTTGGCTTACGACGGCCCGGCCCTGGTGGATGTGGTGACCGCCCGCCAGGAACTGTCGATCCCACCGGCCATCACCGTCGAGCAGGCAAAGGGCTTCTCGCTGTACGCCATCCGCACCATCATGGCCGGGCGCGCCGACGAACTGCTCGACCTGATGACCACCAATGTGGCGCGCCGCATCCTCGACTGAGGATTGTGGCGGGCGCCACGTTTTCGCACCCAAATCGCCTGGGCTGTAGCGAATCTCACACCGAGAAAGTTGCGTTACACAGAATTAACAAGGAGCATCGAGGTGTTCCACATATCGGGTGATCCCCGACCGGTGGGCACCGACAACAACTGAGTCCCCGCGACCCGGGGAACTTTCGAGGAGTGAAGAAAATGTCTTTCGCGCAGTTTCGCGCCGATGTGAAGCGGGCCAACAGCCGGCGACGCCTCTACGCGCGGATCAACGCAATGCCCGATTCGACGGTTCGTGAAGAACTGATCGCCGTGGCTCAGCGGTACGAGTTCGAGGACTCGCTGCGCTGATCCGATTTCACAGAACAGAGCCGGTGGCCTTCGGGCCCCGGCTCTGATTTCTTCAGCGCTGGCCCCACGGGCTACCGCCACGTCGGGCGGGCGGCAGCCACCCGAAGGGGTCGGGGCCGTCCGCGCGGTATTCGAGGCTGACGTGTCCGCGGTAACCGCGGGCGGCAAGGTGCGTCAGGTGACCGTGAAAGTCGATTCCACCCGTTCCGGGAGCGCCGCGGCCGGGGGCATCGGCGATCTGGACATGCCCGATCCGCTCGGTATACGCCTCGATGACACGGGCGAGATCATCACCGTTGACGGTCAGGTGGTACAGATCCGCCAGCATTCGCACCGTCGGCATGCCGACGCGGTCGAGGACCGCGATCACGTCGGCGGCCGTCCGCAACGGGTAACCGGGCACACCGCTGAGCGGTTCCACGAGGATGTCCGCACCGATCGGGCCTGCCCGCTGGGCCGCATGGGCCAGGTTGGCCGTCGCGTTCTCGTCTTGAATCGCGGGCGGGACACCGTCGACACGGTTGCCGTAGAGCGCGTTGAATGCCTTGGTGCCCAACCTTTCCGCAATACCGACGGCCACATCGACGTTGTCCCGGAACT
The DNA here is from genome assembly GCF_011758805.1 of Mycolicibacterium fluoranthenivorans. Classification (NCBI taxonomy): domain Bacteria; kingdom Bacillati; phylum Actinomycetota; class Actinomycetes; order Mycobacteriales; family Mycobacteriaceae; genus Mycobacterium; species Mycolicibacterium fluoranthenivorans. The sequence goes on along the minus strand of NZ_JAANOW010000001.1, from coordinate 2,129,438 downwards.
CCTGTCCACGGCCGGGAACGGATAACAGCCCACGCTCCCCCGCCGCCATGTCACCGCCGGCGAAGTTCAACGCGACCAGCCGCACCCCGGCGTTGGCGACAGCCCGGACAAAGGCGTCGACCTCGGCATCGGCCGGCACGGATTCGGTGAACGGCCACCAGAATTCGATCGCCTCGAAGCCCGCGTCCCGGGCCGCCTGCGGGCGGTGCAGCAGCGGGTGTTCGGTGAGCAGTATCGAGCAGTTCACGACGTAGCGCGCCGGCATGGTTCACCCCCGCCCGAAATACGGCATGGCGCGCGCCATCACGGTCAGCTCCGGTACCGACACCTCGAGCGGCAGATCGACGATATGCGCCACGGCCCCCGCCACGTGCTGCACATCGAAGGTCGGCTCGGCGGCCAGCCGTCCGTCGGCCTGCAGTGTCTCGCTGAATCCGGCCGTCATATCGGTGGCCGCGTTGCCGATGTCGAGTTGCGTCACACAGATATCGAGGGCACGTAGATCCAGCAACATCGAGGCGGTCAAACCGCTGATGGCGTGTTTGGTGACGGTGTAGGCCAGGCTGTGCGGGCGTGGCCGGTGTGCGGACAACGAACCGTTGTTGATGATCCGCCCGCCCCGCGGCAGCTGCGCGGCCATGATGCGGGCGGCCTCGCGCGCGCAGAACACCGACCCGTCGACATTGGTCCGCCAGACCGTGTGCCACTGCTCGACGTCGATCTCGGTGATCGAGGCCGCGGGCCCGAACACTCCGGCGTTGTTGAACAGCACATCGACCCGTCCGAAGGTGGCGACGGTGTCCCCGAACAGCGCCCGCACCGACTCCGCGTCGGTGACATCGGTCGGCACCACCCGGGCGTTCGGCCGGCCGGCGGCCGCCTCGGCCAGCTGTTCGGGTCTGCGACCGGCCAGCACGACCTGATGACCGGCGTCCAGCAGCACCCGCGCCGTGGCCCGGCCGATACCGCTACCGGCGCCTGTGATGACGACTACTTTCCCCACCGGGAGATTGTCACACGTCCCGATCGCCGTGCAGTCGCGCCGCGATCAGCGGACCGAGATGTTCCAGCGTGTCGGCGTCCAGCAGCTCGGAATGCCGGCAGTTCAGCGACACCACCTCCAACCGCCCACCGACGTGCGCGAACCAGCCGTGTGACGCGACGCCGTGCAAGTCCATCTCCAGGATGGCGGCATCCACGAAGAACACGTCACCGTCGAACCGGCCGTAATCGGCTCCGGCAGTGAAACGCTCTGCGGCGACGTAGTTCTCGATCACCTGCGCGATCCGCGTGTCATCGAGCATCGCGATGGCGTCACCGCTCTCACGTACCAGCGTCACCGCATCGGCCACCGTCAGCCGCACACCGGGTGCAACGGCGAAGCCCATCTCACGCAACAGGCTGCCCAATACCGCGTCGGCGTCGAAGGCGGTGTCCGGGGTGACGTCGGTACGCGCATCGAGCATGCCGACGAAGCCGACCTCGCGGCCCCGGCGGCGCAGCTCACCGGCGATCAGGAGCGCCATCGAACCGCCGAACGACCAGCCGAGCAACCGGACCGGCCCGTTCGGCGCCACCCGCTCCACCGAATCGGCGTAATCACTGGCGAGTTCGGCGATGGTGCCGGGCAACCGACCGGTGGAGAACAGTGGGGACTGCAGTCCGTAGAGGGGAATGCTTTCCGGCACATATCGTTTCAATCCGGCGAACTGCCAGCTCAGACCGCTGGCCGGATGCACACAGAACAGCGGCGGCTCTGATCCGTTCGCGCGCAGGGGCAGCACCGCCGCCAGGCCGGCCGAGTCACGGTCCGCGTCGCCGCGCAACAGCGGCGCGATATCGGCCACGGTCGGACTCACCATCAGGTCCGCCACGGCAACGTCGACGCCGAACTCGCGCCGGATCGCCGCCGCCAGACGCACCAGGAGCAGCGAATGGCCGCCGAGCGCGAAGAAGTCGTCGTCGATGGTGGTGATTGCGCCGCCGAGGACATCGGCGAACAGCGCGCACAGCCGGTGTTGTTCCGGTGTCTGCGGCGGGCGTCCGGTGCCCGCGGTGATCTGCGGCTCGGGCAGCGCATTACGGTCCAGCTTGCCGCTGGGGGTCAGTGGGAACTCGGTCAGTTCCACGAATGCCGAGGGCACCATGTGGATCGGCAGGGCGGCCGCGGCGTGTTCGCGCAGCGCGTCCGGGGTCGACAGGGCGGCCCGCAGGTAGTACGCCACCAGCCGGTCGTGGCGGACCACCACCCGCGCCGAGGCCACCCCGGGATGGGCGGCCAGCACTGTCTCGATCTCGGTGGGTTCGATGCGCACCCCGCGCAGCTTGATCTGATCGTCGCTGCGGCCCAGATATTCCAGCTGGCCGTCGCCGCGCCAGCGCACCACGTCGCCCGTACGGTACAGCCGAGCGCCGGTGCCCAGCGGGTCGGCGACGAAGCGTTCTGCGGTCAGGCCCGGGCGGTGCAGATACCCGTCCGCCAACTGCACACCGGCCAGATACAGCTCTCCCGGCGTGCCGTCCGGGACCGGGTTGAGGTAGCCGTCGAGTACGTGGGCGCGCACATTCCAGCCGGGAACGCCAAGGGCCACCGGACCGCCGTCCGCGGTCCAGCCCAGGACGTCGACGGCCGCCTCCGTCGGGCCGTAGAGATTGTGCAGCGGCACCCCGAGGGCGGCGCCGAACCGGGCGGCCAGGTCATCGGTGAGCGCCTCGCCACCGACCGTCACCCGGGTCAGTGTCCCGCACTGCGCCGCGCGCGGCTCGTCCAGGAACAGCTCGAGCATCGACGGCACAAAGTCGACCGCCGTGACATGTTGGGAGACAATGGTTTCCGCGAGGTAGGCCGGGTCCCGGTGGCCGCCGGGCCGGGCGAGCACCAGCGTGGCGCCCACGCTCAGCGGCCAGAACACCTCCCACACCGAGGTGTCGAAGCTGATCGGTGTCTTCACCAGCATCCGATCCTGATCCGTGAGCGCATAGGCGTCCTGCAGCCAGGCGATCCGGTTCACGATGCCGGCATGCGTGACGGCCACGCCCTTGGGCCGGCCCGTGGATCCGGACGTGTAGAGCACGTATGCCCATGCCGCCGGGTCGATCTCGGGTAGCGGCGGGCGCGCCGGTTCGGTGCGCACGAGCCGGATCACCGCGGGGTTGGCGAGCACGACGGCCGGCTGCGCATCCGCGACCATGTACTGCAACCGATCCGGCGGGTAGTCCGGGTCGAGCGCCAGATAGGACGCGCCCGACTTGGCCACCGCCACCAAGGCGACGATCAGTTCCACCGACCGTGGCAGTGACACCCCGACGATACTGTCCGCCCCCACATCCAGGGTGGCGGCCAAGCGGTCCGACCAGGCATCCAGCTCCGCGTAGCTCAGGTCCTCACCCTCGAACCGGACGGCGACGGCATCGGGGGTCAGCGCGGCCTGCCGGGACACCAATCCGCCCAGCCCGATCCGGGTGATCGCATGGTCGGTGGCGTTCCGGGCCGCCAGGGTCGCGCGTTCGTCATCGTCGAGCAGATCGACCGCGCCCACCGCAAGTCCGGTGTCCCGCGCGAACTGTCCGAGGGCGGCGACCAGTCGGCCCGCCAGGGTACGGGCCGACGAGGCGTCGAACAGGTCCGCGCTGTATTCGGCCATGATCGCGGCGCCACCGTCGGCCCGGTCGTCGATCAGGGTGAACCCGAGATCGAACATGGCGGCCGCCACATCCGGTTCGCTCCACCGGGTCGGCAGCCCGAACATCTCGGTGCTGTCACCGTCGCGCAGGTGGTAGCCGACGAACACGTTGAACAACGGGTTCCGGCCCGCCACCCGAGGCGGATTGAGCAGTTCGACGAGCTGATCGAAGGGCAGCTCTTGATGCGCGAAAGCGGCCAGGTCGGCGGTGCGGACCCGGGCCAGTAGTTCCGCGAAGGTCGGATTGCCCGAGATATCGGCCCGCAGTACCAGCGTGTTGACGAATAAACCGATCACCTCGTTCAGTGCGGCTTCGTCACGCCCGGCCACCGGCGTGCCGACGACGATATCGTCGCCGGCACCGAGGCGGTGCAGCAGCGCGGCGACACCGGCGTGCAGCACCATCAGCGGGCTGACCTGATGCCGCGCCGTCAGATTACGCAGCGCCGCAGCGGTGTCCGCCGGAACGTCGTAGTACGTGACACCGCCGGCCCCGCTGGGGTGTACCGGCCGGGGCCGATCGGTCGGCAGGGTCAGCTCATCGGGTGCGCCGCTCAGCGTGGCGCGCCAGAACTCGCGCTGCCGGGAGCCGACCCGGTCCAGCAGTTCCCGCTGCCACAACGTGTAATCGGCGTACTGCACCGGCAGGTCGGGCAGTGGGGCGGCGGCGCCGCTGCGCCTGGCGGCGTAGGCGCGGTTGAGGTCCGCGAGGAACGGGCCGTCGGACCATTCGTCGGTGGCGATGTGGTGCAGCAGCAGCACCACGGTGTGGTCCTGCGGTCCGGTTCGCAGCACGGTGACCCGCAGCGGGATTTCCGCGCTCAGGTCGAAAGGCCGAGCCACCGCAGCGGCCACTCTCTCGTCGAGGGCGGTTGCCGCACAATCGATCACCTCCAGGGGTGCCCGCGTGCCGGCCGCCAGGATCTGTTGGACGTAGCGCCCGTCGTGTTCGGCGAACACAGTGCGCAGCGACTCGTGGCGGGCCAGCACATCGGCCAGCGCGTCATCGAGGACGTCGAGCCGCAACTCCCCCTCCACGCGGAAGGCCAGCGGGTAGTTGTAGGCGACAGAACCTTTTTCGGTGGTCCCGCCGAGCCTGCCCAGCATGAGCAGCCGCTGCTGAGCCGGTGACGCCGGAATCCGTGCGGGCCGTGGCATCGCGGTCAGGTCGGGACGTGGGATCACTCGCGGCCGGCCGTCCAGATGTGCCGCGAGTTCGGCGACGGTGGGTGCGTCGAAGACATCGCGGAGGGACATCTCGACGCCCAGGGCCGCGCGCACCCGGTTGATCAGCCGGATGCTGACCAGAGAATGTCCGCCCAGGTCGAAGAAGTCGTCATCGGCGCCCACCCGGTCGAGGCCCAGCACCTCGGCATACAGCGCGCACAACGTCTCCTCCGTCGCCGTCTGCGGCGGTCGGCTCCCGGACTGCTGATGTTCGAGCTCGGGCAGGGCGCGGGTGTCGAGCTTGCCGTTGTCGGTCATTGGCAGGGCGTCGAGCACCGCCAGCGCCGAAGGCACCATATAACCGGGTAGCCCGGCCTTGAGGTGGGTGCGCACCCGTCGGATCAGGTCCAGATCAGCACCGGCGGCCGGGACGAGATAGCCGATCAACCGGTGTGAGCCGGAGGTGTTCGGGTCGGGCCGCGCGATGACGGCGGCCTGGGTGACCTCTGGGTGCGCGGTGAGTGCAGCCTCGATATCGCCGAGTTCCACCCGGTAGCCACGGATCTTGACCTGATCGTCGGTGCGGCCCAGGAAGTCCAGGTTGCCGTCGGCACGGCGGACCACCAGGTCACCGGTTCGGTACATCCGGGCGTCCTCGTCGCCGGTGACCTGGAACGGGTTGGCGACGAACCGGCTCGCGCTCAGGGCCGGCTGGCGCAGGTACCCACGGGCCAGCCCCGCCCCGGCGATGTACAACTCACCCGGCGTCCCGTCCGGCACCGGCCGCAGCCAGGCATCCAGGATGTAGCCGCGGGTGTTCCAGATCGGCGTGCCGACCGTGGGGGTCGCACTGTCGTCGGTACCGCCGCCGAGGGTGTTGATGGTGTATTCGGTGGGGCCGTACAGGTTGTAGCCGTAGCTGGTGTCGCTGTCGCGTAACCGGTTCCACACGGTGGCCGAGACAGCCTCACCGCCGAGCAGTACCAGCACGGGTGCGTGCCCGGAACCATCGAGCAGGCCCTGTTCGAAGAGCAGCTGCGCATAGGTCGGGGTGACGTTGATGACGTCGATCCGATGCTCGTGGCAGTAGGCCACCAGTGCGGTGGCGTCGCGGCGCAACTCCTCATCGCAGATATGCACCTCGTGGCCCTCGATCAGCCACAGCAGCTCCTCCCACGACATGTCGAAGGAGAACGACACGGTGTGCGCGATGCGCAGGCGCCGCCCGCCGGCTTTGGCGATGGCGGGCGCGAAGATGGCCTCGCGGTGGTTCAGGTGCATATTGGTCAGCCCGCGGTGCGGGGTGACCACACCCTTCGGTTTACCGGTGGACCCGGAGGTGTAGATGACGTAGGCGGGATCGTCCAGGCCCGGCCGGAGACCGTCCCACACCGGCGGCGCCGCAGCGAGCTCGGCGGCGGTGTCGGCGTCGTCGAGGATGAGCACCGGGCAGGTCGCCGGGGCGACCGCGCCGATCCGGCCGGCCACCTCGCGAGTGGTCACGACACAGGCCGGCGCGCCGTCGGCGAGCATGACGGCCAGCCGGTCATCCGGATAGTCCAGCTCCAGCGGCAGATAGGCCGCACCGGACCGCAACACCGCGAACAGTGCCACCACGGCGGTGATGGATCGCGGGATGGCCAGCGCGACCGTCGTTTCCGGCCCGATCCCACGGGCGCGGAGCAATCCGGCCGTCCGGTTCAGCTGGGCGTCGAGCTGTCGGTAGTCGAAGCTCTCGGCACCGCAGACCAAGGCGGTGAGACCGCTCGCGGCGTCGCTGCGCTCGGCCAGCAGATCCACCACCGTCACCGCGGGCAGCGGGTGCCGAGTCGCAGCGCCGCGGCCGATGAGGGCACCGGACTCCTGCGGGAGAACCAGCTCCGCGGCGCCCAGGGTGTCCGCGGGCTCCAGGTGAATCAGGACCTGCCGCAGCCGGTCCAGCAGACGCTGCGCGTGCGCGCGGTCCACCACGTCGGGCCGGTACTCCAGCTTCATCCACAACCGGCGCCCGGGTGAGGCCACCCAGGTCAACGGGTAGTGCGAGGCGTCGACGGAGTCGTGACCGACGATGCCGTACTCGGCCTCCATATCGGTGAAAGTGTCGTCGTCCAGGAAGTTCTGCAGCACGTACAGGCTGTCGAACAGGGCGCCCTGAATCCCGGCCGCGCGCTGGATGTCTCCCAGCCCGAGGTATTCGTGATCCATCAACTGCAGGCGATCGTTCTGCACCGCACGCATGGCGTCGGCGATCGTCGTCTGCGGCCGCAGCCGGACCCGGGTCGGCACGGTGTTGAGGAAAAGCCCGATCACCGTGTCGATCCCGTCGATATCGGTAGGCCGCCCGGCCACGGTGGAGCCGAAGACCACATCGTCGCTGCCGGTTTCGTAGGCCAAGACCAACGCGAGCGCGGTACTGATCAGCGCGTTGAGCGTGACACCGCAGTCCCGCGCGGCCTGGGTGAGCCGGGCGGTCTGCTCCTCGGTGAGGAAGAAGTCCAGCCGCAGCGCCAGTGTCGGCGCGGTGCCGACCGCGTCGGGAACCAGCAGCGTGGGCGCCGGCAGATCGGCGAGGGCGCGTGCCCACTGCCTGCCGGACTCGTCGCGATCCTGTCCGGCCAGCCACCTGAGGTAGTCGGTGAACTGTGCCACCGGTTCGGGCAGATTCGCCGACGGCGCACCGTGTTTGGCGGCCGCGTACTCGGCGAACAGTTCGCGCAGCAGCTGCTCGCGCGACCAGCCGTCCAGCAGCAGGAAGTGGTAGCTGAAGATCAGCCGGTCGATGCCCGCGGTGCGGACAACGGTGAACCGGGCCAGCGGCGGCTCGGCGATGTCGAAGGTACGCAGCCGGTCCGCGGCGGTGATCTCCTCGATCCGGTCCTGCGCCTGCGCGACCGTCAGGGCCGACAGATCGATGACTTCCGGTTCACACAGCGGGTTATCGGCGATGACGGCCACCGGTTGCGCCAGGTCATCAGCCCGGAATCCCGATCGCAGCACCGGGTTGCGGCGCATCACGGCGGCGAACGCGGTGCCCAGGGCGGCGGTGTCCACCGGGTCGGCGAAATCGAACACGTTCTGCACGATGTACACCGCGGCATCGGAGTAGCGCGCCTGGAAATAGACGCCCTCCTGCAACGGCGACAGCGGCCAGATCGTCTGTACCGCAGTGCTTTCGGTGATCCGGTCGATCTGCTGTTGGGTCAGGTCGACCAGGGGCAGATCCGACGGTGTCAGCGCTCCCGCGGTGCCGGTCGTACTTTCGGCGAACTCGCGCAGTACCGCGACCCAATGGTCGGCCAAGTCGGTGACCGCAGCTTCGTCGAACTCACCGTCGGGATAGGTCAGCGTGGCGCGCAGCCGCGGTCCGTCCCGCGTCTCATCGCAGATGACGTTGATCTCCAGCAGGTAGGGCGTGCCCAGATCGGGGTTGGGCGAGACGCGCAGGGCATCGACCTCAGGCGCCGAAGCCCAGTCACCGTCGGAGTCCGACGCCCACCGACCCAGGTAGTTGAACAACACCTGCGGTGTGGCCAGCCGGCTCAGCACCGCCGAGGTGCGCGGGTTGCAGTAGCGCAGCTGGCCGAAGCCCAGCCCGTGGCCGGGGACGGCGCGCAGTCGTTCCTTCACGTCCTTGAGGACGTCGAGGAGCGTCGCGCCGTCGACCGGTTCCAGCCTGACCGGCGCGATGGCGGTGAACCATCCGACCGTACGGGACAGGTCGAGTTCTTCGCTCCATCCGTCGCGGCCGTGTCGCTCCAGGTCGAGCACCAGGGGCGCTGCCGTCCCACGCCAGCGTTGCACCGCGATGTGCAGGGCCGCGATCAGGGTTTCGTTGACATCCGCGTTCGCCGCGGCGGGCATGGTGGTCACCAGCGGCAGCGACTCGGCGGCGGTCAGCCGGATCTCGTGATCGCGGGTCGACCCGACGCTGAGCGCCACCGTGCCGACCTGCGGGTCGAGTTCGCCGCCGGGTGCCAGGGTGGCCGACCAGTGTTCGAACTCGGCCAATCGGGCTGCCTGCTGGGCGTTCTCGTTGACCGCCCGGGCGTAGGTACGCAGCGAGGTCGGCACCGGGTCGAGAACGATCGGACTGCCGTGCTGAATCTGATTCCAGCATTCGCCGAGATCGTCGATGAGGATGCGCCATGACACCGCGTCGACGGCGAGGTGGTGGGCCACCAGCAGCAGCCGGCCCTGGCGATCGGCACCGAGATCGAACCAGACGGCCTGCACCACGACGCCGGTGTCAGGGTCCAACCGGTCGGCGGCGGCGTCGGACTCCGTGCCGAGCAGTCCACGCAGCTCCTCGTCCCCGTATGCGGTGGCGTCGACATGCCGAACCGGAACGGGTTGGCCCGCCATGGTTTCCAGCGACCACAGCATCGGCGCCGGGCGGTGCAGACGCAGCCGCAGCGCGTCGTGGCGGGACACCAGGGCGTTGACCACCGTTTCGAGTTGCCGGTGGGTGGCGCCGGCGGGTGTACGCACCAGTTCACTCTGATTGAACCGCGATACGGTGCCGCCGAGCTCGGCGAGCCGTTGCACGATCGGGGTCAGCATGACCTCGCCGAGGTCGGGCCCCGCATCGTCGGATCCCGCGGGCTGCGGCGCCCGCGCTCCGGCCGCCTCGGCGAGGCCGGCCGGCGTGCGCGCGGTGAACACCTGCTGAGGCGTGATCCGCACCCCCTGCCGGCGTGCGCGGTTCACCAACTGGATGGCGACGATGCTGTCACCGCCCATGCGGAAGAAATCATCGTCGACACCGACGACGGTGCCCAGGATCTCGGTGCACAGTGCCGCGAGCACCCCGGCGGTGCCGTCGGCGGCCGGGACCGGCGCGTCCCGCTGCGCAGGTTCGGCTGGCGCCGGCAGCGCAGCGCGGTCCAGTTTCCCGTTGACCGTCAGCGGCAGGGCATCGAGAGCGATCAGCGCCGAGGGCACCATGTATCCGGGCAGCCGGGTGGCGAGTTCGTCACGCGCGGCGGCGATATCGATCTCGGCGGGGCCCACCAGATATCCGAACAGCCGGGCTCGTCCGGCCGCATCGGTGTGCACGGCGGCCGCCGCGTTGGTGATCCCGGGCAGGGCCGCCAACGCGGATTCCACCTCACCCAGTTCGATGCGGTAGCCACGCACCTTGACCTGCTGGTCGGAGCGTCCGACGTAGACCAGTTCACCGGCTTCGGTCCACATCGCGGTGTCGCCGCTGCGGTACAGCCGCTCGCCACCGAACGGGTTGGCGACGAAACGCGCCGCGGTCAGCCCGGGCCGGCCGGCATAGCCGCGGGCCAATTGCCCACCGGCGATATACATTTCGCCGACCACACCGGTGGGTACCGGCTGCAGGGCACCATCGAGCAGGTGGATCTGCAGACCGGGAATGGGCCCGCCGATCACACTCTGGGGCGCACCCGCGTCGGTCGCGGACAGCGGCCGGAACGAGACGTGCACGCAGGTCTCGGTGATGCCGTACATGTTGACCAGCTGCGGTGCGTCGCTGCGATGCCGGTCATACCAGCCCGACAGTCGGGAGGTGTCCAGGGCTTCCCCACCGAAGATCACATAGCGCAGCGACCACGCCGGCCGGCGGCGCTGGTCGGCTTCGATCAGGGGATAGAACGCCGATGGCGTCTGATTGAGCACCGTCACGCCTTCGTCGGTCAGCAGGTCGACGAAGCGGTCCGGGTCCCGGGCCACGGCCTGCTCGACGATCACCAGCCGCCCGCCGTGCAGCAGCGCGCCCCACAGTTCCCATACCGAGAAATCGAAGGCCGCGGAGTGGAACATGGTCCACACGTCCGACGGGCCGAAGTCGAACAGCGTTGCCGCCCCGTCGAATAGCGCGGCCACCTGACGGTGCGCGACGGCCACGCCCTTGGGCACACCGGTGGAACCGGAGGTGTAGATGAGGTAGGCGGGATGGTCGGCGTCGACCCGGGTGCGCGGGGTCGGGCCGGTGTGGCGGGCGGCGTCGGCGAGCAGCACCGTCCGGGCCGATCCGGTGGGCACCCGGTCGGGCACATCCGTGAGCACGCACACCGGAGCGGAGTCGGTGACGATGTGCTGGAGGCGCGCGGCCGGTGAGTCGAGGTCCAACGGGACGTAGGCGCCGCCCGCTTTGAGTACCGCGAGCAGACCGACGATCAGGTCGACCGAGCGTGGCAGTGCGACGGCGACACGGGATTCCGGTGCGACGCCGGCCTCGTCCAGGGCCGCGGCGACGGCCGAGGATCGCGCGTCGAGGTCGGCGTAGGTGAGCCGCTCGGAACCGCAACTGACGGCGATGGCGTCCGGTGCTCGGCGGACCACCTCGGCGAAGGTGTCGACGAGGGTCCGGTCCGGACCGCAACGGGCCACGTCGGCGGCGACCCTGGCCCGTTCGGCCTCGGTACGCAGGTCCACGGCGGCGACCGGGGCGTCGGGGTCCTCGGCGAAGGCGGCCAAGAGGTGTTCGACGCGTTCGGCGTACCGCGCCGCCTCGGCCTCGGTCACCACGTCGGCGTCGTATTTGATCTCGATGCCCAGCCGCTCGTCGAGATAGGCCACGAAGGACAGTGGATAGTGCGGGGCGTCGGTGCCGGTGAACCGGAGGAAGGTCAGCGCCCGCGGATCGTCCGGCGTGGCGGTGGCGGTGGCCGGGAAGTTCTCGACCACCACCATGGTGTCGAAGAATTCGCGTACTCCGGCCAGCCTGGCGAGTTCGGCCAGCCCCAGCTGTTGGGCGTCGAGCAGGGCGCTCTGCTGCTCCTGCAGCTGTGCCATGACGGTGCCGATCGGGGTGTCGTGCTGCCAGCTCATCGGCACCGGCACGGTGTTGATGAGCAGTCCGACAAGGGAATCGGTCCCGGCCAGCTCTCCCCCGCGACCGGACACCGTGGACCCGAAGACCACCTGGGTGCGGTCCAGCAGCCGGCCCAGCAGCAGGCCCCACGCACCGTGCAGCACGGTGCTCGCGGTGACGCCCCGCTGCCGGGCGGTGGCGGTGAGTGCGGTGGTCAGTTCCGGTGACAGTCGGCGCACGACACTGCGGTGTGCGCCGATGGTGTCCCGGTCGGCGGTGAACACGATGGTCGACTCGGCCCCGGCGAGCGCCGTCGACCAGGCCGCGCGGGAGGCCGCGTGGTGCTGTCCCCCGGCCGTGACCGCCTCGACGTGATCCCGCAACGTGGCGATCACCGGGGGCAACCCGGTGGCCGCGCCGAGGCCCGCGTTGTAGTGGGCGACGATATCGCCGAAGATCACCGGGTAGGACCAGCCGTCGGCGACGATGTGGTGCATCGTCTGAATCAGCCGGTGCTCGGTATCGCTGAGCGATACCAGGGTGTAGCGCACCAGCGGCGCGTCCGACAGCACGAAGGGCCGCGCCAGCTGCTGTTCGGCGATACGAGCCACCTCACCGCGGGTGGCGGTGAACTCGACCGCGGCATCCGCCCAGATGACCTGGGCGATCCGGCCGTCCCGCATCTCGCGGAATGCGGCGCGCAGTGCCTGGTGGCGGCGCACGGTCGCGATCACGCCGGCGCGCAGCGTCTCCACATCGACGGGTCCCCTGATCTCGGCGATCTGCTGCACGCGGTAGGTGTCCGTGTCGCCCGAGGCCGCATCGACGTAGGCGCTGTGGAAGTACATGCCCTCCTGCAGCGGCAGCAGCGGGAGGACGTCCTCGATCTCGCCGAGCTGCGCCCAGTCGTCCAGGTCGTCCTGGCTGACGTTGATCAGGCCGAAGTCCGACGGGGTGTGCCCGCGCAGGGCCGCACAACGGGTCAGCGCGTCCAGCGCTTGCGACCACACATCGGCCAGTTCGTGGACGTCTGCGGGCTCGATCAACCCGGCGGGCCAGGACAGTGTCATGGTCAGCACCGTGCCGTCGGCCCGATCCTCGGCCATGGCGTTGATCTCCAGGGGCATCGCCGGATTGGTGTCATCGACGCCCTCGCGCAGCGCACCGATCTCGTCGACGGGCTCCCAGTCCCGGCCCGCGCCCCCGGCGAACCGGCCGAGGTAGTTGAACAGGATCTGGGGTGCGGCACCGCTGATCGGTGCCGACGGGTCGAGATAGCGCAGCACGCCGTAGCCCAAGCCGCGATTCGGTACCGCGCGCAGCTGTTCCTTGACGGCCCTGGCCGCCGCCGCCAGCGGTGCACCGGCGGCCAGCACGTCCGCCCAGGACACCGCGCCGGGGTCGACCGCCACCGGGTAGATGGAGGTGAACCAGCCGACGGTGCGGGACAGGTCCAGCCGGCCCGGCACGAGATCGGACTCGCGGCCGTGCCCCTCCAGGCTCAGCACGGTGGCCGTGGTGTCGCTGTGGCCGCGGTCGGCGCGCCACTGGGCCACGGCCAGACCCAGACCGGTCAGCAGTACGTCGTTGACACCGCCGTACATGGCGGCGGGCACACTGGTCAGCAGTGCCGCGCTGATCTGCGCGGGCAGCGAGACGGTATGGCTGATCACCGTTTCCGCGATATCGACGGCCGGGTCGAGGGGGCGGTGGCCCAGATCGGGGTCCGAAGTGGCCAGCACCCGGTTCCAGTACTCGACCTCGTCGGTGAACGTTGCGGCACAGAGGGTTTCAGACCAGGTACGGAAGGAGGTCGGAACGTCCTCTGCGGCTGGGGTACGCCCGGCCGTCACGTCCGACCAGGCCCGGGTCAGGTCCTCGGTGAGGATGCGCCAGGACACTCCGTCGATCACCAGGTGGTGGATGACGAGCAGCAGCCGACCCTGGTCCGTCCCGGTGCCCGGGTACCAGATCGCGCGCACCATCGTGGCGGCGGCGGGGTCGAGTTCGGCGGCCGCGGCGGTCACGACGGCATCGATATCGGCTGCCGTGAGTGCACCCGTCCGGCGGGTGACCACGACCGGGAGCACCCGCTCGGGCACGGTGAGGGTCCAGCCGTCGCCGGTTCGGTCCAGCCGGGCGCCCAGCATGTCGTGTGCCCCGAGCACCGTGCCGAGCACGAGTTCGAGTTGCTCGCCGGTGATTCCGGCCGGGGTGGCCAACACCATCGATTGGTGGAAATTGTCCAGCGGGGTGCCGGACTGTGCGGTTTCGGCGAGCATCGGCGTCGCCGAGATCAGCCCCACGCCGCTGTCGGCGACGACGATATCGGGCGTGGTCTCGGTGACGGATGCGGCCAAGGCGGATACCGTGCGGCGCCGGAAGATATCCCGCGGGGTGAGGGCCAGGCCGGCCTTGCGGGCCTTCCCGGACACCGCGATGGACGAGATGCTGTCCCCGCCGAGGGTGAAGAAGTCGTCGTCGATGCCGACCTCGGGGAGCCCGAGGACGTCGGCGAAGATGCCGGCCAACAGGACTTCGCGCCCGTCACGCGGGGCACGCGCGGCACCGGCTGCCGGAGTGACGGGTTCGGGGAGTGCCTTGGTGTCCAGCTTGCCGTTGACGGTGAGCGGGACGGTGTCCAGCACGCCGTACAGCGCGGGCACCATGTAGTCGGGCAGAGTCCGGGCCAGTGCCGCGCGCAGTTCGGCGGCCAGTTCGCCTGGCTCCGAAGCGGTTTCGGGCACCACATAACCGACGAGCTGTTTGGTGGAGCCCGCCGCTCGGGCGATCACCACGGCGTGCCGGATCCCGGGCAGGGCCCGCAGCGCCGCGGCCACCTCGCCGAGTTCCACCCGGTATCCGCGGATCTTCACCTGATCGTCGCTGCGGCCGAAGAAGTCCAGGATCCCGCTGCCGTCGGCGCGCCGGGCCACCAGGTCTCCGGTGCGGTACATCCGCCCGCCCGCGACGTTCGGGTCGGCGACGAAGCGGTCGGCGGTCAGACCGGCCCGGTTCAGGTAGCCCCGCGCCAAACCCGCACCGGCGATGTACAACTCGCCGATCACACCGTCGCGTACCGGGCGCAGCCACGCGTCCAGGACATAGGCACGGGTGTTCCAGATGGGCCGGCCCACGGTCGGGGTGACGCTGTCGTCGGTGCCGCCGCCCAGGGTGTTGATCGTGTACTCGGTGGGGCCGTACAAGTTGTAACCGGTGCTGTCCGGCCGGTCCCGAAGGCGGTTCCACACCTCCTCGGACACCGCTTCGCCACCCAACAGCACCAGGGTCGGCGCGTGGCCGCCTTCTCGGGCGAGCGAAGCGACGGGGGAAGAACCTCGGGCGAGCGAAGCGACGGGGGATGAACCCGAGGCGAGCTCACCCAGCAGGCCTTCTTCGAAGAGGTGGTGGGCATAGCTCGGGGTGACGTTGATGACGTCGATCCGATGCTGGTGGCAGTACGCCACCAGTGCGGTGGCATCCCGGCGCAACTCCTCATCGCAGATGTGCACCTCGTGGCCCTCCACGAGCCACAGCAGCTCCTCCCACGACATGTCGAAGGAGAACGACACGGTGTGCGCGACGCGTAGCCGCCGGCCACCGGCCTTGGCGATCGCCGGTGCGAAGATCTCGGCCCGGTGGTTCAACTGCATGTTGGTCAGGCCGCGGTAGGGCGTCACCACACCCTTGGGGCGTCCGGTGGAGCCCGAGGTGAAGATGACGTAGGCCGGATACTCGAGCCGCCGCACGCCCACGAAGGCACCGAGTTCGCTGTCGGACAGCGCAATTCCAGATGTCTGGGACAGTGCGTGCGTCACCGCTGCGCTGTCCGGGCTCACGACCGTGCCGCCGAGGCGGGTCTGGTGCGCGGCGAGTTCGGTGCTCGATTCCGGGCACACCAGCAGCACCGGGCGCGCGTCGTCGAGCATGCCGGTGAGTCGGGCCGGCGGATAGTCGCGCTCCAACGGCAGATAGGCCGCCCCGGTACGCAGGACCGCGAACAGCGCCACCACCATGTCCACCGAGCGGGGCAATGCCAGTGCCACCACCTGTTCCGGGCGGGCGCCGTGCGCGATCAACAGCCGTGCCAGCCGGTTGATCCGCTCGTCGAGTTCGGCGTAGGTGAGTCGCTGGGCGCCGAAGACCAGCGCGATGTCCTCCGGGCACGACGCGGCACGGTCGGCCAGCAGGTCGGCGATGGTCTCCGTGCCGATCTCGTGTTCGACATTGTCCCACTGCCGCACCAGTGTTTCGTGTTCGGCGGCCAGCGTCAGGTCGAGCGCCCCGACCTGAGAATCCGGCTGGGTCAACAGCAATTCGACCGCGCGGCAGAGCCGGGCGACCATCACCGCCGCGGTGTCGGCATCGATCACATCGGGCCGGTACTCCAGTTTGATCCGCAACCGCTCCCCCGGGGTGAGCACCCAGGTCAACGGGTAGTGCGTGGTGTCAACGAAGTCGACGCCGACGATGCCCTGTTCGCGTTCGAAATCGGTGAAGGTGTCGTCGTCCAGGAAATTCTGCAGCACATAGAGGCTGTCGAAGAGCTGCTGCTGACCCGTGGCGCGGGTGATATCGCCGAGGCCGAGGTAGTCGTGGGCCATCAGGTCGAGCCGGAAATCCTCCACGGCACGCAGCAGTTCGGTCACCGTCGACGTCGGCGCCATGTCCACCCGGACCGGGACGGTGTTGAGAAACTGTCCGATCACATGCTCGACACCGGGCAGCACCGGTGGGCGCCCGGCCACCGTCGTGCCGAAGACGACGTCGGTGCTTCCGGTCTCATACCCGAGCACGATGCCCAGCGCGGTGGTGAGCACGGTGTTGGCCGTGGTCTGCGTGCGACGGGCGTGCTGGTCGAGCAGTGCGGTGATCTCCGCGGACAGTTCGCCGTAGACCCGTTGCGGCATCACCGGTTCGGCACCGGTGCCCTCCGGCGGGGCGACCAGGGTCGGCTGGTCGAGACCGGCCAGCGCCTCCGACCACGCCCGTGTCGAGGCGGCGCGATCCTGCGCACTCACCCACCGCAGGTAGTCGGCGTAGGTGGCCGTACCCGCGGGCAGCACGCCACGCAGGCCGCCGGAGTTGTACAGCGCGAACAACTCCCGCAGGACCAGCTCACGCGACCAGCCGTCCCACAGCAGGAAGTGGCAAGTCAGCAGCAGCCGGTCACCGCGGTCGGGCAGCCGGATGACGGTGAGACGCACCAGTGGTGGCATCCGCAGATCGAAGGGGGTTTCGCTGTCGGTGCGCATCACCCCGGCGAGCTGAGCTTCGGCGACATCGGCGGTCAGGTTCGACAGGTCCACCTCGGCGACCGTGGCGGGCACGAACCGTCCCACGTATTGCACGGGCCGCGACAGGTCATCGCTGGTGAATCCGGCGCGCAGGTTGTCGTGACGGGTCAGCAGGGCCCCGAATGCGACCCGCAGGGCGTCGACGTCGAGTCGATGGTCGAAGTCGAAGACATTCTGTGCCAGATAGGTGTTGACGTCGTCGGTGTAGGTGCACTGGTAGTACACGCCTTCCTGTAGCGGCGAGAGTGGCCACACCTCGGCCACCTCGACGGGGCTCGACGCGGTCAGCAGGGCCAGCTCGTCCTCGGAAAGTCCGTGCCATGCTTGCGGTGTCACCGCAGCGATGGCGGGGGCTTCTGCGCCCAGCGCGGTGGCCAGCGCGCGTGCGGTGCGCAGCCGGAACAGCTCGCTGGTGGCCAGCGTGAGTCCGGCCCCGGCCAGCCTGTTGACCACGCGTAGCGCCAGCAGACTGTCTCCGCCCAGCGCGAAGAAATCCTCGTCTATTCCGGCGTCCTCGGTGCCCAGCACCTGCGCGAAGGTCGCGCAGATCAGTTCCTCGTAGGCTGTGCGCGGCGCCGTCCGCGACACGGTCCGCGCGGGCTCAGGCAACGCCGATCTGTCCCGTTTCCCGTTGGGCAGCAACGGGATCGCGTCGAGCACCGTGACGGTGGCCGGAATCATGTGGGCCGGCAGGACGCCGGCGAGCGCGGCCCGGACCGCTTCCGGGTCGGGTCGGCATCCCGCGCGGGCGACCACATACCCGTCCAGACGGTGCCGGCGGGCGGTGACCACCGCCTCGGCGATATCGGGCAGCCCGGCCAGGGCGGTCTCGATCTCGCCGAGTTCGACGCGGAACCCGTTGACCTTGACCTGATTGTCGGCGCGGCCGAGATACTCGACCGTGCGCTCCGGCGTCCAGCGCGCCAGATCGCCGGTGCGGTAGAGCCGCTCACCGCCCTCGCTGAACGGGTCGGCGACAAACCGGGCGGCGGTGTTGGCCTGCTGACCGAGGTATCCGCGGGCCACCTGCACCCCGCCCACATAGATTTCGCCGACGGCGCCGGGCGGCACCGGCGACAGGTCCGGTCCGAGCAGGTAGATCCGGCAGCCCGGGACCGGCCGGCCGAGCGTGACGGCTCCCGTCACTACTCCGGCGAGCACATCGCCGGTGACCTCGGAGGAACCGTAGGAGTTGACGATCTCGGCTTCTGGCGACACCTGTTGCAGTGCAGCGACAGTGGCCGCGTCCAGTGGTTCACCGCTACAGATCCAGCGTGCCATGGTCCCGAACTTGTTGCTCGCGACCTCGGCCATCGCCGCGCCCAAACTGGGTACCACCAGCAGTTGGGTGGCAGCGACGTCGTCGACCAATCGGGCCAGCGCCGCACCGTCCTTGGCGGTGGCGTCATCGGCGACGACCGTGGTGGCGCCGGCGACCAGTGCGCCGAGCAACTCGGTGGTGCCGTCGATGAAGCTCATGGAACTCTTGGCGATGCGCACATCGTCGCGGTCGCGGGACCACGCCGTCCTGGCCCACGACAGCCGGTTGGTCAGTGCACCGTGTGTGCCGACGACGCCTTTCGGGCGCCCGGTACTGCCGGAGGTGTAGACCACCGATGCGGCGTCATCCGGATCGAGGACGGTGTCGCGCCATGGCCGGCCCGCGGCGTCGGTGCTGACCACCGGGAGGCCGTGGTCGGGCAGCGTCGTGCCGTCGGTGAGCACGACCTTGGGTCGCGCGTCGTCGAGCATGTAGGTGATCCGCGCCGACGGATACCCGGGGTCGATGGGCAGATAGGCTGCGCCGCTTC
The DNA here is from genome assembly GCF_011758805.1 of Mycolicibacterium fluoranthenivorans. Classification (NCBI taxonomy): domain Bacteria; kingdom Bacillati; phylum Actinomycetota; class Actinomycetes; order Mycobacteriales; family Mycobacteriaceae; genus Mycobacterium; species Mycolicibacterium fluoranthenivorans. The sequence continues at coordinate 2,110,699 of NZ_JAANOW010000001.1, read as the reverse complement.
GCAACACGGCGAGCAGGGCGATGGCCATCGACGTGGTCCGGCTGGTGGCCACCGCGACGAGGTCACCGCGTCGCACGCCCGCAGCCACCAGCGCCCCGGCCAGGGCGGCCGATCGGTCGTCGAGATCGCGGTAGGTCAGCCGCGTGCCGGTGTCGCTGACGGCGACGGTGCTGGGGGTACGGCGGACCTGGTTGTCGAAGAGTTCCAGGACCGTGCCGGTACGCGCGGGCGCACCGGCGCCCGCGCGCAGCACCTCATCGCGGCCGGCCGGGTCGAGCACGTCGATATCGCTGCACCGGGTCGTGTCGCCCTCGGTGAGGACGGCCGCCAGCGTCCTACGGAAGAGGGCCAGCACCTGCTCGGCGGTCGCCGTGTCGAGCACCGCACGGTCATGGGTCAGCGCGACGTGCAGATCCCTCCCCGGCTTGAGCATCAGGGTCAGCGGATAGTGCGGCGCCTCGATGACGTCCATGCCGGTCACGCGGATCGCGGCGGTGTGATTGTCGGTGGCGGGATAGTTCTCGATGACCACCAGGGTGTCGAAGAGTTCTGCCACCCCGACGGCGTGCTGGATGTCCGCCAGGGCCACGTGGTGGTGCTCGAACAGGGCGGCCTGTGCCTGAGCGTGGCGCTGTACCACGTCGGCGAGGGTGTCCGACGGTGTCCAGCGGGTGCGCGCGGGCACCGTGTTGATCAGCAGGCCGACCATATCGTCGATGCCGGGAACGTCACTGCCGCGACCGGAGACGGTGCTGCCGTGGACCACATCGGTGCGGCCGGTGAGCTGGCCGACGGTGATACCCCATGCCGCGCCGAGTACCGCGCTGACGGTGACGCCGTGTCCGGTGGCCCAGTCGGCGATCTGGGCCGGAAGGTCGGCGCTCACCTTGCCGAATCCGGTGTCGCCGCGGTCATGCGGCGGCAGTGCGTCGGCAAGGTGGGTCGGTTCGTCGACACCGTCGAGCGCGGCGCGCCACGCGGCTTGCGACCCGGCCGGCGCGCTGCGGTGCAGCCACTCCAGGTGGTCGCGGTAGCGGGCCGGCGCCGGCAGGGCGTGGGTATCGGGGTTGTCGTGCAGGGCGGCCAGTTCCCGCAGCACGATCGGTACCGACCAGCCGTCGGCGATGAGGTGGTGCACCGTCTGGATGAGTACATGCCGATCGGCCGCCAGGCGGAGCAGGGTGTACCGCATGAGCGGTGGCGCGGCGAGGTCGAAGGGTTCGGTGCGTTGTTGTTCGGCGATCTCGTCGATGCGGGTTCGGGTGTCCGCACCCGCCGGCGCGCTCAGGTCGTGGTAGTTCCATCGCACGGCGGGCGCGGCACCGAGAACGGCCACCAGGCTGCCGTCGGCCAGCGCGCGGAAGGCCGCGCCGAGGTTCGGGTGCCGCGCGATCACGGCGTCGGCGGCGCGGCGCATCCGGACCGGGTCCACCGGCCCGTCGTAGGAGATGATCTGTTGCACCACATAGGGATCGCCGTCGGCATAGGTCGAGTGGAAGTAGATGCCGGCCTGCAGCGGTGACAGCGGCAGCACATCGACCACGGGCGCCGGTAGCGCATCCACGTCGGCCTGGGTCAGCGTCACCAGCGGAAAGTCCGACGGTGTGGGACCGGTGACGTGCGAGCTGTGCGCGATGGCGGTCAACGCGTCGGTCCACCACCGCGCGAGCCGCGAAACCTGGTCGCGGTCGAGCACACCGGCAGGCCAGCTGAAGGTCGCTTCCAGACACACACCGTCGCCGGCCGCCACCGCGATCGCATTGATCTCGAGGGCACGCGGCAGCGGCATGCGCGGGTCGCGGTCCTCGCCGATCGCCGCGTCGTGGCCGGTATCGGCCGGGGCCCAGGGCAGCTCACCGGCACCGGTGAACCGGCCGAGGTAGTTGAACAGGATCTGCGGGGCGACGGCAAGGTCCGACCGCCCGGAAAGATAGCGCAGCGCACCGTAACTCAGTCCGTTGCGCGGCACGGCACGCAGTTGGTCCTTGACGGTCTTGACCGCGGCGCCGAGCGCCGGTCCGCCCGTCATCAGCTCGGCCCAGCCTGCGGGACCGGGGTGAACGTGGACGGGGAACAAGGTGGTGAACCAGCCCACGGTGCGAGACAGGTCGAGGTGATCACCTGCGGCGCCGAGGTGGTCGCTCTCCCGGCCGTGTCCCTCGAGTTCGAGGAGCACGCCACCGGCGTCGCCCCGCCAGTACGCCACCGCGGCGGCCAGTGCGGTGACGAGTGCATCGTTGACCCCGCCCCGGATCGCGGCGGGCACCGGACCGAGCAGCCGCGCCGTGACGTCCTCGTCCAGTCGCACCGTGAGCCTGGCCTCGGTGGCGACCGTGTCGACGGCCGGGTCCAGCGGACGGCTGCCCAGCTGCGGATCGTCGACCGCCACGACTCGCAGCCAGTACTGCTCGTCGGCGGCGAACTCGCTCCGCGCGCACGCGGCCCGCAGCTCGGTCGACCACGTCCGGAAGGTGGTGTCGGGTGTGGCCATGGTGATCGGGCGGCCGGCGGCGACGTCCGACCATGCCGACTCCAGATCCTCGGCGAGTACCCGCAGGGACACCCCGTCGATCACCGTGTGATGGATGACCAGGAGCAGCCGACCGGGACGGCCCGCGCCGGCGTCCAGCCACACCGCTTGCAGCATGCGGCCCGACGCGGGAGCCAACCGCGCGACGGCACGGTCACGTTCGGTCCCGATATCGGCGGATCCGTCGACACGGGTGAGCACCTCCGCCGCGGTCACCGCGCCAGCAGGTGGCACCGTCAGTCCCGCACCGGCGCCCAGCCGTGCCCGCAACAGGTCGTGGCAGTCCAGCAGGGCGTCGAGCATCGCGGTCAACGTGGGCAGGGTGAGCCCCACCGGGGTGTGCAGGATGACGGATTGGAAGAAACCCTCGGTGCCGTGGCCGATTTCGTCCAGCCAGGCCAGGATCGGGGTCGGCTCGATCTCACCGGTGCCCTCCAGCGCTGTCGCGGCGGGTCCCGCGATATCGGTGACCGCGGCGGCGAGTTCGGCCGGGGTACGCAGGGTCAGGACATCACGTGGCCGTACGCGCAGCCCCATCCGGCGGGCTCGGCTGACCAGACCCATGGCGGCGATGCTGTCGCCGCCGAGGGCGAAGAAGTCGGCGTCGGCTCCGACGGACGGCACGCCGAGCAGTTCGGCGTAGATAGCGCAGATCGCCTGCACGCGTGGGTCGGTCACCGGTGCGCCGGCGCCGGGTGCGGCGAGAGCCGGTTCGGGCAGCGCCCGCCGGTCGATCTTCCCGTTGGCGGTCACCGGGAATTCGTCGAGGACCATGACCGAGTTCGGCACCATGTGCTCGGGCAGCTTTTGTGCGCACCAGGCCCGCAACTCGTCGGGATCGGCACCCGTGGTGGACAGGGCGTAACCGGTGAGCTGTGCGCCGCCGACGGGAGTCTTACGCAGGATCACCGCGGCGTGGCGCACCTGCGGGTGGGCGGCGAGGATGACCTCGATCTCCTCGAGCTCGACGCGCATCCCGCGGATCTTGACCTGGTTGTCGACGCGGCCCAGGAACTCGAGCACGCCATCGGCGGTCCACCTTGCGAGGTCGCCGGTGCGGTACATGCGGGATCCGTCCTGCGCGAACGGGTTCGCGATGAACCGGGCACCGGTGAGTCCGGGAGCGTTGACGTAGCCGCGGCCCAGCAGGAAGCCCGCCGCGTAGAGTTCGCCGCCCTCCCCAACCGGCACCGGGTGCAGGTCGTCGTCGAGGACGTAGAGCTGGGTGTGCGGGTTGGGCCGTCCGATCGAGGTCTCGATACGTTCGGCGCTGTCGCGGTAGATGACATGGGAGACGCCGATGGTGGCCTCGGCGGGACCGTAACCGTGGTAGAGCGTCGTGGACAGCTGGGACCGGAACCGGTCGAACAGCGCCGGGGTCAGCACCTCACCGCCGCACCAGACATGCTTGAGGCCGGACAGCAGGGTGGTCCCGTCGGCGAGCTCGAGCAGCACATCGAGCATCGAGGACACCAGATAGACGAACGTCACCTTCTCGGTGGCGATCAGATCGAGCAGGTACTGCGGATCCCGTTCCCCGCCTGGGTCGGCCACCACGACGTAGCCTCCGGACACCAGCGGCAGCAGCACTTCGTTGATCGAGATGTCAAAGGACAGTGGTGCTTTGAATAGGGACGCGTCGCCGGGCCCGAAGCCCAGGATCTCCTGCGCCTGCCAGTTGAGGCGTTCGCAGATGGCTTCGTGCCGGATCATCGCGCCCTTGGGCTTGCCGGTGGAGCCCGAGGTGAAGATGACGTACGCCAGTTGGCTGTCATCGATGTCCACGACCGGGGCGATGGCCGGCTGGTCTTCGAAAGCCCAGTTGTCCAGGTCGAGTTCGATCGGATGGGGGTCGTCGTCGCGCCCGTCGCCGGGCGCGACGAGTACCGCCGTGGCCTTCGTGTCTGCCAGCACCTGACTGCGGCGCTCGGCGGGCCACTGGGGATCGACGGGCACGAACGCACCGCCGGCGGCGAGGATCGCGATCACCGCGACCACCATCTCGGGCGAGCGCGGGACCGCGATCGCGACCACCTGCTCGTGCGTCACACCGACGGCGCGAAGGCGATGGGCCAGCTGGTAGGCGCGCAGCGCGAGGCCGCGATATGTCAGCCTGGTGGCACCGGACACTACAGCCAGTGCATCCGGGGTCAGACGCGCCTGTTGGGCGAACAGCTCGGGCACGGTGGTGGTGGCCGCCGGCCAGGTGTCGTTATTCCACTGCCGCAACAGGTTCAGGCGGTCATCGGGGGTCAGTCCGTCGTCGATACCCGGGATCGTGGTCACGCGTCCGTCCTCTCCGCATCCGTGTGATGCGCCGCCCAGGCACGCCACAGCTGGGCGTACCGACCCTGCGCCGAGATCAGCTCGGCGTGGGTCCCCTCTTCGATGATGTCGCCGTGCGCCATCACCACGATCCGATCGGCGGTGGCCGCCTGCGTGAGACGGTGGGCGACGACGAGTGTGGTGCGCCCCTCGGTGACGGCTGCCGCGGCGCGTTCCAGGTCGCGTGCGCCCAGGCTGCCCGCCTCGGCGGTGGCCTCGTCCAGGATGGCGACCGCCGGATCGAGAAGCAGCAGCCGTGCCAGCGCCAGTTGTTGCGCCTGGGCCGAGGTCAGCTCATGCCCACCCTCGCCCACCACCGTCTGCACACCGTCTTCGAGCGCGGCGACCCAGTCCCCTGCGCCGACGGTATCCAGCGCCGCAAGCACTTCGGCGTCGGTGGCGTCGGGCTTGGCCAGCCGAAGGTCGTCGGCCAGCGTGCCCGCGAACACATGCACGTCCTGGCTGATGATCGCGACATGCTTGCGCCGCTGCTCGGGGGTGAGGTCGGCTAGCGGGGTGCCACCGATGCGCACGCTGCCGTGTTGCGGGGTGAGCACTCCCGCGGCGATGCCGGCGACGGTCGACTTGCCGGCACCGGTCGATCCGACCAGTGCCACCCGCTGCCCGGGCTCCACTCGCACGGTCACCCGGTGCAGGACCGGATGCTCACCGTCATAGCTGAATTCGAGATCGGTCAGATCCAGCGCGGTATCTCGCGGTGCGCGGCTGGGATGTTCGACAGCCGGTGGTTGCGGGATGCTCACCAGGCCGACCAGGCGGGCCAGACTGGCCCCGGCGTCCTGGGCCTCGTCGACGGTGAACAGCAGCATGCTGATCGGTCCGAAGAGCCGGTGGAACAGCAGGGCCGCCGCGGTGGTCTGTCCGACGGTGACCGACCCGTGCTGCACCAGCCAGTAGCCGGCCACCAGGATCACCGAGAGACCGATGAACTCGGCGCGATTGATCCGTCCCACGAATCGGGTGAAGAACGTGAAGACGCCGATCGAGATATCCCGGACCCGGGCCGAGGCATCCTCGATACCGTCCTGATGGACGGTGTGGGCGTGGTAGGCGTGCACGGTGGGAGCGCCCAGCATGCTCTCCATCAACACCTGCGACCGCTCCGCGATCACCCGGCGCTCCTGTGCGTATCGCGGCGCGGAGCGCGGCAGATACCAGCGCAGCGCCAGCAGGTAGAACGGGATGGAGACCGCGCCGGCCAGAGCGAGACGCCAGTCCAGGCCCAGCATCGACACCAAGGTCAGCGCTGCCAGCATGAGCGCGGAGAACATCGTCGGGAACACGTCCGTCACCGCTTTGGCGATGGTCGCCACATCCGTGCTCACCCGGGACAGCAGGTCGCCCCGCCCGACTCGTTCCACGGTCGTGCTCGGCAGGGTCAGCGCGCGGTTCACCCCGGTTTCCCGCAGATCGGCGAGCATCAGCGCACCGAGACGGCCGATCAGATAGTTCGACCATCCGGTGGCGGCGCCGCCCACCAGTGCGGCAGCTCCGAGTACCAGCGCGACGGTGATGATGACCGACGACGGCGATCCGTCGATGATCCGGTCGACGAGTACCCCGAGTACATAGACCGGGAGTACCGCGGCCCCGGCCGCCACGACGCCGACCAGGATGGTGGCGCTCAATGCTGCGGTGCGCGAACGCAATTCACGGCGCAGCCAGATCCAGGTCTCGCGGCCGGTCGCGACGGGGAGGATCTGCTTGTCCTCGGAGACGGTCAGCGCCTCGCCGGCGGCGCTCATCGCAGCACCGCCGCGGTGTAGTCGGGGCGGTCCAGCAGCGTCTCGTGGGTTCCCTCGACGACCACTCGCCCACCGTCGACCAGCACCACACGATCGGCCACCGCCAGCAGGGCCGGACTGCTCGTCACGATGACGGTGGTGAAATCGCCCGTCTCCGGGCCATGTCGTAAGTCGGCGATGCCCTGGGCCACCGCACTTTCCGTCACCGCGTCGACTGCCGTGGTGGGTTCGTGCAACACCAGCACGGGCGCCGCGTGCAGCAGCGCGCGTGCCAAGGTGAGGCGCTGGCGCTGACCGCCGGACAGGCTGGAGCCGCGCTCGGTGACGCGGTGATCGAGCCCGTCGTGGTGCACATCGATCACGTCGACCGCGCTGGACGCCTGCAGCGCCTTCTCCAGCCTCGGCGCGCCCGCGCCCTCGATGACCAGGTTGGTGCGCAGCGATCCGGTGAACAGGTCGGCTTTGTGCGGTTCGACCAGCAGGACCCGCCGGGCTTCGGCGAGATCGAGCTCTTCCAAGGCTGTGCCGCCGAGCCGGATCGCACCGGCATAGTCGTCGCGCGCCAATTGTCCGGACAGCACTGCGACAATCGCCTCGGCGTCACTGGCCCGGGTGGTCACCACCCCGACCAATTGGCCCGGCTCGACAGGCAGCGTGATTTCCTGCAGGGTGCCGTACCGCACCCCGTCCAGGACGATTCCATGCGGGCCGGCGCCCAGCGTGCCGACGCCCGGCGACAGGGTGAGCGGCGCATTCTCGATCCAGCCGACACGTTCGGCCGAGGCTCGCGCCTCCGCGATCCAGCTGGGTACCTCGGCCATGGTGCCGAACGGCTCCAGCAGGAATTGGGCGAGCCCGATCACGGTGATCAGTTGACCGACGGTGATATCCCCGCGCAGCGCGAACCAGCCTGCGAGCACGGCGATCCCGACGGCCAGCAGGGCGCTCAGCGCGGTGGAGAAGCCGAGGTACACACCTTGGGTACGGGCCGCGCGGATGCTGGCCGCGAGCGCGTCGCGGCTCACCGTGCGGTAGCGCTGCGCGGCCGCCGGCTCAGCGCCGATCCCCCGCAAGGGACGCAGCCCCGCGATCAGGTCCGCCGACATCGCGGTGGCCTCACCGGCGAGCTCCTGCTGGTCGGCGACCCTGCGGGTGATCACGGGTCCGCCGAAGTGCAGAACGAACAGGATCACGGGCGTACCCAGCAGGACGGCCAGGCCGAGCGGAACGTCGATGGTGAGCAACACCGTTGCGCACACCACGATTGCGGTGATCGCACCGGCGATGCGGGGAATGTAGTCCAGCAGGTACGAGGTGTTGTCGGCATCGGTGCTGGCGATCGACAGGAGTTCACCGGTGCGCTGGGTGGTGCGCAGACGCTGCGGGTGCAGGATCCGGGCCGCCAGGTCGACCCGCAGTTGGTGTCCCTCGGTGGCGATTGCCCGCATCAGGTGCCGCGCGCCCAGCCGGTAGGCAGAGGTCAATGCGACGAACAGGGCCGCGAGTACCCCGATCCACAGCAGCAGTTGCGTGGCATCGCCGGGCTTCACGGCGCGGTCGATGAGCACGCCGATGAGCACCGGAACCATGGCCTCACACAGCTGATGAACGCAGATGAGCAGGGATCCGCTGGTCAGCAGGCGAGCGTTGCGGGTGACGGTGCGCCACAGGATGGCCAGGCCGGTGCGGGTCCGTTGCGCCTCGTGCACTGCGCCGTCGGCGCTTACGATGAGCCGTCACCCAGCGCCGGGCCGCCCGCGGCAGCCATCCGCAGCCGAAGGCTTTTGGGCCGCATGTCCGTCCAGTTCTGCTCGACGTAATCCAGACACGCCTGGCGGCCGGTCTGGCCATCGGCGCCGAAGGCGATGGTCCATCCACCCGGCACCTGCTTGAACGTGGGCCACAACGAATGTTGCTCCTCGTCGTTGACCAGCACGTAGAACGTCGCGGTCTCGTCGTCAAAGGGGTTGCCCGACACAAAGTCTCCTCAGCAGTGCGTGGCTGTCGGCGTGCCTGTGACACGCCCGCCTGAACCTGGACACCCTATCAAAGGTTAGGCTTGCCAAAGACGGCCGGATACAGAAGGTGAGACATGCGGGTAGCAATGTTCGGGTACCAGACCTGGGGACACAAGACCCTGGAGGCACTCATCAAATCACCTCACGAAGTCGTGCTGGTCGTCACCCACCCGCCGAGTGATCAGCCCTACGAATCGATTTGGGCGGATTCCGTCGAAGATCTGGCCCGTGACCACGGCATTCCGGTGTGTTTGGCCCAACGACCCGATGATGCCCTGATCGAGCGGGTCCGCAGCGCACAGCCCGACATCATGGTGGCCAACAACTGGCGGACCTGGCTGCCCCGCGAGTTGTTCGACCTACCACCGCACGGCACGCTCAACCTGCATGATTCGATGCTGCCCCGGTTCACCGGATTCTCGCCGGTGATCTGGGCAATGATCAGTGGTGCCAACGAGGTTGGACTGACGGCGCACCGGATGGACGATGACCTGGACACCGGCGATATCGTGCTGCAACGCGCCATCCCGATCGGTCCTGCGGACACCGGAACCGAGTTGGTGCGCGCCACCATCGACCTCATTCCCGAGGTGCTGATCGAGTCCCTCGACCTCATCGAGCGCGGGGCGGCCACCTGGACACCCCAGAACCTCGATGAGCGCACGTTCTTCCACAAACGCTCGGCACGCGACAGTCTCATCGACTGGCGTTGGTCCGCAGCGGAATTGGACCGGTTCGTGCGCGCCTTGTCCGACCCTTATCCGAATGCGGTCACCTACTACCGCGGTGAACGAATCCGGATCCTCAAGGCCGCGGTATCGCGTTACCGATACGGAGGCACACCGGGTCGCGTCTTCATCGCCGAAGGTGACGGCATGGTGATCGTCACCGGAGCCGAGGCCCACCGCGGACAGGAGCCCGGCCTGGTGATCCACCGGGTTCGCCTGGACGACGGTACCGAGCTGCCCGCCCTGGAGTACTTCGGCCGCGGCGGCGGGTACCTGACCGATCGTCCGTGAACCTCCGATAGCGGGGTTGGAGATCTCCAACCCCGCTATCGTGCACGTGCTTTCGCGATCGGGTCAGTGACCTCCGACCAATTCGTGGGTACGCCGACCGGCCTCCACGCGGCGCGCGATGGACTCGACGATCTCACCGCTGCGGACCGCCACATTCGACAGCAGCGATGAACTCAGTCCGTGCGTGTGCTCGGTGCCGCCCTGCAGGTAAATGGCGCCGGAGATGTCCCGGGACGTCCGCAACCGGTAGTCGCGGGTCAGTTCGGGCAGATCCACCCCGAATTCGCCCGCCTCGTACAGGTCGCCGAGTAGCTCCGGCAACGGCATCGGGATGAAGCCGGTCGCGTAGACCACCGCATCGCAGTCCAACACCTCTACCGTGCGAGTGGGGTGATGCTCGATCGTCACCCGGACACCGGTGTCGTGCTCCACGGCGCCCTGCACGCTCGACGCACCGCGAAAGAAGAGCCGGCGCTTACCCGCGACCCGCTCGGCGTACTCGCGGGTGTAGAGCTCCTCGATGAGCGGCAGATCCACGCACGAGTAGTTGGTGGCCCGGTGGTAGTCCATCAGCCGCTGCCGGACCGTCGGCGCGGCCGTGTAGAAATCGTCGACCGCGGCGGGATCGAAAACGCGGTTGGCGTACGGACTGTCGTCCGCCGGGCTGTAACCGTACTTGGCGAATACCCCGTGCACCTCCGCATCGGGGTAGGTGACGTGCAGATAGTCGGTGACCTCGGCCGCGCTCTGGCCGGCCCCCACCACGACGAACCGGTGATTGGTCGTCGACGGCACCTTCGGCAGCTTGCTCAGTAGCTCGTGATTGTGGAACTGCCGCGCAGTCTCGGTGACCCCGATCGGCAACTGCGCCCGCAGCCCGCCCGCGAGCACCACGGCGCGGGCCCGCAGCGTGGATGACTGACCATCGCGTACGACATCGACGGCGAGCCAGTCTCCCTCGTCACGCACCGCCACCGCGCGGGTGCCGTAGTGCACCGTGGCTGCGACCCGCGCCGCCGCCCACTCCAGGTAGTCGTGGAACTCGAGCCGGGTCGGGAAGAACGTCTGGTGATTGATGAAGTCACTGAGTCGGCCACGGTCGGTCAGATAGCTCAGGAAGGTGTACCGGCTGCGCACGTTGCGCTGGCTGGCCAAGTCCTTCAGGAACGAGATCTGCATCGTCGTGCCGGGAATGAGCATGCCTGTGTGCCAGCCGAATTCCGGCTTCGCCTCGATGAACTCGGCGGCGATGGCCGGATTGGGTCCCCGGTCGTGGTTGTGTTCCTCGATCGCAATTGCCAGACCGAGGTTCGACGGGCCAAAGCCCACGCCGACAACGTCGAGCACGCGGTCTATCGCGTTGCCAGAATCGCCATTTCCGGAACTGAAGGACATCAGGCTCCCGCCATCTGATTGATCGCACCGGGCACCGGCTCGGACGGGTCGGAGCCCAGGGCCACGATGCGATTGCCCTCATCGACGTGCACCACCCGGGGTGCGTGATCGGCGATCTCCCGGTCGTCCAGCATCTGGAAGGACATGATGATGACCAGGTCGCCCGGATTGATCAAATGCGCTGCCGCCCCATTGATCCCGATCACCCCGGAGCCGGCCGCCCCCGTGATCGCGTACGTGGTCAGGCGCGCACCGTTGGTGATGTCCACGACGTCGACCTGCTCGCCCTCGAGGATATCGGCGGCTCGCATCAGGTCTTGGTCGATGGTGATCGATCCTACGTAGTGCAGATCGGCCTGGGTGACGGTGGCGCGGTGCACCTTGCCCCCCAGCATGGTTCGGAACATATGTCCCTCCAGCAGTTGTTAAGTCAGTTCGCACCCGATTGGCAGTCAGCCACGGAGCGTAGGTTAACCTAACCTTATGTCGCTTACAAACCTCGGAATGGTCTTCCGGCGTACCACGATCATGTTGGCCGCTGCGGCGCTCGGCACCGGCCTCTTGGTCGGCTGCGGCGGGTCGACCGCAAAGAACGAGAACGCCGCCTCCAGCACCACGGCGGCTGCGGAATCCGTCTCCATCGCACATAAATTCGGCGAAACCAAGGTTCCCGCCAACCCCCAGCGGGTGGTCACGGTGGGCTGGAACGACCAGGACGATGTGCTCGCCCTGGGTGTCGTGCCGGTGGGTACCCGCAGCTTCTTCGACAACTACAACAACTTCCCGTGGGTGAAGGAGGCCACCGGCGGTAAGGGTGTGCCCGTCATCCCAGGCGACGAGATCAACTACGAGGCCATTGCCAAGGCAAAGCCGGACGTCATCTTCGCCATCTACGAGACCATCGACAAGAAGACCTACGACCAGTTGTCGCAGATTGCGCCGACCGTGGTCCAATCCGACAAGTACGCCGACGAGGAAACCCCCTGGGACGTCCAGCTTCTGACGATCGGCAAGGCCCTGGGCAAGGAGACACGAGCCCAAGCCCTCGTCGACAAGGTCAAGGTGAAGATCGACGAGACCAAGACCGCGCACCCCGAGTTCGCCGACAAGACTCTGGTCGCCGACTACACCACCGAATTGAACTCGCAGTACCTGCTCCCCGCCGGCGATCCGCGTCGTCAGTTGTTCGACGCGCTGGGCTTCAAGGCCCAGCAGGACTCCGGTGACGTGTCGGACGAGAAACTGTCCCTGCTGGAGGGTGACGTGCTGTTCGTCAACGGTCTCTCCAAGGAGCAGGTCGCAGGATCTCCGGCGTTCTCCCGGCTGAAGGTCGTGCAGGACGGCCGCACGCTGTATGCCGGTTCGGACTCCACGCTGAGTGGCGCGCTGACCTACAGCGGACCCGAAGCGCTGCTGTACGCGCTGAACGTGCTGACCCCGCAGCTGAGCAATGCGCTGACGGGCAAGCCGGTCACCGACCTGTCGAATTCTTAACGCGTGCCCCGGGTGTCCGCCCGCGCCTTGTCGCGAGCGGATGCCCGGGGTATCACCAACGGCGTCCCGGTCTCCGGGTCGTCGATGATCTGGCATCTCAGGCCGTAGACCTCCTCGACCAGTTCCGCGGTGATCACCTCGGCCGGATCGCCCTGGGCCACAATGGCACCCGACTTCATGGCGATGATCCGGTCGGCGAACCGGCAGGCATGGTTCAGATCGTGCAGCACCGCCACGATGGTGCGGCCCCTGGTGGCGTTCAGTTCCACGAAGAGGTCCAGCAGTTCGATCTGGTGGGCGATGTCCAGATATGTGGTCGGCTCATCGAGCAGGATCACCTGCGTGTCCTGCGCCAACACCATCGACACCCACACCCGCTGACGCTGCCCGCCGGAGAGCTCGTCGACGGGCCGGCCGGAGATCGCGGTGACACCGGTGGCCGCCATGGCGTCAGCCACCGCCTGCTGGTCGGAACGCGCGTACTGCCGTAACACCCGCTGATGCGGAAACCGGCCGCGTGCCACCAGGTCTGCGACCGTGATGCCCTCGGGGGCGATGGAGCTCTGCGGCAGCAGCCCCAGCTTGCGGGCAACATCCTTGGTCCGCAGCCCGGCGATATCGGCACCGTCGAGAACGACCTGACCGGCCACCGGACGCAGCAACCGCGCCAGCCCCCGCAACAGGGTGGACTTGCCGCAGGCATTCGGACCGACGATCGCGGTGATGGCCCCCTCGGCGATATCCACCGTCAAGCCGTCGACGATGCGACGATCGCCGTATCCCAGCGACAAGTCGCGTGCGCCCAGATCCGTCATTACACTTCCCCTCTACTGCCGCCGGGCCTGCATGACAAGCAGCCAGATCAGATACGCCCCGCCGGCCACCACGGTGACCGCACCCACCGGAAGTTCGGCCGGGGCAAAGATCCTCAGTGCGATCAGATCGCTGGACAACAGCAGGAACGCGCCCATGACCGCCGACGAGATGAGCCCCACACCCGGTGTGCCCACCACCCGACGCGCCAGTTGGGGTGCGGCCAACGCCACGAACGAGATGGGCCCGGCCGCCGCAGTGGCCACCGCGATGAGCAACACCCCCACACCGAAATAAGCGATGCGGGCTCGCTCGGGCCGAAGTCCGAGACCTCCCGCCGCGTCGTCACCCAACTGCAGGATCGACAACTGCGGGCCGATCGGCACCAGGACGACCACCACGATCGCGACACACACCAGCACGGGGACGGCCTGTTCCCAGCGCAGCCCGTTGAGGGTGCCCTGCTGCCAGACGGCCGCCGTGATCGCCTGGTGCAATTTGATTTTCAGGATGATCCACTGATTCAGCGAGCTGAGCATGGCGCCCACGCCGATACCGACGATGATGAGCCGGAAGCCGGCCATCCCGTTGCGGTAGGCCAGCAGGTACACCACCACCGCGGTGAGCAGGCCACCGATCACCCCACCGAGTGCGGTGAGGTAGTACCCGCCGCCGAAGGCACCGATGACCACCAACGCACCGGTGTAGGCGCCGAAGTTGAACCCGATGACATCGGGACTGCCCAGTGGGTTTCGGGTCAGCGCTTGGAAGATGGCACCCGACATGCCCAGGGCCGCACCGATCACCAGGGCGAGCACAATCCTGGGCAGTCGCCATTGCAGCACCAGGACGTTGACGAAGCCCTGTTCCCGACCGGTCAGCACCCCGATCACCTCGGCGGGTGACACCGGGTACTCCCCCACACCCAGCGCCAGCACCGCCAGCGCCACGGCGCCGAACCCGAGCGCCGAGAGCACGACGATACTGCGCCACGATGCCCGTAGTGCCAGTGCCGGTTCACGGCGCAGCACCAGCTGAGGACGCCCGAAATCAACGGGCTGGAGCCGATTCACAGGCCGCTCGCCTTGGTGCGACGGACCAGCCAGATCAACACCGGGGCACCGATGAACGCGGTGACGATGCCGGCGGGCAGTTCCCCCGGTGGCACCACGATCCGACCGACCACGTCGGCGGCGAGCAGCAGCGCCGGCGCGGCGAGCACGCAGTAGGCACAGATCCAGCGCCAGTCCGGCCCGGTGAACCACCGCACGGCGTGCGGCACCATCAGACCCACGAATCCGATCGGCCCGGCCGCGGCCGTCGCCGCTCCGGTCAGCAAGGTCACCGCCAGCAACCCGAGCACTCTGGTGCGGACCACGTTGCCGCCCATGGCCACCGCGAGCTCATCGCCGAGCGCGACGGCGTTGAGCCCATGGCTGACGTACAGACACAGCACCGCACCGACGATGACGAACGGGACGACCGTGGCCGCCACCTCCAACGGTCTGCCGTCGAGCGCGCCGGCGTCCCAGAACCGCATCGAGTCAAAGGCCCGCGGGTGACGCAGCCGGATGGCGAACGAGATCCCGTCGGCCACCGCACCTATCGCGACGCCGGCCAACAGCATCCGCACCGGCGTTGCCGTCAGCCGGCCGGACGCGGCCACCCCGTAGACCGCGAGCATCGCCACGAAGGTACCGAGAAAGGCGAACCAGAGGTAACTCGACAGGGAGTGAAAGCCCAAGAACGCGATCGCCGACACCACGAACAGCCCGGCCACCCCTTCCAGACCCAAGATCTGACTGTCGGCCAACGGGTTGCGGGTGATGCCCTGGATCAGCGCCCCGGACAGGCCGAGCGCGATACCGACGACGATGCCCAACACGGTGCGCGGGATGCGCAGTTCATACACGATCCACTGGTTGCCGGTGTCGGTGTAGTCGGTCACGGCATGCCAGACCGTCAACAGATCGACGGTCTGCGTGCCGACGGCCAAGCTCAGAACGCACACCAGCATCAGCACCGCAGCACAGCACGCGAGTCCGGCCAGATGCCTGCGCTGCGGGGCACCGAGTTCGGGTTCCGCGGTCGCTGTCGCCATCGACTACAGGCCCACGCGCTCGAGCGCCAGGTCGTATTCCTCGGCGGCGGCCTTCGCACTCTTACCCTCGGCCAGCGCACGCTCGTAGATGGCTTCGACCTCGACACTGACCGCCTCGTACTTGCGATCCCAGGTCTCGGAGTCGAAGCGCCAATAGCCGACGATGTCGTATTGGTCTGGCACCCAACCGTATTCGCTGCGCAGGTACTTGCGGACCATGCGGGTGGCCTGCGCTTCCCCGGCGAACCAGCAGTATCCCCGGCCGCCGGGATGCGGGTGAGCGCGGACCAACTCGGGCAGCCTGCTGGGGGCGAGTCCGTTGCCGGTGCCGATGGTGACCACGACGGGGATATCGGAGCGCTGCGGCAGATAGGTCAGATCGGCGCGGTCGGCGACCTCCACGATCGCTGCGGCCTCGGTATCGGCCGGAAGTTCGTCCAGTATGCGGGCCAGTGCCGGTAGGCCGGACAGGTCAGCCACCAGCAGCTGCCATGAGGTGGCCGGCTCGGGTCGGTACCAGCTGCGCGCGTGGTCCACCGCCACCCGCTGGCCCGGGGCCGCCCGCCGCACCCATCGGGTGGCCGGCCCGCGTTCATGCAGGACGAAGTCGCAGGTGACCTGCCGTCCGTCGCGGCGACGCACGCTGTAATTGCGACCCTCGGGTTCACCGTCCATCTCTGGCGGACCGGGCTGCCCCGGCTCGGGAAAGTAGATGCCGAGGGCGGCGTCGCCGGCCTCGGGCAATCCGAGCGAGTCCAGATCCGGCACCTCGAACACCACCCGGCGGATATGTGGGCCGATATCGCTGACTTCGGTGACGACACCCTGCGCGGTTCCCATGCAGTGCAGGCTAACCTAAGCAACGCCGGCTCAGGCAGCCGCGCACGCCGACCGGGCTTCGGCAACCGTTCACACGATGTGACATCACACGGTGGCGCGGCCTTCCGCGGTCGCGCGCCATCTCAGCGAACCGCCGGTAAGGTGACTTCGCAGTTGGCGCTGTCCCCCACCGCAAGCAGAATCGAAGCCCGCAGGAGGTGGGTCTGAACGCCCCGCTGGTATCGCCCAGGCCGAGCGACGGGTACGACCATCGGTTCACCGAAGTCGACTATCTACGCGGCATGGAACGCCTGGTGCATGCGGTGCAGGAATTGTCACTGGCGCGCAGTCTGTCCGACATCCAGCGGATCGTGCGCACCTCGGCGCGTGAGCTCATCGGCTGCGACGGCACCACCTTCGTGTTGCGCGACGACGGGATCTGCTACTACGCGGACGAGGACGCCATTGCCCCGCTGTGGAAGGGCGGCCGCTTTCCCATGACGACCTGTATCAGCGGGTGGGTCATGCTCAACCGCGCCGCCGTCGTCATTCCGGACATCTATGCCGATGCCCGTATCCCGCACGCCGCGTACCGCCCGACCTTCGTGCACAGCCTGGTGATGGTGCCGATCCGCACACTCGAGCCGGTCGGGGCGATCGGCGCCTACTGGGCTCAGGAACGTGCCGCGACCTCACGCGAAGTGTCCCTGTTGCAGGCCCTCGCGGACTCCACTTCGATCGCCATGGAGAACGTGCGCATTTACGCGGAGTTGGAGCAGCGGGTGCGTGATCGCACCGCCGATCTCGAGCGGGCGAACGAGGAGATCCACCAGATGTCCCTCACCGATGACCTGACCGGACTCACCAATCGCCGCGGCTTCTACCTTCTCGGCGAGTCGGCGCTGCGCGCGGCCCGCCGGAACAACCACCACTGTCTGCTCGCCTATATCGATGTCGACGGGCTCAAACGGGTGAACGACGAGCTGGGGCATGACGCCGGCGACTCACTCATCGCCGACGTGAGTGAGGTGCTGCGGACCATGCTGCGCGAGTCGGACATCCTTGCCCGGATAGGCGGTGACGAGTTCTGTGTGCTGGTCACCGAACCCGGCGGAGACACGGCCAGACTCAAGGATCGTCTCGCCGAGGCGTTCCGGACGTTCAACACGACCCAGGCACGCCCCTATCGGTTGTCTGCGAGTGTGGGCCTGGCCCTGACCCATCCGGAGTCCTCACACACCCTGGACGAACTACTCACCCTCGCCGATGAGCTCATGTACGCGGACAAGAAGGCCGCTACCGAGTCACGGGCCGGCGGAGTGAACACGGGTTGAGCGGCCGTACACGGGCTTTCGGGTCATGCGCGTGCCGAAGTGCCCCCGGCCAGAACGCTGAGGGCACTTCGGTATACGACGCTCGCGCGGCACTACCGCGCGATCAATACCAGACTTTTCGGCCGCCGATCGGGCGCCCGATCTGGCCCAGAACCAATAGCACCAGGCCTACGACCAGAACGATCCAGCCAATGGTGGCGATGACGGCCGGGACCGGCAAAAGATAGCCGATCGCGATGAGGATGATGCCTAAGCCTCGTTCCACCGACTGACCTGGTTGTATAGGGGTGTCGGAATGAGGAAAGTGCCCTCTGGGCTGGGATGATTGGTGTTCTCACGCATCAATCGGTCCAGTTCGGAAAGGCACTTCCGGTGCAAGTTTCGCATAGGTTCGCCTCGGATTCAGCGGTGTTCGACGATGGCAATCTCGTGTCGTGTGCCGGTGTGGTTGCGGTGATGACGTTGGCCGAGCAGACCGGGCTTTCGCGCTTGCTCGGCGAGAAGGTCCACATCAGCGCGCCGCGGATAAAGTCCGGGTCGGCGAACCCGGCACCGAAGCTGGCCACCGTGGTCGCAGGCATGGTTGCCGGTGCGGACTGCATCGATGACGTCGACATCCTGCGCAGCGGCGGGATGAAGTCGCTCTTCGACGGCGTGTACGCACCGTCGACGGTGGGAACGTTGCTGCGGGAGTTCACCTTCGGTCACGCCCGCCAGTTGGAGTCGGTGCTGCGCGAGCACCTGGTGGCGTTGTGCGGCCGGGTCGACCTGCTCCCCAACGCCGCCGAACAACGGGTGTTCATCGACATCGACTCGTTGCTGCGCCCGGTCTACGGCCACGCCAAACAAGGCGCCTCCTACGGGCACACCAAGATCGCCGGCAAGCAGATCCTGCGCAAGGGACTGTCCCCGCTCGCCACCACGATCAGCACCGCGTCCTCGGCTCCGGTGATCGCCGGGATGCGGCTCCGCGCCGGAAAGGCCAACTCGGGCAAGGGTGCCGCACGGATGGTCGCCCAAGCCATCAGCACCGCCCGCGCCGCCGGTGCCAGCGGGAAGATCCTGGTCCGCGGCGACTCGGCCTACGGCAACCGCAAGGTGGTCGCCGCGTGTGTCCGCGCAGGCGCCCAGTTCTCGCTGGTGATGACCCGCAACCCGGCCATCGACCGCGCGTTGGCCGCCATCGACGACGACGCGTGGACACCGGTGTCCTACCCCGGAGCGGTCCAAGATCCCGATACGGGGGCCTGGATCTCCGATGCCGAAGTCGCCGAAATCCCCTACACCGCATTCGCATCCACCCCCGATGCGATCACCGCCCGCCTGGTCGTGCGCCGCGTCAAAGACGCCCGCTACCCCGACGCGCTGTTCCCGGTGTGGCGGTATCACCCGTTCCTGACCAACACCGACCTGCCGGTCACCGAGGCCGACGTCACCCACCGCCAGCACGCGATCATCGAGACCGTGTTCGCCGATCTGATCGACGGAGCGTTGGCGCACATCCCGTCGGGCCGGTTCGGCGCGAACTCCGCCTGGGTGCTGTGCGCGGCGATCGCCCACAACCTGCTGCGCGCCGCCGGAGTCCTCGCCGGAGAACGTCACGGCCGAGCGCGGGGATCGACGCTGCGCCGCCGCATCGTCAACGTGCCAGCCCGACTGGCCCGTCCACAGCGCCGACCAGCCCTGCACCTACCTAGCCGCTGGCCCTGGTCGAAGGCCTGGCTTGCCCTGTGGCGCAGCATCATCGGACACAGCCCACCACAACGCGCGATCCCCTGATCAACTGCCAAACAGGCCCGACCGGAGCACACAGGAAAAGCTGGCCAGACCAGCGGGGCCACCTCATGCCCGCATCCCGAACATCGGCATCAACGAGAAACGACTCCCGTCACCGAGGTCAGTCGGTGGATCGAGGCTAAGACGATCACCTGACGCTCCTAAAGTTATTGACGACTCCGACAAAGGATGGGATACCCAGCAGCGGCGGGTTCTAATCCAGACGTCCAATCCAGACGTCCCAATCCAGACATCGTCAACGATGGCGCGCCCAGCGGGTCGGCGGCATGGCGGTGGTCGAACGGCAGGTTCGACCACCGCCCGTCAACCGATCGACACCAACTCGTCCAAGGGGTCGAACGGCAGGTCCTGATTGGTGGTCGCGGTCACCACCATGTTGGTGAGGGTGATCGAACCGCCGTGATTGTCGAGGAAGGCCGTGTCCGCGGCGTCGCGTCCGGTGGCGATACGCACCAGCGTCTGGCGCGGCGCCAGGCAGGTGGCATCGACGACGCGCCACTGCCCGTCCACGAAAGCCTCGGCGACGGCATGAAAATCCATCGGGACGCAACCCGGGGCGTACGCCGCGACCAGGCGGGCCGGAACGTTCACCGCGCGCAGCAGCGCGACGACCAGATGGGCGTAGTCGCGGCACACTCCGGCCCCCGCCAGCAAGGTGTCCTCGGCGCCGTCGATGGGGTCGCTGGATCCGGGCACATAGCTCAAACGGGCCCCGACCCACGATGAGATCTTGGCCAACAGCGTTGCCTTGTCGCTGAATTGACCGAACTCGAACCCGGCGAAGCCGAAGAACTTGTCCGATTCGGCGTAGCGGCTCGGTCTCAGATACTGAGACAGGTCGTAATCGGTGACCGGTGCCGGCTCGCTCCGGCCGACGATCGTCGCGGCGTAGTCGACGGTCAGCCAACCCGCGGCGGCTTCAAGTTTGTGGATCCGGTTGCCGTGTACGCCGGTGATCTCGGCCGGACAGACCGATTGTCCGTTCAAGACGAAGGTCAACGACTCCGATACCTGCGCTCCGGGATGCGGAGCGACGGCAATCTGAAACTCCAGGGCAGCCGGGGCGGCGATGTCCACGTCGAGATGGGCTCCGACCTCACGGATGAGAATGCTGATGGTTTCCGCCGATCCATATGTTCACGGGAACTGCTACGGCGGCGTGCCGACAGTGCCACGCCTACATGCTTGATTCCGGCTCACCTTAGCGAGGCGAGCAGTGGCACGCCCGCTACGGACCGATGAGAGAAGGATCGGCCCCGACCTGTGGCCGGGGCCGATCTTCAAAAACAACATCTGAACTGCTCAAACACATCTCCCAAGCGCCAGACGCGGTCAGGGCACCGATCCTGGCCCCGTGCGACCGCGCTAGCGGATCTTCTCGGGGATGGTGTCGAGCGCATGCAGCACCTGCACAGCGAGCTTGCCGGCGCTGTCGTCATCGAGGGCCGCCGATGTCAGCAGTGTTTCTTTGACGAGCTCGACGCGCCTTTGGTAGGGCGTACGGATGGTTGTCGGGGCGTTCATGGCGTCCTGTTCCGTCAAGCCTGTTAGGTCAATATGACACCGCTCAACACCCTCTACGCTACTCCCTGGCGACCCTCCGTGTGACACATTGCCGACCGCCACCGAGTGCGGTCCCTCCGACTCATCGAATCAACTGGTACACAGACGATCTCGTGCGAGAACGAATACGTCGCCGGCAGCAGCCGTGGGCCCCTCAAGACCCCATCGCCATCAGCGAGGGGGTCTGTGTGGTCTCAGACGCATCCCCATCGGCTGGTTGCGCCGCTGCCATCATCTTGCTGTGCGCGGAACCAGCCTCCTCGCCCGGCGGAATGACGTCGACGATCACGCGTTCCCCGTCCAGCCCGAGAATCTCGATCGTGCCGACAGGCTGCCGCACATATCCGTCGAGACGAACGGTTCGGCCACCCGTGACGAGCTTGGGTGGCGGCGCCGTCCACTCATTGACGTTGTACAACACTCGCTCGATGCGACCGAGGCGAACCGACAGCACTGCCAACAGATCAGGCAGCTCAGCAGCAAGGTCGCCGCCGTGCGGCCACCACGCCCCGTCCGACCGGCCCTGCGGGGGCGCCTTGGGCTTCAGGCGCAGTCGCGGCGTCTCTGCCGGGACCGTTCCATTCGAATCACTCTTACGTGACTGGTGTGACGTCATGACGACGGTCCATTCTTGGCGATCAGCCAGATACTTCGGATCAGCGATGACACGGCTCTAGTTGGCCAGGTGTGCGGGATACCGCCGATACCCTCCAGCATACGCCGCGTTACACCTGCACGTCGGCGCAAGGTCAATAGCCGCCCCGCAGAGCGGGTACTTGACCCAAACCATCTGCAGCACAAACTTCTTCGCCGACCGCGGCTGCCGGATCGGACATGGTGACGCGGATGCGGCGGGGACACCGCTCGTGACCGCAGGAAAACGAATCCTGTTGTGGCGACGAAATTCCGGCGCCGACGGATCGGCTCGCCAGAAACTCGCCGCCCGGACCGGCGGATCCTTGGCAGCACGTGCCCTCGCTACAGCAAGTGCCCCCAGCGGCGGTGCACCTCGGCGCCATACCTTGGAGATACCTTGGAGATACCTTGTCGTCGGCCATCTCTATCAGCGCGGTGGCGAGGTCGATCGCCTTCACCGGCGATTCGCGGACCGCAGCACCGAAGTCCCTCAGCGCCTCGTCCTGCGAGCAATTGCTCAAGCCCATCAGCACCCCGACCGCTATCTCGACCTGTCGGCGCTCTTCGATCCCGGCAATCAGATCGGACAACGTGAACATTGCAGCGGATCCGGGCGCCACCCGCCCGGTGCAGCCGTCACTCGAAACGGGGTCAGCGATTGCGGGCTCGCTCGGCGGATCGGAGTTCGGTCATGCGTGCCCCCTGTGGTGAGATGCCGCTCATCGTAGACACGTGAATTGGCAGCTGGTTCCGCTTCGTCGGATCTCGCGCCGGGGGGATGCTCGACTCCGCTTCGCGGATTGCCGCCACAACCACCCCGATGCCTCGGCACTCACCGTCTGAATATGTTCTGGCACTCCACTTCTCGCTGACCACCCATTCCGCTGTGACCCGTCCGTTAGAGTGACGCTGTGCCCACGTATCCGCAGTCCATCGCCGCGCAGCTCGCGGCGTTGGTGACTGAGGTCCATCGTGGTACCGCACCGGAGGCCGCTGGACTTCGCGACCTCATCGACAGCGCATGCGAACACGTGCCCGGCGCGCAGTATGTCGGGATCACGATGGCTGACCATGCGGATGGCATCACCACGGTGGCGGCTTCGCACCGTTACCCCGCATTATTAGACGAGATCCAGCAGCGTTACCAGGAGGGCCCCTGCGTCTCGGCCGCCTGGGAGCACGCCACGATATGCATCCGCGACCTCGAAACCGATCATCGATGGCCCCGCTACCGCCACGAGGTGTTGAGCCAGAGCCCCATCCGTTCGGTGATGGCCTTCGAGTTGTTCGCGGACGGCCCCACGATGGGTGCCTTGAACTTTTACGCCGAGCGGCCGCACGCGTTCGACCAGGAATCCGTCGAACTCGGACTGGTCTTCGCCACCCACATTTCGCTCGCCTGGGCAGTCGTACGGCGTCAGGAGCAATTTCGCAGCGCCCTGGCCAGCCGCGACCTCATCGGACAGGCAAAGGGCATGATCATGGAGCGGTATCGCGTCGATGCCGTCCACGCTTTCGAACTGCTGAAGCGCCTGTCGCAGATATCGAACAGCAAGGTGGTTGACGTCGCGCAGGCACTGATTGCCGCCGAATTCCCGCCACCGGCTCACCACCGGTGACGAGTAGCCTGCAAAGAGGGGACGTGAATTGAGGGGACGATCATGGCGAAGTGCATCGCGGTTCCCCACGGCTCAGGCGCGGTGGCCTGACGGTGGCCACCATCGAGGAGTCGCTGCTGGCTGCAATGGGTGAGCATCGCGGCTCGGCTGCCGCAGACCGGCTGTGCGAGTCGTGTGTGGCACTGCTGGGCATCGACGCCGCGGCGATATCCCTGGTGTTCGACGGCACCAACCACGGGACGCTCGGCGCCAGCGGCGCAGCGGCCCGTCGGTATGACGAAGCGCAGTTCACCTACGGCGAGGGACCCTGCCTCGATGCGGTCGCCCGCCGGGCGCCGGTGGTGTCCGTCGATCTGGCTGATCCTTCCGAAATTCGTTGGCCTGCATACGGTCCGGCGATGCTTGCCAATCGCATACACGGGGTGTACGCCATGCCGATCGTGGTGGCGGGCGAGTTCGTCGGCGCCTTGGACTTCTTCCAGACGGACCCGGTCGGGTTGGCGCCCCGGCAGGTGGCCGGCGTGGTGGCGGCCGCCGAACTGGCGCGGATCCCGATGCTTGATCTGCTCGATCGGAAGCTGCACGACTCGGCCGTCATCCCCGGGAGCGAAGCGTGGTCGGAGTTCAACGTGCTGACCAGGGCGGAGGTGAGCCAGGCCACCGGCATGATCATGGCTCAACTCAATATCCCGGCCCACACTGCGCTCGTTCGACTGCGGGCACATGCGTACGCGACCAATCGCAGCGCCACCGAGGTGGCCCGCGACATTCTGGCCCGGCGGCTGCGACTGGAAGCCGACTGATGACCGGCGCGGAAAGGCACCTGTGATGACCGAGGCACCGCGGGAGACCCGGGTACTGGAAGCAGTGGTGTCGTTGGTGGACAGCCTGCTCGATGATTTCGACCTGGTCGAGAACTTGACCGACCTCACCCACCGTTGCGCGGCGCTTCTCGACGTGGATGCGGCCGGTCTGCTGCTCGCCGACCCGCACCGGCGGTTGCACCTGATGGCCGCCACCTCAGAGCAGTCCAGCGATCTGGAGCTGTTTCAACTGCAGGCCGAGGAAGGTCCTTGCCTGGACTGCTTTGCCGGCGGACGACCTGTTTCGGTCCCGGATCTTCCTCTCCAGGCGGACAGGTGGCCGCGGTTCGTGCCGGCAGCCACCGAGGCCGGATTCGCGTCGGTCCATGCCGTGCCGATGCGCGCGGCGGGCACGGTGTTGGGCGCGCTCGGCTTGTTCGGCGCCGACACCGGCGACCTCAACGAAGCCGACCTGCTGGTGGCCCAGACGCTGGCCCACGTCGCGTGCGTGGCGATTCTGCAAGATCACGCACCCACGCCGGCGACCGTGGTGCCGCGCTTGCAGACCGCGTTGACCAGTCGCGTCGTGGTGGAGCAGGCCAAGGGTTTCCTGGCCGAGCGGCTGCACGTCTCGGTCGAGAACGCGTTCGGCCTGCTGCGCGGCTACGCACAGACCCACCACGTTCACCTGACCGCGGTGGCCCGCGATGTGATCAGCGACCCCGACGCCCGCGAGACCATCCTGTCCACGATCGGTGCCTCAACCGCGCCGTCGGCCTGACCCGGGGTGTCCACACGAGGCCAGGTGCTGCTTCTGCGTCGTCGGCTCACTGACACCGAGGTGTGAGCTCGGAATAGACCTGGCGGAACTTTCCGCTGCGCGGACCGTCGTCGCCCCATGAGCAGACAAGAAGGCCGCCAACCGGTTTCGCAACTCTGCCCACACCGCTTCTCGATCGCCGCCGTCCTTGACACGCAGGCGAACCGTCAGGCTTGATGGTGTGCATTGAATGAGCTGGCAGCCGGTTACGCCGGGCGTTTCTTCGGCCACCGTGGCGATGGCCAGCGGAAGTATCCGGACCTCTTCGCCCTGCCGTGTGGGAAAGGTCAGGATGTCGTGGGTGCGACCGACGACCTGAATCGACGGAAAGGGACTACCGCAGATACAGGGGTCGGCATCCATGGCCACTCGGTCGCCCATGCGGTAGCGGATGATCGGTTGAATCCTGTTGGCCAGGTAGGTGATCAGCACATCGTCGGAGAGCCGACCGGCCGGGACAGGGCGGCGGAGAAGATACGCTGCATTCCCCCTCGCCACGGCATCTTCCGGATGCGACGAGCCATCATCGTGTTGCCGAGAAAGTGCCCTCCGGAGACGAAAACCGCGGCAAGTCGGCCACGCCCGCGTACCAGCGCCCACCCCAGTCCCGGCGAATGCCAAAACACCGACAGCGAGCGCGCATAGCCCAACACGTTGTAGACAACCAGCGCGGCGTGATCGTGCAGCAGGATCGCCGGGATGCCGGTCGCTCCGGACGTCGTACACACCACATAGCGATCCAGAAATTCGCGCCCACTGTTGCCCGAATCCGCAAGGAACGCCTCGATTCGAGCCTTGGTCACCGACGGGTCCGTCACCCAGTCATCGAAATGGCTCATCAGCTCGGCGTTGGAAGCCGCCCCCGATCATCTGCGGCTTGGTGTGGTGGGGATCGGACGGACGTGACCCCCTCGTCGCAGAAGAATGCGGGCGCGGATCTACTGACGCGCCATGGCGACGCGCGCTTCGGCTCTGGCGGCCTCCTCGTGGTCGTGATGTTCCGCAGGCGAGGTACTGATAGTGACCTTGTCGATCGTGCCGGTGAAGGCGAACGGCGATGCGTACATCGTGGTGATCGGCGAACCCGGATTTCGGCCCACGGCGAGGCCGCCGCCTATCCCCAAAGACAGCGGAACGGTCACCGGGAAGTCGGCCTCACCGACCACGTCGTCATCGACGAGCAGGCGGGCATGACCGGGAGTACCCCTGCCAGCCAACAGATCTGGCGGTCCCGTGGGCACGAACTCGTAACGCAGCGTGTGCCGACCGGGTGCGACCGCCGCATTCGACACCACGTGGAGTTCTTGTGCGCCGACGTAGTTGTGCACGTAGTGCAGCAGCCCATCCTGAACGAACATGGTGTATCCGCCGATGTTGCTTCCCTGACAGACGATGACACCGTTGTCGTTCTCGGCCAGCTCGGCCTCGGCGGTGATGGAGTGCGCGCGGTTGAGTACCTTGACCGCGGTGTTCTCCGGGACCGCCTGTGTGCCGGGGAAATACACGTAGGATTCGCGCTCGGCACTGATCTGCGGTCGCGGATCGGCGAAGCGCATTGTGCCTCTGCTGTCGAGCGGCAGAACGTGGTATTTGCCCGCCTCGGTGTACCAGAGTGCGATCATCTCGACCAACCGCGGACGTTCAGATTCGGCCAAATTCTTGGTTTCGGTGGGATCGACGTCGACGTGGTAGAGCTCCCAGCCGGTGGCGTCGAGCTCGCGCAGCTTGTCCTCGGTCAGCTCGACCGCACCGAATCCGGCCCCCGCCTCCGCAAAGGACGCTCCGGGAAACGGGCAGACCGCCCGCCAGCCGTCGTGATAGATCGAACGGTGCGCGAACATCTCGAAGTACTGCGTGTGACGCTTGGACGGAGCTTGGGCGTCGTCGAATGTGTGTGCCAGGCTGACCCCTTCGATGGCTGATTGCGATACGCCTCGAATTGCCGCTGGAGGATCGATGCCGAGAGCATCGAGCACCGTGGGCACCATGTCGATGACATGGCAATATTGTTGACGTAGTTCGCCTTTGGCCTTGATTCCGGCCGGCCAGTGTACGAGGAAGCCGTCGGCGACGCCGCCGCGATAGGTTTCGCGCTTCCACCGCCGGAACGGGGTGTTGCCGGCGAACGTCCAGCCCCACGAGTAGTGATTGAAGTACTTCGGCCCGCCGAGGTCATCGATCGCGTCGAGATTCTGCTGCAGGTCATCGGGCACGTTGTTGAAGAACTTGTTCTCGTTGACCGACCCGTGTGGACCACCCTCGGCGCTCGCGCCGTTGTCGGAGACCAGCATCACCAACGTGTTGTCCAGCTGCCGGGTGCTCTCCAGATAGTCGATCAATCGGCCGATCTGATGGTCGACGTGCTCGAAATACCCCGCGAACACTTCCATCATCCGCGCATACAAGCGTTGTTCGTCGGCACTCAGGTCGTCCCACCGCGCAACGTCGGGATCGTGGCGCGATAGCTCCACGTCGTCGGCGAAGATCCCCAGTTCCTTTTGCCGGGCGAAGACCTTCTCCCGGTATGCGTCCCAACCGTCGTCGAACTTTCCGCGATACTTCGCCACCCACTCCGGCGGAGCCTGATGCGGGGCATGGTTCGCGCCCGTGGCGAAGTACAGGAAGAACGGCTTGTCGGGCGCCACCTGCTTCAGATCGGCGATGAAGTTGATCGCCCGATCCGCGAGGTCCTCGCTGAGGTGGTACCCCTCTTCAGGCGTCTTCGGCGGATCGACCTGATGATTGTCGAACACCAGATCGGGATAGTACTGATGGGTGTCGCCGCCCAGGAAGCCGTAGTAGCGCTCGAACCCACGCCCCAGCGGCCAGCGGTCATACGGCCCGGCAGCGCTGATTTGTTCGGCCGGGGTCAAATGCCACTTGCCGATGCAGTAGGTGGCATAGCCATGCTGCAGAAGCATCTCGGAGAGGAGGCCGTTCTCGAACGGGATCGCACCGTTGGAGCCGGGGAAGCCCGTAGACCCCTCCGTAATGCAGGCCATCGCGTTGGAGTGATGGTTGCGGCCCGTCAGCATGCACGATCGGGATGGTGAGCAGAGCGCCGTGGTGTGCATGTTGGTGTAGAGCAAACCGTTGGTCGCCAATCGGTCCAGGTTCGGTGTATTGATCGGCGAGCCGTAGCAACCGAACTGTCCATAGCCGGTGTCGTCGAGCACGATGAAGACGACGTTCGCGGCCCCCGGCTGGGAACGGTTCGGCGTCGGCCAGGCGGGGTCGGATTCACCGATCGTCCGACCGATTCGGCCGGGAAAGGTTGTACCTGATGGGTATTCGGTCAGTGCCATGTCGCCGCCCCTCGTCGGTCTTCAGGACAACTGCACAGTACAAATTTCTCGCTCCGTTTGGACGGTGTTCGACATTGCGGCGAGAAGACGGCAGGGTCCTCGGACATCATTGGTCCAAAGCAACCCGGCATCGTCCATGGAGTTGCATAATCACCGATGGTGACCATTCTCTGGTGCTAGGGGAGGCCGAGATGCCAGATGAAGAATCAGGCGCCGCCGCACCCGGCGACGGCTCGGTGCTGCCGATACCCCCCAAGCCATTCGACGGCAAGATCGGCGACACCTACGCCGACTCAACTCCGGAAAAGCCCGAGATGCTCATGGCACCGGAGGCGGCCCCGAATGTGCTGGTCGTGCTGATCGACGACGTCGGGTTCGGCCACACCTCGACGTTCGGCGGCCCGGTGAATACGCCGACGCTGCAACGATTGGCTGACGATGGATTGCGGTACAACCGTTTTCACACCACCGCGCTGTGTTCGCCGACCCGCGCCGCGCTGCTGACAGGTCGCAACCACCACAGCGCGCACACCGGCACGATCATGGAATTGGCCACCGGCTATCCGGGCTACGACGGCGTCATCGGGCGCGATACCGCGACCGTGGCCGAGACACTGCGACTGCGTGGTTACAACACCGCCGCCTTCGGCAAATGGCACAACACCCCCGACTACGAGTTGTCCGCTGCCGGACCGTACGACCGGTGGCCGACCCGACTGGGGTTCGAGTACTTCTACGGCTTCCAGGGCGGCGAGGCCAATCAGTGGCACACGCCGATGTATGAGGGCACCACCCCGATCGAGCCACCCGACGAGCCCGGCTGGCACTTCTCCGAGGCGATCGCCGACCGCTGCGTGTCCTGGATCGCCGAGCAGCAGGCCGTTGCACCGGACAAGCCGTTCTTTGTGTACTGGGCGCCCGGCGCTACCCACACCCCACACCACGTGGCACCCGAATGGGCCGATCGCTACCAGGGCAAATTCGACCACGGCTGGGACGAGCAACGCCGTCTGACTTGGGAGAAGCAGAAACAGCTCGGGGTCATCCCCGCGGACACCAGGCTCACACCGCGACCGGACAGCATCCCCGCCTGGAACAGCGCCAGCGCCGACGAGAAGCGGCTCTACGCCCGCATGCAGGAGGTGTACGCCGGCTTCCTCGAACACGTCGATGCCCAGGTCGGCCGCATCGTCGATCAACTCGAGGTGCTGGGCCTGCGCGACGACACGATGATCGTCTACATCGTCGGTGACAACGGCCCCAGCGCCGAGGGCTCGCTGACCGGCACCCTGAACAACATGAAGACCCAACAGGGTTTCCCGGACAGTCCGGAGACGATGCTGCCGCTGATAGACGAGATCGGCTCGGCCAAGCACGAGAACCACTACCCGGTGCCGTGGGCGTGGGCCGGATCCTCGCCGTTTCAGTGGATGAAGCAGGTGGCATCGCATTTCGGCGGCACCCGCAATCCGGTGGTGATCTCCTGGCCCAAGAGGATCAAGGACACCGGCGGCCTGCGTTCGCAGTTCCATCACGTGATCGACATCGCCCCGACGATTCTCGACGTCGCCGGCATCGTGGCGCCGAAAACCGTGGATGGTGTCGAGCAACGGGCTATCGAAGGGGTCAGCCTGGCCTACACCTTCGATGACGCCGACGCCGCAAGCCGGCGCACCACACAGTATTTCGAGATGATGGGCAATCGGGCGCTCTACCACGAGGGCTGGGTCGCCGGCTGCCTCCATGGCAAGCTGCCTTGGCAGACAACGGGTTCGGCGTCCTTCGACAACGACACCTGGGAACTCTACGACATCGAGCGCGACTTCAGCCAGGCCGACGACCTCGCCGCGCAGCACCCGGACAAGCTGCACGAATTACAGGACATGTTCCTGGTCGAGGCCAGGAAATACAACGTCCTGCCGCTGGACGACCGGTTCGCCGAACGCGCCGACGCCGCGCTGCGCCCGAACCTGTTGGCGGGCAAGACCAGCTTTGTGTACCTGCCCGGCACGGTCCGGATACCGGAACCGGCCGCACCCAATACCAAGAACGTCGACCACACCATCGGTGTCGAACTCGACATCCCCGACGTGGGCGCCGACGGTGCGCTGGTCAGCTGTGGTGGCGAAGCCGGTGGCTACACCCTGTTCATCCACGGCGGACACCTGGTGTGGGAACACAACTGGTTCAACGAGGAGCGGTACCGGGTCACCTCCGACGCACCGATCCCACCGGGGCATCACATCGTATCGGCAGAGATCCGGGTGGACGACGCGACCACACCCGGAACGGGCGGCGACGTCACATTGCGACTGGGCGAAACAGCCATCGGTACAGGGCGTTTCGACAAGCAGGTGCCATTCCGCTTCACCGTCAATGAGACGTTCGACGTCGGCTGCAGCCTGATCACACCGGTCTCATCGCTCTACCAGTCCCCGGCCACCTTCACGGGCACCATCAAACGCGTTCTCATCGACATCAGCGGAGCACCCTTCATAGATCTGGCCACCCGGGCAAAAGTAGCCATGGCCCTGCAGTAGCCGATGAGGAGCTCACGTGCGACGCGTGCGGTCCGACTTCGGCATGTGATTGCCGCCTAGGCGTGTCCACGAGTGTGGGGTTGTCACGTTCTTCGCAACTGACAACGATGGTGCGATCGGATCTCGTTGGCAGGCCCTTGGCTCACCACAATCTCCGATGTCACGGTTTCTCCAGGCATCTGGGCGCACCGAGGTGAAAGCCCTGGCCGTACTCGATACCGAGATGAATCAAGGTCTGGAGCTGGCCTGCCGTCTCCACCGCTTCGGCGACAATCGTCGCGTTCATCTCGGTACCAAGCGAGGTGAGCGCGGTGGCTATAGCCCGCTTAGCCGGATCTTTGTCGATGTCGGCGATGAGCTCACCGTCGATCTTGATGACGTCAGGACGAAGTCGCAGCAATTGAGTGAAGCTGGCATAGCCGGCACCCGCATCGTCGACTGCGAGGCCTATCCCATGTTCGCGCAGGTGCGTCAGGCCCACGGCGAGGCCATCGGGAAACGGCTCGTGTTCGGTGATTTCAATGATCAATCTTCGGTCTTGGGCCAGCAGGAAGTCCTGAATCGGCGCTTCCAGTGCAGCGGTCGGACTCAAATTGACCGCGATCGGAGAATCAGCCGGGATGCCGCGAGCGGCCGCCAAGACGGCACGCAGGGCGGCATATTCCAGGTCGAGGCCTCGACCCATGCGGCGCGCCGTGCTGAACCACTGCGCCGGGGCCAGTCCCGATGATGCGGGAAAGCGCGCCAACCCTTCGTAGGCGATCGTCCTGTGACTCGCGAGGTGCACGATGGGCTGGAACGCCACGCGAAGGACGTCGGGTTGCGCGAGGAGCGCGTCCAGTCGAACCCGGTGTCCCTCGGCCTCGGCCGCCTCCGGCACCATCACCGATGCGACGAAACGAGCTGTGAAGGCTGCCTCCGCAGGGTCGTGGCCATCGACGATCGCGTGTGTCAGCAGCGTCGAGAGTTCCGACTGGCTGGCGATCAATGCCGACACAAAGTCGCTGACCGCAACCATGGGGTCGATATCTGTAGCAGTGAACGCGCCCGGGACTGTCGCGGCCAGCATCAGAGAACCCATGGCTGCACCGTTGTGGATCAACGGAATCACCGCCCATGATCGTGTGCCCCATTGTCGGTTAAGCGCACGGACTCTTTGCGACAATCGGGTGTCTACCAGTGCATCGTCTACCAGGAGCGGGTGCTTCTCCCGCGCGGCAATGCCCTGCAAACTGCGGTCCTTCGGGATGACGAAGCCCAAGGCCGACGTCAGTACGCCGCTGGCGGAAACCGTCACATAGGCGTTATCGGAGGCGCGAAGCAGGTTGATGGCTGCACCATCAGCATTGGCCATGAACACACACGCTTGCTCGGCGACGCGGATCATCAGTGACGCTGGATCCACCGAGGTGGACAGCGCGGTTACCAGCCGGTTCATTGCGCCTTTCCTCCACATCGGCCACGAACCGCTGGAAGTAGTTCCGGTAATAGGGCGAGGTTTAGCGAAGCCCGCGGCATCACAGGTTCCCCTCAGGTTACGCACTTCATCGGCGGCAACGCCTTGTAACAAACAAATCGCCCGTCAAACAACCGTCTTCTGCCTGTAGATGCCGCTGCAGTAACGGGCCGCGCGCAGCGTTACGGTCACGCCTGGACGAACTGTGCACTAACCCGGGTTTGATGCGCACGTTCTTTCGAGGGAAGGAGTGTTTGCATCATGCCGAAGATGTAAGACGACGAGTTCAAGGCCCGGGCGGTGCGGTTGGTCGCCGACCAGCCTGACGGGGTACGCACCGATACCAAACGAGAGGTCCGTGAGCTCGAGCGCAAGAACATTGAGCTTGAGGAGACCATCGAACTCCTCAAAGCTGCAGCAGCTTTCATGACACTCGGGCGTGCTGAACTTCTCCGCACCGCGCATCACCGAAAGCTGAGTGAGCTGCTGATCACGTTCTTCCGCACCCCACTCCGAGGCCGACAGCCTGTGCGGGGCCGGGTGCGGCGATCACAGCGCCGAGCGCACCACCTCCCCCAACGGCTGCCGCCGGCTAAAGATCTTCTCTTGAGCGAATTCCCACTTGGGCCGAAAGGATAGTTCGGCTGATGAAGACTGTGCTCACCGGTACAGCAGCGGGCGCCTCGGCAGCGACAATCTTAGCCGTTCTGTTCGGGCGCCCAGGGACTATGTCGAGGGCCTTTTGGTCGGTCACAGTTTCAAGCCGCTCACGGACTCAAACAATGCATCCACACGCTGCCAGGCGCGTGCGTGACGGCTGAATATGACGAACAAGACGCGAATGGTTGAATTCGGATCCATCACATGAGACAGGAGATTTTGGTACTCACCGGAGCGACCGACTTTCGGCAGTCTGAAAGTGAAGCTCGGAAAAGCTCTACCCCCGGGCCATCTTGACGGAGGTTTCGATCAATGCAGGGCACGGCGCACATACCACGGAATTTCGGCACACCATTGTCTTGGAAGCCTCGGGCATTACCAGGACTATTGGCTGTGACATAAGGCGCAACCAACAGAAAAACCCCGGCCGATGGCCGGGGTCTTCCGTAACCGATGACGAGACTCACGTGTAACCCACGTCTCGACTCGTCACATGGTGGAGCTAAGGGGATTCGAACCCCTGACCCCCACACTGCCAGTGTGGTGCGCTACCAACTGCGCCATAGCCCCGTAACTTGTGCTCACCGAAAGTACACCACCCGTACCCCTGGTTCAAAACCGCTGGTCACGGGAGCTCTCCACCCGCCTCCGGGCCGAGCGGACGAGCCGGGGTGTGTGCTTGCGACGTCATCTGACGGGTCTCCGGCGCAAAAGCCCACCCCAATGCGGCGATCAGCAGGATCACCCCGCTGATCACGAACGCCGACCCGAACGACAGATACTGGGCGATCTGCCCGACCACCAGGGATCCGGCGATGGCCCCCACGTCGGACATCATCTGATAGGTCGCCACCGCCGTGCCGGCCCGCGCCTTGCTGCCGATGATGTCGGCCACCGCAGCCTGCTGCGGCGAGGTGAACACGCCCGCCGCGGCCCCGGCGACGAACGCGGCCGCCATGAACAGCGTCAGCGAGGACGCCAGCCCGACCAACAGGGTCGCCACCCCGGAGATCGCCAGCCCCGTGATCAACGGCACCCGACGGCCCACCCGATCGGAGAGGTAACCGCTGGGAATCACCGCCGAGACGTTCCCGATGGCGAACACCGCCAACGCCAGCCCGGCCATCCGCGGCCCGCGATGCAGCACCTCGGTCACGAACAGCGGAACCAACGCGATCCGCAGACCGAACACCGACCACCCGGTCGCGAAGTTCGAGAACAGGGCCGCCAGGTAGGCGCGGTTGCCGAGCACATCGCGCACCGTCACCGTCGGTCCGCTGTGGTCGGCCGGCGCCCCCAGCGGCGAGTGTCGCAGGCTGACCCAGACCACCCCGGCCGCCACCACCAACGCCACCCCGTAGATCGCGAACGGCGCAGACAGCCCGAGCCCTGCGGTCAACGCGCCGAGCACCGGTCCGCCGACCGACCCGACCAGGAAAGCGCTGGAGAACATCCCCGCCACCCGGCCGCGGGCGTCCGGCGGTGAGATCCGGATCATCAGACCGAGCGAGGACACCGTGAACATCGCCGACCCGAACCCGCCCAGCGAGCGGAACAGCAGCAGCTGCCAGTAGGTCTGCGCGAAGGCGCACACCCCGGTGGACACCGCGACGATCAGCAGGCCGCTCAGGTAGACGCGCCGCTCCCCCAGCTTCTGCACGAAGAGGCCGCTGGCCGGCGCCGCGCACAGCCGCATCAGCGCGAACGCGGTGATAACGAAGGTCGCGGCGCTGATGCTGACGCCGAAGTTGCGGGCGTATTGCGGAAGGACGGGAGAAACCACGCCATACCCGAGGGCGATGACCGCGTTGGCGGTGATCAGCACCCACACTTCACCGGGTAGCCGCTGCTTACAGTCGTCCTCCGTAACAGAACTCACCCGTTGACTGTAGGCACCCACATCCGGGTGCCTCTCTGCTGGAGTGCGTCATCACATGATGACAACCTTCAGAAGACAACCACTCCGGACTCCGGTTCAGGCGATGACGGCGTTCACCACGTCCTTGGCCGCCTGCTGCACCTGCGCCAGATGCTCGGCCCCCTTGAACGACTCGGCATAGATCTTGTAGACGTCCTCGGTGCCCGACGGCCGGGCCGCGAACCAGGCGTTCTCGGTGGTCACCTTCAACCCGCCCAGCGGCGCCCCGTTGCCCGGCGCCGTGGTCAGCTTCGCGGTGATCGGTTCACCGGCCAACTCCGTCGCGCTGACCTGGTCGGCCGACAACTTCGACAACCGCGCCTTCTGCTCCCGGTCGGCGGGCGCATCGATGCGGGCATAGGTCGGCGCACCGTACTTGTCGGCCAGCTCCGCGTAGCGCTGCGACGGGGTGGAACCGGTGACCGCCAGGATCTCCGAAGCCAGCAGGGCCAGGATGATGCCATCCTTGTCGGTGGTCCAGGTCGAGCCGTCGGTACGCAGGAACGACGCCCCGGCGCTCTCCTCGCCGCCGAATCCGATTGAGCCGCTGATCAACCCGTCGACGAACCATTTGAACCCGACCGGTACCTCGACCAGCTTGCGGCCCAATCCCGCCACCACCCGGTCGATGATCGACGAGCTGACGGCCGTCTTACCGACCGCCGTCGAACCCGGCCACGACGGCCGGTGCGTGTACAGGTAGTCGATGGCCACGGCCAGGAAGTGATTCGGGTTGAGCAGGCCGCCGTCGGGGGTGACGATGCCGTGCCGGTCCGAGTCGGCGTCGTTGCCGGTGGCGATCTGATAGAGGTCGCGGTTGGCGATGAGCGAGGCCATCGCGTTGGGCGAGCTGCAGTCCATCCGGATCTTGCCGTCGGTGTCCAGCGTCATGAACCGCCAGGTGGCGTCGACCAGCGGGTTCACCACCGTCAGGTCCAGCTGGTGCCGTTCGGCGATGGCACCCCAGTAGTCCACACTGGCCCCGCCGAGTGGATCGGCGCCGATGCGAATGCCCTGGGCGCGGATGGCGTGCAGGTCCACCACATTGGGCAGGTCCTCGATATAGGCGTTCAGGTAATCGTGGCGCTGCGCGATCTGCAACGCTCGCGACAGCGGCACCCGCTTCACCGACTTGATGCCCTCGCGCAGGATCTCGTTCGCGCGATTGGCAATCCAGCCGGTGGCATCGGTATCCGCCGGCCCGCCGTTGGGCGGGTTGTACTTGAATCCGCCGTCGCGGGGCGGGTTGTGCGACGGGGTGACGACGATACCGTCGGCCAGGTCGGTGTCCCGGCCGCGGTTGAAGGTGAGGATGGCGTGGCTGACGGCCGGCGTCGGGGTGTAGCGGTCGGCGGCGTCGATCATCGCGACCACGTCGTTGGCGGCCAGCACCTCCAGCGCAGACGCCCACGCCGGTTCGCTCAAGGCGTGGGTGTCGCGGCCGATGAACAGCGGCCCGGTGGTGCCCTGCGCCGTGCGGTACTCGACGATGGCCTGCGTGGTGGCCAGGATGTGGGCCTCGTTGAACGCGCCGTCCAGGCTGGAACCGCGATGGCCGGACGTCCCGAACACGACCTGCTGGGCGATGTCGTCGGGATCCGGCAAGACGGTGTAGTACGCCGTCACCACGTGTGCGATGTCGATGAGGTCGGACGGATCGGCCGGCTTGCCGGCGCGTGGATTGGGGGCCATGTCCTCGATTGTTCCGCACATCTTGCAAGCCCGCCGCAAGTGCGCCACAAGTGCCGCGCGACAACGTATGCGGCATGAACAGCTCACCAAAATCCGCGCAACAGAGCACCGAACCCGACCTGTCCGGCATCACCATGGCCCACCGCGCCATGATCAATGACGTCGGCCGGCTCGCCGAACTGCTGGCCGCGGTGGCCGGCGGGGCCCACACCTGCGCTCATCCGAAGGACGTCACCCGCTACCTCCACCTGCTGTGCGAATCCATCCACCATCACCACACCGTCGAGGACGAGGTGCTGTGGCCGATCGTCACGGCCTCGGCGGGCAGTTTCGTCGATCTGTCCGAACTCACCGACGACCATGCCGCCCTGGTCCCCAGACTGGACCGCATCACCTCGCTGGCCACGGCCTTCGGGAAGGTGCCCGGCCCGGCGACGGCGGCACCGCTGGCCACCGCGCTGGCCGACCTGCACCAACTGGTGTGCGAACACATCGCCGACGAGGAGCGTGACGTCTTCGGCGTGATCCGCCGGCATGTGTCGGTCACCGACTGGGCCGTCGTGGAGAAGGCGGCCCAGCGCGCCGGGCGGATGTCCTTCGACGGACCGCGCATCGTCGGCGCGGCAACCGAGGCGGAGTACGCGCAGCTGGCGGCGGAGGCGAATCCGCTGCTCCTCGGGTTCATCAAGCTGATGTCGCGGCGCCACAAGCGCTTTGAACGCAGAGTGTTCGGTTAACGGAGCAGCCGCGCGGCCTCGGCGGCCAGGCGCGTGCGTAGCTCCGCGGCGGCCCGCCGGTACCGGGCCGCCGCGGCGGTATCGCCGGTCGCCTCGGCCAGCACGGCCAGCGCCTCGTCCACCGGCCCGGTCAGCAGGGTGCCGTTGTCCAGCCCGGCCATCAGCCCGCTGTAGGGCAACAACTCGGCCGCCTCCGCCTTCGCCACCGCCAGATCACCGACGGCCACGGCGGCGTGCACCCGCAACGTCGTCATCGCCACCCAGTAATAGGACCGCTCGGTGGGCACCCGCTGGGCCCAGACCTCTTGTGCCTCATCGATTCTGCCCGCCGACACCAGCGCCAGCACCGCGCCGTCGGCCATCGTCGCCGAGATCGTGCGGTGCAGCACCAGCAGCTCATCGGCCATCGGCGCGAGGTCCCCGCGGCTCAGCGCCGCGCTGACCCGTCCGACCAGACCGACCAGCGCCCCGTTGGCCACCCCATGCTCGGCCAGGCTGACACCGGCGGCCAGGTACCGGGCCTCCCCTTCGTCCGGCCGTCCGGCCAGCACCGTCAACTGGGCGGAATAGGCGTCGAGCACGCCGAGCAGGAAGGCCAGCTGACCGGTGCCGGCCCGGGCCACGGCCTGATCGACGTGGTCAAGCGCGGCCGCCAGATCCGAGCGGCCCGATGCGGCGAGGAACAGCAGCCAGTGCCCCACCGCTTGATAGTCCACGGCACCGCAATCCTGTGCGACCTTCAGCAGTGCGGCAGCCATCGGCTGACGTTGATCGGCCAGATCCGGACCAAGGGCGGCAAAGGCACGCACGTTCAGCGCCGCGCACCACAGCCGGGCATGTGCGTCGGGGTCGGCCGCATGCAGCGCCTGCGCCAGCTCCAGCGCCTCCAGGCTGGCCGCCATCGCCACCTCGTGCTCGGCGCCCTCGACCTCCTTGAACAAGGTGATGAGCAGCCGGACCCGCACCGGCGGCGGGTGGTCCTGGGCCAGGATCCGCCGCAGCGGTTCGACGATGACGGGGTCGATGTGATCGCCGGTTCGCAGCCGCCAGACCAGCGGACTGTCCAACGCGGTCAGCGCACGCACCAACAGATCGTCGTCGCCGGCGACGAGGGTGACGGTGCGGTTGAGTTCCTCGCGCGCCGAGATGGCGTCACCCGCGCGGGCCAGCGCCGAGATCAGCCCGCAGCGGGCCGGTACCGCGCGCCGCGGATCCGCAGCCGCCAGTTCCAGCATGCGCACCGCGGCCCGCCACTGCCGGGCCGCCTCGCCCGGCGCACCGACCGCATCGGCCTCCTGGGCGGCTGCGGTCGCGAATTCTGCCGCCTCGGCGGCAGTTTCGGGAGTGGCGGCGGCCACCGCATGATAGGCCAGCGACGCGGCGTCGGTGCCGCGTGCGCGCAACATGTTCAGTGCCGTGGCGTGCAGCCGGGTCCGGCGCAGCAGTGACGTGTCGTCATAGAGAGTGTCGCGGATCAGGCTGTGCGCAAATCGGATCCGGCCGGGCGCGGGTTCGTCGAGCAAGCCGGCCAGTACGGCGGGTTCGAGCGCGTCGAGCAGATCGTCGTCGCTGCGGGCCAGTTCCTCCAGCAGATCCAGGTCCACTTCGCGGCCGAGCACCGCGGCCTGCCGCAAGGCGGTGGCGGTCTGCCCGGGCAGCCGGGCCAGCCGGCGGCGGACCACGTCGCGCACCCCGGCCGGCACGCGGCCGTGCGCTGCGTCGGCTCCTTCGGCAACCATCAGCCGGGCCATCTCCCGTACGAACAGCGGATTGCCACCGGTTCTGTCCCGCAACAACTTCAGGGTCGCTCCGGTCACCGCGGGCAGCCCGCAGTCGGTGGCCAGCTCGACCATGGCCGCGTCGTCCAGCCCGGTGAGCATCAGATGCGCGGCCGTGTGATTGGCCAGCGCGGCGCGGGCCATATCGAGTTCGGCACCCGATTCCGACGGGCGGTAGGTGCCGATCGCGAGCACCGGCCGGTCACCGAGCCGGTCGGAGACCAGGCGCAGCAGTTCCAGGGTCAGACCGTCGGTGCGGTGCAGATCGTCGAGGACGATCGCCAGGGGCTGGGCGGTCGCGGCGTTGCCGAGCACCTCGGCCAGGGTGTGCGCCAGCCAGAACGCGCCGCTGTCGGTGGCCGGGCCGTCGTGCAGCAGTGGAGCCAGGGCGCCCGCCTGCCCAGGTTCCATACTCGACCGGAACGGGTCGAGAACCTCGGTCCAGGCCCAGCCCGGTGGCGCGCCGTCGACCTCTGGGCAGCGCCCCAGCACCACCGTCCACCCCGCCTGGTGCAGCGTGGCGGTGGCCGTGTCCGCCAGGGTGGTTTTGCCCGCTCCGGCTTCGCCGCCGATCCACACCACCTTCAGTCCGTCGCGCCGTGCGGCGGTGGCGGCCGTCTCCAGAGCGGCGAGTTCACCGGCCCGGCCCCGGGTCCGCGACCTCGTCGGCGCCGAGGCCACCGGGGCGGCCGCGGCGGGCGTGACCGCGATGGGGTCGAGGTGCTCGGCCTGGCGCAGGATGTCGCGCTCCAGATCACGCAGTGGCCGGCCGGGTTCGAGCCCGAGCTCGTCGGTCAGGTAGTCGCGGGTCCGACGCAGCACCTCCAGGGCCGCGACCTGACGCCCGGCCCGGTACTGGGCGGCGGCCAGCAGGCAGGCGGCGGTCTCGCGGCCCGGATGGTCGCGGGCATGGGGTTCGAGCACCCGTAGCACCACCGCGTGCTGACCGAGGGCAGACTGGGCGGCGGCGTAGGACTCGACCGCCGACAGCCGCAGCTCCGTCAGCCGCGCGACTTCCGGTGCGGCCCAGAGCGTGTCGGCGACCTCGACGTAGGGATCCCCCGTCCACTCGGTGAGCACCTCTTCCAGCAGATCCGACTGTGACTCGGCG
Organism: Mycolicibacterium fluoranthenivorans; assembly: GCF_011758805.1. NCBI lineage: Bacteria > Bacillati > Actinomycetota > Actinomycetes > Mycobacteriales > Mycobacteriaceae > Mycobacterium > Mycolicibacterium fluoranthenivorans. The sequence goes on along the minus strand of NZ_JAANOW010000001.1, from coordinate 2,070,650 downwards.
GCAATAGTTTTCGCCTCCACCGACCACGCATCGACGGCGTCGTCGGGCAGCCGCAGGCAGTATCCGGGTGCGGCGCTGACGATCACCTGGGCGGCGGCCCGGCGTTGCCGGTCGGGTTCGAGCACCCGGCGCAGGTGCGATATGTAGGCCTGCAGCGCCGCCAGCGCTTTCGGCGGCGGTTCGCCCTCCCAGAGGTCCTCGATGAGCCGGTCCACCGACACCACCTGGCCGTGCGCGAGCACCAGTCGGGCCAGCACCGCCCGCTGCTTGGGGCCACCCAGATCGACGGGCTTGAATTCCCCGGTCGCTTCGCTCCTGCCCGCCGGCTCGCCATGGACCCAGGCACGGACCGGGCCCAATACACAGATCCGCACAACCGTCATGGTGTGCCCAACATAACGGTCCCCGCGTCGGGCTACATACTGGGCGGCATGGCTGGTTTCGACCGACGTGAACTGGCGGCCGTGTTCGCCGGCGGCGCACTGGGCACCCTGGCCCGCGCGGGGCTGGCGCACGCGCTGCCGGTGCTGCCCGGACAGTGGCCGTGGCCGACGTTTCTCGTCAACATCGTCGGCACGGTGCTGCTCGCGTACTTCACCACCCGACTGCTCGAGCGGCTGCCGACCTCGGCCTACCGGCGTCCGCTGCTGGGCACCGGGTTGTGCGGTGGCCTCACGACGTTCTCCACCATGCAGGTCGAGACGGTGACCATGCTGGAGCACCGCTTCTACGGCCTGGCCGTCGCCTACACGGTCGCCGGCATCGCGCTCGGGTTGCTGGCCATGCACATCACCACGGCACTGGTGCGACGGGCGCGGGTCCGATGACCTTCGCGGTGTGGATGGGCGTCGCCGTGATCGGCGGGTTCGGTGCGGTGTCCCGGTTCCTGGTGGACAAGGCGGTGACCAAACACGCGGCCAAGCGGTTGTCCCGGCCGTTCCCGGTCGGCACGTTGGCCGTGAACGTCAGCGGGGCGGGGCTGTTGGGCTTCTTCGGCGGTATGGCGCTGAGCCCGAACGCCGCGCTGTTGGCCGGCACCGCCTTCGTCGGCGCATACACCACGTTCTCGACGTGGATGCTGGAGACACAGCGGCTCGGCGAGGAACGTCAGGTGTGGCCGGCGGTGGCCAATATCGTGATCAGCGTGGTGCTCGGGTTGGGCGCGGCCTGGCTGGGACTGACCGTCGGGAGGCTCGTGTGAGCACGGAATACCTCAAGCTGACGGCGTACTTCGGTGAGCGGTTGCGCGGTAAACGCGGCTTCGTCGCCGACGAGTTGCTGGACCTGTTCGGCTCGCAGCGGATCGCCACCAGTGTGGTGCTGCGCGGCAGCGCCGGGTTCGGTCCGCGCCACGTTCTGCGCAGCGACGCGACGCTGACCCAGTCGGAAGATCTGCCGGTCGCCGTCGCCGCGGTGGACCGCGCCGAACGGATCACCGCGATATCCGAACAAGCGGTGGCGATGATCAGCCGCGGCGTCGTGACGCTGGAGCGGGCTCGACTCCTCGGCGCCCCCCTGCCCGACCAGGCCAAACTCACCCTCTACATCGGGCGGCAGACCCGCGTCGAGGGGCGGCCGGCCTACCGCGCGGTCTGCGACGTGCTGCATGCGCACGGATTCGCCGGCGCTGCGGTCTTCCTCGGGGTCGACGGCACCGTGGCCGGGCAGCGCAGGCGGGCGCGCTTCTTCAGTGCCAACACCGACGTGCCGTTGATGATCATCGCCGCCGGCACCGGCGAGCAGGTCGCGGCGGCGACACCGGAGCTGAAGCGGCTGGTGCCCAGCGCCACCATGACGCTGGAACGCGCCCAGCTCTGCAAACGTGACGGTCGGCTGATCGCGCCCCCGCCCACGGTGCCCGAGATCGACGCAGCCGGGCGTCCGCTGCGGCAGAAGCTGATGATCCACACCTCGGAGAGCACCGTGTCGACATCGACCGGCGCCACGCCGATCCACCGCGCACTGGTGGCGCGGCTGCGCGAACACCACACGGTCAGCGGGGTGACCGTGGTGCGCGGTATCTGGGGGTTTCACGGCGACCATGAGCCGCACGGAGACAAGCTGATGCAGTTGGGCCGTCAGGTACCGGTCACCACGATCGTGGTGGATACGCCGGCCCGCATCGCGGCAGGATTCGCGGTCGTCGACGAGTTGACCGCCCGGCACGGGCTGGTCACCAGCGAGCTGGTTCCGGCCTTCGTGAGCATCGACGGTGGGAAACGCCGGGGCAGCACCGAGCTCGCGGGGCCCACCTGGTGAGACACCCAACAGCGCATGAGCCGCTGTAAGCCTAGCCTTAGCTAACTACCCGGTGTAGCGTCCCCCGACATGGAACAGTCACCGTCCGCTGCTGTCAACCCCGAGCTGCTCGCGGTCCTGAGAGACGATCTCAGCATCGACGTCAGCAAGGTCACCCGCGACTCCAGGCTGATCGACGATCTCGGCATGGATTCAGTGGCGTTCGCCGTCGGCATGGTGGCCATCGAGGACCGCCTCGACGCGGCCCTGACCGAAGAAGATCTGCTCAGCTGCGAGACCATCGGCCAGCTGGAGGACACCATCACCGCCAAACTGCCCGCCGGGCAGGCCAACTCGTGAGTGTCCTCGCCCAAGCCCTCTCGGCCGCGATGACCGGGTCGAACAACGACCTGCACGTCTTCGACACCGCCGCCGGCACCTGGCACCGCCATCCGTGGGCAGAGGTACACGCCCGCGCCGAGAACGTCGCCGAACGCATCTGTGCCGAGGGCGCCCAGGCCGTCGGCCTGGTGGGCGATCCGAACGTCGAATTCATCGCCGCGATCACCGGTGCCCTGCTGGCCGGGGCCGCCGTGTCGATCCTGCCCGGACCGGTCCGCGGCGCCGACCCGCAACGCTGGGCCCGAGCCACCCTGTCGCGTTTCGAGAGCATCGGCGTGCGTTCGGTGTTCAGCCACGGCACCCACCTTCGCGAACTCGACTCCGTCGGCGGCGACGTGACCGTGGCCGATGTGACCGCGGTCGCGCTCGCCCAGCGCTCGACCACTCACCACGGCACCGTGGGCAGCGCCGTCGCGGTCCTGCAGGGCACCGCCGGATCCACGGGCACGCCTCGTACCGCCCAACTTTCACCCGAGGCGGTGCTCGCCAACCTTCGGGCACTGGTGGACCGCGTCGGCGTCGGAGCCGACGACACCGGGCACTCCTGGCTGCCGCTCTATCACGATATGGGGCTGTCCTTCCTGCTCACCACCGCGCTCGGCGGGGCGAACCTGTGGCACGCACCCACCTCGGCGTTCTCCGCCCAGCCGTTCGGCTGGCTGGCCTGGCTGACCGAGAGCCGCGCCACCCTGACCGCGGCACCGAACATGGCCTACAACATCGTCGGGAAATACGCCCGCCTGGTCAGTGACGTGGACTTCTCGCACCTGCGCTTCGCCCTCAACGGCGGCGAACCCGTCGATTGCGACGGCAGCCAACGGTTCGCCACCGAGATGGCCCGCTTCGGACTGGACCCGGGCGCGCTCGCCCCCTCCTACGGCCTGGCCGAATCCAACTGTGCGGTGAGTGTTCCCACGCCCGGCAGTGGTCTGCGGCTCGACGAGATCCACGTCGTGAGCGATGACGGCGGCTTCGTCCGAAAGCACGCGGTGCTCGGTGAGGCGATCCCCGGGATGGAGATCAGGGTCGCCCCACGCGAGCAGTTCGTCGACAGTATCGCCGATCGCGAGGTCGGCGAGGTCGAGATCCGGGGCACGTCCATGATGACCGGTTACCTCGGCGAAACTCCGGTCGATCACGGAAACTGGTTTCCCACAGGCGATATCGGGTACCTTCTGGACGGCAGCCTGGTCATCTGCGGACGCGCCAAGGAGATCATCACCGTGGCCGGACGTAACATCTTCCCCACCGAGATCGAGCAGGTGGCCGCCCAGGTCGACGGAATCCGCCCGGGGGCGGTGGTCGCGATCGGCACCGACGGCCCCTCAACGCGGCCCGGCCTGGTGATCGCCGCGGAGTTCAAGGGCGCCGACGAACCCGCCGCGCGCAGTGCGCTGGTGCAGCGCGTCGCCTCCGAATGCGGCGTGGTGCCCGCCGAAGTGGTGTTCGTGCGGCCCGGGTCGTTGCCGCGCACCTCCTCGGGCAAGCTGCGCAGGCTCGAGGTCAAGCGCAATCTGGAGGCCGCACCGTGACGCTCGCCGCGCCGTCCGACGAGGACTTCTCCGCCCTGCTCGAGCGGGTGTTCAACGATCAGGTCAGGGCCTGGACCGCCGAAGCCGAAGCGACGGAACACTTTCCGCGCGCACTCATCGAGTATCTGGGCCGGGAGGGCGTGTTCGCCGCCAAATGGGGTGACGCACAGCAGCCCGACGTCGCGGATGTGATCGCGCTGGCGATCGAACTGGGGAAGCTGGGTTCGGCCGGTATCGCCGTCGGGGTGAGCCTGCACGATTCGGCGATCGCCATTCTGCGCCGATTCGCCCGTCACGACTATCTGCGCGATATCGCAGAGCGGGCCATCCGCGGTGACGCGGTCCTGTGCATCGGCGCGTCCGAGGAGTCCGGTGGCTCCGACCTGCAGATCGTCGGCACCGAAGTACGTTCGGCGCGTGGTGGTTTCGAGGTCAGAGGTGTCAAGAAGTTCGTCTCGCTGTCGCCCATCGCCGACTATGTGATGGCCGTAGCGCGCGATGTCGGCGACGACCCGTCCAGCCGGAAGGGCAACGTCGTCGTCATCGCCGTGCCGCTCGACGATCCCGGGGTGCGGGTTCAGGCGCCTTACCGCAAGGTGGGCGCCGGGCCGCTGGACACCGCCGCCGTGCACATCGACACCTGGGTGCCCGCCGAGGCGCTGGTGGCCCGCGCGGGCACCGGCCTGGCCGCGATCTCCTGGGGCCTGGCCCACGAACGGATGTCGGTGGCCGGCCAGGTCGCCAGCAACTGCCAACGCCTGCTGGGAATCACCTTGGCGCGCATGATGGATCGCCGCCAATTCGGTCACACGCTGTACGAACACCAGGCCCTGCGGATGCGTATCGCCGACCTGCAGGCCCGGGTGGACATGCTGCGGCACGCCCTGACCGGCATCGCGGCCGGCAAGAAGCTGGACCTGCGCACCGCGGCCGCGATGAAAGTCACCGCGGCCCGCCTCGGTGAAGAGGTGGTCTCGGAGTGCATGCACATCTTCGGCGGCACAGGCTATCTCATCGACGAGACCCCGATGGGTCAGTGGTGGCGCGATATGAAGCTGGCCCGGGTGGGCGGCGGCACCGACGAGGTGCTGTGGGAATTGGTCGCCGCGGCGATGAAGCCCGACCACGACGGCTACGCCGCGATGATGGCCCACTGACCCCGAGCGGCTATCTGTGCTCCGGGATGTCGTCCGGGGTCCGGGGAAACACGTAGAGCGCCATCCGGCGATTCGACATCTGATGCTCGCCCAGGAACGTGCATCCGACGTATTCGACCAGCCGGCGGGCACCGAGGTTGCGGTGGTCGGGGTCGAACATCACGCGGCGGCACTGCGGCTCGGCGGCGAACAGGTCGGCCAGCAGCTTCGGCATGATGAGCGGGGCGATACCCCGGTTCACCAGCTTCGTGTCGGCGATCGCGGCGTGCATGCCCAGGTCGTACGGATCGGCGTCGTACCGCGTGGCGATGGAATCTTTTGCCGCTCTGTACAATTCGATGTAGCCGATCTGCTCGCCCTTGCGGCTGGTGATGAACGGGCGAGAGAACGTGCCGGCCAGCTGGGCCTTGAGGTACAACCGCCAGCGCTCCGGCGGCCAGTCGTACTCCCACGCCTGCGCCAGATGCGGCAGGTTCATCCACTCCGAGACCAGCTCGGCGTCGGAATCGGGGTCGGCCAGGCGGGCCGCGTACGGTGCGGCGATCTGCGGGATCGCCGGCGCCGGGACGTGGCGGACCTCGTCGGAGATCGTGGTCAGCTCGCGCGGCAGGATGGGGAGCACGTCGTCAGAGTCGATCATTTGAGCGCCGAGCCTACCCAACACCATGACGTTCGGGTGGGCTACACCGGCGGTGGGCGCAGCCCTGCGATACCGTGCTCGGCCGTCAGAGATCGCTGGCGTCGTCGGGCACGTCGACGGCATGTTCGGCGAGCGCCTCCAAGGGCACCACGTCCAGGGTGCGCTCGTGTGTGCACGCCATCACCACCGGCGCCGCGCACCCGTCCTCGTAGGCGCGCAGCCAGTTGGGCGCGGTCACGCACCACCGGTCGCCCGGCTGCAGTCCGGGGAACCGGTACTGCGGCATCGGTGTCGACAGGTCGTTGCCGATGGAACGCTGATGGTCCAGGAACTCCCGCGTCACCACCGCGCAGATCGAGTGCATACCCGGATCCTCGGGGCCGGTCGAGCAGCAGCCGTCACGGTAGAAGCCGGTGAGCGGTTCCGTCCCACAGGGTTCCAGCGGACCGCCGAGCACATTGCGTTCGGGCATCGTCTCATCATGCCCTGCTCCTCAGCGTCGTGAGCGGTACTCCACGTGCCACCACCCGCGCGATCAGGCCGCCGGTGTGACGCGGCACACCCGGTGCACTTCTCGGCTACCCGCCAGTAACCCTCACTCTGTACAGTCGTAGCCGTTGCCAGCATGGCGGCCACGGGCATGAGGGTGACACAGGATATGACGATGGACGGTTCGGCGAGCGATGCCGCGACGGCACTCGAGGAGCTGACGCTGACCGAACCCGAGGACGCTGCGCCGACGAAGCACGTCCCCAGCCCTGATGACGGCGCCACCACACCCGGTGGTCCGACCATGGTGCTGATCGGCACCGGCATCTACCTCGCCGTCAAGGTGTGGCGGTACCGACGCCGCCGTCGCCGCCAGGTGTGACGACCCAGCTCCCCCGGTAGAGCGTGCCGGTCACGCCCAGATCGGCATCCATCGTCACCACATCGGCGGGCGCCCCGGGCACCAGGCCGGGACGAGGCAGCCCCAGCGCCCGCGCCGGATTGATGGTGGCTTGGCGCACCGCCTGCAGCAGCGCGTCATCGCGGCCCAGGCCGCTGTGGGCGACGGCGAACCGGAACACGGCATCCATGGTGGCGGTGCTGCCCGCGATGGTGTCGGTGCCCGCGACCCGCGCCTTCCCGTCCTGCACCTCGACCGACATGGTGCCCAGCAGGTAGTGGCCGTCGGCGCCACCGGTGGCCGCCATCGCATCGGTGATCAACGAGACCCGGTCGCTGCTTCGGCACACGTGCCGGTAGATGGCCGGGTCGACGTGCACACCGTCGGTGATCAGCTCAACGGTCACCCGCGGATCCTCCAGCAGCGCGACGATGGGGCCGGGTGCGCGATGCCCGATGGGGCGCATCGCGTTGAACAGATGGGTCCCGACCGTCGCACCGGCGTCGATCGCCGCCCTGGTCTGCGCATAGCTGGCCTCGGTGTGCCCGACGGCAGCCACCACCGCGGCGTCGGCCAGCGCGGTGATCGCCTCCAGCGCGCCGGCGCGCTCCGGCGCCAGCGTCACCATGCGCACCGCACCGCCGCCGGCGTCCAGAATGCGGGTGAGCTCAACGGGATCCGGGTCACGCATCAGCGATGCGTCGTGGGCGCCACAGCGATGGACCGATAACCACGGGCCCTCCAGGTGGATGCCGTCGATCAGACCGGCGCGGGTGTGTTCGGCCAGCGCGGCGACTTGGCGCAGCAGGTCATCGGGCGCCGCGGTGACCAAGGAGGCGATCAGCGTGGTGCTGCCGTGCCGGCGATGCAGCCCGGCTGCCGCCGATGTCGCGGCCAGGGTGCCCGCCGAGAAATCGGCTCCGGCGCCGCCGTGCAGATGGGTGTCGACGAAACCCGGCACCACCACGGCCGCAGTGTGGTCCGCAGGGGTCGGTGGGTGACCCGACCCGACCGCACGCACCGTGTCACCGGCGAGGTCAATCCATCCGGGCCGTAACAGATCCGCGCCGGTGAGCAGGGTGTCGGCGGCGATCAGCACTCAGATACCCTGCCAATCCGGTTTGGATCGGTAGGCCTCGCGGTAGTAGTCGGACAGCTGCAGGCGGCGGGCGGCGGCATCGTCGAGCAGCACGGTCACATGGGGATGGTGCTGCAGGATGGTTGCCGGCCACATGGCCGACACGGACCCTTCGACGAGGTGGTGTACGGCTTGGTGACGCGCGATCAGCTCGTCGTAGACGACCAGCGGGGACGATCCGGTGGCCAGCCCCAGCACCGCGTCGGGTTTGCGCGCCAGCAGGGCAGCGATGGCGTCGGCAGCGAGGAGGCCGAGCGTTCCGGTATCGGGCGCGATGACGACTTCCATTATTTCGTCGCCACGAAAAGCTCTGCACCACCAGTGATCTCGCCATCAGCCCGCTGGGTGATACGGCCGGGTTCGCGTTCGTCCATGATGACCACGGGCACGACGGGGTTGAGTCCCTTGGCGACCACCGCGGGCACGTCGTAGGTGATGATGAGCTGGCCGGCGGTGACCTCATCGCCCTGGGCGGCGTGGGTGGTGAAGCCCTCCCCGTTCAACGCGACGGTATCCAGACCCAGATGCACCAGGACACCGACCTTGGCCGGGGTCAGCACGATATAGGCGTGTGGCATGAGTTTGAGCAGCGTGCCACTGACCGGGGCCAGCGCCTCGACCACCGTGTGGGGCGGATCGATGGCAGCACCGTGGCCGACCATACCCTGGGCGAATACCGGGTCGGGCACCTCACTGAGCGCCACCGCACGGCCGGGGACCGGCGCGAGAACTTCTGTGGTCATGGTGCTCAACACTACGATCCCGGCGCAACCGGGTCTCGGGTTCACCAGTTCTCGTTTAAGCTCCCCGAATGGGTGGGTCGACGAAACCTCAAAGTAGTCCGCGGATTCCGGGATTTGCGCAGTTACAGCGCCTCGGCAAGAGTCTCATGCTGCCGATCGCGGTGCTGCCCGCGGCCGGCATCTTGTTGCGACTGGGGCAGCCCGATCTGCTCGGCCGTATCGACACCCCGGTGATCGGCGCGTTCTTCAAAGCGATGAGCGCCGCCGGTGACGCGGTGTTCGCGCATCTGCCGCTGCTGTTCGCTGTCGGCGTGGCCATCGGCTTCGCCCGTAAGGCCGACGGCTCCACCGCACTGGCCGCCGTGGTCGGCTATCTGGTGGTCGAGGCGGTGTTCAAGACCATGTCGCCGATCGTGCTGGCCGGCCAGCTGGACAAATCCGGTGAGCAGGCCCAGATCAACTACAGCGTATTCGCCGGTATCGTCGTCGGCCTCGTCACCGCGTGGCTGTTCGACCGCTACCACACCATCCAATTACCCTCGTATCTGGGCTTTTTCGGCGGACGACGGTTCGTGCCGATCGTGGTGTCGCTGGCGGCGCTGTTCATCGGCTTCGGTCTGAGCTACTTCTACCCGCTCTTCGACGGCGGCCTCACCGGCCTGGGTAAGTTCATCGGCGCCAGCGGGGCGCTCGGCGCCTTCGTCTACGGCTTCGCCAACCGGATGCTGATCCCGCTGGGGCTGCACCACATCCCGAACTCGTATGTGTGGTTCCTCTACGGCGACTACCAGACCCCCGGCGGGCAGACGGTCACCGGTGAGCTCACCCGGTTCGCCGCCGGTGACCCGAGCGCGGGCATCCTGACCTCCGGCTTCTACCCGATCCTGATGTTCGGGTTACCGGCCGCGGCGCTGGCGATGATCCACGTCGCCAACAAGAAGCAGCGCAAGGTGGCCGTCGGCATCCTGTCCGCCGCCGCGCTGACGGCGTTCCTCACCGGGGTCACCGAACCGCTGGAATTCGCGTTCATGTTCGTCGCGTTCCCGCTGTACGTCATCCACGCGGTACTGACCGGATTGTCGCTGGCGATTGCCTATCTGCTCGATATCCACCTCGGGTTCTCGTTCTCCGCCGGGTTGATCGACCTGCTGCTCTACGGCACGGCGCCGGCGGCGAAGAACATCCCCTTGCTGATCGGCATGGGCCTGGTGTTCTTCGCCGTCTACTACCTGCTGTTCCGGTTCGCCATCGTCAAATGGAATATGCGCACCCCCGGTCGCGAGCCGGAAGACGAGTTCGAGGCCGAGGAGCAGGCCAATCTCGGCGAGGGTGCCGATTCGGCGACCGCCGTCGCAGTGCCGGTGGGGTCCGACGCGCAGCTGGATTCGAAGGCCGAACAGGTGATCGCCGCGTTCGGCGGACGGGCGAATCTGGTCAACGTCGACGCGTGCATCACCCGGCTGCGGATGGAGGTCGCCGACCCCTCGAAGGTGGATCAGGCCCGGCTGAAAAGCCTTGGCGCCGCTGGGGTCATCGAAGTCGGCAACGGTGTGCAGGCGGTGTTCGGCACCGAGGCCGAGGCGTTGAAGAACGATATCCTCGGCATCCTCTAGACCCGGCGCGAGTCAGGACGCCTCGGCCCGGACACTGAGGTCGGGCAGCGGACGTGCACATACCTCGCGTGCATCGTCCTCGGTCATGCCGAACAGGCGCAGCAAGTCCGCCGTCACCGCATCGGCTGCGTGCGCGTCGTCGCGATCAGGTTGCGCCTGAAGCAGATTGCCCAACCCGAGCAACGCGCCACCGGCCATCGCGAGCGCCAGTTCGGGATCCGGGACCCGGAACCGCCCCGCCGCCACCCCTGCCCTGATGTCACGCAGCGCCCGAGGTGCCAGGCCGCGATCCGATACCAACAGGGCCATCCCGTTGGCCAGCAACACCCGGCTCTCCTGTGGCCGGCTGCGGAACAACCGACCCGTCAACCTGAAGGCGGCCGCGAAGATCTCAGCCGGGTCGTCGAGCTCGGCGGTACACGCATCGAGCAGGGCTCCGTGCGCGTCGAGCGCCTCCGTCACCGCCGCTTCGAACAACTGCTCCTTGGTGGCGAAGTGGTTGTAGAAGGAGCCCATCCCGACATCGGCGGCCTGGGTGATCTCCAGGATCGGCGCATTGAGCCGGCCTGCGGCGACGAACGCCTGCGCGGCCTCGATCAGCGCGGCGCGGGTGCGCCGCTTACGGGAGTCGACCCGGCTCATGGGTGCTTCAGGCACGCTGAGCAGCGTAGCTCATTTCTGAGGATTTCGTCAGAAACATTGACTGACGGCCACGTCTCATGTGACGATTTCGTCAGAAAAGGGGGCAGCATGGACACTGACGTGCACAAAGACCTGCACAGCGAGCAGGGCGCGCACAAGGGTGAACATCCCGGACGCTCGCGTAACCCGGTCATCAAGGTGGTCGACCTGGCCTGGCTGGAGTTCGAGAAACCCGATCTGACCCGGGCCGAAGCGTTCGCCCGCGCGTTCGGGTTCCAGACCGCTCTGCGCACCCCCAGCGAGGTGCATCTGCGCGGTACCGACGCGGACGCGCCATGCGTGCTGTTGCGCCAGGGCCCGGCCACCCGGTTCGCCGGTCTGGCGTTGCAAGCGGCCGACGAGGTGGACGTGCTGCGGCTGGCAGAGCACACCGGTGTCGCAGCCCATGCGCTGCCGGAAGCGATCGGCGGGCTGGCCGTCGACCTCGCCGACCCGGGCGGCACACCGGTACGGGTGGTCGCCGGCATGCACACCCTGCCGCAACTGCCCGTCCAACCTCCGCTCGTGCACAACACCGGCCGCACCGTCACCCGCACCAACGCCACTCAGCGCCCCCCGCGGGTGCCGGCCCGCGTGCAGCGCCTCGGTCACGTGGTGCTGCAGTCCACCACCTACCGCCGGACCTTGAACTGGTACCTGGACCTGTTCGGGATGATCGTCAGCGACTTCCTCTACTTCCCCGGCCAGCGCGACCGCGGCCCCACCATGAGCTTCATCCGCTGCGATCGGGGCACCACCCCGGCCGATCACCACACCCTGGCCCTGGCGCTCGGTCCGGCGAACCGCTACGTGCATTCTGCCTACCAGGTCAGCGACCTCGACGCGCTGGCCGCCGGCGGCGAATACCTGCGGGAGCGTGGCTATTTCCGGTCCTGGGGTATCGGGCGGCACATCCAGGGCAGTCAGCTGTTCGACTACTGGCGCGACCCCGACGGCTTCCTGGTCGAGCATTTCGCCGACGGCGACATGTTCGACAACACGCTGGAGCCCGGCTGGGCGCCGTTCACCGCCACCGGCCTGTCGCAGTGGGGCCCGCCGGTCAGCCGGGACTTCCTGGGTACCGACGTGAAATCGGTCCGCCATGAAGCCGCGCGCCTGCTGACCGCACTGCGCGGCGACAACGAATTCGACATCCGGCGCCTGGCCGGCCTACTGAAAGTTGCTTCCTCATGACCATTTCCGTGTTGCGCACCGCCGACGCCTGGTGGGTCAAGACGCCCACCGGGGCCGCCCGGATCGACACCGAGGCCGCCACCACCGGCGCGCTGCTGGCCGACCGGGCCGCCATCGACGCGGCACGCACCAGCCAGAGTGTGCCGCTGGACAGCCTCGCGCTCGTCTCCCCCGTCACCGCGCCGTGCCGGGTGGTGGCGCAGATGACCAACTTCGAATCCCACGTCCGCGACTCGGGCATGGATCCGAAGACGGTTCCCCTGACCTTCTTCCGTAAGTCCTCGGCATCGATCAGCGGGCCGTTCGACGATATCGTCAAGCCCCAGCATGTCCGGTTCCTGGACTACGAGGTCGAGATCGGCCTGGTCATCGGACGCGACATCCCGGTGGGCACCACTCTTTCCGAGGCCGACCTGCCCGGCGTCATCGCCGGCCTGGTGATCACCAATGACGTGTCGGCTCGCGATATCCAGTTACCCCAGACCCAGTTCTACGAGGCCAAGTCCTACCCCACGTTCACCCCGACCGGCCCCGAGCTGGTGCTACTCGACGCCGACGAGCTCAAGCGATTCGGCGACCTCCGGTTGCGGTTGAGCGTCAACGGATCTCAGCGACAGAACGCGATCGTGGAGGGGGACATGCTGTACCGGCCGCTGCAGGCGTTGCAGTCGCTAACCAGATTCCAGGATCTGTCCGCCGGTGACCTGGTGCTCACCGGCACTCCCGCCGGCACCGCGCTGGTGGCCCCGGCGAAGGCGATCGAGATGATCGGCAGCCTGCTGCCGCCGGCGGTGAAGTGGAAAGCGTTCTTCAAGCGGCAGGCCGGCAACCCGAAGTACCTGCGCGACGGCGATATCGTGGAAGCCATGATCGGCACCGATGACGGTGCGATCGACCTTGGCGCACAGCGTTTGACGGTGCGCTACCGGTGACACACGTCTCGGTGGCCGTCATCGGCGCCGGGCCCACCGGAATGACCGTCGCCACCCTGCTGGCCCAGTACGGGATCGAGACCCTGGTGCTGGAGCGCTGGCCCGACGTCTACCCGCAGCCCCGCGCCGTACACCTCGATGACGAGGTGTACCGGATCGTGGACCGGCTGGGTGTGGCCGGCGAATTCGCCAAGGTCTCCCGGCCCGCCCTCGGGTTGCAACTGGTCGACGAGCAGCTGAATGTGATGGCCCGGTTCCACCGCGGGCCCGGGCGCTGCGGCTTCCCGCAGGCCAACATGTTCGACCAGCCCGAGCTGGAGACGCTCTTGCGGGACAACGCATCCCGGTATCCACAGATTGATCTGCGCGCGGGGGTCGAGGTCACCGGTGTCGAGCCCGGCCGGATCACCCTGGCCGACGGTGCGGTGATCGAGTGTGACTACATCCTGGGCTGCGATGGCGCGAACAGCCTGGTGCGCCGCAGCATCGGTGTCGCCATGAAGGACCTTGGCTTCGACCAGCGTTGGCTGGTGGTCGATATCGCCACCACCGCCGATCTTCGCCAATGGGACGGGGTGTACCAGGTGTGCAGCACCCGCCGGGCCGCCACGTACATGCGTATCGGCGATGCCCGCTACCGCTGGGAATTCCAGCTGCTGCCAGGCGAATCCGCCTCGGACTACGGCACTCTGGAGGCACTGCGCCCGCTGCTGGCACCCTGGACCGAGGAACCCGACCTGGAGTTGGTCCGGGTCACCGAGTACACCTTCCGCGCCCTGCTCGCGCAGCGGTGGCGGCACGGCAACACGTTCCTGCTCGGCGACGCCGCACATCTCACCCCGCCGTTCATCGGCCAGGGCATGGGCGCCGGGATGCGCGATGCGATGAATCTGGCCTGGAAACTGGCCGGGGTGCTGCACGGTGAGCTACCGCCCGAGGTCCTGGACACCTACGAACGCGAACGCAAACCGCACGCTCGCGCCATGATCCGGCTGGCCCTCATGGTGGGCCGGGCGATGACCAGCGGCGGCCGGCTCGGTGATCTGCTGCGCCGCGTCGTCGTACCGCGATTGCACCTGATCCCCGGGTTGCGCACCAAGATGGTCGACTCGACCACGCCGGCACTGAAGGTGCGCGACGGCCGAGTCAGCCGCAGCCGGCTCACCGGCCGGCTGTACCCGGGCGCGCCGTGGGGCAACGGATTCGCCGTGGTGTCCGCGCGTCCGCTCTCCGACGCCGAACAGGCGCACGCCGACGCGTGCGGCGCCACCGTACAGATCGTGTCCGGCGCCACCGCCGACTGGCTACGCGGCCAGACCCTGATCGTGCGACCGGATTTCACCGTGGCCAGGAGGATCTCATGACCGCCACCTATGCCGCCGACCTGTACAGCACCGATGCCATCCTCGACCCGCACCCGCATTATGAGAAGCTGCGCCGGCTCGGGCCGGTGGTGTGGCTGGACCGGCACAAGTGCTTCGCCTTGCCACGCTACCCGGAATGCAAGGCCACCCTGCGCGACGATGAGCAGTTCCTGTCGCGCGAAGGTGTGTCCCTGAATACGTTGTCCAACAAGCTGTCCCATGGGACCACGCTGGCCAGCGACGGCGATGAGCACGCTGATCGACGCAAACTCGTCGCGCACCGACTGCTGCCCCGCGCCCTGCGCGCGATCGGCGACACCGTCGAGGAACAGGCCAACGCGGTGGTCGAAGAGGCGGTGCGCCGCCGGGATGTCGACGGCGTGGAGTTGGCGTCCGCGCTGCCGTTGGCCATCGTCCCCGATCTGGTCGGCTGGCCGCGTGATCAGCGTGAGCACCTGATCGAATGGGGCGGGGCCACTTTCGACATCCTCGGACCGCTCAATTGGCAAGCGGTCAAGGCGATGCCGCGGGCGCTGCAGATGCTGCGGTTCGCCCGCCGGGTGGTGCGGCAGCGCAATGTCCTGCCCGGCAGCATTGTCGACGAACTGCTGACCGCGGCCGACGCCGGCGTGCTGGACCACAGTGCGTGCCCGGCATTTGATGATCGACTACATCGCCCCGTCGCTGGACACCACCATCAGCGCGATCTCGAATGCGCTGTACCTGCTGGGCACGCACCCCGAACAGTGGCGCCTGCTCAAGGACGACCCGGATCTGATTCCGGCCGCGGTCAACGAGATCGTCCGCTATGAGTCACCGCTGCGGGCGTTCGCCCGTCGGGTCCGCCAGGATGGCGAGATCGCCGGGACCACCTTGCCGTCCGGGTCCCGGGTGCTGGTGCTCTACGCCTCGGCCAATCGCGACGAGGACGCCTGGGACGACCCGGCGACGTTCGACATCCGCCGCGACGCCGGGCGGCACGTCGGTTTCGGCAATGGCGCACACGCCTGCGCCGGTCAGGGCCTGGCCCGGCTGGAGACGGTCGCCATCCTGCGCGCCCTGGTCGAGCGCGTGGATCGGATCGAGGTGACGGGCCGGCCGGTGTGGGCCGTCAACAACATCATTCGCAGACACAGTCACCTGCCCATCAGGCTCGTCGCCTAGAGATCGGCGAAGCAGGAATTGCTCGTGCCGGACGGGATCGTCGCGTTCCGGCTGGAGAACTTGCCGACCACACCGCTGCTCGTCACCTGCACGCTGTCGGCCTTGATGCCGAGCGGGTAGTTGTCGTTGAGCTTGGTGGTCAGATCGTTGAGCGCGGTCTGGACGGTGTCCTTGGCGAACGGGCCGGTGACGTCGGTGACGTTCAGGCTCAGCTTGCCGTCGGCCACCACGGGTTGCGCGGTGACCGTGGTGCCGCCGGCGGCCTCCATGATCAGCGTGCCCGCGCCGGTGTCGGTGTGTACGCCGGTGACCAGACTCCCGACCACCGGCAGGTTCTGCGCCACGGTGTCCTTGATGCCGTTCGATGTCCAGGACAGCGTCGCGTCCAGGGATCCGATCGTCCCCTTCGAGTCTGCGGAGTCCTTCAGTGCGATCTTGCTGAGGGTGACGTCGGCGGTCATCCCCTTGGCTTCCTGCACCCGGTTGCCGTCGGTGGCCACCGAGATGTTGGTGTAGTCACCGGACAGGTACTGCCACAGGAACGGCGGGCTCACCGAGAATGAGACATCCGCGCCGTCCTGCACCAGGCAGTCGGTGATGCTCGACAGCAGGGCGGCCGCTTTGTACCTGGCATACAGTTCGGCGCCGGCCAGGCTGCCGACCACAAGGGCGACCACGATGACCGCGACCAGCACTATCGTCTGGGTGTTGCGTTTCCTTGGCGGTGCGGCCGGCGGGGGTTGCTGCGGCAGGGCGATCTTCTCGGTGGCCGGTTCGGGCCGGACGCGGAGCTGCTCGGTCGGGGGCTCCGGGCGCGGAATCCGCTGGGTCGGCACCTCCGGTCGGGGCGGACGCGGTATCCGCCGAGTAGCCGGGTCGGGCGGCGGTGTCGACATGCGGCGATTCTCCCCCACCATGCTGGGCGCACGGTGTGAGATTCACATATGGACCCAGACATCGTCATCCTGATGACCGACGAGGAACGCGCCGCGCCGCCCTATGAACCCGAGGCCCTGCGGCAGTGGCGGCAGTCCACCCTGGCCGGGTGGCGTTGGTTCGACGAGCACGGCGTGCGCTTCACCCGGCACTACACCGGGTCGCTGGCGTGTGTGCCGAGCAGGCCCACGCTGTTCACCGGGCAGTACCCGGATCTGCACGGGGTCACCCAGACCGACGGTATCGGCAAGCGGTATGACGATTCGCGGTTGCGCTGGCTGCGCCCTGGTGAGGTGCCGACCCTGGGCAACTGGTTCCGCGCCGCCGGATACGACACCCACTACGACGGTAAATGGCATATCTCGCATGCCGATCTGACCGACCCGAAGACCGGGAAACCGTTGGCCACCAACGATGCCAAAGGTGTCGTCGACCCGGCGGCCGTGCAGAAGTACCTTGATGCCGACCCGTTGGCGCCCTACGGCTTCTCCGGCTGGGTCGGCCCCGAGCCGCACGGGGCGTTGATGGGCAACAGCGGTTTTCGGCGTGACCCGCTGTTCGCCGACCGGATCGTGGCGTGGCTGAAGGACCGCTATAACCGTCGACGCGCGGGCGATGCGGACGCGTTGAAGCCGTTCCTGCTGGTGGCCAGTTTCGTCAATCCGCATGACATCGTGCTGTTTCCGGCGTGGGCCCGACGCTCCCCCTTGGCCCCCTCACCGCTGGATCCGCCGCCGGTGCCGCCCGCCCCGACCGCGGAGGAGGATCTTCGGTCCAAGCCCGCGGCCCAGGCCGCGTTCCGTGAGGCGTACTACTCTGGATACGGCCCGGCCGGGGCGATCGAACGGACCTACCGGCGCAAGGCGCAGGAGTACCGCGACCTGTACTACCGGCTGCACGCGGAGGTGGACGGTCCGCTGGAGCGGGTGCGCCGCGCCGTCACCGAGGGTTCGACGGACGCGGTGTTGGTGCGGACCTCCGATCACGGGGATCTGCTCGGCGCGCACGGCGGGCTGCACCAGAAGTGGTTCAACCTGTACGACGAGGCCACCCGGGTGCCATTCGTCATCGCGCGCATCGGTGCCGGAGCCACCTCGGCACGCACCGTCGACGCGCCCACCTCGCACGTGGATCTGGTGCCGACGCTGCTGGGCGCGGCCGGCGTCGACGTGGCCGGGACCGCCGCGGTGTTGGCCGAGACGTTCAGCGAGGTGCATCCGCTGCCGGGGCAGAACTTGATGCCGGTGGTGGACGGCGCCCCCGCCGATGCGGACCGGCCGGTGTATCTGATGACCCGCGACAACGTCCTCGAAGGCGACACCGGGGCATCGGGGGTGGCACGGATGTTCGGTGTCGCCTCGAATCCCCCTGCACCGCTACGTATCAGGGTGCCCGCAGATGTCGCCGGGAATTTCGAGGGGCTCGTCCAGAGGTACGACGGGCGGTTGTGGAAGTTGGTGCGCTGCTTCGACGATCCGGGCGTCTGGACCGAGCCCGGGGTGCGGCAGCTGGCGTTCAGCGGGCGCGGCGGCGACCGGTACCGCAACGATGTGCTCGATGACCAGTGGGAGCTCTACGACCTGACCGGCGATCCGATCGAGGCCGTCAACCGCTGGGCCGATCCCACGCTCGATGACGTACGCCAGTTCCTGCGCACCCAGCTCAAGCAGGTGCGGGCGGCGTCGGTGCCCGAGCGGCACCGGCCGTGGCCGTATGTGGGTCGGCACACACCGGCCAAGCGGGGCTGGTTGCGGTTCTGACGCTCCAGCGCACCGGGCCGATCGTGTCAGTTCTTGGCCAGACGCACCAAGAACTCGATGGTGGCCTCCGGCTGGATCTCCAGCACCCCGCCGAGGAGCGCGGGCGGGTGGATGCCGTAGTCGGCGAACCTGATCGGAATGCTTCCGGCGACGTCGACCCGGTCACCGTTGCGCTGGATGCTGGTGTGCGCGGATTCCGGCCGCGTGACGCCGTGCAGGGTGACGGTCAGGGGGATCTCCACGTCCGCCGCCTTCCCGGTGTCGGGCACCGATGTGAGGTCGACGGGTGTGGTGACCTTCACCTCGGCGGTCGGGAACTTTCCGGCGTCCATGACGTCGGTGCCGCGGAACTTCTCGTCGCGGCCGCGGTGGGCCGACTGCAGCGATGCCGCATCGACGACGAAATCGGCTGACACCAAGCGGGATTCGGCGACGGTCGCGCTACCGGTGATCTTCGACGTGCGCCCGCTCACCTCGATCGGCTGATACAGCAGCTTCTGACGGGCGCGGTAGCCGGCCTGCGAGTCCGGCTGCACCGTCCAGGACCCGTCGACCCCGGTGGTGGCCGGCTGAGCTCCCGCGGGAAGCGTCAGAGCAGGCTCCGGTGATCCTTCGACAAAGGTACGAAACCCCCACGGGGCCGCAGCCACCGCGGCGACCAGCAGCACAACCAGGACCAGCCAACGCCTCTTCACGACCATCATCGTCGCAGAAGGCCACGGTATGTATGGCCGTACTGTGGTAGATGCCCCAGCTTGGCTAGATTTCAGGTTTGCCCACCTGGGCAAATACCATCAAGGGTGATATGACCGAGAACGCCCTGGACACCCGTACCGCCGGCCGCGTCACCGCCGAGGCGAAGCGCCGCCGTACCTTCGCCGTGATCAGCCACCCCGACGCCGGTAAGTCGACGCTGACCGAGGCGCTGGCGCTGCATGCCCGGGTGATCAACGAGGCCGGCGCCATCCACGGCAAGGCGGGCCGCAAGTCGACCGTGTCGGACTGGATGGAGATGGAGAAGGCCCGTGGCATCTCCATCACCTCGACCGCGCTGCAGTTCCCGTACCGCGACTGCGTGATCAACCTGCTGGACACCCCTGGTCACGCGGACTTCTCCGAAGACACCTACCGGGTGCTGACGGCGGTGGATGCCGCGGTGATGCTCATCGATGCGGCCAAAGGTCTTGAGCCGCAGACCCTGAAGCTGTTCCAGGTGTGTAAGCACCGGGGTATCCCGATCATCACCGTGATCAACAAGTGGGACCGCCCCGGTCGGCACGCCCTGGAGCTGATGGACGAGATCCACGAGCGCATCGGGTTGCGGACGACCCCGCTGACCTGGCCGGTCGGTATCGCCGGTGATTTCAAGGGTGTGATGGACCGCCGGGCGAACAAGTTCATCCGGTTCACCCGGACCGCCGGTGGTGCCACCGCGGCCCCGGAGGAACACATCGCGGCGACCGACGCTCACGCCGCGGCCGGTGATGACTGGGACACCGCCGTGGAGGAGTCCGAGCTGCTGTCGATGGACGGCTCGGACTATGACCGGGAGACGTTCCTGTCCGGCGAGTCCTCGCCGGTGCTGTTCACCTCGGCGGCGCTGAACTTCGGCGTGAACCAGCTGTTGGACGTGCTGGTGGAGCTGGCGCCACCGCCCGGCGCGATCGTGGATGTCGCCGGTGAGCCGCGCCCGGTGAGCTCTCCTTTCAGCGCGTTCGTGTTCAAGGTGCAGGCTGGGATGGACTCCTCGCACCGCGACCGGATCGCGTATGCGCGGGTGTGCTCGGGCACGTTCGAGCGTGGTGATGTGTTGACCCACGCCGGGACCGGCAAACCGTTCGTCACGAAGTACGCGCAGTCAGTGTTCGGGCAGCAGCGTTCGACACTGGACGACGCGTGGCCCGGCGATGTGATCGGGTTGGCCAACGCGGCAGCACTGCGTCCCGGTGACACGCTGTATCGCGATGTGCCCGTGCAGTTTCCACCGATCCCGAGCTTCTCCCCCGAGTACTTCTCGGTGGTCCGCGGCAAGGATCCGAGCAAGCACAAGCAGTTCCGCAAGGGCATCGAACAGCTCGACCAGGAGGGCGTGGTGCAGGTGCTGCGCTCGGACAAGCGCGGCGAGCAGGCCCCGGTGTTCGCGGCCGTCGGGCCCATGCAGTTCGAGGTGGCCGCGCACCGGATGGAGACCGAGATCGGTGCGGCGATCACTCTGGAGTCGCTGCCGTATCAAGTGGCGCGGATCGTGGATCCCGAGGACGCGGAGTTCATGAGCAAGCAGGTGTCCTCGGAGGTGCTGACCCGTTCGGACGGCGTGTTGCTGGTGCTGTTCTCCACCAAGTGGCGGCTGGAGGGGTTCCAGCGGGACAACCCGTCGGTGAAGTTGCGGTCGTTGGTGGCGGCCGAGGGGTAGAACCCATGTACCTCCTGATCGCCTGGCAGGTCAGCATCCCAGCGATCATCGGCATCGGCGTGCTTGCAGCATCCATTCGTCGCGGAATCTCATCAACGAGCAGAAGCAATCCGGAGTGACTCTCTTCTGGGGGTTGTCATCATGTGATGACAACCCCCAGAAGAGAACCACCAAGGGCCCTCCCCAGCGTTCTGCCGCCCGCCACGCGGCGAGCGGCAGAACAGGGAGCAGGCTTAGATCACCAGCACGGGATCGGGTGGAACAGATTCCACAGCGGGCCACCACATCTCATGTGGAAATCGGCCGGCGGCGCCCATCCGCCGGGGTTGTTCCAGTCGCCGGGGGGCTCCCAGCCCTCCGGCGGCCGCCAGCCCGGTGCCGGGTATCCGTCGTTCCAACCGGCCCATTCGGGGTGATGCCAGTCAGCCGGTCCGGGTCCGCGGTTCCAGCCCGGGCCGTTGTTCCAACCAGGCCCGTGCGGACCCCAGCCAGGGTCGGCATTGGCGACACCGGCACCGACACCCATCGCGAGCGCGCCGGTAATCCCCACTGTGGAAATGACTTTCGCAAACTTCATGTCGATGATTCCTTTCACACCTGACGTCGTGGGAACCGCGGTTACTGGGATCGCAACCGCGTGGTACCCGTGCCGGAGTCCCGATTCGGCGGAGGACGTCTGAATGTTAGTTTTGCTATCGACCTTAAGTAGAGGCTATGCGCACGGTCAGGATTGCTTGTACAAGTGATAACCAGAGGTCGCAGTGCTGTCACGAAAAGCCATCTGCCAGCTGGCAATTCGCTGGAAGATCGCGATGACCTGGGGTAACCAGTCGCTCACCGCACTCAGCGCTCGTTCAGCTGACGGATCCGTCTTCCGGTGCAGGCTTGTCCAGGGTCCGCGTCTCGTAGTCGCGACGCTGTTCGGGACGTCCGAGCACGACCTGATTGGGCACGAGCAACCGCTGCAGGGCGCCACGCAGCCGGGGCGGTGTCACAGCCATTGCCAATGCCGCCAGACCGGCCTTGCGCGGCAGAAACAGTTCAGGCTGCCGCCCGTCGACGAGTGCGAGTACCCCGGCGGCGACCTGCTCGGGTGTCAGGAGCGCGACCTTGCCGCTGGAGGTGCCGGCCGCAAGCTCGGTGGCCACCACGGTCGGCATCAACACACTGACGTCGACACCGCTGCCCCGCAGTTCCTCCCGTACCGCGGTGCAGTAGCCGTAGACCGCGTGCTTGGTCGCCGCGTAGGTGGCCTCCCCCGCCGGTGCGAGCTTGCTGGCCGCCGACGCCACCACGACGACGTGTCCCGATCCGCGTTGGCGCATCGCCGGTGTCGCCAGCTTGAACCCGGTGATGACGCCCTCGAGGTTGACGGCGATCTGGCGTCGCATCGCGGCCTCGGGTTCCTGGTCGAACGGGCCGACCCACATCACCCCAGCATTGGCGACCAGTACATCCAGTGCGCCAAGGCGGTTCTCGATGTCATCGAGGAACCGTTGGTAGGACGCGGCGTCGGTGACGTCGAGCTGCACACCGATCGCGCCGGGCAGCTGATCGGCCAAAGCCGTGGCCGCGGTGGCGTCGATATCGCCGATGGCCACCCGGTCGCCGCGCGCAGCGAAGGCTCGGGCCGTGGCAGCGCCGATGCCGCGACCGCCGCCGGTGACGGCGACGATCCTCATTGCGAAGTGCGCTGGATGAACGAGACCACGACCGCCGCGAGCTCAGCGCCCTTGTCCTCCTGCAGGAAGTGACCGCCGTCGGCGATGGTGACGGGTTCGTGGTCCTTGGCTCCGGGGACGTGCGCGGCCAGTACCCGGTCGCCGCCCTTGGTGATCGGATCGGAATCGGAGAACGCACACAGGAACGGTTTCTCGAAGCGCCCCAAGGACTCCCACGCGGCGCGGTTGGCGGGGGTGGCCGGGTCGTCCGGGCTGGTCGGCACTAGCGTCGGGAACTGCCGAGCGCCTTCCTTGAACGTCTCGTCGGGGAACGGCGCGTTGTAAGCGGCGACGACGTCGTCGGGCAACGAGGTGGTGCAGCCGCCGTTGACGATGGCGCCCGCGTCGAACACCGGTGTCTGCTGGCTGAACTGCTGCCAGGCCAGGAACGCCTTGCCCGGCGGACGGTCGCCGGTCGGCAGGAAGGTGTTGGCCGCGACCACGCGACGGAACAGCTCAGGGTGCTCCCCGACCAGGCGCAGTCCGATGAGTCCGCCCCAGTCCTGGCACACCAGGGTGATATCGGCCAGGCCGATCGCGGCAATCGCGTCGCGTACCCAGTCCACATGGGCTTGATAGGTGTAGTCGGTCCGATGCGCAGGCTTATCGCTGCGCCCGAAGCCGACCAGGTCGATCGCGACGGCGCGCAGACCCGCGCTCACCAGGACCGGCACCATATGCCGATAGAGGTAGGACCAGCTGGGTTCACCGTGCAGCAGCAGGACCACGGGTGCGTCGGGTGCGCCCTCGTCGATGTAATGCACGCGTATCGGCGTGCCGTCGGCGCTGCTGACCTCGACGTAATGCGGCTCGAAGTTGTAGCCGGGAAGGTTGGCGAAACGCTCATCGGGGGTACGCAAGATCTCCATCGGTCGACGGTACCGCCCGGTTTTCGCGTACTGGGCCGGTTCGGTGCGAGCTTAGAATCGAGAAACGTCCGCGTTGTGGTCGAGGGGGTAGTTCTCATGGGGAAGTCGTTGCGGGTCGATCCGGCCCAGTTGCAGGTGACCGCGGAGGCGTTGAGCAGTCACGCCGAGTCATTCACGACGGCGCACACGCAGGCGCAGTCGCGGGCAGATTCGGTGGCGCTCGGAGCCGGCAAGGCCGCCGCGGCGCTGCCGGCGATGCTCAGTGAATGGCAGACCTCGGCCAGCCAGTTCGCGGCTCATCACGTCAAGCACGCGGACGGGCACCGGGCGGCGGCCGCGGCGTACACAAAGACCGACGATGGCGCTGCGGACGAGATCGAGGCCGCCGGGCGCGACCTGTAGCTCGTGGCCCTCACCCTGCAGGAACTGTTGAACTGGCCGCCCGAGATCGGCGACCTGGGTAAGGCCGCGCATGACGTGGCGACCAATCACGCCGACTCCGCCGATTTTCTGCGGTCGGCGATGCAGGCGGCGGATTGGGACGGCGGGTCCGGCGATACCGCGCGCCAAGCGGTGTTCTCGACCGCCGGTGATCACGACAAACAGGCCGAACGGATCAAAGCGGCCGCGACCCTGATCGACACCGCACATCAGGAGGCCGACACGCTGGCCAACAAGGTCAAGGACATCCTCAACTACGCGGCCGAGGCGCCGGCGGTGAAGGTGGACCCCGCGACGAATGAGGTGAGCCCACCGGACAGCTACAACTACATGGACGCAGAGACGCAGACCAAGGTGTCCGAGAAGATCGCCGACCTAAAGGCCCGGATCGCCGACGCGATCATCGAGGGCGACCGGATCGATGACGAGCTGGCCAAGGCGATCGCGAAGGCGTCGGGGCTGCCGGAGCCGGCACCGTCTCCGATGACGACGCCGGATCTGGGCCCGCTGCAGCCGGGCGAGTCCCGGAACATGGGCCCGGTGGCGGGCACCGGCGCGCCGATCGACGGGATCAATGCGGCCGACCTCGGTGAGGTGATCACCTTGCCGGACGGGTCGAAGGTGGCGATTCTGGGTGACTCGTATTCGGGCGGCAAGCAGGGCGAGGGCACGCACTACCCGTCCGTGGCCGTGCCAGTCAGTTTCGATTCGCAAGGGAAAGCGCACTTCGGCACGCCGTTGACCGGGCCGGACGGGAAAAACGTGCTGTTCCCACTGCCTCCCGAAGCGGTGCAGGCGGGCGCCAACAACTCCTTGCCGGCGGGCAGTATCACCGTCGGTAAGGACACCTACATGATGGTGGTCGGCACCAACACCGCCGAGGGACTGGCGCCCAAAGGTGGGTCGTGGTTGGTGAAGGTGACCAATGATCCGTCGAAGGGGTGGACCGTGGTGAAGGACAGCTACAAGCCATGGGATCCGGTCGAGAACCCCCTTGCCAAACGCCCATTCGAGCCCCCTCTAATTAGCAACCCGAACTCCGCCCCTACTCAGATCAGCGGCTACCAAGGTAGTGACGGGAAGGTGTATATCGCCGCTGACGGCTTCGACCGCCACCAACCCGTCACCATGTATCGCGTCGACCCCAATCAGATTTTCAATCGTGATGCCTGGGAGCCGTGGAACGGGCAGAGCTTCGGTGGACAGGGAGATTCTGCCATTCCCATCAGCCGGGGCGTGTTCGGCGAATTGAGCATGCGTGAAATCGACGGCCGGCCGGTACTCTCCGGTTTCAACTCCACCACCGGGGCAACGGAGGTGCGCGTTGGCAGCGGTATGCCGACGGAGATCTTCAACACTGCCGAGCCCACGGTCGTCGCCGCTGGCGGTCTGTGGAATCAGCCGGTTCCCGGGCAATACCCGCAGAACTACGGCGGCTACATTCTGCCGGGTTCAACCCTGAACAACATGGGCATTCTGGTCAGTCAGTGGAACACCAGCACCGGCAATCCGTACGTCGTGGAGCAGTTTCAGGTGAATCCGAACCGTTGATGGGCTGTTAACGCATACGCCATCCGCACCGATAGGACAGACATGATCGCCAAAGCCCTCGCTGTTGCCGCCGCCACCACCGGGTTGGTCGCACTCAGCGTATGCACCGCACTGGCAGACACTCCCCGCTTCCCCGACATGACCGCCTATGCCCCCGTCGACATATTGGATTATGCAATCGACACCACAACGCCCGGCATGCCCAGCTCGGAGATCTACTTCGCCACCCCGGACGGTGTGATCTGCAATATCACAGCAGTTCAAGCCCAGTGCAGCGGCAACAATCTCCCCGCGATACCTCCGGCGGTCTCCGACCCTTCGAGAAATTTCAACCGAGTCAACTGGATTGGCACAGCCTCCGGTTTGAAACAGACCAATGAAGGTGCCGTACCGAACCCGCTGAATGGGCAAACCATCAAGACGCTGCCGCCGCTTCACTCAATCTCCGCCTTCGGCGCCCTCTGCGGTGTCGATGACAAAGGAACCACTGCCTGTAAAGACTCGAGGGGACGTGGGTTCGTTCTATCCCCTCAGGGATCGGGCTGGCTGCCAAAGGTCTAGCAGTATGACGATCCGCTCGATGTCTGCACTGGCCGCGGCAGCACTGCTCGTTGGAGCGCATTCTCCCGAAGCGCACGCCGACACACCGACGTTCCCTGATCTCAGCCGCTATACACCGGTCGACTTCGCCGACTACGCCATCGACACGTCGACACCGGGATTCACCGCCAGCACCATTGCTTTCCTCACACCGGACGGCATTTCCTGCGACTTCATGATCGAGCAAGCCCAATGCACAGGGAACAACTTTCCGGGTGTGCCACCAGTCAAGACGGATCCCGCCCGAGGACTCAATGGCGCCAATTGGATTGGCACGCTGACGAAATTGAAGAAGACAGGTAATCCGGTCGCCGTGAACGGCACGCTTCGAGGCCATCCTCTCAAAGTGCTCCCGCCGTTTCACTCGATCACCTTCAACAGCATGACCTGCGGCGTCGACGACAAGGGCACCACCGCCTGCAAGGACGCACAGGGTCGCGGCTTCATCCTGTCCCCCGCCTGGTCCGGTTGGCTGCCGAAAGTCTGACGGCACTAAACGCCGCTTCAGGCGCGATCTCGACGCCCGATCTTGCCCCGTCCCGCCGGGCAGTAGTCTTTGCGTGCGCAAGATCAGCCCGTACAACGACGTCGGCTCGATGCGACACGTGCAACGGGAAGGCAGCGGTGGGGCAGGATCTCGAGCACTCAGCTCGGCGTGGCTGGGTTGCCGGTGCGGCGTCAGCGCTCGCATACGGCTCGATGCCGGTGGCGGCCGTGTTCGCCTACAACGTCGGCGCCAGTC
Organism: Mycolicibacterium fluoranthenivorans; assembly: GCF_011758805.1. Lineage (NCBI taxonomy): Bacteria > Bacillati > Actinomycetota > Actinomycetes > Mycobacteriales > Mycobacteriaceae > Mycobacterium > Mycolicibacterium fluoranthenivorans. The sequence continues at coordinate 2,043,930 of NZ_JAANOW010000001.1, read as the reverse complement.
CCGCGGTGCTGCTCACCATCCGCGGCATCCTCGGTACGGCCGTCATCGCCGCGCTGTGGCTGCTGAGCGGCCGGGCTCGGCGACTGCCGTGGCGACCGGTGCTGTGCATGCTCGCGTTCTGCGGTCCGCTGTTCGGGGCGCAGGTGCTCGCGTTCTTCATGGCCGTCGAACACGGCGGTGCGCAGATACCGGTCATCGTGGTGAACGTCTGCCCGCTCATGGTGATCGCCCTGGTGTGGCTGCGCGACCGGGCCCCGGTACCCAAGTTGCTGATCCTGCTGGCCTGCGTGGCGATCGCTGGGTTGGTGATGGTCGGTGGCGCCGGATCGGGCGCGGTGTCCGTTGCGGCGGTGGTCCTCACCTTGCTCAGTGCGGCGGGCTATGCCGGGTATCTCGTCCTGAGCGAGCGGTGGGTGCGCCAAGTCGGCACCGTGGCCACCGCCGCCTTGGTCACGATCGGCTCGACGGTGACCACCGGACTCTTCGCCGTCGTCTCCGACGAGCATTTCTCCGTGCCGGCCGGCGTATGGACGGTGGCCGCCATCCAGGGTGTGGTGTTGATGCCCATCGGCACCGGTGGCGCCCTCTTTGCCGTCCGCACGCTGGGCTCGGTGCCCCTGAGCCTGCTCGGCGCTCTCGAACCCGTCATCGGGATCACCTTGGCAGCAACACTTTTGGGCGAGCGCCTGGACCCAGTCCAGTGGATCGGTGTGGCGGTCATCTTGATCGCCTGCGGTGCCGTGCCCTTCGTCGCCGACCGGAGCAAGGAGCCGAGCGCCGCCGCGCAGCATCCGTTGAACGGGCTCGGAGCTGGCGAGTCTCCGCTCCCGGAGACCTGAGCCCTAGCGGAACCTACCGATGATCGGGATCTTGTCCAGAATCCGGTCACGCAGCCGGGGTGGCTGCGGGGGCGGGGCTGCCGGCTGCGGCAGGTAGGCCGGCGGCAGCACGGGTGCGACGTTGGCCGGCGCGGCGGGCTCCGGAGCGGGCGGCGGTGCGGCAGGGGCCGGTGCCGGCGCCTGCGGGGCGGGCACGTTCATGAGGGCGAAAGGCTTGCGGGCCATGGCCCGGACGGCGTCCGCGCTTGGTGGCGGAGGTGCCGGACGGGCGAGGGGTGCCGAAGCGGCGACCGACTCGGGCTCTGTCTCGCTCACCTGGGGCAAACCATGCGAGGCAAGCACCACCGACACCGACGTCACGAACGCCACGCTCGCCACACCCAGTGCCGAGGCCAGCAGCTGAACCCGGGAGAACCGCGGCTCGGCGGGCTCAGTCGCGGGCTGGCTGGCCAACAATGCCGACGCCAGCGCCGCGCCACGCGTCATCGCGAAGTCCGCCTCGGTTGCGGTGACGACGGGACGGTCAGTCTCCTCCTGCAGGGCTTCGACGAGTTCCTCAGAGTCTTCCGAGCCGAGGACGAACACGGCGTCCGGGCTGGGGCGCGCACTGCGCACCACCGCGCACACCCGCTCGATCAGCGTGGCGGCATCCATGCGGTCGATCTGTTCCACCGCCACGTGGTAACCGTCGACGGTCGCGACCACCGCCGCATCCGGTTCGACGATGCACACGACCAGGAAGTCATGCCCCGTCATCTCGGCGATGCCGCGGGCGAGGGCTTCGGTGGCTTCGACTTCCCGGATGGCCACCACGGGTGCTCCCCCGCCGTAGACATCGAGCGCCTCGCGCACCTTGATCGCGTCCGACTCGGCGTCCGGCGTCCAGGTCAGCCCGACGGCGGCAAGCTCCTCATCGGCGGGCAGTGTGGCCAGGTAGTCCTGGATGCCTGCGGCGTCGAGCACCGCCCGGTCCAGGTGGTCTCCCTCACCGGTGGCGCCGTCAACCAGCTCGCCGCGTATATCCCTCGTCGTCACCGAAAGGCCCAGTACGAGGCTCATGGACTTCCCCCTGATCCGTCGACTTCAGGGATGAGGTTACCCATTTGTGACCGACCACCACGCACCTGCTCAGGGCTCGGGCTGCGTGATGAGCACCGCGACATGGCGAACACCCGCATCAAAAGTGGGTGGCTGCCCTGGTCAGTTTGGGCGAGTTGCGCCAGGTAGACGTCGGTCTCCAGCCCAGAACACGCCCCGTCCAGTCGCCAACCGAGCGAGTCTGCGCCCGGATTCAGAAGCCGAAATACACCGCGGCCATGTCCTCGCCGCCGTGGCCGGCTTCGCTGGCGGCGTCGAACGCGGCGCGGACCCCGTCCACCAAGGCGGTCGACAGCCCCGCTGCCGCAATCGCGTCACGGATCAGTCCGGTGTCCTTGCGGACACCGTCGACACTGAACTGCGGCGCATAGGACGATTCGATGATCGCCTTGCCCTTCAACTGCAGGTATGGCGAGCCCGCGGCGGACCCATCGAACGCTTCCAAGATGAGTCGCTGATCCAAGCCCAAGCTCTTGGCCAGGGCGAATGACTGGCCAATGGCGGCGGCCAGGGCGCTGATCCAGGCGTTGCAGACGAGCTTGAGCTGAGACCCCAAGCCCGGCTCGTCACCTACCCAGATCGTCTTGCTCCCCATGGCGTCGAACGCCGGCTGCACCCGTTCACGCAGACCGGGGTCGCCGGAGGCCAGCATCACGAGGTTGCCTTGCTCGGCAGGCACTTTGGTGCCCAGCACCGGACAATCCAGGAACGCCACCTCGTGCTGAGCGGCAAGGGCCGCGGTCTGCTCGGCGGCATCGGTGCCGACGGTCGCGCACTGGACGAACACCGCGTCGGCCTCCAAAGCAGGCAGCACCGTGGTCATCACCTCGAGCGTCGCTGCCGCATCGAAGAGCATCGCCACCACGACGTCGGCACCTCTGACGGCATCGGCCGGATCGGAGGCTACCTCGGCGCCGTCGGCGGCCAGCGGCCGCGCCCGCTCGGGCGTGCGGTTCCAGACCGCCACCTCGATTCCCTCACGCAGTAACGACTGCGCCATGCCGGCGCCCATGGCACCCGTACCCAGAACCGCGACTCTCATGGCGTTCATTCTGCCCGGGAGCCGACGGGCCGCGCGCAGCCTAGGCAGCGGCCGCCTCGGAGCTGCCGAGCAATGAACCCCATTCCTCTTGCGCGGCAATATGAGCCGGGCCCGGCGTGCCCTCTATCGGCCGACAGGAAGCCAGATCGACCAATGCCAGCGCGATCGTCGATAGCGGAACACCATGCCGGTGCGCAGCCCCACGCAGTTCGTCCACCGCAGCTTGCGGAGTGCATCGGCGAAGTGCCATCAACACACCCTCCGCCGCCGCGAGCAATCGCTGCTCGTCTGATCCGACGACCGATCCGGGTCCGGCTGCTCCACCAAACATCGTCACAACTCCTTCAGGTCCTTCGAACGAGAGTGCCGTTTCTGCGTCCGCGCGATCGACAGGTGCAGTTTCGACGAAAGGCTGATACCCCAAACAGCAGGGGTTTAGTCCTGGGCAGTCCCCTCCGCGGGGGCAGGGCTTGTGTGGTGTTGACCGGACCCCGTGAACTGGTCCACGGCGAACGAAAGTCGTTCATCGGTGGGTACAGGCGGCAGCATAGCGGGCTGGGGGTAGGTAGCCCAGCGATGAGTGTCGGCGGTGGTGGTTGTAGCCGTGCTTCCAGTCGCCGATGACCACGCGGGCCTGGGCCAGCGACCAGAATCTGTTGATGTTGAGGCATTCGTCGCGGATGCGGGAGTTGAACGATTCGACGTAACCGTTTCGCCAGGGTTCGCCGGGTGGGATGAAGTGCAACCCGACTTGGCCATCGGCCAAGTCAGCCATTGCACCACAAGCTAATTCGGGCCCGTTGTCGCACCGAAGCACCGCGGGATAGGTCCCACGTTCGGCCGCCACGCGGTCGAGCTCGTCGATGAGGTGATCGCCGGTGATGCTGCGCTCGACCATGCCGCCGAGGCATTCGCGGGTGTGCTCGTCGATGATCGACACGATCTTGATCGGCCGCCTGTCGGTGGTCACGTCGAACTGGAAGTCCACTGCCCACACCCGATCGGGTGCATCGGCGACGACCTCCGGCGCGGCGGTGGATGTGCCGTGCCGCTTTCGTTTGCGCCGCTGCGGAACCCTTAGCCCTTCCTCCCGCCAAAGCCGTTGGATCTTCTTGTGATTGATGACCCAGCCTTCACCGCGGGCGTCGTGGTAGGCCGGCCGGAATCCCCGTCGGGGGTGTTTCTTGGCGTAGCTGCGCAGCCAGTCCCGTAAGGCGGCGTCGGGATCCTCTGGTGTCGCCGACGTGGGTTCGTGGCGTTGGGTGTTGCCCGGTGACGCGGCAAGCGAACCGCTCGCTGACCCCCAGCACGCGCTGGAGGTGACGAACGGCGGCCCGCCGGCGTTCCGGGCCTAGAAGTTTCCCTTGGCGATCTCCCGCAGCGCGTCCTTCTCCAGCTCCGCGTCGGCCAACAGCCGTTTGAGGGCGGCGTTCTCGCGTTCGAGGTCCTTGAGCCGTTTGGCGTCCTCGGCCTTCAGGCTGCCGAACTGGTTGCGCCACCGGTGATAGGTGGCCTCGGACACACCCAGTTCGCGGCAGACCGCCGCGGTGTCCTTGCCCTCGGCCAACAGCCGGTCAGCAGCCATCAGCTTGCGCACAATCTGCTCCGGACTGTGCCGTTTCCTCGTCGCCATTATCTTGTCGAGCCTTCCTGCCCACAACGTGGGCCGCAAGACTCTCATAAGCCATGGATCAACCGATCGGGGTCAGGCCACAGCGGCTACACGCTGCCCGTGACTCCAAGATGCCACCATTAACTCCCCATACACCTCAACGAAGTTGATCCACGGATCGTGGCTAAGTCCCGAGAGCGTGCTACGCCTGCTTCAGCTCGAACTTCACGCGGTAGAGAAACCAATCAGTTCTGACCCCGATTCTCTCCGCGTGCGCCTGCACATTCTCTTGCAACTCCTCGTCAGGCTGACCCGTGACGATCATCAGGCGCGCACCTTTGAGCCCTTCACTTTCAGCTAGTGACTTCAGCCCCTTCATATACTTCGCCGCCTGCGCCACAATCCCCTGGTCCGGCTCTTCTGCCTTCAGTTCGATGCCAACCAGCTCGCGCGTCTTCGTATCGATAGCAAGGAGGTCAATCGTTGCGCCCGGTGCGAGACGCTTCTCAAGGTCCGTAAGCCGCAAATTCTTGGTCGCGTTCGCGAGGAACTTCTTATTCAGCCACAGGAACCGTGACAGCTCTGCTTCCTGCTTGAACAGCTCCCGAGTTGGCTGAAGCCCCTTCATATTTCGTTCTGCATCGAAGAAGTAGATCCGCGTTTTCGGGGTATTGAACGGATCAGTCAGTTCGGGGCTGAACTCGACGCCGACCTCTCGTAGTCTGTCGCAGAGGTCGCTAAGCAGCTTCGCAGAGGTCCTCGCGTACCCGCATTCGCGAATGAGGACTCCCAACGTGCTGCTAGGCATATGTCTCAGCAGCCTTGCATCCGGTGAAGTTTGTTCCACACGCAGTCGGGTCTTCGCGATGAGCCGATCAGTACGCTGATCCCGCGTGAGTTTTGCAGGCATGCACTCCCCTTTGCCCTACCACGGCCTACAATTGCACCCAACGTCTGTACGCGGGACTGCACGATTGTTCCTATCACGGTTGCCGTCGAGATCAGGTCAATTCACATCCGCCACGAAGGTCGCAGCACCGGGACAGTTGCCTAGGGCTTGGGCTACCGAGCCAAGGACGGCCGTGCCAGCGTTCGCAGGTACGCGTGTAGGTATGGGCAGACCGAGAAGCGGCGAAAGGGTTCAGCGAACGGGGACGAGCGACGCGACGACGCCGCACAGATACTCAATCTCCGCAGCCGACGGGTGCAACTCAAACGCGTGCACGTGGCACGCCGCACTGAGCCGGCTCCAGGCCCTCGCTGCGGCGTCAGCGGCCTCCTCGCTATCCAGTGACCGCAACACCACCAACTTGCTGCGAGCACTGGCCCACTGAGCGGGTGCGCCGACACTCATGCAGCGTTGGTCGACAATCTCTTCAAGCGCCTGACGCGCCAGAAACGCAGCCATGCGTGAGGACAGACCGTCAGCTCGCGACTCATTTATGATGCGTTGGGCCTGTCCCAACAGCTCAAGTGCACTCATCGGGATCCCAAGAGGTCCCGGACCGCTTCCTCGAGATCCCGCACGTCTAGCTTCGACAGCTTTCCAACCCGCCCGTGCGCGCCGGCATTTCCGATATCCAGCACGTTCTTTCGACCCCGTCGAGCTTCCAGCCAGCCGGTGACGTCCGCCTTTCCGTCGCCCAGAACAGCCAGGGCTAGGCACTGTCTGGTTGTCTTTGCAGCCTGCCACTGCTCCTCTGCCGCCGTTCGAGACTTGCCCGCTGCGGACTGCCTCGCGTAATGAGCTTGTTTGGCAGCCGATTCCAGAGCCATCCGGAACAGATTGGGCGCAACTCGGCCCTTGACCTCATCAGCGAGGCGGTCGTCTTGAATCATCGCGAACGCATCAGAGATCAACCTTCGTGCGGGATCCACGTTGGGTCGCACCCTGACCTTGGACCCTGATTCCCGCATCACTTCGATGAGCCGCGCGTCGATGCCGGTCTCCCGGATGACGGACGCCAGCCTGTCGTCGTGGGAGAAGACGATAATCTGGTGCGTTCGTGCGATATCTGTGAGCACCCGCACGAAGCCGTCAATCTTGGACGGGTCCATCGCTTGGATCGGATCATCGAGCACCACAAATCTGAACGGGCTCTTCACCGAGGTCGCGCGGGGCAGGAACAACGCCAGGGCGACAGCGTTCTGTTCACCCTGGCTCATCACCGAAAGCGCCTGCGTCGGCTCGCCGTCAACCGATCCGCCGAGGATGGCCTTACGTTTCGTTGCCGTACCAGTCAGGCTGATGTCACCGAGGTCGACATTGCTTTCCAGTCGCAGTTCGCTCCAGATCTGGCGTGCTTGAGCAGCGATCGGTTCGAGTCGCAGATTGCGAAAGTCCTTCCCTTGTTTAATAGCCCAGTTCTTCGCCGCGTTGGTCGCTTTGTACTGTACGTCCAGTTGCTGCGCGCGGTGCTCGTCCGCGACCCACGCCGCGACCTGCGCCGCCACTGGACCCCAGGCATCCTCACGACTTGCCAGTGCCGCAGCCGCCTCGCTACGTAGCGCTTCGGCAGCACCGAGTGCGTCAAGCACTACGGACTCCAGATGATCCGCACACGCGACGTGGTCATCAGGCGCTACACGGGCCCGCTCGGCTGCTTCGTTGTAGGTCGGCAGGGTCGGCAGGTCAACGCCCCGGAGGGCACCCGCGGGCTGTAGTTGCGCCATCAACGCGTCTGCAGCAGCCCTCGCGCTCTTCAGCTCGGCTGCGGCTGCACGGTATTCGGCCGCTGTTGCTTCGCCGTCTAAAACTGCGGTCTGCGCCTGCTCGGCCCAACCCGCATCCAGCCAGCCTTCTCCACACACTGGGCAATCGACGTCGCCTACGCGCGAATGGAAGTTTAGAGCCCGGTGCAGCAAGTCAACTCGTTCCGATGCCAGCGCCACCATGTCGAGTTCGTGGCGATGGTGCTCCTCGACGGCTCCTCGCAATCGGGTAGCCGATGATTCAAGATCATTGGGAGTCGGCACTTCCATTGCGCTGAGTGCCCGAAGCGCGCCGACGGCATCCTCTGCGGTTTGGTCCGCGCCAGTCACTATCGCGACGATCTCGTCGAGTGGCCGGACATGCTTCTTCAGAAGTTTCACGAGCTTCTCGGCCCGTTGATCGGCGGAATCCGACAGTGCTGCGATGGCCCGCTTGCGTGTTGAGTCGGCTGCGTCCCGCACTGATTTCGCATCCTTGAGATTTTCGGACAGTCTCTTCTCGACAGCGGAAAGAACTTCCAGTCCGAGCAATTTAGCCAATGCGTCATACAAAGCCGATGGTCCGCCGTCGAAGAGGCGGCCGAGCTCCTCGTAGGTGAGAACGGGGCGGTACAGCTCCAGGGGGTGCGTCCAGCCGAGACTGTCGAGTCCTGGGGTGCACTCCCTGCCTTCACGTTGCGTCCACAGCTTGCGATCGGCGAGCTCCGCGCCTACCTCCCAGTCCACACCGACCTTCACCGGACCACTACCCTCGCGGGCGAATCCGACGCGTAGGGAACACGGATGTGGCTTGTGCAGGTTGCGCCAGGCTTCCGACCAGAGTGCCTGCTTGCCAAGCCAGCGGTAGCTGGTGCCGGTGAGGGCGAGCTCGACGGCCTCCGCGAAACTGGACTTGCCGGAACCGTTCCGGCCGCTGATCACCGTCAGTCCCGGCGCAGGGTGCAGCTCGAGCTTGGCCGTCCGGCCGATGCCACGGAATCCAGTGACGGCGATGTCGGTCAGGTAGGTCGGTGACCAGTCGGTTTCTGCTGCGCTGTCGGTCTCGTCGACGACGTCAGCGAGGGCGCTGAGTACAACTTCTCGCGCCGCCGCGTCGAGCTCGTCGTCGGCATCCAACAGTTGCAGGATGGCGTCCTGAACGGACTGCTCAGCATCTACTTCGGGCCCACGCACGCTTCTTACCACCACGTGATTTACCACCACGTGATTGAACTACGAGTCACCGACATATGGGACCTGAATCGCTGGCTGTGGCCGGCCTACCCCGCACGGGTGGCCGTAAATCCAGCTGGGCCACCTCGCTTTCATTCACGCCGCGCTGTCGCAACAACTCCATCATGTCCTCCTGGCGCGGCTGACCGAGCATCATGCGATAGAGCGTGAGGGAGTCCCGGAGTCGTTCGTACTGTGCGTCTTCACGGCTGAGTGGGAAGTGCACCACCATCCGTTCCACTCGGGCAGCACCGGGATAAATCCACCAGGGTGAGAACTCGCCAAGCTCCTCGTGGTCAACCGCGGCGGCGAAGGCGAGTTGCCAGGGATGCTGCCCGTCCCGCGCCGCGGCGAGTGCATCCCGCCCATGAGCCGACGCAATGTTCTTCCGAACCGCATGCCCGCCAAAGCGGTTGACCCGCCCTTCACGCTGTTCGAAATCGACCGGGTTGGACGGCAGGTTCCAATGCACGACTGCATGGCTCCACCAATGAAAGTCGATTCCCTCTTGCCCGACGCTGGTTGACGCCAAGACAAAAGGCCAGAACGGGCTGTTGAAGGCGTTGCGCACCTCCGGGGCCCGCACGCTTTCGGTGTCCTTGGCTGCGCTGCCGTATCGCAGCGCGAACCGTACGGTGATCGGAACCTTCTCGAAGCCCTCGCCCGCGGCACGGGCTGTGTAGTGCGAAGCTCGAAGAGTCAAGGCCTCGATCGCACGATCTGCAATCTGGTGCAGCGCCGCGGCGTCGATCCGCGAACCGCCACGTTCGAGCTTCAGTTGGAAGCAGTACTCGTCGAGCACCGACTGCAAGTTTCCGTCGGCGCAGTACTGGATTACCCTTCGCCAGTAGGGCTGCTCCCGGCCGTGCAGCTGGTCGAGCAAATACATGACGTCCATCCGGTTGAACAGCGCGCGAAGGCCATTGGCAAGCCGTGCGGCCGTATGCCACAGGGCCGTCCGCAGGTCCTGATCGATCTCGTCGCAGACTCGGGCAAGGGCTCGGTAAGCCACATTGCCAGGACTGTACAGCGCGAGCAGTGCCAGATCTTGATGCCAGCGCGGCGAGGCTGGTTGGTCGAGGGCCAGCTTCGCGTGCTGGCGGATCGCAATCCCGGATTCGGCATCTCCTTCATTCTTGGTTGTGTCGCCGCCCCCTACGAGCCAGTACGCGGCGACGTCCGAACGCCGGTGTGCGCCGGCCGGCCAACTTCCCGGCCAGACGAAGAACGCCTCCCACGGCTCTTCGATCCGAGCGCCCTCATCGACATCCTCGTTCCCCGATCGAAGACGTCGGGCAACCAGCTCGTGTGCTGCATCAGGATCCATTGTCTGATCGCCATCGGAGCGAAGGGCAAGTGGATCAGCAAGACCAGCGAGCCCGGGATGTGGCCAAAACAAAGCCAACGTCGACATGCTGGCGGCACGGCCTTCCCGCATCACGTAGTCGAAGCGAGTCGGCACCGATCTTCTGGCCTCCGCAGAGTTTTCGCTCAGCCCGGCCCCCGCGACCATTCGTCGTTCGGCCTCGTAGCTGAGCAGGCTCGCGATCGACGTCGGGGCGCTGGCCCAGGCCGAGAAGATCAGGCGCTTCGTGACGGAGCCGTCGGAAAATCCGGCGAAGATCCCGCCCGGCGTCAGATACGGCATCGATGGCGGAATCCACAGTAGCTTCCACCAGTCGTGCTCGATTGTCTCCGCGGCGAATGCCCGCAATCGTTCGTTGCCGTAGTCGATGGCCTCATAGCATCGGATGGCACGGGCATCAACCGACCGAAGTTGACCGATCGATGATCTCAGTTCCGCTGTCGCGGTGCCAGTTTCGAATTGCATTCGGGCTCGTTCGCCCGGACGATACCCGTCCATGAAGCTGGCGAAGTACGGGATGGACTTCCAATAGTCCAGGCTCACGGGAGAGTCGACTTCACGCGCAAAGGCCTGCAGTGCTGCGTAGCCCTGCAGGTCTTCCGGTGCCGGTACGCGACTCTCCACCCGTCGGACTAGCAGATCGCGACCTTCTTCGAGGCGCGGACGTTCGGAGCGACTCATAAACGGGATCAGCGTATGACGCAGTTCCGCAGCTTCGCTCGATGCGTTCGACCCGGCGACGATCGCCTGCCGATAACGACGAAAAGCCGTGCGGATGCGCTCTAGCGAAGACTGATCTCCGGACGCGAGGAAGCTCAACGTCGTCATGAAATCTTGGTAGTGATCGTCCTCGTTGTCGCCTGCGACGGTGGTGTAGGGCTTGTAGGGGGTCGCGGAGAGCAACAACACCTTGGCGTCGCGGTAGTTGAACAGGTGGTGTGCGAGTTCGCTCGCCGGGCTGTCACTGCCAGAGTCGATGAGGTGCCGAAAGCGTTGAAACTCATCGAGGATCACGAGGTCGGGTTCGAGCGATTCCACGCTCGCTTTCGCGAGAGCGCCGCGAAGCCGGGAGGTGATGCTCTTGACCTCGGGCTTCATCTCGTCGGGGACCGCGGCCAACCCCTGGAGGCGGCCACATGCGGCATCGAACTCGCCACGGAGGCCGCCCGCACCGATTGACTCGGAGAACTCGCGGAGGATGACTTCGTCTGGCCCCTCCCCGAGCTGCTCACGCATCCTCTCGATGCCTGCCCGGAAATCCACTAACTTCCGCACTTGGCCTTGAAAGAACACCGCGGACGCGCGCTCAGTTTCCAGTCCGGAGTCCGTCATTCCATTGAGGAGGACGTGCAGGAGTTGACGTTCTACCTGCGACCCCGTCTGCCATCCCATGTCGAATGACGTTCCAGGTGTGAAGGATACGAGATTGACCTTCTTGCCATCGAGCGCCGATCCCGAGGCGAGCCGCCGGGTCTCCAACGCCAGCAGCGTCAACCGGCTGGTGATGCCGACGAGTGGGTCACCGGTCACGTTGAGCCGCTGTAGATTCTGTTTGGCAAGGTCTGTACTGGAGCAGATGTACACCACGCCGATGCGACCGATGTGCGAGGCAGCCTGCAACTCCGCGATGGCGGATGCGACGACACCGCGCGCGATGATGCTCTTGCCGAGCCCTGTCTCATCGGCGATCAGGAACCGTCCGCTGGTGGCCTGCGGCCCATACAGTCGGTCGACGACGTGCGTCACCGCATCGCGTTGGAAACCCTTGAGGCCAGAAAGGATTCGCTCAACGTCCTCACTGCGCATCCGTTGACACCGCCGACCTCGCGGAATACGCGCTCCAAACCGATTCCCAGAGTTCGTCGAAACCATCGGGAAGCACGGACCCTCCCCCGTCTGTGCGTCGGTCCTCCGCGGCCCGCACGTGTTCGACGATGCGTCGCACGTCGGCCAACCCGCCGTGCTCGACACCGATTGCCCGCACCAGCGTTTCGAACAGTCCGTTGCCGTCTTCGTCCCAGCCGGCACCGGCAGCGCCTATCGCGTCGAACTGCAGCGAGCCGTCACCGCTTTCCATGGCGAGGAGTAGCGCCAACAGCCGCATGAAGGCCGAGCGGTCGACGAGTTGACGGGCGATGACTGCATCTTGGCGGCCGGAGATGTCCCCGTCCAGAACCGCCGCGACGACGGTGGAGACCGTGACGTCACGTCGATCGGTAACCCTGAGTACGACGAACGGTGTGATGTCGGTGAGCGCGAGCCGCTCGAACTGAACGGGCTCTCCGGGTACCCCTTCGGTGTTGGCGGGGCGGGTTAGCAGACAGGCCCGGGTCTTCATCCCGTCTGGGACGCGCAGGCCTCCGTCTGCGGACAGCCGTATCCGGTAGTGCGGAGTTACCTCGGCACCTTCGGTTTCAATATCAGGTTCTTCGGCCTCGACCTGCGCGAAGTAGCGACGAGACGCCAACTCACGCAGGACCTGGTCGAGCGCGTGATCGGCCAGTTCATCGGGCGGAATGACCTCATCCCCGACGGGCTCGTACGGAATGGTGAGCGCTCGCAGCCGCGCTTGCTCGCCAAGCAATGCAGCCACGCCGAATTTCGTGCGCGGACCTTCGAATTCGACAAGAAACTCCACGTTGCCACCGAACGCTGGCACGGTCGCGTTGGCCGAGCCGACGATCAGGTGCGATCCCGACTGCCGATCGACGACATAGGCTTTCGCGTGGAGTCCGGCCAGCGACTCAAGAGGCGCCAGCGGGGCGGTATCGTCTGATGTCGGCTCCGGAAGGTCACTGTCGCCAGCGAGCTCGTCGTTGGCGGCATCGTCGAGAATCACCGCCTCGACCCGACTCAACGTTTCACTAGTCAAGCGATCGAGTTGCTCCCGCCGGGACAGGACGACGACCGGGTTCGACTGCACAGGAATGGTCCGGGCGATGCCGTCATCGCTGACGAACGGCGAGATGATGCCGTGGCGAATGCCTGAGAAAAGATCACGCAGCGGAGTCACGGGGACGCCAGGGACTCCGAAAGGGTGGAACCGGAGGGCCCGGACATCCGGCGGGCGTTCCCACTCGATTGCGGCGATCGCGTCGGCCAGCGCGGCGATCCGGGTGATGCGCGTCGGTGGCAACGGTTGCACGGCCATTGCGGGTAGGGCCCGGACGAATGCTGTTAACGGTGCGCTCTGTTCGGTTGGGCCGTCAGCGCTGGTTCCGTCGAGCCTGACGACAAGGTCCCAGCTTCGGTCATTGGTGAGATTGCGGCTCGCGCAGAGCATCCGGTAGCTGCGAGCATCACCGCTGGCGTATTCCAGCACCCACACCTTCGGGTGAAAAAGCAGGTTCTGGCGAGGCGCCTGGACGGGGTGGATCATCGGTTCCAGGAGCGCGAACAAGTCGGATGAGGCGCGTGGCTCGAACACCTGGCCGGCTTGGGCGAACACGTCGATCTTGTCGGCCGCTCGCCGCACCGCGTCCAAGATGGCGATCGGGTCTCGGCTCTCTCGAACGCGATGGGCCGCGAAGGCGAGTGGGATGGACAAGGCCGCGGTCAGGTCGAGGGTGAAGGTCGTCGCGACGGCGTGGGCCAGCTGAAATCCGCTGGGCGGTCGAAGCTGCTCGGTCAACGCCGCACGGGTGTCCGGCTCAAGCATCGGGACGCTCCAACCCGTCGTGGATGTCGTGGAGCACCGGGCGCAGCTGAGTCCACCGGTAGACCAGCTGACCGCTGCCCGACGATCCGAGCCACGATTGGAGCAGGCGCTTGTTCACCAGCCTCGCCTGCGATCGCTTGTGCTCTCGTTCGCGGCGGCGGATGAACGCGCGCATGTCCGCGTTGTCTGCGAGCGAAGCGAGGTCGGCAGCCCCCAGCAGGTCGAGCCAGTCATCGATGAATCGGCGCGACCACGGGTTCACCCCTGGATTCTTATGCAGGACACGGCTCCAGAAGTCGGCGATGTTCCAGTTGTTGATGTCGTCCTGCACGGTCGCTTGGCTCGCCCATTCGTCGATGCGCTGCCGGTACGTCTCGACCGGGTTGTCCACGCGGTCGAAGCCCTCCTCCTCATACTCTTCCGCCAGCAGGAGGTTGTACAGCAGGGAGGCACTGTTCATCAGGACGGAGAACCGGCGCGCATCCTCGAGCACGTTCCTGCGCTCACCGTCAGCTGACATCAGCACCGAATCTTCCCACGGGACAGCGCTTTCAGCGTCGGGCCGGTGGTGAAGTGCATGTTCGAGCATCGTGTCGGGCGAGCTGTCGAGCATCCGGTCCCGGAGCCATGCAGCCTCGCTGTTGGGCATGTCGAACCCACCAGTGACCTCGGCCGGGAACCCGGCCGGCATCGGCGGCAAGGTTGCGTGGAACGCCCCCGCGTGCCAGACCGCCGCCGCGTCCTCGAACTCGTTAATAGCGGGGCGGCGGGTGTGGATGCGGGCGACCTCTGCGGCAATCGCATCATCTCTGTTGAGGGTGGCATCGTTGAGGATGCCGTGCACGCGCATCCCGCCCCAGTACAGCGCGGATGGCAAGTTCTTGAGCGCCGTACCAGCGGTGGCACCAACCACGCCGTCCTTCGCGCCGGCGTTGAGAAGGCCTCGGATGAGACGCCGTTCGTTGCGATCTGCGAGCGCCGTTGATTTTTCGACGTTGCTGCGGGTTTCCGCGGCGGCGCGGTAGCACCACGGGATGAAAAGGAAATACCGGGCACGGGTGAACAGGGTGGAGGTGCCCGGCCACAGCAGGTCGCTCAGCGCGTCGCGGACCTGGCCGATTCCGAGTTCGTCACGACTTTCGCGCTCGCTGAATAGGTTCACGATCTCGCGCATCCGCCGCTGATCCTCGCTCGACGCGTCGAGCCATGCGATGAGGGAGGTCACCGATTGCCAGCCTCACGGCCGTCGGATTCCTCGAGCACCGGCTGTTGCTCGTCCTCGGGGTCCACCGAAACGGGCCGGCCCGATTCCTTCCGCCAGATCGCGTGGTCAAGATCAGTTGCGGACACGCCCATGAGTTTCGCTGCGTCCCGAACCAGGGAGGCCGCGTATTCCGGTGACACCTCGACGCCGTTGAGTGCACGGCTGACGAAACGGAGCACCATCCGATCAGCTTTGACGCCCGGCAGGCCGGCAAGCATGAGCGCGTAATGCCAAGTGACGCCTGAGGACTGGGCCTCGACCCCCGTCCACAATTTCTTGGTGGCCAGCCGCAGAGCCTCGTTGTTAGGTTCCAACGCGCCACGGACCTGGAGGTCGCCTGTGGTCCGCACACCGTCGTCATGAAGATTGCGAGCAACCTGTTGAATAACGGCGGCCTTCAACGCGGCCCCCTTGCGTGTCGAGGCCGGCCTCTGGTTGCCGATCTCGCGCGCCCACGGTTCGACGCCGCCGAGTGCGTCGAACGTGGCAAGGAGTTCTGTCGTACCGTCTGTGATCGCCGCATCCCCGCGATATTCGCGGTAGCGGCCGACGACTTTCCGGACGCTGTTGTAGTGGGAACCGGTCGACTGGATCGCATCGATGATGCAGAGCGTAAGGCCCTGGTGGTAACCCTCGGGTCTGAACCACCGATCGGGATTGCCAAGAGCCTCCCATGCCACCAGCAGCCGATGAACGTTCTCGGACACGCCCCGCTCCCTACTTCGCCGCGTGAGCACAGCTCCTCATCCAGCCCTGACGCAGTTGGCGGATCTGCCGCTCGGTCGCCCGGGCTTCGTCGCGTTCAGTGCAGCCACGGCGCCTTTCGCTCCCGCGAGAATCTTGCGGTCATCGGCACTGGGCTTGGTCGAGGCCGACAGCTTCTCGGTCAATTGCTTCGTTCCAATCAGTGTCGGCTGCAACGGATGTGCAGTCGATCAGATTGACGGAGCTGCAAACCGACGGATGATCTTGTACGAAGGGAGGCATTCTGCGCCGGATTCAATGCGTGCAACATGGAGTGCGGCATTCGTCAGTTCAACCGTCGGTAGTCCATTGGCGCTGCGACGGGTGGATCGTTGTCTCCAGCTACTGCCCACGGCCGTCCCTGTACGGTCACGAATGGAAGACTGCTGCCCTCCGACGCAGGGGCGAGTCGCACAGCGATCCACTCACCCTTCACCGGCACTGGAAGACCCAGGGCCGCAGCGATTGTGGGATGCGCGTCTTGGTGGCCAAGTATCACGATGCCCTCTGGCCCAAGTGCCTTCCGGGCGTCGCGAACACGCTTCGGAGCGTCGTCTTGCTGTGCCACAGTTAGGACGGTCTCACGGCCGACGATACTTCCCTGCACTTCACGGAAGAGCTGGTCGACGCGCTTCTGGCCCGACAAGTTCGGTGACAAGATGCGTCCGCGCGCGTCCATGTCTAGATTGAGTAGGAGATTGTGCGGCAGGTCGACCTGGAGACCTCCCCATAGCCAGAACACGATTCCTGCGGAGGTGTCGGCCAACCGCCGCTTGTTGTCTCGGTTATAGCCGCGGATCAACGCACCCGTTGTCTTGTCAGATCTCCACCACAGCCGGTCGTCGGTGACTGTGACGAGCCCTGCCGCCCATTGGTTTGTTGTGTCGTCGAACCATGTCAACAGCGCAGGGTGATCTGCTTTGCCCTGACGTCCGCCGTGGTCGACACACAGGTACATCTCCATGGGGATCTCCCATCCGCCGAGATCCTTTGAGAACTTGCAGTCGATGTCGATGCCGGCGATCCGCCAGTCGAGGTGTTCGCCGTTCGGAAACTCGAACTCCTTGGTCAGATTTACCTCGACGGCGGTGCCCAGGTACGTCTTCTCGGTCTTCGACAGGTGTTGATACGCCCACCGTCCGGTCCGCTGTCCGTCCAGCAGTTCGTCGAGCGAGTCGCGCAGGGCCCACCGGAATCGTTCACGCGCTTCGGGTTCTTTCTCGAACCAGTCGACGAACGGTGTCAACTCGGCGGGGGCTTCCTGGTCCAACCCGCTGTGTAACGTCCACGCCCGCAGCATCTTTCCCATTGGCTGGGTAGGCGCCGGATGCTCGCGGAAGGTGTTGCGGCGACGACGGATTGCGCGAGCGCGTGAATCCTGGAATCCTGCTTCCGGCGCCTCGACAGACGGCGGAAACGCGATGTCGAACGGCAGAGAATCCGGCTCGCTCACAGGTACGGCTTGAGGTGCTTCGCGATTACCTGAGCGAGGCCGACTGGGACCGCGTTGCCGATCTGGCGGGCGATTTCGATTTTGGTCCCACACCAGAGGAAGTCGTCGTGAAAGCCCTGTAATCGCGCGGCCTCCAGATGTGTGATCGGTCGGTTCACCCGTTTGCGGCCGCGAGCATCCCACTGCGGGTGTAAGTACGCACCTTTCTCTGGCTTGTAAAACTCGGTTCGGATTGTGTGTGAAGGGAAATCCCACTGCATTCGGCCCATGACATCGGTTGTGCCAGTGGGCTTCTCGCGCCAGCAGCGTGGCAGTAGATGATCGGGCACATCGAAGCGGCCGCCACCTGGCGGCACATGGTCGTATCGCTGCAACGACAGCTGTGTCGGGTTGCGGCCGATGTGCAGTTGTGGGGCCTTGAACACTCCCGGCACGATTTCACCGAAGAACTGGACCGTGCTCGCGGGCAGACTGTTGGTCGGGGGCCGCGCGGGGAGGTCTTTGATCTGCGTCTTGGTGCCGTTCCATCGCAGCAGCTCGGACCCGGGCGCGGGATTTCTCGCGTGGGTTGCCTTCGGCAGCTCTATCTGACCGACTCGGGAGCCGATGACGATGGTGCGAATGCGTCGCTGGGCGACGCCGAAGTCTGCGGCATTAAGGTGACCGTAGCTCAACTTGTAGCCCTTGAGTGATCCGCAGTCCGCCTCGTTCTTTAGCAGCTCGAACTCGGCCGATTTCAAGAAGCGGTCGACGTTCTCGATGACGAATACCTTGGGCTTCGCGATACTGACCACGCGCAGGTATTCGCGCCACAGCTGGTTGCGTGGATCATCGATGTTCTTCGAGCCAAGGTTTGAAAAGCCCTGGCAGGGAGGGCCGCCGACGACCAGATCGGCGCGTGGGATCTGCTTGCGGGCCACATCCTTTATGTCACCGAAGATGGTGTGATCTTCGCCGAAATTGGCCGCGTACGTCGCAGCGGCATGCAGGTTGAACTCGACAGAGAGCAGTGGGGTGTACTTCTCAGCGACGAATCCCGCCGTCATGCCCCCGCAACCTGCGAACAGGTCGATCATGTCCACCACACGGTGATGCTATCGACAGGCGCCGACAACCGCCGGTACCGACTCGCCGGGCAGCGTCTCTACCTCGGGAAATGGAACTGATCTCGGCTGCCGCTCCGGCCCTGAGCGGTCACCGCCGGTGCGGGTTCACACTGAATATTGTGACCGACAGTTGGGCGTCTAGTGCCGGGGTTCGAGCGAGCATGCGAGCCAACCGCCGTCGAGACACCCTGCCCGAACTGGCCGTGCGTCGGTTGGTTCACGCCGCCGGACTGCGCTACCGAGTGGACTTTGCGCCACTGACGAGTAACCGAAGGCTCAAAGCCGACCTCGTGTTCACTCGTGCGAGGCTCGCGGTGTTTATCGACGGGTGTTTCTGGCATGGATGTCCACGGCACCACACCGTCGCCAAACGGAACGCAGAATTCTGGGCAAAAAAGGTGACCACCAACCGCGCTCGCGATGAGCGGGTCAACTCCGTGCTCAATGAGGCGGGCTGGATCGTGCTGCGGTTCTGGGAGCACGAAGATCCGACCGAAGTCGCGGCACAGATCGTGGAAACCGTGCGATTTCGACCCCAGTGGCGGAGGCCGTAGGGTCTGACGTAGGAGGCGCAGGCGACTCAACCGAGACGACCGCTGGTTCGTAAGTCGTCGATAAGGTTGGTCACATCACGGAGCTGAAGGACTTCGATGAGACGCTCACCCTCGGTAAGCAAGGCAGACAACGTGGAGAATTTGATAGGGCCTACTCGCGGATCGCCGAGTTCCCGCAATGTGACCACGGCAGCGGCCCACTCGGGGCAGACGCAGTAGATCCTGTCCTCAGCACTTTCGTCGGCAATGTTTCGAAGACGCGGCACCTCGGAAGTGACGAGAACGTACGGAACATCCGGCCTGTACCGGCGGAGAGGCACCATTTGCGCGGCTTCGGTCCCTCTGTCAGAACGCCACGTCCATTTGCTGCTGATGACTGCAACGAGTCGTTTGCGTTCATCGAAGACCACGATGTCGCTACTACGTGCTCCGACGTCTCGCCGAAGGTGAAGTCCATAGATCTTCTCGAGGGGAAGTTCTCCCTCGATTATCCAATCGCTCGGGAGCCCGAGGCGGAAGCTATAAAGGAGCGCGTTCTTGAAACGTGCTCCCCTGGTGTTCCCCTGCAGGGTCTTCGGAGGACGGATGTCGGTCTTCCCGTGCACCCCGATACTGTTCGCCGTAGCTGCGCGACGCCAGAGCGCGGCGAGAGCTACTTCGCCCGCAAGTCGTCGGTTCTGACTGTCGGCGTTTGAACCAACGTTGACGTTATCGTCGACTCGCGGCAGTCGGACCGGGGGTTGCCACTTGATCGCACCGGCAGTAGTTGCTACATCGTTGGCGCCGAGGACGGCACCGCCCGTGTCGACGACGTGATGACCAGCCTCGAAGAGCCACTGTGGCGACCATGGCTGTTCGAGTCGCACGGCGGCGTCCTGAATGGTCTCGCCGACTCTGACGTCAATTCCTAGTGTCCCGGCTTTGGGTAACTCTTTTGGAACGTTAGTTGTTGACGGCAACAGCGACCGAAGAGAACTACGGAGAGCCCATTCTGACTTGCTATGTGGCTATCCAGAAGGGTCGCGGTCTGAGGGTCGAGTGAACCGCGGTCCGGAGGCGACGGGGTGGATGTCACGATTGTCATACGGGGAATCCGCCTGGGGTTAATGGGTAGGGACATGGTTGCCACAGATCAACGCACACTTGGAGCTCGCTCGACTACGTCGATCCTCACGCTATCCCTGGTTTCCGTTGGGCAGGGTCGAGTGATCGTAGCCAGGGCTCGTGACTGGCGGGGTGACGGTGAGCGCAGGCGCGTGTCTCCGCAGGCCGAGCACCGGGGTGTTGGAGTGCCGAATATGACGGAGCGTTGCATGAGCTGGAGATCGGCGACTGTGACGAAGGTACGAATCGCGCAATGCGGTTCAAGGGCATTGACACCGCGACGGTACCGCAGCGGCCAACCAACGCGATCTGGAACAGAGTCGTTGCGTAAGCAGAGATTCGTATAGGCCGACGTCCACGCTGGGAGGCTAACCCGCCGTTGCGACAAATCCGTGCAAGCTCGTCCTAGTCACACGACCCGCACACTCCGCTGACCGACAGCTGCATCCCGCAACTGCAAAATCCGCCTTCACGTCGGACGTCGCGCGAACGCTCACCGCGCGGCGCCACCTTCGTCAGCGGATGAGCAACGTACCAGGTGCCTCTTCTAGAGCTTTCCTGACGTTCGACGCCCTGGCCAGCAGCACGGACGATCTCGTCCTCGGAGGTGAATCCGTTGGTGAACCCGTAATGGATGTGAAGGGCGGCCTGTCCATCTCGTCGGGTGGTCAGTACATAGGGTTTGCTGGAATCGACAGCCATAGCGCGGTACCCGGCGATTCCGATGGCGGCCGTGATGCGCTGGATGAACTCGTGATTCTCAGCGGGGATGCGGGCTTTCGACAAGGCTCCATGTAGCGAATCCGACAACTCGTCTGACGTGCTCATCACCAGCGGCCCTCTCGACTCGACATTCCCACTCAAGGCTAGCTCGACGTTTACGCCGACCAATCCCAGTCCTAGTCATCCCACTTCTTTGCCTCCGCGATCACCCGCTCGCGAAACGCCGGCTCCGCTTCGTCAATGACTGCCAGCACTCGGTCGGTCAGCGCGGGTGCGATCCCACTGAGCGCGTGAGCAATCGGTATGAAGACGCGCAGCAAATCAGGTGCGTCGATCAGGACATCCACAGTCCCACAGCTATCATACGAAAGAAAATCCATCGCGCGCCGTGCGCGATATTCGCTCCAGCGCAACGGATCCCCGGTTCCGCTGTCGACGATCTGGCTGAGTAGTTCCTCATACGCATCACGCGGCGTAAATCGTGCGCCCTGCGGCGAGGTGAAGAACGCGTCGAACACCGTCGACACCGCGCGGTAGTCGTCGCGCGGAGACTTCCGAAGCTGCCCGCCCGCCGGCAGCCTGGTGAGCAACCAGCGCAGCACCGCAGGGAAACCGAGCCGCGAATCGTCGGCGCGCGGGATGATGACATTCTCCACCCCCTGCTCGATCCACGCGCGTGCGTCGGCGAGGTCCATCTCGACAACCGGAGCGCCGAGGTCGCGGGCGTGCGCCACAGCGGCATCGAATGATTCGCGCGTGACTCCGAGGTCGCTGACGTCGGAGAATGCCAGGTGGTCGATCATGACTGCGACAGCCCCTTGATGATCGGCCATCCGAACATCAAGCAGCAGTTGGTCGCGATCACCGAGCGCGTGCCCAATCCGGACAGCGCGATACACCCGTGTGCGCGGGAGATCTCTGATCCACGCCGCTAACCGGCCACCCCGGAACTCGACTTCCACTCGGCATCGCCGCTGCAACGCGGGGTTGTCAACCATCAATTCGGTGAGCACCGCCAAAGCCATGGTGTGCTCGATATCCGTTGCAACGGAGAGGTTATCGACGAACACCGAGAGGCCTAGCGGGTTTGACTCACCCAGTGTGAGGCGCGAGAACACATACGGCGTTCCCTTTTCCACCACCACTCCCATCGCTTGCAGCAAGGCCAGCGGATGGCCGTCTGCAAGTGAATTCCGCACGGCATCGACCAGCGTCGGCTCCCCGTACTTGTCGCTCGCGCCTTGCCCGGCGCCGCGCATCTCGGCGTGCCTACTTGGCTTGGCGCCGCCTTCTTCCCACGTTCATAGCGCGGACGGCACGCCCGGCCCCCGACATCTCATTGAGCGTGCTGAATAGCCGTGATGACCTGCGCAACCTGCTCATCCAATGCCGCAGCAGAAGGCGCCCAATCCGGTGATCCATCAGTCGTGTCCACCGCCAATTCTGTGTGGATCAGCAGCCCGGCTACGCGCACAGTGCGCGCCGCCCGAGCAGTCGCACCACACGACGGATGGCCGGCGTGCCCGCCTCCGAACTCGACCGGGTCAAACCGCCGATACCCCAGCACCTGCTCACCCTCGATTGTCGCCGCAAGGGCCACGAACAGGGGCTTCACTCCGCTGGACTTACAGACCTGCGGAACCGCAGATCGGCGCGATTGGCACAGCGAACCCCAGGCCCGCATGCGCTCAAAGGAATCGACACCCGGATGCTCTCGATAGACGACAGGCACGGGTGTATCGCTGCCGTTGTCAGAGTGCATTCCGCTGTACTTCACCAGCGCATCGAGGTCGGCGGGTTGATCACTGCTCGACACCCCGGCGTAGCTGCTGACCCGTAACGGATCGTCGTGGCACACCTCGTCGGGCGGACCAATCAGCCGCGGCTCGCCCGGTATCGTGGCGTAGGCAATGTCCACCTTGCCCCAGGCTTGCCCCGGAAACACGAACAGCTTCGATAGTTCGGCCGGTGTCCGCTGCGCGACGGGCTCGGCCACGTCATGACCTCCGGCGTGGCATCGCCGCGTGCGAGCGTTGTTGCGATCTCGGCGCTCGCCGAGGAGGCGGCACGCACGCCACCGACATCGACATCGACATCCACATCCAGATTGCTCCCCATGGCCCCCACCTAGCAGCATCAGAATCTGCAGGATATCGCACACAGGAAACACCAAGGCGCACTGTTCGGGCAGACCCGCCGCCTACGGACATGTCTCCGAATCGAACCGCACCACCCCGAAACCAACCTTCGTGGTCGCGGTGAACTTCGCTCCGGGCGGCGGCGTCGAGCTGCACACCTGCCAGTCGCGGTCGCTGATCTGCGTCCGACCCCTGCCGGTCAGGTCCGTCGAGCTCGTGGACCACACCGCATCGTGCGTCAACGACTGGATCGAATCCTGGGCGCCCTGCAGGTCCCTGCCGATCAGGTTCGGCATGGTCCACGACGGTTCCGCCGACGCCAGCGGGCTCACCGCAATAGCCGTGCCGACCAGTACCGCCACCAATACAACGCTTCTCATGACATCCTCCTGCTTCGACGTAGCCGGACGGCGTCGCGTGGGGAACCGACACGATGGCTAACGCGGATCCGCGTAGCGCCGGGCTCCGACGCGCGGACCACGCGGTCGCCTGTCCATGAAGAAGACGGCTCCGAGGGCACCACCATCGATTGTGCGCGGATCCCTGACCGATTCGTCGGCAAATCGGCGCGAAGGTCGCCCACCTAGCGAATATCGGCGGCTCGCCGACCTCCCATGAGAAATTGCTCGGCCAGTTCTCCTCGAAGTCCAGCAGGTAGTGAGGACACCTCGTCGACGTCGGCTCCGCGCCGCGCATCGATCCGGAGCAGAAGCTTTCGCAGGACTTCGATGGCGAAGTCCCGTTCAGCGTCGGAGGCATCCTCCGGCATCATCACGACTCACCCCGGCACCCGCGCCAACCAATCCGACTCCCCATCCAGCGGCTCCCCGCCGACAACGACGGTCGGCACCCCGGGCTCCGGGAACGTGTGCAGCACCGCGAGGTTCGACGCCGCGATCGCCTGCGGGTCGTACCCCAAAAACACCCCAACCCGAATCTGATCCACCGCACCAGGAGGCGCACCCACCGAAGCGGCCAACCCAGCCAGCTGGTCATTCGACAGATCCGTCGCGCCGCCCTCGTGCGGCTGCTGCTCAGCCGAAAAGATCTGCTGCACAAACCGCCACGTCACATCACTCGCCCCGGACTGCCCCGCCACCACGAAAGCCGCGCCGATCGCCCGGGCATCGTAAGTGCCGCTCGCGGAGTACTTTTCAAGGAAGTTCACGAATCGCAGATTCACCCGCAGCGAGCCGTCTTCGATACGCCGCCCGATCTCGGATCCCTGCGACCGGATCATCTTGCCGCTGTAGGGGCACAGCGGGTCGACATAGAGATCGATCTGCCCCAACGCGTCCGGATCCCCGATCGTCACCACATCCCCGGAAGGCGCGGCCACCGACGCCGACGACACACCGGGGAACAACATCAGCAACGTCAGGACCAGACCGAGGACAACGGGCAGCTTCATATCCCCATCATGCGCCCATCACAAACCCCGTCAGTTCCCCGTGTGACTTCTGTGACTCAGCCGTACAATCCTGACGACTATCAAAGAACGAGGAGCCGCTCCATGCCCGACCTGACCAAACGTGCGCTCGCCGCCGCCTTCGCCCTGGCCGCGCTCGGCGCCCCGGCCGCGCTGGTCATCCTCAACCCCGCGACCGCGCAGGCAGCCTGCAGCAGTGGTGAGGAAGAGGACCAGTTCACCACGCAGTGCACGCCGTTCATGGTGCCGAACTCACCGGATTCGTCGGGCTTCACCACCACGGCTGCCAACCCGGACATCCCCGAGATCGACGGTATCCCCTGCACCGGCGCCGACAGCGGCGCGTGCATCGGCCTGTCCGAGGATCAGATTCCGCAGGTCACCCCGCACGTCACCATCAGCTCCAGCCCCTAGCCAGGACACCCGCTGACGGCCGGGGCGCAAGCCCCGGCCGAAGCCGGTTCACCGGGCCGCGACGGGCTCCACTCCCGCTGCCGCCAACCTCCGGTCCGAATGCTCCGGCCGGATGATCTGCGGCCACCAGAACCACTTGCCCAGCAGCGCCGCCACCGCGGGTGTCATGAACGACCGCACCACCAGCGTGTCGAACAGCAGGCCCAGCGCGATCGTTGTACCCACCTGGGCCATCACCTTCAGATCGCTGAATGCGAACGACGCCATGGTCGCAGCGAACACCAGGCCCGCCGAGGTGACCACCGAACCGGTGCCCGCCATCGCGCGGATGATCCCGGTCTTGAGCCCACCGTGGAGCTCTTCCTTGAACCGCGATACCAGCAGCAGGTTGTAGTCCGAGCCGACCGCCAGCAGCAGGATCACCGCCATCGGCAGCACCATCCAGTGCAGTTCCAGGCCAAGGATGTGCTGCCACAACAGCACTGACATACCGAACGATGCCCCGAGCGACAGCAGCACGGTGCCCACGATGACCGCGGCCGCCACCAGCGACCGGGTGATCAGCAGCATGATCATGAAAATCAGTGAGGCTGCGGCGATTCCGGCGATCAGCAGGTCGTAGTAGGCCCCGTCGTGCATGTCCTTATACGTCGCGGCCGTCCCGGACAGGAAGATCTTCGAGCCCTCCAGCGGGGTGCCCTTGATGGCCTCCCTGGCCGCCTGCTTGACCGGCTCGACGTTCGAGATGCCTTCGGGTGTGGCCGGATCGCCGTCGTGGCTGATGATGAACCGCACCGACTTGCCGTCCGGTGAGATGAAGTTGCTCATCCCGCGCTTGAAGTCCTTGTTGTTGAAGGCTTCCGGCGGCAGATAGAAGGTGTCATCATTCAGCGCGTCGTCGAACGCCTGCCCCATCGCGTTGGTCTGATCCCCCGCGGCCGACTGCTGATCCTGAATACCCTTCTGGGTCTGGTACATGGTCAGCATCTGGTCGCGCATGTTCTTCATCACCCGGATGTTCTCCGGCATGAGCGCCACCATCTGCGGCATCAGGGTGTCCATGCGCTTCAAATCGGGCAGCAGCTTCTGGATGTCGTCGGTCATGGTGTCGATACCGTCGAGGGCATCGAAGATCGACCGGATCGACCAACACGACGGAATGTCGTAGCAGTGCGGTTCCCAGTACAGGTAGTTGCGCAGGGGCCGCAGAAAATCATCGAAATCGGCGATGTGGTCCCGTAATTCGGCGATATCGATGGTCATGTCGGTGGTCCGCTGCACCATCGAGTGCATGGTCTCCGCCATCTGCTCGGTGACCGACGACATCTTCTCCATGGTCTCGACGTTGGCCTGCATATCGTCGGCCTGTTTGAGCATCTGGGCGAAGTTGTCCTGCTGGTACTTCTCGTTCATCTTCTGGGTCGCGCCCTGCTGGCCGAGCATGAACGGAATCGTGGTGTGCTCGATCGGCTTGCCGTTGGGCCGAGTGATGGTCTGCACCTTGCCGATGCCGGGCACCGCGAGAATGGCTTTGGCGATCTTGTTGATCACCAGGAAGTCGGCCGAGTTTCGCAGGTCGTGGTCGCTTTCGACCATCAGCAGGTCGGGATTCATCCGGGCGGCGCTGAAATGCCGTTCCGCCGCCGCATATCCGACATTGGCGGCGATATCGGTCGGCAGATACTTGCGCGCGTCGTAGTTGGTCTTGTATCCGGGCAGCGTCACCAGGCCGATGAGCGCCAGCGCCAACGTGGCCACCAGAACCGGGCCGGGCCAGCGGACCACGGTGATACCCACCCGGCGCCAACCGCGGGAGCGGATGGCCCGCTTGGGTTCGAAGCGGCCGAAGCGGCTGCCGATGGTGATGATCGCCGGGCCCAGCGTCAGCGCCGCGATCACGGCCACGAACGTGCCGATGGCGCAGGGCACGCCCATGGTCTGGAAGTACGGCAGCTTGGTAAACGACAGGCACAGCATGGCGCCGGCGATCGTCATCCCCGAACCCAGCACCACATGCCCGGTGCCGTGGAACATCGTGTAGTAGGCGGTCTCTTTATCTTCGCCGGCGCCGCGGGCCTCCTGGTATCGCCCGATGGCGAAGATGGCGTAGTCGGTGCCTGCGGCGATCACCAGCAGCGTCAACAGGTTCACCGCGAACGTCGACAGCCCGATGATGTTGGTGTTGGCCAGGAACGCGACCACCCCGCGCGCGGCGCCCAACTCCATGAACACCATCACCATGATCAGCAGCATGGTGACCAGGGAGCGGTAGACGATCAGCAGCATGAGGGCGATGACACCGAGGGTGATCGCGGTGACCAGGGCGATGCTCTTGTCGCCGGCGTGGTGCTGGTCGGAGATCAGCGGCGCGCCACCGGTGACGAAGACCTGTAGGCCGGGCGGCGGCGGATTCTTCGCGATGATGTCGCGCACCGCGGCCACCGAGTCGTTGGCCCGCGTCTCGCCCTGGTTGCCCTTCAGATACAGCTGGACGTAGGCAGCCTTACCGTCCTCGCTCTGGGCACCTGCCGCGGTCAGCGGATCACCCCAGAAGTCGGCCACATGCTCGACATGCGCGGGATCGGCCCGGAACTTCGCGATCAGCTCGTCGTAATAGTGGTGGGCGTCGGCCTCCAGGGCCTGGTCGCTTTCCAGCACGATCATGGCGTTGCTGTCGGAAGAGAACTCCTGGAAGTTCGAGCCGATGCGCTTCATCGAGATCATGGCGGGCGCGTCTTTGGAGCTGAGCCCGACGGTGTGGGCCTCCCCGACCTCCTCCAGCTGCGGCACGAGGACGCTGGTGGCGACGTTGAGCAGAATCCAGCCGATCAGGATCGGCACCGAGAGCACCCGGATGAGGTGGGCGATCTTGGATCGCTGTTCAGTGGTGCTAGCAGTCATCGACACTCCGATCAGGCCCCGGCCCGTGGGGAGCTCGTCGGCACTACATCTGCGCAGTCACGCGTAATATACCTAGTCCGTCAAAGCATCGCGTGTCAACTGGACTTCCCAGACTCGGGCGCAATATCGGGTCATACTCATGAGGTGCCGAAGAAGCGGGACACATCACCAAAGCAGGAATGGCTGACGCCCAAGCAGCAACGCGCCTGGGTGGCCTATATGCGCGTGCAACTGCGGATGAGCTACGAAATGAACCGCCAGCTGCAAGCCGACTCGAATCTATCCTTGGCCGACTACGACGTGCTGGTGGCGCTGAGCGGCGCGAAAGACGAGGGCATGCGGGTCAGTGATCTTGCCGCGCAGATCGGCTGGGAACGCAGCCGACTGTCACATCAGCTGCGCCGCATGGAAGAACGCGGTCTTGCCGAACGCCGGCCCAGCGCCGACGACGGGCGCATCACCAAGGTCGTGCTCACCCCGAACGGACGCCAGGCCATCGAGGAAGCCGCGCCCCGGCACGTCGACCTGGTGCGACGGCTGTTCTTCGATCCCCTGCCCGACAACTTGCTCGCCCCGTTCACCGCGGCGCTGGAGCACATTCACGTCAACCTCAATCACAACAGCTCGCTCCCGCCCGCGCCGGGCTAGTATTTAGGTGATTAATCACCTAAAGGAGCGTCATGACTGAGATCATCACCCGGCTGATGGAAGCCAATCTGCTGGCCGTGTTCGACGAACGGGACCCGCAGCGCCGCGCCGCGGCGATCGCGACGACGTACGCGCCTGACGTGCAGTGGCTCGATGACGAGGGCATCGCCACCGGCCACGACGAACTCAATACCAAGGCCGCTGAACTGCAGGAAAAGCTTCCCGGTCTGCATTTCGTGAAGGCCGGGCCGGTCCGCGGGACCCGCGGCCTGGGATTCCTGGCCTGGGAGGTGCGCACCCCGGACGACACCGCCGTGGCATCGGGTTTCGACGTGGCCGAGATCATCGATGACCACATCGCCAGACTGTGGACGGTACTCACACCGGAATAGGTGATGTATCACCTATGTTGTAGCGGGCGAACCGCACGAACCACATAGGGACGGAGCCCGATCATGGGACAGCTCGACGGCAAGACAGCACTGGTCACCGGTGGGACCTCAGGCATCGGCCTGGCCACCGCCAAACGGCTCGCCGATGAAGGCGCCTACGTCTTCATCACCGGCCGCGACCGCGCCCGCCTCGACGCGGCGGCCGCGTCGATCGGCGCCCACGGTGTACAGAGCGATATCAGCAAGCCCGAGGAACTCGACACCCTGGCCGCCGAGATCGCGGCGCACGGCGCGGGCCTGGACATCGTCTTCGCCAATGCCGGCGGCGGCGACTTCGCCACCCTCGCCGACGTGACGCCGCAGCACTACCGGGACAACTTCGACCGCAACGTCGCCGGCACGGTCTTCACCGTGCAGAAGACGCTGCCGCTGCTCAACGACGGCGCCTCCATCATCCTGGCCGGCTCCACCGCCGCCTCCGAAGGTATGCCGGCGTTCGGGCTCTACGCCGCGTCCAAGGCGGCCATCCGCTCGCTGGGCCGCACCTGGGCCGCCGAGCTGGCCGACCGCAAGATCCGGGTGAACACCATCGTGCCCGGACCGATCGAAACCCCGGGCCTCACCGGCCTGGCGCCCGCCGATCAACAGCAGGAGTTGCTCGACGGTATGGCGGCCAATCTGCCGCTCAAGCGGGTCGGCAAGCCGGAGGAGATTGCCGCAGCCGTCCTGTTCCTGGCCTCGGACCAGAGCAGCTTCATGACCGGCGCAGAGCTGGCCGTCGACGGTGGGCAGATTCAGGTCTGACGGCCGGCCGCGTGGCTCAGCCGACCTCGTCGGTCCACACCCGAAAACCCGTCAAGGTATTGGCCCCGAACGCGTTGCTGAGCGCGACATCGGCGGCATCGCGTCCGCGGGCGATCAGCACTCGGCCGATGCGCGGCACGTTGTTGCGTGCGTCGAAGGTGTGCCATTGCCCGTCCAGGAACACCTCGAACCAGGCCGCGAAGTCCATCGGGCCATAGGGCGGGGGCATTCCGATATCGCCCAGATAGCCGGTGCAGTACCGCGCCGGAATGTTCATGCACCGGCAGAAGGCGACGGCCAGATGGGTGAAGTCCCGACACACCCCGACCCGTCCGGTGAACGCCTCCAGCGCCGTCCGCGTGTTGTCCGCCTGCTCATAGTCGAAGGTGATGTGGCGGTGCACGTAGTCACAGATCGCCTGCACGCGGTCCCAGCCGGTGGGTGTCTGCCCGAAGAGGTCCCATGCGGTCTGCGACAACCGATCGGTATCGCAGTACCGGCTGCCGAGCAGGAAGATCAGTGTGTCGTCGGGTAGGTCCTCCACGGCTGTCTGGCGCGCCCCGGGAACCAGTGCGTCGGGCAGCCCGCTGTCGGTGACGGTCGCGTCGGCACTGACCCGGCTGCGTCCCGTCGGCGCGACGATGCGGGTGCACCAATTGCCGAAGTCGTCGCGGTAGGCCTTCATCGGCACCGGCGGGTCGACCATCAGTGCGTCACGGCCGAGGAGATCCGAGACTCGGGTGTAATGCACGTTGAGGTTGAAGATCATCGGGGTGGGTTTGGGGCATTCGAAGATCATCTCGAAGCCGACGTTGATTTTCATATTGTCTCGCGATCTCTCAAGCTAGTTTTCGCGCAGGGCTGCTGCCCATCACCAATGAAGTTCGGGCAGCCTGCTGAACACCGCGCGGGTACCTTCGCTCCACGCCTCCCCGACGGCGGTGAAGTACGGGTCCTCGTCGTCGAATCGCCGCCGCCGCACCACCAGGCTGTCGCGTTCGTAACTGAGGAAGTCGATCGGCATTCCCACCGATAAGTTGCTGCGCATGGTCGAATCAAAGGAAACCAGAACACATTTCGTGGCATCAGCCAGCGACGTGTCCGGTGCGAGGACACGATCGAGGATCGGCTTGCCGTACTTCGTCTCCCCCGTTTGTAGAAACAGCGTGTCCGTCCCGGCCTCGATGAAGTTGCCCTCCGCATAGATGCGGAACAGCCTCATCGGTTCACCGGCCAGCTGCCCGCCGACGATGAACGACGCGTTGAACCCGACCGCGTTGCCGTTCAAGTATTTCGCATCGCGTTCCTCGGTCTCGCGCATCGCATCCGAGACCAGCCGAGCGACGTCGAACATCGTTGTGGCGCCGAGCAGATTGGTGGTCGCGGCGCCATCCGCGCACCGCTGCGTCAGCACGCTGACGATAGCCTGGGTGCCGGCCAGATTCCCCGAACTGAGCAGCACGATCACCCGATTGCCGGGAATCTCGAACACCGTCATCTTGCAGAACTTGGCGACGTTGTCCACGCCGGCATTCGTGCGGGAATCAGAGGCGAAGATGAGTCCGTCGTTCAGCATCACGCCGATGCAGTACGTCACGAGATACCCCTGCCACACATGTGAATTACCCGTTTCGTCGGAACGGGTGAATCTGACTCGTGGCAGACGCAGGTCTCAGTACCTCAGGGAGTTCACCCCGCCGAACACCTTTGATTCCTTCACTGTACGCCGAACGCCGACCATCCGCCGATCAGGAGCCGAGGCAGTAGATCCGGGCTTCCCAACCCGACAGAGCGAGTGAGGTCGATGTCAGCGCGGCCGCAGTACCGGACACGTTGCCGAGCACCAACTCAGCCGACATCCATTCGAGGCCGACATCCACCGTTCGCGTGGTGCGCCCGCAGTTCGCGATCACCAGCAGCTTTTCCTGCGCAGTCGCCCTGGTATAGGCCCAGATCTGCGGGTCATCGGCCATCACGGGCGTGAAATCGCCGTCCACCAGCACGGGCAGCTCGTGCCGAAGCCGGATGAGGGCGCGATAGTGCGCGAGTACCGAATCCGCTGCCGCTGTCTGCGCTGCGACGTTGAGCCAGCTGTGGTTGGGGTTGACCGGCAGCCAAGGCTTTTCGGAGCTGAATCCGGCGTGGGGTCCGGCATCCCACTGCATGGGGGTGCGGGCGTTGTCGCGGCTCATCTTCGCCAGTCCGGCCAGCGCGGCTGCCGAATCCCAGCCTTGGTCGAGGACGCTGCGGAAGTAGTTCACCGATTCGATATCGGCGTATTCCTGCGGAAAACGGAACGGGTAGTTGGTCATTCCGATCTCTTCACCCTGGTAGACGAACGGGGTACCCCGCATCCCGTGCAGTACGGCGGCCAGTGCCTTGGCCGAGGCGGCCCAGTGGTCCGGGTGGTCATCGCCGAACCGGCTCACCACACGCGGCTGGTCATGGTTGTTCCAGTAAAGACTGTTCCACCCGACATCCGCCAGTGCTGACTGCCACCGGTGCAACGCGGTCTTCAGAGCGACCAGGTCGAGACCGATATCGTCGAACTTGTTCTCCGGGCGCTGGTCGACCGACATATGCTCGAACTGGAACACCATGTCCAGCTCACCGCGCGCCGGATCGGTGTAGAGCCGTGCCTCTTCGGTTGTGACACCGGGCATCTCACCGATGGTGAGGAATTCCCCGGCGCGGCCATCGAACACGGTGTCGGCGAGTTCGGCGAGGTAGGTGTGTACGGCGTCTCCGACGACGAAGCGCTGCTGCGGCGAGATGGTGTCGGGCAGCCCGTCGGCTTTGGAGATGAAGTTGATGACGTCCATCCGGAATCCGTCGACCCCGCGGTCCAGCCACCACACCATCATGTCCCGCAGGGCTTTTCGCACATCGGGGTTCGCCCAGTTGAGGTCTGGCTGTTTACGGGCGAACAGGTGCAGGTAGTACTGGCCGGTGAATTCGTCCCACTGCCAGGCCGGCCCGGAGAAGAACGACTCCCAGTTGTTGGGCACCGCGCCACCGCGGGCGTCTCGCCAGATATACCAGTCCCGCTTGGGGTTTCCGCGTGCCGATCGCGAATCGACGAACCACGGGTGCTCATCGGAGGTGTGGTTGACCACCAGGTCCATCACCAGTTTCATCCCCAGGGCGTGCACCTTGGCGATCAGCCCGTCGAAGTCGGCGAGCGTGCCGAACAGCGGATCGATATCGCGATAGTCACTGACGTCATATCCGTTGTCGGTCTGGGGTGAGCGGTAGATCGGGGACAACCAGATGACGTCGACGCCGAGATCGTGCAGATGGTCCAGCCGCTCGATGATCCCGCCCAGATCACCGATCCCGTCGCCGTCGGAGTCGGCGAAGCTGCGGGGGTAGATCTGATAGACGACAGCGGTTTTCCACCACGCCGCATTCACGCCCGGGCGCCGAGAACGTCGCGGTAGACATCGACGTACTTGTCGACCATCGCCGACACCGAGAAGCGCGCCGCGGCGCACTCGGCGATCTTGGCGCGGTCCAGCCCGCCTGCCGCGTCGACCGCCGCCACCGCGGCGTCCATGTCTGCCGCCAGGTAACCGGTGACGCCGTGCTCGATCAGTTCGCCCATCGAGCCCCTGGCATGCGCGATCACCGGCGTGCCACAGGCCATGGACTCGACGACGCTGTAACCGAACGGCTCATCGAAGTCGATCAGGTGCAGCAGCGCATGCGCGCCGCCCAACACCTCGGTACGGCTGTCGGCACCGACGGCCCCGAGGTAGCGCACCTGGTCGCCGTCGAGGTGCGGCGCGACGGCATCGCGAAAGTACTCCTCGTCCTGGATGATTCCGGCGATGTCGAGTCGGCGCCCGCATCGGCGGGCGACCTCGATGGCATGGGCGGTGCCTTTGTCCGGATGGATCCGGCCGAAGAACAGCAGGTGCTCCCCCGGGCTCGGGTGGACCGCGAACTGGTCGATATCGATGCCGTGGTGAATGGTGGCGGCGTAGTGCAGGTCGGGATGGCGATCGGCGTCACTGATCGACACGTACGCACCTGCTCCGTCATAGCGTTGGTAGACGGGCACGATCTTCTCCGAGGAGAACCCGTGAATGGTGGTGACGACGGGGGTGTCGACCAGTTCGCTGTAGGTCAGCGGCAGGAAGTCGAAACCGTTGTGGATGATGTCGAAATCGCCGGCGCGTTCGAACACCGACGCGATGTGCAGGCACTCGGCGACCTTGGCGTCGATGCCGGCGTCCTCGGACCAGCCGGTGGGCGTCGTGGCCTGCAACTCGGCAGAGGTGAGCGAGTCGGCGGTCGCGAACAGGGTGACGTGATGGCCGGCGGCCACCAACCCCTCGGTGAGCAGCGATGCGAACTGCTCCCACGGCCCGTAGTGCCGCGGTGGGGTCCGCCACGCGATCGGCGCCAGGACAGCAATACGGAGGGGGTCGCGGACCGTGAGACGTTCACAAGTGGTGATGACTCGAGCCTACGCGGGACCCTCGGCGCACCGCCTACGCGCAATTGTGCGAATTGGGCGGCCCGTCGCGGCGCGTCGCCGACGAAACCGCACGCACGCGACGCGGGAGGACCTGTCAGACGTCGGCCGGGATCTCCCGGACCGCACCCCGATCCGCCGACGTTGCCAACAGCGCGTACGCCCGCAACGCCTTCGACACCGGGCGATCCCGGTCCCGCGGTCGGTACACGCCGTTGAGCTCGGCACGGCGGCGGTCGAGTTCATCGTCGGAGACATCGAGGGTGATCGCCCGCGAGGGGATGTCGATGACGATGCGGTCGCCGTCGCGCACCAGGGCGATGGGTCCGCCGGCCGCGGCTTCCGGTGACACGTGACCGATCGACAGCCCAGACGTGCCGCCGGAGAAGCGGCCGTCGGTGATCAGCGCGCACGCCTTGCCCAGCCCCTTGCCCTTCAAAAACGAGGTGGGATACAGCATTTCCTGCATGCCCGGTCCGCCACGTGGGCCCTCGTAGCGGACCACCACCACATCGCCGGCGGTGACCCGGCCGCCGAGGATGGCGTCGACGGCCTCCTCCTGCGACTCCACCACCACCGCAGGGCCCGCGAAAGTCAGCACGCTCGCGTCGACACCGGCGGTCTTGACCACACCCCCGTTGGGCGCAAGATTCCCGGTGAGCACGGCCAGCCCGCCGTCGGGCGAATAGGCATGCGCGACATCGCGAATGCAGCCGTGCGCGGCGTCGGTGTCCAGGCTCTCCCAGCGCTCGGATTGGGAGAACGCAGTGGCGCTGCGCCGTGCACCCGGGGCGGCATGAAACAGCTCGACGGCTTCCGCGGAGGGATTGAGCCCGCGAATGTCCCAGGCGTCGAGCCACTCGTCGAGGTTCGTGGCGTGGATCGCATGCACCTCTTTGGCGAGGAGGCCGGCCCGGTACAGCTCGCCCAGAATCGCGGGGATGCCACCGGCCCGGTGCACGTCCTCCATCAGGTAGGCCCCGTTGGGGGCGACCTTGCACAGGCACGGGACGCGGCGAGAGATCTCGTCGATCTCTCCGAGCACGAAGTCCAGTTCCGCCTCATGTGCCGCGGCCATCAGATGCAGGATGGTGTTGGTGGATCCACCCATCGCGACGTCCATCGCCATGGCGTTCTCGAATGCCGACCGCGACGCGATGGCGCGTGGCAGCACCGAGACATCACCGTGGCCGTAGTACCGCGTGGTGAGGTCCAGGACGGCGGCGCCGGCCTTCTCGTAGAGGGCGCGTCGCGCGGTGTGGGTGGCCAGCACCGAGCCATTGCCGGGTAGCGCCAGCCCGAGGGCCTCGACCAGGCAGTTCATCGAGTTGGCGGTGAACATTCCCGAGCAGGACCCACAGGTCGGGCAGGCGGCCTCCTCGAGCCGGGCCAGGTCCTCGTCGGAGACGTTCGGGTCGGCCGCGCCGGCCATCGGGTCGATCAGGTGCAGGCCGGTGCGCACCCGGCCGTCCACCAGGGTGGCGCGGCCACCTTCCATCGGGCCGCCGGAGACGAAGACCGTCGGGATGTTCAGCCGCAAGGCGGCCATCAGCATGCCGGGAGTGATCTTGTCGCAGTTGGAGATACACACCAAGGCGTCGGCCTTGTGCGCCTCGACCATGTACTCCACCGAGTCGGCGATGAGGTCACGCGAGGGCAGCGAGTACAACATGCCGGAATGCCCCATGGCGATACCGTCGTCGACGGCGATGGTGTTGAACTCGCGCGCAATGCCGCCGGCCCGGTGGATCGCGTCGGACACGATCCGTCCGACCGGCTGCAGGTGGGTGTGCCCTGGCACGAACTCGGTGAAGCTGTTGGCCACGGCCACGATGGGCTTGCCGAAGTCTTCGCGGGCGACGCCGGCGGCGCGCAGCAGGGCCCGGGCACCGGCCATGTTGCGACCATGAGTGACGGTGCGGGAACGCAGCGGGATCATGCTCCTACTGTCGGGCGGGGAGCCTCACCTGGGAAGACGCCGTCACTACTAGTAGTGACAGTACTAGTCTTGGCAGGTGCCCACCGATGAGGATCGCCGCGCCGAACTCGGTGCCTTCCTGCGTGCCAGCCGCGAACGTCTGGTCCGCACGGACTTCGGTCTGCCGCCCGCCGGGCGGGGTCGCACGGTGGGGCTTCGCCGCGAGGAAGTCTCCTATCTGTCCGGGGTGAGCGTCACCTGGTACACCTGGCTGGAGCAGGGCCGCGATATCAATCCGTCCCGCCAGGTGCTCGACGCCGTCAGCCGCACGCTGCGCCTCGGCGTTCCCGAGCACCGCTACGTGCTGGGACTGGCCGGGTTCGCTCCGCTGCCCGCGGCCTCGGCCGATGAGGTGTCGACGGTGCCGGCGCACCTGCAGCGCTTCCTCGACGCGATCGGGGAAAATCCCGCCTACGCGCTGACCCCGGAGTGGGGCATCGCCGGCTGGAACGGCGCCTACCAACGTCTCTACCCCAACGTGGCTACCACCGCACCGACCGAGCGAAATCTGCTGTGGGTGGTGTTCACCGACCCCGCGGTGCGAGATCTGCTCGACGACTGGCACGTGACGAGTTCGCGGTTCCTCGCCGAGTTCCGTGCCGAAATCGGTTCGCGCTTGGGCGATCCCGCCCTGCTGGACCTGGTGGCGCGACTGTCGGAGGCCAGCCCCGAATTCCGCGCCGGCTGGGAACGCCACGATATCCGCGGCTTCGAATCGCGCGAACGGATCTTCCATCACCCCGAATTCGGCGCCGTCACCTACGAGCACCACCAGCTGCGGCCGTCGGATCAGCCGGAGTTCCAGATCGTGGTCTACACGCCGGCGTGAGGCGGCGGGGTGTCATCGGGCCCCACCAGATCCTCCGCCGAGTTCGACGAGGTCCGACGCCACCGCCCGTACAGCGCCAGGTCGGCGCCGGGCAGCGACCAGCGGCGGCCGACGAACCGGATGACCGTGCGCACATAGCGGGTCGTCTCCGAGTACCACCGCCACTCGTAGAGCCGGCCGGTCTGCACCACATGCGCCAGCGCCTCGGATTCGACGCCCTGCAGGTATGGCCGGACCCACGTCACCAGCACCCACGCCGGGGCCCCGGCGTGGACAGTCCATTCGATCGGGCGGTCCCCTGCGGCCATGGTGTGCCGCGCCGCGGGCGGGTCGGGTCCGTCACCACCGAACAGTTGCATCGTCACGTTGTGGAAGACGCCGGGCCCGCCCACCTCGAACCGGACGCGGCAGACATCGCCGTCGCGGTCGACGGAGAACGCCGCCAGGCCGCCGACGGCGACATAGCGGGCGAACACCAGCCCGCTCACCACCATGACGACCCGGCGCACCGCGAGCAGCACGGTAAACGTCGCGACCGTCAACGCCACGACGCTCCACATCAGGTCCACCGGCTCAGCGTGGCAGAGCCGCCGCCGAGACGCGTGCGCATCTGCGCGTCCTCGTCCGCACACCCGCGTCAGATCGAGATTCTCCGAGTTCCGAGCAATCCGCGGCGGCATTGAACCCGAATTACTTCGGTGACGTGAGTTCGGTGAACGCTCGTCAGTGTCCATAGCCGATCGTTGGAGGGGAACCATGGATCACGACCTGCAGGAATTCGCAGAAACAGGGGATATTGCGAAGGATGTGGGGCAGCGAATCGAGCTGGTGCGCCACTTTGCCTCGACCGGCCAACTGCCGTTCTTCCAGCAAATCGACTCCGTCGACACGCCGCGCGTCGGCATCCGGGGGCGGCAGTGCGTGTTGCTCGGCTCCAACTCCTATATCGGCTTGTCGACACATCCGGACGTGGTCGCCGCGGCGGTCGAGGCGACGAACGAATTCGGCACCGGTACCACCGGCAGCCGTCTGCTCAACGGGACATACCGGCTGCATGTCGCACTCGAACAGCAGATCGCGGCATGGCTGGGCCATGAGGAGGCCCTCGTCTTCACCACCGGTTACCAGACCAACGTCGGCACCATCCAGGCGCTGCTCGGCGACGACTGCCTGGCGGTCGTGGACTCCCTGGCTCACGCGTCGATCCGCGACGGAGTACGTCTGAGCCGGGCCGTCGAAGCCAAATTCGAGCACAACGACGCCGAGTCCCTGGCCGCGACCCTGCGCAGCCATGCCGGTACCCGATATCACCGCATTCTGGTCATCGTGGACTCGCTCTACTCGATGGAAGGCTCGACCGCCCCGTTGGAGCGGATCATCGATGCGTGCAAGGACGCCGGGGCGCTGCTCATGGTCGATGAAGCGCACGGTATCGGCGTTTTCGGACCGACCGGGGGCGGTTTGACGCAACGCAACGAGGTCGCCAAGGACGTCGACATCCTGATGGGGTCGTTGTCGAAAGCGATCGGTGGCCTCGGCGGATTCATCACAGCGTCGCGCGACTTCATCGACGAGATCCGGCTGAGCGCGCGATCATTCTGGTTCAGCACCTCCGCGACACCGGGCGCGATGGCCGCGGCTGCGACGGCGATCGACATCATCCGAAGCGACGAAGGCAGCCGGCGCCGGCGTCGCCTGGAACGCAACTCGCGGCTCATGCGCGACCTCCTTGCGCCCCTGGACGTCGCACTCCAGCGACCCGACGACCTCGGCCCCGACTGGTCCCCGATCATCCCCATCCGGCTGTCCGACGAGATGCGGACTGCGTTGAGCTGGAACCAGCTTCGGGATGCGGGCGTGTTCGTCACACCGGCGATCTATCCGGCGGTGCCCATGGGCGAGCCGATACTGCGGGTCTGCATGACCTCGGAACTGAGCGAAGACGATGTCCGTCGTTGCGCCGACGTGCTCACCGCGGAATTGTCCTGGGCCTTGGCGGCCGTATGAGCGAAGGCCTCCGCCTCGCCATCACGGGTGGGACAGGAGATTTCGGACGGTCCATGCTCACGTGGGCCGTCGAGAACGACGACATCAAGGAGGTCACCGTCCTCGGCCGCCGGCCGGTCAAGGTGGCGCACCCCAAGGTGCGCGAAGCCTTCCTCGACTTGAGCAACCATGTCGACCTCGACGCGGTCGCCGGGTACGACGCACTGATCCACCTGGCCTACTGCGTGGAGGAACCCAGGGACAAACGCCGGGCCTATCAGGTCAACGTGGTGGCGACGCGAACCCTCCTCGCCGAAGCCAACCGGGTGGGCATCGGCCACCTGATTCTCACCTCGAGCGCGAACGCCCTCGGCGTCGCGGCCTGCGGTACGGGAAAACGATTGCCGGAGAACAGCTATCCCGCCGGCGATCAGAACCCCGACCACTACTACTTCTATCACAAGGCACTGCTGGAACACCTGGCCAACTGGTACTGGACACACTCTGGCGAGGGCGGCACGAAACTGGCGGTGGCGCGGCCGTGTTACATCGTCGGCGAGCACTTCGACAACTCGGGCCTGCAAGCGTTCCTGGCCAAAACGGTTGTCTACCCGGAGCCGGCCCGCTCGTTCTACCAATTCCTCTGGGACACCGACCTGGTCGATGCTTACGCCACGATCCTCACCGAGGGCCTGACCGGCATCTACAACATCGCCCCGACAGATCAGACGACTGTCAAGGAGATCGCTTCGATGAACGGCGCACGGCTGATCGGCGGTCCGGTACGCCTGTTGAAACCGGGTGCCGATCTGGCTTTCCGGCTTCACCTTTCACCGTTCTCCGGGCATTGGGTGACACGCGGTGACCCGCTACTCGATTCCCGACTGCTTCGCACCACGACGGCCTGGAAACCGTCAGCCAGTTCCGCAGAAGCGCTCCAGCGCTACCTCATTCGTACCTGACGAGCAAGGACCCGCACATGGACCGCACCGGACTCGACGCGCGACTGTCACACGTGGCAGCCGTCCGTCATCACCTGCCCGATCTCGCCGACACATTGGAGGAGCTCGGCCTGATGGCCGCCGAGGACCCGTCGACCAACGTCGTCGCACTCTGGAAGGAGCACGACGGACCCCGGTTGACCGCACCGAGTGCCCTCGGCGGACTGGGTGCGACCTGCGTGGAAACCCTTGAGCTGCAACGCGGTGTCGGCTATCTGAGCCCCTCCCTCGCGGCGGCGACCACCATGCATTACCTGTCGGTGGCGGGGCTGGCCGACTTCGCGAACACGGCCGACGAGGAGACCGTCGGCCTGATCAAATCGCTGATCGAGAACCGCACGGTCTTCGCTTCCGGCTTCTCGGAGGGCACGATCGCCGGCAGCGTCTTCCGCCCCACGATGCGGGCCAGCCCGGCCGACGGTGGATACACGCTGACGGGACAGAAGAAGCCGTGCAGCCTCGCCGACAGTATGGACTGTGTGATGGCCAGCGTGCTGCTCGATGACACCAAACAGCGGGCCATCACCGTGATCTTCAACGGCAGCCCCGGGCTCAGCGTCACCCCGCTGTGGACCAGCGCACCCCTGTCGGGTGCGCAGACCCACGCGGTGGTGTTCGAGGACGTCTTCGTGCCGAACGAGCTGATGATGATCAGCGACATCGAAGATCCCGACGGCCGTAACGAGAAGTCGGGCTACGTCCTGTTCGGTCTGATCATCACGGCCGGCTACGTCGGCGCGGCAACCCGGCTCGCGCTCAAACTGGCCGCCCGCGACGACTTCACTCCGGCCGACTTCGTCGAACTGTTCTCGCCGGTCGAAGGGGTGTGGCGCGCACTGCGGATGATCGCCGCGCGTTACGACGCCGGCGATCGCAGCGACGACCTGTTCGCCGACCTGTTGTGGATCCGGCTCGGCCTGCGCGACCAGCTGCAGACCGCCGTGGCCCGCCTGGTGGCGAAGGTCGGTGGCGTCGCCTTCGCCACCGACCCCGAGATCGCGTACCTGTCCTCGTGTATCTCGGCGTATTCGTTCCACCCGCCGAATCTGCGCGAATCCGGCGCCTTCCTGCTCGACCACGAATTGGCCGGGGAGATCAGCCTGACTCGCTGATACCCACATGGGTGTGCAACGTCGCCAGCGGTGCGGGAGCCCACCAATTCCATTTACCGGCAAGCTTCATGACGGCCGGCACCAACACCATCCGCACCAGCGTCGCATCGACCACGACGGCGAGCACGAGTCCCACGCCGACCATCCGCATGAAGGCGACCTGGCCGCTGGACAGCGCCGCGAAGACGATCACCATGAGAATCGCGGCCGCGGTGATCACCCGGCCCGCACCGGCGATCCCGAGCGCCACCGCTTCGTCGTTGTTGCCCGTCTCGAGCCAGTGCTCGCGGATCCGGGACAGCAGGAACACCTCGTAATCCATGGACAACCCGAACGCGATCGCGAACAGGAACACCAGCACATCGGCGACCAGCGTGCCGGTCGGTGTGGTGCCGAGGCCGCCCAGATGCCCCTCCTGGAACACCCACACCAGTGCTCCGAGCGTCGCCGACAGGGATAACGTGTTGAGTACCAACGCTTTCACCGGCAGCAGGAGGCTGCCGGTGAGCAGGAAGATCAACACGAACGTGGTGACCGCGATGAGCAGCAGGACCGCGGGCAGCAGCCGGACGATCTCATCCACCGAGTCCTGGTTGAGCTGATTGGCACCGGTGAACAGCGCCTCGGCGCTGTGCGGCACGGGCACCGCCCGCAGCCGGTCGAGTTCCGCCCGAGACAACGAGTCCGACGACGGAT
The DNA here is from genome assembly GCF_011758805.1 of Mycolicibacterium fluoranthenivorans. NCBI lineage: Bacteria > Bacillati > Actinomycetota > Actinomycetes > Mycobacteriales > Mycobacteriaceae > Mycobacterium > Mycolicibacterium fluoranthenivorans. The sequence goes on along the minus strand of NZ_JAANOW010000001.1, from coordinate 2,002,635 downwards.
GCTCGATCGCCACCGAGATCCACAGGCTGCCGTCCTTGAGCGCGGTCGGCAACAGCGGGGGGCCGACGACGCGGCCGTGCACGTAGGAGCCTTTCGGCGCAGACACCGCGACGGCACCGGGCACGTTGGACAACGCGGCGGCATACGCGGCGATGTCGCTGTCGGTCAGGCTGCGGGCATCGGGAATGACGATCGAGGTCGCAACCGCGGCGTTGCCCGGGAACTCCGCACGCAACGTATCCCCCACCTGGCGTGACTGCGCGGTCGCGGGTAACACGCGATCATCCGGGAGCCCGAACCGCGCACTGAGGAACGGGCCGCCGAGAATCAGCAGCAGCGCGATCACGGCCAGCGCGCACGGGATCGCGTGCCGCATGACGAATGTGGCGGTCCGGTAGAGCACGCTGTGCCGGATGTCCGGGTCTATGGTCTCCCGTCCGATCGCCGTGCGGATGTTGAGTGACTCGATCCGGTCGCCCAGGAGCGTGATCACCGCCGGGGCTACGACGACGGCATAGAGGCCGGCGAGCGCCACCACGCCGCAGCCCGCATAGGCCATCGACCGCAGGAAGTACATCGGGAACACCGCGAGCGCGCCCACCGCGAGGAACACCGTGCAGGCCGAGAACAGAATCGTGCGACCGGCTTTCGCCACTGCCCGGCGCAGGGCCTCGTCGCGATCACCGACCAGTTGATACTCCTCCCGGTACCGGCTGACCAGGAGCAACGTGTAGTCGATCGCGAGTGCCAGACCCATCGCGGTGGTGAGGTCGAGCGCGAAGATCGACACATCGGCGAAAAGCGTGATTCCGCGCAGCATCCCGAGGGTGCCGACGATGGCCATACCGCCGACCACGAGCGGGAGCAGGGCAGCGAACACGCCGCCGAACACCCAGATGAGTACGAGCAGGGAGAGTGGCAGCGCGATGGCTTCGGCGATGAGCAGGTCTTTTTCGGACTGCTCGTTGATCTCCGCGGACACCATCGCCGTGCCACCGGCCAGCACGGTGAGACCGTCACGGTCACCGGTGACCGTGTCGGCCACGTCCTTGCCGTTCTTGGGCGCGTCGTTCTCGCCCCCGGTGATCTGCGCGATCACCACCGCGGTCCTGCGGTCGGCGCTGAGCAAACCCTGACCGGCGGGGGAACCGTCCCAGGGTGATTCGATACCGCTGACATGCGGGGTGGCCCGTAGGTCCGCGACGAGCTTGCGACCGGCCGTCACGGCCGCCGGTTCCAGGACGCTGCCCCCGACGGAGCTTCGCACCACGAAGGTCAGGTCCATATCGCCCTGGCCGAACTTCTGCGTGAGCACCTTGGTCCCCCGCGCCGATTCGGAACTCGGGTCCTGGAAGCCGGCAGCGCCCAGGTGCTCCGTGACCGTGGCACCGCACACCCCGGCGATGATCGTCAGCAGCCCGACCGCGAGAAGTACCCGTTTCGGGGCCGCGATGACCACGCGGGCCAGCAAAGACAGCACGCTTCGGACGCTACGCGACGTGGCCGCCGCATTTGTGGGAACTCAGACGCAGCGAATGGCGAGTCGCGAAGGAAATGAACCGGACCCATTGACAGACGTGAGCCGCAGGCAGATGTCTACGCCGGCATCAGCGCACCGCCGGTTGTTGAGCCTGACCGGTCGGCGGACCCCACCACAGCTCGTGGATGTGGGCGTCGGCGACACCGATACAGACGACGTGTTGCGTCTGCTGCGCCTCGAAGGTGTATCCCGCGATGACGTCTGGTCCACACGGAGGATCCCCGGTGGCCGCGGTCAGGTTGCCGGCATGCCAGCCGTCGGTCCACCACAGTTCGTAGAGCCGCCCGTCGGCGCCGACGTACACGATGTGCTGGGTGCCCTGCCGATCGAAGGCATAGCCGCTGAGACGACGCGCGGGCAGTGCGGGTGCGACCGGACTCAAGTCGGTGACGTGCCAGCCGGCGGTGCGCCCCGACCACAGTTCCAGCACGCGCCCGTCCACGGTGGTGAACACGATGTGCTGGGTTCGGGTGGCCGCGGTGGTGTAGGCGGCGAGATTTCCCGCAGAACTCGTCGGACTCGGCGTGTTGGTGGCACTGCTGAGATCACTGGATTGCCACCCGGCACCACCCGACCACAGCTCGTGCAGACGACCATCGACACCGGCAAAGACAACGTGCCGAGTTCCCTCACTCTCGAAGGCGTACGCCCTGAGCTCACCCGTCGGCGCGGGTGACGGAGACTTCGTGAGGTCAGTGAGATCGGTGGCATACCAGCCTGTTTGGCCGTAGGCCAGCTCATAGATATGGCCGTCAACACCCACGAACACCACATGCTGGGACCCACTCGCCGCCGCGACATACCCGGAGATGCTCCCCGGGCCGAGCGCGGGCGGGACGGTACCCGTGGCCAGCGTCAGGTCGCCGCTGTGCCACTGGCCGGCATCCGACCACATTTCGTGAAGATGGCCATCAACACCCACGAAGATGATGTGCTCGGTCATCTGTCCGTCGAACGCATAGCCGTACACCGCCGACTGATCCGCGACGGGCACCCCGCGCGCGGCGACGGTGAGATCGGCGAAATGCCAACCGTTGACGTTCCACCACAGCTCCAACAAGTGCCGATCCTGCGCTCCGACGTAGACGATGTGCTGCGTGCCCTGCGCCTCGAACGCATACCCGGCCAGGGCCGCTCCGCGTGCCGGGGGCGCCCCGGTCGAGGCACTGACATCGTCTGATTGCCACACCCCTTCACCCGTGTGATCACGCCACGAAGGCACATCCGACGACTCACCGTGGGCCGCACAGGCCACCACGGAAACCATCACAAGCACCACGAACGCCGCGACAGACCGACCGTTCATCTGACCCCCTGTCCCCCGGCACTCAGCCATACTCACGATCGCGCCGCCTCGACGATCAGTCGACGCGGCTCACGCCCCCACCGCGACCGCTGCGGTGATTCCCAGTCGCGTGAGAAGCCAACTCCGAAGCCCTGGTCCGTAGTCCGGGCGATCGAGCGCGAAATCCACTGCAGCCTTGAGATACCCCTCGGGATTGCCCAGGTCGTGGCGCGCGCCCCGGTGTACCACAACGTGGACGGGGTGTCCCTGCGCCACCATCCCCGCAATGGCGTCGGTGAGTTGGATTTCGCCTCCGGCTCCGCGAGGTGTAGACCGCAGTGCGTCAAAGACTGCGCGATCCAACAGGTAGCGGCCCGCCGCCGCGAAGTTCGAAGGCGCCGTTCCCGGAGCGGGCTTCTCGACCATTCCTTTGACCCGCAGAACATCTGGATTGATGATCGGCGGCATCGGAGCGACGTCGAAGACGCCGTACGCCCCGATATCCTCCTGGGGTACGTCGATCGCGCACAACACCGATCCGCCGAAAGCCTCGCGGACCGCCATCATCGTTTCGAGCACGCCCGTCGGGAATACCAGATCATCAGGCAGCAGAACAGTGATCGCAGTCTCGTCGGGCGAGAGCAGCGGTTCCACACACGACACCGCGTGCCCGAGACCCAGCGGTTCATGCTGAACAACCGCTTCGACCTTGATCAGCGCGGGGGCTCGACGGACTTTCTCCAGCATCGAGTGTTTCCCACGGGCCTCCAAAGTGCCTTCCAAGACAAGGTCCTCGACGAAATGTGCTACCACTCCGTCCTTCCCGGGTGAGGTGATGATGACGAGTCGCTCGGCGCCGCCCTCGGCGGCTTCTGCGGCAACCAGCTCAATTCCTGGCGTGTCGACCACGGGAAGAAGTTCTTTCGGCACAGTTTTGGTCGCGGGCAAGAAGCGGGTGCCGAGTCCTGCAGCGGGAACTACGGCGGTACGGGGCAGCAGTACCTGTGGCGCTGACATGGGTGAACGATAACCGAAAAGCCTCGGCGCGGCTTATCTCTCCCAGTAAATTTTCAGTGATTAGTACGTTCGTATCACTGAGTCGTTCAATCGTATGACGTCATACGTACTAATATCGGCATCGATATCGCCTTTCGTGATGCACATCACAGATTATGGCCTTATCTCGTCGCGCGGGTCCATGTGCAGGCTTGTATAAGTTAATCGAGGCGACGAGCCTTGATTGGGGGTGATTGTTGCGAGCGCAATCAAAGGGGACTGCGGGTATGTGCGATCACGCGGATTCCACGGGGAGGACTGCTGCTACGGACATATTTCTGCAGGTAATGCCTCATGCCTTCGTGAACGCCCGGGGGAACTTCGGGATTCACGGCCGCCAAAACGTTTCGGCTCGAATATCTCGATGAATTACCGTCTTGCGCGCCTTACGATTCTACGGCGCGGGCGATTAATACGCTTGAACGCTCTGATTTCATGAGCAGAATAGGACTACTTCGATAGGCGTCGCATCGAATACTCAAATTCAGTTGAACGTCGATATGACACTATCGATAAATGACAAACAATTAGCTGTTGTGCGATTTTGGCAACTCTAATATCGAGATGGAAAGAGCTCAGAATGACTAGTGGCCGACTCTTGGTCGTACGTTGTCTGGCACTGCTGGTCGTGGCTTTCGGCGGGACCTACATGGTGTGGCGGTGGTCGTCGACCATCGCCTGGGGCGCCTGGTGGATTGCCATTCCGTTGGTGCTGGCAGAGACCTACAGCTTCGGCGAATCCGTGCTCTATGGCGTGACCATGTGGAACTCTCGCCGACGACCCGCTCCCCCGCCGGCGCCGCGCGGTCGGACCATCGACGTCTTCATCGCGACGTACAACGAGCCACTCGAGATCGTGCTCACGTCGGCGATCGCGGCGCGCGACATGACCTACCCGCACAAGACGTGGATTCTCGATGACGGCAATCGGCAGGAGTTCGCCGACGCGGCCAAGCGGATCGGCGTGGGCTACATCGTCCGTGGTCCTGACTGGGATGGACGACCTCGATTTGCCAAGGCGGGCAACGTCAACAATGCGCTCTTCCGCACATCCGGCGAGTTCATCGCTGTTTTCGATGCTGACCAGGTCCCCGATCCCGCGTTCCTTGACCGCGTCCTGGGCTACTTCGACGATCCAGAGGTCGCGTTCGTCCAAACGCCGCAACGTTTCTGGAACGTACCGCGATCTGATCCCCTCGGCAGCGGTGCGGACCTGTTCTACGGTCCCATCCAGCAAGGTAAGGACGGTTGGGGTGCGGCGTTCTTCTGTGGATCCAACGCCGTCCTGCGTCGCGAAGCTCTTATGGCGCTTGGCCTGACCATGTTCTCGCGGTCAGCCGCAGAACGCGTTCGTAAGGCGCTACACGATGGGCGCCGGCGCGTACAGGCGGCCGTGAACATCCATCTCCCCGGCGACATCGGGCAGATCATCGGCCGGCGTGCGGTCGGGCTGCTGGTCGAAGCCGAGGCGCGGGTCCGCCGTGGCGACGTGCTCGCCGACGTGACCTACGTGCTGCGTCGCCAGATCAAGAGCATCGCCCTGTCGGACATGCTGCCCCAGCCCGTAATCGATGCGATCACCGACACTCTCGGTGCAGCAGAAGTGGCCCGCACCGACCGGGCACTGGCCATCGATCCGATCGTCACGTCATCCATCACCGAGGACATGGCCACCGCGATGCACCTGCATGCGCTGGGCTGGGCCAGCGTCTATCACCACGAGGTGCTGGTCCAAGGGCTTGCTCCCGAGGACGTGCGGACCATGCTCTCCCAACGCCAACGCTGGGCGACCGGAACCATGCAGGTTTTCTTCTCCGACAATCCGCTGTTGCTGCGTGGACTCACCATCGGTCAGCGCCTGATGTACCTGGCCACCATGACCAGCTATCTCAACGGGTTTGCCGCTGTCGTGTACATCGCGGCGCCGATGGTGTTCCTGGTCAGCGGGATCTTCCCGATCAGATGTGACTCGATCGCGTTCTTCGTGTACTTCATGCCGTTCTTCTTGTGCTCGCAAACGCTGTTCGTCGTCGCCGGCAATCGCTCCCGAGGGCTATGGCGCGGGCAGCAGATGTCGTTCGCGCTGTTCCCGACCTGGATTAAGGCCACGATTGCCGGGGCGAGTGCGGCGTTCTTCGGTAAGACGCTGACCTTCGCCGTCACCCAAAAGACCAAGCAAGCAACAGGTATCGGGCTACGGCACATCCGCCCGCAACTGATCGCGATGGCGGCCCTGGTGCTCGCCGGCGGGTACGGCGCCATCCAAGCGGCCGACGGTCAACGTCCGTTGTTCGCCTCGATCATCACCCTGATCTGGGTCGGCATCGATATCGTGCTGCTGTCGGCCATGACGCGCGCCGCGCGGTACCGCGGGCCCGGCCACATCGACAGCCCGTTCCCGCGGGCGCTGACCGATGAGGTGCGCGACGTCATCGTCGATATCCACCATCCCACCATCGCTGGAAGCACCGCCGCCAGCCAGCCATGCCACGCTCCGACACCCCCCGCCGCGAACGTGCCGGTCCGGGCAGCAGGCGCGGAGTTGGCCATCCTCCTCTATGCGGCAGCCAGATTCGATGCCGTCGCGGCGTTGGCATTGCGTTCTCACGTCGCGGAGAGCGTCCTCGACGGTGCACCGGTCGTCCTTGTCGATGTGTCCGGCGTCCGCACCATCACCCCGTCGGCCGTGGCCGTTGTCGTGGACCTGCTTCGGCTGCTGCGCACCAGTGGCGGCGATCTCAGAATCTTCGGCGACTCTCGCTCGTTCGCGTTGGCCTACGAGACGATGGCGCTGTCACACGTGACGCGATTGCACGGTGACCCGGAAGAGGCCGCCGACTCGGCATACGCGAACGGTCCGTGGCGCAGAGGCCCAGCACAGCGTGGCCGCGGGGCACACCGCCAATCCACGATCATGTCCGGCCCGAGGTGACGGCAAGAACATCGACGGATGCCGACGCCGAGATGAACTGTCGATCATGGCCGTTACCGGTCGGCGAGGGCCCGCTTGAAGGCTTCCTGGGATTGGCCGGACGAATTCAGGCGCCAATCACGCTCCTTGTCCATCTGAAACCAGACCACGGCAGCGACCCGGTCCTCGCGGCTGAGGAACTCGAACAGCTTGTTGATCCAAGCGGCCTTGTCGGTGCCCGACTGCGGTCCCTCGACGCTGGCTGTCTCGGCGATCACGATCGGACGATTTCCTTCCAATGCCCGAAGTTGGTTCAGACCATCGGTGAAGATCTGTTCCGGATTGCGCCATGTATGCCCGCTGCCGTCACCCCAGTTGTAGCCATCCAGGCACAACAAGTCGACCGACTCCGCACCGGGATAGGCGCCGGCAAGGTCGTTGGACCCCTCCCCTGGCGCATCGGGGCACCACATGAACGACACATTGCTCGCCCGTGCACGCGAAAAGCGTTCCCGCACATGAGTCCACGCCGCGCGGTAGTCCTGCGCCGAGTTGCCGTTGACGCCGACCGACCATGGATAGTGATCGCTGTTCATCTCGTGCGCGAAACGCAGCACGACGGGCTGGCCCCACTCTGCGAGGTTGTGCGCCCATGTGTCTATCTGAGGATCGAAATCACCAGAAGCGATATGCGACAGCGCATATTCTGGTTGGTCTACACCCGCGCCCGGCTGCCAAGGCTCCAAGGTGATGATCGGTTGCGCACCGGAACTCGCGATGACATTGAGTTCGGGAATCGGTGTGCGGTCGTCGAGCGCGGCGAACCGCATGACATAACGCGGCTGAGAGCCGGTCATTTCCCGGACGGTCCACAGATTGCTGGACGGCGCCCCGTCGTCGGGCAGGAAGACACCCCAGTCGATCCAGTGGGACGCACGCTCCCCGGCGACCGCCGGGGAGGTGTCATGCCCACAGCCGGTGAGCACCGCAAGTACGGAGACAGTCACAGGCAACGTCAACTGCGAGAACCTCGGCCGACGAAACGCAATGTCGCGGATTTTCGTCCGGTCATTCGACCTGTGTCGATGAAAGGCGCTGGGCATGACACATGATATGCACGACAACGGAGTTCGCACATTCCCTAGACCGGGCGAGGACAGTGACACCTCGGCCCGTCACGACGGGGAGGAACCGGAGTTCGTCGCCCACCCCACCCGTCGTCGACGGCGCGGCCAGAATGTCGTGGTGCCGCTGATCGCCATGCTGCTGGGCGTCATCCTGGTCATCGTCATCGAACCGCAGATCAGGCCCCTGCAGCTGCTGCTCGGACGATGCAAAGTCAGCAATGCCAGTGCGGTGATTCCGAAGGACGGCGTGCTGTTCGGCGTCAACCTGGATTGGAAGTCCGAAACACTCGGTGAGCACCGAGCGAACCTGGGGCATGCCCCGGCGATGGCGGTGGAATTCTCCGACATCCCGTACGACCGGCCGACCTGGGAACACACGAAAAGCGCTGCCCGCCAGATCAAAGAGAACGGTGGGGCATTGCTGTTGACGCTGGAGCCGCACGGTGGACTCGATACGGTGAGCCCCGAGGTGATTCGGACACTCGCCTATGACCTCCTCGATTTGAACAACAGCGGTGTCGCCGTCATCGTGCGGTTTGCCCACGAGATGAACGGATCCTGGTACGCCTGGGGCCAACAGCCCGACCACTACAAGGCGGTCTTCCGTCAGGTGGCTGATGCCGTGCACCATATCGCGCCGGGGTCGGCCATGATGTGGGCGCCGAATTATGGTGGCGGGTACCCATTCTCGGGTGGGAAGTTCGCCGCCGCGCCCGGCACCGAGGTCTATCACGAACTCGACACCGACCACGACGGTGTACTGACCATGACTGACGACTCCTACGAGCCCTACTATCCCGGCGACGCCTACGTCGACTGGGTTGGCGTGTCGCTCTACCACTGGGGTAACCGACGGCCGTGGGGCAACAACGAGATCACCGAGCCCCATAAGTTCATCGATATGTTGACCGGCACGTACGACGGAACAGCCGGCGACGACCTGGGAGTGCCCGACTTCTACCAGGTGTACGGAGTGCAGCACCACAAGCCGGTCGCCATCGTGGAAACAGCCGCCATCTTCACCCCGTCCCGCAGCGGCCAGTCCGAACTGGATGTCAAACAGGCATGGTGGCGTCAGGTGTTCTCGGCGGAGACACGCCGGCGCTTTCCGCAGCTCAAGATGATCAACTGGTTCGAATGGCGCAAGTTCGAGATCGAGATCAACGACTGGGTGGACTGGCGCGCGGCAGGTGCGCCCGCCATCAAGAACGCCTTCGTTGCCGACCTGCCGGATTGGTTGCACTACGCGGACTCCGTCGATGCCTGCGAGTGACGTCGACCGTCACCGGACGATCGGGGTCCTGTCGAGACGTGGCACAACGAGCAATTCAAAAGCGCATCTAGGTAGTCCACTACTCACGTGCGGAAATGAGGTGATATGTCATCATGAGGTTGAAACATAGCGAACCACCACCACTCTTCCTTCAGTGCCGAGGGTGAGCACCGGCCACGTCCATCGCTGGTTGGGTGCCGCGGGAACCTGCACGGGTGAGTGTGTTCAGGTGTGAGCCAAGGAGTGGGTATGGCCGAAGACCATCGGTCGCACTTATCGGTCGTCATCGTGTGCCCACCGACGCAGCGGTCCCACACCAGCATCTACAGGTGGCTGGAGGAGGTCGGCGCCCCGGCCACGGTGTCGGCCGTGTACACGACCCTGAGCGACTTTCTCGAAGGTTCACCTCTGTCGGCCACCACTCGCATCGACCTTGTACTCGTTGCGCGAACCTGCGATGACGACGACGCGGATATCGCGGCCACGCGACGAATCTCGTCTGCCGGGCACCGCGTAATACTCTTCGGGACAACCCTTCTCGATGATGCCGTGCTGCACTATCTTGACGCCGGGGCTGCCGCATTCGTCGCGGGAGACCGCCGACCGTCGGGCTACACCGCGGTGACCACGTGCACGGCGTCGGAGTTGTACGCTCCGGCGTCAAGCCCGGCCAGCGTCGCGTCGCCGGGCTTGACGCATCGGGAATCCGAGGTCCTCATCGCATGGTGTCACGCCAGCACCAAGGAGGATGTCGCCGAACGGCTGGCCATCGAACGCGCCACGGTGAGTTCACATCTGCAGCGGATCCGGGCGAAGTATGCCGCGGTGGGACGATCGGCCAGCACCAAGGCCGCCCTGATCGCACGGGCCGTCCAGGATGGATTGGTCGACGTCTACGAGTTGTAGACGCAATTCCGCGTCAGTGGATCGCCTGCGACGGCGCCCGGAGGTCTGGGCGGCAGTCGCGGCGCGGGACCGATCCGCATACGAAAGAAGGCCAGGGCTTGTGTGCCCTGGCCTTCTCTTGTGGAGCTGCCGGGAATTGAACCCGGGTCCTACGGCATTCCCTCAAGACTTCTCCGTGCGCAGTCCGCTATGCCTCTACTCGGATCTCTCGGTCACGCAGACAAGCCGAGATGACGATCCCAGTCGCTGTTTGGTGTCCCCACGGGTCCCGCGACCGAACCCGTGGGTGGGTCCCTCTAGCTGATGCCAGGGTCCGGGCCGAGGGCGCTCCCGGTCTGACAGACACGCAGTCGCTACTTAGGCAGCGAGGGCGTAGTCGCGCTGATTGGAATCGGCGCTTAATTGGTTGCAACGACGCTTACGGTGGTCTCTTGCCTGCACCGGCACGCTTCCCTTGATTCGATGCGCGAAGTCGAAACCGTTCAGCCCCTCGCATCCCCGCCGAGTTTCGGCAGGACGATCAATCATAGCGCTTTGTTCAACGACGGCCAGCGATTAAATGTTCCAGGTCAGATGACGAACGCCAGGTTCGCCACGATCAGCTCCCCGACCTCGACGTCTCCGTCGTACTCCACCTCGTCCGGCCTGGTCACCGCCAACGACCGGCCCCCGCAACGCCTGGTGAACTGCAGCCCGTCCATCCGGATCACCGTCGTCGGGTCACCGTCGAACTCCTCCACCACGGCCGCACGCTCATCGACGGCGACGCGGATCTCCCGCGACAGCGGCCCGGTCAACGAGAACAACACGCGTGATCCGGCAGGCGCCTTACCCTGCTTGCCGACGACACGGGCCATGCCCGCCGCGATCTCGTCGAGCGCCATCCGGGCACCCGGACAGGACAGGTCCTCATCGGTGGACGGCCGGCCCAGTCCCGCCCGAATGTCCTGCTCGTGCATCCAGCAATCGAAGATCCGTACCCGCATGAACCGGCCATAGGTCTCCGGCCCCACCGGTGTCGCCATCACCGCGTTCCACTCCTCGGTGGACATCGCCGTGAGTTCGGCCCGCCGTTTCGCGGTGACCTCCCGGAACCGGGCGAACAAGCGATCGGGGGTCAGCGCACCGAGGTGCTGCACCCAGGCCTCGTTCATCTCACCGATCGGGTTGCGTACATGGGTCAGGCCGGACACCTCGGCCGGCGGCGCCGACTCCCCCTGCAGGAGCAGTTCGGTACCCAGGACGTGGGCCACCACGTCGCGCACCCGCCAGGCGGGCAACGGCACCCGTGCCTGCCACCTCACCTCGGGAAGTCCGTCCAGCAGGCGGTCGATATCGGCCCAGACGCCGAACAGCGCCGGCACGACTTCGGCTTTGGGCAACACGGTGACGGGGCGGCTCACGGGGCAGACGCTACGTCGCCACGGCCCCGATCGGGCGGAAAACCACGCCAAGAATGCGCCAAGCGCCGCCGTGCAGGCTCGCCTCACCACCCCACCGAAAGGGCCCGAAATGCACAGCTTCAGGCAAGTAGTCCTCGCCACCGGTCTCGCCATCGCGAGCCTGGCCATCGCGTCCGGGACCGCCTCGGCGTTCAACCCCCAGCCGGAACCGCCCGGACTCACGGGCCACGTGACCCCGGCCGAGAGCCATGGCTTCAACCCGCAGCCCGAACCGCCGGGACGACCGGTCCTCAAGGTGAACACCCAGGTCAATCAGCACTGACCGGGGGCCCGCACTGGTTTATCTTGAACCCGTGGAGGGGACGCCTTTCGGCCGCTACCAGCTGATCGAACTGCTGGGCCGCGGCGGGATGGGCGAGGTATGGCGGGCGCACGACACCGAGATCGATCGTGTCGTCGCGCTGAAGATGCTGCTGCCGCACTTCGCCCGGGACCCTGACTACGAGACGCGGTTCCGCCGTGAAGCCCGCGCCGCGGCGCGGCTGGACGATCCGCATATCGTGCCCATCTACGACGTCGGCGAGATCGACGGGCGCCTCTACGTCACCATGCGCCTCATCAACGGCACCGACCTGCAGACCCTGATCAACAACGGTCCGCTCGATCCCGGACGTGCGGTGTACATCATCGCCCAGATCGCCTCGGCGCTGCACACCGCACACCAGGCCGGCCTCATCCACCGCGATGTGAAGCCCTCAAATATCTTGTTGGCGCCCAACGACTTTGCCTATCTCATCGATTTCGGCATCGCCCGCGCCACCACCGACACCGCACTCACGTCGGCGAACACCACGATCGGTACGTGGGCGTATATGGCACCCGAACGCTTTCGCACCGGCGAGAGCGGACCCAGCTCCGACATCTACGCGCTGACATGTGTGCTCTACCAATGCCTCACCGGCAACCTGCCCTTCCCGGGTGACACCTTGGAACAAGTCGCAGTCAGCCACATGATGATGCCGCCGCCACGGCCGTCGCAGGAACTCGCCACCGTGCCCGCCGCCATGGATCCCGTGATCGCCACCGGCCTGGCGAAGGAACCCGCCCAGCGCTTCCCCACTACCGTGGAACTGGCCGGCGCCGCCCACCGCGCCCTCACCTATCCTTCTGGTCCCCCCGGTCCTTCTGGTCCCCCCGGCCCCGACCCCGCTGCTCCCACCCAGTTGTGGCAGCAGCCGCCGGCACCGCGCAAGAAGCGCACCGGGTTGATCCTCACCGCACTGGCGGCGGTCGTCCTGCTCGTCGCCGGCGGCGTCGTCGCCACCGCCGCACTCACCAAGGACGATGCTCCCACCGCTGCGCCCACCACGACCACCAGCGCCTCCGTGGTCCCCGAGACGCCCCCGTTCACCGGGATCTACCAAGCCGTGTTCAGCGCGCCGACCCTGATCGACGGCGGCCCCTTGGACGACGCGAAGCCGTCGACGGCGATGTGGGCGGTGCGTTCGGCCTGTCGCCCCGACGGCTGCGTGGCCATCGCCGAGCGGCAGAGCGGCGACGGTGGTCCCCCGATGGCGAAGTTGGAGTTCGACCGGATCAACGACCGCTGGGTGGCCGTCGCGCTCGCCGCCGAGAAGTGCCACGACATCGCCGACGAGATCTGGTACGTCTTCACGCTGCGCGAACGTCCCAACGGCAGCCTCACCGGTGACTACACCGGCGCCGCGGGCAATTCGTGTTCCGGCAGGTCCACCCTCACCTTCAACCGCACCACCGACGTCGACGTGGACACACTGCCGGACCCCGCCGAGCTGCCCCCGCGGGTCGTCTCCCCGGCCGAAGCCCTGCACGGCACCTACCGCAGCACCCGGACCTTCCGCAATGGCGTGGCACCCATTCAGGGCGACTACACCGTCAAAACCGACTGCCTGCGGACCGGGGACCGGTGCATGAGCTACTTCCACAAACCCGAGGATTTCCGGCCGTTGCTGTTCACCAACGGCACCTGGTCACTCAACAGCCAATCCGAGGGTATGTGCGACGGCAAGGTCATCAAGATCACCGCGACCGGACAGTACCCGATGCCACAGCCGGCGCAGAAGCCGATCAATCTGCTACTGGGGCACGGTAATTGGGAGGAGTCTGCGCCCTGCGCGATGACGTCCGAGTTCGATGAGACCTTCACTCGTACCGGGGACTGACATCACCTGCGCGTATCGACGGCACGTCCTCGTTTCGTGACAAGAATCCCCCAAGCACGTGGCCGCAACCTGTTCGTGACCAGGCGACAACGCCTCGACACGAAAGGAGCCAGCCATGAACCAGCATGTGCCCACCCCGCAGCGACGCCGCATGGCCGGACTCTATGCGCTCAAGCCGTGGTTCACCGCCCGCCTCACCCCCATCCTCAATGCCGCCGTCGCCCATCACATCTCGCCTGACGTCTTCACCGCCGCCGGTGTGCTCGCCGCCGGGGTCGCCGGCGTGTTCATCGCCCAAGGCTGGTGGCATCTGGCGGCGGTGTTCCTGGTGCTGCGACTGGCCGGTGCCAACCTCGACGGTGCCGTTGCCCGCGCCCGCGGCGTCAGCCGGCCGTGGGGGTTCGTGGTCAACGAGATCGGCGACCGCACCGCGGATCTGCTCACCTTCGGCGGACTCGCGGTCTGGGCCGCCCGCCAGCACGGCCCCGGCCTGCACGTCCTGTCCTGGACCGTCCTGCAGGTGGTACTGGCCGCACTGGCCGCGACGCTGCCCACCTTCGCGTCGCTGGCCGCCGCCGGAGCGGGCGCCACCCGCGTCAACGGCGGCCCGCTCGGCAAGACCGAACGGTGCGTGTTTACCGTGCTGGCCACCGCGTTCCCCGGCCTGATGCCCCTCCTGCTGGCCCAGCTGGTCAACGGGTCGCTGATCACCACCGCGCTGCGGCTACGCGGTGCGCACCGCGAGCTGAAAGCACGGGCCGTCGCCGACGAGGACCCGATCACCGTGCCGATGACCCGCCCGCGGATCGTCGTCTCCAACATCCCGACCCGGCCGATGCGGGCGGTGGCGGCATGAGCGGCGCCGGCGTGCTGCGGCACTGGCTGTGGCGCACGGTCTGCGGCGCCTCGGGTGGATTGACCGTCACCGGCCGCTGGGAGGTCCACGGGGGCGCCGTGATCGTCGCCAACCACTCCTCCCACGCCGACACCGCGGTGCTGCTGGCCGCCCTGCCCCCTGCCGCGAAGGTGAGATTCGCTGCGGCCGTGGACTACTGGTTCGACATCCCGGCCCGCCGGCTGGTCGCCACCTCGCTGATCGGGGTGCTGCCGCTGCGTCGCTCCGGCGACGGCGGCTACACCGCCCTGCGTGATACCGCGGGTCCGCTGCTCGACGCGGGCCACACCGTGGTCATCTATCCGGAAGGCACCCGGTCCACCGACGGTGGAATCGCCGAATTCCGTTCCGGCGCAGTGCGCCTGGCTCGCGACTTCGGTGTTCCGATCGTACCGGTGGCCCTGTTGGGTATCGCCGATGTTCTGCCCAAGGGCGGCAGGTTCTCCCCCGGCTCCCCGATGGAGGTCCGCCTCGGCGATCCCGTCGACCCGCATCACACCACCGCCGCTCAGCTGCGCGCCGAGGTCGTGCAACTCGCCACCGGAGTGCGTCATGCCCTCGCTGCTTGACACCCTGCACTTCGACCGGGGCCCCTGGTTCCTGCCGATCCTGACGGTGAGCATCCTGGCCGTTGCCGGTGTCGCGGTGCTGATCTCGCGCAAACCCGAGCTGATCCGCAAATGGCGCACCTGGGTGCTGATCGCCCCCGCCGTCGGTGTCCCGACCGTCCTCGGCCCGGGCACCACCGCCGCGTTCGCCGCGGCACTGGCCGTGGTGGCCGTCATCGAGTACGGCCGGCTGGTCCGGCTGGGCCGCGCCGACACCGTCGTCCTCATCGCCCTCGCGGTCGGCTACCCGGTGGCAGCCTGGCTGCGTCCGTCGCTGCTGGGCCTCACCCCGCTGCTGGTGCTGCTGTGCGCGGTACCCGCGGTGCTGTCCGGTGATGTCGAAAACGGCGCGCGGCGTTCCGCTTTCACCGCCTTCGGGTCAATCTGGATCTGCTGGGCGCTGGCACATCTGGTGCTGGTCTGGCCGGCAGCGTTCCTGGTGTGCTTCGCGGTCGCCGCGACCGATGTCGCCGCCTGGTGCGGCGGAAACGGGTTGCGCTTCATGGCCTGGGCGCGGCGCCCCATCTCCCCGCTGAGCCCGAACAAGACCCTCGGCGGTGTGGTCGGCGCGCTGCTCGGCGCCACGGCGGTGCTGTTTCTGATCGGCACCGTCTCGGTCGGACTGGTCCTGGCCATCGCCCTCGGCGGCCTGTTCGGCGATCTGCTCGAATCGATGCTCAAGCGGCAAGCTCGCGTCAAGGACGCCGGCGACTGGCTGCCCGGATTCGGCGGCCTGCTCGACCGCATCGATTCTCTCCTGCTGGCCCTCCCTCTGGTGTACGTGCTGACATGACCACTCGATTGACCGATCCCAGCCTCGTCGTCCACGACGTCACCCTCGATACCCGACTGGACTCGGTGTCGTTCTCGGCCGCACCCGGCACGCTCACCGCGCTCATCGGGCCGTCCGGTGCGGGCAAGTCGACCCTGGCGCAGACCCTGGCCGGTGCCATCGCACCGGATTCGGGGACGGTGCGTTTCGACGGTTCCGTCGGCATGGTCCCGCAGGACGATATCGTGCACGGAAAGCTCACCGTCGCACAGGCATTGCTGTACGCGGCCGAACTGCGGGGTGCCGGCCCGCAGGCCATCGCGGGGGTGCTCGCCGAGCTGGAGATGACACCGCACGCCGGCACCCGCATCGACACACTGTCCGGCGGGCAACGCAAACGGGTCTCGGTCGCCATCGAACTGCTCACCGACCCGGCGCTGCTGATCCTCGACGAGCCCACCACCGGCCTGGATCCCGCATTGGATCGCCAGGTCATGACGATGCTGCGCACCCTCGCCGACGCCGGCCGGATCGTCATCGTGGTCACGCACTCATTGGCCTTCCTGAACGTCTGCGATCAGGTGCTGCTGTTGGCACCCGGCGGGCGGACCGCCTACTGCGGCACACCCGTTGATCTCGGGTCGTCGATGGGCAGCACCGACTGGGCCGAGATCTTCGCCGGCCTGTGCGCCGATCCCGAAGGGGCGCAACGGCGTTACCTGGACCGCCGCTGGGCGTCCAGCCCGCCGCCCCGGCTGCGTCTGATCACCCTCGCACCCACGCCGTTGCCCGAAAAGGTCACGCCGACAGATCAGTTCTTCATCCTGGCCCGCCGCCAGTTGCGGCTGCTGCTCGCCGACCGCGGTCCCTTGGCCCTGCTGGCCGTGCTACCGCTGCTCGTCGGGATCTTGCCGCTGACGGTGTCCGGGCATGCCGGATTTCTGAGCGCGGCCGCGTCGGCGCCGTTCGAAGCCAAGCAGGTGATCGCCCTGACCAACTTCGCCGCCATCCTGATGGGCGTCACGCTGACGGTGCGCGACCTGACCAACGAGCGGGCCCCGTTCCGCCGCGAGCAGGCGGCCGGGCTGTCGACGACCGCCTACCTGCTGGCCAAGATTGCCGTGTTCGGCGCGGTCGCCGTCGCGCAGTCGGTGGCGCTGGTGCTGATCGTCCGCCTCGGCAAGCCGGGACCGGCCGGCGCGTCGGCGCTGGGCAACCCGCTGCTCGAGCTCATCGTCGGTGTCGCGGCCGCGGGTCTGGTCGCCGCGATCCTCGGCCTGGCCATCTCGGCGCTGGCCCGCACGGCCGATCAGGTGATGCCGTTGCTGGCGGTGACCCTGACCGCGCAACTGGTGCTGGCCGGTGGGTTCATCCCCGTGACGGGCCGGCCGGCGCTGTCGGTGCTCGCCTCGCTGACCCCGGCCCGCTGGGGCTTCTCGGCGACGGCCTCGACCTCGGATCTGAGCAACTCGGTGGTCGGGATCGCCCAAGACGGGCACTGGCAGCACACCGCCAGCGCGTGGTGGTTCGACATGGTCATGCTCGGGGTGCTGGCGATCGGGTTCGCCGGTATCGCGCGGTGGCGGTTGTGTCGCGCTCGCTAGCCGCGAGGGTGCGCTGAATGCCGGTTTTCGCGGCGTGTCGGTGTGCAAACACGCACGGTCGCGGCGGTTAGCCGCCGGCGATCATGGCGACCGCGGCCAGCGCGGCGACCATCCCGACCACCTGCCAGCGCGTCACCTTCTCCTTGAGCACCAGCAGCGCCAGCGCGACGGTGCCCGCCGGATACAGCGAGATGAGCACCCCGGTCAACGACAGCAGGGAGTTCTGTAAAGCCCACAGCATGGCGATGTTGGCGACGGTATCCAGCACACCGGCCGACAGCGCCAGCCACAGCGGCACCCCGGTCGGCACCCGCAGTTGCCCGGCGACCAGGGCGATCAGCACCACCATCACCGAGGCGGCGATCCGCGCGAACACCAGCGGCCATAACCCGGCGTCGTGCGGGGCCTCGTTGATCACCACGAAGTTCAGCCCGAAGGCCAGGCCGGACCCGACCGTCAACCATGCCACCTTGGTGGTGAACCGGTGTTCGGTGACATCCTCATCGCTCACACCGCGGGACACCAGCACCACCGCCACCAGGGCCACCGCGATCCCGGCGAGGGCCACCGCGCTGGGGCGCTCGCCCATCAGCACGCCGAAGCCGACCGGGACGCCGGCCACCAGGATCGCGGTCAGCGGGGACACCACCGAGATCGGGCCCGAACCCAGCGCGGCGTAGAACCACCACACCCCGAATGCCTGGCAGAACCCGCACAGCAGACCCCACCACACCGCAGGGCCCGTCACGTGCCCGTCGACGAACAGCGCCAGCACGCTCAGCAGCACCATCGCCAGCGGGTAGGACACGATCACCACGCGCAGCGCGGCGACCCGGCGCGAGGCGATACCCCCGACGAAATCGCTCACGCCGTACCCGGCGGCCGAGACCAGCGCGAGCACTACGCCGATCAGCGCATGCCCTTGTTGCGCCGGCCCAACTCGCGGGTGATCTCACGCTGCGCGTCGCGTTTGGCCAGATCCTGACGTTTGTCGTGGGCCTCTTTACCGCGGGCCAGCGCGAGCTCCACCTTCACCTTGCCGTCGGTGAAGTACAGCGACAGCGGCACCAGAGTCAGGTTGCCGTCGCGGATCTTGCCGACCAGGTTGTCGATCTCACGCCGGTGCAGCAGCAGTTTGCGATTGCGCCGCGGCGCGTGGTTGGTCCAGGTGCCGTGGTGATACTCGGCGATGTGCAGGTTGCGCAGCCAGATCTCGCCGTCGTCGATGGTGGCGAACGCATCGACCAGCGAGGCCTGACCTTCGCGCAGGCTCTTCACCTCGGTACCCACCAGCACCACCCCGGCCTCGTACACATCCAGAATCGAATAGTTGTGCCGGGCTTTGCGATTGGTCGCAACAACCTGGTTGTTGGCCTTGTCGGGCTTGGTGGTTTTCTTGGACATCTCTATCTTCGGACGTACAGGCGCAACGTGACGTAGGACGTGAGCCCCGCCATCGCCACGCCGACGAATAGCAGGGCGGGGGTGATGTAGAAAATGTCAGCGTAGTCGATGGGCGCAATCAAATTAGCCTGCGTGAACTGGCTCAGCGCCTTGTCCAGGAACAATGCCCGCACCACGACCAGGCCGAGGATCGCGAGCACCACACCGATCAGCGCGGCCAGCATCGCCTCGACGAGGAACGGCAACTGGGTGTACCAGCGGGTGGCGCCGACGAGTCGCATGATGCCGATCTCGGTGCGCCGGGTGTACGCCGCGACCTGAACCATGTTGGCGATCAGCAGCACCGCACCGACGGCCTGCACCAGCGCGACCGCGAACGCGACACTGCTGATCCCGTCGAGCACGGCGAACAGCCGGTCGATCAGGTCCTTCTGGTTGAGCACGTTGAGCACACCGGGCTGGCCCTGCATGGCGACGTCGAAGTCCTTGTGCTGCTCGGGGTTGTCGAGCTTGACGATGAACGATGCCGGGAACGCGTCCTTGCCGGCGACGTCCTTGTACTGCGGGAACTTCCTGATCGCGTCGTCGTAAGCCTGGTCCCTGTTCAGGAACCGCACCGACTTGACGTCGTCGCGCGCCTCGATCTGGGCGCGCAGCGCCTTGCACGGATCCGAGTCGCAGGTCAGGTCGTTGGCCGACACGTCGTTGGTGAGGAAGACCTGGCTCTCGACCCGGTCCAGGTAGATGGTGCGGGAATGGTCGGCCAACAGCACCACCAGCAGACCACCACCGAACAGACCGATGGAGATGGCCGTCGTCAGGATCATCGCCACCGTCATGGTGACGTTGCGACGAAAACCGGTCAGAACCTCATTGACGAGGAAGCCAAAACGCACTTAGCGATCCATTCCGTAGACGCCGCGCTGTTCGTCGCGGACAAGCCGGCCCAGTTCGAGCTCGATGACGCGCTGACGCATGGAGTCCACGATGTGGTGGTCATGCGTCGCCATCAGCACGGTGGTGCCGGTGCGGTTGATCCGCTCGAGCAGATCCATGATGTCTTTACTGGTCTCGGGGTCCAGGTTGCCGGTGGGCTCGTCGGCCAGCAGCACCAGCGGCCGGTTCACGAACGCCCGGGCGATCGCCACCCGCTGCTGCTCGCCACCGGAGAGTTCGTGCGGCAGCCGGTTGGCCTTGCCGGACAGTCCGACCATCTCCAGCACGTCGGGTACCACCCGGTTGATGACATCGCCGCGCTTGCCGATCACCTCCAGCGCGAAGGCCACGTTGTCGAACACCGTCTTCTGCTGCAGCAGCCGGAAATCCTGGAACACGCAGCCGATCACCTGGCGCAGGTTCGGGATATGCCGGCCGGAGAGCTTGTTGACGTGGAACTTCGACACCCGGATATCGCCCTTGGACGGGTGTTCGGCGGCCAACAGCAGACGCATGAACGTCGACTTACCCGATCCGGACGGACCGATGAGGAAGACGAACTCGCCCTTGTCGATCTTGAGCGACACATCGTCGAGCGCGGGCCGCGCCGAGGATTTGTACTGCTTGCTCACTTTGTCGAGCGTGATCATCACGGCACGCCAGTGTAGCCGGAAGGTGACGCGTGTCAGCTGGCGCTGCGTGCGGGTGGCACCGGTGTCGCGGGCGCCGCGTTCGGATCGACCGTCGTCTGCGTCGTCACCGCTGGGGTCGGGCCCGGGATGACGGGCAAGGTCAGCGGCGGAATCGGACCGGGCCCGTCGGGGTCGATCACCGTCGTGGTCGGCGCCGCTGGAGTCGAGGTCGTTGTGGTCGGCGGCACACCCGGGGAGGTGGTCGTGGTGCCGGTCGACTCGGTGGTCGTGGTCGGCTCGGTCGTCGTCGGAGTCGGGGTGGTGGTCGTCGTGGTACGTGTGGTGCGCGGCGACTGCACGTTGGTGCGCGGCACCCAGGTGTACGCGGGGTCGGGCACGAAACCGGGCGGCACCACCTGCCGGGCCGGGACCGCCGGCTCCGGCGGCGGTTGATAGGTGTCGTACAGCCACCAGGTGAAGCAGAACGCGACGATCAGCCCGGCGGTGGAGGCGCGCACCCGGCCCCAGAACAGATAGTTGGGCCAGTGCCGGTTCTCGCCTTCGCGGCGCAGCGTGAATTTCACTGGTGCGGCTCCTGCGGCACGATCGGGGCCAATGCCGCGGACTCCGCGGGTGAGGCGATACCCGCGCCGGCCAGGGCGGCGATCACCAGCAGCCGCAGCCGGCGGCCCACCTCGAACTGCTTGCCGGGCAGCGTGCGGGCCACCATGCGCAGGTTCACCGTGTCGACCTGGATGCTCTCCACACCCATGAGCTGCGGCTTGTCCAACAGCAGTTCCCGCATCTGCGGATCGTTCATGGCGGACTCGCACACCCCGCTGAGCAACTCGTTGACGGTGTGCAGGTCTGCGGTGGTCGGCACGGGGATATCCACGACCGCGCGGGCCCAGTCCTTGGACAGGTTCACTGTCTTGACGATCTGGCCGTTCGGGATGGTCAGCATCTCGCCCTCCGACGAGCGCAGCTTGGTCACCCGCAACGTCACGTCGATCACCGTGCCCTCGGCGGGTAGTGCGATACCGGAGACGGTCAGCGCGACCAGGTCACCGAAGCCGTACTGCTTCTCGGTGATGATGAAGAAACCCGACAGCAGATCCTGCACCAGCCGCTGGGCGCCGAAACCGAGCGCGGCACCGATCACCGCGGCCGGTGCCACCAGCGAGGCGATGGGGATGGCCAGGATGTCGGTGAACTCGACGAAGACGATGACGACGAGCATCGCGATGGTCACCCAGGAGATGACCGAGGCGACGGCCTGACGGTGCTTGGTGGTCTCCGAGCGCACCAGAGCGTCGCTCTCGCGGAAGTCCGCATCGATGCGCTGGGTGATCTTCTGCGCGATCCAGTTGACGAACCGGGCGGCCAGCATCGCGGCGAGCACGAGCATGACGATCCGCAGGCCGCGGGTCAGGATCCATTCACCGATCTGACCGTGCCAGAAGTTGTGCCACTGCTGGGACCAGTTCAAGGGCTACGTCTCGTCATCGTCTTTGCGGTTACGCCAACGGATTCCCGCTTCCAGGAAGCCGTCGATATCGCCGTCGAGGACGGCGGACGGACTCCCCACCTCGTACTCGGTGCGCAGGTCTTTCACCATTTGATACGGGTGTAGCACGTATGAGCGCATCTGGTTGCCCCAGGAGCTGCCGCCGTCGCCCTTGAGGGCGTCCATCTCGGCGCGTTCCTCCAAGCGCTTGCGTTCCAGCAGCTTGGCCTGCAGCACCCGCATGGCCGACACCTTGTTCTGCAGCTGCGACTTCTCGTTCTGGCAGGTGACGACGATGCCGGTCGGGATGTGCGTGAGGCGCACCGCGGAGTCGGTGGTGTTCACCGACTGCCCACCGGGGCCGCTGGAGCGGTAGACGTCCACCCGCAGATCGCCTTCCGGGATGTCGATGTGGTCGGTGGTCTCCACCACGGGCAACACCTCGACATCGGCGAACGAGGTCTGGCGTCGGCCCTGGTTGTCGAACGGGCTGATGCGCACCAGCCGGTGCGTGCCCTGTTCCACCGACAGCGTGCCGTAGGCGTAGGGCGCGTGCACGGCGAAGGTGGCGCTCTTGATACCGGCCTCTTCGGCGTAGGAGGTGTCGAAGATCTCGACGGGATACTTGTGCGCCTCGGCCCAGCGGATGTACATCCGCATCAGCATCTCGGCCCAGTCGGCGGCGTCCACCCCGCCCGCCCCGGAGCGGATCGTCACGACGGCTTCGCGTTCGTCGTATTCGCCGGACAGCAGGGTGCGGACCTCGAGGGCCTCCAGGTCCTCGCGCAGCTGCGCCCGCTCGGCGTCGGCTTCCTCCAGGGCCGCCGTACGAGCGTCCTGGTCTTCCTCTTCGGCGGCCATTTCGTAGAGCACCGGCAGATCGTCGATGCGCTGGCGCAGTTCCTCGACCCGGCGCAGCTCGCTCTGGGCGTGCGACAGGCTGCTGGTCACCTTCTGCGCGTTGGCCTGGTCGTTCCACAGGTTCGGATCGGTGGCCTCGGCCTCGAGCGTGGCGATGCGGGCACGCAGACCGTCGACATCGAGCACCCGCTCCACGGTGGTGAGCGTTCCGTCGAGTGCGGCGATATCTGCAAGAAGGTCTGGATCCACGAAAGTTCAGGGTACCGGCCGCTTATCCAGAGTCCGCCCTCGATCGGCGCGGCGCGGCTAGCATCGGCCTGGTAACCGCTGCGGCGACGTCGCGACAGCCCCTTGCGCGCCGCCGGTCAGCCTCACGAAAAGGCTCGCACATGCGCCCGTACCACGTGGCGATCGTCGGCTCGGGACCCTCCGGGTTCTTCGCCGCCGCATCGCTGTTGAAGTCCGCCGATGCGTCGCAGGATCGGGAGATTCGCGTCGACATGTTGGAGATGCTCCCCACGCCGTGGGGCCTGGTGCGCTCGGGCGTGGCGCCCGATCATCCGAAGATCAAGTCGATCAGCGCGCAGTTCGCGAAGACTTCGGCGAACCCGCGGTTCCGTTTCTTCGGCAACATCACCGTCGGTGAGCATGTGCAGGCCGCGGAGTTGGCGCAGCGTTACGACGCGGTGGTCTACGCCGTCGGCGCGCAGTCCGACCGGGCCCTGGGCATCCCCGGTGAGGACCTGCCCGGCAGTGTCGCCGCCGTCGACTTCGTCGGCTGGTACAACGCCCACCCGCACTTCCAAGGCATCGCACCGGACCTCAACGCACAGCGCGCCGTGGTGATCGGCAACGGCAATGTGGCCCTGGACGTGGCGCGGATCCTGATCAGTGATCCCGAGATCCTGGCGCAGACCGATATCGCCGACCACGCCCTGGACTCGCTCGGTGTGCGCGGTGTGCAGGAGGTGATCGTGGTCGGTCGGCGCGGACCCGTGCAGGCCCCCTTCACGACGCTGGAACTACGCGAGCTGGGCCACCTGGAACAGATGGCCGAGGTGGACATCGTGGTGGACCGAGCCGACTTCGACGCCATCACCGACGAGGAGCTGGAGGCGGCCGGCAAGGCCGTCAAGCAGAACGTGAAGGTGCTGCGCGAGTACGCGGAGATGGACCCGCGGGGAGCCAAGCGCAGGGTGGTCTTCAAGTTCGCCACCTCACCGATCGAGATCCGTGGCGACGGCCGCGTCGAGTCGATTGTGTTGGGGCGCAACGAACTGGTGAACGAGGGCAGCCGGGTGGTCGCCAAGGACACCGGGGAGCGCGAGGAGATTCCGGTACAGCTGGTGGTGCGCGCGGTCGGCTACCGCGGGGTGCCGCTGAGCGGACTGCCGTTCGACGACCGCTCCGGCACCATCCCGCACACCGACGGTCGCGTCGAGGGTTCACGCAACGAGTACGTGGTGGGCTGGATCAAGCGCGGCCCCTCGGGCGTGATCGGTTCGAACAAGAAGGATTCGGCGGATACCGTCGCCACGCTTCTGGCCGGGCTCGGCGAACCCGGTTTCCCCGCCGACCATTCCGAGGTGCTCGTCGAGTGGCTGCTGTCGCGGCAACCCAAGCTCGTCACCGACGATCACTGGCAGCGCATCGACGCGCACGAGCGCGCCACCGGCGAGGCCCAGCACCGGCCCCGGGTGAAGCTGGTCAGCGTCGCCGACATGCTGGGCATCGCGCACGGTTGATCACCCACCCATGGGCGGGGTGATCTTGTCGGCTTCGATGGTGACGATGAGCCTTGTCTCGTCCGGGTTTCCGCTGAAGTTCGGGTACGGGATCCCGAGGTACTTGTGTGAGATCTCGTCGATGCTCTCCCTGCCGCCCTCGGTGGTGACGGCGCTGACCCGACCACGGACCGCGTAGAACCGGCGGATGTCGTCGGGATCGGCGATGTTCACCGCCACACGCGGGTCGCGCGCGATGTTCCGCGCCTTCTGGTGGCCGTCGACGATGTTGATGACGACATGTTCACCGTCGGTGTGCACCCAGGTCTCGGTGAGCTGCGGTGACCCGTCCGGCATCAACGTCGCGACGAAGCACGGGCTGGGCTTGCGCAGCAGGTCGAGCAGGTCTTCGGGCAGCGGCTGGGGCACGAATGTCAGCGTAGCCATCCCCCGCCCGTCCGCGAGATTGCCGTTATCGCGGACGCCACTCGCACTTGTGCACAACAACCGCAATGTCGAGGAGATCTGTCGGCACCCGGGGTGAACATCCCGGTATGAGGAAGCTCATCGTGGGCACGCAGGCCCTGGCGCACGGTTCGGTCACGCCACACGAATTGCGCCGCCACCACGACCGCATCCACCGTGACGTCTATGCGCCCAGGGGGCACGAATTGACCCTCGACGAGCGCATCGACGGCGCCTTCCTCCGCTCCCGCAAGCTGGGGGTCATCGCCGGCCTCGCCGCGTCGGCACTGCACGGCGCCCGCTGGATCGATATGGACATCGACGTCGAGATGATCTGGACCATCAGTCGGCCGCCGCCGGGGATCGTGGTGCGGCGCGACCGCCTCGGCGCCGACGAGGTGATGGTCGAGGATTGCGTCCGGGTGACAACGCCGGCCCGTACCGCGTTCGACCTGGGACGATACCGGCCGCGGACCGAGGCGCTCGCCCGGATGGATGAACTCAAGCGCGTCACGGCATTCGACACCGCGGACGTGTCCATGTTGGCGGAGCGCTATCGCGGCGTCCGTGGGCTCAAACAACTGCGCGCCATACTGCCCCTTGTGGACGGCGGCGCGGCCTCACCTCAGGAAAGCCGCCTGCGCTTGTTGTTCCTCGACACCGGCTTCCCGCGGCCGGTCACCCAGATCCCCATCCTGGACGGCCGCAGGGTGCTGCGCACCGTCGACCTGGGCTGGGCGGAGCATCTGGTCGTCGTCGAGTACGACGGAGATCAACACCGCACCAATCGGTTTCAGTACGTGAAAGACCTACGCACACTCCCCCGGATCGAACGACTCGGGTGGAACGTCGTGCGGGTGATCAAAGAGGACAGCGACTGGGAGATCCTGGAACGGACGTACCGCACCCTGCTCGCCCGCGGTTGGGACGGGAAACTCGGCCCACCACATCCGGCACGGGCCCGGCTCGCCGCGAGATTGCAGTTGCTGCGGCGTGCACTCGTTCTTTCGGGCGATAACTGCAATCTCGCGGGCTAGGACAACTCGCCCGGGTGGTCGGGCACCTGCGACGGCGCGAATCGCCAGTTGTCGGGATTCTTCGGCGAGTAGACGACGGCGATCAACTGGCCCACGGTCGGCCACTGGTCGACGTCGACCGCCAGCTGCTGGTACACCACGTGCTCGGCCACCGTGGGGCCGTTGATCACGCCGGTGATGGTGACGAACTGTTCACCGGTGGCGTCCGGCCGGGGGCTCAGACCGGTCACCAACAGCTGGCCGGACTGCCAATCGCCGGGAGTGCCCCGCCGGTTGCGCAGTCGCGGCACGACGATCAGGACCAACGCGCCGACCAACAGCAACAGCAGAGCGAATTCCCACATAGCCCCATGGTAGGACTGCAGCCATGAGTACCGATCTCACGCTCGCCCTGCAGCTCGCCGATCAGGCCGACGCGCTCACCATGGAGCGCTTCGGCGCGCTGGATCTGCGCGTCGAGACAAAACCGGATCTGACCCCGGTCACCGACGCCGACCAGGGCGCCGAGGAGGCGTTGCGCGCGGCACTGGCGCAGGCGCGGCCCGCAGACGCGGTGTTCGGCGAAGAGTTCGGCGGCGCAACGACTTCCGGGACGACAGCGGGCCGCATCTGGATCATCGATCCGATCGACGGCACCAAGAACTTCGTGCGCGGGGTGCCGGTGTGGTGCACGTTGATCGCTTTGGTCGACGACGGTGTGCCGGTGGTCGGCGTGGTGAGCGCACCGGCGCTGGGCCGGCGCTGGTGGGCCGCTGCCGGCGAGGGTGCGTACGCGTCGTTCAACGGGTCGACCCGCCGGATTCAGGTGTCCGGCGTGACCGAACTGAGCGCGGCCAGCCTGTCGTACTCCGACCTCACCACCGGGTGGGAGGACCGCCGTGAGGAGTTCGTGGCACTCACCGACGAGGTGTGGCGGGTGCGGGCCTACGGGGATTTCTGGTCGTACTGCCTGGTCGCCGAGGGCGCGGTGGACATTGCCTGCGAACCCGAGGTGAAGGTGTGGGACATCGCGCCGCTGGACATCCTCATCAGGGAAGCCGGCGGAACCTTCACCAGCGTGGACGGCCGGCCCGGCCCGCACGGCGGCAGCGCGCTGGCCACCAACGGCCTCTTGCACGACCAGGTCCTGCGCCGCCTGGTGTGAACTTAGTAACAGCTTTTGCCGATCTTACTCGGGAGTAAGATACGGTCATGGCACACCGCACCTACTAGACGAGGCTGCACATGACCCAGATCGAATCCCGCCCCAAGCGCACCGGACCCGAGAGTGCCATCGGGCTGCAAAAGCACAAGCGGACAGCGACCGATATTGGATTGGCGCTGATCACCCCCATCGTCGGCCAGGAATTCCTGGACCGCTACGGCCTGCGCGATCCGCTCAACAAGGGCCTGCGCTACGGCGTCAAGACGGCGTTCTCCGCCGCTGGCGCCTCGACGCGCCAGATCAAGCGCATCCAGGGACTCGGCAAGCCGGCCACCCGGCTCAAGCCCAGTGGATCCGACTACTTCGACCTCACGCCCGACGAGGATCAGAAGCTCATCGTCGAAACCGTCGAGGAGTTCGCCGCCGAGATCCTGCGCCCCGCCGCGCACGACGCCGACGATGCCGCGACCTACCCCGTTGACCTGATCGCCAAGGCAGCCGAACTCGGCATCACCGCCATCAACATCCCCGAAGATTTCGACGGGATCGCTGCCCACCGTTCCACCGTCACCACCGCGTTGGTCGCCGAGGCGCTGGCCTACGGCGATATGGGCTTGGCCCTGCCGATCCTGGCGCCCGGTGGTGTCGCCTCGGCCCTGACCCACTGGGGCAGCGCCGACCAGCAGGCCACCTACCTGCCCGAGTTCGCCGGCGAGAACGTCCCGCAGGCCTGCGTCGCCATCACCGAACCGCATGCGCTGTTCGACCCGACCGCGTTGAAGACGACCGCGGTCCGCACCCCCAGCGGGTACCGGCTGTCCGGCGTCAAATCGCTGGTGCCTGCCGCCGCCGACGCCGAACTGTTCATCATCGGCGCCCAGCTCAACGGCAAGCCGGCGCTGTTCATCGTCGAATCGAAGTCCGAAGGGTTGACCGTCAAGGCCGACCCGAGCATGGGCATCCGCGCCGCCGCCCTGGGCAAGATCGAACTCGACAACGTCGCCGTCCCGCTGCACAACCGGCTCGGCGAGGACGAGGCCACCGACAACGACTACTCCGAAGCCATCGCCCTGGCCCGATTGGGTTGGGCCGCACTGGCTGTCGGCACGTCACACGCCGTGCTGGACTACGTCATCCCCTACATCAAGGAGCGCCAAGCGTTCGGCGAGCCCATCGCCAACCGCCAGTCGGTCGCGTTCATGGCCGCCAACATCGCCATCGAACTCGACGGCTTGCGGCTGATCACCTGGCGCGGCGCCGCCCGCGCCGAGCAGGGCCTGTCCTTCACCCGTGAGGCCGCGCTGGCTCGCAAGTTCGGCGCCGACAAGGGCATGCAGATCGGCCTGGACGGCGTCCAGCTGCTCGGTGGCCACGGCTACACCAAAGAACACCCGGTCGAACGCTGGTACCGCGATCTGCGGGCAATCGGTGTCGCCGAAGGCGTTGTGGTTCTCTAAGACAAGCTCAGGAGGCTTGCATGGCAATCAATCTGGAACTCCCGAAGAAGTTACAAGCGGTCCTCGAGAAGGGCCACCAGGGTGCAGCCGAGATGTTGCGGCCGATCTCCCGCAAATACGACAAGGCCGAGCACGCCTACCCGGTCGAGCTGGACACCCTGGCCAGCCTGTTCGAGGGGATCTCGGAGGCCAAGACCCTCTCCCTGGCCGGCGCCGACGCGTTCACCGCCGGCGAGGGCTCCGAGAAGAACGTCAACGGCGCCAACATGTCTGCCCTGTTGAATGCGCTGGAGGTCAGCTGGGGCGATGTCGCCCTGCTGCTGACGGTGCCCTATCAGGGCCTCGGCAACGCCGCCATCTCCAGCGTGGCCACCAAGGAGCAGCTGGAGCGTTTCGGCAAGGTGTGGGCCGCCATGGCCATCACCGAGCCGAGCTTCGGTTCCGACTCGGCGGCCGTGTCGACGACGGCCACGCTCGACGGCGATGAGTACGTCATCAACGGCGAGAAGATCTTCGTGACGGCGGGCTCCCGGGCCACCCACATCGTGGTGTGGGCGACCGTGGACAAGTCACTGGGCCGGGCCGCCATCAAGTCGTTCGTGGTGCCACGCGAACATCCCGGCGTGATCGTCGAACGCCTCGAGCACAAACTCGGCATCAAGGCCTCCGACACCGCCGTGATCCGCTTCGACAACGCCCGCATCCCGAAGGAGAACCTCCTTGGCGATCCGGAAGTCAAGGTGGACAAGGGCTTCGGCGGGGTCATGGAGACCTTCGACAACACCCGGCCCATCGTGGCCGCGATGGCTGTCGGCGTCGCCCGGGCGGCGCTGGAGGAACTGCGCACCATCCTCACCGACGCCGGGATCGAGATCTCCTACGACAAGCCCGCACACGCGCAGAGCGCCGCCGCCGCGGAATTCCTGCGGATGGAGGCTGACTGGGAAGCCGGCTACCTGCTGACGGTGCGCTCGGCATGGCAGGCCGACAACAAGATCCCGAACTCCAAGGAAGCCTCGATGGGTAAGGCCAAGGCCGCCCGGGTGGGTACCGACATCACCCTCAAGACCGTCGAGATGGCCGGCACCGCAGGCTATTCCGAAGAGGCACTCCTGGAGAAGTGGGCGCGGGATTCGAAGATCCTGGACATCTTCGAGGGCACGCAGCAGATTCAGCAGCTGGTCGTCGCACGACGGCTGCTGGGGCTGTCCTCAGCCCAGCTGAAGTAATTTCACGACGTTGGCGGCGCCCGTACGGAATTTCGTGCGGGCGCCGTCGGCGTGTGCCGATTCGAGTACCGAATTACCCTACGTCGCGCCGACCAGCGCGCCGACACTCCAAGAATGGCTGTTCTCGGTGAGCACGCGGTGGTGTTGGGCGCGAGCATGGGAGGGCTACTGGCGGCGCGGGTGCTGTCCGAGCGCTATCACCGCGTCACGATCGTCGAACGCGATGAGCTGAACGACGAGCCCGTCCCCCGCCGCGGCGTGCCCCAAGGCCGGCACGGGCACGTCCTGCTGGCCCGAGGCGCGCAGATACTCGAAGAACTGTTCCCCGGGTTCGGTGACGAACTGGTCCGCGACGGTGCCGCCACCCTGTCCACCGAGATGACGCGCATGCAGGTGGCGATTGCCGGCCACGTCCTGGCCCACCACACCGATGCCGAATCGCCGGACGCCGCCCGACTGTACTTTCCGAGCCGGCCTCTGCTCGAACGCAATGTCCGCCGGCGGGTCCGCGCGATCGACACGGTGACGGTCCTCGACGGCCACGATGTGGTCGGGCTGACCTGCTGCCCGGACGCCGGTCGTGTCACCGGCGCGACAATCGTCAGCCACGGCGGCGAGGATCCCCGGGTGACGGAAGCCGACCTCGTCGTCGATGCGACCGGTCGCGGCTCCCGGACGCCGACGTTCCTGCGCGAGATGGGCTACAGCAGCCCACCCACGGACGAGCTCGTCGTCAAACTCGCCTATGCCAGCCAATTGCTGCAGATACCGGCCGGCGCCCTGCCCGAGCAGATGATCGGCTATTTCCCGGCGCCGGGCCGGCCGAGGGCGTGGACGATCGTCGGCCATGAGAACGACACCTGGATGATGACGGTGGGATCCATGTGCGGCCAGGACGCACCCGCGAACCGAGCCGAGATGCTCACCTTCGGCGCGGGATTCGCGCCGCCGCACGCCGTCGCAGCGGTCCGCGCGGCCACCCCGCTCGGCGAGGTCGAGCACTACCGCGTGCCCTCGAATCGGTGGCGGCGCTACGACAAGATGAAGCGCTTTCCGCAGGGGCTGTTGGTATTCGGTGACGCGATCTGCAGCTTCAATCCGGTGTACGGGCAAGGTATGACGATGGCCGCCATCGAGTCCACCATCTTGCGGGAGTGCCTGCGCCGGGGCGATCGCGACGTGTCTCGGCGCTTCTTCCAGGCCAGCGCCCGCCGGCTCCGGGTGGCATGGCAGACCGCGGTGGGCTCGGATCTCTCCCTGCCCGAGGTGGCCGGTCCGCGCCCGCTGTCGATGCGGCTGTCCAACGCCTACCTCGACTGGGTGATGAGGGCGGCCGAGACCGACGTCGATATCGCGGTCCAGCTGTTGCGCGTCACGGGCATGATGGACTCCCCGATCCAGCTGCTCCGGCCCGACTTCGCGGCCCGCGTCGCCCGGGTGAATCTGCGGCGCCCCGCGCCCACCGCGGCCCTCCAGCCGGTAGCGGCTTCCGCGGGCGAGAACGCATAAAAGAGATCCCCCGGGACCTTTTCAGGCCCCGGGGGATCTCTTCTATCTCGCAGATCTATGGCGCAGATCAGCCCAGCACGCGCTGCATGTCGGGGATCATCGCCTGCAGCTCCCGGCCCCAGTACGCCCAGTTGTGCGTGCCGTTGTCCGGGAAGTTGAAGACACCGTTCTTACCGCCCGCAGCCAGGTAGTTGTCGCGGAAGGTGATGTTGGTCTTGATGGTCAGGCCTTCGAGGAAGGTGGCGGGCAGATCGCCGCCGCCGAGCTCATTGGGCTGGCCGTTGCCGCAGTACACCCAGATGCGGGTGTTGTTGGCCACCAGGCGGTCGATGTTGACCATCGGGTCGTTGCGCTTCCAGCCGCTGTTCGGGTCCTCGGTCTTGCCCCACATGTCGTCGGCCTTGAAGCCGCCGGCGTCACCCATGGAGATGTTGATGAGGAACGGCCACCAGCCCTCGGAGGGGTTCAGGAAGCCCGACAGCGAGCCCGCGTAGACGAACTGCTCGGGGTGCCAGATCGCCAGGGTCAGCGAGGCGGAGCCGGCCATCGACAGACCGACGGCGGCGCTACCGGTGGGCTTGACGCCGCGGTTGGCCTGCAGCCACTGCGGCAGCTCCTGGGTGAGGAAGGTCTCCCACTTGTAGGTCAGCGTCGGGCCCTTGTTGCGGGCCGGGGAGTACCAGTCGGCGTAGAAGCTGGACTGTCCACCGACCGGCATGATCGCCGACAGGCCACTGTTGAGGAACCACTCGAAGGCCGGGGTGTTGATGTCCCACCCATTGAAGTCATCCTGTGCACGCAGACCGTCGAGCAGGTAGACCGCAGGCGAACCTTCGCCACCGCTTTGGAACTGGATCTTGATGTCGCGGCCCATCGACGGAGACGGCACCTGCAGGTACTCCACCGGCAAACCCGGGCGGGAGAAGGCTCCCGCCGGTGCGGTTTCGCCGGTCATGGCGACCGCGCCCGGAATGACAAGGGCGGCCGCGGCGGCGGCCCCGATCCGGCGCATCCACCGGCCTAAAACGTTCTGCATAAATCCATCCCAACTCACATTGTCCGCGGTCACGCTCGGCTCTGGACGATGGCGGCACCGCCCAGCGACACCGCAGCGCTCCGTTGCACGGCGATATCACGCGTCCGCTCGACCTGACGTTCGGGCAGCAGAGCGGACCGAGAAATTCAGTTGTCGCGGATTGCAGTAAAACACGGTGCCAGCAAGTTCAGAAAGTCCGGGGTCACGGCGTGCCGCCGTAGGCTTCGCTTCATGGCGGGTGAACGGACCTCTTCGAGCAATCGTCTATCAGTCGATGACTGGCTGCAAGCCGGCTATACGATCCTCGCCGCCGAAGGGATAAAAGCCCTGAAAATCGATCGTTTGTGCCGCCACCTCGAGGTGACCAAAGGCAGCTTCTACTGGCACTTCGACGGCATGCCCAGCTACCGCACAGCGCTTGTGCAGGGTTGGGGTGAGCTCCGCGACCGGGATCGCCGCTCGATAGAAGAGATCGGATCGTTGCCACCCCGCGACCGATTGCGGCACATGATGGCCTCGCTCATCACCCCTGGACATTGGACCTTGGAGCGCGCCATGCGCGAATGGGCCCGCACCGATGACGAGGTGGCAGAGAGTGTGCGCGCCGCCGACCGCCGGGTGTGGGCGGCTGTGCGCACCGCGTTTCTCGACTCCGGCTTCGCCCCCGACGAGGCCGAGTTGCGGGCCGACGCGACGTTTGCCGTGGGGATCGGCCTACTGCATCTGTCGGGGCCCGTCCCCCATCCGCGCCAGGCCGCCCGCAGCGAACGATTTCTGGATCTCATGCTGGCCACCTGACGCACCCATCGATTCCATACTAAAAGGTATGGTACGTTCTGGCCATGCTGACCACGCAGCCCGAGATCACCGGCGAGTTCGTCACCGCGCTCGCCGCCCGCGCCGACGAAGCCGAAGCCTTGCGCCGACTGCCCGACGCCACCGTCGAAGACCTGCTGGCCTCGGGTTTCACCGATCTCCTGGTGCCGGCACGGTACGGAGGAGCCCAGGCCCCGTTTCCCGCCCTCCTTGATCCGGTCCGGCGGCTGGCCCATGGCTGCACCTCGAGCGCGTGGACCATCGGCTTCTTCGCCCTGCACAACTGGATGCTGGCGCTGTTCGGCGAGCAGGCCCAGGAGGAGGCCTTCGGCAGCAGGCCGTTCCTGGCGCCCGCTCCCCTGGCCCCGACGGGCCGCGGCGTGGCCGTCGACGGGGGGATCCGGCTGACCGGCCGGTGGTCCTGGTCGACCGGCGTGATGCACGGCAACTGGATCATCGTCGCCGCGCTCTGCGGGCCGGATGACGCTGCCTATCCGGCGCTGGCGCTGCTGCCGATGAGCGAGGTCACCGTCGAGGACGTCTGGCACACCGATGGCATGCGGGCCACCGGGTCCAACGACGCGATCGTCACCGACACCTTCGTGCCGGAGCATCGCCTGGTGAAGGTGACCGACATCTATGCCGGCACCGCGCCGGGAGCCGGGTTGCACGACGCGGCCACCTACCGCTGGCCGATGGTGCCCGCCCTGGCGCTGCTGGCGTCGATGCCCGCACTGGGCGGCGCCGAGCGGGTCACCGAGATCTACGCGGAACGACTCGCCGAACGGGTGCTGCCGTATGAGGGCGTGATGCAGAAGGACAAGCCGATCGCCCAGGCACACCTGGCGGGGGCACACGTCCGGCTACGCGCCTTGCGTGGGCTGCTCGCCGACACCGTCGGTGAGATCGAGTCCATCGTCGAGGCCGGCGATGCCGTCGAGAGACCCGTCCGCGCACAGGCCCGGCTGGCCGCAGCGCATATCGTCACCGAATCACGGGCCGTCATCGCGGAACTGCTGGGCGCAGGTGGGGCGAGCATCCACTTCCTGTCCAACCCGCTGCAACGGTTCAAACGGGATGTCGACGTGCTGGCCGGGCACGTGGTGTTCGACTACGACACCAGCCGCGAGCTGGCCGGGGCGCTCAGCCTGGGCTTGAAGATCCCCCGTACCTCGATGATCTGATGGCGACGCTGTGGATCGAGGCCAGTCCCAAGGGTGACGACGCGCTGTCGTCTCAGCTGGCGCTGGCCTATCTGGAAGGCCAGGAATACGAACGCTTCTCGGTGTGGGGCGATGATGTACTGCGCTTCGGCCGGGACGCCGCCCTGGCCAAGTTCGCGCAGTTGTTCGGTGATCCGATCACCGATGATCAGCAGAGTGCGTGGCAGCGGGTGCTCGACGAGATCGAACGGGTACGCGGCTTCGACCGGCTGGTGGTGTCCTCACCGATGTGGAATTGGCATGTGCCCCATGCCCGGAAGGCCTGGATCGATATCATCGTGCAACCCATCGCGAGCTTCACCCTCAACGAACGCGGCGAACACGTGGGCACCCTCGGCGAGGGAAAACCGCTGCAACTGCGGGCCGAGGCGATCGAACTGGCCCGCGCGGCAGGACGTTAGCGCTCCGGCCCGAGGTTCCCCGACGAAGGGTGTGCCGGCTCCCTGACGGTCCGGTTCTAAGCGCAAAGCCGACGCCCGAGCACCCTTGCCTCTTCGCGAAACAAAAAGTAAAGTCACTTTCAGTTTTGCATCGCCCGATCATCGAGGAGCGAGATGGAATCCTTCGTCCACCTACGCAAGGGCAAGACGCCCAAGCGTGTGCACGCCGACCTGGACGGCCTCAAAGACGACGAACTCGGTCGCGGTGGGTTCGTCGGTCGCACCGCGAACATGTACCGGCGCCACGACCCCACGGCCTACCGCACCGTCGGTCCTCTGCGGCCCACCGATGTGTTGTCATCCGAACTCAAGCCCAGCGACGCCACCGACGCTCACGGCGGGCCGCTGCTGATGTACTCCAATGATGACTGCCTGGTGCTGCTGAGCCGGCGCAGCGAGGAGATGCCGTTCTTCGTCCGGTATGTCGACGGTGACCTTCTGGTGTTCGTCCACAAGGGCGCCGGCCTGCTGGAGACCGAGTTCGGCCCGCTGCGGTACCGCGAAGGCGACTGGGTGTACATCCCGAAGGCGTGCACGTTCCGGCAGGTGCCCGACGAAGAATCGACCTGGCTGATGATCCAGGCCACCGACGACTTCCGGGTGCCGCCGGCCGGCATCCTGGGCCGGCACTTCCCGTTCGACCCGGCGCAGGTGACCGTCCCCGAACCGGCACCGATCGACGATGGCGTGGGGCCAGCGGCCGACGGAGAATACGAGGTGCGGCTGATCCACGCAGGTGGGCCGACTTCGCTTTTCTACCAGCACAATCCGCTGGACGTCGAGGGATGGCGCGGAGACAACTTCCCGTTCACCTTCAATATCGAGGACTACACCGTCATCACCTCCGAGAGCGTGCACCTGCCGCCGACGGTGCATCTGTTCATGCAGGCCACCGGGGTGTACGTGATGAACTTCCTGCCCAAGCCGGCCGAGAGCGTGCCCGGCACCGAGCGCACACCGTGGTATCACCGCAACGTCGACTATGACGAGATCGCGTTCTTCCACTCCGGCTCGCTGTACGGCATCCCGATGCCACCCGGTCTGGTTTCCCATGCGCCGCAAGGCGTTCACCACGGCGCACCCGAGAAGGCGCGGGAACGGGCCCGGCGCAGGTTCGACGATTACGACCGGGTCGACTGGTCGGTGATCGCCATCGACACCCGCCGCCGGCTCACACCCTCCGCCGAAATCCTCGCCAACGATCTGGGGCAGCACTAGTGACCACCGTGGAAACACCCGTGAAGTACGAGTACGAGCGCATCCCCTATCTGGTCGCGTACCAGAACACCTCATCGGTCCGCGACGTCTACGGCGGCGTGGCCGAACTGGTGGTGCTGGAGAGCTATCTGCTCAAGCCCAAGACCAAACAGAGTGACACCGTGCTGGTGTTCATGCACCCGATCGGCGGGGGCGCCTACCTGCCGATGATCAACGCACTGGCCCGCGCCGGCCACCATGTCATCTACTGCAACAGCCGGTTCCGCGGCACCGACTCCGCGCTGCTGATGGAGAAGGTGGTCGAAGACCTCGGCGAGTGCATCAAAGACGCCAAGAACCGGCTCGGCTACTCCAAGGTGGTGCTCGCCGGCTGGAGCGGCGGCGGCTCACTGTCGGTGTTCTACCAACAGCAGGCCCAGCACCCGACCGTCACCGCCAGCCCGTCCGGCGACGGCCCCGACCTGACCAAGCTGGGTCTCATCCCGGCCGATGGCATCATGCTGCTGGCCGCCCACATCAGCCGCCACGGCACCATGACCGAATGGATGGACGCTTCCATCCTCGACGAGAACGACCCGTCCAAGCGGGACCCCGAGTTGGACCTGTACAACCCGGACAATCCCAATCAACCGCCCTATACCCCGGAATTCCTGGAGCGCTACCACCAGGCCCAGATCGCCCGGAACCGGCGAATCACGGCCTGGGTCAAGGACAAGCTCGCCGAACTCAAGGCCGCCGGCCGAGCGGACGACGAATTCGCGTTCGTCGTGCACGGCACCATGGCCGATCCGCGCTGGCTGGATCCGACCGTCGATCCCAATGACCGCACCCCCGGCCAGTGCTACCTGGGCGACCCCCAGGTGGTCAACATGAGCCCGGTCGGCCTCGCCCGGTTCTGCACCCTGCGCAGCTGGCTGTCACAGTGGAGTTATGACGACGCCAACGGTGACGCCGTGAAGGCCGGCCCTGACATCGCGGTGCCCGCACTGGTGATCGGCAACCTCGCCGACGATGCCTGCACCCCCAGCCACACCCGTCGGCTGTACGAGGCGATCGGGCATCCGGACAAGGAGATGCACGAGATCCCCGGGGCCAACCACTACTACTCCGGACCCGATCAGCGCGGCACGCTGCGCCAGGCCGTGGGGATCTGCACGGACTGGCTGCACCGGCACGGATTCTCGCTGGAAACGCCATGACCACCGGCGCACTCGATGGCATCAGAGTGCTCGAACTCGGCACCCTGATCTCCGGCCCGTTCGCGGGCCGGCTGCTCGGGGACATGGGCGCCGAGGTGCTCAAGATCGAGCTGCCCTCCGCCCCGGATCCGTTGCGCACCTGGGGACAGGCCGAACTGGACGGGCACCACTTCTTCTGGACTGTGCACGCCCGCAACAAGAAGGCCGTCACCCTGGATCTGCGAAAGGAAGCCGGCCGGGCGCTGTTTCTCGAACTGGTCGACCGTTCCGACGTGATCGTGGAGAACTTCCGGCCCGGGACCCTGGAGAAGTGGAACCTGGGTTACGACGTGCTGCGCGAACGCAATAAGGGCATCATCCTGGTGCGGGTGTCCGGGTACGGGCAGACCGGGCCGGACGCCGGCAAGGCCGGGTACGCCTCGGTCGCCGAGGCCGCCAGCGGCCTGCGGCATATGAACGGATTTCCCGGCGGCCCTCCCCCACGGCTGGCGCTCTCCCTCGGTGACAGCCTGGCCGGGATGTTCGCCGCCCAGGGGGCACTGGCCGCGCTGTACCGGCGCAGCGTCACCGGCGTCGGTCAGGTCGTCGACACCGCGCTGACCGAATCATGTCTGGCCATCCAGGAATCCACCATCCCCGACTACGATGTCGGCGGCGTGGTGCGCGGCCCGTCAGGTACCCGGCTGGAGGGTATCGCGCCGTCGAACATCTATCAGAGCGCCAACGGCAGCTGGGTGGTGATCGCCGCCAATCAGGACACCGTGTTCCGGCGCCTCTGCGAGGCGATGGGCCGGCCCGAGCTGGCCACCGACGACCGGTTCGTCAATCACGTTGCCCGTGGCCGCAATCAGGATGAACTGGACAAGATCATCGGCGACTGGGCCGCGGAACGGCAGCCCGCCGAGATCATCGATACGCTGTCGCAGGCCGGCGTGATCTCCGGGCCGATCAACACCGTCGCCGAAGTGGTCGCCGACCCGCAGTTGCAGGCCCGCGGCATGATCGCCGACCACTGGGATGAGCGGATCGAGCGAAATGTCAAGGGACCCGGTGTGGTTCCCGTGCTGACCGAGTCCCCCGGTTCGGTGCGCAACGCCGGTTCCGCGCGCCCCGGCCAGCACAACGACGAGGTGTTCGGTGGCCTGCTCGGCCTGTCGGCCGACCAGATCACCGCGCTACAGGAGGAGGGCGTCCTATGAAGGTCGACATCCGTGAGGTCTGCCTGCGCGACGGCCTGCAAATCGAGAAGCCGATCTCCCTGGCGGCCAAGGTCGCACTCCTGGAGGCCATCGTGGCGACCGGGGTGCGTGAGGTCGAGGCCACCGCGTTCGTCTCACCGTCCAAGGTGCCCGCCCTCGCCGACGCCGCCGAACTCGCCGAGGAGCTGTACCGGTTCCCCGACGTGGAATTCTCCGCTCTGGTCGCCAGCGCCAACGGCGCCAAGCGCGCCATCGCATCCGGGCTGCGGTCCATCGAGTACGTGGTATCGGCCTCGGATGCGCACAGCATGGCGAACGTCGGACGCTCCAGCAGCGAGGCCACCGCCGCGATCGCCGACGTGGCCCGCATCGCGCACGACAGTGACGCCACCGTCGAGGTCATCATCGCGACCGCGTGGGACTGCCCATTCGACGGCCCGACACCTGCCCGCCACGTGCTCGATATCGCCATCGCCGCAGTGGAACTCGGCGTCGACCGGATCGCCATCGCCGATACCATCGGCACCACCACCCCGCGGCGCGTCAGCGTGCTGATCGGCAAGCTGAAACCCCTCATCGGGGACATCCCCCTCGGCGCGCATTTTCACAACACCCGCGGCGCGGGACTGGCCAGCGCGTATGCCGCGGTGCAGGCCGGGGTGACCCGGCTGGACGCCTCCGTCGGCGGCCTGGGCGGCTGCCCGTTCGCCCCGGGCGCCTCCGGCAACATCGCCACCGAGGATCTGGTGTACCTGTTGCGCGACAGCGATATCGACGTCGACGTCGACCTGGACCGCGCGATCGACGCCGCCAAGGTGGCACAGGACGCCGTCGGCCACGAACTGCCCAGCGCGCTGTTGCGCGCCGGGGATCGCATCCTGGCCTGATATGGCGCCCGCCCAAGCACTGACCGCCAAAGGCCGCCAGACCCGCGAAGCCATCGAGCTGGCGGCCCGGAAACTGTTCGCCGAACGCGGCTTTCACGGCACCACCCTGGCGGACATCACCTCGTCGGCGGGCAAATCCTCGGCGGTGTTCTACCGCTACTTCGACGATAAGGAAGACCTGCTGGCCTCGCTGGCCGAATCCTTCCTGCATGACATCGTCGAACCGTCCGGCACCCGGGTTCGGTTGCCCGACTCCCCCGAAGACACCGAGTACTTCACGACGGTGGTGACCGGGTACTGGAATCTGTTCAAGCAGAACATCGGGATCATGATCGCCGTCGCCCAACTGGGCGCCACCCAGCCGCGATTCGCCAAGGTGCAGCACGAGTTCCGCCGGTTCGGCATGGACATGGTCGCCGGATCGGTGCGCAGAGCCCGCCAACAGGGTTACGCCCAAGACCTGGCCGATGAGCACGTCGCCGCCGCGATCGCGCTGCTCTTCGAGAACTTCACCGTCGTCGTGGTCGGCAATCCGGGATCCGAACTGCAGATCAGCGACCAGGACGCGATCAAGACACTGTCGACGATCTGGAAGCGAACCCTGTACGGCTTCTAAAGGACGAAAGAGAGATCAGAGTGGATTTCGCTTTACCCGAACATCTTCCGGTGCTGCTGGCCGAGATGGATGCGTTCATCGAGGCGGAGATCACACCGCTGGAACGCGAGAACATGCAGTACTTCGACCGGCGCCGCGAGTTCGCGCGCACCGACCTGGACAACGGCGGCGTGCCGGCCAGAGAATGGGAGGATCTGCTCGACGAGATGCGCCGGCGCGCCGATGCCGCGGGTTGGCTGCGGTATGGGCTGCCGGTGGAGTTCGGTGGGCGCGGCGGCAGCAACCTGGACATGGCCGTCATCCGGGAACACCTGGCGCACAAGGGCCTCGGACTGCACAACGACCTTCAGGACGAATCGTCGATCGTCGGGAACTTCCCGCAGGTCATCATGATGAGCCGGTTCGGCACGGAGGCGCAGAAGGCCGAATGGGTCGAGGCGATGCTCACCGGCGAGCGCTCCATGGCCTTCGGGTTGACCGAACCCAACCACGGCAGCGACGCCACCTGGATGGAGACCACCGCGGTACGCGACGGCGACGACTGGGTGATCAACGGCGCCAAACGCTGGAACACCGGGGTGCACCGGGCCACCCACGACCTGGTCTTCGCGAGAACGTCCGGCTCGGCTGGGTCTGCCACGGGGATCACCGCCTTCCTGGTGCCCACCGACACCCCGGGCTTCACCGTCCCCTACTACTGGTGGACGTTCAACATGCCCAGCGACCACGGTGAGGTCGAACTCTCCGATGTCCGGGTGCCCGCCGACGCGGTGCTCGGCGAGGTGGATCACGGCCTCGAGGTCGGTCAGACCTTCCTGCACGAGAACAGGATTCGGCAGGCAGCCAGCAGCCTGGGTGCAGCGCAATACTGTATCGACCGGGCCGCGCAGTACGCCGGTGACCGGATCGTGTTCGGCAAGCCGTTGTCGGTGAACCAGGCGGTGCAGTGGCCACTGGCCGAATTGCAGACCGAAGCGCAGATGGTGCGGCTGCTGGTGTACTACGCAGCCTGGCACCTGGATCGCGATCACCATATGGAGGTCTCGGACAAGGTCTCGATGGCCAACTACCGGGCCAACCGGCTCGTGTGTGAGGCGGCCGACCGCGCCATGCAGATTCACGGCGGCGTCGGCTACAGCCGCCACGAACCGTTCGAACACATCTACCGCCACCACCGCCGATACCGGATCACCGAGGGGGCCGAGGAGATCCAGATCCGCCGCGTGGCCCAGCGGATGCTGAAGTTCGGCCGCAAGTGATCGATCCGCAAGCCCTCGCAGGGGTGCTCGAACCGGTACTCGGCACCGTCCGCATCGCCGATCTTCGGGTGCTCACCGGGGGCGCCAGCCGAGCCACGTGGGCGTTCACAGCAGACGACCGCCCACTGATCCTGCGCACCGGCCCACCCGATGAGGTTCACGCCGGGATGGAACTGGAGGCCGCGGCGCTGCGCCGGGCCGCGGCCGGCGGTGCGCCGGTGCCCGGTGTCCTTGCGGCTTCCAACTCGGTTGAACCGCTTGGCAATCCCTACCTGGTGTGCGATTTCATCGCCGGTGAGACGATCGTCCGCAAGATCGCACGCACCCTGGACGACAGCTCCCGGGCCGCACTGCTGACGCAATGCGCGCAGGCACTGGCACAGATCCACCGTGCCGATCCCGAGGGTATCGGGTTGCCCGTCTCGGATCCGCTGACAGATTGGCGACACGAGCTCGACGAAATGGGCGACACCACGGCCACCTTCGAGTATGCGTTCCGGTGGTTGGAACAACGCCGTCCGGCCCCGACCGCCCCGGTGCTCGCACACGGCGACTTCCGGATGGGCAACCTCATCGTCGCCGACGGCAGCCTGGCGGCCGTCCTGGACTGGGAACTCACCCATATCGGTGAAGCCGCCGACGATCTGGCGTGGTTCTGCATCAGGGCGTGGCGATTCGGCGCGCCCAGAGACCTCGGTGCGGGCGGGCTGGGCAGCATCGAGGAATTCGTCACCGCCTACGAGAACGCCGGCGGCGCCGCAATCGACCGGCCCGCCCTGCACTGGTGGCTGGTGCTGGCCACCCTGCGCTGGGGAGTCATCTGCCGCTATCAGTACGAGCGGCATCGATCCGGGCAGACCCGTTCGGTGGAACTGGCCGCCATCGGACGACGGGTGTGCGAAACCGAATACGACCTGCTGACGTTGTTGGAGGGTTCCGCAGGGCTGGAGCGCAGCGACTCGGGAAGTTCCGCATGAATCTGCACTACAAACCGACCGCGGCCGAACTGGTGGCCGCCGTCGCCGAGTTCCTGGAAACCGAGGTCCGAGACGGCACCAGCGGGGCGGTGAACTTTCACGCCCGCGTCGCGGCCAACGTGCTGCGTACCGTCGAACGCGAACTGCTCGACGACAGCGCCGAGATTCCCCGCCGGGCTCTGGACGCACTGGGTTTCGCCGACGAACCCGCCTTGGCGGCGTCCATCCGCTCCGGGGCCAGCGGCGACGAGGTGCTGCCTGCACTGCACGCGCTGGTACGGCACCGGCTGGCCGTCGCACATCCCGGCTATGAACGCGAGTGATTCAACAGCAGGAGGCCAGATGAGCATCGATGTGGCGAACCGGTTGTTCGGCGCCATCGAGCGCGGCGACTACCCCGGCGTCGAGGCGCTGTGGGCCGACGACGTCACGGTGTGGCACAGCGGCGATACCCACGACAACGACAGGCGGCGCGCGCTGAAGGTGATCCGATGGTTCATCGACACCACCACCGCGCGACGATACGAGATCCTCGACCGTCAGTTCTTCGACGGCGGGTTGGTCCAACAGCACATCCTGCACGCCGACGCGACCAACGGCGCGTCCATCGCGCTGCGGGTCTGCATCGTCCTCAAAGTGGGCACCGACGGGCTCATCACCCGGATCGACGAGTACTTCGACCCGGCGGATATGGCACCGTTGATGTCATGACGAATAGCGATTGGTTCGGCGACTGGCAGCTCGACCCCGAGCGCACCACGCTGGAGTTTCACAGCCCGACCTTCTGGGGCCTGGCCCACGTCAAGGGAACGTTCACCGACGTGAGCGGATCGGCGCGGGCCACCGAGGACAGCGTGACCGGGCAGTTGCAGATCGGCGCCGCATCGCTGCGCACCGGTATCCGCAAACGCGACGAGCACCTGCGGTCGCCGGATTTCTTCGACGTCCAGGCCTTTCCCAGCATCGCGGTCTCGATCGAGTCCGCCGAGGCCACCCAGCCGGGCTGGGTGTCGCTGCGCGCCCAATTGACGGTCAAGGGCGTGCAGCGCGAGCTCGAACTGCCCACCCACGTCCGTGCAGACGGCGAGGGTGCGCTGCGACTGCAGACCACCACCACCCTGAACCGGCTGCACTACGGCGTGGACGGC
The DNA here is from genome assembly GCF_011758805.1 of Mycolicibacterium fluoranthenivorans. NCBI lineage: Bacteria > Bacillati > Actinomycetota > Actinomycetes > Mycobacteriales > Mycobacteriaceae > Mycobacterium > Mycolicibacterium fluoranthenivorans. Next base: position 1,959,131 of record NZ_JAANOW010000001.1, on the reverse strand, counting down.
AACCTGTTCGGAATGATGGGCGAAGCGGTGAACATCGAAGCCACCGCGGTCTTCGTCCGGCAGTCGTAGCATCGCAGGCGTGGCCGACACCGACGCGCAGGTCCGGATCCTCGTATACAGCTCCAATCCCCGCACCCGCGACGCAGTGCGGTCGGCACTCGGCCGCCGTGTGCACCCGGATCTGCCCGAACTGAGCTATCTCGATGTCGCGACCGCACCGGTCGTCGTCCAGCAGCTCGCCGACGGCGGGTTCGATCTGGCAATCCTCGACGGTGAGGCCGCGCCGACCGGCGGCCTGGGACTGGCCAAGCAACTCAAGGACGAGATCACCGACTGCCCGCCGATCCTGGTGCTGACCGGCCGGGCCGACGACGCCTGGCTGGCGACGTGGTCACGAGCCGAGGCAGCGGTATCGCATCCGATCGACCCGATCCGGCTCGGTGAGGCGGTCGCATCCCTGCTCCGTGGGGCAGCTCTCTAAGCAGCACGAAAAGCGCTGTGGCCGTTAATTCTTCACGTCGTCGCCGGTGAGGACGTGGTAACCCAGCTGTCATTTTCATCCTAGCCAAAATGCGCCGGTCCGACCGGTAGCGTGACTAAGCTGTGTTCTAGCTCACATCGAAAGCCCAACGGGGGAGCTATGAACATCTACCTACCCATCCTCGTACTCGGGGTGATCGCAGCGGCCTTCGCGGTCGGCTCGGTCGGTATCGCCGTGCTGATCGGCCCGCGCCGCTACAACAGGGCCAAACTCGAGGCCTACGAGTGCGGTATCGAACCGCTGCTTGCGGCCGAGGACGCCAAGCTGGCCACGGGGCAGCGATTTCCGATCAAGTACTACCTGACGGCGATGCTGTTCATCGTCTTCGACATCGAGATCGTGTTCCTCTATCCCTGGGCGGTCTCATTCGACTCCCTGGGGATGTTCGCGCTGGTCGAGATGATTCTGTTCATGCTCACGGTGTTCGTCGCCTACGCCTATGTGTGGCGACGGGGAGGTCTGTCATGGGACTAGAGGAACAATTACCCGGCGGAATCCTGCTCTCGACGGTGGAGAAGGTGGCCGGCTACGTCCGCAAAGGATCGTTGTGGCCCGCGACGTTCGGATTGGCGTGCTGCGCCATCGAGATGATGGCGACCGCGGGTCCGCGTTTCGATATCGCCCGGTTCGGAATGGAGCGCTTCTCCGCCACTCCGCGGCAGGCCGATCTGATGATCGTGGCGGGCCGGGTGAGCCAGAAGATGGCACCGGTGCTGCGCCAGGTGTACGACCAGATGGCCGAACCGAAATGGGTACTGGCCATGGGCGTATGCGCGTCGTCGGGCGGTATGTTCAACAACTACGCCGTGGTGCAGGGCGTCGATCACATCGTGCCGGTGGACATCTACCTGCCTGGCTGTCCCCCGCGTCCGGAAATGCTGCTCAACGCAATCCTCAAGCTGCACGCCAAGATTGCCGAGATGCCGCTCGGGGTGAACCGGGCCGAGGCCATCGCCGCCGCCGAGCAGGCCGCCCTGGCCTCACGGCCCACGATCGAACTGACCGGGCTGCTGCGATGACGGACAAGGTGACCGACAAGGAGATCATCGGCGAGCGCCGGGGCATGTTCGGTGTGCACGGCTCCGGTGACACCTCCGGATATGGTCGCCTGGTCCGGGAAGTCGCACTGCCCGGCAGTTCACCACGTCCCTACGGCGGGTACTTCGACGACGTGGTCGACCGGCTGGCCGAAACGTTGGGCCAGGAGATATTCGAGGCAGCGGTCGAGCGCGTCGTGGTGTTCCGCGACGAGCTGACGCTGGAGGTGCGCCGCGCTCACCTGATGGCGGTGGCGCAGACGCTGCGCGACGATCCCGGTCTGCGCTTCGAGCTGTGCCTGGGTGTGTCGGGCGTGCACTATCCCGATGAGCACGATCGGGAACTGCACGCGGTCTATCCGCTCATGTCGATCACCCACAACCGCCGGATTCGCCTCGAAGTCGCCGCACCCGATGCCGATCCCCATGTGCCGTCGCTGTTTTCGGTGTATCCGACCACCGACTGGCACGAACGGGAGACCTACGACTTCTTCGGCATCATCTTCGACGGCCATCCCGCACTGACCAGGATCGAGATGCCCGACGACTGGGTCGGCCATCCTCAGCGCAAGGACTACCCGCTGGGCGGAATCCCGGTGGAGTACCACGGCGCCGAGATCCCGCCGCCCGATCAGCGGAGGTCCTACAACTGATGACGCTGCAGGGCAACATTCCCACCATCCCGCCCGACGGCCCGCCCGTCGTCGTGGTCGGCGGTCAGGACTGGGATGCGGTCGTGGCCGCCGCCCGGGAACACGCCGGGGAACGCATCGTCGTCAACATGGGTCCGCAGCACCCGTCGACGCACGGGGTGTTGCGGCTGATCCTGGAGATCGAAGGCGAGACGATCACCGAGGCCCGCTGCGGAATCGGCTACCTTCACACCGGCATCGAGAAGAACCTCGAGTTCCGCACCTGGACGCAGGGCGTGACCTTCGTGACCCGGATGGACTACCTGTCCCCGTTCTTCAACGAGACGGCCTACTGCCTCGGGGTGGAGAAGCTGCTCGATGTCACCGACGACATCCCCGAGCGGGCCACCGTCATCCGGGTACTGCTGATGGAGCTCAACCGCATCTCCAGTCATCTGGTGGCATTGGCCACCGGGGGGATGGAACTGGGTGCCATGTCGGCGATGTTCTTCGGGTTCCGCGGCCGCGAATCCATCCTCTCCATGTTCGAGACCATCACCGGCCTGCGGATGAACAACGCGTTCATCCGGCCCGGCGGGCTGGCGGCCGATCTTCCGGACGAGGCCATGCCCCAGCTGCGCGACCTGCTCAAGAACCTGCCGGGGCAACTGCGCGAAATGGAGAAGCTGCTGCGCGACAACTACATCTGGAAGGCCCGCACCGAAGGTATCGGGTACCTCGACCTGACCGGATGTATGGCACTGGGCATCACCGGGCCGGTGCTGCGCTCCACGGGCCTACCCCACGATCTGCGCAAGGCACAACCGTACTGCGGCTACGACACCTACGACTTCGACGTGTGCACCGCCGACGGCTGTGATGCCCTGGGCCGCTATCTGATCCGGGTCGACGAGATGAAGGAGTCGCTGAAGATCGTCGAGCAGTGCGTGGACCGACTACGGCCGGGGCCGGTGATGTTGACCGACAAGAAACTTGCCTGGCCGGCCGATCTGAAGGTCGGCCCCGACGGGCTGGGCAACTCCCCAGATCACATCGCCAAGATCATGGGTACCTCGATGGAGGCGTTGATCCACCATTTCAAGCTGGTCACCGAGGGCATCCGGGTGCCGGCCGGCCAGGTGTACGTCGCGGTCGAATCCCCGCGCGGGGAACTGGGTGTGCACATCGTCAGCGATGGCGGCACCAGGCCTTACCGCGTGCATTACCGCGACCCGTCGTTCACCAATCTGCAAGCGGTGGCGGCGATGTGCGAGGGCGGCATGGTCGCCGACGCGATCTCGGCGGTCGCGTCGATCGACCCGGTCATGGGAGGCGTAGACAGGTGAGTACCAGGTGAGCGTCATCGATTTGCGACTGGGCCAGCGGCCCGATGAGGCCGGTCCCCCGATATCGGCGGGGCCGCAATCCTATTCGGCCGAGGTGATGAGGCGCCTGGGCGCCGACGCCGAGCAGATCATCGCCCGATACCCGCATCCTCGCTCCGCCCTGCTACCCCTGCTGCACCTGGTCCAGGCGCAGGACGGATACCTGACGCCGGCCGGAGTCCGGTTCTGCGCCGAGCAATTGGCGCTCAGTCCGGCCGAGGTGACCGCGGTCGCCACCTTCTACTCCATGTACCGGCGTAACCCCACCGGGGATTATCTGGTCGGGGTGTGCACCAACACGCTGTGTGCCGTCATGGGCGGCGACGCGCTGCTGGAGATCCTGCAGGAACACCTCGGCGTGCGCGCCGGCGAGACCACCACCGACGGCTCGATCACCCTGGAACACATCGAGTGCAATGCCGCCTGCGACTTCGCTCCGGTGGTGATGGTGAACTGGGAGTTCTTCGACAACCAAACCCCCTCTTCGGTAAGGGAACTGGTCGACGATCTGCGCGCGGGGCAGCCGGTCACCCCCAGCCGCGGCGCGACGCTGTGCACCTTCCGCGAGACCGCGCGGATTCTCGCCGGTGTCGAGGACACCGCCGCCGGCGCCCCCGACACCTCTCCGCCGGGTGCGGCGACGCTCGCCGGGCTGCGGGCCGCCAGGGGTGAGCGATGACCGACCTGACACCGGTGCTGAGCAGCTATTGGGATGCTCCGCAATCCTGGACGCTGCACACCTATCTGCGTCACGACGGATACCAGGCGCTCGACGCGGCCCTGGACATGGAACCCGACGCGGTCATCGCACTGGTCAAGGAGTCCGGATTGCGCGGCCGCGGCGGCGCCGGCTTCCCGACCGGACAGAAGTGGTCGTTCATCAATCAGGCGGACTCGAAACCGCACTATCTGGTGATCAACGCCGACGAGTCGGAACCCGGTACCTGCAAAGACATTCCGCTGATGATGGCCACCCCGCATGTGCTGGTCGAGGGTGCGATCATCGCCTCGTACGCGATCCGGGCCCGGCACGCCTTCATCTACGTGCGCGGCGAGGTGGTGCCCGTGTTACGGCGGCTGCGCGCCGCGGTCGCCGAAGCGTACGAGGCCGGGTATCTGGGCCGCGACATCCTGGGGTCGGGTTTCGATCTGGACCTGGTGGTGCACGCCGGGGCGGGAGCCTACATCTGCGGTGAGGAGACCGCGCTGCTGGACTCCCTGGAGGGCCGCCGCGGGCAGCCGCGACTGCGGCCGCCGTTCCCGGCCGTGGCCGGGCTGTACGCCTGCCCGACGGTGGTCAACAACGTGGAGTCCATTGCCAGCGTGCCGCCGATCGTGCGCCGCGGGGTGGACTGGTTCAAGTCGATGGGCTCGGAGAAGTCGCCGGGATTCACGCTGTACTCACTGTCCGGTCATGTCACCCGGCCGGGCCAGTACGAGGCTCCGCTGGGCATCACGCTACGAGAACTGCTCGACTACGCCGGTGGGGTCCGGGCCGGGCACCAGCTGAAGTTCTGGACCCCGGGCGGCTCCTCGACCCCGATGCTGACCCCCGAACATCTCGACGTCCCACTGGATTACGAGGGAGTCGGTGGCGCGGGGTCGATGCTGGGCACCAAGGCACTGCAGATCTTCGACGAGACCACCTGTGTGGTGCGAGCGGTGCGCAGGTGGACCCAGTTCTACGCGCACGAGTCGTGCGGCAAGTGCACGCCGTGCCGGGAGGGCACCTACTGGCTGAGCCAGATCTTCGAGCGGCTGGAGACGGGGTCCGGCAACCGGACCGACATCGACACCCTGCTGGACATCTCCGACGCCATCCTGGGCAAGTCGTTCTGCGCCCTGGGCGACGGCGCCGCCAGCCCGATCATCTCGTCCATCAAGTATTTCCGCGACGAGTACGAGGCACATCTGGGCAGCGGATGTCCGTTCGACCCGCACGCCTCGACAGTGTTCGCGACGGAAGGGGCAGGGGTATGACGCTGGCCGAACCGGCTGGGCCGCTTGGCGACACCACACCCGTCGACATGGTGACGCTGACCATCGACGACCACCAGATCAGCGTGCCCAAAGGCACGCTGGTGATCCGGGCGGCCGAACTGATGGGTATCCAGATCCCACGGTTCTGCGACCACCCGTTGCTGGAGCCGGTCGGCGCGTGCCGGCAGTGCCTGGTCGAGGTGGAGGGGCAACGCAAACCGCTCGCCTCGTGTACCACGACCGTCACCCCGGACATGGTGGTGCGCACCCAGCTGACCTCCCCCGCCGCCGACAAGGCCCAGCACGGGGTGATGGAGCTGCTGCTGATCAACCACCCGCTGGACTGCCCGGTCTGCGACAAGGGTGGCGAATGCCCCCTGCAGAACCAGGCGATGTCCAACGGCCGCACCGACTCCCGGTTCACCGACGTCAAGCGCACCTACCCCAAGCCGATCAACCTGTCCGCGCAGGTGCTGCTGGACCGCGAGCGCTGCGTGCTGTGCGCGCGCTGCACCCGGTTCTCCGATCAGATCGCCGGAGACCCGTTCATCGAGTTGCTGGAACGCGGTGCGCTGCAGCAGGTCGGCATCGCGGACCAGACTCCCTTCGACTCGTACTTCTCCGGTAACACCGTGCAGATCTGTCCCGTCGGTGCGCTGACCGGCACCGCCTACCGGTTCCGCGCCCGCCCGTTCGACCTGGTGTCCTCGCCGAGCGCGTGCGAGCACTGTGCCTCGGGCTGTGCGCAGCGCACCGATCACCGGCGCGGAAAGGTGTTGCGGCGCCTGGCCGGCGACGATCCCGAGGTCAATGAGGAATGGAACTGCGACAAGGGTCGGTGGGCGTTCGCCTACGCCACCCAAGGCGACCGGATCACCACCCCGCTGCTGCGCGACCCCGACGGAACACAACGGCCCGCCTCCTGGTCAGAAGCGGTGGCGGTGGCCCTGCGGGGACTGACCGCGGGCAGGGCCGGGGTACTGACCGGCGGCCGCCTGACCCTCGAAGACGCCTACGGTTACGCCAAGTTTGCCCGGATCATGCTGGGCACCAACGATATCGACTTCCGGGCCAGGGCCGGCTCGCAGGAGGAGCTGCACTTCCTGGCTCACGCGGTGGCCGGTCAGCCGTTCGCGGTGACCTACGCCGACCTGGAGACCGCACCCGCAGTACTGCTGGCCGGGCTGGAACCCGAAGAGGAATCCCCCATCGTGTTCCTGCGGCTGCGCAAGGCGGTCCGCAAGCACGGGCTGCCGGTCATCTGCGTGGCCCCCTTCGCCACCCGCGGGCTGACGAAGTTGGGCGGCCGGCTGGTCAGCGCGGCGCCGGGCGACGAAGCCGCGGCACTGGACGGACTGCGCGCCGAGCTCCCCTCGGGCAGCATCATCCTGGTCGGCGAGCGGTTGGCCACCTCACCGGGCGCCTACACCGCAGCGGTCCGGCTGGCGGAGGTGACCGGTGCCCGGATCGGCTGGGTGCCCAGGCGCGCCGGCGACCGGGGCGCGCTGGAAGCCGGTGCGGCACCGAACCTGTTGCCCGGCGGGCGGCCGGTCACCGACCCGGCCGCCCGCGCGGAGGTGGCCGCGGCCTGGAATGTCGAAGAGCTGCCGGAGCAGCCGGGCCGCGACACCGCAGGCATCCTGGCCGCCGCGGCCGCCGGCGACCTGGCCGCCCTGCTGATCGGCGGGGTGGACGTCGACGACCTGCCCGACCCGGCCGCCGCACTGGCCGCCGTCGAGGCTGCGGGTTTCGTGGTCAGCCTCGAGTTGCGCCACAGCGCGATCACCGACCGCGCCGACGTGGTGTTCCCGGTCGCACCCGTGACCGAGAAGAGCGGCGCCTTCGTGAACTGGGAGGGCCGTCCCCGCGTATTCGACGGTGCCCTGCCCCCGGCGGCGACCAGCGATATGCGGGTACTGGCCGCGCTGGCCGACGAGGTGGGCGTCGACCTCGGCCTCGTCGACGCGCCCCGGGTGCGCGCCGAACTGGCCCGCCTCGGCGGCTGGCAGGGCAAGCCGGCACCGGCACCGGATATCGCCCCGGCGCCACAGGAGGCCAGGCCGGGCCAGGCCGTGCTCGCCTCATGGCGGATGCTGCTCGATGCCGGCCGGCTCCAGGACGGGGAACCGTACCTGGCCGGTACCGCCCGCCCGGTGGTGGCCAGGCTGTCCGCGGGCACGGCCGCCGAAACCGGTTGCACCGACACGGTTCGGGTCAGTACCGACCTGGGATCGGTCACCGTTGCCCTGGAGATCACCGAGATGCCGGACCGGGTGGTGTGGCTACCGCTGAACTCGGCCGGGTCGGCGGTGCATACGACGCTGGGCGCCGGCGTCGGCGATATCGTGCGGATCGAGCCGGTATGAACACCCCGGATCTGACCTCATTCGGCCACGACCCATGGTGGCTGGTGATCGCGAAAGCGCTCGGCATCTTCGTGTTCCTGCTCCTCACCGTGCTGGTGGCCATCCTGGTGGAACGGAAGGTGCTGGGCCGCATGCAGATGCGGTTCGGTCCCAACCGGGTCGGCCCGTTCGGGCTGCTGCAGAGCCTGGCCGACGGCGTCAAACTCGCACTCAAAGAGGGGCTCATCCCGGCCGGGGTCGACAAGCCGATCTACCTGCTGGCCCCGGTACTGGCGGTGATCCCCGCGATCATGGCGTTCGCCGTCATCCCGATGGGCGGCTACGTATCGGTGTTCGGGCACACCACACCGTTACAGCTGACCGACCTGCCGGTGGCGGTGCTCTACGTGCTGGCGGTCACCTCCATCGGGGTGTACGGCATCGTGCTGGCCGGCTGGGCCTCCGGTTCGACCTACCCACTGCTGGGTGGTCTGCGCTCCAGCGCCCAGGTGATCTCCTACGAGATCGCGATGGCACTGTCCTTCGCCGCGGTGTTCCTGTACGCGGGCACCATGTCGACCTCGGGCATCGTCGCCGCCCAGCACGACACCTGGTATGTCTTCCTGCTTCTGCCGAGCTTCCTGGTCTATGTCACCTCGATGGTCGGCGAGACCAACCGGGCGCCGTTCGACCTACCGGAGGCCGAAGGTGAACTGGTGGGCGGGTTTCACACCGAGTACTCGTCGCTGAAATTCGCGATGTTCATGCTCGCCGAGTACGTCAACATGACCACGGTGTCGGCCCTGGCCACCACGATGTTCCTCGGTGGCTGGCGTGCACCGTTCCCGTTCAACATGATCGACGGCGCGAACTCCGGGTGGTGGCCACTGCTGTGGTTCGTCGCGAAGGTGTGGACCTTCCTGTTCTTCTACATCTGGCTGCGTGCCACCCTGCCCAGGCTGCGCTACGACCAGTTCATGGCATTGGGCTGGAAGATCCTCATCCCGCTGTCCCTGGGCTGGATCGTCGTCGTCGCCGTCACCCACGAGTTGCGGGCCCAGGGCTCGCCGTCGTGGATGACCGCGGTGGTCAGCGTCGGCGTCATCGCTGCCGCCGCCCTGCTACTGCTGATGTGGAATGCGCTGCGGCACAACATCGCGGCGCCCGCCCCACCCCCTGACACCGGGGCCTTCCCGGTGCCGCCGCTACCGCACAAGGAGGCCGCAGATGTCTAAGGTCGGCGATGCACTGGCCGGGTTCGGTGTCACCTTCAAGACGATGTTCACCACACCGATCACCGAGCAGTACCCCGAACATCCCGGTCCGGTGGCCGCCCGCTATCACGGCCGCCACCAGCTCAACAGGTATGCCGACGGCCTGGAGAAATGCATCGGCTGCGAACTGTGCGCATGGGCGTGTCCGGCCGATGCGATCTTCGTCGAAGGCGCGGATAACACCGAGGGACAACGCTTCTCACCCGGCGAGCGGTACGGACGGGTGTACCAGATCAACTACCTGCGCTGTATCGGGTGCGGGTTGTGCATCGAGGCCTGCCCCACCCGGGCGCTGACCATGACCAACGACTACGAGATGGCCGACGACAACCGTGCCGACCTGATCTACGGCAAGGACAAGCTGCTGGCCCCGCTCACACCCGAGATGACCGCCCCGCCACACGAGATGGCGCCCGGCAGCACCGACGAGGACTACTACCGCGGCAACATCACCGCGACAGGCCTCGGCATTCCGAAGGTCCCGGCCCGATGACCGCGACGGTACTCGCCGCGGGCCTGGCACAAACCTCGACCACCGAGGCCGTCACCTTCTGGATCGTCGGCACCCTGGCCGTCCTCGGTGCGATCGGGGTGGTGGCCGCCACCAAAGCGGTGTACTCGGCACTGTTCCTGGCGATCACGATGATCAACCTCGCGGTGCTCTATATCGCCCAGGACGCCGTGTTCCTCGGGATCGTCCAGGTGGTCGTCTACACCGGTGCGGTGATGATGCTGTTCCTGTTCGTGCTCATGCTGATCGGCGTTGATACCTCGGAGTCCCTGGTGGAAACCATTCGAGGGCAACGGGTTGCGGCCATCGTGGCCGGTGTCGGCTTCGGGGTGCTGCTGATCGGCGGGATCGGCAATGTCGCGGTGAACGGATTCGCGGGGCTCGATGCCGCGAACCGGGGCGGCAATGTCGAGGGCCTGGCCGCACTGATCTTCACCCGCTACGTCTGGGCGTTCGAGCTCACCAGCGCGCTGCTGATCACCGCCACCCTGGGTGCGATGGTGCTGGCACACCGGGAACGGTTCGACCGTCGCAAGACCCAGCGCGAACTGGCGATCGAGCGTTTCGCCCCGGGCGGGTATCCGACCATGATGCCCAGCCCCGGGGTGTACGCACGGCACAACGCCGTGGACATTCCGGCCCGGCTACCCGACGGCACCGCGGCCCGGACATCGGTCAGCACGGTTCTGGTCCCTCGCGGAAGCGGTGAGAAGTGAATCCGGCGAACTACCTCTACCTGTCGGCCCTGCTGTTCACCATCGGCGCGACCGGGGTGCTGTTGCGCCGCAACGCGATCGTGATGTTCATGTGCGTCGAACTGATGCTCAACGCGGCGAACCTGGCCTTCGTCACCCTCTCCCGGATGCATGGTCACCTCGACGGGCAGGTGGTGGCGTTTTTCACCATGGTGGTCGCCGCGTGTGAGGTGGTGGTGGGCCTGGCCATCATCATGACGATCTTCCGGGCCCGGCGATCGGCCTCCGTGGACGCGGCCAGTCTGCTGAGGAACTGATGACCTGGCTGCTGATCGCCCTCCCCCTGGCCGGTGCGGCCGTGTTGCTGCTCGGGGGCAGAGCCACCGACGGCTGGGGTCACCTGCTGGGTTGCGCGACGGCCCTGGCGTCATTCGTCGTGGGCGTGGTGTTGTTCGCCGATCTGCTGGGTCGCGGTGCCGATGACCGGGTGATCCAGCAGACCCTGTTCTCCTGGGTACCGGTCGGGGCACTGCACGTCGACTTCGGTCTGCAAGTCGACGCGCTGTCCATCTGTTTCGTGCTGCTGATCACCGGTGTCGGATCGCTGATCCACCTGTACTCCATCGGCTACATGGCGCACGACCCGGATCGCAGACGGTTTTTCGCGTACCTGAATCTCTTCGTCGCGGCCATGCTGCTGCTGGTCCTGGCCGACAACTACCTGGGCCTGTACATGGGGTGGGAAGGTGTCGGCCTGGCGTCCTACCTGCTGATCGGGTTCTGGTCGGACAAGCCGTCGGCGGCGACCGCGGCCAAGAAGGCGTTCATCGTCAACCGGGTCGGCGACATGGGCCTGGCGCTGGCGTTGATGGTGATGTTCAGTACGGCCGGAACCGTCTCGTACGCCGGCCTTTTCGGGGCGGCACCGGGATTGTCCGAGGGTTCGCTGAACACGATCGGACTCCTGCTGCTGCTCGCCGCCTGCGGTAAGTCCGCGCAGGTGCCGCTGCAGTCCTGGTTGGGTGACGCGATGGAAGGCCCGACGCCGGTGTCGGCGCTCATCCATGCCGCGACCATGGTCACCGCGGGTGTCTATCTGATCGTGCGATCCGGGCCGGTGTTCAACCTCGCCCCCCACGCTCAGTTGGCCGTCACCGTCGTCGGCGCGGTCACCTTGCTGTTCGGCGCGATCATCGGGTGCGCGAAGGACGACATCAAGAAAGCCCTTGCCGCGTCGACGATGTCGCAGATCGGCTACATGGTGCTGGCCGCCGGGCTGGGCCCGGCCGGCTACGCGGTGGCGATCATGCATCTGCTCACCCACGGCTTCTTCAAGGCCGGGTTGTTCCTCGGCGCCGGGTCGGTGATGCACGGGATGAACGACGAAACCGATATGCGCCGCTACGGCGGTCTCCGCACGTATATGCCGGTGACGTTCGTGACATTCGGGCTGGGGTACCTGGCGATCATCGGGGTGCCGCCGTTCGCCGGCTTCTTCTCCAAGGACGCCATCATCGAGACCGCGTTCGCCACCGGCGGGGCACGCGGATGGCTGCTGGGCGGCGCGGCCCTGCTGGGTGCGGGTATCACCGCGTTCTACATGACCCGGGTGATGCTGATGACGTTCTTCGGCGAAAAGCGTTGGGAAGAGCACGAACAACATCCCCACGAATCCCCCGGCATCATGACCGCCCCGATGATCGTGCTGGCCGTCGGCTCGGTCGGCGCCGGTGCGCTCCTGGCCATCGGCGGCACCCTGGCACACTGGCTGGAACCGGTGGTCGGCAGCCACGTTGCCCACGGCGACATCCCGGTGTGGGTCATGACGGTGGTGACCCTGTCGGTGGTCGCGATCGGTGTCGGTGTCGCCTACCGGATGTACGCGATGCGCCCGGTTCCCGACACTGCGCCGCAGGGTTCGGCATTGACCGATGCGGCGCGCGCCGATCTGTACGGCGACCGGTTCAACGAATCGGTGTTCATGCGGCCTGGCCGGCAGCTCACCGCGGGTCTGGTCGAGATCGACGATGACGCCGTGGACGGGGTAACCCGCGGCCTGGCCGGACTGATCGGTGATGCCTCCCGGCGGATGCGCTCCTGGCAGACCGGGTTCGCCCGGTCCTACGCCCTGTCCATGCTCGGCGGCGCGGCCCTGGTGATCGGAGCGTTCCTGGTGGTGAGGATCTGGTGACCGGCATCGGCTGGCTGAGCGCGCTGTGGGCGGTGCCGATCGTCGGCGCCGCGGTGGTGATCCTGTTGCCCGCCAAGCAGGTCGCGCGTTATGTGGCGCTGGCGGTGTCGTGTGCGGTGCTGGCCATCGCGCTCGTGCTCGCGGTGCGGTTCGACCCGGCGGGACCGCAGTTCCAGTTCGTCGAGGACCACCCGTGGATTCCGACCTTCGGCACCGGCTACATCCTCGGCGTCGACGGGATTGCGCTGGCGCTGGTGGTGCTGACCGCGGTGTTGGTGCCGCTGCTGTTGATCGCGGGCTGGAACACCGGCGCCGGCGCAGCGGCGGGAGAATCACCGGCCGGGGACGAGACCCGCTTCGGGACACGTTCGACCCAGAGCTATCTGGCACTGACCCTCGCCGTCCAAGGCATGGTGCTGATCTCACTGGTCGCCCTCGACGTGCTGCTGTTCTACGTGTTCTTCGAGGCCATGCTCATCCCGATGTACTTCCTGATCGGCGGGTTCGGTGGCGCCGGCAGGAGCGCCGCAGCGGTGAAGTTCCTGCTGTACAACCTGTTCGGCGGGCTCATCATGCTGGCCGGGGTGATCGGACTGTACGTGGTGACCACCGATGCCCTCGGAGGGACCTTCGACTTCCGGGCCATCGTCGGTGCGGTCTCCCGCGGCGAACTCGGCGCCAGCCCCGCCGTGCTCAATGCCCTGTTCCTCGGATTCATGTTCGCCTTCGCGGTGAAGGCCCCGCTGTGGCCGTTCCACCGCTGGCTGCCGGACGCCGCCGTCGAGGCCACCCCGGCGACGGCGGTGCTGATGATGGCCGTCGTCGACAAAGTCGGTACCTTCGGGATGCTGCGGTACTGCCTGCAATTGTTCCCCGACGCGTCGATGACGTTCCGGCCGTTGATCATCACCCTGGCGGTGATCGGCATCGTCTACGGTGCCGTCGTGGCGATCGGTCAGACCGATGTCATGCGGCTGATCGCCTACACCTCGATCTCCCACTTCGGGTTCATCATCCTGGGTATCTTCGTGATGACCAGCCAGGGCCAGTCCGGGTCCACGCTCTACATGGTCAACCACGGCATCTCCACGGCGGCACTGTTCCTCATCGCCGGATTCCTGGTGTCACGCCGGGGTTCGCGGCTCATCGCCGACTTCGGCGGTGTGCAGAAGGTGGCCCCGGTGCTGGCCGGAACCTTCCTGGTCGCCGGACTGGCCACCCTGTCGCTGCCCGGGCTCGCGCCGTTCATCTCCGAATTCCTGGTGCTGATCGGCACATTCACCCGATACCCGGCGATCGCGGTGTTCGCGGTGAGTGCACTGGTGTTGTCCGCGATCTACATCCTGTGGGCGTACCAGCGGATGATGACGGGACCGGTGAAGGACGGCAACGAGCGGTTGCGCGATCTGGTGCCGCGCGAACTGATCGTGGTGGCGCCGCTGATCGCGCTGCTGCTGGTGCTGGGTATCTACCCGAAGCCGGCGCTGGATGTCATCAATCCGGCCGTCGACCACACCCTGCGCACGATTCATCAGCAGGATCCCGTCCCGACCGCGGAGGGCTCGCACCGATGACACTGCCTGGTCCAGTTCCGGTCGCTTCGCTCGCTCCGGCGCCGTCCATCGAGTACTTCCAGCTGTCACCGATGCTCATCGTGCTCGGTGTGGCGGTGGCCGGCGTTCTGGTGGAAGCGTTCCTGCCGCGCAATGTCCGGTACGCCACCCAACTGGTGCTCGCCGTGGGCGGTCAACTGGCCGCGCTGGCGGCGGTGGTGCTGGTGACACTGTCCCTCAACGGCGCGGGCGGCCCGGCGGCGGTCGGCGCAGTCGCGGTGGACCGACCGGCACTGTTCCTCCAGGGCACCCTGCTGCTCGTCGGCATCCTCGGCACGCTGCTGATCGCCGAGCGGCGGATACCCGCCGACGAGGGGCTCGGCCTGGACGGGTTCACCCCGCAGGCCGCGGCGGTTCCGGGCAGCGTCGCGGAGAAGATCGCCGCGAAAGCCGTGGTCGCCCAGACCGAGGTCTTCCCGCTCACGATGTTCGCCGTGGCAGGGATGATGTTGTTCCCGGCCGCTGACGACCTGCTGACCATGTTCGTCGCACTCGAGGTGTTCTCGCTGCCGCTGTACCTGATGTGCGGGCTGGCACGCCGGCGACGGCTGCTGTCCCAGGAAGCCGCGCTGAAGTACTTTCTGTTGGGTGCGTTCTCGTCGGCATTCTTCCTGTACGGGATCGCGATGCTGTACGGGTTCTCCGGCGGCTTCAGCCTCGGTGGGATCGCCGCCGCGGTAACCACGGGCGGGGACACCTCGATGGCGGTGGTCGGGGTGGCCCTGGTGTCGGTCGGGGTGTTGTTCAAAGTGGGCGCGGTGCCTTTTCATTCGTGGATTCCCGATGTCTATCAAGGCGCGCCGACGCCGGTGACGGCGTTCATGGCGGCGGCCACCAAGATCGCCGCGTTCGGGGCGATGTTGCGGATCTTCTATGTAGCGCTGCCCGGCCTGGCGCATGACTGGCGTCCGGTGCTGTGGGTCATCGCCATCCTCACCATGGCAGTCGGCACCATCACCGCCATCTCGCAGAGCGATGTCAAGCGGATGCTGGCGTATTCCTCGGTGGCGCATGCCGGGTTCATCCTCACCGGGGTGATCGCCCTCAACGGTGCCGGACTGTCGGCGACACTGTTCTATCTGTTCGCCTACGGTTTCAGCACCTTGGGCGCGTTCGCGCTCGCCGGCCTGGTACGCAACGCCGACGGCGAGGAGGCCACCACCCTGTCCCAGTGGGCCGGGCTGGGCCGTCGTTATCCCCTGGTGAGCGTGGTCTTTTCGCTGTTTCTGCTGGCCTTCGCGGGTATCCCGCTGACCAGTGGCTTCGTGTCCAAGTTCGCGGTGTTCAAGGCCGCCGCCGAGGGTGGAGCCGCTCCTCTGGTGATCGTCGGTGTGGTCGCCAGTGCCGTGGCAGCGTACTTCTACGTGCGCGTCATCGTGTTGATGTTCTTCACCGATCCACCCGAGAACCCACCCGTCGTGGTGGTCCCCAGCATGCTCAGCACGGCGACCGTGACCATCACCGCGGCCGTGACCTTCGCACTCGGCGCGCTACCCCAACCCCTGCTGGATCTGGTCAACGGCCAGCAGTTCAGCGGTTGACGGCCTGGCGCACCTGCCCGGCGATCAGCTCGTACATGCCACGGGTGACCTCGGTGGCATCGCTCATGATGTTGTAGCCGTGGTCCACGGCGGGCACCTCGACGTAGTCGGCGAGCGCACCGACCGCGTCCAGGCTCTTGGCGTAAGCGGCCGCCTCGTCGCGAAGCCGGTCGTACTCGCACGTGATCACCAAAGCCCGCGCCACACCGGCGATCTCGTCGGCGTTGTCACCCCACGCCGGCGAGGCCAGCGGATCACGGCGGCGCCTCTGGTCGGGAATGTAAGCGGTGTCGAACACCTCTCCCATCCACGGTTTCATGATGGCCTTGCCGCCCAGCGGCGACCGCTTGCGTCCCGTCGCCGTCACCAGGTCCAGTGGCGCATAGTGCAGCACCTGTAGCGCGATCGGCGGACCGCCGTGTGTCAGCGCCATCCGGGACACGGCCGCCGACAGATTGCCCCCTGCGCTCTGCCCGCCCACACAGAGCCGGTCGCCAGCCTCCTGTGCCGCCGCCCAGGACACCACGTCGTACAACTGCTCGACGGGGGTCGGGAACCGGCAGTCGGGAGCGAGCAGATAGTCGGTGTTCACCACGGTGACGCCGGCGCGGGCCGCCAGGAAGCGGCACCATGGATCGTCCTGTTCGCGGTGCCCGACGACGAAGCCGCCGCCGTGGACGTTGACGTACACCCCGGCGGCCTCGCCGACCGGGTGGTAGATGGTTGCGGCGGTGTCACCGTGCCGGGTCGGGATATCGGCCTCGGTGGTGCGCCCGGCGATGTCCGGGAACTGCACACCCGGCTTCGGGCTGGGGTTGACGACCCGGGAGAACAGCCGGGCCAGGGCATCGGCGATGAGAGGAGTCGACAAGATGGACACCGCATCGACCATACGCACGAGGTTGCGGCGACGGGTGTCGGATCACCTAGTGGCGGGTCAGCGCACGATGCCGTGCACCACGATTGCGGTGGTCTGGTCCAGCCACTGGTCGTCGAGTTCCCAGCCGGGCACCAACAGCATGCGCAGCAGGTTCACCCCGCCGATGACCTCGATGAGCCGGTCGGGGTCGACATCGGGACGCACCTCACCACGCTCGACCGCGTGCACCAGGCGGTCCCGCACGACGCCGAACAATCCGGTGAACCGGCTCATCACCCGGTAACTCAGCTCGGCGTCGGCGGCCATATCGGCGATGACCCCGGGCAGCGCGGCACGCACGACCGGGCTGGTGAACACCGCTGCGGCCGCGGCGAGCATGGCGCGGACGTCGGTGGCGATATCGCCCTCCGGCATGCCGAGGGCGGTCGGCGCGGTGGGGAACGCCGCCTCGTGCACCAACTCGGCTTTGCTCGACCATCGGCGGTAGAGCGCGGTCTTGGTGGTGCCGGCGCGCTCGGCGACGGCCGCCATGGTCAGATTCGAATAACCGATCTCCACAAGCAGATCCGCAGTGGCGCCGAGTATGGCAGCGTCGATGCGCGGATCCCGGGGCCGCCCGGCCCCCTTGTCAATCGAAGACGAGTCTGCTTTCATATCGCTACCAATAGTAGCGTAATTGGCGACTCACGTGGGTTTGAGAGGAACACCGTGTCGAACGAACCGGCCGTCGAAGATGTCAGCCGCCTCCAGCACTCCAGCCGAGATGTCAGCACCGTGCCCGCCGCGATCGCCCAGTGGCTTGCCACGCAACTGCCCGGCAAGGACACGCCCGTGGTCACCGTCGAGAGCGGTGTGGACGCCAACGGCATGTCCTCGGAGACCATCCTGCTGACCGTCGACTGGGACGGCACGCAGCAGCACATGGTCGCACGCGTCGCCCCCACCGATGCCGATGTTCCGGTGTTCTCCTCATACCGGCTCGACCACCAATTCGAGCTCATGCGCCAGGTGGGCGAGCTCACCGATGTCCCGGTCCCCCGGGTCCGCTGGATCGACACCACCGGTGACGTGCTGGGCACCCCGTTCTTCCTGATGGACCGCGTCGACGGCATCGTGCCGCCCGATGTCATGCCCTACACGTTCGGCGGCAACTGGTTCGCCGACGCACCGGTGGATCGGCAGCGCGAATTGCAGGACTCCACCGTCGAGGTGCTGGCAAAACTGCACTCGATTCCCGATGCCGCGCAACGGTTTGCGTTCCTGTCCGAATCCGACCCACCCGGAGACACCCCGCTGGCCAGGCATTTCGGCTGGCTCAAGGATTGGTATGAGTTCTCGGTGCCCGATATCGGGCGTTCCGAGCTGGTCGAGCGGGCATTGGGCTGGTTGGCGGACAACTTCCCGGCCGAGGTGGCCGCCACGACTCCCGTGCTGGCGTGGGGCGACTCACGTATCGGCAACGTGCTGTACGAAGACTTCCGGCCGACCGCGGTGCTGGACTGGGAGATGGCGACCGTCGGCCCACGCGAGCTGGACGTCTCGTGGATCATCTTCGCGCACATGGTTTTCCAGGAGCTGGCCGGACTGGCAGGGCTACCCGGCCTGCCGGACGTGCTACGCGAGGAAGATGTGCGCGCCAGTTACGAGCGGCTGACCGGGGCCACCCTGGGCGACCTGCGCTGGTTCTACATCTACTCCGGCGTGATCTGGTGCTGCGTGTTCATGCGCACCACCGCACGCCGCGTGCACTTCGGCGAGATGGACAAACCCGAGGACGTGGAGTCGACGTTTTACCACGCCTCACTGCTGCGCCGGCTGCTCGAGGAACCGGCGGGCAGGAGCGAAGCGACCCGGGGAGAAGATCCGGCGCGGGGAAAGGAACACTCATGATCGGCCCGATGGACGAATTCCCGATTCATCAGATCCCTAAACCCATTGCCTGGCCGGGATCTTCGGACCGGAACTTCTACGATCGGTCCTACTACAACGCGCATGACCGCAGTGGGGACATCTTCCTCATCACCGGTATCGGGTACTACCCCAACCTCGGGGTGAAGGACGCCTTCCTGTTGGTCTCCCGCCGCGGCAGCGGCAGATTCGGCGGAAGCGGAGATACCCAGACCGCGGTCCACCTGTCCGACGCCATCGACCAGGATCGGCTCGACCAACACGTGCTGGGCTACCGCGTCGAGGTCCAGGAACCGCTGCACAAGCTGCGGATCACCCTCGACAAGACCGACGGGATCGCCGCCGACCTCACCTGGACCGGCCTGTTCGACGTCGTGCAGGAGCAGCCACACATCATGCGGCAGGGCAACCGGGTCACCCTGGATGCCCAGCGCTTCGCCCAACTGGGTTCGTGGAGCGGCTCATTGGAGATCGACGGCGAACACATCACGGTGGACCCCGCGGTGTGGATCGGATCCCGGGACCGCTCGTGGGGTATCCGCCCGATCGGCGAGGCCGAGCCGGCGGGCCGGCCCGCGGACCCACCCTTCGAGGGCATGTGGTGGCTCTACGTCCCGATGGCGTTCGACGAGTTCTCGATCGTGATCATCATCCAGGAGGAGCCCAACGGGTTCCGGTCGCTCAACGACTGCACCCGCATCTGGAAAGACGGGCGCGTCGAGCAGCTCGGCTGGCCGCGGGTGAAGATCCACTACCGCTCCGGCACCCGCATCCCCACCGGCGCCACCATCGACGCCACCGCGAGTGACGGTGCGGCGCTGCGTTTCGAGGTGGAATCCAAACTGCCCGTGCCGATTCACGTCGGCGGTGGTTACGGCGGCGACTCGGACTGGACGCACGGCGTATGGCGGGGTGAGAAGTTCACCGAGCGGCTCACCTACGACATGACCGATCCGGCTGTCATCGGGCGCTCCGCGTTCGGGGTGATCGATCACGTCGGCCGCGCCGTGTGCACCGAAGGTGACCGCTCCCCCGCCGAAGGCTGGGGCTTGTTCGAGCACGGCGCACTGGGCCGGCACGACCCGTCCGGGTTCGCCGACTGGCTGACCGTCGCGCCGTAACCGACGAGTCTGGAGCATCACACCTGCGCGGTGCTCCAGCGAGATCGACGTCAGGGTCGTGCGGGCAGGCGAATCACACCGCCCCGAACAGCGCCGCCGCGGCCACCGCTTCCACCAGGCAGTAGAACCAGTTGGGGTAGAACGGCGTCCGCCCGTCGAACACCGACACCACCCGTCCGACAGCCATCCCCGCCAGGGCGACACCGACGGTGATCAGTACACCGGTGCGCGCCTCCGGCACCCGTGATGCATAGACGAGCACCGCGGCGATGGCCACACCGAACCCGCCGTACACGGCGCGGACTTCAGCGCGAGCGGTCGCCGTAGCAAGGGTGACGCCGAACGGGCGCACCATGGTTGCCGGGGCCGTCAGTGCGTACAGACCCATACCGGCGAAGAACAGCGCCACGACGAGTTCGACCACGGTAACCTCCTGTTTCGTCAGCGATCAGGAGTCCAGCATGCCCAGCCCGGTACCGGCGGCGCTTCCACAAACCTGCTCCCCAACGGTGTGGTTGTGGCCCGGGCAGGCGTTGTACGCCGGTCCAGCGCTGGGATTGGAGCCGCATTCCGGGTCGGCGTGGTGCCTGGCCGTCGGGGTCGACGGACCGCTGACCGTCACCGTGGGCGCCCAGCAGGTCGTCACGCGGACGGCGCTCATCCCGCCGCGGATGACCCACCACTTGGCCCTGGACGGCCGTTTGGTGACCTGCTACCTCGATCCCGCGTCCGAGCGCAGCGCGTCCTGCCGGCGTCGTTTCACCCAGTTTCAGGGCGCTGTCGGCACCGACCATGAGCGCCGGGACGCGTTGTCGACGCTGCCCCAGGATGATGCCGCCGCGGCACGCTGGCGCGATGCCGCCGCCCCGGCCGCGATCCACCCCATCGATGCCCGGATCAAGATGGCGGCCACACAGATTCGTGATGATCCCGCGGTATCCATCCCGGCCGGAGAAATGGCCGCGGCCACCGGATTGTCCGAATCGCGGTTCCTGCACCTGTTCCGGCAAGAGACCGGATGCAGCCTGCGCCGCTACCGGCTGTGGAGCCGGCTGATCCGGGCCGGAACCGAGCTGGCGGCCGGCAGCAATCTCACCACCGCTGCTGCCGAGGCGGGTTTCGCCAGCCCGTCGCACCTGGCCGACCGCTTCAAGACGACGTTCGGACTGTCCGCCACCCAGCTACTGGCGACCGGCGTCACCATCCGGACGCCGTAATTCGGCATACGCGGCGACGAGCGCGTCGAGCGTGAAATTCCGGTTCAGACCGCTCGGATTGGGCAGCACCCACGCCTGTGCGCCCGCGATGCCACGCGGTTGCCGTCCCCACTCGAGATCGGGACGCGACAGCATCGCCGCCAGCGCACGCTTGCCCAGGAACGCGACGACCCGCGGCGCGTAATGCCGGACCTTGGCCTCGAACACCGGTGCCGAGTCACGGAATTCAGCTGCGGTGACATCACTGGCACGCGGGGTCGGCCGGGTGACGACGGCGGTGATACCGCAGCCGTAGGTCAGCAGCAGCTGCTCCTGGTCGGGTCGCAACCGGACGTCGGTGTACCCCGCCCGGTGCAGCACCGTCCAGAAGCGGTTGCTCGGACTGGAGAAGTTGTGCCCGGCAGCCGCCGCGGTGGACGCCGGGTTGATCCCGCAGAAGACGACATCCAGTCCGGTGTCCAGGATGTCGGGCGTATATCCCATCAGTGCGATTGTGCACTGTGGTCGAATCGAATCGATAGCTGCCCGGAACTAGATGGCGACCTTCGGTGTGACGGCCGGCTTGTCAGCGGCGGAGCTGACCGGCGCCCGGCCGAAGACCATCGACTCCCCGATCCGGTCGAGCCGGTGCTCCAAGGCATCGAGGGCATAGTTGTGCCGCACCTTCCACGGCCGCCGGGTACCGGATTTCGGCAGCGCATGCGGGGCGCGCTGCACGTACCCGGCGTTGAGATCCCAGGCCGGTCTCTCCTGCATGGCTACCCCGCCCAAATGTGGATAGGCATGGGTGTATCCGTGAGAGTCCATGTAGGCCAGCAGCTTTGCCACCGCTTTGGCGGTCATGTCGGCCCGTAGTGTCCACGAGGCGTTGGTGTAGCCGACACACCACGCCATATTCGGCACCTCCTCGAGGAGGTGCTCCTTGTAGACGAAGCGATCGGTGGGGTCGACGCGCTGCTCGTCGATGCTGAGTTCGATCCCGCCGAGTGCCTGCAGCGTCAGCCCCGTCGCGGTGACGATGATGTCGGCGTCCACCCGCTCGCCCGACTTCAACACGATGCCGGTGGGGTCGACGTGGTCGATGTGGTCGGTGACCACCTCGACACGCCCAGCACTGATGTCTTCGAACAGATCGCCGTCGAGCACCAGACACATCCGCTGGTCCCATGGCCGGTAGCGCGGGTTGAAATGCACATCGATGGGATACCCGTGCGGCAGTCGCGCCTTGTTTCGGTCGCGGATCACCTTGCGCCCCATGTTCGGGGCTTTCCGGAAGAAGACGTACGTCAGGTAGTGAACCCAGGCGTTGAGTGTGCGCACGATCTGATGAGACATCTTGCGCGGCAGCATGTTCCGGATTCCCTGCGTGAACGCCGGGACAGCGGACATCGATGCCATGTAGGTCGGGGAGCGCTGCAGCATGGTGACGTGGGCGGCCTGCTCGGCCAGCGCAGGCACCAGGCTGATCGCCGTCGCGCCGCTGCCGATCACCACCACCTTCTTGCCTGCGTAGTCCAATGACTCGGGCCAGAACTGCGGATGCACCACCTGACCGCCGAAATCCTCCAGCCCGGGGATCGGCGGGTTGTGCGGCTGGTCGTAGTCGTAATAACCGGTACCGAAGAACAGGAATCGCGCCCGGTACACCGGGCCATCGGAAGCGCCCCCCGTCGCTTCGCTCGCCCCGGAATTTTCCCCCGTCGCTTCGCTCGCCCTGGAACTTTCCCCCGTCGCTTCGCTCGCCCCGGTACGCACCGTCCAGGAATCGGTGGCCGAGTCCCAATCGGCCGAGAGCACCCGGGTGCCGAACCGGATGTGCCGGTCGATGCCGTATTTGCGCGCCACATCGGTCAGGTACTGGCGGATATCGGCGCCGTCGGCGACGTGTTCCTGCCGGGTCCACGGCTCGTAGGGGAAGCTGAGGGTGAAGATATCGCTGTCAGATCGAATACCCGGATACCGGAACAGATCCCAGGTGCCGCCGATGCGTTCGCGCCGCTCCAGAATGGTGTAGCTCAGCTGCGGGTTCTGTTCGTGGATGCGGTAGGCGGCGTTGATCCCGGAGATCCCGGCCCCGATGATCAGCACATCTGACCATTCGGGAGAGGACTCGACCTGCTCCTCGCCCATGGACAACCTCCTCGTGGTCCGTTGCCGTACCACCACCATAGGTGCTCAGGTGCGCAGCGCGTCAACGATCTGCGCCAGTGAATCCACCGCGATCGGTCCGGGCTGGTAGATGCAGATCCGGTCCGAGATACCGGCCACCCGGTCCCTGATATGGGCGGCCACCTCGGCGGGTGTGCCGCATGCGGCGATGGTGTGCAGCACGTCGTCGTCGATCAGCGCCCCCATCTCCGCCCATCGTCCTTGCTTGGACAGCGCGTTGAGTTCGGGCTGCAGGTCGCCCCATCCGTGCACGTCCAGTACAGGCCGGTAGGCCGGGGTGGAACCGTAGAACGCCAGCAATTGGCGCGTCGCGGCGTGGTCGTCGCCCACCGAGACGATGATCTCCGGCACGATCGCCAGGTCGGCGCGATCCCGCCCGGCCGCGGCGAGCCCTTCGTCGACGGCGGCCATCGTGACCTCGTGGAGGAACTTCTTGTTCCCGAACGGCATCACCAGCAAGCCGTCGGCGTGCTCGGCCACCGCCCGGGTCAGTCGCGGACCCAACGCGCCCACATAGATGGGCGGCGGTCCGTAGACGTTGCCGCGCGGCGTGAAGGTCGGGGTCATCAGGGTGTGCCGATAGAACTCGCCCCGGAACTCCAGCCGCTCCCCCGTCGACCAGGTGGTGAAGATGGCCCGCAGCGCCGCGACCATTTCGGTCATCCGCGCCACCGGCCGGTCGAAGTCGGCGCCGAACCGCTTCTCGATCTGGGTGCGGATCTGAGTGCCGAGCCCCAGGGTGAACCGGCCGCCGGACAGGATCTGATGGTCGATGGCCTGGTGCGCCAGGTGAATCGGATTGCGCGGGAATGCGATCGCCACATTGGTCATCAGGTCCAGGCCGCCCACGGTGGACGCCAACGTCAGCGGCGTGAAAACGTCGTGCGGACCTTCGAAGCTGAACACCCCACTGGCCCCGGCATCGCGCAGCGCCCGCGCACGGTCGGCAGCATCGGTCGGCCCGTACAACGCCGTCATGACCTTCACAGCGGCTCACCTTAGTGCGATTCTGCGGAGATTCGGGGCAGACTGTGCCTGTGGGCGATGTCATCGTGGTGGGAGCCGGATTCGCGGGACTGTCGGCAGCGCGCGAGCTGACCAAACTCGGGCACGAGGTGGTGGTGCTGGAGGGCCGCGACCGCGTCGGCGGCCGGTCGTACACGACCACGATCGCCGGCGTGCCGGTCGACCTGGGCGGCACCTTCGTCGGCCCGACCCAGGATGCGGTCCTCACGCTGGCCGCCGAGCTGGGCTGCGAGACCGTACCCACCCACAGCCGCGGGAAAAACCTGATCGATTGGCACGGACGGGTGCGGTCCTATCGGAGCACCATCCCCAAGCTGTCGATGATCGAACTGTTCGACGTGTCCCGTATCCAGTGGCGTTTCGAGCGGCTGTCCCGGCTGATCCCGGTGACCAACCCGTGGTCGGTCCCCGCCGCCGCGCGGCTCGACCGGCGCAGCCTGGACAGCTGGCTGCGGTCTGTGCACGCGAATGCCTCGACGCGGAATCTGATGGCGATCATGTCCCGGGTGACCT
Organism: Mycolicibacterium fluoranthenivorans; assembly: GCF_011758805.1. NCBI lineage: Bacteria > Bacillati > Actinomycetota > Actinomycetes > Mycobacteriales > Mycobacteriaceae > Mycobacterium > Mycolicibacterium fluoranthenivorans. The sequence continues at coordinate 1,934,552 of NZ_JAANOW010000001.1, read as the reverse complement.
GGGGGTGCGAACCCGACGAGGTCTCGATGCTGCACGCAGTGCGCTACGTGAAGGCGGCCGGCGGCCTGGGACCGATGCTCGACGTCAAGGGCGGCGCCCAGCAGGACCGCTTCCCCGCCGGGACACAACCGATCGCGGTACGGATGGCCGAAGACCTGACCGTCTACCTGAACACGGCCGTGCGCCGGATCGCGCGGGAGGGCACCGGCTATCGCGTGGAATCGGCGGCAGAGTCATGGCACGCCACGGCGGTGATCGTCGCGATCCCGCCCGCCCATCGCGGGGCGATCGCCTTCGAGCCGGCCCTGCCCGACGAGCACCGGGAACTCATCGCGCATTGGCCGCAGGGCAATCTCAGCAAGGCCTACGTCGCCTACGAGAAGCCGTTCTGGCGGGCGGCGGGCTTTTCCGGGGAGGCACTGTCCGACGAAGGACCGGTGTTCATCACCTTCGACGTCAGCCCGAGCGACGACGGACCCGGGGTGTTGCTGGGCTTCGCCGACGCCCGCACCTTCGACCCGCTGCCCGCAGCGCAGCGCCGGGAACGGGCACTGCGCAACTTCACCGCATTGTTCGGCGACGCGGCCGCGAACCCCATCGCCTACATGGACCATTGCTGGGGTGCAGAACCTTTCGCGCCGGGCGGGCCCACCGCGGCGGTGCCGCCGGGGTCGTGGAGCAGCTACGGGCACGTGCTGCGGGCCCCGGTGGACGGCGTGTTCTGGGCGGGTACCGAGACCGCCGACGAATGGACCGGGTTCCTCGACGGCGCGGTGCGGTCCGGGCAGCGTGCGGCGGCCGAGGTGATCGACTACCTCAGTCGGTGATTTCAGGAACTGAGCTGTTGCCGCGCAACCGATTCGGCGAGGCTGCGCAATTGCCGGTTCACCTCGGCCGGCCGTTCCAGGATGGCGCAGTGGCCACCGGACATCTCGACGAACGCCGAAAGATTGGGTGCGTGTTCGGCGATATGACGCGACGAGTTGATCGGTAGCAGCCGGTCCTTGCGGCTGCCGATCACCAGCGTCGGCACCGTCAGGTTGTGCAGCGAAATATGTGTGGGCCCAAGGCCGTCCACCAAGACCCTGGCCCACCCGCCGCGGCCGGCCGGCGGGGTGGCGGCGAACAGCCGGTAGATCAGGTCGGCCACCTCCGGGTCCGCATCGCGGCCGACGGCCAGGTATTGGACGAAGCGCTTGTTGGGCCCGCCTGCGAGGTTGGGGATCGGAGTGGCCCCGAACGTCTTGAGGAAGGTCCCGGCGGCCCGGATCCGGGCCTCGGTGAGCGGGGCGGGCACCGGCGCGAGCCGCACATTGCGCAGCAGGTCCCCCGTGGTGGTGTTGATCAGGGCGACGGCGTCGGCGCACTGGGCGACGCGCTGCGGGTAGCGCTGCGACCAGGAGGAGATCGCGATCCCGCCCATCGAGTGCCCGGCGATGACAGCCCGCTCACCGGGCACCAACGTGGCGTCCAGGACGGCATCGAGGTCGGCGGCCAGGTGGTTGAGGCTGTAGCCGCGGCGCTCCCTGGGGGTTTCGCTGCGGCCGTGGCCGCGGTGGTCGTAGGCGATGACGCGGTAGTCGCCGGCCAGATCCGCGATCTGGTGGGCCCAGACCTCCAGGGCGCAGGTGATGCCGTGTGCCAGCACGATCGGATAACCGTGCTCCGGCCCGAACACCTGCGCGTGTAGCCGGGTGCCGTCGGCCGAACGCACCGTGAGCGTGCGGCTCGCAGGTAGCGAGGGAAGCGCCATCGCCTGCTCCAATCGTCTCGGCCTCTTTGCCGGACCGTCCAGCCTACGCCGTGTCAATCCGACGTGACGAGCACCGGCTTGATCACCTCGGCGGCCTTCGCCGCGGACCACACCCGGCCGAAATCATCGAAGGGGAAGCTGGTGACCAGTTTGTCCAGGGGCAACTCGCCACGCAGGTGCAGGTCGGCGAGGTACGGGATGAACACATGCGGGTCGCTGTCGCCCTCGACGACGCCGCGCACAGTGATGCCCTTGGCCATGATGAGCGCCACCGGCAGCTCGGCCATCGGCGCGCCGAGTCCGAGCAGCGCCAGGGTGCCGCGGGAGCGCAGCAGCCCGACCGCGGAAGCGACGACCTCCGGGCGGGCCGTGGTGTCGATGACGGCCGCGGCCCCACCGGTCAGCTCCAGCACGGCGGCCGGGACGTCGGTATCGGCGGGGTCGCACGTGTGGGTGGCGCCCAATTCGGTGGCGAGTGCGCGGCGCGCAGCGATCGGGTCGACGGCGATGATGGTGCGGCACCGCGCGATGCGGGCCCCCATCACCGCCGACAGCCCGACCGCGCCGGCACCGAACACGACGACCGCGTCGTCGGCGGCCGGGGTCAGCACGTTGAGTACCGCCCCCGCGCCGGTCTGCACACTGCAGCCCAGCGGTGCGGCCAACGCGGGGTCGATGCCCTCGGGCAGCGTGACGGCGTTGCGACTGCGGGCCATGGCGTAGGTCGCGAAGCTGGACTGGCCGAAGAATCCTCCGGTGATCGGCTGACCATCCAGGCGCAGGGCGCTGGTGTCGTCGCGGCGGCTGCCCCTCATGTTCAGGTTGGTCGACTGGTCGCAGTAGGCCGGACGGTCACCGGCACAGTTGGCGCACGTGCCGCAGCTGGCGAAGGTGAGCACCACCCGCGCCCCGATGCGGTCCTGTGCCCGGGGTCCCGCGGCCACGACGGTGCCGGTGCCTTCGTGCCCGAACACCATGGGCACCTTGGAAAACCAGGACGCCACGCTGATGTCGGTATGGCAGATGCCGACGGCCTCGATGCGGACGAGCACCTCGTCAGCGACCGGATCACGCAGTTCGATATCGGTGAGCTGCGGGTCCTGACCTGCTGCGCGGAGTACCGCGGCACGTGCTGATATCACGCCGGGATGTTAAATGGTGCTTCATGCGCGCCATACACATACCCCGGTTGGACGGTCCGTCGGTCGCGGAGTTGGTCGACATCGAGGAACCAGGCACCGACGGGGTGGTGATCGAGGTACACGCGGCCGGCGTGGCATTCCCCGACGCCCTGCAGACCCGCGGGCTCTATCAGTACAAGGCGCCGTTGCCCTACATCCCGGGAGCCGAGGTGGCCGGGGTGGTGCGCAGCGCACCGGCCGATGCCCATGTGCGCGCCGGGGATCGGGTGGCGGGACTGACCCTGCTCACCGGCGGGATGGCCGAGGTGGTGACGCTGCCCGCCGAGCGGGTGTTCGCCCTGCCGGACTCGGTGTCCTTCGAGGCCGGTGCGGGCGTGCTGTTCAACGATCTGACGGTGCACTTCGCCTTGCGGACCCGCGGCCGGTTGGCCGCCGGGGAGACGGTGCTGGTGCACGGTGCCGCCGGCGGGATCGGCACCTCGACGCTGCGGCTGGCACCGGCGTTCGGCGCCGCCCGGGTGATCGCGGTGGTGAGCACCGAGGCCAAGGGTGAGACCGCCCGCGCCGCAGGAGCCACCGACGTGGTGCTGGCCGACGGGTTCAAGGACGCGGTGGCCGAGCTGACCGGCGGTCGCGGCGTGGACATCGTGCTGGATCCGGTGGGCGGGGACCGGTTCACCGACTCACTGCGTTCCCTGGCTCCGGGCGGCCGGTTGCTGGTCGTCGGATTCACCGGCGGCGAGATCCCGACCGTCAAGGTGAATCGGTTGCTGCTCAACAACGTCGACGCCGTCGGTGTCGGCTGGGGCGCGTGGACCATGACCCACCCGGGCTACCTCGCGCAGCAGTGGGCGGAACTGGCCCCGCTGCTGGCCTCCGGCGCGGTCAGCGCACCCGAACCCGAGGTCTATCCCTTCGAGCGGGCCGGTGACGCCATCGCCTCGCTGGAAAACCGTAGTGCCACCGGCAAAGTCGTACTGAAGGTGCGCTAGGCCGGGTCCACCGGAACCGGTAGCAGCAATCGGGAGCCCGCGCCGACCTCATGGGATGACGACACCATCTGCGTTGCCGACCATACCGATTCACCAGTGCCGTGGTTGCGCGCATAGCGTGGATGTGAGCCGCCGGCGATCAGCAGTCTGATCCGCGATCCGGCCGAGAATCGGTGCGCGATCGGGTCCAGGTCCAGCTGCAGCACCGGTTCGGCCCCAGGTGTCCGTCGCACGTAGCCGTCGCTCACATTGCGGGACGCGCCGTCGGGCCCCACCTCACTGATCCGCACCCAGACGTCGGCCCACCCGGTGTCGGTGCGGTGCACGAGCTCGATCCGCGGCGTGCCGATCACCTCCAGCGCCTCGGTGAGCGGGGCAGTGGTGAAGGTGACGACATCGGCGCGCGCGGCCAGAGCCCCGTCCTCGCAATACCCGCTGGGCGCGAACAGAAGTCGGCCACCGACCGTCGGGGTCGGGTCGGTGGGGTCGAACACGAACCGGGCGATGGTCCCCGCATCGGCAGGCCGCCGGCCGGACAGTGCGGCCCGGGACTGCAGGTACAGCACCGTGTTCTCGGCAGGCGGTGGCCATGCGGGCAGCTCACGCCACGGGCTCTCGCTTGCGCCGGTACCACTCCCCGTCGCTTCGCTCGCCCCACTACCACCACTGACGTAGATCCGCGCCCCGCTCCAGCGTGGTCCGGACAGCCAGGCCAGCGTCTCGCGGACCGCGTCGCCACCGCCCTCGGCATGGGTCCACGGCCCCACGATCAGCGCCGGCTCGGCACCCCGGCGCGCCAGCGCGCCGTACTGCTCAAGGGTCTGGGTGAGGAACACGTCCTGCCACCCGGCGATCAGCAGCACCGGCGCGCTCACCCGGTGCAGTGCGTCGTCGAGCCGGCTGGGCCGCCAGTAGGGATCAGCGGGATCCGGTGTGGTCAGCCAGGACTCCACCCAGGGGACGCGGCCGTCGAGCACCCGGTGGCCGGCATCGCGCAGCGGCACCGTCTGCAACGGCCGCCGCATCCTGCGTACCGTGGTGAGCGCCCGCACCAGGCCGCGCACGGTGCCGCCGTCTTCCTGATGAGCCACCTGGTAGCTCCAGTTGAGGATATCGGCGAGCGCGAATGAACCTGTACTCCAACAGGACTCGCCCAGATTATGGGATGCCATGGCGATGACCGATGTGGTCAGCTCCGGCGGCGGGTCGGACAGCAACGCCCACTGGGTGAACCCGAGATAGGACGCCCCCATGGTGGCGAACTGCCCGTCGAACCATGGTTGAGTACGCAGCCACGCCACCGTGTCGGCCGCATCCGCGGTCTCGTCGCGGCCCGGTTCGAAAGTTCCACTGGAACCGAAAGTCCCTCGCGTACTTTGCAAGACGACACGATATCCGCGTCCGGCGTACAGCCCGACAACCACCGTGACCAACAGACTGGAGCGGCCGTACGGGGTGCGCATCAGCAGCGTGCCGACCGGCTCCGACTCCGGCGTGTAGACATCGGTGCGCAGCCGCTCGCCATCCCGGGTCGGGACGTCGATATCGCGGGTCACGTCGTAGCTCGTCGTCGGCGGCCCCAGGCCGAACCGGGCGGCGGCGACCCGCAGCACCAGTGCGGTCAGCATACGTTTGGCCAGCGTGAAATCAGACATGTATGTCCAGCGTAGCTAACGGCTCTCCAGATTGCGCCTGACCTCCAGGCGACGCAGCTTGCCCGAGGACGTTCTGGGCAGGGTGCCCGGCCTGACGAAGATGACGTCCGCGGGCATGACGCCGCATCCCGACGCGACGTGCTGCATCAACCGGGTACGGGCACCGGCCTCGTCGGGACCGCGGAACTCGGCGGTGACCACCAGGGCGGGCCGCACCGAGCCCTCGCCGATGCCGACGGCCACCACGGCACCTTCGCGCACTCCGGGGACCTGGGCGGCCAACTGCTCGACCTCGGTCGGGAAGATGTTGCGCCCGGCGACCGTGATGATCTCCTTGGCCCGGCCGCACACCACCAGACCGCCGTCGGCGAAGTAGCCGAGATCGCCGGTGCGGAACCAGGATTGATCGCTGTGCGGCTCGTCGCCGAGATACCCGGTCATCATCGAGGTGCCGCGGAGGGCGATCTCACCGATAGCCCCGTCGGTATCGTCGTCGCCCGGTTCGATTCGCACCTCCATCCCGGTGATCGGTTCACCGAGCACGGCGCGCCTGCCGGTTTCGGTCTCGACCGCACGCAAACCCATCCCGGGCACGGGAACCGTGACCGCGCAGTTGGATTCGGCCAAACCGTAGGACGGCGACAGGGCACCCGCATCGAAGCCGAACCGCGCCATCTCGGTCGCGAACCGTTCGGTGAGTTCGCAGTCGACGGGCTCACCGCCGTTGAGCGCGAAACGCAGTGCGGACAGGTCGACGCCGGTGACGCGGCGGGAATATTTGCCGATCATCCCGTAGGCCATATTCGGTCCGGCCGTGATGGTGGCCCCGCTGTCACTGAGCCAATTGAGCCACCGGAACGGTGAGGCCTGGAATGCCGAGGTCGGGGCCTGCCACACGTCGATGGCCGCGACCGCGCCCGACAGCAGGAAGCTCAGGCCCATATCGTGGTAGAGCGGCAACCACGAACACCCGACATCGTCCGGTCCCACCCCGATGCGTTCGTTGAGCCCGTTCAGGTTGGCCAGCACCGCCGCCGGTGACATCGCCACCGTGCGTGGCGTGCCCGTCGAGCCGGCGGTGCCCTGCAGGACGGCGACCGGCGCGTCGACGTCGGGCAACGCGACGGTGGACGACCGCCGCGGATGCGCGATGGTGGCCAGCTCGGCCACGGCCGGCGACTCGGCGGCGAGGCGCTCCAGATAGCTCCCGTGACTCAGCACCCGCCGGATGCCGATCCCGGCGAACCGTGCCAGTGTGCCGTGCGCCCACTCCGCGGGATCGGCGCCACGGATGGGGCCCGGCAGGATCGATACCGCGGCGCCGGCCAACTGGGCGCCGATGACCGCTGCGACGAACTCCGCGGTCGGCTCGCCCACCAGACCGATCGCGGTGATGCCGCCATCCGAGGCCCACTCGGCCACATTCTCGGCCCTGGCATAGATCTCCGGCCACGGGTGCCGAACCCAGATGCCGTCCTCGAGCAACACCAGATGGTTGCCGCTGACCGGCAACCGCTCACGCAGCACCGCGGCCAATGGGTTCACCATCGACGTGCAATTCGGGCAATGATCGTAATGAGGGTCATATCGCGGCCCCAAGCGCGCCGAGCGTCATGGGAGGAAATTACAGCAAAGGACCGGCACGTGGGCGCGTACCTTGACGGCGCCGTCAACGGGGCACCGGCATGGGACCAGAGATCGACTCGCCGTGAGCCGAGCCCGGTCCCGTGCCCCGGATCAGGCCAGCTGTTCCCGGAATGCCCTGGCGGCGAGCATCAGTTCCTCGACCCGCTTCTGGTCGGCGCGGTTCTCGAACACACCGTCAGCCTTGAAGTACGTCCCCACCACGGCCCCGTCCGCGACGCAGAGTTGCGTTGCCACGTTCTCGGCCCGCACCCCGGTGTTGACGAACACCGGTACGTCACCGGCCGCGGACTTCACCACCCGCAGCGCCTCGGTGTCGGTCGGCGCGCCCGCGGTGGCCCCCGACACGCAGATCGCGTCGGGCAGCGTCGCGAACACCGTGGTGCGGGTGATCGAGGCGAGGTCGCGCGCGGCCAGATAGGTGGCCGACTCGGGGACGATGTTGAACAGCAGCTTCACCGCGGACCCGCCGACGCGTGCCCGGTGCCGGGCCACCTCGCCGACGTTGGTGTCCCACAAGCCGAAATCACTGGCGTACACGCCGGTGAAGATCTCCCGGACGAACTTGGCACCGGTGGCGACGGCCAGGTCGATGGAGGCACGCCCGTCCCACAACACGTTGACGCCGTAGGGCACGAAGAGGTCGGGCAGCAGTTCGCCGATGATGCGGGCCATGGTGATCGCCGTGATCGGTTCGGTCTTGGTCAGATACGGCAGGCTGAACTCGTTGCTGATCATCACGCCGTCCACTCCCCCGGTCTGCAGCGCGTCGAGCTCGGCGCGGGCCCGGTCGACCACCGCGGCGATCCCGCCGGCGGTGTCGTAGCCGGGATCTCCGGGCAGTGCGCTGAGGTGGAGCATGGCGATGACGGGCTTTCGTACTCCGAAGACCTCGTCGAGCCAGGTGGTGGTCACTGATATGCCTTTCTTATTGACTACAAAGCTGATCGGGAGCGGACGGCTAATCCATGTAGGCGCCGCCGTTGACGGCCAGTGCCTCACCGGTGACGAAGCGCGCGTCTTCGGAGAGCAGGAAGGCCACCACACGGGCGACATCGTCGGGCTGTTCCAGCCGCCCCAGCGGGGTGTCGTCGATCATCATCGTGCGCACACCGTCCGGCGTGGATCCGCGGAGCTCCGCCTCCCACTCCAGTTCCCTTGTCTGCATGGGTGTCTCGACGTAGCCGGGACACACGCAGTTCACCGTGATGCCATGCTCGCCGAGCTCGTAGGCCATCGCCTGGGTGAGGCCGACGACGCCGAACTTGGACGCCACGTAATCCGACAGGTAGGGCACCCGGCCCTGTTTGCCCGCCATCGACGCGGTGTTGACGATGCTGCCGGCGGTGCCGCTGCGCACCATGGCACGGGCGGCCGCCTGACCACACACGAAGACGCCTTTGAGGTTGACGTCCATGGTCTGGTCGTAACGGGCCACCGGTGCGTCGAGAAACTTGTGCATGAACGAGATTCCGGCGTTGCTCACCCACGCATCCAGGCCGAGTCGATCGGCGATCCCGTAGGCGACGGTGGCGGCGTCCTCGGGTGCGCTGACGTTGAGCACCGCCGATTCGTGCCCGGCCTCCTGGTGCGGCAGGCCGGCCGCGACGTCACGCGCGGCATCGCCGTTGATATCGGTGACGACCACGCGCCAATCACGTTGCGCGAGGGTGGTCGCGATCGCCCGCCCGATGCCGGATCCAGCACCGGTCACCACGACTGTCTTGGTCATATATCTGCTTGTCCTCTTCTCTCAGGTTCTATGCGTCACGCGCCGGTCAGGCGCAGTTGTGTCCGTGCGTCGAAGGCTTGAGCGGCACCCGGCCGGACCGAGAGCGCCACCGCGGCGCCCTCGGTGATGCCCGTCAGGCGTGCGGTCTCCACCACACTGGTCAGTTCGGTGCCGCGCGCCTCGATGGTGACGATGGCGCGCGGACCCAGTAGTTCGATCAGGGTCACGTGTGCGGTGGCAGCTTCATCCCCAGAGGCCGCCACCGGCACGAGGTCGTCGGGCCGGACGCCGAGGATGAGTGGTCCGGTTGCGGCCATCCCGTCGACATCGATGGTGAATCCGGTTGGCACGGTGAAGGTCCGGCCGACCAGCTCGCCGTCGAGCAGGTTCATCTTGGGGCTGCCGACGAAGGAGGCCACGAAGGTGTCCGCCGGGCGGTTGTACACCTCCAGTGGGGTGCCCTCCTGCGCGGTGCGCCCATCTCGCATCACCACCATGCGATCCGACAGCGTCATGGCCTCCTCCTGGTCGTGCGTGACGTACACGGAGGTGATGCCGAGTCGACGCTGGATCTGCAGCAGTTCGGTACGCGTCTCGACCCGCAATTTGGCATCCAGGTTGGACAGCGGCTCGTCGAACAGGAAGACCGACGGTTCCCGGATGATCGCGCGCCCGATGGCGACCCGCTGCTGCTGACCGCCGCTGAGATCCTTGGGCTTACGGCCCACCAGCTGGCCCAGGCCGAGCGATTCGGCTACCTCGTCGGCGCGGCGCAGCGCCTCGGCGCGCGGCGTCTTGGAAGCCCGCAGCGGGAAGGCGATGTTCTCCCGCACACTCAGATGCGGGTAGAGCGCGTAGTTCTGGAACACCATGGCCACGTCGCGGTCGCGTGGCTGCAGGTTCGTGACGTCGCGCTCGCCGATGGTGATGGTGCCCGAGGTGACGGATTCCAGTCCGGCGAGCATGCGCAGGGACGTCGACTTGCCACAGCCCGACGGTCCCACCAGCACGGTGAAAGAACCGTCGGGCAGTTCAAGGTTCAGGTCCTTCACGATGGACGTGGAGCCGTAAGACTTGTTGACGCCGGAGAAACGGACTGTTGCCATGACGCGTTGCTACCCAATCATTTCTAGAACTTGACCGCGCCGCCGCTGATGCCCTGCACGAGCCGGCGCTGGATGAAGAAGCTCGCGATGACGACCGGCACCACGGCGATGAGGATCGCCGCGCTCATCGAACCGATCTGTACGCCGCGGAAGGTGTTGAACCCGGCGATGGCGACCGGCAAAATGGCCGCCTTACCCGGTGCCAGGATGAGGCCGTAGAAAAGGTCGTTCCAGGACAGGGTGAAACCGAAGATAGCCGCCGCACCGATCCCGGGGAACACCTGTGGAAGGACTACCATCCGGAACGCCTGGAATCGGGTGAAACCGTCGACCTGGGCCTGTTCCTCCAAGGACCGCGGCACCGCCTCGAAGAACCCGATGAGAAACCAGGTGACCACGGGCAGAACGAAACTCAGATGCGCGAAGATCACCGGCACCACGGTGTCGTTGAGCCGCAGCGCATAGGCCATCGTGAGGAAGGGGAAGACCAGCACCGCGGGCGGCAGTACCTGCGCGGCGAGCATGCCGAACCGGGTCGCGGTGCCGCCGGCGCGGAACCGCGCGATGGCGTAGGCGCCCATGCTGCCGACCACGACACTGATGCCGACGGTGACCAGTGCGACCAGCGCGCTGCGTCCGGCCGCCGCGAGGATGCCCGAGGACAGCACGTTGCGCCAGCTGTCGAGCACCGGGGTGAAGCTCAGCAGAAACGGATCATTGAGCTGCTGGGCAGTTTTCACGCTCGCCAGCGCCACCCATAGCACCGGGAACAGCACCGTGATCGCGGCAGCCCACAGCAGGGCGATCCGGCAGGCGGTCAATAGGCGGGAGTTCTTCATGACTGTTTCGCCTTCTCCATCCGGCGGAACGTGACCACGATGACCGCCAGCACGAGTACCAGCACCACGAACGCCATCGAGGACGCCGAGCCGAGCCGGAAGAACTGGATGCCGGTCTGGTAGATGAAGTACTGCAGCGTCTCGGTTTCGGTGCCCGGGCCACCGCGGGTGGTGGCGAAGACATACTCGAACACCTTCATGGCGTCCAGCGACCGGAGCATGATGGCCACCACCAACACCGGAGCCAACAGCGGAAGTGTCACCCGGCGCAGCACATACCAGCCACTCGCGCCGTCCACCCGGGCCGCCTCCAGGGGTTGGCGCGGAATGGATTCCAGGCCGGCCAGCAGGAGCAGCACCATGAACGGCGTCCACTGCCAGACATCGATGAACGCCATGGTGAACAGCGCCCGTCCGGGCCCGAAGAAGTCGTAGTCGATGCCGATCGCCCGCAGCAGGTGTGGGATGGCACCGAGTTGGTCGTTGAGCAGGAAACGGAAGATCAGCCCGACCGCGATCGGGGTGATGAACATCGGAGCCAACAGCATCGAACGGGTCAGATCGCGTGCCCAGCGCTGCTTTTGCAGCGAAAGGGCGAGGGCCAGCCCGATCACCAGTTCCAGCCCGACGGCGATGAGTACGTACAGCGCGGTGGTGCCGAACGCGTGCCAGAACTCCCCGTCGCCCAAGGTGTTGACGTAGTTGTCGGCGCCCACCAGATTCGGTGTGCCGTGATTGGTGAGCTTGAAGTCGGTGACGCTGAGGTAGAAGGCGTATCCCAGAGGGAAACCGACCACCCCGACGAAAAGGGCGATCAGGGGGGCGACCATGCCGTGTTTGAACTGCACCATGGTCATCGCTCCTTTCGTGGGGCGGTCGGTTTCGGGAAGGGCCAGCTCGTCGGGGGGGTGAGCTAGCCCTGGATCTTCTCGGCGGCGGCCTGCGCCGCAGCCAGCGCGTCGTCGACGCTCTTGGTGCCGGCGACGGCCTCGTTGAGTTCGGTGCCGACGGCCTGGATCATCTCCTCGCCGCTGGGCCCCTGGCTCAACGGCGCGGAGTTGGCCAGCAGCTTCTCCACCGTCTCGTAGTAGTCCGCGCCGAACGTGCCGTTGAGCACGGCCGGATCCTTGAGGGTGCTCTGCCGGATCGCGGCGCCGCCCTTCTCCGTGCGCACGACATCGTGCGGTTTGGCCGTGATCCACGAGGCGAACGCCCACGCGGCGTCCGAGGCACCGGAGTTGGCCGGGATGGCCCAGCTCCACGAGCCCAGCACCTGCTTGCCACCGGGGATGGTCGCCAGCTTGAACTTGCCGGCGGACGGGCCGGATCCGGGTTCGTTGACGGCGGGCAGCTGCCAGTTGTAGTTGATCATCGACGCCGACTGGCCGGCGGCCAGCGAGCGCTGCGCCTCGTCCATGCTCCAGTTCAGGCTGTTCGCCGGGGCCGCGTTCTTGTACGTGTCGATGTAGGCCTCGAGCGCACGCTTGGCTTCCGGCGTGTTCAGCGTGGGCTTGCCGTCGGGGCCGTAGATGGAACCGCCCGCGGCGAACAACCAGTTGCCCCACTCTTCGAAGATCTTGTACCCGCGCTGCGGCTGCATGGCGATACCCGCACGGTCGCCGGACTTGAGCGCCTTGGACACCGAGACCAGTTCGTCCAGTGTGGTCGGCACCGTCTGCTTGGCCTGCGCCATATCGTCGGTGTTGTAGAGGTATCCGAGTGCGTAGTTGTAGAACGGCACGCCGTAACGCACGCCGTCGACGGTGGTGATGTCGGTGAGCGGCTTGAAGAAATCGGCAGCATCGTAGTCGGGGGTGCTGTCGATGCGGGCATCCAGCGGCTGCAGGAACTTAGCCTTGGCGAAGTCCACCATCCACGGGTTGTCCACCACGATCAGGTCGTAGTTCGGGGTGCTGGACTGGAACGAGGACACCAGCTTGTCGCGCATCTGGTCATAGGTCAGCTGTTCGATATCGACCTTGATGTCCGGGTAGTCCTTGTTGAAGTCGGCCACCATCGATTTGACGATATCGCTGTCGGGGACGTTCTCCATCAGGATGCGAACGTTGCCCGAGGTACTCTTCGGGATCTCGCCGGTGCCGGTGGCCGAGGGCGACGAAGCCTGCTCCGGGCCTCCGCTGCCCGCGCAGGCGCTCAGCAGCAGTGCGACGGCGGACACCAGGGCGAACAGGGCGGCCAGGAAGAACGGCCGCCTCCGCCCTGGTGTCGGGGTGGTGGTGATTTTCATTGCGGCACTGATCCTTTCGTGTTACTCATCGAGGTGTACGAGCCAACCGGTGCGAGATGGGCGTCATCGCCGCACCGAGTTCACGCCATGCCGAATACCCGTCGTCGTAGGCCGCAGCCCGGGCCGGATCGGGTACGTACGGCGCGTCCAGGGTGATGAACCGGCCGGCATCGGACCAGTCGTCCAACGCACCGATGCCGATGGCGGCGATCACCGCGGCGCCCAGCGACGCTCCGGGGTGCCCGCGTACGGGCAGCATCTCCAGGCCGAGCACGTCGGCGTGGATCTGTTTCCACAGTGTGGATTTCGAGCCGCCGTTGGTGATCATCACCCGACTCAGCGGGATGCCGATATCGGTGAACACGTCGACGTGGTGACGGAAACCGAAGGCGATCGCCTCCAATACCGAGCGGTACATGTCGGCCCTGGTGTGGCCGAGGTGAAGACCCGCGAACGTGCCGCGCAGGTCCGGGTCATGCAACGGGCTCTTCTCGCCGAGAAAATAGGGCAGACAAAGGATCTCGGCGGGCGCGCGCTGAGCCGCCTCGTCATCGAGGGCGCTCAGGTCGGCGCCCCCGACGAGCGCCTGGAACCAGCGGATCAGGCTGCCACTGGTGGCCATACACCCATTGGGCAGCCAGTGCCCGGGTACCGGGTGCGCATCCAGGTAAAGGCGTTCGTCGACGACCTGAGTGTCACTGGCGACCAGGATGTCGCCCGCACCACCGAGTTTCACCAGCGCGTCGCCGGGCCTGTTGACTCCGGCGGCGTACGCGGACAGCACATGATCGGCGCCGCCGACCACCAGTGCCGTGCCCGCACGCAGGCCGGTCAGTTCGGCGGCCCGTGCACTGAGTTCACCGACGCGAGTGCCCGGACGGTGCACCGGCGCGAGGGTTTCCGGGTCCAGCTTCGCGGCCTCGAGTACAGGGGTGGCGATCGGTCCATCGATGCTGAACAGTCCCGATTCCAGCGCCCAGTTCTGTTCGACGTGACACGGCGCGCCCAACGCGGTGAGCACCCAGTCGTAGGAACCGACCCAGTGTGCGGTGCGAGCATAGATCTCGGGTTCGTGCTCACGAAGCCAGACGGTGGTGGGCGCCACCGACTGCTGGGTCAGTGCGGACCCGGTCAGGGTGACCAGGTCGACCCCGGACAATGCAGCGCCGAGTTCGGCCACCTCACGGTGGGCCCTGGCATCGTTCTGAAGGATGGCCCGCCGCAACGGGTTTCCCTCGCGGTCCACCGGGACGACGGCGGGCACCATGCCCGACGTGGCGACGGCGCCGACGGAAGCGGCGGAAACGCCACCGACGGTGAGGACTTCGCGGATGGACTCGACGACATTGTCGTGCCACTGCGTGGTGTCGGCTTCGGCGATACCCGGCCCGGTCGAGTACAGCGCGGTCTCACGGGTGGCGGTGGCAACGATGCCACGGTCCGTGCTGAACAACACCGTCTTGGTGCCGGTGGTGCCGATGTCGACGCCGATGGTGTAGTCGCTCACGAGTTGGCGTCCTCATCCCCGGCGACGCAGATGACTTCCACACCGGCACCGCGGGCGGCGACCAGGGCCGGATGGTCGACCTCACCGTCGGTGACGATGACTCCGATATCGGCCAGTGCGGCGATGCTGACGAACGTGACGCGCCCCAGCTTGCTCTTGTCGGCGGCGACGATGACCCGGTCCGCGCGACGGCTGGCCGACCGCTTCACCCGACTCTCACCGTGGTGGTAGTCGGAGATCCCGCGGTCGACATCGATGCCGGCCACGCCCATGACGAAGGTGTCGCAGTTGTACTGAGCCAGCGTGTCCTCGGCGGTCGGACCGATCAGGCTCAATTCGCCCGGCCGCACCTCACCTCCGGTCAGCACGACGGTGGTGTCCGGTTCGTCGACGAGTTCCAGCGCCACCAGGATGCTCGGCGTGACAACCGTCAGGCCGAGGCGGCGGCCGCGCAGTGAGCGGGCCACCGCGAGCGCGGTGCTGCCGGAATCCAGGATCAGGGTCTCACCGGGGCTCACGAGATCGGCCACGGCATCGGCGATATGCCGTTTCTCCTCGGCGGCGTCGGCCACCCGCGTCGCGAAGGAGGGTTCGGCATCTTTGCCTTTCACGGCGATCGCGCCGCCGACCACTCGGCGCACCACACCCAAGGCCTCCAGCGCTTCCACATCACGCCGGATGGTCATCTCGGATACCGCGAACTCGGAGGCCAGTTCGGCGTAGCCGACTTCGAAGTCGCTTCTGACGCGCTGCTCGATGCGGTCGCGACGGGTCTTCGCGTCCACGCTCACACCCAACTCCACTGTGTAAAATTCACATTAACAGTCACCGATACCGGCCAGACTGCCCCTGATGCGTTCATTGCGTGTGAATCTATGACATGAATTGTGAGCTGTCCACACAAAAGTGAGATTTTTTCTCACCCGCCGACATGGACTCGAGGACCGGGGCGCGCAACGCGTGGTCTCCTGCCCTGGCGGGGCACTCCTCCTACCACGGTCGCAGATCAAGATCGCCCCTCGGCACGATGTGCCGAGGGCTCACGCTTCGTAGCGTCGAGGTATGACACCAGAAGTAGCCAAAGATCATGGCTAGCAACACAAGTCCGCGACGGGTCGGCCTGTTGAGGTTCCTGCTGATGGGGCATACCGTCGCGCCGGGCATCAGTATGGCTCCCGCAGTCGCGCGCGGTGCCGCCCGACGACGGCTCGCCGCCGTGCTCGTGGCGGTACGCAACACGCCGGCAGAGAAGTACCTGCCCTACTACCCGCCTCGGCGCGCCGCATTCGTCGAGGACGCGGCCATGGCCCGCGAGATGTACCGGCTCTAGGCCTCCTACCCTGGTAGTACAACCCGGGCATGACGTGCACGAGGGCCCATCGCCTTAGCATGAGACGATGCTGGAAGCGGCCACACGCTACATACGGGCCTGGGCGCGTCTACAGCAGCCGCGCATCCCGGGCGGCTTCAGCTGGCCCTTCGTTCTGACCATCGATGTCACCATGGTGATGATCGGCGTCATCGCCACCCTGCAACGGCCGATGTCGGACTGGCCGGCCGCGGTACTCGCCAATGCGATCGCGATCATCCCGTGGGCGATGTTCTTCGTGTTCAAGGACCACCGATGTGAGGGCCCCGCGCTGTGGGCGGCCTGGACCGCCGCCTCGGCCATTCTGCTCTTCGGCACCTCCACCCCCATTCACGGCGACTTCGCACCGTTCCTGCTCGGACTGGTCGCCGGCGTCGTCGGCGCCATCACCTCGACCCGCGGCGGCGCGCTGGCCGCGACGTCGGCTGCCGCCCTGTTGGTGTACGCCGCGATCACCCACCGCATCGACACTCCCGCGATCTACCTGAGCTTCGTCGGGATCGCCTGGCTGATCGGATATCTGGTGCGCGGTCAACAGCTGCTGCTCGTCAAACAGCGCGAAGCCCAGGCACAGCTGGCCACGCTCGCCGCGGCCGACGAGCGCCGGCGCATCGCCCGCGAAGTGCACGATGTCATCGCCCACTCGCTGAGCATCACGCTGCTGCACCTCACCGGTGCACGGCACGCACTCCAGCATGACGGCGACGATGTCGAGGCCGTCAACGCGCTGCAGCAGGCCGAACGCCTGGGACGCCAGGCCATGGACGATATCCGCCACACCGTCGGGCTGCTCGCGGCCGATGCCGACCCCATGGCGCCGGAACCCGGTGTGTCCGACATCTCGACTCTGGCCGAGGATTTCGCGCGCGCCGGGTTGGACCTCACCCTCGAGATCGGCGGCAAACTCGAATACGTGTCCGCCGCTGCCGGTCTGGCGCTGTACCGGATTGCCCAGGAGTCGCTGTCCAATATCGCCAAACACGCGCCGGCCTCGCCGGCCACGGTGACCCTGACGGTATCCCGCACCGCCGCGACACTCACCGTGATCAACGCGCTGCCCGACCACGACATCCCGCCGAACACCACCCAGGGCCGTGGTGTCCGCGGCATGCGCCAGCGCATCGAACTGCTCGGCGGCACCGTCGACATCGGAGCGGGCCCGGTCAGCTGGTCGGTGCAGGCCACCGTGCCGTCGTACGCGGCGGATATGGACCTGCCGGCCAGGATGCGGGCCTCGTGACCGCCGGCGCGCCGGTCACCGCGCTCATCGTCGACGATCAGGAGCTGGTGCGGTCCGGACTGTCGTTGATCCTGCGCGAGAAGCACGGCATCGTGGTGGTCGGCGAATGCTCCGACGGGGACGAGGTCCCGGCCGCCGTCGACACATACCGTCCCGACGTCGTGGTGATGGACCTGCGCATGAAACGCGTCGACGGTATCGAGGCCACCCGACGGCTCACCGCCGCCGGGGGCCCGCCCGTGCTTGCCCTCACCACCTTCAACGACGACGAGCTGCTCTCCGATGTCCTGCGCGCCGGTGCCGACGGGTTCGTTCTCAAGGACTCCCCCGCCGAAGAACTCATTCGCGCCGTACGGGCCGTCGGCAGCGCCCAGAGCTATCTCGACCCAGCCGTGACGGCCCGCGTCCTGACCACCTACCGCAACTCCGCGGCGCCGGTCGCCGACGGTTCCGCGCTGGCGGAACTCACCCCGCGCGAACGCGATGTGCTCACCTTGATCGCCAAGGGCCACACCAACACCGAGATCGCCGACGAGTTATTCATCTCGGGGCTGACGGTGAAGACCCATATCGGCCGGATCTTCACCAAACTCGGCCTGCGCGACCGTGCTTCGGCGATCGTGTTCGCCTACGAGCAGCGCATCGTCACGCCCCGGTAGGGCGCTACTTGCAGAGTTCCTCGACCGCGGCGTTCTGGGCGTCCGCATCTTTGAGGCGCGCGTCCTGTCCCGGATCGCTCTTGGGTACCTGTGCCATCGCGGCGGCGCCGATATCCATCAAGGTGTTGCCGAACTTGCGCGCTGCGTCCGCAACGTCGGCGGGCGCGGCGGGCTCGATCCGGGCCAGCAGGTACTGACCACCGCCGTAAAGCGCGAGGCGCGCGTTGGCCGCCACGGCCAGCGCGCCGGTCACATCTTCGTCGCCCCCGGGGGCCTGCAGGGCGCTGCTGTTGGCCACACCGGCGCGCACGAGTTCGAACGCGGCGCACAGCTTGGTCTTGGCGTCGTTCTTCTCGGTATCGCTGAAGGTCGGCGCGGCCGCCTCGGCGGGTGCGTTGGGTGCACTGTTCGTCGGATTTCGCCACATCCACGCCGACGCACCCAGGGTGGCTATCGCGATCAGCACCGCGATCATGGCCAATACACCGGGACCGAAATTGGACCCGGACTTGGCCTCCTCCGCATCCGGTGCGGAATCCTCGGATACGTTCTCGTCGTCGGGCTCGTTATCAGCGGACACGAGGGCAAGGGTAACAATCGGATGGGACCTGGCTTGATCGTCGGTGCGGCGCGACCCCGGCCGGCGTTGCCCCCGAGGGACGGTTTGCCGCTCGATCGACACCGACGAGCCCAATACACGATGGAAGTGGGCGTCAATTCTTTTTGCTCGCTATTGCGGCGCGCCCCGTCAATCCTGCGACTATCCGGGAATCCACGTCGCCGCAAGAATTGCCGACTCGCACAGGTCGCCATCGGCGCATCCGGCGTCGGCAACGTAGTCGATGAATTGCTACCTCAGGGCCAGAGTCCGGCGCGCCTCGAAACGGTGAGCGGGAGGTCCGGCAGTGCTGAGTCTGAATAGCGGAACAGATCGTTGGTTATCGCCACTGTTCGTCAACGTCGACTTCTCGTCGAGAAACTTCCCTATATCGACGAGAAGTCGACGTTCGTGCCGATATCTAGTGCGCAGCCTCGAAGGCCTCGAGGATCTCGCCCTTGATGCGTCCCCGGTCGGAAACCTCAAACCCGTTCTTCCTGGCCCACTTCCGGATGGCCGCGAGCTGCTCCTTGGAGCCGCCGCCGTTGCCACTACCGTTGAGGGAAATCGATTTCACGGCGCGGCGCGGGCGCGATCCGCGAACCTTCACCGCTGCGTCGACAAACGGCTTCAACGCCTTATCGAGCTTGGCGATGTTCGACGCCGCCAAGTCGATCTGATACTCAACACCGCGCACCGAGAACTCGATACGCTCACCGCCGCCATCCGAAATTTCAGAACCATCCAGGTCGTCAATTAATTGGCGGACAACTCGTTCGGCCATTGGAAATGCCCCCATCTCTTCGATTGCCTTCGCAGGCTACCAGCGAGTACACGCTCTTTCACATATCAACTACCAGATTCTAATGATTCAGGGCCGGTTCATAGCGACTTGACGGGAGATGCTCATCTCACATAGGAGGCCGGAGACCTTTCGTATTGATTCGGCGAATCCGACAAAGCCGGACCGGAATCATCACCGCGGGTTAGAGGCGACACCGATTTCTCCGACACGCCGCCGTGGCAGCCCGAGTGGATTTCACACCGATAGGTGATCGCCGTTACGGCGACGGCCCACATTCGGGCGTGCACACATTATTCGTTGACACCCACGTCAATTTCTGTAACCGGAAGTGGACGCTGATGCCCTGTAGACAAAGATCGATTTCCGCACACTCCCGGTTTGATGTCCCGGCTAGCGGGTACTCCGCCTGGATGGACCCTGAGAGCCTTCCCGATGACGTGCCGATTGCCGACGCCGTCGAGCAGTTGCGCGACCTCACCGCAACGGACACCGATATCGAGGCCACCGCCACTGGGCCCGACACCCCACCGCTGGAGGCCGAAGCCCCCGACTGGCAGGAGCAGAACGACCCCGTCGAAATCGATCCGGAATCCGACGAGTACGGACGCTGAGGCGCCGACTCACACCGCTTTGCGTGGACGGCTTGTCAGGCGCAGTCGGCGCAGACCGTCTCTGCCCCTCGGGCGAAACCGAGCCGATGCCGGTGCGTCACCAAAAAGCATCTGGTACAGGTGAATTCGTCGTCCTGTTTGGGAACAACCGTGACAGTGAACTCTTCGCCGGAGATATCGGCACCTGGGAGCTCAAAGGACTCGGCCAGTTCGGCTGGGTCATCAGCATCTGTAGGCACGGGCTTCAATTCGGCAGCCAGGTCGGCCAGCGGGTCCGCGACAGTGCCCTCCTCTTCGATCGTGCGCCGTCGCGGTGCGTCGTAGTCAACTGTCGCTGCCATGGTTTCATCCGTCCTTACCGAGGGGCCGCAACAATAGCGCCGCGGATACCGATAGCGCCGTGTACCCCGTGTCGGGGTCGATCACACCTGCCCACGGACGGGGAAACGCACGCCCTCTCAATTCTCATTGACGACTGTCATTGACGATCGTCAGCAGTGACCGTACGGTGACGATATGCAGTCGTCGCACACCACGCGAAAAGACGGATCGCCCACCGGCAGCGCCCGAGAGGCCCGACGACTCGAAACGCGCGCGCGCATATTCGATGCCGCGGTGGCCGAAATGGGCCGTTCGGGCCTGGCGGCCGCGGACGTCACCGCCATCGCCAACGCGGTGGGCGTGGTGCGCGGAACCTTCTACTTTCACTTTCCGACCAAGGAACACGTCTTGGTCGAGTTGGAACGCCACGAAGAGGTCAATATCGTCGCCGAACTTCGCGACGCACCAACCGGTGACGGCGACCTGGTATCGATTCTGCTGCTGTTGGTGCGGCACGTGCTCGCCGCAGAACGCCGATTGGGACCCGTTGTCTTTCGGGACATGCTGGGATTGCATTTCTCCTCAACACGGCCGGTCGAAGACGAGGTGGCCGAGCACCCACTTGCGGAGTTCCTGTCCGACGTCGTCACCGAGGCGCAACACGCCGGACGGATCCCCCCGGAGGCGGACGCAGGTGAACTCGGGGTCTTCTTTCTCACCGGCCTATTCGCGTTGCTTGCCACCGGCGTGCAGGACTCCCCCACCGCAGACGCGGTGCTGGGTCGTTATGTCACAACGATTGTCAAAGGAATGGAGACACGGTGAGCACAACGAGTATCGAGGGCTATCGCGACTATCTGCGCAGGCGCGACGGTGAAGCCGACCTCCTCAATCGACGCCTGGCGAATCGCGAAGAATTCTTCGACCATCTCGAGACCAATCCGATCCGGTCACAGCGGCCTGCCGACCGGACCACCTTCCTGCGAAACCTCCGACGCCGGGTGCCCGAACCGGGTCTGGACCGGAAGATGCTGTTCCTGTTGGCGACCGCCAAACTCAATCAAGCTGAGCGGTTCGGCGTCGGACTCGGCGAAACCTACGGGATGAACAGCGACGAGGACCTGCCTCCCGAGCGTGTCTATCTCGAACTCGAAGAGCATTATCACACAAGGCTTCTCGCCTACGTGCTGGATGTTTTCGACTTGACCTTCCAGGTGGTGCCTCCCCCGTTCGTGATGCGCCAGTTCGTCAAAGCGGGAGTGTTCCTGCCCGAGCGGCTCGGGGTGATGTTCGTCGGCGCAGCCGAGATGGCGGGGTGCGTGATGTTCGATGAACTCCGACGCGTCGGGATGGAACTGTTCGCCGACGAGCCCGAAGTCTGCGAGCGCATTCAGCGGCTCTACACCGAAATCCTCACCGACGAGATCGGTCACGTCGGCTACTGCGCCTCTCGATGCACACCCGCCGAGCGAGCGATCATGAGACGTGCCTATCCGCTCATCGGCCGGGTATTCGCACGACAAACCGTGGAGATCAGTCTGCTCATCGACCCCGCCGAGCTCCGTGCACGGCTGGACCGGCCCTTCGACGTCGACGAACTGACCGTCGGCCTGGATAACGAGACGTATCTGGTCGCCCATCCCTGACGGCCACGCCCTATCGCATTGCGCGCCAGAGCGGCGTGGCGACTCACCTGCAGCAGTGGGGATCCAAGACGACGCACAACGCCTGCATCGCTTCCGGATGAGCGCGGTGAAACACCTTCATGCCGCGGCGCTCAGAGAGCACCAGGCCAGCGTTGCGCAGTTGAGTGAGGTGGTGACTCACCGTGGATTCGGTGAGCGCGAGCGCGGCCGCCAAGTCGCCACTGTTCTCTTCCCCCGCCGCCGAGGAGAACAGGTAGGACATCACCTTCACGCGCGCGGGATCGGCAAGCGCCTTGAGCCGCAGGGCCACGTTGAGCGCATCGTCATCGCTCATCGGGCCGGCGGCGACCGGGGCGCAGCACACCGGCGCGGACGTATCGATCACGGGCAGCGCTTTAGGCATGGCCCAAGTCTGCCAGAAAGATTGACATATATCCAAAAGGTGGCATGCTGGGCGGTGTCGCATTAGTTCGATATATGTCCAACAACCCGAGGAGGGTGAGTCATGTCCCGTGTACAACTGGCACTCAACGTCGACGACCTTGAGGAAGCAATCACGTTCTACACCAAGCTGTTCAACACCGCCCCGGCCAAGGTGAAGCCCGGCTATGCGAACTTCGCCGTCTCCGAGCCGCCACTGAAGCTGGTGCTCTTGGAGAACCCCGGCAAGGGCGGCACCATCAACCACTTGGGCGTCGAGGTCGCCTCCAGCGAGACCGTGCACGACGAGATCGCCCGCCTGACCGGCGAGGGCTTGTTCACCGACGAAGAGATCGGCACCACCTGTTGCTTCGCCACCCAGGACAAGGTGTGGGTGACCGGTCCGGCCGGCGAGAAGTGGGAGGTCTATACCGTGCTCGCGGACTCCGACACCTTCGGCTCCAGCCCGCAGCATCTCGACGAGAACGCCGATGCCGCGGGTGGGTGCTGCGGGAGTCAGGCGATCGACCTGGATACGCGCCTGGCCGGAAGCCACCCCGCTCAGTAGCAGTGCCGCATCCGCGGATTCGAACCGGCGGCGAAGGTCACTTTCGACGGGGGCACGCCGAACCAGCTGGGCACAGGACTTCGCCTGACGGCGATCAGAACTATGGTTGCCCCGCGACCTGGCACCTACTGTTCGGAACCGTGACTTCAGCGCGACGAACGAAAGAACCGCTGTGACGACGCTCGCCGAACACACTGCGGCTTCACACACGGCGCCCACTCCGGTGCGGCCGGGCCCGCCATAAGTTCGGGACCGTCACGGGCATCAGTGATGGGCCTTGGCTGACAAGGCTTCTCACCGCGATCAACAGGCACGGATCCGCCAACTGGGCTTTGCTTTCCAGGCGCGTTCAGAGGTCACGTCCGCAGTCGGGCCGCGGTCCTGACTCCTGCGGCCTCGCTAGACGGCAGCGACCGCGTGTTCCAGGTACGGGGCGATGTTGCCCATGGCCCGAGTGACGTACTCTTCCTTCTCACCCACGGGCGCAACGTAATGCAACGCGCTTTCCGCTGCGCCAATGCCTTCGAGGCGAGCAATGATCCACGCGGCCAGATACGGTGACGCCAGACAACCGCCTGCGGTCGCGACGTTACCCCTGGCGTACAGGGGTTGATTGAGGACCTCGACGCCGGCCTCGATCACCCACGGCTTCGTCGTCAGATCGGTACATGCCGGAACACCTTGCAGCAAGCCGAGTTTGGCCAGGACCAACGTCCCTGAGCATTGACCGGCGAGCAACTGTAGTGATGGGTCGAGTCGAAGTTGTTCCATCAGGGCCGGATTGGCCACCACCTCGCGTGTCTGCATGCCACTGCCGACGATCACGGCGTCGGCGGAGCGGGCCTCCTGCAGGCTCGCCATCGACTCGATCACCACACCGTTCATGGAACGCACACGCGGTGTCGGGCATGCGATCGAGACGCGCCAATCAGCTTTGCGCACCCGATTGAGCACGCCCAGGGCGATCAGCGAGTCGAGTTCGTTGAAACCTTCGAAGGTGAGGATGGCGATGTGCATGGGTGTCTCCTGTCGTCGCCGAAAGCGTAGGAGACCTATTCATGACATTCAAGAAATTGTTCTAGATACAATCGCGGCGTGCCGGCTCCCCGCTACAAGACGATCGTGGACGCGCTGGCGTCCGATATTCGCTTGGGGCGGTTGACCTCGGGAACACGTCTGCCCACCCATCGCGACCTCGCCGCCCGCGAGGGCATCGCGTTGGCGACCGCGTCGCGGGTGTATGCCGAACTCGAAGCCATGGGCCTGGTCAGCGCCGAACAGGGGCGGGGCACCTTCGTGCGGGAGGTCACGCTGTCCCCCGGCCATGGCATCGACCAACAGGTCACCAGAAGCGGCACCGTCGATCTCAACTTCAACTACCCCTCGGTGCCCGGTCAGGCCGAGACACTCCGGCAGGCACTACGCGACCTCGCGAACTCCGGTGACCTGGAAACTCTGCTGCGGTATCAGCCCCACGGCGGCCGACCACACGAGCGCGCCGTCTTCGCCGAGCACCTACGACGCCGGAAACTCGCCGTCGACGCCGAGCACGTGCTGATCGTCAACGGGGCACAGCACGGACTCACCACCACGATGCTGGCGGCACTGCGCCCCGGCGACGTGGTCGCCGCCGACGCCCTCACCTACCCGGGCTTCAAAGTGCTCGCCGAAAGTCTGCACCTCGAACTGGCACCCATCCCGTCGACCCAGAACGGTCCGGACCTCGACGCGCTCACCCGCCTGTGCACCACGCGCAGGGTTCGCGCCGTGTACGCGATGCCGACCATGCACAACCCGTTGAGTTGGGTCATGGACCTCGCTGCGAGACGGCGCCTGGTCGACATTGCCCAAGAACATCAACTCCTCATCATCGAAGATGCCTCCTACGCCTACCTCGACGAGAAGCCACCCCCTCCCCTGGCCGCGCTGGCCCCCGCCTGCACCGTCTATGTATCGGGGCTGTCCAAGAGCGTCGCCACCGGGCTGCGTGTCGGGTTCCTCGCTGCCCCAACATCATTGATCTCTGCGATCGAGCGCGCCATCCGCGCCACCACGTGGAACACGCCGGCATTGACGACAGCCATCGCGACCCGCTGGCTTCACGACGGCACCGTCGACCGGCTCGAAAGCGAAAAACGTGCAGACGCGCGGGCCCGACAAGCCATCGCCCGTGAGGCATTCGGTGACCTGGCGCTCATCACCCACCCCTCGTCGTACTACGTATGGCTCCCGCTGCCCGAGCCAGCCCGCGTAGACCGGATCGCCGCAGCACTGCTGCGCGAGAACATCTCCGTGTCGACGGCCGAACCCTTTTCCATCTCCGGCCAGGTCCCGCAGGCGCTTCGACTCGCCCTCGGCTCCGCGGACATCGACACCCTCGGCGTGACGATGAGGACGGTCAGGCAGGCCGTCGATGCAGAGATCTACCGCTAAGAATTGATATGCCGGCCCCACCGCCAATGAGGTATCCGACCGAGAGCCTGGCGGAGCGCACGACGGTCTCCACACTCCACGGTATGAAATGCTCATTGCAGTTTTGATCTGGTCTGGCTTCGATTGCGTATTTCAGCGTCACGTGGCCTCGCCAGCACACACGGCGTTCCAGGTCCGTCAACAACAATTCGTTCGCTTTGCGAAGATTTTCAAAAAGCTTTGCCAATGAGAATGACATGGCCTCGCTTAGATTCAGGCGAGCGAAAGCGAATGTCAACCAAATCTAGTAACATGACGTCGTATAGCCTGATATTCGAACGCGTAAGGGGACGTTGGTGTACGGCATTTCACCCGAAGAGAATTTCGACTTTCTCGACCGGAAGTTGCTACAGCAGATGTGTTTTGGCGAGAATGAGCTAATTCTTCGCTTCGATGATCCTACGATCTCCATCGTCATCATGGCCGACATCGAGATCGTCACCCACATTCGTGGACGTAGATTGGCAGAAGACCCGCGCTCGCTTGCCAGTGATCTCGTAGACTTTCTCGGTAAGACGATCACCGATATTAAGTCCACTCAACGCGCCTTGTTTCTGGTATTCGATGATGAATACACGCTAATACTGCACGACTCGGACGAAAATTATGAGTGTTTTACTATAAAAAACGGCGATCGCATAATTGTGGTCTGAGGCGAGATGGCTCGGCCTTCTCGTTGACTGGAATAGGCCCGATAGATGCGTCGATTTGGACGAAGTGCACCACATGGATAACCCGTCACCACTGATGGCCTGCACCAGCTATTCGTACATTGCCAGCGGCGTAGTCAGCCCTTCGGGCTGTACTTTTGAGGCCCATGCATGAAGTTCTCAGCGCCACAGCGGGGGCAGCGCAGTCGGTACTCATGCATGGTCGGCGCCTCCGGATCGGAACGCCACTCACTCACATGGATTTCAAGGAATTCGTCATCATTTGCGGGACAACGAATATTGTCCCAGCTCCCAGCGGCCACGTGTTTTGTCGCCTCAATCCATCGCCCGCGCTGCTCCCCCACGCTAAGCATCATCTCAACCTCCCAAACCAGCGAACCCGCACGGCGCCCGTCTATGACAGAGCTCTCGGCTCGTGAACGTTGAGGCGTTGTATCCGTGCGGTGGGCAAGAACCACGCGGCTAATCCCACCGACAAGAACCCTTGCGACCCCGCCGCGACGCGCACGGTCTAGAGAAAGGACTCCCGGTCCGGAAACGAGATAGGCGTTTGCCAACGGCCGGGGCCGCAAGGGTGAACCACGGCCAGCATCTTCACGACACCGGTCCCATCAGGGGCCACCACAACCAGATTGGTTAACGGCCCTCGCGAGGATACCGGCAACGGTTCGGAAGCAAGTAGAAACGCAATGCTAGCTGTTGGCCTCGGGACCCCTTTTGGCGAAGGCATCCAAGTAGTCCGATTTCTGGAGTCGTTGCGCTAGTTTCAGCGGGCTGTTCCCGCTTTCATTCTCGATAGTGGGGTCTGCACCGTAATGGATGAGTAGCTCAACGAGGGGTAAAGTGCCGTCCTTGCCAAAGACGGCACGCCATAGGGACGTGTTTCCCCATTTGTCCTGGAGATCGACCTGGGCGCCGGCTTCCAGAAGTGCCTTTGCTGCGTCATAGTTCTTGTTGATGGCGGCCATGTGCAGGGGGGTGAGGCCGTCGGCGTCGGGTTCGTTGACGTCGAAACCTTCGTCGATCGTGTCACGAACACTGTCCTGGGTTCCCCGGACAGCCGCTTGGTGCAGCGGGGTGCGAGCCATGTGAGGACTCCTTCGGTCTAGCCCTTCGGTTTGGGATGGTGTTGGCTGCTCTTCTTTTTCTTCTTCTTGCTTCTTCGGCGATCTTCTTCGCCGCCCCGGTCGGGGTGAACATCGTCGCGACGTCCGCCAACGTGGAAGCCACACCGAGGGCTTGGTTGTCGGGCATGGCTTCTGAGGCGATCTGCAAACCGGCGGCACTCACATTGGCGACGGCAGCGGCGATCGCGGCTGCCCCGGCCGGCCCGCCCACACCGGTGACCGCGACCGCGGCACCGGCGACGATGATCGCGGTTTCCATTGGGTTGTTCTTCACGAACGTGCCCACAGCTTTGGCCCCGGACACCGTGGCCGACGCGGCAGTGGTGACCGCATCCCCTACTGCGCTGGCAGCACTGCTGATCGTGGAGGTGAAAGAATCGAAAAGTCCGGCCGGCAACGGTGCCCCACCCATACCGCCCACATGCAGCGGCGGGTCGACGAAGACCGGCCACACGGTGTCCGGGCGGGGGTCGATGACCTCCGACAGTTGATACAGGCCGGGTCGTAGTTGACGCGCCACGTACGACGACGGAACGAGTCGGCCTGTGGCGTCGCGGGTTTCCGCCGGGGCGAACATGCCGACGGTCTCGGCGGTCGGGGTGGCCCGGTTGATGGTCAGGTAGCCGTTGGTGTGGGCCAGCATCACCGTATCGGCCGGGGTGCGCACGAAGGTGGTGACCATCCGCACCCCACCAGCGGTGTTGATGCGGGCCACCGTGCGGGTCCCGGTGGCGGTGTTCTCGGCCAGCATGTCGAACCCGGCACCGGTATCGGGGTAGACCACCTGCCCACCGGAGGTGTGCTGGGCAGCACCCAAACCTGCGGGCAGCACCACCTGCACCGGCCCCGCCGCAGTGTTCGAGGTCAACCCGGCAACAGGGTCGGTCGGCAAGCCCGCCGCACGCTGCCCCGCCGTCAACGCCGCATCGGCCGCGGTGACGGTGGTGGATCCACTGAATGCGGCCCACGCGGCATCGGCGAATCCTTGAGCTAGCGAAACCGACCCCGCACCGGCACCGGGCCGGCCTCGGTCAGAAAGCCAGTGCACCCCACCCACGGTGAGCGCCACCGTGACGATCAACGCGAAGCTGACCTGCCACCACCGACCGATACTCCACCCCGACCGGTCACCCGGCAGAAAATCCCCCACGATCATTCCCCCCAAAATTCAGATCCCCGGCCCGCCAGCTACGACGAGCATCTGCAAGGTGTAGTCGGGAACCCACCCCGAAACCGAACGGTGATCTAGCCCACAGCAACAATCTCGGCGATCTCGCCCGATACTGCGCAGCGCACATTCACCCGTCACAGATGCGGAAGATCCCAGCACAACCCCGATGGCGCACCCTCACATATCCGCGACTGGAATGTCAATCCTGTAAGAGTGGTGGCTATCGGGCAACCTTCCATGCGCAGAGCCCAGCCATCTCACCGACACAGCCCCCACTGCATCGAGCAACGACAAGGTCGATGGGCGCAACTGAGACCAGAAACATCCCTCCCACATCTACTAGGACTGAGGCAGCCCCAGATGCTGCTTGGCGACTGCGCTAAGGACGGAGGTTCGCATTGCCGGACTGCCGGTGTGAACTGAGCCCTCGATGATCGCTAGCTCAGCGTCGGGCCGAGCTTGAACACGCCGGCGGCCGACCACCGGCACCGCGGTGCGCAAGAAGAAGCCATCCTCGTTGGGGATGCCCGCAAACTGGCGCCAGCGAGAGCCCGCGGTGAACTACTGCTTGTAGTTCCATGCCACGAAGGAATTGGAGACCGAGTGCGTGACCCTCTCCGCCCCCAAACCCGCGCGCCCACAATTTCCCGAACTCGTTGGCTTTGCAAATGTTGCCAATGGGCATGAAAACGGCCCCCGGAGAGATCTCCGGGGGCCGTTCCTACTGGTAGCGGGAACAGGATTCGAACCTGCACCTCTGGGTTATGAGCTAGATACCGGGAATTCTTGCACCTACGTTGAGTTCCAAAAGTGCAGGTCATTCTGGGTGCATGGTCCGGGCTATAGCGCTCGATCCCACCGCTCGGAGGGGGTTTCGCAGAGTTTTGTTCCCAAATTTGTTCCCAAATCTGCCAGGTATTTGTTCCCAAATCTGCCAGGTACGAGACCACACGCAGTTCCAACGGCGTCATGGTTTCGAACACCGGACCCGGTGATTGCGAGTCAGCGCCTCCGGCCAATGGTCACCGACCTGAATCGGCACAGGGCGCTTACCCACTCCAGACATCGCCTGCCAACGATCAGTCACTACCTAGAGTGGGGTGAGTCGTTGTGCAACCACCGACGGAAGCGCATTGCCGGAGCGTGGCGCCCTACCCGTCTTGTCCGCTAACCATGCAGCCAAGCATGTAAATGGAACCTAGAATTTCACTTGAAGATCTTGGCGAGTCAGCCTGCGGACACCCCAGAAGTAGGTGACCAGTGGCATGGTGCACCAGAGGACGTTGATCAGGACGAACTTGACCCACATTTCTACTGGGCTGGACATGCTCTGCAGGTTGTTGGCGATTTCCACGCCGAAGTAGACAGCTGGCAGAGTGACCTCCACGATCATTCCCGCCATAATCAGCGATAGCTGAATGCTGGTGAATCGCTTTCCGTTTCGGAAGAACTGACCTAGCGCGTACGCCTCGAAGAGGCCGACGAACAGGGCGATCCATTCCATGCAGACGATGAGCGGATCACCGTTGAGGTAGCGGGCGTCTCCGCCAAGGAGAATCGGCGACCACATGTAGGTCCAGAGCGACCCGCTTTCGACGCCGGCGCGGATCTGATCGAAGAGCAGAAGCCAGGGCAGTTCCCAGATGAAACGCGGGATGAGTGCGATGAACACCCAGACGATCACCATCGCACTCAGGCGCTCCCACTTGGTGCGGTCGCGCTGATCGGGTAGTGGCAGCCACGGCAAGATCAGCGCTGTCGCAAAGCATCCGACGACGACGAGCACCAACACTGTCGACGCTACGGCGTGGGATACCCCGGCGTGGAACTCCAGATACCAGAACACCGGATGGATGGCGAAGAAGAACGCGAGGACCCCGAAGAGCGCCTTCTGAAGCGAGGACAGTCCGCGCTTGGCCGATGACTCCCGCTTGCCGTCACGAGCGATCGTGTCTGTCATGTGAACCTCCGCATTGAGGGAGCAGGGCCGGTCGCGAAACCTGCCTTGCGGGGCGCCGGCCCACACATCGGGTGACGACAACCTGGATACGAATCTGAGCTTCGATCCGACTAGGTTTATATCACGTGTGATGTTATAACGATCAATATGTTTCTGCGCCCGATCGCTGCCCGCGTCCGAAACGCGGACGCCGCGCTCGCCACACCGGCAGACTCATCGCCGCTGCCGGTGTGGCGATGCGCGCGCACCAATTCGCCGTCGCGGTCGGTGTGCGATGCAGCAACGAAGAGCGTCGGGTGAGTCGTCGCGCTCACGTACGCGTCGCCGCGGCAGTGATGACGGCGCTACTTGCTTTCGCATCGGGCGTCGTCTATCTGGGGTATCAGGGCGCGTTCGCCGACACTGACACGGTCACCCTCACGTCCCAGCGTGCGGGACTGGTCATGGATCGCGACGCGAAGGTCAAATTTCTGGGTGTCCCGATCGGCACCGTGTCCCAGATCGACTATGACGGGGCCTCGGCGCAGCTGACCCTGGCGATCCGCGCCGACGAACTCGCCAAGATCCCGGCCAACGTGACCGCACGGATCGCCAGCAACACGATCTTCGGCGCGAAGTCCGTCGAATTCCAGTTGCCCGAGCACCCGACCGCCGACCGGCTATCCCCACGTGCCCACCTACAGGCCTCAGACGTCAGCCTTGAAGTGAACACCTTGTTCCAGACATTGGTCGACACGCTGCGCAAGATCGACCCCGTGCAGCTCAACACCACGCTCACTGCGTTGGGAAATGGACTGCGCAGCAACGGAAAAAACCTCGGAGACACCCTAGCCACGTTGGGCGATCTCATGAGCCGGATCAACCCGCACCTACCCACGCTGCAGTCTGATATCCAGAAACTGAGCAGTACCGCCGACATCTACAGCTCCGCCGCCGACGACCTGGTGTCCGCTCTGGGCAATGTCCCCACCATCAGCCGCACAGTCGTCGACGAGCAAGACAATCTCAGTGCCACGTTGCTGTCCGCGGCCGGCGTCGCCACTGCCGGCGCCGACACCCTCGCGCCGGCCGAAGGTGACTTGATCGCGGCGATCCAACGACTCCGCGCTCCGTTGACCGTCTTGAGCGACTATTCACCCGAATATGGCTGCCTGATCACGGCATTGGCGAAGGCGTACAAAAAGTTCGGCCCCTACATCGGCGGTGTGAAACCCGCACTGTTCGTCAACGCCGGCTTCATCCCCGGTTCGCCGGCCTACACGTATCCCGAGAGTTTGCCGATCGTCAACGCCTCCGGTGGGCCCAACTGCCGCGGATTGCCGGACCTGCCCACTAAACAGGGCGCAGGCTCCTGGTATCGACCACCGTTCCTGGTTACCGACAACGCCTATGTCCCCTATCAGCCGAACACCGAACTACAGTTCGACGCCCCCTCCACGCTGCAGTTCCTGTTCAACGGCGCCTACGCCGAACGAGACGACTACTGATGACCACGTCCCGGACCGGCCTCAAGGTCGGCGTGTTCACGGTGGTCATGCTGCTCGTGCTAGCGGGGCTGGTGGTGACGTTCGGCCAATTCCGATTCGGCTCCAGCACTGTGTATCACGCCGAATTCACCTCGGTTTCGCGACTCAAAACCGGCCAGGACGTCCGTATCGCCGGCATCCCGGTCGGCAGCGTCGAAGAGATCGCCATCGACGGTGATCATGCCGAGGTCACCTTCACCGTCGATAAACGACAGCAGCTCTACACCTCCACGAGAGCCGCGATCCGCTATCAGAATCTCACTGGTGACCGCTACCTGGAGATCCTGGCCGGACCCGGCGATCTACGGAAACTTCCTGCCGGCGCGACGATCCCGCGCAGCAACACCAAACCCGCCTTGGATCTGGACGCACTGCTTGGTGGTCTGCGGCCGGTGCTCAAAGGCTTGGACGGAGCCAAGCTGAACGAGGTCAGCAATGCCCTCATCGAACTGCTGCAGGGCAAGGGCGGGACCTTGTCGACTGTGCTGGCCAACACCGCCAGCTTCACCCAGACCATTGCCGCCCGAGATCAACTCATCGACCAGACGATCGACAATCTCAACACCGTGCTCAGTGCAGCGGATGAGAAAAGCGCCGACCTCAGTACCGGGATCGACCAACTCCAGCAGCTGGTCACGACTCTGAGCCGCGGCAGCGACCCCATTGCCAACGGCTTGCCGCCACTGGCCTCTGCACAGCAGGACCTCACCGATGTCCTGAGCACCGCGCGGCGCCCCTTCCAGGGGGTCATCGAGAACACCGGCCCACTCGCCACCGCACTGGATGACCGCAAGAAGGATGTCAATGCCGCGATTGAGCCGCTCGCCGAGGACTACCTGCGACTGAGCGCGCTGGGCGCCTACGGGTCGTTCTTCAACATCTATTTCTGCTCGGTCAAGATCAAGATCAACGGCCCGGCCGGCAGCGACATTCTGTTACCCGCGGTGACCCCACCCTCGACCAATAACGGTAGGTGCGACTTTGCCAAATAATCCCGAGCGCCGAGACCCGCTGCGCACCGGAATCTTCGGTATCGCCGTAGTGACCTGCCTGGTACTGGTGTCCTTCAGCTACACTGAGCTCCCGTTCTGGCCCAAAGGCCAGCGGTACACCGCCTACTTCGCCCATGCGGGCGGTATCGCCACCGGCAATCCGGTGCAGATCTTCGGATACACCGTCGGAAAAGTCGACAGCGTCGAACTCGACATCACCCATCGCGCGGCCAAGATCGGCTTCACCATCGATCGCAAGATCCGAGTTGGGGACCAATCACTGGTCGCCATTAAGACCGACACCGTGCTCGGCCAACGTTCCATTGAGGTCGCACCCCACGGATCCGGTTCTGTCACCTCCATCCCATTGGCCCGCACCACAACCCCCTACACCCTCAACAACGCCCTGCAAGACCTCGGACACAACGTCGGCGAACTCGATCAACCCCGATTCGTCGAGGCACTCCAGACACTGACTGACGCCATGCGCGATGCCACCCCGCAGGTGCGGGCGGCCCTCGACGGCATCACCAGCCTGTCGCGCAGCGTCAACAATCGCGACGAGAAGGTCCAACAGCTCCTGCATCACGCCAAGTCGCTCTCTGATGTCGTGGCCGCCCGCTCCAGTCAGATCGACCAGCTGATCACCGACGGCAACGTCCTTTTCGGTGAACTCGCGGCGCGCCGCCAAGCCATCGACCAACTCATCACCGGCATCAAAGCACTGGCCGGACAACTCTCCGGTTTCGTCACCGACAACCAGGAACAGCTCGGCCCCGCCCTGACCAAGCTGAACCTTGTACTCGACAACCTCAACGAACGTCGAGAACACATCTCCCAAGCGCTCACCCGGCTTCCCGCATATGCGACCGCGCTCGGCGAAGTGGTCGGCTCGGGCCCTGGCTTCCAGGCCAATGTGTTCGGAGTGCCACCGCCAACCTTGGGCGGAGTCCTTCTCGACTCATACTTCCAACCCGGGAAGCTACCTGACAGTCTCGCCGACTTCCTGCGCGGCTTTCTCACCGAACGCGCCGTCGTGAGGCCGAAATCACCATGACCACACTCAATGTTCGGCTCCGCAACGGATACCGGCGCCTCTACCTGCTGGCGGTCCTGCTGACCGTGCTCGCCGGCGGTCTGCTGACCGCATGGCCCAAACCCCAGCCCCTGACCATCACCGGGTACTTCTCCTCGGCCGTCGGCCTGTATCCCGGCGACGATGTCGAGATCCTCGGAGTACCGGTCGGATCCGTAACCAGCATCAAACCCGGGCCAGAGCACTCCGAGATCACCTTCACTATCCGGCCTGATGTTCCCGTGCCGGCCGGCGCCGCCGCGGTCATTGTGGCACCAAACCTACTGTCAGCGCGCAGCATCGAACTGGCACCGGTCTACACAGACGGACCCAAACTCGCCGACCACACCACCATTCCCGCCGATCGCACCGCCGTTCCCGTTGAATGGGATGACGTCAAAGATGAACTGACCCAGCTGTCGACCCGGTTGGGACCGCAGAACGGCCGCCTCCAGGGTCCGCTCAGTGACGCCATCAATCAAGCAGCCGACACCTTCGACGGCAACGGTCAATCGTTTCGTGACGCCGTCCGTGAACTCTCCAAAACTGCTGGGCGACTTGGTGATTCCCGTCACGATCTGGTCGGCACGGTGAAAAACCTACGCACCCTTGTCGACGCGTTGTCTCACAGCAACGACCAAATCGTCCAGTTCACCGGCCACGTCGCCTCCCTGTCACAGGTCTTCGCCGACAGCTCCACCGACCTGGCTGGCGCGCTGGATGCCCTCACGTCCGCACTGGCCCAGGTCAAAACCTTCCTCAGCCACAACAACACCACGATCGGCAATCAGGTGAACAAGCTGACCGAGTTCACCTCGCTGCTCACCGAGCACAGCGAAGATATCGAACAGGTACTGCACGTTGCGCCCAACGGCCTGGCGAACTTCTACAACATCTACAACCCCGCCCAAGGCTCGATCGGAGCGATCCTGTCTCTGCCGAACATCGCCAACCCGGTCCAATTCCTCTGTGCGGGCGTGTTCGACGCGGCAGCGACCCCCGAGTACTTCAAACGCACCGAGATCTGCCGGCAGCGCATGGCGCCCGTCCTCAAGAGAATCATGATGAACTTCCCGCCCGTGCTCTTCCACCCCATCAACACCATCACCGCCTACAAGGGCCAGATGGTCTATGACACACCACAAACCCAGGCCAAGGCCCAAACACCGGTATCGCAGCTGCAATGGCAACCGCTACCCGGAATGAGCCCGCCGCCTGGCTCGCCCCCACCCGATCTGGCCAGCCTGCTGCTTCCACCACCGGCATCAGAGGCAGTCCCGACCCCACCGACTCCACCGGGGAACCCCGCTGCCGAAACCGATCCGGCGCAACAACCCGCGCCGGCGCCACCGCCACCGGGACCCGGCCGATGACCCGCATACGACTCCGCGGTCGGGCATCGCGGCGGCTCGCCGCGTTCGGGTCACTCATCACGGTGGTCAGTGGGTGCCAGTTCGGCGGCCTCAACTCACTGGACATGCCCGGCACCGTCGGGCACGGCGCCGGATCGTTCACGATTACCGTCGAACTACCGGATGTGTCCACACTGGCGCAGAACTCGCCGGTGCTCGTCGACGATGTCACCGTCGGCAGCGTGTCCGGACAACATGTCAGGCAACGCGCAGACGGAACCTTCTACGCCGCACTGCAGCTCTCGCTCAGCTCAGCAGTACACCTGCCGGGCAACGCCGTCGCGACCATCGGGCAGACCTCACTGCTGGGCTCTCAACACGTCGCGCTCGCCGAATCTGCCACCGAAGCACCCGAAGGCGCGTTGTCCGACGGCGCCACGATCCCGCTGCAGCGGGCCGGCCGCTATCCCACCACCGAGGAAGTCCTGTCCACACTGGGTGTCGTCGTCAACAAGGGCAATCTCGGTGCACTCCAAGACATCACCGACGAGCTGTACTCCGCCGTCGCCGGCCGCGCCGGGCAATTCACCAACCTACTTCCGCAACTGGCCGACCTCACCGCATCGATTGACCGGCAAAGCACCGACATCGTCAACGCCACCGAGTCGATCAATCGCGTCGCCGCAAAATTCGCCACCAAGGACACCACGGTCACCGCCGCACTGGCCGCTCTTCCGCAAGCAACCCAGATTCTCAACGCCAACGCCGGACGAATCGTTGACACCTTCGCCGCACTACGCCGCTTCAGCGAGATCGCCTCACGCATCCTCGCGCAAACCAAGACCGACATCACCGCCGACCTCAAGGCCTCTTACGCCGTCGTCAAACCACTAACCGATCACGCGCAGGAACTCATCGACGCCCTCCCCATCACCGTGACCTACCCCTTCCCTCAAACCGGGATCAAACAAGCCATCCGCGGTGATTACCTCAACGCGATCGCCACCCTGGACCTCACCCAGCGCCGCTTCGGCGAGAACATCTTCACCACCTCACCGCTGGACCCAAACATGAAGCACCTCAACGAAATCCTCACCACGCCGGACTTCCTCATCGGCGAACAGGCCAACCTGTCCGGACAAGCTGCCGACCCGTTCACCATCCCGCCGACAGGACCCCGCTAATGCTCACCCGGCTCGCTCGCTGGCAGCTGAGCATCTTCGCGGCCGTCACCGTCTTCGCCATCGGCACCCTGGCGTTGTACTACTTGCGCGTGCCCGAAGCACTGGGAATCGGGCGGTACACCGTCACGGCCAACTTCGCCGCCAGCGGCGGGCTCTACCCCAACGGCAACGTCACCTACCGTGGCTCCACCGTCGGGCGCATCACCGCCGTCACGCTGACCGACAACCTGAGCGTCGACGTACACATGCGGCTCTACTCCGACACCGCAATTCCCGCCGACGTCACCGCGGCAGCCAAAAGCGTCTCCGCAATCGGCGAACAATACGTCGACCTCATCCCCACAGCCGACAGCCATTCGGCCGCCGATCTGCGCAACGGATCGGTGATCGACCGATCCCACACCACCCTCAGCGGCGACATCGCAGGACTGCTACGCGAGGCACAAGGACTGGTCAGCTCGCTGGATCAAAGCAAACTGAAAGACGTCCTGCGCGAAACAGCAACCGCCTTCGACGGCTCCGGTCCCGAACTTGCACGATTGATCAACTCCACCAAAGCGCTGCTCGACGAACTCCACGCCGGCAGCGAAGACACCACCACCCTGATCGACCAACTCGGCCCGTTCCTCGACGCCCAGATCCGCAGCGGCGACAACATCACCTCGCTGGCCGACGGACTGGCCCGATTCACCACCCAACTACGCAAAGCCGATCCGCAGCTGCGCGCGCTGCTCCAAACCACGCCCGCAGCAGCGGAGTCGGCGACCAATACCTTCAGTGGCATCAGGCCGTCGTTCCCGATGCTCGCCGCCAACCTCGCCAACTTCGGCCGCATCGGTGTCATCTACCACAAGTCCATCGAACAGACTCTCGTCGTTCTTCCCGCCGTGACCGCCGTGCTGATCAGCGCAGCTGAACAGCTACCCGCCGATGAAGGCGTCAAAGTCGACTTCAAGCTCGGATTGGGCGATCCGCCACCGTGCAATGTCGGCTTCATCCCCCCCACCGAGATCCGATCCCCGGGTGACCAAACGCTGCGCGACCTACCAAAAGACATGTACTGCAAAGTTCCGCAAAACTCGTCCGCGGTGGTCCGCGGGGCACGCAACTACCCCTGCCAGGAATTCCCCGGCAAGCGCGCTCCCACCGTGGCCCTATGTAGGGACCCCGCCGGCTATATTCCGATCGGCAACCAGGCGTGGCGTGGGCCCGCCGTCCCCGAAGCGACAGCGATTAACGATCCACGAAACATCCTGCCCTACAACAAATTCCCCTACATCCCACCGGGTGCAGATTACGATCCTGGTCCCCCGGTCACCCAGTTGCCCCCTGGCGTGCCCCCCGGCCCGGGGCCAGCAGAGTATGCACCGTATCCGCTGCCCGTCCCGCCAGTCACACTTGGCCCGCCACCGCCGCCTCTGCCCTACAACCCGCCCCCTGACCAACAGGTCCCACCCTATGGACAGAACCCTGTGCCGGCGCTCACCCCTTCATCTGCTCCCGTCGGAGCGCCATCGGAAATACCGCCGCCCGTCGCCAGCCCTACCGTAACGACGTACGACTCCAGCAACGGTCTGTTCCAGGACCAGAACGGAGACCTCGGCGTCTTCGCCGCCGCCAGCAGCAAGATCAAACCCGCTGAGAACTGAGCCGACCTCATGCTCGCTCCTCCGCAATCCTGACACGCGGGTGACTTTTGATGAGAGGCCAACGCGAGGCACCTAGGATCGAGCCCGTGGTCGCGGAAAACGTCTTTCATCATCCTGGACCGCAGAACCCCGTTAACGGAGCGGGCCGTTCAGCTTTGCGCTGTGCCTGCCATGCTGGCAGCGACAGTCACGACCGCTCGGCAGAATCACCTCTTCCATGACATCCAAGTCCAAAGATTCCGCAGCTCCGAGGCGATCCCGGCAGCGAGTCCAAGAACGTGCCGACCGGACCCGTGAACTGGTCATCAACGCAGCCATCGAGTGCATCCGCGAAGAGGGCTTCGCGGCAGCCAGCACCCGACACATCATCGAACGCGCAGGAGTGAGCACCGGGGTCGTTCAATACCACTTCGGCGACCGCGATGGTCTGCTCACCGCGGTCATCGACCACGCTATATCCACGCTGGTCACGTCTGTGAACGATCTAGCCGACAAGG
This sequence comes from Mycolicibacterium fluoranthenivorans, assembly GCF_011758805.1. Taxonomy (NCBI): domain Bacteria; kingdom Bacillati; phylum Actinomycetota; class Actinomycetes; order Mycobacteriales; family Mycobacteriaceae; genus Mycobacterium; species Mycolicibacterium fluoranthenivorans. The sequence continues at coordinate 1,896,021 of NZ_JAANOW010000001.1, read as the reverse complement.
TCGCCGGGATCAAAAACATAGACGACCGAATGACAGCTCTGGCCGACGCTGCATGGGCAACCTTCCTTAACCCCGCCAGCATGACGGCCATGGAAATCCTCATCGCCACGCGGTCACTGCGATCCACACTCGACATCGAGCAACTCATCGACCTACAACCTGGCCTCGAACGTATCGCCGAACTCATCGGAGCACCGTCGCCTCACGCGAGGGCCATCGCCGACCTTCTCTGGGCCGCCCCCGTCGGCCTCATGGTCGGTCAAATGGTCACCACCGTGCCACTACCGACCGAACCCCAACGACAAGCCATGGCGCAGCTGATGGCCGATCACCTACACCGCAGCCGGACCCGACGCCGGACTGAGTGACAAGCTTTGTCATGGAGTTGAACGCCGGCACGGTCGTCGTCACGCGACAGCCAGGCGGGTTTGGTCAGCCACGACCGACGGTCTACCGCCGCCGCGTTTTGTGCCCTAAGCGCACGAACGCTGTCGGGCAAAGCTGCCTCTGAGGCCTGCGCCGTGTCGGTGTGGGGCCCTACGGCCTGGACCACTCGACCCAACGTTGGCGCACTCAGCGGACTCGAGTGAAGTCGCAGCAGTTGCCCGACCGATCAGTTCCCGAACTCGCTGGTTTTGCGAATGTTCCCAAAAGTGTTCCCGAGCAGAACGAGAACGGCCCCCGGAGTAATCTCCGAGGGCCGTTCTACCTAGTAGCCCTCGAACGATTCTGTTCAAACACAGCGTGTCGCCAGAGGTCTCCCGTCTCCCCGCAAGAGACATCCACCCATGTCGCCCCGGCAGTTGGCCAGCGTCAACGGCAGCGGCTCACCGCGACGCTGCGGGCTGACGTCGTGGGCTACTACACCAAAGGCATGGCCACTCGGCAAGTCGCCGCCATGGTCGGGATTGGACGGACAACTGTGCTCAAAATTCTGAAAGATGCTGGTGTAGCGGTCCGGCCGCAGGGGCGGAAATACTAATTAACCCACGGTCACCGTCCTACCACTCCGGGGTTCGAGTAAGACCTCCGTGCTAGAGCTGGTGAAACGTTACTCGAACCCCGTGTACCAGGGGCAACGGTTACGGCAGATGGCTGAACTGGTCGAGAAATCAGTGAATATGCCGGTCAGGGCCCGCGATCGATTGGTTCGCGAGCATCGGGGTAGACCGACGACTGTCTGCTGAGATGATCAGTGAACTAGTGCAGGCGTATCGGGAGGGAGCATCAACAACCCAACCACGACACCGTTATGAGGTTGGCCAAGGCAGTTTCATCAAGATCCTGCGTGAGCATGGGGTGGACATGCGAAACCAGGGTCTTGCCGACGACGTTGCTATCGCGGCCGAGTTGTATCGCAGCGGCATGACACTGGCGCGGCTCGGCGAGCAGTTCGGGATCTCCCCTAATGTCGTGCGGCGAGCGTTAGTTGCTGAGGGTGCGGGCGCGGGGAGGGAGTAAGCCGCGCTCACGGCACTAGCTCGACCAGATCTGGTGGCCCTCGGTCGGTTCATTCCGAACATAAAGTTGATTTACCGGCAACCACATTTCGATGCGACCAATCGACCTCCGAAGTTCGTCTCTCCTCCGCGTCAACGACATCGGATCACTGCCCAACTCCGCGCTGATGTGGTGGCAGCGTACAAGTCCGGGCAGACGAGCCGGCACGTAGCAGAAGAGTGGGTGGTTGGGCGGACCACGGTTCTGAACATCTTGAAGGCTGCGGGTGTCTCTGTGCGGCCGCAGGGGCAACGGTACTGAGAGTGAATAGGAACCTTCCCAGTGCGCCAGGGCACGCAGTCCTGCGCCGGCACGTATGCGGATATGGCTGTCGAACTGCACGCAACAACAACGCCGGAGCGGCTATCGCCACTCCGGCGTTGGTCGTGCGGGAAGTCATCGGAGGCAGTCTCGGATAATTTCCAGCGCGAGTCGAGCTATTTGCACCGCTGCCGATACCCATAATGCGAGGCGCTCGGGTGTCCGTTTCTGTCGAGTCAAGTCAGTCACCTCCTTCGACCAGCTACTCTGTCCAAAATGTATCCTGAGTACATAATGGAGCGGTAGGCCAAAATGGACTTTTGAACCAAGTTGGAGGAATCCATCGCATGGGAGCAGCAGCTGATCAGGGGCGGGCACGGTCGGGGGCGACTAGGAAGGCCGCGACGCAGGCGGCGATCTTGCGCGCCACCGAGGACTTAGTTCGGGATGTTCGTGCGCAAGGCGGTAGCGCGATGTTCATCACGGTCAAGCAAATCGCTCGCCGCGCTAACGTTGCGATTTCAAGCGTTTACAACCACTTTCCCGCAGGTGTGGGCGCAATCGCGCTGCAGCTAGCCGACAACGCCAAGGTGTCGAACCGACCCCTAGACCCTGAGGTGCAGGCGCTGGCGCGGACCGAACAAGCCAGAATGATGGCGAGTTCAGACGCCGAGGCGAAGGTGAGGGCCGAACTTCACTTCATGTGGCGCCGGAGTGATGCGGCGCGAGCCCGCGAGCTAGTGGCACAGGCCGATAACGACGGATCAAGCGCCGAATTACGGTTCCTTTGTCGAGTTGCGCTCGTCGAAACCTTGGATGACAACCTCCCTGTTACGCGAGACGAGGTGATTGCGATCGCGCAGCAGGCAGAAGCTCTAGCCGGAGAACACGGCTTGCATCACGTGCAACGGCAAGCCATGCGGGACACCCACGCGACGGCACTGCTTACGCCAGTTGATCATCTCGTCGCCGACGCTCACGCGGAGGAGGCCATACGTCTCCTTCGAGAGGGTGCGTCATTCATACGCAAACACCAAATCTCGATGACGAGAGATGGGTGGCTAATCAATGCCCTATCGCGTGAGTTCATCGCGGAGGTCGTGTCGTGTCGCGACACCAAGGACGAGGATGAACTACGTCAAATGTTCGAGGGCTGGGTATCGAAGTTCGTGCAGGCCGTCACGACACAGGACGACACACGAGTCGAGCGACCAGACACCATGTTCCTTGCCGATCTGGTCAATATTGTGTTGACAGTGGAAGCGGTCGGCCTGTTCCGACCTCAAGTGGCCGCGGATTGCCTTCAAAAGCTTGAGCGGCATCGAGCGGCGCTTCGTTCTAAAGATCCCGACGAGTACGACTACTCATATCAAAGCGCCACCTTCGCAGCCGAAGTGCTTCATGGCAAACGCTGTGACTTCCACGAGATCCCTTTGCACGATCTCGCCAAACTGTCGCTAAAGGGGCTCACCTGCACCCAGCTCGCTGCCATGCGCCTCGGCATGGTCGCCGATGTCGACAGCCTTATCAACTCGCTTACCGTGGGTCCACGCGCACTGTCGAACATGGCTTGGGAGTACGTAAGACCGGAGATAGCTATGTTCGACTGCACTGAAGTGCGCGACCGCCTGGCCAAGATCTTCCGCGCGTCACCGGGACGCACCGAGGGACACACGTACTTTTCGCTAGAACACCTCTTTGCGCTCGAAGCTGCGACACGCCAAGCAATTCGAACCGGCCAACCGTTTGAACCAGCCGTCAAGGAACGCATCAATGCGATCTGGAGCAACATCGCCTAGATTGTCGACCGGCCCACAGTGCTCTCTTACGCTATGTCCTGCCGGTCAATTCGAGATTCCGCATCCATTTGATGTTCATTTCTCGATGTGGATTACTTCCACTTACTCGGTAGGGGGCGATAGGTCGATCTGGGTTGTTGCCCGTTTTTCGATCGCTGTACGGCAGGCGGCCTGCAGCGTCTCCGCGACCACCAGTGAGGACTCTTTCATGGCCATGGACACCTTCTTGCCGGCGACAACCTCGCTCAGACTTTCGGTGTCCGCATCTACAACTTCTTGCAGCTCCGTCAGACCAAGATGTTTCAGCGCGAGTAGCTGCTGCCGATTGAGGCCGAGGCCCAGTTGTGCCAAGTCGATCAACTCTGGCGGAATGCCAAATTCAAGGCGGGTGATCGTCCTGCTGACCAGATCCTGAATCTCGCTGACATGCGCCGCATACAGCTCGATCAGGACAGCACCGACTGCGGGCAGTAGGTCCCGCGTCCGGTCAGCGACGGCGCGGACGACGCCCGCCATCGCGGGTCGGCCCCACACGTGCTGGTTCAGATTTGTCTCCAGCGCGGACATTTCGATGCCATTGATGAAGAATATTGTCGACGCTGCTTTCTTAGCCCGACTGGCAATCGTCTTCGTATCGCGGGCTGTTGTCTGCAGCGCCCGTAGAGGCCTTCGATCGACTTGCTGTTGCGCAAGGACGGTCGTCCGTCCCAAATTGCCTGCTTGCATATCTCTTAGGTTTATGATGCCGTCGTGGCGGATGTGACGATCGTAATCTTTACGTTCAATAAGAACGAAGCAACCGCCGTCACCGAGTTGCTGAATCGCGTTCATGTTGGCTTACCTGCGTTCGGGCCAACAGTGTGGGCGCTGATTGGGGCCGGACAGGAAGTAGTTGAAGGCCAGCTTTCTGATGGTCGGGTAGCTAGGTTGGAGCACCGCCCGTTGAGTGCCCAAGGGAATGTCATTGCGGCCGCGGCGCTCAGCAGGTCAGCTTGGGGGGAGCGCGCCGACTACTACTTGTTCTACGGCTGCTGCGGAGCCGTAGATACGAACCATGTTGGTGAGATATTTCGGGTTGCTTGGGTGTCTTACATGTCGCTCGGCGTGGTGTCCGATTCCCCCCAAGGCGAAGTCGTCAAGCTAAAAAATAAATGGATCGTACGCACCAAGCCTAGCGAGCAAGAGCCACTCGACCCAATTGAGCTACCAGCTTGGTCGGGCGCTCCAGGCTCTGAGCCAGTGCTGGGTCTTCGCGATGCGCACGTCCTTGCGACGGACAAGGTTATTAAAGTCGCACCAGGCATTGAACCTGTTCCGATACATAAGCCACCCAGTGGTGCTATCTACTCCAAGGAGGATTGGACGTATGCGCAGGCGCTTGCGCAATACGTGGGAATGGAACCTGAGACGCCCATCCTGATTGACATGGAGACCTTCGGGATCGCTTCCACCATGGAGGCAATGGGTTTGGGCTTGCGAGTGGTCGTCTTGCGCGTAGTGACCGACGCCTTAACGGATAAGCAGGGTCAAACTGATGCGGTTCAGCTTGCGCGGCTGAGAGCGGGTTCAAATCAACTCGCGGGCGCCATCGCGACTATGCTGGGTATGTAATGGCGATAGAGCAGGAGCCTGGGACGCTTGAGGCTGAGGTGCGCAGGTTGCGCGCCGGTATTGTGAAGCCTGCGCCTGCAGCTGATCCGCAGGAATCGGAAATGCTCCGGATCGTTTGGGCCGCATCGCAAGTCTGGGACAACCAGCTCGATAGGGTGGATCGCTTCTCCCTCCCACTCCTCCCGTCGGTCCACCCCACCGCCAACCGAGCCAGCGCGGCGACTACGTCACGGCTGTTCTTAGATCAGCTCGCTTCGGACTATCGACGCGTGGGACCACCGGAACTCGACCTTCGCGAGATAGAAAGCAAGCGCAATTCGCACAGCGGTGCGGCGATTCTAAAGCGAGCGGGTGTCGTTAGCCGGCCAGTGGCGCCGCTAGCCGTTGGGCAGTACCTTGCATTTTACGAACGACCGCTACAGCGGAACTTGGAATCTGTGTTTTCGCCGTGGCTATCATCTCAACAAGCCTTAGACGGCGAATTGCTGTACGCAGCTACATTTGGTGACGTTCTTGGTCCTTTAGTTCAGGTGGTATTAGATTTCTATCCGGCAGAGCTCCCAAGTTGGTCTGACTATGTGGGAGACATCTGGTGCGAACAGTTCCTTGCGTCAGGAGCTCGAATTCTGAGAGATCCGATGTTGCTCAGGCCTTCACAGACCGAAGAGCTTCTTGTCGTCAATCCTCGACAGGCCGCAGTTGATGTCACGGCGACTCTTGACCATGTGTTATCTCTCGCCGCAGAACTCCGCCCCGTGGAGGATGTGAGAGTCAGTGAGGCTTGGAGCAAGCCAAAAATCGACCTTATTCTGTCGGGCGCAAGGCTAGAAGAAGATGAGTTCAGACAGTTCATGGCAAATGTTGAAGACCTGCCCGCAGATATCACGATCCTTCCTACGTACCTGAGCGGCCATGGCCACTTGACCGCTGAAACCGATATCGCTGAGCCCGGCGACTTAAATCCATAACGGGTTTTAGCCCGCCGCCTTCCACACGACTACCGACTCTTCCTGGTTTAGGACCGGACTGCGCCCCGAAGGCCGCACGTCCATGTCGACGGTGACTTCGATGTGGTGAGCCTCGGCTACAGGAGTTGGGATGCCATGCCCTCCTGCGGATCTGGCCGAGATCGCCGGTGTGATGTCAGCGTCATGCCACAACCTGTGAGCTGACGCACGCCGGCGACCAACTCGGTTCGCCCGCGATGCACGCCCGGTCAGGGCCGCGCTAGGGCTGGTCTGTCCCGCATCACGTTTCACGATCTGCGCCACACGTATGCCACCGGCGCCCTGCGGGCCGGGGTGAGCCCGAAGATCGTCAGCGAGCGCATCGGCCACGCGAACATCGGTTTCTTCCTAGAGACCTACGCTCACGTACTCGACAACGACGACAGTGAAGCGGCTGAGCGGGCCGCCTCGTTCCTGCTCGGTGACAGCTGGACAGACGGCGACGATGCTCCCGCGAATCTGCCCCCGCACGATATAACGTAGAGGTTATACTGATGTCGAAGCGTTGGGACGTGATCCTGCTCGACGAGGTCGAACAATGGTTCTTCACGCTCGACAGGGACACGATGGCGACGGTTGCCGGCGCCATCGACCTGCTGGAGCTGGAGGGGCCGACATTGGGCCGGCCGGTCGTCGACAAGGTGAACGGCTCGAGGTTTCACAACATGAAGGAGCTGCGCCCGGCCGGCACCAGCATCCGTGTCCTGTTCATCTTCGACCCGGCCAGGCAGGCGATCCTGCTCCTGGGCGGCGACAAGGCAGGTGACTCGAAGCGCTGGTACGACAGGAACATTCCGATTGCGGACGCGCGCTTCGAGAGCTGGCTGGCGACCGAGCACGGAGGGTAATGACCATGGCGCGTAACTGGCGAGACATTCGCGCGGATGCGATCGCGCAGGGTGCACTCGATGCCGAGCGGGCCAGCGCTGCGCGCGAGGAGATGCGTGAGGCCGTCCAGGCGCACCGTCTGGCCGAGATCCGCAAGGCGCTGGGCCACTCCCGCCAAGCGGACGTTGCCGCGCTTATGGGCGTCTCTCAGGCCCGCGTTTCGAAGCTAGAGAGCGGCGACTTGTCACACACTGAGCTGGGCACGCTTCAGGCGTACGTCGCCGCGCTCGGCGGTCAACTGCGCATCGTCGCTGAGTTCGGTGATGACACTGTCGAACTGACGGCCTGACGCCACGGAGTTAAACGACCAGAAGCGTAGGAATTGCGGCCTGTCAACCGCACCTTGTGAGGAACCTGGAAAGCTCGATGCTCGACGGAAGTGTCTGCACCGGGCGTTCGCGACAATACGGGCTATGTCAGCAACGGTGAGTCTCGAACCCGCGAAAGATCTCGACCTCCTCCTCCGCCCCCTCGGCTTTGCGCAATGCCGCGCACTACCTGTCTCAAACGCAGAGGTGATTCAACTAGCCGCCATTACGGAGATGACCACATCATTGAGACGAACGGGACGACGGCCGTCTCGGTGGAGTTGGCAGTTGCCCAATCAAAGACTGACCTACAACATCACTGAGACCAGACGGTATTCCTGCGATTTGGCCCTTCGCCGCATGTCGTCGTGTCCTTTATTGTCTTCCGGCCTCTTCCGGCCTCAATTGTTCGACCTCAGTGAAACTGGCGGCAATCACACTCAATCCGACGCACTCCGGGCACTGTTGCCGCGTAGCGGTGATCGACGCATCGGATGGCGCGCTGTAATCGTCCGCGACATGCGACAACGTAGGGTATCGTGATTTTATCGTGAGAAACGTGAGGAGATGATGTTGGCGCCACCGCCGATCCGGGTAAGAGTGTTTCTGAGTTGGTGTCACCGCGATGTCGCTCTCAAGACGGACTTGGTGGAGCGCCTCGAACCGAATCTCGCCATCTTGGGCGGGATTGATTTCTCCTGGTGGGAAGATTCGCAGCTGGAGATCGGCGAGGCTTGGCGACGGGGAATCCTTGATCGACTATCAGAGTGCGATTATGCGCTGCTGCTTCTCAGTCCCGGATTCTTTGCCAGCCGGTTTGTGACGACCGAAGAGTTGCCGCGCATCATCGGGGCCAAAGCGAGCGCGCGTGCGCTACCCGTGATGCTCCGCACGGTGCCGCTCGACGGGTCCCGAACCATGCATGGCGTCGAGAACGCCCAAGTCTTCACCGATGCGGGCAAATCCTATGCCGACCTGGCAGGAGCACTCCGAGATAGGTACGCAAGTAATCTCGCGACGGCAATACAAGGTCGCGTTCAGGGACGCGGATGGCGGCGGCTTTGACGACACAGCGACTCTCGCGACTACAGGTTCAAGACATGATTGAGCGCCTGGCCGATGACCTGACCCCGAGGCAGCGTGGGCGCTTGGCTGAACTTGCCGAGTCGATCGGCGATGACGGAATGATCGCGTTTTCGCGAGCCCTCGAAGTGACCACGACTGGCTCTGACGAACGGGCGAGACAGGCGGCATTCCGCCAATTTCGTAAGTCGGTGCGGTCGGCCGCAAGCGCGGTCGGAGTTGCGTTTTCGATAGAAGTCGACGGGCAGAAAATCGCACCTACCCAGCGCCGGTGCTGGTTCGAGGGCACTGACATGGCGGAGGCGCGGCTGACCGATATGGCTCGACACGAGGCGAGCCGGGGCGCACCGAGTCGACCCGTGGGAGCGCACGTTCAGGAGGTGTTCGACGGGCCACCTAACGTCCTCGTTCACGCCTGTGCCGCATCCGAGCACGAACACGACCCCAAGTTGCAAGAGTTTGTTGGCGCCTTGACAACTGCGATGGCCGTTCGCTCCGACAGACAGTGGACAGTCACCAGCGACCTTGACATTCGCCTCGGCATTGGTAACGACGAGCTGATGGCTGGCGCGGACATTGTTGTCGTCTTGGTAAGTCCAGCGCTGCTCGGCGGCGATGAGCGGCAGCTTTCCCGGATCGTGGCGCATCGCCGAGTCATATTGGTCCCCTACTATCCGCTTCCGCGAGGTCCGCTGAAAAAACGCGGCCTCAATCTGGACCACTTGCTGACCGGAAAGGCATGGTGCGCATCAACGCCAGCCGAACGGCGATCCCTTCTCGATCAGGTGGTGAGGGAGATAACCGTCGAGGCGGACCGCCCAATGGGAAACGGGCGAAGCGCAGGTCGCAGCATCGAACAGTGGGTGCTGCTGAACACGCAACGCCGCGGGGACGTCACTGCTCACGTTCCCGGCACACTGCGAGAGACATCGTTGGAGTCCGCCGCCGTGGGGTTGTCGAAGGAGCGGCACCTCGGCGATCCAACCCCTGCCATAGACCGGCTCCTCGATTGGGCGGCTGGAACTGACGAGCCGCGGCTATGTGCGTTGCTTGGCGACGTCGGGACGGGTAAGACGACGACTGCGAAGCTACTGACACAACGGTTGCTCGATGAGCGTCGCACCAGCGCAGCTGTCCCGATGCCGCTGTATTTCGACCTCCGTGATGTACCCAAGCGCGTAATTGTGGCTAACCCGACGCTGCGCGAGATTCTTGACGCCGTTCTGCGTGGAACAGAAGACACAGGCCCGCACCCGACGGTTGATGATGTCGTGACCTGCATTCGCCAGGGGCAGTGTTTGGTCATCTTCGACGGGCTCGACGAAGTGCTGGTGCACCTCCCGCCGCAGGAACAGCAGCTATTTACCCGGACCCTTTGGCGCGCAACGGCTGATCTGGGTTCGACCACCATGACATCAGACCGGCTGCGGTCGAAGCTCCTTCTCACCTGCCGCACCCACTTCTTCCGGTCGATACGTGACGAAGCAACTCATTTCAGTGGCCAAGATCGCGAGAGCGCCATCGGGCGTGACCACCTCGCATTGCTGATGGTTCCGTTCACCGAACCACAGATCCGCGCCTACATCGCCGCCAATGTGCCAGACGTCGACGTCGACGCAGTGATCGCAACGATCGATGCCACTCACAATCTCCGCGAACTGGCGACCCGCCCGCTGACCCTACGAATGATCACCGAGCAACTCGAGTACATCGAACAAGCGCGACTGGATGGGCGCACTGTCCGCGCAGTCGATCTATACGGTGCGATTGTGTCGCGGTGGCTTGCCCGCGACGAGGGCAAACACTGCCTTTTGCCCCAGCACAAGGTCCTCTTGATGGAACATCTGGCAGCAGATTTATGGCGGACGGGCCGGTCGGGTTGGGATATCGCAGACGTCGAGCAGTGGCTTGTGATGTTTCTTCATTCACGTTCTGATCTAGAACTCCACTACCCACAGCGCATGCCGGACCAGTGGAAGGACGACTTGCGGACCGCGACTTTCCTGGTCCGGCGCGACGACGATACGTTTGAATTCGCGCACACTTCTTTGCGCGAATACTTCCTGTCACAGTATCTGGTGCGCGCCTTGACTGAATTTTCGACCGACCCCGATCGGCTGGCGAAGACATGGACGATGCCGATACCAAGCCGAGAGACGCTGGACTTTTTAGGGCAGAGCTTCGCGGGACTTGCGAAAGCGGATCGTGCCAACGGTTTTCGCGCGCTGGCCAGCCTGTCGGGCAGATACCAGCCCGAAGCGTCAGAGCTGACGTTCGCCTACGGGTTGATGTGTCACGATCAAGGCTATCCGGTGCATCGGATGGCCGCAGCGGTGCTAGACGGGGCGAAACTGCGCGGCATTTGCATCGACGCGCCGCCAAGTCGACCGCTCGACCTGAGCGGTATCTCCCTGCGAGGAGCTGATCTACGCGACGCCGTAATCCGAAACGTCCGTCTGCGAAACGCACGATTCGATAACGCCAACCTTACTCTGAGCGAGATCCACGACTGCGACCTCAGTCGGGTTTCACTGCAGAGCGCGACCCTCATCGGCACGGTCTTTCGCCGCTGCAGCCTCGGTGGCATCGACTGCGTCGGTGCCACGGTGTACAGAGCGCAGAACCTAAGACCAGAGCGAACGGGCACACTGCCGCAGCCCGGATGGCTCGTCGAACACCCTGCGGCGCAAGCAGATCCGCGGCTCAGTTTGCGATCGTTGATCGGCTACCGCGGCCCCGCATCGGCCGTCGCATACAGTCCGAACGGCGCGCGCCTGGTCACTGCCGGGGACGATGGGTTTGTACGGGTCTGGGATGGGGCGACCGGCGAGGGATTACTCACGCTGGCCGGCCACCACGGCTCGGTGTCAGTGGTGATCTATAGTCCTGACGGCAGCCGCGTCGTTAGCAGCGGCCGCTTGGATGGGTCCGTGCGGGTATGGGACGCGGCGACGGGCGAGCTACAACTCACCTTCCGCGCTCATCAAGACGGAGTCGCGGCGCTGGCCTACAGCCCCGACGGGACCCAGCTGGCCAGTGCCGGCGAAGCCGATGAGTCGGTGCGAGTATGGGACGCGGCGACGGGCGAGCTACAACTCACCTTCCGCGCTCATCAAGACGGAGTCGCGGCGCTGGCCTACAGCCCCGACGGGACCCAGCTGGCCAGTGGCGGGGGAGCCGATGAGTCCGTGCGGGTGTGGAACGCCGCCACCGGCGAGCCACTCCTCGCGCTTCACGGCCTCAACGGCCCGGTGTCGGCGGTGACTTATAGCCCCGACGGCGTGAACCTGGCCACTACCGGCCACGATGGGTGGGTACGGGTGTGGGACGCTGCGACCGGCGAAGCGGTCCTCACCTTTGCTGGCCACCGCGGTTGGGTACCGGCTGTGACGTACAGCCCGGACAGCACCCGCCTAGCAATCGTCGGCCGCGGCGATGGGTCCATTCAGGTTTGGGACGCGGCGGACGGTGAACCACTCGTCACGTTTCCCAGCGGCCGCGGGGCCGTGTCGACAATGACCTACAGCCCTGACGGCACCCGCATTGCCTTAGCCGGCAACGCTGAAGAAGCAGTACGGGTGTGGGACGCGACCACTGGCGAACCGCTCCTCACATTCCCCAGCGACCGCGGGGCGGTATCGGCGATGACCTTCAGCCCCGACGGCACTCAACTCGCCACAGCCGGCAGCGGCGACGGAGCCATACGGATCTGGAATCCAGCCACCGGCGAACCACAGCTGACCTTCACCGCCCACCACGGCGACGTATCGGCAATGACATACAGCCCCGACGGCACCCAACTCGCCACAGCCGGCAGCAGCGACGGAGCCATACGGATCTGGAATCCAGCCACCGGCGAACCACAGCTGACCTTCACCGCCCACCACGGCGACGTATCGGCAATGACATACAGCCCCGACGGCACCCAACTCGCCACAGCCGGCAGCAGCGACGGAGCCATACGGATCTGGAATCCAGCCACCGGCGAACCACTCCTCGCCTTCACCGCCCACCGCGGTGGCGTGGTCGCGGTGGCCTACAGCCCTGACGGCACCCGTCTGGTCAGCGGCGGCGGGTACAACGATCCGGTGCGAGTGTGGGATGCGGCCACTGGCCGAGATCGGCTCTCCTGCGCAGGCCACCGCGGCGCGGTGGCGACCGTGGCCTATAGCCCCGACGGCAAACGACTGATTAGCGGCGGCAAAGGCGATGGGGCCGTTCGAGTTTGGGACGCGGTCACCGGCGAGGAATTGCATACCTTTCCCGGCCACGCGGACGGAGTTGCGGCGGCGGCATACAGCCCCGACGGCACCACACTGGCCATAGCCAGTCGCTTCAACAGGTCGGTACGAGTGTGTGACGCTGCCACTGGCAAGACCGTCCGCAGCTTTCCCGGCCACCAGGACGGAGTAGAGGCAGTGACATACAGCCCTGACGGCACCACACTGGCCATAGCTGCTGGCGATGGGTCAGTACGGCTGTGGAACACGGCCACTAGCGAGCCGCTCAACTGGCGGATCGAGCATCTCCCCGAAGGCGAGGTCGCTACATGGCACGAACCGTCAGGCACTCTGCTGGCCGCGAGTGAGGCGGCTTGGCGCTGGCTCGGGTGGGTCGGCGTGATCGAAGGCGAGGCGGTTCGGCTACCAGCCGAAGCCTTCGGCGCACTGCCCGCCATGTGACTCTTGGCCGACGTTCGGGGGTGTCGTTCCCAGTCCGGCAATGGAATGCGCCAGTGCTGTGGCCGACAACAGCGGCAGACGACTTGAAAGCAATGAGACGGGGCAAGAAACTAGCTAATTGCGGGCTCCCCCGCCACTGGAATGCGCACCTCGAGGTCCTGTAGGACTAGCCGGGTACGGATGGGCTGTCGGTGGCTGGTGGCGGCCCTGGCCTGGCCCCGATCCGTCGATCCACGCGGACCAGTTCACGGGGTCCGGCCACTGTCCGCCCGAGCAAACAACCAGGCCGCAGCCAAAGATCGCTAATTCAACGCCTGTTGACCCCTCTTTGGGCTGCCCTGAACCCATGGTTAGACAGCCTTATGTTCCCAAACGTGTTCCCAAATGCCATGAAAACGGCCCCCGGAGAAGTCTCCGGGGGCCATTTCAACTGGTAGCGGGGACAGGATTCGAACCTGCGACCTCTGGGTTATGAGCCGGTCACTCGCGGTCTTACGGTTACGCTCACTTCGCTGACGAGCAGGTCAACCGCGATTTGGCGTCTCGCTTGCCACGCTGTGTCGAAGCGGTCGCCCCTGTCGCGCACGGTTTCGTTCACAAATCCGTTCACATCGAATGACACCGGCTCAACCATTGCTGCGCTGGATCGTGCACGTTGCCTGCCACTGTAGGATTGTGGGACGATTCGAGCCATGCGCACACCGTTGTCTAACCGAGTCGCTGGTATCCGCCCGTCGGCCACACTGGCGATTGACGCGAGAGCCAAGGCCCTGGCTGCCGCTGGTGAGCCCGTGGTGAACTTCGGCGCCGGCGAGCCCGACTTCGCGACTCCTGCTCATATCGTCACCGCAGCTGTGGCCGCCTGTACGCGGCGCAGCAGTCACTCGTACTCACCAGCCGGCGGTCTGCCGGAGCTCCGCGAGGCGGTCTGCGAGAAGACGCGGCGCGATTCCGGCTTGTCCATGATGCCGGAACAAGTGCTCGTCACCAACGGCGGCAAGCAGGCGGTGTACGAGGCTTTGGCCGCCTTGGTGGACGTCGGCGACGAGGTCATCATCCCGGCACCGTTCTGGACCACCTACCCTGAGATCGTCCACATGTTCGGCGGCTCACCAGTCGTCATCCCGACCGACGACACGACCGGTTTCAAGGTGTCGGTGAGTCAGCTCGACGATGCCCACTCCTCGCGGACCAAAGTTCTCATCTTCTGTTCGCCATCGAATCCGACGGGTGCGGTGTACACCCCCGATGAGGTTCGTGCGATTGGGCAGTGGTGCCTCGACAACGACGTCTGGGTGCTCACCGATGAAATCTATGAGCACCTCTACTACGGAGCCTCCGTTCCGGCGTCGATGCCAGTGCTCGTGCCGGACCTGGCCGATAGGTGCGTCGTGATCAACGGGGTGTCCAAGGCCTACGCGATGACGGGTTGGCGCGTCGGATGGCTGCTCGGGCCACCCGACATCGTCCGCGGCGCAACGGCGTTACAATCTCACGCGACGTCGAACGTGGCCAACGTCAGTCAGTACGCAGCCCTGGCTGCGCTCACGGGAGATCAGACCTGTGTCGGCGACATGCGTTCCGCATTCCATCGTCGACGGGACGTGATAGTCGAAATGCTTTCCGCCACACATGGTGTCGACTGCCCCACACCCGAGGGTGCCTTCTACGCCTTCGCGAGTGTCAAGCGACTGTTGGGGACGGTGATTGCTGGTCGCAGGGTCAGGTCGTCGGCAGAACTCGCTGACGTCATTCTCGACGAGGTCAGGGTTGCGGCCACACCCGGCGAGGCTTTCGGGTCCCCTGGCTACCTTCGCTTCTCCTACGCGTTGTGTGACGCAGATCTGACTTCCGGCATCGGTCGTCTACAGCACCTGCTTGTCGATCAACCTGCTTAATTCGCCTGCGGTCTTCCTTGTAGACACACTGGCCTCTCCGCCGATCTCGTCGCGTTGTCACCGACCCAGCTAGAGGTTCCGCCCCTTCGGAGCTGTCACGCGCAGCGCCGCCGAGATGGTCATGCGTCGTCATTGCTCGCGACCGACTCGCGTCCGCGACAGGCTTGCCGTGATCTCGACGACGGGTGGCCTCCGCTAGAGCTCGATACTCAGTCAAATTGTCTATTGACCAATTGTGGGTCAATCACCTACGTTACTTGTGGGGCCGATCACATGAACAGGGTCGCCCCTCACTCGAACCCTGAAAGGCTTCCCATGTCGCAGACGTTGATGACTCCCCTCGAAACTGAAAGTGGCGTCCGGCGATACGGCCTGTTCATCGACAACGAATTCATCCCCGCCTCGACGGAGACGTACATAGACGTCACGAACCCTGCGACCGGCGAAGTCTGGGCGCAGGTGCCCGATGCGTCGGAAGCTGACGTCGATCGCGCAGTTGCCAGCGCTCGCAAGGCATTCGAGGGCGACTGGGCAGGGTGGCGTGCCGCCGATCGGGCCAAGTTCCTCATCCGGTTCGGGCAGGCCATCGCCGACAACGCCGACGAGATCGCACAACTTCAGGTCGACGAGAACGGCAAGCTGATCCGTGAGATGGCGGGTCAGGCCAGGCTCATGCCCGAGTACTTCAACTACTACGCCGGTCTCGCGCAGATGCCCACCGGGAACACCAACCCGCTGCACCTCAAGGACATCTTCAACTACACGGTGCGCGAACCGCTGGGTGTCGTTGCGGCCATCACACCCTGGAACTCGCCGCTGCTGTTGCTGGTGTGGAAGCTCGGGCCGGCTCTGGCTGCGGGTAACACCGTCATCGCCAAGCCCTCGGAGATCACGCCCGTGTCGACGCTACGCATCGCCGAACTGGCTGCCGAGGCGGGTTTACCGCCCGGAGTCTTCAACGCGATCACGGGGCTCGGTGGACCCGGTGCCGCTCTCACCACGCATCCCGGGGTCGACAAGATCGCCTTCACCGGGTCGACGGCGACCGGACAGGCCATCGCCTCGGCAGCGGGCAAGTCCCTCAAGAGCGTGTCGCTCGAACTCGGCGGCAAGTCGCCCAACATCGTCTTCGACGACGCGGACCTGGACAGTGCGATGAACGGTCTGATCGCGGGAATCTTCGGCGCCAGCGGCCAGACGTGCATGGCGGGTTCACGAATCCTGGTGCAGGACAACATCTACGACGAGGTGGTCGAGGAACTGGTCATCCGGACCGAGCGCATCAAGGTCGGCAATCCCCAGGACGACACCAGCGAGATGGGCACGATCGCCTCCAAGGCCCAGTACGACAAGGTTCTGCACTACATCGAGGTGGCCAAAAATGAGGGCGCGAAGCTCGTTGCAGGCGGATCGCCCGCAAGAGTCGAAGGTTTCGAGGACGGCTTGTTCATCCGACCGACGGTTTTCGCCAACGTCCGCAACGACATGCGCATCGCCCAGGAAGAAGTGTTCGGCCCCATCGCTGCCGTCATCCCCTTTACCGACGAGGCGGACGCGATCCGCATCGCCAACGACACCGAGTTCGGCCTCGCCGCAGGTGTCTGGAGCCAGAACATTCAGCGCGCACACCGCGTCGGAGCTCAGCTGAAGGCCGGCACCGTGTGGATCAACAACTACCGCAAGACCGGCTACGCGACCCCCTTCGGTGGATACAAGCAGAGCGGCGTTGGGCGAGAGAACGGACCGAACGCCCTCCTGGAGTACACCGAGGAGAAGAGCGTCTGGGTCGACACCGGCCAGGGCGTGAAGGATCCGTTCAACCCGCGCGCGTGAGCATCACAACCTCCACGCCCTAAGCCCGCCAGGGCTTCAATACCTCGAGATCCGCGGCGCCACAACGCCGTTCCAGCACGAAGGAAGACGACATGACCACGGCTAGCAAAGGTGCTACGACCTCCGCCGACGTAGTAGTGATCGGCTCCGGCATCGCGGGGATGTCCGCCGCGGTATCCGCCGCGCAGACCGCAGTAGAGGACGGGGGCGGTCGGGTCATCCTCATCGACCGCGCCACCAAGGCCGAGGCGGGAGGCCTGACGAAGTGGACGTCGGCCTACTTGCGCATCGACGACGTCTACGAACCCGGAGAGTCCTTCGTCCCCGACATCGTCGAGTTCTCCGATGGCCGCACCCCGCAGTGGTACGTGGAGGAACTCGCCGAGCGCCTTCCCGAAACCATGGAATGGATCCAGACTCTCGGCATCCGGTTCAAGCGGTTGCCGACCTATTTCATCAACAGCTCCCGCAAACGGCTTCAGCCCGTCGGCGGGGGCGAAGCCCTGCTCAAGGCCCTCCAACCCGAGGCCGAGCGGCTCGGTGTGGAGACCCGCTACAACACCACCGCCCACCGGCTCGTCCTCGGCCAGGACGGCGCGGTCACCGGGGTGGAGGTCGCGGGCCCGGATGGGCCTGAAACCGTGTACGCCGGCGCCGTCATCATCGCCTCCGGCGGCTTCGAGGGGGACCCGGACTTTCTGGCGCGCGAACTCGGATCCGAGGAACCGCTCATCCCGATCGCTCCAGGCGTGCACTTCAACCGCGGCGAGGGCATCACCATGGCCCTGGACGTCGGTGCGGCACGCGCGGGTGAGTGGAACAACTTCCACGCCGAACCCGTCGACCCCCGATGCGAGTCGCCCGAGCCGCTCGTCATGGTCTTCCCCTACGGAATCCTGGTGGACCAGAACGGAAACCGTTTCATCGACGAGGGCCGCGGAACCGTCGACGAGACCTACGAGAGCACCGCCCGAGCAATCTGGGGGCTACCCGGTGGCATCGCCTACTACATCACCGACCGGCAACTGGACAGGGTCGAGGCGCGCGAGCGGGGCATCCTGACCACCGTCAAACCGGTCACCGCTCCCTCCATCGAAGAACTCGCCGAG
The DNA here is from genome assembly GCF_011758805.1 of Mycolicibacterium fluoranthenivorans. Classification (NCBI taxonomy): domain Bacteria; kingdom Bacillati; phylum Actinomycetota; class Actinomycetes; order Mycobacteriales; family Mycobacteriaceae; genus Mycobacterium; species Mycolicibacterium fluoranthenivorans. The sequence continues at coordinate 1,878,042 of NZ_JAANOW010000001.1, read as the reverse complement.
GCCCTGGGCCTACCCATCGATCAGCTCCGCCAGACGGTCGAGGGGTTCAACGAGGCCGTCGTCGCCGGCCCGTTCGACTGGCGGCAACCCGACGGCAAGTCGACCGTCGGCCTCGAACCACCCAAGAGCAACTGGGCATTGCCCATCGAAGACGGCCCCTACCTTGCCTACCCGATCAAATGCGCCATCGTCTTCACCTTCGGTGGGCTGGACACCGACAGAAACGGACAGGTCCTCACCGACGCCGGCGAACCGATCGGCGGGCTCTACGCAGCAGGTGAATGCACCGGGCTCTACCACGGGAAGTACCCAGGTGGGACATCGGTGCTGCGCGGCATGATCTTCGGCCGCATCAGCGGCGCGGTCGCGATGAAAGCCACACGTTCACGCACGCCAGCGACGACAGCGCACTAAACCCTCTATCCCCCAGACGAAGTGCAGCGCCGTTGCGCTTCGTCGTCCGCTCAGGAAGCCGCCCATGACCACCTCGCCACCGACCAGTCCGGCTCACCCGACTGCTGAACACACCCCGCCGGATGGCCGACCGGGCCAAAGCAAGTTTCGCACCCTTCTCGGAGCCGGTGTCGGCAACACCCTCGAGTGGTACGACTGGAGCGTCTACGCGATCTTCGCCCCATTCTTCGCCGCTCAGTTCTTCGTCAGCGACAATCCCACCAGCGCATTGCTGTCGACTCTCGCGATCTTCGCCGCAGGATTCCTGATGCGACCCATCGGCGGATTCTTCTTCGGTTGGCTCGCAGACCGCCACGGTCGCCGCTTCGCTCTCACGACATCGATGATGACGATGGCAGCCGGGAGCTTGTTGATCGGGATAGCGCCGACCCACGACGTCATCGGGGTGTGGGCCGGGCTCGTTCTCCTCGTGGCAAGGCTCATCCAGGGGTTGGCCCACGGCGGCGAGATCGCCGCGTCCTACACCTACATCGCCGAGATCGCACCGCGGGCCAAACGCGGCCTGTGGTCCACCAGCGTGTACGTCTCGGTGACCGCAGGGATCGTCCTCGCCTCGCTGATCGGCGCGGGAGCGTCGAGCACCATCGGTCCAGATGCGTTGCGCGACTGGGCGTGGCGCGTACCGTTCCTCATCGGCGGACTGCTCGCCGTGGCCGGGCTGTACATCCGACGCACGATGCACGAGACCGAGGCCTTCGAGAACGAGCGCAGCACCGGCGAGCATGCCACCACAGGGGATCTCGTCCGCGGACTGCGCCGCAACAAGACGAGCATTGCACGCATCCTCGGCATGAGCGCCGGGGTCACGGTCGTGTACTACACCTGGGCGGTGGGAATCCCCGGCTTCGCCATTGCGAACCGGGGGCTCGACCCGACGCACGGACTGTGGGCCAGCGTCATCGCGAACGTCTTCTTCATGATCTCGCTTCCCCTGTGGGGCAAGCTGTCCGACAAGGTAGGCCGCAAACCGATCTTCATCACCTACGGCGTGGCGATGCTCGTGTTGACGTTTCCGCTCATGGCGCTCGTCGGCGACTCGGCGGTCGTGCTGACGCTGGTCATGATGGTGGCCCTGTTCTTCCTGGGCGCCTTCGTCGGGATCATGCCCGCCTACTTCGCGGAGCTGTTCCCGACAGACGTGCGGGCCTCAGGAGTCGGCGTCCCCTATTCATTGATGGTCGCCATCTTCGGCGGAACAGCTCCCTATGTGCTGACCTGGCTCAACAGCCACCACATGAGCTGGCTGTTCTCCGCCTACATGGTCGGACTGGTCGCGGTAGGTCTGCTGACGACACTGCTCACGCCCGAGACCAAGGGCATCGACCTGCGATGAGGAACCCGGACGTGTGACGCCGTCATCCACCGCCAAACCGCGGAGCCAGGACGCCTGCGCAGCCTCCCATCGCGGCCAGCCGAACCCATGAAGCCCCACCGTTAGTAGTATCGTCCCTCAGTTGGACATTCCAATAAGGTGTCGCTGGAGGTTCGTATGAAGATCACCCGCATAGTGGCCCCGGTGCGGGCTCAGGCGGTCGAGGCGATACGCGACGAGATCATCCGAGGCAACCTGCTGCCCGGCCAACGACTGGTCGAACGAGAGCTGTGCGAACAGCTCGACGTGTCCAGGAACACGATTCGCGAGGCCTGTCGGCAGCTGGAGGCCGAAGGCTTCATCGAGATTCCACCGCATAAGGGACCCGTCGTATCGACGATCTCCGATCGAGACGCTCGCGACCTCTATGAATTCCGGGAAGCCCTCGAGTGTTTGGCGGTCCGCCTCTTCGTCGAGCGAGCAACCCAGGATGCCATCAACGATTTGCATGACTCCTGCACAACGCTCTTCGCTGCCCACGATTCGCTCGACGTCGCCGCAATGATCGACGCAAAGAACCACTTCTACGAAATCATCTATGCCGGAACGGAAAACAAGGTCGTCGGCGCGCAGGCAAAATTGTTGAACGGACGCCTCGCCGGCCTGCGCGCACAGTCACTGTCGCAACCCGGGCGCCCTGCCCGGAGCAAGAACGAAATCAAAGACGTTCTGCTCGCGATCGAAGCGCGCGACGCCGCCGCCGCGGCGGACCTGTGGCGTCAACACATCGGCAATGCTGCGCGCACGGCGCTCAACGATCCACAGACCACCCCTGATTCACTTTGACCTATTGTGGGACAATAGGTTGACAGGGCGACGGCCGCCGACTTCAATGTGTTCATGGCCACAACCACGCCCGTCGGTTCACCTGGACCCGACACACTAGACGCTTCGCATCCGGTCAGCCGTGGGCCGCTCGACGGCTTACGGGTGCTGGACGCAGGATTCGTTTATGCGGCGCCCATTGCGGCGATGATGCTGGGTGACTTCGGTGCCGACGTCATCAAGATCGAACATCCTGATGGGGATCCGGCGCGCGCGCATGGGTGGCAGAAGGACGGCCATGGCCTGTGGTGGAAGGTGATTGCCCGTAACAAGCGAACGGTCACACTGAATTTCAGCGCCGACGAGGGTCGCGAGCTTCTCTGCGCCCTGCTGCGGGAGGCCGACGTCTTCATCGAGAACTTTCGTCCCGGCGTTCTCGAAGCATGGGGGCTTGGCCCAGACGTCATGCACGACATCAACCCACGTCTCATCATTCTGCGGGTCACCGGATTTGGGCAGACCGGCCCGTATGCGAAGCGGCGGGCCTTCGGAACTCTCATAGAAGCCATGAGCGGATTTGCGCATCAGACCGGACAGGAAACGGGACCACCGACTCTGCCGCCCTTCGGGCTCGCCGACGGCGTTGCAGGGATCACCGGAGCGCTCGCAATCTCACTTGCTCTCTACCATCGCGACGCTCGTGGTGGCGAGGGTCAGGTCATCGACCTGTCCCTGCTCGAACCGCTACTCGGAATTCTCGGCCCCGGCCCCACGGTCTATGACCAACTCGGCGAGATCCCCGGGCGCCACGGCAATCGGTCACCAAACAACGCCCCGCGCAACGCCTATCAGTGCAGCGACGATCGGTGGGTGGCCATCAGCGCCAGCGCCACCAGCATCGCGCGGCGTGTGCTGCAACTGGTAGGGCATCCCGAGATCGCCGAAGAGGCATGGTTCGCGCACGCCGGGGAACGCGCTCAACGGGCAGATCTTCTCGACAAACTCGTCGGCGAATGGATCGCGGCACGGCCCTTCGAAACCGTCGTCGAAGCATTCACCAATGCCGGCGCCGCCATCGCCCCGATCTACGACGTCGAACAGCTCGTGAACGATCCACACGTGCGACAACGCGAGTCCGTCATCACCTGCAAGGACGAAGACCTAGGACCACTACAAATGCAAAACGTCTTCTTCCGGATGTCCAAGACCCCCGGATCAGTGCAGCACACCGGCCGGCGTCTGGGCCAAGACAATGACGACGTCTTTGCCGAGCTGGGCGTCGACCGCATCACGATGGACAGACTGCGACAAGACGGGACCATGTGATGGACCGCAGCTATCTATTCGCTCCCGGCCACGTCGACAAGCTGGTGAGCAAGGTGTTCACCGCCGGCGCCGACGCGGTAATTCTGGACCTCGAGGATGCGGTACCACCTCAGGACAAGGCCCACGCACGGCGCAACGTGGCCGTCTCGACCACGACGAACGCCGCGTGGGTACGGGTCAACGCCGTCAGGTCAGAGGACTGTGCGGCCGACCTCGACGCCGTTGGCCCTGCTGTGGCCGGCATTCGGATTCCCAAGGTGGACGACCCCTCCGACGTCGAATGGGTAACCACACGCCGTCCGGGTGTCCCCATCATGTGTGCGATCGAGACTGCCCGCGGGGTCCTTGCCTCGGCTGACATCGCTGCTACCCCTGGGTGCAGATTCCTCGCGATCGGAGGGGTCGATCTGCGCCGTGACCTTGGTGCCGGGGCTGGCTTCGCACCGCTGCAGCACGCTCGCTCACAGATCGTCCTGGCAGCTCGCGCAGCAGGCTTACCGCCACCAATTGACAGCGTGTTCGCTCACATCGACGACGACGCCGCACTGACATTGGAGGCGGAGCAATCCCGAGATCTTGGCTTCTTTGGCAAGTCTGCGATCCATCCCATGCAACTGCCGGCAATACACCGCGTCTTCACGCCCACTGCTCAGCAAATCGATTGGGCACGAGCAGTTCTCACCGCCTTCGACGAGGCTGGTCACGGCGCCCTCAGAATGCCCGACGGCGAATTCGTCGACGCGCCCGTCGCTGCCCGGGCGGCGGATCTACTGCGAGCGGCCGAGCCACCCCTCAGCGCCTGCCGCGACCACTGAGTCAGAGCCCAAAAGACGGCGGCTGGACCTGCCAGAACACCCCCGTTGCGGCAGCTTGGATAGGTGCCTCCGTCGTTCTCGCAACGCTGAGGCACGTTTTCGCGCGGCTGGTCGCCTAGACGCTCGGCTGCAGCGAACGAACCATGGATGACGATTGACATCCACGACACTCTGACAACTGAGCCGTGCCACAGCCCGTTCGCCGACGCCCCCGCACCCGTCCGTCCTGAGTGTTTCGCCGACCCACGCCAATCGCGTAACCGGCACGCCGTCTGTCGGCGACGCTTGAAATGTCGACCAGCCGCGAAGTGGTGAGTTCTCGTCGAGGTCGCCAGCATGCCGCGGCGACCGCCATCGGGCCCGGGAAGAACGTGTCAGCGCCTCCCATTGAACGGGTCGCCCAACTCCAGCCCCGTCAGCGGTGCACTCGGCGGGCTGTACCAGGGACCGTGAGTCGCGCCAGACACCCTGCCAGGGATTCGTTCACAAACCGTACACAACGGCCATGAAAACGGCTCCCGGAGTTGCCTCCGGGAGCCGTCTTACCTAGTAGCGGGGACAGGATTCGAACCTGCGACCTCTGGGTTATGAGCCCAGCGAGCTACCGAGCTGCTCCACCCCGCGTTGGTGAATACAACGTTACAGAAGGGGTGCGTGCAGATCCAAATCGAGTGCTCAGAGGCTCTTTTCGGGCTGTTCTGGGGCTGGGTGACGCACGACTTGACCTGTCCGGAACACGCCGTCGGGGTCATACCGGTCAGCGAGGGCGGCCAGCCAGTGCCGGGTGTCCTCGTCGTACACCCGCGCTATCCGCGCGGGATCGGCCGACGGCACGAAATTCGGCATCAGACCACCGGTTGACCACGGCTCCAGTGCCCGCCCCAGCGCGCCGGCCTGGGCAGGCACCAGCTGCGCTGCGGGACCGGCGAGCACGCCGATGGTGGTGACCGCGTAGGCGGCGTTTCGGTGGCAGAACGCGCTGCTGTGCTCGGCCTGCCGGGCGAATGCTCCGCCGAGCATCCGCACCTCGACGATGGTCTGCACCGACGCCGACCCCGGCCCGGCCGCGGCGAGCAGAATGTCGACCGCATCAGTGGTGAGCTCGCGCAACAACGTCTGCTCCTCGTGCACCGGCATCGGATCGACCGGATCCGCATGTACCGCTGCGATCGCCGCATAGGGCTGGACCTCGACGGTGTCGAGGACCGGTGTTCCGGCGGCCCGGATGGGGTCCAGCAGCGTTGCCGCTTCGGCGAAATCGTCGAGGGCTGCGTAACGCACCGCAACGGTCAGTCGGCCGGCCAGTGGTTCCGGCACGCCGGGCAGCGGCGGCAGATGCTGCAGCGCGATCGAGGTGTTGACATTCTCGGGCAACGTGGCACACCAGTCGCGCCATGTCCGCAGCACCGTGGCAGCCTCATCGCCATCGAAATAGACGGCGCCGCCGTAGAATTCGGGAATCGGCAGCAGCTCGATCTCCACTGCGGTCACAATCCCCAGTGTCGCCTTCCCGCCGCGCAGTCCCCAGAACATGTCGGCGTGTTCGTCGGGGGTTACATGCAGCAACTCCCCCGCCCCGGTCACCACGTCGAAGGACCGCACATAGTCGGAGGACACCCCGACACTGCGCGCCAACGGTCCGACACCACCACCGGTGAGGAATCCCACCACCCCGACGCTGGTCGACGATCCGCACAGCGGCGCAAGGCCATACGGTGCAGCGGCATCGATCACCTGCTGCCATCTCACACCCGCGGACACCCGCGCGATGCGGACGTCGGCATCGATGACGCATTCGGTCATCGCCGAGGTGAGCACCAGAATGGCGTCCGGCCCGATCGGGATGGCCCCGTGACCGGTCGCCTGCACGGTAACCCGCCTACCGCACCCGGCGGCAAACCGGACGGCCTCGGCCACGTGGTGTGGTTCGGTGGCGAAGACCACCGCCGCCGGCTGCACCTGCGCAGCCACATTCCACGGGGTGCAGCGTTCGTAGCCGGGCTCGCCGGGCAGCGCGACCAGCGCGCTGACGTGGTCGGGCAGCGTGGACAGAACATCATCGCCGACAGTTTCGGCCAGGGTCATCGGAGTCCTTTCAACCATGCACGTATGACAGGCGAAAAGAATGGACGAACCCACTTGGGATCTTCTTGGAACGCACTCCAAGCACACGGGCGACGCGTTTGTGCGGTCTCATACGCTCGCACCGGCGAGTGACGTATGAAACCGCACAAACGCGGCTACATCGAGCTACTTGGCCTGGCCAGTCGGGCCAATCCGCAAGCTACTTGGCCTGGCCAGTCGGGCCAATCCGCAAGCTACTTGGCCTCTCGATACTTGTTCATCGCGTCGTCGAGCCTCTGCAACGCCGCACCGTAGTCGGAGAAATTGCCGGTGTGCTGCGCCTGCTGCACCGCATCCAGCGCGGTGTTGACGTCCTGCAGCGCAGCGGCTTTGGCGGTCGACAGCTGGACGCCACCACCGGGGATGGCCCCGACCGGCACCGGGACCTCGGGCGCCTGGCCCTGCTGCGGCGGCGAGGCCGGGGTCTGCGCCGCAGGCGGCGACGTGGGCGGCTTGGCACCCGGGACGTCGGTCGGAGCCGGTCCGGTGGCCGTAGCCGCCGCGCCGGGACCGAAGATCTCGGTGAGCGCATCGCCGACGGTGGGGCCGTATCCGACCTTGTCGTTGTACATCATCGCGACCCGGATCAGGCGTGGGTATGACGATGCGGCGTCACTGGCGCCCGGCGAGGCATACACGGGCGCCACGTACAGCAGGCCGCCCGCGCTGACCGGCAGGGTCAGCAGGTTGCCCCACCGGATCCGGTTCTGGTTGTCCCGGCCGATGACACCGAGGTCCTGGCTGACCGCGGTATCGGTACTGATGGCGTTGAACGCCAGCTTCGGACCGTTGACCTGACCCGGGATGGTGAGCACGGTGATCTTGCCGTACGTCTGCGGGTCGGAACTGGCGCTGATATAAGCGGCCAGGAAGTCGCGCCGGAACCGGTTCATTGCACTGGTCAACTGGAACGACGCCGAATTGTCGTTCTGCGCAATGTCTTTGGCAACGATGTAATACGGCGGCTGGTAACTGCTGGCGGTCGGGTTGGGATCCAGCGGCACGTCCCAGAAATCCGAGGTGGAGAAGAACGTCACCGGATCGTTGACGTGATAGCGGGCCAGGAGTTGACGCTGCACCTTGAACAGATCCTCGGGGTAGCGCAGGTGAGCCTGCAGCTCCGGAGACATCTCGCTCTTGGGCTTCACCGTGTTCGGGAACACCGACATCCACGCCTTGAGCACCGGATCGTTCTCGTCCTGCGCATACAGCGTCACGGTGCCGTCGTAGGCATCGACGGTGGCCTTCACCGAGTTACGGATGTAGGACACCTGCTTGTCCGGAAGCAGCCGGTTGACCGCCACCTCATTGGAGTCGATGGTTGCGCTGGACAGCGAGGTCAGCTCCGAATACGGGTAGTTGTCCAGCGTGGTGTAGCCGTCGACGATCCACACCATCCGCTTGTTGACGATGGCCGGGTACACCCCGTTGTCGGTGGTGAGCCAGGGCGCCACCGCCTCGACACGCTCGGACGGATCCCGGTTGAACAGGATCTTGCTGTTGGAACCGATCACGTTGGAGAACAGGAAGTTCCGCTCGGCGAACTTCGCCGCGAACACGCTGCGCGCCAGCCAGTTGCCGATCGGGACGCCACCGCTACCGGTGTAGGTGTAGTTCTTGGTCTCGGTGTTGGTCTCGTAGTCGTATTCGCGGTCACCGCCGTTGCGGCCGACGATCGCGTAATCACCGGGCGCGCTGGCGATCACCGGGCCGTAGTAGATCCGTGGCTGATCCAGCGGCGCGGGGCCGGGCGAGACCACGCTGCCGTTGGCGCCGACCACGCTGGCCAGGAACTCCGGGTAGCCGCCGTTCTGGTTGGGGTCGTTGGCGACACCGCGCACGGTGTTGGCCGGCGAGGCGATGAAACCGTTTCCGTGGGTGTACACGGTGTGCCGGTTGATCCAGTCGCGCTGGTTGTCGATCAGCCGTTCCGGGTTGAGCTCGCGGGCGGCGACGACGAAGTCGCGCAGGTTGCCGTCGGGCCCGTTGTAGCGGTCCATGGCCAGCTGTTCGGGGAAGCTGTAGAAGTTCTTGCCCTGCTGGAACTGGGTGAACGCCGGGCTGACGATGGTCGGGTCCAGCAGCCGGATGTTCGACGTCGTCGCCCGGTCGGCCGCCACCTGCTGGGCGGTCGTCGCCGCGTTGCCGCTGTAATCGCGGTAGGTGACGGTCTGATCGGTCAGCCCGTAGGCCTGTCTGGTCGCGGTGATACTTCGGCTGATGTATTCGCTTTCCTTCTGCGCCGCATTCGGTTTGACGCTGAACTGCTCGACGATCATCGGCCAGCCCGCGCCGATGATCAGCGAGGACAGCAGCAACAGCACCAGCCCGATGGCGGGGATGCGCAGGTCACGCAGCACCAGGGCGGAGAACACGGCGGCCGCGCAGATCAGCGCGATGGCCAGCAGGATCAGCTTGGCCGGCAGCACGGCGTTGATATCGGTGTAGCCGGCACCGGTGAACGGCTTGCCGCCGCGGGTGTTGCTCAGCAGCTCATAGCGGTCCAGCCAGTAGGCCGCGGCCTTGAACAGCACCAGCGTGCCGACCAACGACACCAGTTGGATGCGCGCAGCCCGGCTCAGTACCCCGGCGCGTCCGGACAGCCGGATTCCACCGAACAGGTAGTGCGTCACCAGGTTCGCCAGGAACGCGATGAACACACCGGTCATCAGCAAGTCCAGCAACCACCGGTAGAACGGCAGATCGAAAGCATAGAAACCGAGATCGCGGCCGAACTGCGGATCGGTGACGCCGAAATCGCCACCGTGCAGGAACATCTGCACGATCGTCCAGGAGTTCCAGGCGAAGACCGCCGCCCCGAGGCCGATGATCACCGGGACGCCGATGCCGAAGAGCCGCAGCCGGCTCATCACCGTGGTGCGGTACCGCGCGACCGGGTCGTTGGGCCCGTTCGAGGGCACGAACACCGGCCGGGTGCGGTAGGCCAGCGTCATGCCGGCGAACACCAACGCACCGATCACGACTGCGGCCGCGACGGCCAGCACCATCTCGGTGAACAGCCTGGTGGTGAAGACCGACCGGTAGCCCAGCTCACCGAACCAGAGCCAGTCGACATAGGTGTCGATGATCCGTGGTCCCACCAACAGCAGTAAGACGACGGCCAGGGCCACCCCGATGAGAATTCGGCTACGTCGTGTCAGCTTCGGCATTCGCGCCGCGGGCCGCATACCCACTCGTCAACTCCAGTCTGTGGTTCATGCTGATCGGGTGGCCGCCGCCACCGGAAGGGCCGCCACAACTGCAATAACTCTACGCATGGCCTGCCAAGCGCACTCTCAGCAACGCGGCGGTTCGCCACCGGCAGAAATGGTGTGCAAGGCGTCGACGGCCGTGGTGAGCGTATCGACCTTGACCAGGGTCAGCCGGTCGTCGCGCGCCGTCAGTGCCTCGGCGCAGTTGTCCGTCGGTACCAGGAACACGGTGGCACCGGCCTCCTGCGCGGCCATCATCTTGTGGGTGATCCCGCCGATCGACCCGACGACACCGTCGGCACTGATCGTGCCCGTGCCCGCGACGAACTTCCCGTCGTTGAGGTCGCCGGTGGTGAGTTTGTCGATGACGGCAAGGCTGAACATCAACCCGGCCGACGGCCCACCGATGTTGGCGAGGTTGAATTCGATGTCGAAGGGAGCCCATGGCGCGTCCAGCACGCCGATGCCCAGGAACCCGTGATCGCGGTCGGGATTGGAACCCAGGGTGACGGTGACGGTGCCGGCGGGCTGATTCTTCCGCCGGTAGTCGATCACCATCTGCTCCCCCGGCTTCGTGCTCTTCACGATCGCCTGGAATGCCTCCATGTTCGGCACCTCGACATTGTTGACCATGTCGATCGCGTCACCGGCCTTCAACTTGCCCGCCGACGGCCCGGGATCGGTCACCGATTCGACCGTCACCGCCTTCGGGTACTTCAGATACGACAGTGCCGCGTACTCGGCGTTGTCCTCCGAAGCCTTGAAGTCGTTGGTGTTGGCCTTGTCGATATCGTCCTTCGACTTGTCCGGCGGGTACACCAGCTCGCGCGGCACCAGCTGATCGCGTCCGGACATCCACAACGCCAGCGCCTCACCGAGGGTCAGCCCGTCCCGCTGCGACACCGTGGTCATGTTCAGATGCCCGGAGGTGGGATGCACGATGGAGCCGGCCGTGCTGTCGGTGCTCTTGATGTCGACGACCTGCTTACCGTCCACCTCACCGAGGGTATTGAACGTCGGGCCCGGGCCCAGCGACACATAAGGGACCGTCACCAACGACAGCAGTACGCCGAACGCCACGATCGGCACCAGCGCGACCACCAGCGTCATAATCCGCCTGTTCACGCCGCCCACAGTAGAGCGCGTTCACCCACAGCGTGACCCGCGGCCCCACGGCGATCGCCAGGTATGAGTACCGTTGAAGCCATGGCTGACCTGCCCTTCGGCTTCTCCCACGGGGACGACCCCGACCGTGACAAGCGCAAAGAAAACCCCGGCCAGGGGTCTGGCGCGGACCCGTTCGGACTGGGCGGGGCCGGATTCGACATGGCCGATCTGGGCCAGATCTTCACCAAACTCGGCGAAATGTTCAGCGGTGCAGGCAATGTGACGGGCACCGGCCAACAGGCCGGTCCGGTGAACTACGACCTTGCCCGTCAGCTGGCCTCCAGCTCCATCGGATTCGTCGCCCCGGTATCGGAGAAGACGAACTCCGCGATCGCCGACGCCGTCCACTTGGCCGAGACGTGGCTCGACGGTGTCACGGCGCTGCCCGCCGGCACCACGAAGGCCGTGGCCTGGACGCCGACCGACTGGATCGACAACACCCTGAACACCTGGAAGCGGCTGTGCGATCCGGTCGCCGAACAGATCTCGACGGTGTGGGCGTCGGCGCTGCCCGAGGAAGCCAAGGCCATGGCCGGCCCGCTGCTGGCGATGATGTCGCAGATGGGCGGCATGGCGTTCGGCAGCCAGCTCGGCCAGGCGCTGGGCAAACTGTCCAAAGAGGTCCTGACCTCGACGGATATCGGCCTGCCGCTGGGCCCCAAGGGCGTCGCCGCGCTGCTACCCGAGGCCGTCGAAACCCTGTCCGAGGGACTGGAACAGCCCCGTAGCGAGGTACTCACGTTCCTGGCCGCCCGCGAAGCCGCCCATCACCGGCTGTTCAGTCACGTGCCGTGGCTGTCCAGTCAGCTGCTGAGCGCCGTCGAAGCGTTCGCCAAGGGCATGAAGATCGACATGAGCGGGATCGAGGACATGGCCAGCGGGCTCAACCCGGCCATGCTCGCGGACCCGTCGGCCATGGAGCAACTGCTCAGTCAGGGCATGTTCGAGCCCAAGGCCACCCCAGAACAAGTCGCGACGCTGGAACGGCTGGAAACCCTGCTCGCCCTCGTCGAGGGCTGGGTGCAGACGGTGGTGACCGCGGCCCTTGGCGACCGCATCCCCGGCACGGCCGCCCTGTCGGAGACACTGCGCCGCCGGCGCGCGACCGGTGGCCCCGCCGAACAGACCTTCGCCACCCTGGTCGGACTGGAGTTGCGACCCCGCAAGATGCGCGAGGCGGCGGCGTTGTGGGAGAAGCTGACCGAGGCGGTCGGGCCCGACGCCCGCGACGCCGTCTGGCAGCACCCCGATCTGTTGCCCGGGGCCGACGATCTCGATGAGCCGGCCGCCTTCATCGACCGAGCCGTCGGCGGCGACACCACCGGCATCGATCAGGCCTTGGCCGAGCTCGAAGACGAAGGGAAACAAGGCCCCGAGGGCCCTGTGAATAACTGACGCGACCGGGCTTCGGGCCGTGGCACAGTCGATACATGAGGCGCTACCTGCTGAATCCGTCGATGCCGGTGCTGCTGCGACCCGATGACACGGTGCAGGTGGGCTGGGATCCGCGCCGGGCGGTGGTGGTACACCCGCCGGCCGGCCTCACCTCCACCTCACTGGCCGCCCTCCTGCGCCGCATGCAGACGCCGTCGACCGTGGCCGAGCTGTGGGATTGCGCACGGCGGCTCGGGGCGCCCGAGTCCGCCGGCACCACGGTGGTGACCGAACTGCTCGGTGTCCTGGAACGGGCCGGTGTGCTCACCACCGGCCAACGCGCCGGACGGTCGGTGACCATCCGCATCCACGGCCGCGGTCCGTTGTCGGATCTGCTGGCCGGCGCCCTCAAATGCTCAGGAACCCGCGTCACCCAGAGCAGTCAGCCCCATGCCGTCGTGACCACTGACCGCGCCGACCTGGTGGTGCTCACCGACGCCCTGGTCGCGGATCCCCGCGTGGTGCGTGACCTGCACGCGGCCGAAGTCCCGCACCTGCCGGTTCGGGTGCGCGACGGGACCGGATTGGTGGGACCGCTGGTGATTCCCGGTGTGACGTCGTGTCTGTCCTGCGCCGACCGGCACCGCCGAGACCGGGACGCGGCCTGGCCCGCGGTCGCCGCCCAACTGCGCCATGCCATCGGGGCAGCGGACCGCGCCACCCTGATGGGCACCGCGGCACTGGCCCTCAACCAGGTGGACCGGGTGGTCCACGCGCTGCGCTGTGCAGGTGATCCGCTGGGCACCCCGGAACCGCCGATGACACTGGACACCACCCTGGAATTCGACGTGGGCAGTGGCTCCGTGCTGGCCCGGCGCTGGTCCAGGCATCCGTCCTGCCCATGCTGACCTGGGCGGATGCAGGTTCCGTGCGGGACGGACAGCGTAGTCATGGATGATGGTCAACGTGGCTGATATCAAGCGTGGAAGCGTGGCGCGCAACGCCAAGCTCGCGACCCTGCCCGTCGGCTTCGCCGGCCGTGCGGCACTCGGTTTCGGCAAGCGGCTGACCGGCAAGTCCAAGGACGAGGTCACGGCCGAGTTGATGGACAAAGCGGCCCAACAGCTGTTCACCGTGCTCGGTGAGCTCAAGGGCGGGGCGATGAAGGTGGGCCAGGCCTTGTCGGTGATGGAAGCCGCCATCCCAGAGCAGTACGGCAAGCCCTACCGCGAGGCATTGACCAAACTTCAGCGCGAGGCCCCACCGTTGCCGGCCGCCAAGGTGCACCGCGTGCTCGACGCGCAGCTGGGCACGAAATGGCGCGACCGGTTCACGTCCTTCGACGACACCCCGGTCGCGTCGGCGAGCATCGGCCAGGTCCACAAAGCGGTGTGGTCCGACGGGCGCGAGGTCGCCGTGAAGATCCAGTACCCGGGTGCCGACGAGGCGCTGCGCGCCGACCTGAAAACCATCCAGCGGCTGGTGAGCGTGTTCAAACAGCTCGCGCCGGGTGCCGATATCGAGGGTGTCGTCAGCGAGCTGATCGAACGCACCGAGATGGAACTGGACTACCGGCTGGAAGCGGACAACCAGCGCGCCTTCGCCAAGGCCTATGAGAACGACCCGCATTTCGCCGTGCCACACATCGTGGCCAGCGCACCCAAGGTGGTGATCGCCGAATGGATGGACGGCATCCCGATGTCGGTGATCATCCGCGAGGGCACCCCCGAGCAGCGTGACCTGATGGGCACCCGGCTGACCGAGCTGACCTTCGGTGCACCGAAGCGCCTGGAGATGATGCACGGCGACGCGCACCCCGGCAATTTCATGCTGCTGCCCGACGGCCGGATGGGCGTCATCGACTTCGGTGCGGTGGCTCCGATGCCCGGCGGATTCCCGTCCGCGCTCGGCCGGACCATCCGGCTGGCACGCGACAAGAACTACGAAGAAGCACTGCCCGCCATGGAGGCCGCCGGTTTCATCCAGAAGGGCCAGCAGGTCTCGGCGGAAGAGGTCGACGACATGCTGCGCCAGTACGTCCAGCCCATCGAGGTCGACGTCTTCCACTATCGCCGGCGCTGGCTGCAGAAGATGGCCGCCGGCCAGATGGACAACTCGGTGGCCCAGATCAAGATGGCCCGTCAGCTCGATCTGCCGCCGCAGCTGGCCATCCCGCTGCGGGTGATCGCGTCGACGATCGCGATCTGCTGTCAGCTGGATGCCCACGTGCCCGTGAAAGCGATTGCCACAGAACTGGTTCCGGGGTTCGCCGAGGACGACGCCGCCTGAGGCCAGGCGGCCTAGCTTCTCAGCTAGGCCGCCTGGCCCTCGCGGTCGTCCTTCCGCGGACGCCCACGCGGACGCTTGCGCGCCACGACGGCACCCCGCTCGAGGATCTCGCCACCCCAGACGCCCCACGGCTCCTGGCGTTCCAGCGCCTCGGACAGGCACAGGCTGCGGATGGGGCAGTCGGCGCACAGCGCCTTGGCCTGCTCCAGTTGGATCGGGTTCTCGGCGAACCACAGGTCGGGATCCCCCCCATGGCACGGCACCGCGGGCAGTTCGAGTTCCTGGCATGTCATGTCCGACATGTCTCTCCCTATTTCCTGGTCGTTGTATCGGTGTCGGTCGTTGTTGTGGACCGGTGACCAGGTGTTCGGGAGTTCGGAAAAGGTTTCCCAAAAACGATGGCCACGGATCCGGTGACATCGGGTCCGTGGCCTTTTCGGCGTTCTGGGGGCTACCTAGGTGGTGCCCCGCTTGACGGACGTAGATGTCGCGGCGGCGGTGCGGCGCTTGTACTGCGGGTTAACGGCAGTGCGCGCCCAACCAGCTCGATGGGCGGAGGCGACGGCGGGCATGACGGGCATGCCCGGGTCAAAGGCCGCCCAGGAGAGGACAGACATCGCCACCGCATCGGCGTGTACGCCGCTGGTTCCCTGAATGTTCAGCATGATGTCGTTCCCCTCCTTTCGATGAGTCGCACGGAATCTGGTGATCTCGAGGTTAAACGGTACCAGCCCAAACCGACAAGCGATTTTCTGACCTGCGGTTTTGGCAGTATTTATGGGACCTATGACCGATTCTTGACGAGATCCAGGACATCCGTCCCGTACTGCTCGAGCTTGCGTGCTCCGATACCGGGAATCGATACCAGTGCCGTGTCGTCGGCCGGCCGCATCTCGGCAATCGCGATGAGGGTGTTGTCGGTGAACACCACATAGGCCGGCACGTTGAGCTCCTTGGAGGTGCGCAGCCGCCATTCCTTGAGCTCGGCCAACAGCGACTCGTCGATATCGGACGGGCAGCCCTCACAACGGCGCAGCGTGATCGCCGTCGCGGATTCGAGCGCCTTGTTGCACACCCGACATCGAGGCGCGGGGCCGCGCGCCTTACGGGCCCGCCCGGCTGGAGCGTCGACCGGGGACTGCGGAGCCACGCCGTTGAGGAATCGCGAGGGGCGCCGGCCCTGTCGTCCGCCCGCGGCCCGGGCCAGTGCCCAGCTGAGCATGAGATGCACCCGCGCCCTGGTGATTCCGACATAGAGCAGACGACGCTCCTCCTCGACCGGTTCGCTGTCGGCGCCTTTGGCCAAGGCATGCGAGATGGGCAGCGTGCCGTCGGTCAAACCGACCAGGAACACCGCGTCCCACTCCAGCCCCTTGGCCGCGTGCAGCGATGCCAGCGTGACGCCCTGCACGACCGGCGGGTGCCGCGATTCGGCACGTTGCCGCAGTTCGACCAGCAGGGTGCGCAGATCCAACGAAGGCCGTTGCGCCACTTCGTCATCCACCAGTTCGGCGAGCGCGGCCAGCGCCTCCCAGCGC
The DNA here is from genome assembly GCF_011758805.1 of Mycolicibacterium fluoranthenivorans. Lineage (NCBI taxonomy): Bacteria > Bacillati > Actinomycetota > Actinomycetes > Mycobacteriales > Mycobacteriaceae > Mycobacterium > Mycolicibacterium fluoranthenivorans. The sequence goes on along the minus strand of NZ_JAANOW010000001.1, from coordinate 1,861,586 downwards.
TCCCGCGCCTTGGTGCCGGTGGGCGGCTCGGCCGTCAGCCCGAGCGGCTCCAACAACGCGCGCACGACCTGCGGCAGCTCACCGTCGTGTTCGGCCCCCGCGGCGCGCTGGATGGCCAGCAGCGCCTGGCGGACCTCCTGGCGGCTGAAGAACCCTTCGCCACCTCGCACCTGGAACGGGATGCCGGCCTCGGTCAGCGCCTCCTCGTAGACCTCAGACTGCGCATTGATCCGGTACAGCACCGCGATTTCGGATGCCGGCGTACCGGATTGGACGAGCTTGGCTACTCGTTTGGCCACGGCGGCCGCCTCGGCTGCCTCATCGGAGTACTCGGTGAAGGAGGGCTTGGGCCCCGGGTCACGCTGGCCGACCAGGTGCAGCTTGCTGCCGGCCATCCGGCCGCGGGCCGCCGCGATGACCTGATTGGCCAGTGACACCACCTGAGGTGTGGAGCGGTAGTCCCGCTCCAGGCGGACCACGGTGGCCTCCGGAAAGCGCCGGGAGAAGTCGAGCAGGAATCGCGGCGTGGCACCGGTGAACGAGTAGATGGTCTGGTTGGCGTCGCCGACGACGGTCAGATCGTCGCGGTCTCCCAACCACGCGTTGAGCACCCGCTGCTGCAGTGGCGTGACGTCCTGGTATTCGTCGACGACGAAACATCGGTAGCGGTCCCGGAATTCACTCGCGACGGCGGCGTCGTTCTCGATCGCCGCCGCGGTGTGCAGCAGCAGGTCGTCGAAGTCGAGCAGCGCGGTGCCGTCGCGGTGGGCCTTGAGGTGCTCGTAGCCGTCGTACACCTTGGCCACGGTGGCGGCGTCCATCGGAATGTCACGTCCGGCCTTGGCGACCGCGGTCGCATATCCCTCCGGTGTGATCAAGGACGCCTTGGCCCATTCGATCTCACCGGCGAGGTCGCGCACATCGTCGGTACTGGCTTGCAGCGCAGCGCGATTGGCGGCCTGAGCCACCACGGCGAACTTACTGTCGAGCAGCTGCCAATCGGTGTTGCCGACCACGCGGGGCCAGAAGTACTGCAGCTGCCGGCGCGCCGCCGCGTGGAAGGTGACCGCCTGCACCGCCGCGGTGCCCACCCCCGACTCGTCGCCGAGGGTTCGGAGCCTGGCCCGCATCTCCCCGGCCGCGCGCGCGGTGAACGTCACCGCGAGCACCTGTCCGGGTGCGACATGACCGGCGGCCACCAGATGCGCGATGCGCCGGGTGATGGTGCGGGTCTTGCCGGTACCGGCGCCGGCGAGCACACACACCGGTCCCCGGGGGGCGAGCACGGCCTCGCGTTGTTCGTCGTCGAGGTCGACGAGGAGGCTGTCGACGGACGGCATGGCGTCCATCATCGCAGGACGCGGTGACATCCTCGCTCCCCCGCCTCTCCCACCTGACTTCCCCGTCGCTTCGCTCGCCCCACGACGCCTCTCCCCCGTCGCTTCGCTCGCCCCACGACGCCTCTTCCCCGTCGCTTCGCTCGCCCCACGACGTCGCTTCGCTGCCGGGCATGCACATGAGGTCCGCTACGTTGTAGGCACTATGACTACCGCTGCGTTGACCATGTACACCACCTCATGGTGTGGCTATTGCTCTCGCCTGAAGACCGCCCTCAAGGCCGAAGGCATCTCCTGGACCGAGATCGATATCGAGGGCGATCCCGCCGCAGCGGAGTTCGTCGGCTCGGTCAACGGCGGCAACCACGTGGTGCCGACGCTCAAGTTCGCCGACGGGTCGACCCTGACCAACCCGAATATCAAGCAGGTCAAGGCAAAGCTGGGCTGATCGCGCGCTTGTCGGTGTATCGAACTAGTGTTCGATACATGAACGGCAACCTCGACACGATCGATGCACTTCGGGCCGAGTTCGACGCGGTCAACGCCGAGATCGACGCACTGTCATCCGAACCGTCCAGGCTGCGCGATGCGTGGCACCTGATGACGCTGTGTGACCGCGCCCGCGATATCGCGCGCGAGTACGAGCTGCGGGTACGCGGTCGGGCGGGTCAGCCGGCCGCGGCCCACGACTCGATGATCTCCCGGGCGATCGAGATGGATCCGGGCAGCAACAGCCGCGACGGTGAGTCGCTGTTCCAGTCGCCGTGCTCCAGTGCTTCGCGCACCTGCGCCCGGGTGAACCACTCAGCCTCGGCGATCTCGCCGTCGTTGAACGAGAACGGCTGGTCGGGGTCGCCGATGGCATGAAAACCCACCATCAGGGAGCGCGGGAACGGCCACGGCTGGCTGCCGAGGTAGTGGATATCGCGCACAGCGAGCCCGATCTCCTCGGCGATCTCGCGCTCCACGCATGACTCGAACGACTCCCCCGCCTCCACGAAGCCGGCCAGCAGTGAGAACAACCGTTCCGGCCAGACGGTCTGACGGGCAAGCACCGCCCGGTCGTGGCCGTCGTGCACCAGGCAGATGATCGCCGGATCGATACGAGGAAACTCTTCATGCCCGTTGACCGGGTTGATGCGGGCCCATCCGGCCTTGATCGTCTTGGTCGGTGAGCCGTCCACCGGGCTGAACCGGGCGGCGTCATGCCAGTTCAGCAGTGCCGTGGCCGTGGCCACCAGCTGTGCGCTGGCATCGTCGAAGATCGGGCCGGCGCGGCGCAGATCAAGCACCTCGGTTTCGACGGAGTCGTCCTCCGGGGCTTCCAGGGCGCCACGGATCGCCCAGACATGCCGTCCGTCGGCCAGCGTGCCCAGGAACACCGCGTGGTCCGGCGGGGTGTCACCGAGGGCGGTCGTCTTGCTCAGCACCACACTGCTGCCGGAGATCAAGACCTGGTTGCGCCGGTCGACATGCAATACGGCGGCGTCGGGCCAGCCGGCGATCGCGGCATCGATATCGGTGCGGACCTGGTCGTCACGGTCGGCGCCGATGCGCGACAGCAGCGGGACGTTGCGCAGCGTGAACGCGCTCATCGGTTACTCCTTCGACCGGATGTAGAGCAGGCGGTCGGTCGGCTCGAGGGCGTCGACACGTTCGTCGTCCACACGCAGCAGCTGCCCGTCGCGCACCACACCCAGCACGATGTCGGTGAGATGGCGCGGTGAACCGCCCTCCTCCTTGGGCTCGACGGGCCGTTCGGCAACCGCGAACCCGGCATCGGGAGTGAGCAGGTCCTCCATCATCTCCACCACACTCGGCGTCTGCGTGGCGATTCCCAGCAGTCGACCCGCGGTCTCGGAGGTGACGACGGTCGTGTCGGCGCCGGACTGGCGCAGCAGATGCTGGTTCTCGGCCTCCCGCACCGCGGCGATGATCTTCGCGTTGGGGGCGAGTTCGCGTGCCGTGAGCGTGACGAGCACCGCGGTGTCATCCCGGTTGGCGGCGACGATGATCGACTTGGCGTGCTGGGCGCTTGCCAGCCGCAACACCTCCGAGTCGGTGGCGCTACCGCGCACGGTGACCAGCCCCGCGCTCCTGGCCCGCTCCAGCGCGGCCGGGTCGTCGTCGACCACGACGATGTCCCCGGGCGCCACGTCATCGCCGATCATCGCGGAAACCGCAGTCCGGCCCTTCGTTCCGTAGCCGACGACGATGGTGTGGTTGCGCACGGATCTCCTCCATCGCTGGATCTTCAGTGCCTGGCGCGACTGGGTGGTCAAGGTCTCGACGGTGGTCCCGATGAGCACGATCAGGAACGCCACGCGCAGCGGCGTGATCACCAGAACGTTGACCAGGCGCGCGGATTCGGTATAGGGCGTGATGTCGCCGTAGCCCGTGGTGGACAGCGACACGGTGGCGTAGTAGATGCAGTCCAGCAGGGACAGCGGGTCGCTCTCCTCCGGGGTGGCCGCGACATCGCGGTAGCCGTGCCGGTCGATGTAGACGATGAACACGGCCGCGACCAGAGCGGACAGCGCCCAGATGACCCGCATGAAGATTCGGCGACCCGGACTGACGAACTTCTCCGGGATGTTGAGGATTTCGACGAGGTCGGCGTCCGGGCGGGAGGTCAGGTTCTGGTCGACCGCCTCCAGCCGCCGACGCAACCTACCTTTGGCCACGGTTCACCGATTGGCGTGAGCTGGGCACGCCACAATGTAACCATGACTTCCATTTCCTCGGCCGTTCGACAGTCATCCAACCAGTCCCGTGCTCGTTTCATGGGCGGCTGGCTGGTGGGCATGGGCATCCTGCACTTCGCCGCGCCCAAGCCCTTCGACACGATCGTCCCGGAGGAACTTCCTGGTAGCGCGCGGTTTTACACCTATGCCTCCGGTGTTGCGGAGGCCGGGGCAGGCGCGCTTCTGCTCGCACCGCGCACCCGTAAGCTCGGCGCGCTCGCCTCGATCGCGTTGTTCGTCGGGGTGTTTCCGGCCAACGTGAACATGGTCCGGCTGTGGAAGGACAAGCCGCTGCCGATGCGCATCGGCGCGGTGGCCCGGCTGCCGTTGCAGGTCCCGATGATCACGCAGGCGTGGAAGATCTACCGCCATTCGTGACCGTCACAGGGTCAGCTCTTCCTGCGCCAGCAGCGCGGCCAGTTCATCGGGTCCGGGGAGTTCGTCGGGCCGCACGGTGACCCCGCTACGCACGTAGTGGAACGCCGCCCGCACCGAGTCCAGCGGACGACCGGACATCCCCGCCCACGCCAGCCGGTACACCGCGAGCTGGACCGCGGCCGCCCGCTGAGCTTCGGGCGTGCCCGGCGGGTCACCGGTCTTCCAGTCGACCACGATCTGCGCGCCGTCCCCGTCGTCGAACACGGCATCGACACGTCCGCGCACCACCGTCGTGCCGATCATCATGTCGAACGGCACCTCGACGTCGACGGGGGTGCGCGCCGCCCACGCCGATGACGCGAACGCGGCCTGCAACCCGGCCAGTTCCTCGGCGTGCGCCCGCCCGGTGTCCCCATCGACAGCACCGGGCAGATCGTCCAGGTCGAACAGCCGCTCGGCGTGGAAGAAGCGCTGCACCCAGTCATGGAATGCGGTGCCCAGCAAGGCATGCGGGTCGGGCCGGACCGGCAGCCTGCGCCGCAACAGTTGCGCGGCGGCCGCCCTGTCCTTACCCAGTTCGACCAGCATGCTGACCGACAGTTGCGCGGGCAGTGTCACCGCCTCCGGCTCACCGGCCCTGGCCCGTTCGGCCAACAACGCATCGACGTCGGCAGCCCAGTTCTCCACGTCGGCGGCGCTGACATCCGCCGAAGAATCGGCTCGGCGCACGAGTTCGGCGCCACGGTCGAGCACCTCACGCCGCGCCGGCTCAGCCGGCCATACCGCCTCGACGACCGCGTCACGCAACGGGTTCGGGTCCCCTTCGGCCGGATCCGGGGCCCAGTGGTCGATGACTCCGCAGGGATCACCGGAGGCCGCCGAAGCGTCGATGATGCCCCGCAGTTCCAGAAGGAATTCCGATGGCCCGCGCGGCTTCGACTCGGTGGGCCCCCAATGGTGGCCGGACACCAGCAGCGTGTGTTCACAGCGGGTGAGCGCCACGTACAGCAGCCGGCGCTCCTCATCCACCCGCCGTTGCGCCAGATGGTCTTTGTGCGCAGCGATCCTCTCGGACAAGGCTTTACGATCGAAGACGTCGGTGGTGTCCAGTACCGGCACACCGTGCTGCGACTCGGTGGCCCGATCGCCGCGCAGCAGCGGCGGTAGGTCACCGGCATCGGTGAGCCAGGTTCGCGCCATCGCGGTGGACGGGAACACCCGGGCACTCAGATGAGGCACGGCGACCACCTGCCATTCCAGACCCTTGGCCGCGTGCACGGTGAGAATCTGGACCCGGTCGGCCGCGACGGTGACTTCGGCGGGCGCCAAACCGTTCTCGATATCGGCAGCCACCTCCAGATAGGCCAGTAGCCCGTCCGGGGAGGCCTCGGCGCGCTCGGCGAAATCGGCGACGACATCACCGAATGCGTCGAGATGTTCGGTGCCGCCCCAGCCGGCAGCCACCGGCCGGGCGGCCCTGGCCTCGGCGTCGACTCCGAGCACCCGGCGGATCTCGGCGATCAGGTCGGGCAGCGGATGTGCCAGATGAGCACGCAGGACCGTCAATTCGCGGCCGAGCGCGACGATGCGCGCGTAGCCCTGCGCCGAGTAACGGCCCTGCGCTCCCGGGTCGCAGATCGCGTCGGCGAGGCAGGCCGCGTCGGCATCCGGCGCGGCGGCGGCGACGATCTGCGTGGTGCTCGCCACCGCGGCCGGTCCGTCCAACTCCACCGCCCGCTGCCACAGGGCCGCGATATCGCGGGCGCCCAGACGCCAGCGCGGTCCGGTCAGCACCCGCATCGCGGCCGCCCCGGCCGTCGGGTCGGCGATCAACCGCAGCATGGCGACCACGTCGGCGACCTCGGGGATGGCCAGCAACCCGGCCACACCGACGACCTCGACGGGAACGCCGCGCGCGGTCAGCGCGTCGGCCATCGGGGCGGCATCGGCATTGCGGCGCACCAGCACTGCCGTGCTGGGCGGGGTGGGGCCGGCCAGGTAGCGCCGCGCGATCTCGTCGGCCATCCAGTTCCGTTCGGACATCACATCGGTGAGCAGTGCGCAGCGGATATCGCCGCGCTCGGCATCGGGACGCGGCAGCAGCTCGCGCACGCTGACCGAGCGGCGCCGGGCCTCCGCGGACACCGCGTTGGCCAGATGCAGTGCCTGCGGCGGATTTCGCCAGCTGGTCCGCAGCTCCAGGGTGGGTGCCGGCGTCCCGTCCGAGAGCGGGAAATCGGTGGCGAACCGGGGCAGATTGGTGGCTGAGGCACCGCGCCAGCCGTAGATGGACTGAATGGGATCTCCCACCGCTGTGAGCGCCAGCCCGTCGTCGATGCCGCCGCCGAACAACGACGACAGGGCGATCCGCTGCGCGTGACCGGTGTCCTGGTATTCGTCGAGCAACACCACCCGATAGCGTTGCCGCAGTTGCTCTCCCACCTGTGGCGCTGCCACGGCCAAGCGGGCCGCCGCCGACATCTGCGCGCCGAAGTCCATCACTTTCGCCGCGCGCATGCGGCGGTGCAGTTCGTCGACGAGCGGCACCAACTGGGTGCGTTCGGTCTGGGTGTCCAACAACTTCAGCAGCCACTGGCTGGGGCCGCGGTCGCGCTGGTTGGCGCCCGCGGGCAGATTCAGGATGAGCCGCTCCAACTCGATATGGGTGTCGGTCAGCGCAGCGGTGTCCACCAGATGCTCGGCGAGTGCACCGGCCAGCCGCAGCACCTGACCGGTGACCGCGGCCGGGGACTTGTCGGTGTCCAGTGTCCTGGGATGCTCACACACCACCCGAAAGGCCAGCTGCCACAGCTCGGTCGCCCCGATCAGCCGGGTGTCGGGTTCCACCGGCAGCAACAGGCCGTGTTCGCGCAGCAGGAAACCGGCGAACGCGTGGTAGGTGCTGATGGTCGGGGGCCCGTCGGCCCGGAGTTCCGGGCACAGCCCGGAGCCGGCGAGTCTGGCCAGCCTGGCGCGGACCCGGCGTAGCAGCTGACCGGCGGCCTTGCGGGTGAAGGTCAGTCCGAGCACCTCGCCCGGCGCGGCGTAACCATTGGCGACCAGCCACACCACCCGCGCCGCCATCGTCTCGGTCTTGCCCGCACCCGCGCCGGCGATCACGACCACCGGCCCCGGGGGCGCGGCGATGACGGCCGCCTGCTCGTCGGTCGGTGCGAAAAGACCCAGCGCATCGGCGAGTTCGGCCGGGCTGTACCTGGTGCTGATCACTGATCCTCCCCACGCTGGTGCGCCGGACACATCGCGCGCACCGGACAGTGCCCGCAATTGTCGTTCACCCGGGCGACGAATGCGGGCCCCTGGGTGGCCGCGGCGGCGGCGGCGACCTGCTCACGCCACCGGGCCACGGCATCCGGGGTCAGCGCATCCTGGTGGCGTTCGGTCGCCCCGCCCGCACTGGGCTTGCCGGGGTACACCAGCACACCGCCACCGGGTTCGTCGCCATGCGGCAGCACGCCCTCGGCGACGGCGAGTTGGTAGAGGGCCAGCTGGGCGTGGCGCTGGGCGTCGTCCTTGGTGACCGGGCTCTTCCCGGTCTTGACGTCGACGATCACCAGCCGGTCGGCGTTGTCCCGCTCCAGACGGTCGATGCGGCCCCGCACCCGGACCCCGGGGGCGACCATGCCGTCGACCGCGACCTCGGTGCCCACCTCGGTCAACTGGTGACGGGTGAGTTCGCGCCATTGCGCGAACGCGGTGAGCATGGCGCCGTGGCGGGCCAGTTCGTTGTCGGCGTACCACTGGGATTCGAACGGCAGTGCCCCCCAGATGCTCTCCAGCTCGGCCAGCAGTTGGTTCTCCGTCTTGGTCGAGTCGGCGACCAGGGCGTGTATCAGGGATCCGACCGCCGAGCGGACATCGCGGCTGTCGCTTGCGCCGTGGCGTTCCAGCAGCCAGCGCAGTGGGCATTCGGACAGGGTCTGCACGGTCGACGGCGACACGGTCACCACGTGCTCGTCGCCCGACCACAGCGGCTCGCTGGTGGACGGCGCCGTCCTGCCGTACCAGGATGCCGGATCCGCGCCGGCCACCCCGGCTTCGGAGAGCCGGGCCAATTGTGCTGCCGCACAGGCACGCACCTCGTCGCCGAGCTCTCCCTCCGGGGCGCACACCACGGCCCGCAGTCGGCCCACCAGCGCTGCGGGGGTCAGTATCCGCGGGGCGACGACGGGAGCGGGATCGCACACCTGCGCGTCGGTGGCCAGATCGGCCAGTTCGGCGCAGAACGGTGACGGCAGCATCGCGGCGTCGCCGGTGTCGCTGTCGACGGCCGTCACCAGCAGCCGGGTTCGGGCCCGCCCCATCGCGGCGATGAGCAGACGTCGTTCCTCGGCCACCAGCGGCGCCCGGACCGACACCGGCTGGCCGGGCTCGGTCACCCCATCCAGAATATCGACCAGGTGCTGGGTGGCCAGCACGCCGCCGCGCGGAACGGTATTGGGCCACAATCCTTCCTGTACACCGGCGATGACCACGAAGTCCCAGTCCCGGTCCAGTACCGCGTGCGCGCTGCACACCGCAACCGCCTCGCCGCGGGGGGTGCGATCGGCGGTCACCGGCAGGCTCAAGCCGTCGACATGGTCGAGCAGACCCGTCAGCGTCGCGCCGGTGGTCCGGGTGACGTACTGCTCGGCCACCTCGAACAGGGTGGTGACGGCGTCCAGATCACGTTCGGCGGCCGCTCCCGCGGCGCCGCCGCGCTCGGCGGCCGTCACCCAGCGGCGCTGCAGTCCGCTGCGGTGCCAGGCCTGCCACAGCGTGGCGCGGGGATCTTCCCCCGCGCGGTGGCTGCGCTGCGCGGCGCGCAGCACGGTGCCGACCCGCTGCAGGCTGCGGCCGTGTTCGGGGGCCAGTCCGTCGGGCACGTGCCATACGGCTTCGGCGAGGAGTTCGGGGAATTCGCGCTGATGGTTGTCGAGGCGGCGCAGTGTCCGACGCAGCTGGCGCAGGGAGACCGGGTCGATCCGGCCGATCGGACCGGTGACCAGGTCGAGCACCGCGTCACCAGGCATATCGCCTGCGGCGGCACCGAGCACGGTGAGCAGGGCATGCACGGCGGGCTGGCGGGCCAGGATCGGTTCGGCGGCGGGCAGGTCCACCGGGACACCGGCGGCGGCCAGGGCCCGCCCGAGCGCGGCGCCGGCCCGTGGCACCGACCGCACGATCACCGCCATCTGCGACCACGGCACCCCGTCGACCAGGTGGGCACGCCGCAGCGCGTCGGCGACCAGGGTGGCTTCGGCGTGTGCCGAGGCCGCGATACGCACCGAGACCGACCCGGGGTCCTCGGTGGCACTGGTGAATTCGCCGAACCCCTCGGCAGCTGGCAGCCTGCGGGCGATGCCGGAGATCGCGGTGGCCACGGCTGCCGAGCACCGATGCGAGGCGGTCAGCGTGACCGCGGGGGTGTCGGTGCGCAACAACGCGGGATCGGCACCGCGATACCCGAAGACCGCCTGGTTGGGGTCACCGGCGATGACCGTGAGCCCGGCACCGGCCGAGAGCACCCGCACCAGCAGCGCGGCCTGCGGGTCGAAGTGCTGGGCATCGTCGACCAGCAGCAGTTGGACGCGGGCGCGTTCGGCCGCCAGTAGGTCGGGATCGGTGGCCAGCGCGTCCAGGGCCGCCCCGACGAGTTCGGCGGCGCCCAGGGCCGGCACGGTGGCCTGCGGGGCCGCCATCCCGACCGCGGCGCGCAGCAACATGACCTGCTCGTAGACCTGCGCGAAGCGACCTGCCGCCAGCCATTCCGCGCGGCCCGACATCCTGCCCAGGCGTTGGAGCGCCACCGGGTCGACCCCGCGTTCGGCGCAGCGCGCCATCAGATCACGCAGTTCGGAGGCGAAGCCCGCGGTGCTCAGTGCGGGATGCAGCGCCGACGGCCACATGCCGGCGCCGTCTTCGAGATCACCGGCGAGCAGCTCACGGATGATGCCGTCCTGTTCGGCGCCGGTGATCAGGCGCGGGGGCGGGTCGCCGTTGCGTTGGGCGGCCAGCCGCAGCACCGCGAAGGAGTAGGAATGCACGGTACGCACCAGCGGTTCCCGGACCACGCCGGCTCCGCTGCGCAGCAGGGTGGCGGTGATCTCGGCCCTGGCGGCGGCACCCAGTCGCGCCGAGCCGGTGAGCAGCAGCACCGATTCGGTCGGGGCGCCGGCGGCGATGTGCGCGGCGGCCGCGTCGGTGAGCAGCCGGGTCTTGCCGGTGCCGGGACCGCCGAGCACCCGCACGGTGCCGCGCAGACCGGAGTCGGCCAACGCGCCGGGACTCAGCGCGATACTCGATGCGGTCATGGCGACATGTCATCACGGGGGTACGACAAGTCCGGGCGAGCGAATGTAGCGTCACCCACGTGCTGCACACCTATCGCTACGGTCCCGACAAGCCCGTCCAGGTCCTGGCCATCCACGGACTGACCGGACACGGCAGGCGGTGGGAGAAACTGGCCACTGCGCATCTGCCCGAGGTGTCGATCCTGGCCCCCGACCTGATCGGGCACGGCCGGTCGAGCTGGGCGGCGCCGTGGACCATCGAGGCCAACGTGGCGGCGCTGGCCGACCTGCTGGACGCCGAGGCTTCCGGACCGGTGCTGGTGGCCGGCCACTCGTTCGGCGGGGCGGTGGCGCTGACACTGGCCGCGACCCGCCCCGATCTGGTGGCCGGGCTGGTACTGCTGGATCCGGCGGTCGCGCTGGACGGCGGCTGGATGCGCGATATCGCCGACGCGATGCTGTCCTCCCCCGACTACCCGGATCGAGACGAGGCGCGCGCGGACAAGCTGTCCGGCTCATGGGGCGAGGTGGCCGCCGCCGACCCCGCCGAACTCGAGCGTGAACTCGACGAGCATCTGATCACGCTGCCCAACGGCCGGCTGGGCTGGCGGATCAGCGTTCCGGCCGCCATGTCGTACTGGAGTGAGCTGACCCGCCCGATCGCACTGCCCGCCAACGTCATTCCGGTCACCTTGATTCGCGCCACCCGGACTTCGCCGCCGTATGTGAGCGCCGACCTGATCGGCGCTCTGCAGGCGGCGCTGGGCGACCGGTTCGTCCTGACCGATCTGGATTGCGATCACATGGTGAGCCAGGCCCTCCCGGCCGAGACCGCCGCCATCATCCGCGGTCAGCTGGGCTGAGATGGCGCGCGTCACCGACGAGCAGGTGGAGGCGGTGCGCGCGCTGGTGGCCGCGATACCGGCCGGCCGGGTGAGCACCTACGGTGATATCGCCGCGGAGGCCGGTCTGTCCAGCCCGCGGATCGTCGGCTGGGTGATGCGCACCGATTCCTCAGACCTTCCGTGGCACAGGGTGATTCCGGCGTCCGGGCAGCCTGCCCCGCATCTGGCGGCCCGGCAACTCGAACGACTTCGGGCCGAAGGGGTGCTTGCCGCCGATGGGCGGGTGCCGCTACGCGAGTACCGTCACGCGTTCGCGTAGAAGTCCAGGTGCGCCCGGGCGGCCGCCTCCCAGGTCATCGACGCCGCCAGTTCCTGGCCGGGCGTGGGGTCGGCGTCTTCGTCAAGGGCCGCAACCATTTCGGCGGCGAATCCGGCCATATCGGCGGCAAAGCGCACCGTGTCGCCGAACACTTCCCGCAGCACCGGCAGATCACGGGTCACCACCGGCCGCCCGGCCGCCAGCGCCTCCATCGCCGCCAATCCGAACCCCTCCTTGGTGGACGGGAAGGCGAACACGTCACACCCGGCGACCAGTGCCGGCAGATCATCGTCGGCGATGGCACCGAGGATGACCGGGGCGACTTCGAGCTCGGCACAGGCCTTGTCGAATGCGGCCCGGTAGTCACGGTAGTCGAACAGCGTCTCACCGCCGGCGATCACCAGGGCCAGTTCGGGGTGCTGTTGTCGCAGAAGGTGATAGGCGCCCACCAGATCCAAGGTGCCCTTGCGCGGTTCGATACCACCGACGGTCAGGAGGTAGCCGCCCAGCTCGTCCCGCCAGCGGGATTGGCCGTCGATATCCGCCGCTGCATCGATGAATCGTTGTGCGTCAACACCATTGGGTATCACCACCGGGTCGAAACCCCAGCCGGCACGTACCTCGGCCGCCACGGCGGCGGACACGCAGATCCGAGCGTACGGCTCGACGATCGCCTTCTCGTGGCATTCCGCGAGCACCGGGGTGGTGAACTGGTCGAGGTGGTGGATGGTGCGGATGCAGACGCCGACGGCGTTGGCGCTGATGCAATCCTGCGCATGCACGATGTCATAGTCACCCGGGGTGAACGCGCGCCCGAGTACCTCGATCGACCGGACGATGCGATCGGTGACGGTGTCTCCCGCATGGTCGGTGAACTCCACCAGCCGGACCGTCACGGCCGGGTCGACGTCGCGGAAGAAGCCCCGGTCCCCAGCACGGGCCAGCGACCACACCGTCACCTCGGCGCCCAGCCGCGCCAGCGCCTCGGCCAGATAGAGCGTATGCACCACTCCCCCACGGGGTTTGGTGGAGTACGTCAGCAGGGCGATCCGCATCTCAGCCCCGCACCGACTTGGCCCGATACGTCTCCGGGCGCCGTTCGGCAAGATGGTTCAACACCCTTCTGGCGCGTGAGATCTCGGCTTCGACATCGATCTCGACCTTGGCCATCCCACCCTTGGACCGCGTGGTGGCCAAGATGTCCCCACCCGGTCCGACCACCTTGGCCTGCCCGAGGAAGCGCAGGTTGCCCATCACACCGGTCTGATTGGACGACACCAGGACCACCTGGTTCTCCGCCGCCCGGGCGCAGTCGTAGAGGTCGAACAGCCGTGACTGCCGATCGGCGGGCAGCCGGGACGCGCGGTCGGTGATGCTCGCGGGCCAGGCCGACAAGGCAGCGATGATGTGCGCACCGTCGAGCGCCAGCGCCCGGGCAGCCTCGGGGAAGGTCTTGTCGTAGTCGATGAGCATGCCGACCCGCCCGACGGGTGTGTCGAACGCCGCGAACGCGTCACCGGCCAGATAGGTCAGGGCCTCACCGGCGGGCTGGTGCACCTTGCGGTACGCGCCGAGCACACCGTCGCCGGACACGCAGATCGAGGCGTTGTACCGGCCCCCGCCCGGTGCGGCCTCGGCGTAGCCGACGCACACGGTCATCGGGCCCGCCGCAGCGATCACGGCGGCGATCTCGGGGCCGTCGGGATCCAGGGCCGGCGGCGGGTCGTCGGGGTCGGGTGCGGCGAAATCACCGATATAGCCCCCGAGGCAGGCATCCGGAAGCACCAAGAGGTCGACCCCGTCGCGGGCCGCCGATTCGACGATGCCGACGACCTTGGACACGCCGCGATCCACATCGCGGCCGAAATGAGCGGCTACGGCTCCCAGCGTGACTGTCGCCATGGCTCCCCTCAAGCCGCTCCGAGACCGGTGACCGACGACGTCAGTGCCGTCGTCGTCACCCCGTCAGGCCAGCGTAGGCGCACTCCCGGCGCTCTGGTGAGCGACCCGCAGGCGGCAGTGACCACCCCCGGTGGCGTCGGCACGGACTCGTGGGCACCCGCGGTGAGCATCGCGTAACCGGGAAAACAGGTCAGCCATGAGCCCATCGCGGCGCCGGCGGGACGCGGCACCGCGGCGACGTCCAGCTCCGCTCCGGTGCCGCCCGCTTCGGCCAGCATGCCCAAGGTGCCGACGACGCCGGCCATGCTGACATCCTTGGCCGCGGCGGGGCGCATCGCGGCGACCAGTCCGGTCATCGCGCGCAGGTCGGTACCATCCCGTCCGCTTGTCGAATCCCATTGCCGGCCGGTATATCCGGGCCGCCAGCCACCGGTGAGATCGGCGGTGAGCGCGATCGCGTCACCGGCGCACCCGCCGCCGCCGGGCACGGGTGTGCGGGTGCGGCCCAGTGCGGTGACGGCCAGCGCAGCGGGCACGCCGAGCTGGGTGTGCCCGCCCAGCACCGGCACGTCCCAGGCGTGCGACGCCGCGGCGATACCGCCGATGATCCGATCCAGCAGGGCCCGGGTGGGGGCACCGACCGCATCCAGCAGCCCCACCGGTGCGGCCCCCATCGCGGCCAAATCGTTGACATTCACCAACACCGAGCACCAGCCCGCCCACTCAGGGTCGCGTTCGACCATGGACGCAATGATGGCGTCGCACGCGGCCACGAGATCGGTGCCCGCGACCGGCGCCCCGTCGTCGCCGACGAACCCGACCGGGCCGAGCGCGCCGTCCGCAGCCCGCAGCGGAGCCAGCGCCGGCCCGAGGAACGTCTTGGTCGCCGCGGCCAGGGCCCGGAACGGGTTGAGCGGCCAGCGGACCGCCGCGTGCGGCCGGCCGGCGACCTCGGTGTCGCCCAGAGTCTGCCAGCCCAGTGCGTCGAACAGAGGCAGATAACGCTGTTGCACGGTGGCTTCGAAGCGCAGGACGCCCGCCGACTCGGCGTGTGCGCAGGCGGCCTGGATCAGCGCCGGCCCGACACCACGGGGCCCGCCGCGTTCGGCGACCAGCCGGCTGCCGGTCCACCAGCCCAGGTCCACCGCACCCACGGGTGCCAACCGGACTCCCCCGAGAACTCGCCCGTCGGGCCCGGTGGCGACCAACACCACGGTGCGGGGATCGTCATCGATATCGTCACGGTCGCTGTGGGCGAAAAGACCCTGCTCGAGGACGAAGGCGTCCCGCCGCAGCCGGTGGTACCCGTCGAGCTCGACACCCTCGGCCGGGTGGATGAGAAACGGTGCAGGCGGGCGTGTTCCGGCGAGAATGGACAGCTCCGAGGGCACCGGGCTGGCATCGAATCTGATCATCAGGCCCCCAGGCTTTGCAATACCGAGCAGGCTCCGCAGGCCGCGCACCCGGCCCGCTGGTCGGTCCCGGCCATCCCCGCCATGGCCAGCGCCGCGGCGACCTCGCGGGAGACCTTCTCCACCAGGGCCGAGTCCGGGGCGGCGGCAGCATCGACGTCGACGGCCAACGAGCCGGGCTGCGGCCGGTAGGGCACCACGAACGGGTAGACACCCATCTCGATCAGTTCGGTTGCCCCGGCGACGAGTTCGTCCGGATTCTCGCCCAGTCCGACCAGCAGGTACGTGGAGACCTGGTTGCGGCCGAACACCCGCACCGCCTCACGCCACGCGGCCCGATAGCTGTCCATCGGCACCGTGGCCTTGCCGGGCATCCAGCGCCGTCGCACCTCCTCGTCGAGCGATTCGACATGGATGCCGATGGCGTCTGCACCCGCCTCCCGCAGTTCGGTGAGTACCGCCAGGTCGGCGGGTGGCTCGCACTGCACCTGGATGGGCAGGTTCGGCACTGCGGCCTTGACGGCCCGTACGCAGCGCGCCAGATGTCGTGCACCGCGGTCGGTTCCGGCCGAGGTGCCGGTGGTCATCACCATCTGGGTGACGCCGTCGAGCCGGACGGCGGCCTCGGCCACTTCGGCGAGTTCGGCGGGACGTTTGACCGCCGTGGTGGCGCCGCTGCGCAGCGACTCCTCGATGGTGCAGAACCGGCACCGCTGGTCCTCCCCGTAGCGGATGCAGGTCTGCACCACGGTGGTGGCCAGCACGTTACGACCGTGCAGCCGAGCCAGTTTCTCGTAGGGCACCCCGTCGGAGGTGCTCAGGTCGTAGAACCTGGGTCGGTCGACGACCTCGACGTCCAACCCGGTGTCCTCACCGTCGAGCAGCACCCGGGCGCCGTCGAACACGAACGGACTCTGCGGATTCCGCGGAATGGCCGCGTTGAGGCCGTCGATGACGAGGTGGCCGTCGGCGCTCGGGCCGGCGCCCGCGGTGCGGCTGACCGGTGGCCGGCCGCGGAAGCCCAGCAGGGCCAGGTCGACTCGCGTGGATACAGACACAACAACTCCCTAGATCGCGACGGCGTCGGTATGGAAGGTGCGGCGGCGAACCTTGCTGCTGATGATGGTGTCGGCGACGTGCTTGGCGTCGCGGTCGATGCCCAGAAAACGGCCGGATCCCCAGGTGTGCATCCACGGTAGCCCGATGAAACTCAGCCCGTCGACGTTGGTGATCCCGCGGGTCTGCATGGGCCGACCGCCACCGTCGAAGGCGCTGGCCTCGATCCAGCGGTAGTCGGGCCGATAGCCGATGGCCCACACGATGCTGGTGACGCCGGCTTCGGCCAGATCCAGTGCGGTGGGTTCGGTTTCGGGTGACCACACCGGCTGGTAACGGGACGGCGGTGGCGCGTCGATTCCCGCTCCGTCGATGTAGCGGTCGATATCGGAGCAGATCGAGTTGTACACCGCATCCGCGTGGTCCAGCGCCTCGGTGAGGGTGGGCTCGAACCGCAACCACGAGTCCTTGCCGTCGGCCAGCGTGCCGTAGAGCTTCATCCCCTCGGCAGCGAACTGGCGCAGGTCGACATCGCGGCCGCCGTCGCGGCCGGTGACGTAGTGGTTGGTCTTCTCGATGGCGGCCTTACCACCCGGGTACTGCTGGGCAGGCTTGTCGTAGAGCCCCATATCCGCCAGCCAGGTCATGCAGTCCCGGCCCCGGTAGAACCGGGCGACGCGTGGCGCGCTGCCGACGGCCAGATGCACCTGGCGGCCTGCCAGATGGAGATCCTCGGCGATCTGGGCGCCGGACTGTCCGGTACCGACCACCAGGACCGCACCGTCGGGCAACTGGGCGGCATTGCGGTACAACTCAGAATGGATCTGGGTGATACCGGCGTCCAATGTGCTTGCGTACGGGGGTATCACGGGAAGTGGATAGCCACCGGTGGCGATGACGGCCTGGTCGCAGGTCAGTGTCTCCGGCCCGTTGAGGGTGAGCTCGAATCCGCCCTCGGCGCGGTTGGCCAGCCGGGTGACGCGGGTATGCGTGCGCAGCGGCGGCTCGAACGTGTCCAACCAGCCCGCCAGCCAGTCCACTACCTCGTCGCGGGTCATGAAGCCGTCCGGATCTGGTCCGGCATAGGCGTACCCGGGTAGCCGGCAGTGCCAGTTGGGCGTGACCAGAGTGAAGTTGTCCCAACGGGTGTCTGCCCAGGCATGCACCGGGGTTTGCGCCTCCAGCACGATGTGTTCGACGCCCATGCGGCCCAGGTACCAGCTGACCGACAGCCCGGCCTGCCCGCCGCCGATGATCGCAACCGGAATGTGCGTGGTGGTCATGACTGCTCCAGTGCGGGATGCATGCCGGTGATCTGGATGAGCGCCTGTTGCGGGAATCGGGCCGCGGCGCCGGCGATCCGCTCGGTGGTGTCGGCGGCCGAGGTGCAGGCGAACCCGAACTTGGCCCGCACCCGCTCACTGGCCTCGGCGAGTCCCCGGGTGGACCGGTCGACGAACTCACCGACGGTGTAATGCGTTCCGGTGCACAGATAGTCGTGCATGACCAGGCTCGGCGAGTAGCACCGCTGGGTGCTGCCGTCGGGCCAGCGCACCTCGAAGGTCATCTCAGGCATGGGCCAGCTCCCGCCACTTCGCCTCGCGCATGGCGTCGGTATCGGTGAGCGGGCCGTACACGTCGGGCCTGCGGTCGCGCAGATGGAACATCCCGGCGCGCATGGTGCGGAAGGTGTCGTCGATGTCGACCTCGGCCACGGCCATCCCGCTACCGAGAAGTGTGGTGGCCAAGATGTTTCCGCCGGGATCCACGACCTTGGCATTGCCGACGTAGCGCAGCGAGCCGAAGGTTCCGCTCTGGTTGGAGGCGATCCAGAACACCTGGTTGTCCAGCGCCCGAGCGGTGTCGAAGAGGTTGAACCGGTAGGTCCACCGGTCGTCCTGCAGGTTCTCCGCCGTGGCGGTGCGCGCCGCGGGCCAAGCCGACAGGCTGGCGATGATCTGCGCGCCGCCCAGCGCCATGATCCGGGCGGCTTCGGGAAAGGCCTTGTCGTAACAGATCTGCAGGCCGACACGGCCGACCGGGGTGTCGAACACCCCGTACCCGGATCCCGCGGAGTAGGACATGCCCTCACCGAGTGGCTGGTGCACCTTACGGTAGGTGCCGTATACGGTGCTGCCGTCCAGCACCGCAGCGGCGTTGTAGCGTGTCTCGCCGTCGTCGTCCAGTTCGCAGAAGCCGATCGCGATCACCAGGTCACCGATGATCTGCTGAACCCTGGCGATCTCCGGCCCGTCCAGCCGAATGGCCGGTGGCAGTGAGCGTTTGGTGTTCTTGACGGTGTCGCCGTGGTTCCCCAGCGAGGACAGGTAGCCGCCGATGGCGGCCTCCGGGAACACCAGGAAGTCGACGCCCTTGGTGCGGGCCTCCTCGGTGAGCGCCGCGATCAGCGCGTAGTTCTGTTCCAGGTCCCGGGTGAAGTTGGCCGAGACGGCGGCAAGTGTGGTCATGACGGCGCGCCCCTAGACCATGTAGGTCGAGTTGATGATGGCGCCCTTGCGGGCGTAGTAGATGAGCGCGTCCTGGACGTCGAGTGGATGCGCCGGGATCACGCCTTCGATGAGGTCCTCTTCGCGCCCGCCGTGCAGGGCGAGCCCGAACCGGCAGGCGAACACGGTGCCGCCCTCCTTGATGAAGGTCGCCAGGGCGTCGTTGATGTTCTGCTCACCGGGGAAGCCGGAGTCGCCGGTCTTCGGAAAGCCGCGGGTGGCAAGGCAATTGATGGCGCCGGGGCCGTAGAAGTAGATCGCCGACTCGAAGCCCTTGCGCAGCGCCCGGGTGGCCTGCAGCACGGCCACGAAGGAGACGGAGGATTCGTGGGCGATACCGTGCACGAGGGTGAAGTAGCTCTCGCCCTCCTCGGCCTGGTAGTCGGGGAAGATCTTGGTGCCGCCGTAGATGTTCGACCCTTTGGGTAGCGACGGGTGCGGGATCTCGGCCAGCGAGGTGGCGATGTTCTCGGCGATGGATGCGTCAAATGCCATGAAGGACTCCAAGTTTGGGTGTTGTTGGGGTGCTTCCAATTACAGGCGCCTGCCATTACCGACTGGTTAGGGATGGAATACATCTGCATTGCGCGCACCTCACCGCCGCAATGGTGGCGTAACACACCGACGCCGAGATCGACAAAATGGTGGAGTGTTCCTGGCACTTTCGCGCCCGTTTGTTCAATTGGGCGCGGTTGACAGTTAGAGCGCCAGGCGGACCAGCGCCGCGGTGCGGGCGAGCCCCGGGAATGCCGCCGCAGTCGCCCGTGGGTGCAGCGCGTGCACGGCGAGCCGGAACATCAGTGCGCGCAGCAGCATCTGCGGCCACTCCGGCAGCGGACTCCAGCGCTCGACCAGACCGTCGTCGGCGTCACCCCACGCCAGCGCATCGACGACGACGACGCCGGCCGCCCACACCGAGGGCCGCCAGTACGGGGTGATATCGGTGATACCGGGCGCGGCGGCACCGGCGAACAGCACGGTGCCGTACAGATCGCCGTGCACCAGCTGGCTGGGGCTTCGGGTCGGCTTGCGCAGCGAGGCCAGCTGATTGATCAGCTCGATCGATTTCTGCCCGTCCGCCGAACCCGGTGAGACCCGCGCTCCCGGCGGCAGGGCGTGCAGCGGCCGGTCTTCCCACGCGGCACGGTCGGCGGCGATGAACACGTCGACATCGGACCACGGCGCCACCGGCGGCTGGGTGAGGAATCGCGGCCGCTCGAGCTTGGCCGTCGCTTCGTGCAGACGCACGGCCGCCGAGACCACCTCGTCGTGCCGTGGTTCCGGAGTGCCTGCGACGAAGGTGTCGGCACGCCACCCGGCCACGACATAGCGGCCGTCGGTGGACCGGACAGGCCGGGCGAGCCGGATCCCATCGGCGAACAACGTCTCACGGATCTTCGCCGACCACGCGGCGCGCGCGTGGTCGGCGACCATCGACAGCACGACTTCGCCGCAGCGCCAGCCGCCCTCCCAACTGGAGCCGAGCGGGACGGGGGTCAACCCCGCCAATCCGAACGCCGCCAACACATGATCCGGTGGCAGTTCGTCAGTCACGCACGTCAGCCTAAGCGGTGCCTGCGTCACAGAGCGCTCAGTACATCACCATGTCGGGCTCGAGTTGCTTCGCCCAGGCCACGATTCCGCCCTGTAGATGCAGCGCATCGGCGAAACCGGCCTTCTTCACGGCAGCCAGCGCCTCGGCCGAACGCACCCCGGTCTTGCAGTACAACACCGGGGTCCGGTCCTGCGGCAGCTGCGCCAGGCCGCCGCCGGCCTCCAACGCCGATTTCGGGATCAGCTCGGCGCCTTCGATGTGGTTGATCTCCCACTCGACCGGTTCGCGGACATCGATCAACGCGACCGGTTTGCCCGAATCCAGCAGCTCACGCAGTTCGCGCGGCGTCACCGTGGAACCCGCGGCGGCGTCGGCGGCGGCATCGGACACCACGCCGCAGAAGGCCTCGTAATCGATCAGTTCGGTGATCTTCGGCGTCGACGGATCCTTGCGGATCTTGATGGTGCGGTACGTCATGTCCAGCGCGTCGTACACCATCAGCCGGCCCAACAGCGTCTCGCCGATTCCGGTGATCAGCTTGATGGCCTCCGTTCCCATCACCGAGGCGATGGACGCGCACAGGATGCCCAGCACGCCGCCTTCGGCGCAGGACGGCACCATGCCCGGCGGCGGCGGCTCCGGGTACAGATCGCGGTAGTTGAGGCCCAACCCGTCGGGGGCGTCTTCCCAGAACACCGAGACCTGGCCCTCGAACCGGTAGATCGAACCCCACACGTACGGCTTGTGGGCCAGCACGGCGGCATCATTCACCAGGTAGCGCGTCGCGAAGTTGTCGGTGCCATCGAGGATCAGGTCGTACTGCGCGAAAAGGTCCACCGCATTGTCGGGCTCCAGGCGCAGCTCGTGCAGCACCACGTTCACCAGCGGGTTGACCTCGAGCACCGAGTCGCGGGCGCTCTGTGCCTTGGACCGGCCGATATCGGACTGACCGTGGATGATCTGCCGCTGCAGGTTCGATTCGTCGACCACGTCGAACTCGACGATCCCGATGGTGCCGACGCCGGCCGCGGCCAGGTACAACAGTGTCGGAGATCCCAGCCCGCCGGCTCCGATGACCAGCACTTTGGCATTCTTGAGACGCTTCTGGCCGTCCACCCCGAGGTCCGGGATGATCAGGTGACGGCTGTACCTGGAAACCTCGTCCCGGGTCAGTTCGGCGGCTGGTTCCACAAGCGGTGGTAACGACGTCACCGTGGCTCTCCTTGACTCGATCGCAATGCTGGCGTCAATCTCACCAGGCCCACAGCTTCAACGGTAATCCAGGGGTAAACCTTCCCCTGCCTCCCCGTCAGGCGATCGGATACGGCCAGGAGTTGAACTTGCAGGTGAGTCCGTTGGGCTTCACCGACTCGGGGTCGAATTTGGCGGCATCGTCGTTGTCGGTGGAGAACGTCTGCTGCATCATCACCGGGGCCAGCGCGCCGTTCTCCGGGCACGGTTCGTGCTTCGGGTAACCGATCGCGTGACCCACCTCATGGTTGATCAGGTACTGCCGGTAGGAGCCGATATCGCCCTGGAACGGCACCGCACCGCGCACCCAACGGGCCTCGTTGACGAACACCCGCGGCTGATTCTCCGAATACGCCGGGTTGTAGCAGGACGCCTCCAGCTGGATGTCGTACCCACAGCCCTCCCGCACCGTCATCGGTGAGGTCAGCGACACCCGGAAATCCGGCTGGGCGTCGCCGTCGACGCGTTCGAAGGCGAACTGGGGGTTGTGCGTCCAACTCTTCGGGTTGGCCAGGGTCTCGCTGACCATGCGGGCGAAGCCGTCGTCGCCGCCGAATGATGTGGTGTCCACGCCGTCCTCGACCTCGACGGTGTAGCGGAAAGTCTTGGTGTTCCCCGCACCCACCTTGGGGGTGGTGCCGGGAACCACATGCCAGGTCTTGGCGCCCGACTCGGTGAACGGGCCGCCGGCGGGCAGGATGCCTGTCGGCAGGTTCGCGTCGAACTGGGTGAGGCCTTTGGGCGGCGCCCCGACGATCGCGGTGCCGGGAGAGTTGATGGTGGGCGGACCCTGGATCGGGCCGTCGGCATTGGCCGGCGTGGGGGCGCTCGTTCCGGTGACGGTCTGGTACAGCACCACGACGGTGAGTACGGCCAGCACCGGCAGTGCGTAGGCCCGCCATCCGTAGGTGGACACGAACCGGCCCAGCCACGTCTGTTTGCGCAGATTCCGACGTTCCTCGCGGTTGGAGCGGGGCCGGCCCTGGTCGTCGGCCAGCGGGTCGCGCTGGGCGCGCAGCGGCTCACGCCGGTCACTGCGCAGCACGGGAACATTCCCCCGGTCGCTTCGCTCCTCCCCGAGGGGCGCACGGTCGCTTGCGCGACGCCCCGGGTCGTAGGTCACCGCACCAGGATTACACAGACCGTGACGTGCGCAGGTCCGGCGCGCCACCGACACAGGGACCTGCAGCGGGGCCCACCTCACGGTGCGGTAGTAATGTCGTGACGATCAACACATGGGCACATGCCCGCTAGCGCCTGAGTGCGCGTATGAGAGTTCAAGATTGAGGACCTGATGAGCGATCTCGCCAATGCCGCCGAACAAAGAGGCGCCAAGGCGGGCACCGGCGGCACCCGGCGCGGAAACCGGCTCCCGCGTGACGAACGCCGCGGGCAGCTTCTCATCGCCGCCAGCGAGGTGTTCGTCGACCGCGGTTACCACGCCGCAGGTATGGATGAGATCGCGGACCGGGCCGGCGTGAGCAAACCTGTGCTCTACCAACACTTTTCGTCCAAGCTGGAGCTGTATCTGGCGGTGCTGCAACGGCATGTGGACAATCTGGTGTCCGGTGTCCGGCAGGCGTTGCGGACCACCACCGACAACCGTCAGCGACTGCGTGCGGCCGTGCAGGCCTTCTTCGATTTCGTCGAGCACGACAGCCAGGGCTACCGCCTCATCTTCGAGAACGACTACGTCACCGAGCCTCAGGTGTCGGCCCAGGTACGGGTCGCCACCGAATCGTGCACCGACGCGGTGTTCGACCTGATCAGCCGCGATTCCGGCCTGGAGGCGCATCGAGCCAGGATGATCGCGGTCGGTCTGGTGTCCACGAGCGTGGATTGCGCGCGGTACTGGCTCGACAACGAC
The DNA here is from genome assembly GCF_011758805.1 of Mycolicibacterium fluoranthenivorans. Taxonomy (NCBI): domain Bacteria; kingdom Bacillati; phylum Actinomycetota; class Actinomycetes; order Mycobacteriales; family Mycobacteriaceae; genus Mycobacterium; species Mycolicibacterium fluoranthenivorans. The sequence goes on along the minus strand of NZ_JAANOW010000001.1, from coordinate 1,838,123 downwards.
CGCCCCATCACGAAAGAGGCGGCCGTCGAGGGCACGGTGCAGTTCGCCTGGGGCGGCCTGTCACACGTGCCGCTCACCCGTTCTTGACGGCCTCGGCTCCCACCGCGCCCACACCGAAGCCGACGCGGCGCGTATCGGCGGCGCCGATTTCCACATAGGCGATCTTCGACGCCTGCACCAGGTAACGGCGCCCCTTTTCGTCGGTCAACGCAAGCACTCCGTCCGAACCCAGCGCCTTGGTGATGAGTTCTTCGACCTCGGCTGGGGTCTGCGCGCTGTTGATGACCAGCTCTCGCGGGCTGTCGGCGACCCCGATCTTGACGTCCACGCTGCGACCCTTTCGGTTGGTGTGCCTTGCGTGCAATCAGGCTAGTGGACGCGGCCCGGACCACGACGCCAAGGTCGGTACGCCGAGAGCGAAGCGGGGTGTCACACGGGCCGCGACACGACGGCTACGAGAACGAGTCCTGACCGTGACCGGCGGCCTCGCCGCGTCGGCCTCACCCGCCACAGCAGTCCCATTAGCATCGGCCAGGTATGCACCGCGACCACTTGGGAAACGCTATGAGCAGGCCTTATTCAAGAAATTCCGCGACGCGCGACGCCGGCTACCGGTCGCGTTATTCCGATGACTCCTACGAGTACGACGATGCCGACACGGGCGCGGAGTACGCGGAGTACGGGAGCGCGAAGTACGGCAGCACGAAGTACGGCAGCACGAAGTACGGCAGCACGGAATACGACGGCGCGGAATACGAGTATGCGTTCCCCGCCGACTACCACGACCAGTTGGACCGCCGGTGGATCTGGGTCGCGGGCGTTGCGGGCGTCATCCTGATGGTGGCCGTCATCTGCACCGGCGTGATCCTCGGCGGCGGCGACAGCGGTTCGGTATCAGCCACCCAGGCGTCGACCTCCGCGGCGCAGGCGACCACCAGCGCCCCCGCCACCACCTCGGCCCCGGCCCCGGCCCCGCTGCCCGCTCAGCAGCAGACCCCGGCCCTCCCGGCGGAAACGGTCACCACCGTGACCCCCACGCCGACGGCCACCGCGGCGCCGACCACGGCAGAGACCCCGGTGGCGCCGGCCGCCGCTCCCGCGGTCGACCCCGCCGCCGCCCGCACGATCACCTACACGGTCACCGGCAATCGGCAGATGCTGGACCTGGTGACGATCATCTACACCGACCAGCAGGGTGCCCTGCAGACCGATGTCAACGCGGCGCTGCCGTGGACCAAGACGATCACTCTCGACCCGGGGGTGCAGCTCAGCTCGGTCACCGCAACCAGCATCGGGGCTCAGCTCAACTGCGCGATCACCGACGCGGCGGGTACGCCGCTGGTCGCTCAGACCAACAACACGATCATCGCGACCTGCACCAAGTAGCGGGCCGGCCCGGCGTCAAGCCAGGCCGAGTTCCTGCATCCGGCTGGCGTGGGTGCGCTGCAACCGGTCGAAGAACTCCGACATCTGCAGCAGCCCGTCACCGCTGGAGATGACCAGATCGACGAGTTCGTCGTGATCGGCCATCACGTACTGGGCCTGGGTGATGGCCTCACCGAGCAGCCGCCGCGACCACAACGCCAGCCGATGACGCTGCCGGTCGCTGGCGGTGACGGCGGCGCGCACCTCGGCGACCACGAACTGGGAGTGGCCCGTCTCGGAGAGCACCGACCGCACCACGCCGGCCGCATCATCGGGTAGTACGTGGGCGATCTCGAGGTAGAAATCCGCGGCCAGCGCATCGCCGACATACGTCTTGACCAACGCCTCCAGCCATGTGCTCGGCGTCGTCAGTCGATGGTAATTCTCAAGTGCCGAAGCATATTTCGTCATTGCCGGGACGACGTCGACGTGGCGCTCGGCCAACGCGTCACGCAGCAGTTCGTAGTGCCGCATCTCGGCGGCGGCCATGCTGGCCATGCTGATCCGGCCGGCCAGATTCGGCGCCATCCGCGCCTCCTCGGTGAGCCGGTAGAAGGCCGCGACCTCGCCGTAGGCCAGCAGTGCGAACAGTTCGGTGACGCCGGGATGGTCGGCCGAGACGGCCGGCTGCGGCTCTGCACCCGGCTGCGCCGGGGACGTCTGAGACATGGGCCAACTCTAGACGCCAGGTGCCGTTGCGACCGAGCCGCGGACAAGCCAGCTATCATAGGGACAGGCAGCGGCTTGTTTACGGCTTCGCTGAGGCGCCGTCGCCTACGGCAATGTGCGTGCACGTGGTTCGGCCGGCCCGATCGACAGGGCAGGGCCCAGCGGGCTGACATCACCCCATCCGGGGAGAAGCGACCGCTTTCTCGTCATCTTCGTGCGCGCGTGACAACAGACGCGACGAGGAATGACACCGAAAGGCAGCAAGGCAGCGAAAGCTATGCCGACCACCATATGACCGCTCTGACCAGCAAATCGAATATCACCTTCGCCGACCTCGGCGTGCGCGACGAGATCGTCCGTGCACTCCTCGAGAGTGGCAAGGAGCACCCGTTCGCCATCCAGGAACTCACCCTGCCGCTCGCGCTGGCCGGTGAAGACCTGATCGGCCAGGCCCGCACCGGGATGGGTAAGACCCTCGCGTTCGGCGTCCCGCTACTGCACCGGGTGTCCACCGACCAGAACCGCCCGCTGACCGGCGCCCCGCGCGCCCTGATCGTCGTCCCGACCCGCGAGCTGTGTCTGCAGGTCTTCGACGACCTGACCACCGCGGCGAAGTACGTGCCGGGCCCGGACGGCCGCAAGTTGAAGGTCACCGCCATCTACGGCGGCCGCCCCTACGAACCGCAGATCGAGGCGCTTCAGAAGGGCGTCGACGTCGTCGTCGGCACCCCGGGCCGGCTGCTGGATCTGGCCCAGCAGGGCCATCTGCAGCTCGGCGGGCTGTCGGTGCTGGTGCTCGACGAGGCCGACGAGATGCTCGACCTGGGCTTCCTGCCCGATATCGAGCGCATCCTGCGGCTCACCCCGGACACCCGCCAGGCGATGTTGTTCTCGGCGACCATGCCGGATCCGATCATCACGCTGGCCCGGACGTTCATGAACCAGCCGACGCATATCCGTGCCGAAGCACCGCAGTCCTCACAGACCCACGACACCACCGAGCAGTTCGCCTACCGCGCCCACGCCCTGGACAAGGTCGAGATGGTCGCGCGCATCCTGCAGGCCGAGGGCCGCGGCGCGACGATGATCTTCACCCGCACCAAGCGCACCGCGCAGAAGGTGGCCGACGAACTGGGCGAGCGCGGTTTCAAGGTCGGCGCCGTGCACGGCGATCTGGGTCAGATCGCCCGTGAGAAGGCCCTCAAAGGCTTCCGCAACGGTGACGTCGACGTCCTGGTGGCCACCGACGTGGCCGCCCGCGGTATCGACATCGATGACATCACCCACGTGATCAACTTCCAGATCCCCGAGGACGAGCAGGCCTACGTGCACCGCATCGGTCGCACCGGCCGCGCCGGCAAGACCGGTATCGCCGTCACCTTGGTCGATTGGGACGAACTGCCCCGGTGGACGATGATCGACAAGGCGCTCGGGCTGAACACCCCAGATCCCGCCGAGACCTACTCGAACTCGCCCCATCTGTACACCGAACTGAATATCCCCACCGAGGCCAAGGGATCGATCGCGGCCCCACGCAAGCCCAAGACGCGCACCGCCGACGAGGGCGGCGAGCGGACCGAAAGGGCCGAGCGCCCGGCACGCACCCGCAGTCGGCGGCGCACCCGTGGTGGTCAGGGGGCGACCGGCCATCCCGAGCAGGTGGACGGCGCAGCTCTCAACGAGGTCGCCGTGACCGAGCTCAGTGGCACCGGTGAGACCTCCGAGGAGGGCACCGACGAAGCCGGTGGTGCGCCCAAGCGCCGGCGTCGCCGCCGTCCGCGTAAGGCCGCGACCCCCGCCGCCGGCTAAATGCCCGCACTCCCCCGACCGGAACGCCGCACCCGCGGTGACCTGGTGGCAGCCGCAGCCATCGCTGTCGTGGTGGCGGTGGTCGCCGCGCTGATCTGGTGGACCAGTGATGCGCGGGCCACGATCAGCACGCCGGCCGCCGCACCGGTGCCGAGCCTGAAACTCGCCGCGAAAGTTCCCGACGCTCTGCACGAGCTGTGGTCGACCCCGAGCGCCAAGACGACCCAGCCCCTGGTGGTCGCCGGTGCCGTCGTCACCGGCGACGGGCGCGAGGTCATCGGGCACGACCCGGCCAGTGGTGCGCGGCTGTGGTCCTATGCACGTGATCTCGACCTGTGCGGGGTGACCTGGGTCTACCAGTACGCGGTGGCGGTGTACCCGGACAACCGGGGCTGCGGACAGGTGAGCACCATCGACGCCCAGACCGGGCGCCGTGGCCCCACCCGGACGGCCTACGCGGACGCCGAGGTGACGCTGTCTTCGGACGGCACGACCGTGCTCTCGGCCGGTGACAGCCGACTGGAACTGTGGCGCTCGGACATGGTGCGCATGCTCAGTTGGGGCGCCCTGGACGCCCGGATCAAACCCGATGTGCCGCAGGACCCGCTGTGCCGACTGGTGTCCGCCGCGGCCAGCTCCTCGCAGGTATCGGTACTGGAGGGCTGCCCCAATCAGGCCGATATGCGCCTGACGATGCTGACGCCGTCGGACGAGGAGGACACTCCCAAGACGAAATTCCAGCAGCAGCCCGGTGTCTCGGTCGACTCCGACGCGCGGGTGATCGCGGTGTCCGACACCACCACCGCGCTGTACATCCCGACCCCGAAACCGACCGTGAACGTCGTGGACGACACCGGCACCGTCACGGCGAGCACCCTGCTGAACCAGCAGGTGTCCCCCCACGCCGCGGTATCCCATCCCGGTGACCTGATCACCTGGTGGACCGGCGATTCGGTGCTGGTGTTCGACGCGAATCAGCTGCGCTACAAGTACACGGTGGCACCGTCGGGATCCAACGCTCCGGTCGGGCCCGCGACGTTGATGGCCGGCGAGTTGCTGGTGCCGGTCACCTCGGGCTACGACGTGTTCAATCCCGAAACCGGTGCCGGGGTGCGCCATATCGACCTCAAGCGGCCGCCGTCGCAGGACCCGGTGATCCCCGCGGTGGCCGGGTCGACGCTGCTGGAGCAGCGCGGGGGCACCGTGGTGGCGCTGGGGTGATCCCCTCCGGCGCTGGGGCTCAGAGCTCCGGGGTGAACGTCGCCAGCGCCTTGCCGGTCTTCCAGTGTCGCAGCAGCGCGCCGGCCAGATCGCGATAAGCGTTGGCGCCCTTGTTCTTCCGGCCCGTCAGGACCGAGGCGCCGGAGGCTGTGGCCTCCGCGAACCGCACCGTGCGGGGAATCGGTGGAGCGAGCACCGGCAGGTTGTACCGGTCGACGACGTCGAAAAGCACGTCACGGCTGTGGGTGGTGCGCGAGTCGTAGAGCGTGGGCAGCGCACCGAGCAGCTTGAGATCCGGGTTGGTGATCTGCTGGACATCGCTGACGGTGCGCAGGAACTGGCCGACGCCGCGGTGCGCCAGCGTCTCGCACTGCAGCGGCACGATCACCTCATCGGCAGCCGTCAGACCGTTGAGCGTGAGCACCCCGAGCGACGGTGGACAGTCGATGATGATGACGTCGAACTGATCGGACACCTTGGCCAGGGCGCGCTTGAGCGCGTATTCACGGCCGGCCCGCATCAACAGCATCGCCTCGGCACCGGCCAGGTCGATATTGGCCGGCAGCACCGTCATGCCCTCGGCGGTGGTCACCAGCGCCGCACTGGGCTCCACGTCACCGAGCAGCACCTCGTGCACCGACACCGCCAGGTCGTCCGGATCCTGGCCCAGCGAGAACGTCAGACAGCCCTGCGGGTCCAGGTCGATCAGCAGCACCCGCTGCTTCAGCTCGACGAAGGCAGCACCCAGCGACGCCACCGTCGTGGTCTTGGCGACCCCACCCTTTTGATTGGCGACCGCTAGTACTCGCGTCACACCGACCATCCAAGCACGCGAGCATCCACTGCGGCCGGGCGTGGGGCAGAATCGGCCCGGTGGATCTCCCCCATCGCTTCGCTCGCCCGACAAGTTTCCCCGTCGCTGCGCTCGCCCCGAGATGAGCGTCCAGCAACACCGACTGTTCCTGCTTCGACACGGTGAGACCGAATGGTCGAAGATCGGCAAGCACACCGGCCGCACCGATCTCGAACTCACCGATGTCGGCAGGAGGCAGGCCGAACTCGCCGCGGAGGCGCTGGGTGATCTGCAGCTGCGCAACCCGCTGGTGGTGAGCAGTCCGCGCCGGCGCGCCCTGGTGACCGCCGAGCTGGCCGGGCTGACCGTCGACGAGGTCACGCCCCTGCTGGCCGAGTGGGATTACGGCGACTACGAAGGGCTCACCACACCGCAGATCAGGCAGTCCGTGCCGGGTTGGACGGTGTGGACGCATCCGTGCCCGGGCGGCGAGAGCATGGCCGATGTCACCGCACGGGCCGACGCGGCGCTGGAGTTGGCGCTGGGCCAGATGGTCGACCGTGATGTGGTGTTCGTCGGGCACGGCCACTTCTCCCGCTCGATGCTGACCCGATGGATCGAGTTGCCGGTGTCCGAGGGCATCCGGTTGTCGATGGCCGCGGCCTCGATCGCCGTATGCGGTTTCGAGCACGGCGTACGCCAGATCACCGCGCTGGGCCTGACCGGCCATGTGAACCCGTGCCTGCCGGCGTGACACCGTCGTTCGTGCTCTCCGGGCCGTCGGGCACCATGCTCGCCGACGGAGCCCTCCGGCACTATCCCCGGATACCCGACGCCCAAGAGGCGCTGCGGACCGGAGCCGCCACTATTGTGTTGGGCGCGTTGCCTTTTGACCTGAGCAAGCCCGCCGCGTTGTTCACCCCGGAGCGGGTGGAGTTCACCGACGCCCTGCCGGACTGGCCCGTCACGGCGGCCCCGACGGTGCGCGCACGCACGACCCTGCCCGCCGGCGAGGTGCACCGGGCCCGGGTCGCCGAAGCGGTGCGCCGGCTGCGCGGGTCGGCCCTGGACAAGGTGGTGCTGGCCCGCGCGCTGAAACTGACCGCCGACGACGGCTGGGATCCCCGCTCGGTGCTGCGCCGGCTGGCGAGCGCCGACCCGGCCGCCACCGTCTATCTGGCGGAGCTGGGATCGGCGGGCACGCTGGTCGGCGCCAGCCCCGAGCTGTTGGTGGCACGCGAGGGCGAGACGGTGATCTGTCAGCCGTTCGCCGGATCGGCTCCACGATCGGCGGACCCGGCCGTCGACGCCGCCCACGCCGCGGGGCTCGCGGCCTCCGAAAAGAACCGCCGCGAACACGCATTCGTCGTCGATGTGATGCGTAAGGCGCTCGACCCGCTGTGCGTGGAGCTGCAGATTGCACCCGAACCCGAGTTGCACGGCACCGACGCGCTGTGGCACCTGAGCACCCCGATTCGCGGCCGCTTGCGCGAAAGCAGCACCACCGCATTGGATCTCGCGCTGGCCCTGCACCCCACTCCGGCCGTCGGCGGGGTACCCACCGACGCAGCGGCCGCCCTCATCGCCGAACTCGAGGGTGACCGCGGCTTCTACGCGGGCGCGGTGGGCTGGTGTGACGCCCGCGGCGACGGCCGGTGGGTGGTGTCGATCCGCTGTGCGGTGCTCTCGGCCGACCGCCGCACCGCGCTGGCGCATGCCGGTGGCGGGATCGTCGCCGAATCGGATCCCGACGACGAGGTCGACGAAACCACCACCAAGTTCCGGACGATCCTGACAGGACTAGGAGTAGCGAATGAGTGAGTTGATCCGCTGGGCCCGACCCGGTGACGAGCCCGAGATCATCGGGATGATCCGGGAGCTCGCCGAGTTCGAGAACGCTTCCGACGAATGCACCGTCACCGAAGGGCACTTGCACACCGCCCTTTTCGGCCCGGAGCCGGTGGCGTACGCGCATGTGGTCGAGGTCGACGGACAGGCCGCGGCCACCGCGGTGTGGTTCCTGAACTTCTCCACCTGGGACGGGGTGACCGGGATCTACCTCGAAGACCTGTTCGTGCGCCCGGCATTTCGGCGGCGCGGTCTGGCCCGGAAGTTGTTGGCCACCTTGGCCGCCGAATGTGTGCGGCGCGGCGGCACCCGGCTGTCGTGGGCGGTGCTCAACTGGAATGTCAACGCGATCGCCCTGTACGACAGTGTCGGCGGCAAGCCGCAGACCGAGTGGACCACCTATCGGGTGTCCGGACCCGAACTGACCGCACTGGCGCAAGAGAGCGCCTGACCACACGCGACCGACAGGATCCGCGGCGGTTTCGGTCTCGGCCGGCCTGCGGTTGCGTAAATTCTTGACAAATCCCATCAGGCACTTGGTCCCCATCTGTCACTTCGGTGTTAATCTGCGGCCGGACCGGTGAGGTCGGAGCGGCGAAGGGATGCCGATGGCAGAGGTATCGGAGCAACACGCTGCCGCGGATCGGGGTGACAACGCGCCCGGATCAGGTACCAAACCCTCGGCGCTGTCTCGGCGAATCGACCGCTTCCAGCGTCGTCGGCTGCTCGCCAATGTCAGCATCCAGTCCAAGCTCGTGGTGATGTTGGTGCTGTGCACCATCGTGGCGGCCACCGTCGTCGGCATCATCGCTTTCCAGGCGGGCCGGACCTCACTGCGCGACTCCGCCTTCACCCGCCTGACGGAAGTGCGGCAGTCACAGTCGCGCGCGCTCCAGGAACAACTGAACGACCTGAAGAACTCGATGATCATCTACGCCCGGGGTGCCACCACCCGGAGCGCCCTGGCGGACTTCACCGCCGGATTCGACGCACTGGAGAACAAACCCCTCAGTCCGGCGCAGGCGCAGTCACTCACCGACTACTACACCAACACCTATCTCACACAGGTTCAGCAGGCCAGCGGGGTCAAGCTCGACGCCGACCAGTTGATCCCGCAGGACACCGCGCAGCGCTACCTCCAGGCCAACTACACCGCACTTCGGCAGAACGACGACACTGCCGTCAAGATGGACGACGCCCACGACGGCAGCCCGTGGTCGGCCGCCAACGCCCGATACCAGGATTTCTTCCGCGAGATCGTCACCCGCTTCGAGTTCGAGGACGCGATGCTCCTGGACACCCGCGGCAACATGGTCTACACCGCGTACAAAGACGTCGATCTGGGCACCAACATCCTGACCGGACCGTACAGCGGATCCAAGCTGCGTGCCGCATACCAGAAAGCCCTGTCCTCCAACGCAATCGACTATGTGGGATTCACCGATTTCGAGCTCTACCAACCCGCCGAGAACGAGCCGACGGCGTGGATGGTCACTCCGGTCGTGGCGGACGGTCACGCGGTGGGTGTACTCGCGATGCAGTTCCCGGCGTCGAAGATCAACAGGCTGATGACCTTCGACAAGCGCTGGACGGAGTTCGGCCTCGGTGACACCGGCGAAGTCTTCCTGGTCGGTCCCGACAATCTGATGCGCTCCGATTCCCGGGTTTTCCTGCAGGATCCGCAGGTCTACCGACACGATGTCGTCGAGGCCGGCACCCCGCGCGATATCGCCGACCGGGCCATCCAGTTGGGCGGCACCACGCTCGTCCAGCCCATCCCACCGGAGACCACGCGCGCGGCCGCGCGCGGTGAGTCGGGGACCCAGATCGCGACCGACTACCTCGGCAACAGATCGCTGCAGGCCTACGCCCCGGTGGTGATCCCCGATTCGGAACTGCACTGGTCCATCGTCGCGACGGTCAACACCGAGGAGGCCTTCGCCAGGGAGTCGACGTTCACCAGGACCATGGTGATGTCGACGGTCGGGATCATCTTCGCCGTCTGCGTGGCCTCGGTGTTCCTCGCCCAGCTGTTCGTCCGGCCGATTCGACGACTGGAAGCCGGCGCGCAACGGATCAGCGCCGGTGACTACGACGTCGCGATACCGATCGAGACGCGGGACGAGATCGGTGATCTGACCGAGGCATTCAACGAGATGAGCAGAAGCCTGACGGTCAAGGAGGAACTCCTCGTCGAGCAGCGTAAGGAGAATGCCCGACTGTTGGCACTGCTGATGCCCGAGCCGATCGCCGAGCGCTACCGGCAGGGTGAGGAGATCGCCGCCGAGGAGCATCAGGACGTCACGGTGATCTTCGCCGATATCGTCGGGCTCGACCGCCTCCAGGCCGAGCTGACCTCGGATCGCTCGCTGGCCCTGGTCAACGAGATCGAGCGCCAATTCGACGCCGCTGCAGACAGTCTCGGCATCGAGCGCGGCCGGGCGGTGCGCAACGGCTATCTGGGCAGTTGCGGCTTGAACGTGCCGCGGCTGGACAACGTGCGCCGGACGGTCGATTTCGCGGTGGAATGCCAGCGCATCATCGACCGGTTCAACAGCGAGACCAACAACAATCTGGGCCTGCGTGCCGGTATCGACACCGGCACGGTGAGCAGTGGTCTCGGCGGCCGCCATTCCGTCGTGTTCGACATGTGGGGAGCGGCGGTGAACGTCGCCTACCAGATCAAGAGCGGCTCGTCACAACTCGGGATCGACGTCACCGACCGGGTGTACCAAGCGCTGCGCGAGACGATGACCTTCACCTCCGTCGGCACGGTGAACGTGGACGGGCACGACGAACCCATCTGGCGATTGGTGGAGCCACGATGACGGCCGACGTCTTCACCTCGTCCTGGTTCTACTGGGCCGTCGGCATCGCGATCGGACTGCCGATCGGGCTGGTGCTGCTCACCGAGTGGCAGCATGCGCTGCGGCGGAAACAGAGCGCGCTGGCGCGACCGGTGACGGTGATGCGCAACTACCTGTTGCCGCTCGGTGCGCTGTTGCTGCTGCTGACCGAAGCCAGACAGGTTCCGGCCGAAGCCACCTCGGTCCGCACGGTCGCCACCCTCTTCGCCTTCGTCGTGCTGGTGCTGCTGCTGTCCGGGGTGAATGCCACCCTCTTCCAGGGCGCTCCCGCGGGCACCTGGCGCAAGCGGGTTCCGACGATCTTCGTCGATGTCGGGCGCTTCGTGCTGATCGCCGTCGGCTTGGCGCTGATCTTCTCCTACATCTGGGGCGCGAACGTCCGCGGCCTGTTCACCGCGCTCGGCATCACCTCGATCGTCATCGGTCTGACCTTGCAGAACTCGGTCGGCCAGATCATCTCCGGCCTGCTGATGCTGTTCGAGCAGCCGTTTCAGCTGGGCGACTGGCTGGACACCGCGGCCGCCCGCGGCCGGGTCGTCGAAGTCAATTGGCGCGCAGTCCACCTGGAAACCAGCACCGGATTGCAGATCACGCCGAACTCGGTACTGGCCGGCGCCTCGTTCACGAACCTCAGCCGGCCCGGCGACACCCACAAGATCACCGTGACCACGATCTTCTCGCTGGCCGATCCCCCCAATCAGGTGTGCGCTCTGCTGACCAGGGTGGCCGCCGAACTACCGCAGTTGCGCCCCGGCGGCACCGTGTCGTCGACACCTGTCGGCGGGCTGGAGTACCGCACGACGATCCCGCTGACCTCGCCCGCCGATGACGGGCCCGCCAAGACCACCTTCCTGCAATGGATCTGGTACGCGTCGCGGCGCGCGGGTCTGCATCTCGACGAGGCCGCAGACGATTTCACGACACCCGAGCGGATCGCCGCAGCGGTGGCCGAAGTGGTGGCACCGACGTTGCGACTGAACGCCGAACAGCAACAGGAGCTGATTCCCTCCGCCACGCTGGATCGCTACGGCGCCGACGAGGTGATCCAGCGCGCCGGTGAGGTGCCGGATCGTATGACGTTCATCCTGGCCGGTCGTGTCGCACTGACCACGGGAACCGGAGATGAACCGCGGCTGACGATCGGCACGCTCGAAGAGGGCGGGTTCCTCGGCCAGAGCACCCTGACCCGGCAGCCCGTCATCGGCTACGCGCATGCCCTCAGCGAGGTCACGGTGGTGCATGTGGACCGTGAGCACATCGAGTTGGTGGTCCAGCGGAACCCCCTGCTGCTGCAGGAATTCGGCCGCGCCATCGAGGACCGGCGAGCCAGCGCCCGGCGGGTGCTCAGCACCCGCACCGAGGGCTAGTCTTCACCGGTGGTCCAGTGCACGGCCGACGGGCTGAACAGCATGCCCAGCGTCAGTACGGCGAGCGCCGCGACGGCGAACCCGTAGGCCACCTGGTGCGAGGTGAACAGGTACCACGCCACGCCGAGCAGCAGCAGGTTGGCGAACACACCGATCCCGCGCCCCCAGCGTCGGCCGGTGATCAGCGCCCAGCCGCCGGCCAGCAGGCCGGCGCCCATGATCGCGAACCAGCCCGCGGTGCCGTAAGCGTTGAATCCCTGCGCATGTTTGTCGGTGCCGCCACTGGCCAGCACCGCGAGTACGACGGCCACGGCGAGGGCGGTGACCGCCTCCGCGGCCACCAGATAACCCGCGTAGCGCACGATCGGGGGCTGCAGGCTCATGTCAGCTTGGCGGCGAGATACCGCACCGCGTAGTCGTAGCCGGCGGGCCCGGCACCGGCGATGACGGCGTCGGCCACCGCCGAGACATAGGAGTGGTGCCGGAATTCCTCGCGGGCGTGGATATTGCTCAGGTGTACCTCCACGACCGGCAGGTCGACCGAGGACAGCGCATCGCGGATCGCGATCGAGGTGTGGCTGTAGGCGCCCGGGTTGATGATGATGCCGGCGCATTCGCCGCGGGCGGCATGGATCGCGTCGATCAACGCACCCTCGTGGTTGCTCTGCACCGCCCGCACCCCGAATCCGAGCTCGGCGGCGAGGGTGGTCACCGCGGCCTCGATCTCCGGCAGCGTGGTGGCGCCGTACACCTCGGGCTGCCGGGTACCCAGCAGGTTCAGGTTGGGCCCGTTGACGAGCAGCAGTAGGCGTTCGGTCACGTCCGTACGGTACCGAGGCGGCCCCGCTGAGCGGCAAGGCGCACCGGTGCATTGTCGGTCCCGTAACCGTCGTAGGCGCCGAACCGCTGCACGAATTCCAGGAACACGGTGCCGACCGTGCGGGTGTAGAAGTGGATGAAGTGACCGTGCGGTGACCGGTCGTAGAGCAGGTTGAGCTCGCGCAGTTCGGCCACGGTGTCCTCGGCCAAGCCGAACCGGCCGGACAGGTAGTCGTAGTAGTTGTCCGGTATGGCCAGGAACTGCAGCCCCGCGGCCTGTGCGGCGCGGGCCAGCGCGAGGACATCGGTGCAGGAGAACGCGACGTGCTGGGGCAGGCCCGCGCCGTCCAGGATGTGCGGCGCGACGTTCAGCGGCAACCGCACGGACTTGTCGGCGTTGTGCATGACCTGGCTGCGCACCAACCCGGTGGGCCCGGGCACCTCGGCCGGCTCCCCCGCGCTCAGGCCGAACACACTGGTGAGGAAGAGCACGGCATCCTCGGCGGTCTGCCAGGGCTGGGTGAGGTTGACGTGGTCGATCGCGGCCACCGGGCTCGGGCCCTGAGGTACACCGCGTTCGAACTCGGCGACCCAGGCGGGCTCGCTGCTCCAGAACATCTCGGTCCCGTCGGGGGCGACGGCGGCACCGAACGGCTGCTCGGCGGCGTACGTGCGCCGGTAGGCCACCGGCGCCATCAGTTCGGCCGCGCGCCGCGAGGTGGCCTCGGCATCGGGCACCTGCAGGCCGATGGCCGCGACGTGCGGCACCTGATCGCGAGCCTGCTGTTCGTTGAGCACCACCCGGGCCGCACCGGCCGACCACAGCGAGACCGGTTTGGTGCGGTGGCGTCCGCGCGGGGTGAAGCCGAGCTGGGTGAGCAGGACTTCCACCTCGCTGGTGTCCTCGGCCTTGATCTCCACGAAGTCGAAGCCGGTCGGCGGTGTGGCCTCGGTGAGGGTGTGGGCCACCTGATCGTCCAGCCACACCAGCGACCGAAGGGCGTGCACGGCGGTGTGACCGGGATCGGTCTGGCGGAAGGTGTCGTTGAAGACCTCCAGCGACAGCGGGCCGGTGTAGCCGGCGGCCAGCGTGTGGCGGACGAATCCGGCGAGGTCGAATGAGCCCTCGCCGGGGAACAGGCGATGATGGCGGCTCCACGACAACACGTCCATGGACAGTGCGGGCGCGTCCGCCAGTTGCAGGTAGAAGATCTTGTCGCCGGGGATGTCCGCGATTCCCGAAGGATCGTGCCCGCGCGAGAGCACATGGAAACTGTCAAGGCACACACCGACATTCGGGTGTGCGGCCAGTTCCACCACCCGCCAGGCGCGGCGGTAGTCGTCGATGAAGCGGCCCCAGGCCAGCGCCTCGAAGGCGATCCGCACACCGTACTCGGCGGCGAGCTCCCCCACGCGGCGCAACTGTTGCGCCGACACCTCGTCGGAGTCGATGGTCGCCGTGGCCACGTTGCTGCACACCAGCACGGTGTCGATACCGAGACGGCGGGCGGTGGCGAAGGTGGCCCCGGCTCGGCGCAGATTGTCGGCGAAGACGGCGTCGTCGACACCCTCCAGGTCGCGCAGGGGTTGGTAGAGGTCCAGCGACAGCCCCAGTCGGCGGGCCAGCTGGCGGATCTCCTCCGGTGAGTGATCACCGGCGATCAGGTCGGGTTCGAAGATCTCGACGCCGTCGAATCCCGCCGCCGCGCAGGCGTGCAGCTTCTCGACGAGCGAGCCGGAGAGCGAGACCGTGGCGATCGATGTCTTCATCATTCCTCCTGTGACGGGGGCCACTCTTGACATCAATGTACCAAATAGTTAATTGAGCCGGAAGCGGTGCACCGGCCGAAGCCGGTCACCAGTAAGCTCTGCCGTCATGGCCGCCAAGCCGAAAGCCGATCTGCAGCGTGATGCCGAACGCACCCGCGCGGAGCTGCTGGCGGTGGCGACCGAGGTGTTCGCCGAATCCGGCTACTCCGGCGCCCGGGTGGACGAGATCGCCGAGCGCACCCGCACCACCAAACGGATGATCTACTACTACTTCGGCGGCAAAGAGCAGCTCTACCTGGCCGTTCTGGAGAGCGCTTACCGTGGCATCCGCGATGCCGAGCAGAAACTGCGGGTGGATCACAAGAGCCCGGTGGAGGCCATCAGGATGCTGGCCGAGGTCACCTTCGACCACCACATCGCACACGATGCGTTCATCCGACTGGTCGCCATCGAGAACATCCACCGTGGTGAATTCATCACCCAGCTGCGTGAACTGCCCGAACTGTCCCGGCCGGCGACGTCCCTGCTGGACGAGATCCTGCGCGACGGCCGCGCCGCGGGCGTCTTCCGCGATGACGTCGACGCCCTGGACGTACACCTGGTGATCAGCTCCTACTGCGTGTTCCAGGTGGCCAACCGGTACACCTTCGGGTACCTGTTCGGGATCGACTTCTCCGATGTCTCCCAGCGCGCCCATCTGCGCCGGATGATCGGCGATGTGGT
Source organism: Mycolicibacterium fluoranthenivorans (assembly GCF_011758805.1). Lineage (NCBI taxonomy): Bacteria > Bacillati > Actinomycetota > Actinomycetes > Mycobacteriales > Mycobacteriaceae > Mycobacterium > Mycolicibacterium fluoranthenivorans. The sequence goes on along the minus strand of NZ_JAANOW010000001.1, from coordinate 1,822,812 downwards.
CGTCGGCTGGCTGACCAGTCAACCCTGACGTCACGAGACCCGCCTCACAATTCCTTCTTGACGCGACGCGCACCACAGTGCTCTACTTTGCGTACGTACTAGTTCGTACATTAAGGAGTGAGCGCAGATGACCACACCGCACCCCTACCTCGTGGGGCTGGTCGGCACCGGCGTCGGCCCTTCGCTCACGCCGGCCCTGCACATGACCGAAGGCCACGCCCAAGGCCTGGACTACGTGTACCGCACCCTGGACCTCAACGTGCTCGGCCTGTCCCCCGATCGCGTCGGCGACGTACTGAGCTGGGCCCGGACCCTGGGCTACGACGCCCTCAACATCACCCACCCGTGCAAGCAACTCGTCGTCGAGCACCTCGACGACATCGACGACACCGCGCGCGCCCTGGGCGCCGTCAACACCGTCGTGTTCCGCGGCGGGCGCGCGCACGGATACAACACCGACATCACCGGCTTCGCACACGGTTTCACCGAAGGCCTTCCCGGCGCGTCCACCTCGCACGTGATCCTGGTGGGCGCCGGCGGCGCCGGAACCGCGGTCGCCGCAGCCCTGCTGGGCCTGGGCACCGACCACCTGACCGTCGTGGACCTCGACGTCGACCGGGCCACCGCACTCGCGGGCGACCTGGCCGCCCGCCATCCGCAGGCCCATGTCGACGCATCCTCGTTCGACAAGCTTTCGGTGCTGCTGCCCGAGGCCGACGGCGTCGTACACGCCACCCCCACCGGGATGGCCGAACACCCGGGTATCGCCTTCGACACCGCGCTGCTGCACCCGGGTCTATGGGTGGCCGATATCGTCTACCGCCCGCTGGACACCGCCCTTCTCCAGACAGCCCGCGCCACCGGCTGCCGGACCCTCGACGGCGGCCATATGGCCGTGCACCAGGCCGTCGACGCCTTCGCCCTGATCACCGGTCTCGCACCGGACGCCGCCAGAATGTCCGCCCATTTTCGCAATCTCGTCGCGTAAGACAGCTCAGCCCAAGATAATTCGTTCATAGGAGAACCGATGACCACCACAGCGCATCCTCCCGAGACCGCATCCGGCCGAACCCCACGGCGCGCCGCCCTGGCCAGCTTCATGGGAAGTGCCGTCGAGTATTACGACTTCTTCCTGTTCGGGTCGGCCGCCGCGCTGATCTTCCCGCACGTGTTCTTCCCCTCGGGTGACGAAGCCGCGCTGGTGATGTCCTTCGCCACCTTCGGCTTCGCCTATGTGGCCCGACCGGTGGGCGCCTTCATCCTCGGCCACTTCGGCGACCGGATCGGCCGCCAGAAGGTCCTGATGTTCACCCTCGTGCTGATGGGGCTGTCCACCTTCCTCATCGGCTGCCTGCCCACCTTCGAGACCATCGGCTGGGCCGCCCCCGCCCTGCTGGTGATCTGCCGTCTGATGCAGGGCTTCTCGGCCGCCGGCGAGCAGGCCGGTGCCAGCTCGCTCACCCTGGAGCACTCCCCCGACCACCAGCGCGCCTACTACACCTCGTGGACGCTGACCGGGACTCAGGGCGGCCTGATCCTGGCCTCGCTCGTGCTCATCCCGTTCGTGTCGCTGCCCGACGAGGCCAAGTACAGCTGGGGCTGGCGGGTGCCGTTCTGGCTGAGCGCCGTGGTGGTCGTGGTGGCCTACTTCATCCGCCGCCAACTGCACGAGACGCCGCAGTTCACCGAGGCCAAGGCCGCGGGCACCATCGCCCGGATGCCGCTCATCCCCCTGCTGCGCAACCACTGGGCCGACGTGCTGCGGGTCATCTTCTGCGCCTTCATCGCCGCCGTGTCCACCGTGTTCGGCAACCTGGCCATCGCCTACGGCAAGAAGGTGGGCCTGCCCGCCGATGTCACGCTCTGGCTGGTCGTGGTGGCCAACGTGTTCGCACTCGTCACCCAGCCGCTGTTCGGCAAGCTGGCCGACCGGATCGGGCGCAAGCCGGTGTTCATCTACGGCGCGCTGTCCTCGGCGGTGCTGATGCCCTTCTACATGCTCTCGATGAGTGAGGGCAATCAGCTGCTGACCTTCGTCCTCGCGGTGGCCACCTTCTCGTTCGGCTACGCCGCGGCCAACGCGGTCTGGCCGTCCTTCTACGGGGAGATGTTCGCCACCCCCGTGCGGTTCTCCGGTGTCGCGATCGGTACCCAATTGGGTTTCCTGGTGGCCGGTTTCGCCCCCACCATCGTCACCGCACTGGGTGGCGTGCGCGAGGGCGGCTGGGCGGTCATCAGCATCTTCACCGCCGTGGTCTGTGTGATCGCCGCGGCCGCGGCACTCACCGCCCGCGAGACGCGCGATGTGCCCACCGATCTGCTGGGCCAGAAGGCGCCCGCCGACCACCTCGTCCGGCACTGAATCACAGGAGACGATATGACCGCCCGCATCGACACCAACCCCGACAGCGCATCGGCGAGCCAGGCTGAGGTCAACGCCGAGATGTCCGCCATCGAAACCGCCTACCTGCAAACGGGTATCGAAGAATTCCAACCGAGACTGGACTACGCGCCCTACCGCAGCAGCCTGCTGCGCCATCCCACCAAGGATCTGCACCACGCCGATCCCGAGACGCTCGAGATGTGGTCACCCGTTTTCGGGGAGCGCGATGTGCACCGCCTGGAATCAGATCTGACCATCCAGCACAACGGTGATCCGATCGGTGAGCGCATCGTCGTGACGGGCCGCATCGTCGACGGCGACGGACGTCCGGTGCCCCGCCAGCTGGTGGAGATCTGGCAGGCCAACTCCGCGGGACGCTACATCCACAAACGCGACCAGCACCATGCGCCACTGGATCCGAACTTCACCGGCGTCGGTCGCTGCCTCACCGACGACGACGGGACCTACCACTTCACCACCATCAAACCCGGCCCGTACCCGTGGAAGAACCACCACAACGCCTGGCGGCCGGCCCACATCCACTTCTCCTTGTTCGGCACCGATTTCACCCAGCGGATGATCACCCAGATGTACTTTCCCGGCGACCCGCTGTTCCGGTTGGACCCGATCTACCAGTCCATCACCGATCAAAAGGCGCGTGACCGACTCGTCGCCACCTACGATCACGACGTCACCAGCCACGAATGGGCCACCGGCTACCGCTGGGACATCGTGCTGACCGGTTCGCACCGCACGCATTTCGAGGAGGACCACCGATGAGCACGCTGCTGACGCCGACCCCGGGCCAGACCATCGGACCGTTCTACGGTTACGCCCTGCCCTTCGAACGCGGGAATGAGCTTGTGCCACCTGGTGTTCCGGGCTCCATCAGGTTCCACGGCACCGTCACCGACGGCGCGGGAAAGCCGGTACCCGATGTGATGCTGGAGATCTGGCAAGCCGACGCGACCGGCCAGGTACCGCACACCGCGGGCTCGCTGCACCGGGACGGCTGGTCGTTCACCGGCTGGGGCCGGGTATCCACCGATGACGAGGGGCATTTCAGCTTCACCACCGTCGAACCCGGCGCCACCGATCCGGGTAAGGCTCCGTTCATCGCCGTCACGGTGTTCGGCCGCGGGCTGCTGAACCGCCTGTTCACCCGCGCCTACCTCCCCGATCCCGGCCCGGATGCGTTGCTGGACAGCCTGCCCGCCGGCCGCCGCGACACCCTGATCGCGCAGCGTGACCAGCACGGACTCCGTTTCGATATCCGGTTGCAGGGCGAGGCGGAGACGGTGTTCCTGCGCTTCCCCGGCCAGTGAGCGACCTGTTCTGGCCCGGCGACCACCGCGCCGGGACTGCGATGGCTGAGGAGTCTTTGTTCACGGCTCTGGTGACAGCCGAAAATGCCTGGCTGGCAACCCTCGTCGCCGCCGGTATCGCACCGCGGGCCGCCGCCGCCGATCTCGGCACACTGACCGGCGATGCGGATATCGCCGACATCGCGGCGGGCGCGGAAGCCGACGGCAACCCCGTGACGGGACTGGTCGGCCTGCTGCGGGACCGTGCCGGTGCAGCTACCGCGCGGTGGCTGCACCGCGGACTCACCAGTCAGGACGTGCTGGACACCGCGCTGATGCTGTGCCTGCGGGATGCCGTCGCCGCGCTGGCCGGTGCACTCGACCAGCAGGTGCACGCCCTGATCGGGCTGACCGAACGGCACCGGGCCACCCCGATGCTGACCCGTACGCTCACCCAGCCCGCACTGCCCGGGACGGCGGCGCGCAAGTTCGCGAACTGGCTGGCCGGCATTCTGGACGCCATCGACACGCTCAAAGCACTTCCCGCCCGGCCCGTTTCGGCCGGCGGGGCGGCCGGAACGCTGGCCGCGACCACCGAACTGGCCGGCTCCGCGGAGGCGGCGCTCGCGTTGGCGGCGGCCTGGGCAGACAAATTGGGCCTGGCACAGGCGTTTCCGTGGCACACCACGCGTGCGGTGATCACCCGCACCGGTGATGCGCTCGTCGGCTGCTGCGATGCGTGGGGGCACATCGCCAACGACATCGCCGCGGGCGTGCGCGCCGGCGAACTCGCCGAAGGATCCGGCGGCGGGTCATCGACCATGCCGCACAAGAGCAATCCGGTGCTGACCGTGCTGTTGCGCCGAACAGCGCTGACGGCCCCACACCTGGGCGCCACCCTGCACGCGGCGTCCGCGGCCAGCGTCGACGAACGCGCCGACGGTGGCTGGCATGCCGAGTGGGCGACCCTGCGGACCCTCGTCCGACGCACCCTGGTGGCCGCGTCCCAGGCCACCGAACTGTTGTCCGGGCTGCGCGTCGACACCGCGCGGGCCACCACCCATCAGCGGGAAGCACAGGGTATCTACGCCGAACAGCAGACCATGGCCGGCCTGACCGGCCGGACCCCGGCCGCGCAGTATCTGGGTGCCACCGACGTGCTGGTGGATCTGGTGCTGCAGCGAGCCCGCAACCATCTCAAGGAGGCACAGTGAGCGGCTACGACGACGGCATGGCGGTGCGGCGGGCGGTGCTCGGCGACGCGCATGTCGACCGCGCCATCGACACCACCACCGATTTCACCGCCGACTTCCAGGACCTGATCACCCGCTACGCCTGGGGTGATATCTGGACCCGGCCCGGCCTGGACCGACGCAGCCGCTCACTGATCACGCTGACCGCTCTGGTGGCCCGCGGCCATCACGAGGAGTTGGCGATGCACGTTCGCGCGGCACGGCGCAACGGTCTGACCGTGGACGAGATCAAGGAACTGTTGTTGCAGACCGCGATCTACTGTGGGGTCCCCGACGCCAACACCGCGTTCCGGATCGCTGCGCGCGTGCTGACCGACGACGGCGATCTCTGAGCGTTTCCGTATCGGAAACGTATCGGTGTCGCGATACGTGATGTACACCATGCCCGCGGTCGCGTTGCATGGACGGATGACGATCAGCGTGGCCGAACGCGCCGAACTGCGATCCGCGGTGCGCGATCTGCTCTCCAGCCAGGCACCGGGTGAGTTCGATCGGGCACTGTGGCACAAACTGGCCGCCCAGGGCGTGGCCGGACTGCTGGTGGGCACCGAATACGGCGGGGTCGGCCTGGGCGCCCAGGAGTTGGAGGCGGTGGCCGAGGAGACCGGCGCGGCCTTGCTGCCCGCCCCGTTCCTGGCCAGCGCCGTGCTCACGGTCGCGCTCATCGAGGCGGCGGGCACGGAGCAGGACCGCCGCCGCCTGTTGCCGGGCCTGGCCGACGGCAGCCGGATCGGCACCGTCGCGCTCACGGGTGCGACCGGCACGTGGTCCCCCGGCGGCGTGGCGGTACGGGCAGACGGCGATACCCTGCACGGCACCGCGCATTACGTGTTGCATGGGCAGATCGCCGATGTGCTGCTGGTGGTGGCGCGCATCGGCCACGACTTCGGCGTGTTCGAGGTGGCGCCGGAAGCACCGGGCCTGCAGCGCACCGCGGCAACGGTTTTCGATCCCTCCACGCCGCTGTCCGTCTTCGCCTTCGATGGGGTCCCGGCTCGCAGGCTCGGCACCGCCGGATGGGACGCGGTGCAGCGCGCCCTCGATTTGGCGGTGATCGCGCTGGCCGGTGAGCAGGCCGGCGGGGCGCGGCGGATCTTCGAGATCACCGTCGACTACCTGAAGACCCGGATCCAGTTCGGCCGGCCGATCGGCAGCTTCCAGGCGCTCAAGCACATGGCGGCCGATCTGCTGCTGGAGGTCGAATCCGCGACCTCGGCCGCCCAGCATGCGGCCGCGCAGTTCGGCACCGAGAATGCCGACGCGGCAATCGCACTCGCCGCATTCACCTGCGCGCAGGTGTATCACACCACTGCCATGCAGGCCATCCAGATGCACGGCGGAATCGGCTTCACCTGGGAGCATCCGGCACACCGATTCCTGCGCCGGGCACGCACCGGCGTGCCGTTGTTCGGCAGTCCCGCGCAGTTCCGAGAACGCTACCTGGTCGCAAAGGGGGCCTGACATGTCGGACCATTCCCCGTCGCTTCGCTCGCCCCAGGACCATTCCCCGTCGCTGCGCTCGCCCCAGGACGACCTGCGGACCGAGGTCCGCGAATGGCTGGCCCACCATTGGACCGGCCTGCCCAAATCCACTGACCCGTGGTCCAGCTCACCGGAGAAGATCGCCTGGCTGGAGAAGGTGCTCGACGCCGGCTACGCCGTGCCCACCTACCCCACCCAGTGGTTCGGCCGCGCGTACCCCAACGAGTTGGCCGTCATCATCGAGCAGGAGTTCCGTGCGGTCAAAGCGCCGGGAGCCCGGCAGGACAAATACAGCATCCCGGCCAACACCGTGCTCACGTTCGGCAGCGATGACCTGAAAGCCCAACTGCTACGCGGCTTCATCACCGAACGATCCCGCACCTGCCTGCTCTACAGCGAGCCCGGCGCCGGATCGGACCTGGCCGCGGTGCGCACCACGGCGGTGCGCGACGGCGACGACTGGGTGATCAACGGCCAGAAGGTGTGGACCTCGGGCGCGGCGACAGCGGAGTACGGACTGCTGATCGCGCGCACCGACTGGGATGTGCCCAAACACAAGGGCATCAGCTTCTTCGTGATCCCGATGCGCCAGCCCGGGATCGAGGTGCGGCCGCTGGTCCAGATCACCGGGGAATCCCATTTCAACGAGGTGTTCATCACCGATGCGCGGGTGCCCGACGCCAACCTGATCGGCGGCGAGGGCAACGGCTGGCGGGTGCTCCAGACGGCGCTGGCCTATGAGCGGTCGGTCATGGGCGACGCCGGTCGCTCGTCCCGCAACCGGTCCCGGGCCGACAGTCTGATCGAACTGGCCCGCGACCACGACCGCCTGGACGATCCCGCGATCCGCGGGCAACTGGCGGAGGTCCTGGCGCTGCGCGAACTGAACGCGCTGAACAACGCCCGCGCCAAAGCCGCGACCGCACAGGGTACGTCGAGCTCGATCATGTCCCTGGGCAAACTCGCGATGTCGCGCATCCTGCACTCCGAAGCCGCGTTGAAGACCGAGATCATCGGCGCCGAGGCGCTTTTGGCCGGACCCGACAACGCCGAGGCCGACGACGTCAACTTCCTGGCGCTCAACGCCTTCTTCACCTCCATCGGCGGCGGCACCGACCAGATCCAGCGCAACATCATCGGTGAGCGGGTGCTGGGACTGCCCAAGGAGCCCGAAGTGGACCGCGACATCCCGTTCCGCGAGGCTCGGCGGAGCTGAGCGTATGAATCCCCGTCGCTCCGCTCGCCCCAGTGTGACTTACGACCCGCCGCTGTCCGGTGTCCGGATCCTGGACCTGTCCTCCGGCCCGATGACCGCCGTCGGCCGGCTGCTCGCCGACCTCGGCGCAGAGGTCACCCCGGTACTGCTGCCGGGCGTCACCGAGGACAGACCTGTTGGTCCGCATATCGATTCGGTTCCGTTGACGACGGCGATCAATCGGCACGGAATGACTCCGCTGGAGGTCGACGCCGCAGACTGGAGCCGGCTGCTCGGCGACGCGGACATCCTCATCGAGAACACCGCCCCAGGTTCCGCGGCCGAGCAGGCGCTGTCCGTCACCACGATCCGCACCCGGCACCCGGGCCTGGTGATCCTGTCCCTCAGCGATTTCGGCCGGGACACCCGATTCAGCGGCTGGCAGGCCACCACCCCGGTGTTGCACGCCCTGAGCAGCGAGCTGTCCCGCTCGGGTATCCCGGGACGCGAGCCCCTGGTCCCGCCGGCGCACCAGCTGCCCTATCACGTCGCCGCCGCACAGGCCGCCGTCATGACGATCAGCGTGTTCCTGGACCGATTACGCACCGGCGCAGGGGATCTCATCGACTTCTCGGTGCTCGAAGGCGCGATGCAGACCCTCGACCCGCCGTTCGGCACGGCGGGGACGGCGTCGGCCGGTGTCGCCCTGAACGCGCAGCGCCGCAATTGGGATGCCGAACAACTGCGTTACCCCATCATCGCCTGCAAGGACGGGCACGTCCGGATCTGCCTGTTGGCCAAACGGCAGTGGCAGGGCATGTTCGAATGGATGGGCCGGCCCGACGAATTCGCCGACCCGTCGTTCAACGGCCTGCGCGTGCGGTTGAGCTCGCCGGCCCTGCTGGCGGCGATCGGCCGGTTCTGCGCCGATCGGACCCGCGCCGAGTTGGAGGTCGAGGGCCAGCGCCACGGCGTGCCCACCGCCGCGGTGCTCACGCTGCCCGAGGCGCTGCGTACCGAGCAGGTCGAACAGCGTGGTTTCTTCCGCGAGGTGGAACTCGAGGCCGGGCTCCGCGTACCGGTCCCGGTCGGTGTGGCCGAGATCGACGGTCACCGGGCCAGCGCACTCAACGCCCCCGATACCGCCGCCGGCGCACCCCGCAGCGCGCCGATCCTGGCCGACCGGCCCCGTCGTCACGAGGGCCTGCCGCTGGAGGGGGTGCGGGTACTCGATCTCGGCGTGATCGTGGTGGGCAGCGATACCGGCCGGCTGTTCGGCGATCTGGGCGCCGACGTGGTGAAGATCGAGAACTCCGCGTTCCCGGATGGGCTGCGCGGCAACCTGACCACCGTGAGCCACACCTATGCGGCCGGACACCGCAACAAACGGTCGATCGGCCTCGATCTGCGCGGCGCCGAGGGGCGTGCATTGGCGCACCGCCTCGTCGAGATCTCCGATGTGGTGCTGACCAATTTCAAACCCGGGGTGGCCGCGAGCCTCGGGATGGACCACGCCACCTTGAGCGCGATCAATCCCGGCATCGTGGTGGTGGACAGTTCGGCGTTCGGGCCCACCGGGCCGTGGGCCACGCGGATGGGCTACGGCCCGCTGGTGCGGGCAGCGGCAGGCTTCACCGACCTCTGGGTGTACCCGGGTGAACCGGAGACATTCTGCGACACCGTGACCGTCTACCCCGACCACGTCGCCGCCCGGATCGGGGCGCTGAGCGCGCTGACCCTGCTGCTGCGCAGGGAACGCACCGGCACCGGCGGTGCGGTCAGCGTGGCGCAGTCGGAGGTGATGCTCAGCCATCTGGCCGCCGAGATCGCCGGCGAGGTACTGGCCCGCCGTGGACACACCCGCACCGACAGTGCCGAACCCGACGCGCCGTGGGGACTGTTCCCCGCGTCCGGTGCGGATGCCTGGGTCGCGGTGACCGTCCGCGACGCCGCCGACCGCGAGGCACTGCGCACCGTGATCGGCACCGAGGACCTGCGCGAATGGACGGCTCGGCGGACTCCGGCCGAGGCCATGGAGCTGCTGCAGGCCGCGGGCGTCCCCGCGGGTGCGGTTTTCCACGCGGCTGACGTACCGGACTGGGAGTACTACGTCGCGCGCCGCGATTTCCGGGAGGAGTTGCACCCGCATGGGGCCGAGCCATTCGTGTTGGAGAACGTGCAGATCCACTCCGAGCGGATCGCCGATCCGCCACTGCGGCAGGCGCCGCTGCTGGGGGAACAGACCCGGGAGATCGCCCGCGAGCTGTTGGGACTACCCGATCCGCAGATCGACGACCTCCTCGCGCGCGGCGTGCTGGAGATCGCCGGCACCTGAGCCTCGTACGATGCGGGGATCATGGGTATCGACATCACCCGGTTGCGATACTTCGTCGCAGTCGCCGACGAACTGCACTTCAAACGTGCCGCCGACCGGCTGATGATCACCCCTCCCCCGCTCAGCAAGCAGATCAAGCTGCTGGAACGCGAACTCGGCGGGCCGTTGTTCGAACGCAACTACCACGAGGTCCGACTCACCCCGCTGGGCACGCAACTGCTCGAGCCGGCGCGCGACATCCTGCGCCGGGTCGACGACCTGAGCGCGGCCGCGGCACGGATCACCGGTGCCGCCGCGCCCGTGCGGATCGGCGCCACCGCCTACGCACCGTCGGATTTCCTTGCGCTACTGGAGACCACGGTTGCCGCCCTGCCCGTCCCGGCAGAGTTCAGCCTGCCAGGCTCGGCCGCCGAGGTGACCGCCAAGCTGGTGTCCGGGAACCTGGACATCGGACTCATCCATCTGCCGTCCTCGGACAAGCGCCTGCAGCACCGCGTGGTGGCCCGGTATCCGGGCGCCATCGCGGTCCGCTACGACGATCCGCTGGCCGCCCACGATCTGGTCACCATCGAGGCGCTGCGCGACCGGGACGTGGTGATCGACTTCGCCCGGCCCAACCCGGTGGTGCTGGCCGGCCTCACCCGCAGCCTCAATGCCCGCGGCATCACCAGAATCGTGCGCACCACCAACCAACTCGGCGGTGAGCTTGAGATGGCCACCCAGGTGTTCAACCGCCAGCTGGTCGCGGTGGTCACCTACGCACCGGCGTCCTTCATCGGCCGGATCTTCTCACCGCCGGAGTTCAAACTCATTCCCATCGACGAAAGCACGTGGGCCCCAGCACAGATCGCGCTCGCATGGGTGACAGCCCAGCCGGACGCGGAGGCACTGGTGGATCAGCTCGCCGGCGAACTGGAGCTGGCACGTGCCCGGCCGTGACACCTGCCCCTGCGGGTCCGGTACGGATTACGACGAGTGCTGTGGCGCGTTGCATCGCGGCGAGCGGTCCGCTGCCACCGCCGAAGCGCTGATGCGTTCGCGTTTCAGCGCTTTCGCCCTCGGCGCGGTCGAGTACCTGCTGGCCAGCTGGGATCCGGCCACCCGGCCCGCTGGGCTGGAATTGGACGACACCATGGCCTGGCGCCGGCTGCAGATCGTGGACACCGAAGCCGGCGGGCCGGCTGACGCGACCGGAATCGTCGAATTCCGCGCCCAGTACGTTGCCCACGGTCGGCGGCAGATCCTGCACGAGCGCAGCCGGTTCCGTCGTGGTCGTGACGGCGCGTGGCGCTATGTCGACGGCATCTTCCCAGGAGAGCGAACGTAGGCTGGCGGACATGCGGACGACGAAGGTGATCGGGCTGGCGGTGGGTGCCCTGGTGATCGGTTTGCTGGCGGCGCCCGTGGCCCAGGCCGATACCGCGGACGGCTCGCTGACCGATGACCAGGTGCTCACCGCGTTCGACGTGCAGAATCCGGCGATCGGCCGGCTTGATCCGGCGCTGCTCACCGCCATCCAGAATGCCACGACCGCGGCGGCAGCCGACGGCGTCACCATGACCATCACCTCCGGCTGGCGCTCCCCCGAATTCCAGCAGCGCCTCCTCGACGACGCGGTGGCCACGTACGGCAGCCTGGCGGCGGCCCGTCAGTACGTGCAGACCCCGGAGCACTCCAAGCACGTCTTCGGTGCCGCGGTCGACGTCGGCGGGACAGGTGCCGACCAATGGCTGATCACCAACGGTGCCCGATTCGGGCTGTGCCGGACGTACGCCAACGAACTGTGGCATTTCGAACTGACCGCCGACCCGTACGGGAACTGCCCGGCGCTGCTGCCCGACGCCGCGGGCTGATGTTGGGGGCGCCCAGTGGCCAGTTAGTGCACGCTTTCCGCAGGTTTGCGCGTCATAAGTGGCCACTCGGCGTGAAGGACGGGCGCACCCGTCTTGGCAACAACGTCCTCGAGGGTGACACCGGGGGCCAGCTCGACGACCGCGAATCCGTCACCGGTCACATCGAACACGCCGAGATCGGTGATGACCTGACTGACTACACCCTTGCCGGTGAGCGGCAGGTCGCAGGCTGACACCAACTTGGCCGCACCGGATTTGGCGACGTGGTCCATCAGCACGATGACCCGGCCGGCCCCGCTGACCAGATCCATCGCACCGCCCATCCCCTTGACCATCGATCCGGGCACCATCCAGTTGGCCAGGTCGCCGTTTGCGGCGACCTGCATGCCACCCAGGACGGCGACGTCGACGTGGCCCCCGCGGATCATCGCGAAACTGGTGGCGGAGTCGAAGAACGACGCCCCCGGCACCACCGACACGGTCTGCTTGCCCGCATTGATCAGGTCGGGATCGACCTCATCGTCATAGGGGAACGGCCCGACACCGAGGATGCCGTTCTCGGCGTGCAGCGTGACATCCGAGCCTGCCGGCAGGTAGTCGGGGATCAGCGTGGGCAGCCCGATACCGAGGTTGACGTAGTCACCATCGCGCAGTTCACGAGCGGCACGAGCTGCCATCTCATCGCGGGTCCAGCTCACTGGTCGGCTCCTCGGGCTCGGATGGTGCGCTTCTCGATGTCCTTGTGGGCGGCCTGCTCCGGGGTCAACTCGACGATCCGCTTCACGAAGATGCCCGGCAGGTGGATCTCGTCAGGATGCAAGGCCCCGACCTCGACGACCTGCTCGGCCTCGACCACGGTGATCCGTCCCGCCATGGCCGCGGGTGGGTTGAAATTCCTGGCGGCGGCATGGAACTTGCAGTTGCCCGCCTTGTCGACAACTGCCGCTCGCACCAACGCATAGTCGGTGACGATGGACTCCTCCAGCACCATCTCCTTGTCGCCGAAGGTGCGTACCTCCTTGGCCGGTGACGCGAGCGCGACCGAACCGTCGCTGCGATAGCGCCACGGCAGACCCCCTTCGGCCACCAGCGTGCCCACACCGGTCGGGGTGAAGAACGCTCCGATTCCGCTGCCGCCGGCCCGCAGCCGCTCGGCCAGCGTGCCCTGCGGGGTGAGTTCCACCGTCAGCTCACCGGCCAGGTACTGCCGCGCGAATTCCTTGTTCTCGCCGACGTACGACGCGACCACCCGGCTGATCCGGCGGGCCTCGAGCAGCAGGCCCAGGCCGGCCCCGTCCACACCGCAGTTGTTGCTGACGATGGTGAGATCGCCGGCACCCTGCTCAAGCAACGCACTGATGAGAAACCAAGGGATTCCGGCCAATCCGAATCCACCGACGGCCAGGCTCGCGCCGTTCGGGATATCGGCGACCGCCTCGGCGGCCGAACCGACGACCTTGTTGAGGGTCATGACTGCTCCAGGTGATCGATGATGGCGGAGGTGATGATGGCGGGCTGTTCGGCGTTGGCCAGATGCGCGGCCTGCTCGACGACGAACAGCCGGGCACCCGGTACGGCGTCGGCGATCGAGGCGAGTACGGCGGGCGGGGTGGCGGGATCGTCGCTGCCGGCGATGGCGAGCGTCGGCGCGGCGATGCCCTGAAGTTGTTCGCGTATATCGAGTGTCGCGATGGCCTCACAGCATGCCGCGTACCCTTCGGCATCCGTGGCGGCCACCATCTGCTGCCAGTACGTGCGGTCGCCCGAGTAACCGGGACTGAACCAGCGCGCGACCACCGCCTCGGCGACCGCGACACTGCCACCGGCCCGGACGGTGGCGGCCCGGTCGATCCAGCCCTGCGCGGGCGGCAGGTGAGCCCCGGTGCACAGCAGGACCATCCGGTCGACGCGTTCGGGGTTGCGGGCCGCCAGTCGCATGGCGGTCATCCCGCCGAGTGACAGGCCCACCACATGGGCTCGCTCGATGTCGAGACGGTCCAGCAGGGCGACCAGGTCATCGGTGAGATCGTCGATCGAGTAGGGGCCGGTGGGCACCGGGGAGGCGCCGTGGCCACGGGTGTCGTAACGCACCACGGTGAAGTGCTTCTCAAGCTCGGCCACCTGGGCGTCCCACATCCGGTGGTCGGAACCCAGGGAGTTGGACAACACTACGGCCGGGCCGGACCCGGTCACGACGGCGTACACCTCGACGGCGCTCACTTGACCGCCTCGAAAACCGCTGCGAGGCCCTGTCCGCCGCCGATGCACATGGTCTCCAACACGTAGCGGGCGTCGCGGCGGCGCGCTTCGTAGGCGGCCGTGGCCAGGATCCGTGCGCCGGTGGCACCGATCGGATGGCCCAGCGAGATGCCGGACCCGTTGGGGTTCAGCCGCTCATCGAGGGCGTCGACCTTCCATTCCGCCAAGACCGCGAGCACCTGGGCGGCGAAGGCCTCGTTGAGTTCGATCAGATCGATCTCGTCGAGGGTGAGCCCGGCCCGGTCCAGCGCCGCAGCGGTGGCGGTGACCGGTCCGATCCCCATGGCCTCGGGGGCGCACCCGGTGACCGCCCAGGACCGCAGCGCCAACAGCGGTGTCAGGCCCCGCTTTTCGGCCTCCGCACGGGTGGTCACCACACACATCGCCGCGCCGTCGTTCTGCCCCGAAGCATTGCCCGCGGTGACGGTGGCCGCGGCGTCGGACTTACCGCGGATCGGCCGCAGGGCGGCGAGCTTCTCGACGGTGAGGTCGGCGCGCGGATGCTCGTCCCGGTCGATCACGGTGTCCGGCGTGCCACGCCGGCCGGGGACCGTGATCGGCACGAGTTCGTCTGCGAACAGCCCGGATTCGTGAGCGGTGACGGCGCGCTGATGCGAGCGCACGGCGAGTTCATCCTGTTCCGCACGGCCGATCCCGTATTCGCGGCGCAGGTTCTCGGCCGTCTCGATCATTCCGCCCGCGATCGGATGCGTTGCCCCGCCGGCGGTTTCCCGGGCCCGGTCCAACCGGTCGGCCAGCGTGATGCCGCCCTGCCGGACACCGGTGCGCAGGCCGAGCGCGTAATGCTCGACATTGGACATCGATTCGGCACCGCCGGCGACGATGACGCGGCCCGCGCCGGTCGCCACCTGACCGGCGGCGTAGAGCACCGCCTGCAGTCCGGAGCCGCAACGACGGTCGATCTGCAGGCCGGGCACCCCGGTGCCCAGACCCGCGTCGAGCGCCGCGATCCGCCCGATCGCCGGCGCCTCGCCGCTGGCGTACCCGTTGCCCAGGATGACGTCGTCGATATCGCCCTCACCCAGACCGGTGCGCCGGCTCAGCTCGCGCAGGGTGGCCGTGGCCAGGTCTGCGGCGGTCAGGGCCGCGAGCGCACCGCCCATCCTGCCGACCGGCGTGCGGAGCGGGTTGCAGATCACGACGTCCATGCATCCGACGTTAGGACCCCAGCGCCATATTCTGAAGTACTTAGATAAGCACTATTGATAGGTATAGAGTCTCAATTGTGGAGCTTCGTCACCTGCGCTACTTCCGCGCCGTCGCCGAACACCTGCATTTCGGCCGTGCCGCAGAAAGCCTGCACATCGCGCAGCCACCCCTGTCCCAGCAGATTCGCCAGCTCGAGACCGAGCTCGGCGTCGCCCTGCTGACCCGCACCACGCGCAGCGTCGAGCTCACTCCCGCCGGCCGGGCCTACCACGCCCGCGTCATCCGGATCCTCGACGCCGTGGACGACGCCGGCGCGCAGGCCCGCCGGATCTCCGGCGGGACCGAGGGCCAGCTCGCCATCGGCTGCGTCGGCTCGGCCACCTACTCTCTGCTGCCCAGGCTGGTGCGTGCGCTGGGCGAGTCACTGCCCGGCGTGGAGGTCAGCGTGCGCGGCGAGATGCTCGCCCCCGCACAACTGGCGGCACTGGCGGCCGGCGATATCGACCTGGCCTTGCTGCGCCCTCCGGTGCAGCAGGACGGCATTGTCACCGAGACGATCCGGCGGGACCGACTCCTGGTGGCATTGCCCGCCGAACACCCGCTGACCGTCCGCGACACCTTGGCCGTCGAGGACCTGCGCGAGGCGGATTTCATCGCCCACGCGAGCCAGGGGCGCTCGGTGATGAGCAGCGTGCTGTCCGCGGTGTGCGCCGAGGCCGGATTCGTCCCTCGGGTCCGGCACGAGGTGATGGAGACCTCGACTCTGGTCACCTTGGTGGCCGCGGGACTGGGCGTGGCGATCGTTCCCGCACCGACCGCGGCGCTCGACATCGCCGGGGTGCGCTACCTCCCGCTGGTACCGGAGAGCCTGGGCGTGGATCTGGTCGCCGCCCACCTGGGCGGCGACCGGTCCCCGCTGATCGAGAATGTGTTACGGGTACTCCACGAGCAGTCCGACCTGTAGCCGGCTCACGAGATCATCTGTGCGCCAACACAACACCCGATGGTCATGCGCCGGCTACCTGGCGTTGCCGTGGCCGCGGCGGAGTACGGCCGTTCCAGGTTAGGCTGATACCCCGTGCGTGCCGTGCTGATCGTGAACCCGAACGCTACGTCGACCACCGCCGCGGGACGTGATCTGCTGGCACACGCCCTGGAGAGCCGCACCGAGCTCAGCGTGGTGCACACCAACCACCGCGGGCACGCCATCGAGATCGGCCGGGAGGCCACCGCGGCGGGCATCGACGTGGTGATCGTGCACGGTGGTGACGGCACGGTGAACGAGGTGGTCAACGGCATCCTGGAGAACCCGGCACCCAAGACGCCCGCGGTCGGCATCGTGCCCGGCGGTTCGGCGAATGTGTTCGCCCGCTCATTGGGTATCAGCCCGGACCCGATCGAGGCGACCAACCAGCTCGTGGACCTGCTCAGCGCGCACCGCAACGGTGCCGCATGGCGCCGTATCGGCCTCATGCACTGCGGCGAGCGGTGGGGCGTGTTCACCGCGGGGATGGGCGTGGACGGAGCCGTCGTCGCCGCGGTGGAGGCGCAGCGTGAGAAGGGCCGCAAGGTCACCGCAGGGCGCTACATCCGCGTGGCGATCCGGGAAGTGCTCGCCAACGCCCGCAAGGAACCCACCCTGACCCTCGAGCTCCCGGACCGCGATCCCGTACCGGGCGTCCATTTCGTCTTCGTGTCCAACTCCAGCCCGTGGACCTACGCCAACACCCGTCCGGTCTGGACGAACCCCACCACGACCTTCGATACCGGGCTCGGCGTCTTCGCGACCACGAGCATGAACGTGTGGGCCAACCTCGGGCTGGTGCGACGGATGATCTCGGCCAAACCGGACATCAAGGCTCGCCATCTCATCCGCGAGGACGACCTGCCCTGGCTGCGGGTGACCAGCGCCACACCCGTCGACTGCCAAATTGACGGTGATTACATCGGAAAGCGGGAAACCATGACGTTCACGTCGGTCCCGGACGCTCTGGCCGTCGTGGCACCCGCGGCGAAAAAGTCCTGACCAGCGGATTTAGGAACGCCTCAAAAATTTTTGAGCGCAAGTGAGTTGAGTGTAGTACAAACGGGTAAGCGGTCAGGTAACCCGGTCGGGTAGTGACATTGCCCACGAGTTAACGCGCCGCTATTGACATCTGTTCAGCCTGTGAAAGCATCGGATGCAACAGTGCAGAAACATTTCGTGTGCACGCGTTAACAACAGCCGAAAAACAAAATTAGCGCGCTGCCGCGCGCAAACGATAAGGAGTTGGACTCATGGATTGGCGCCACAAGGCGGTCTGTCGCGACGAGGATCCGGAACTGTTCTTCCCCGTGGGAAACAGTGGGCCGGCCATCGCTCAGATCGCCGACGCGAAGCTCGTCTGCAACCGGTGTCCGGTAACCACCGAGTGCCTGAGCTGGGCACTTGAGTCGGGCCAGGACGCCGGCGTGTGGGGCGGGATGAGCGAGGACGAGCGTCGCGCGCTCAAGCGTCGCAACGCTCGCACCAAGGCCCGCAGCGGCGTCTGACGCTTCGCTCGCGAAAAGGTGTGGCTCCGCCGAAATCGGCGGAGCCACACCTTTTTTGAGCAATGATCTGTGTCACAGCTTACTGTCCAATGTGAATCTGCTGCGACGTCCGATCGGTACCCGCAACACCACATCCGTGCCACCGGTGGGGACATCGTGCATTCCCAGCGATCCGTCCAGTTCGGCCGACACCAACGTGCGAACGATCTGCAGGCCCAGCCGATCTGACTTCTCCAAGCTGAAGCCCTCCGGCAGTCCCCGCCCGTCGTCGTGCACGACGACATCCAGCCAGCGCGCGGATCGCTCCGCGCGAATCGTGACCGCGCCATACACCTGACCGTCGAACGCATGCTCCAGCGCGTTCTGGACGAGCTCGGTGATCACCATGATCAGGGCCGTCGCCCGGTCGGCGTCCAGCACGCCGAGGTCGCCTTCCCGGGTGATCCGGATGGGGCTGTCGACGGACGCGACATCGTTCATGATCGGCACGATGCGGTCCACCACCTCGTCGAGGTTGACCTCCTCGTCCACCGACATCGACAGCGCGTCGTGCACCAGGGCGATGGAAGACACCCGGCGCACCGATTCGTTGAGCGCCTCGCGGCCTTCGGCATTGTTGGTGCGACGAGCCTGCAAGCGCAGCAGTGCGGCCACCGTCTGCAGGTTGTTCTTCACCCGGTGATGGATCTCGCGGATGGTGGCGTCCTTGGACAGCAGCGCCCGGTCCCGGCGTTTGATCTCGGTGACGTCGCGGATCAGCACGGCCGCACCGGCCGCCTCACCGCCCGTGAGCAGCGGGATGGTGCGCAGCAGCACCGCCGCGCCACCGGCGTCGAGTTCCATCCGGGTGCTGGCGCCGCCGGCCACCGAGATCCGCACGTGCTTGGCGAGTTCCTGGGCCTCGAACGAGTCCATCATGAGCGGGCGGGTGATGGCGATCAGGTTGTGCCCTTCGAGCTCGGCGTTCAACCCCATCCGGTGATAGGCCGACAGCGCGTTCGGGCTGGCGAACGTGACATCCCCGTTCACGTCCAACCGGATGAACCCGTCACCCACCCGGGGGCTGGAGCGCGACATCGCGGCGTCACCGACGTTGGGAAAGGTGCCCTCGTTGAGCATGCGCAGCAGGTCACGCGCGCAGTCCAGGTAAGCCCGCTCCAACGGACTGACCTTACGGCGATCGGCCAGCGCGGTCTGATGCGTGAGCACGGCGACGACCTGATCGCGGTGCCGGACCGGGACCGCTTCCACGTTCAGCCAATTGCCGTCATGCGAGTCCGTTTCGCCGGCATCGCTTTCCCGGCCGATGGTCCCGGAGTTGAAGGCGTCCACGACGACCGGCATCGCCGGGCCGTCCTGGGTGGTGCCGACGGCATCGGTCAGCAGCACGGTGGGAGCGGTATTCGGCCGGACCTGGGCCACGCACACCAGCATTCCGTCGTCGCGGCGTACCCACATCAAGTAGTCGGCGAAGGACAGGTCCGCGAGCAACTGCCACTCCCCGACCACCGCGTGCAGGTGGTCGACGGCGTTGCCGGGCAGGACGGTGTGCTCGGCAAGCAGGTCGCCGAGAGTCGACATGGGCCGGCAGTGCTAGCTGATCACGGCGATGAGGTCGCCGGCCTGGATGACGTCGCCGACCGCGACACTGACCTCGGTGACCGTGCCCGCCACCTCGGCGAGCACCGGGATCTCCATCTTCATCGACTCCAGCAGCACCACGGTGTCGCCGGCGCCGATCTGGTCACCCTTCTTCACGACGACCTCGAGCACACTGGCCACGATTTCGGCGCGTACGTCCTCGGCCATCTTCACCCCACTCTTTCGGCGAACACTTACTAGAGGGCTCTATCGAACCACACCGTCCGATGGACGGAGCACCACCTGCGCCGTGAGACACTGGACGTAAGCGTCAACAAACACGGAGGTAGAAACATGGCCAAGCGGGGCCGCAAGAAGCGCGATCGGAAGCACACCAAGGCCAACCACGGCAAGCGGCCGAACGCAGGCTCGAAGTCAGTGCGCTGACCCACACGCATAACGAAACCGCCCGGACTCGCTGAGTCCGGGCGGTTTCGTCTGTGGGGCGAATTCAGCCCCGGATGATGGTGGTACGGCTGATCTCCAACCGCAGGCGCGCACGGAGACCGTCAGGGGCCTTTTCGCCACCGCACTTGGTGGACAGCAGCTTCTTCACCCGCTCCTCCACGCCGTAGTGGCGCAGGCAGGTCGGGCACTCGTCCAGGTGATGACGGAGCTTGTCCCGCGTCTCGGCGGTGCATTCACCGTCGAGCAGTGTCCACACCTCGGCGATCACCGCCGCACACTCGGGATGGTCGGGATCGACCGGACCCACCGGGGGTACGAACGTGTGCTCCTCGGACCGCGGGTACTCGCTCATGACGAAACCTCCTCGGTGGCCAGTCGCTCGCCACGCAGGAATCCGCGTTCGCGGGCCACATCGGCCAGCAGGTCGCGCAGCTGTTTACGGCCTCGGTGCAGTCGAGACATCACCGTCCCGATCGGGGTATCCATGATTTCCGCGATCTCCTTGTACGGGAATCCCTCGACATCGGCGTAGTAGACCGCCATGCGGAATTCCTCCGGTAATGCTTGCAGGGCATCCTTGATCTCGCTGTCCGGCAGGGCCTCCAGCGCTTCCACCTCCGCCGACCGCAAGCCCGTGGAACTGTGCTCGGCGTTCGCCGCCAGCTGCCAATCGGTGATCTCGTCGGTCGGATACTCCGCCGGCTGACGCTGCTTCTTGCGGTAGTTGTTGATGTAGGTGTTGGTCAGGATGCGGTAGAGCCACGCCTTCAAGTTCGTGCCCTCGCGGAACGACCGGAACCCTGCGTAGGCCTTGACCATGGTTTCCTGCACCAGGTCCTCGGCGTCGGCGGGGTTGCGCGTCATCCGCAACGCGCCACCGTAGAGCTGATCCAGCAGCGGGATCGCGTCGCGTTCGAAACGGGCGGTGAGTTCGGCGTCGGTCTCTTCGGTCGGGGCGGGCGCCTCGTCTATATCGGTCATCGTGACAGGACCCATCCCTTCCGTCGCGGCACGACCGAACGGCTCCAGCAGGTACACCGGGCGTTCCAGGCATGCCGTTGACACTGAAAAACTCCTTCCACGATCCTAAAGGTTGCCGCCGACAATTCCTGCCGGTGGCCGTTGCGCCCCGTCGCACCTGCAGTAACACCGGTACCCGGCTCCGTCATTCCCAGCGCTGGGACTCGGTCCTAGGCTGACGCCGTGGCACACGCAGCGACTCCCGCGATCGCGGCCCTGATCACCGCCGGCCTCCCGCACGAGATCCTGCGCTACGACCACGACCCACGAGCCGAGTCGTTCGGCGCGGAGGCTGTCGCACAACTGGCCTCCGCGCATGGTCTGCAACCAGGGCAGATCTTCAAGACTCTGGTGGTCGCGTCGGGTCGTGACCTGGCGGTCGCGGTGCTACCCGTGCCTTCGAAGCTGTCGCTGAAGGCCGCGGCCGCCGCACTCGGCCTCGCCAAGGTCACGATGGCGGACCGAACCGCGGCGGAACGCTCCACCGGCTACGTGCTGGGCGGTATCTCTCCCCTGGGCCAGCGCCGGACACTGCCGACCGTCGTCGATGCCTCCGCACTCGGCTGGGACCGGGTGCTGTGCAGTGCGGGCAAGCGCGGCTGGGATGTCGCGCTGTCGCCTCAGGATCTGATCACCGCGACCAAGGCCGTCATCGCCGACATCAGCGCCGGATAGGCGGCATAAGGTTTCAGCCATGACGCAAGCGCCACTCTCCGGGAAGACCATGTTCATCTCCGGCGCCAGCCGCGGTATCGGGCTGGCGATCGCCAAACGGGCCGCCGCCGACGGTGCCAACATCGCCCTACTCGCCAAGACCGCCGAACCGCATCCCAAACTCGAGGGCACCGTCTACACGGCCGCCAAGGAGATCGAGCAGGCCGGCGGGCAGGCCCTGCCCATCGTGGGCGATGTCCGCGACGGGGACTCGGTGGCCTCCGCGGTAGCTCAAGCGGTCGCACAGTTCGGCGGTATCGACCTGTGCGTGAACAACGCCTCGGCGATCAACCTCGGCTCCATCGAAGAGGTGCCGCTCAAGCGCTTCGACCTGATGAACGGAATCCAGATCCGCGGCACCTACGCGGTGTCCCAGGCCTGTATCCCGCATATGAAAGGCCGCGCCAATCCGCACATCCTCACCCTTTCGCCGCCCATCCGGCTGGAATCGAAGTGGCTCAAGCCGACCGCGTACATGATGGCGAAGTTCGGTATGACGCTGTGCGCGTTGGGAATCGCCGAGGAACTACGGTAGGCGGGAATCGCGTCCAACACGCTGTGGCCGCGCACGTTGGTGGCCACCGCGGCGGTGCAGAACCTGCTGGGCGGCGACGAGGCGATGGCCCGGTCGCGCACACCGCAGGTGTATTCCGATGCGGCCTACGCGATCTTCACCAAACCGGCCCGCGAATACACCGGCCAGAGCCTGCTGTGCGAGGACGTGCTGCTGGATTCCGGGGTCACCGACCTGTCGGTCTATGACTGCATCCCCGGGTCCGATCTCGGCGTCGACCTGTGGGTGGACACCCCGAATCCGCCGGGATACGTCGGGCCCTGATCCATGCAACCCACGGTCGTCAACGCCCCGCCACTGTCCCGGTTCGAGGTGTACTACGGCAGTGACCTCGCCGGCTTCGCCGAGTACCTCGACCACGAGAATCAGCGGATCTTCTTCCACACCGAGATCGGCGCCGAATTCGGCGGTAAAGGTCTGGCCAGCACGCTGATTCGCGCTGCCCTGACCGCCACCGTCGAATCGGGACTGCGGGTCGTGCCGCTGTGCCCGTTCGTGAAAAGCTTCCTGGACAAGCACGCCGAAGACGAAGCCTTCGCGGCATCGGTGGATCCGGTGACCGAGTCGGCGGTGGAACTGGTCCGCGCTCGATGACCTGAAGGGAACGACACGTGGGCGAGTCCCGGGTGCCGCTGATGACCATCGCCGGCCAGTGGGGCCGAATCGGTTGCCTGGGCTTCGGTGGGCCACCGGCCCATATCGCCCTGCTCAGGGAGCTCTGCGTGCAGCGGCGCCGGTGGCTGGACGCAGACGAGTTCGAGGACGCGATCGCCGCGATGAACCTGCTGCCGGGTCCCGCGTCGACACAGCTGGCGATCTACACCGCCTGGCGGCTACGTGGGTTCAGCGGGGCGATCGTCGGCGGTCTGGCGTTCATCCTGCCCGGGTTGTTCGTGATCCTCGCGCTCGCGGCGTTCTTTCTGTCCGGCGGCGCACCCGGCTGGGCACGCGGCGCCGCCGCCGGCGCGGGTGCCGCGGTGGCGGCGGTCGCGGTACATGCGGCCTTCGGATTGATCCCGTCGAGCTGGCAGCGCGCAGGCGTGAGCCGCTGGAACCGGGCCCGCTGGATCGGCTACTTCGCCGCCGGGGCGCTCGCCGCCGCATTGACCGGTCCGTGGCTGGTACTGGTGTTGATCGCGGCCGGCCTGCTGGAGATCACAGCCCGGGTCAGACCGTCGCGCGCCGCCGCACATGCCTGGCCGGTACTGCTGGCCGCCGCCCCGGCACTGGCCGGGATCCCGGCCCTGCTGTGGACGGCGTTCAAGGTCGGTGCGCTGTCCTACGGCGGCGGGTTCGTCATCATCCCGCTGATGCAGGACGACGCCGTGCACCAGCACCGCTGGATGACCGATGCCGAGTTCCTCAATGCCGTGGCGCTGGGCCAGCTCACCCCGGGGCCGGTGCTGCACACCGTCGCGGTGGTCGGCTACGCCGCGGCGGGGCTGGGCGGCGCACTCCTGGCCGCGCTGTTCGCCTTCGGACCGTCGTTCGTGATGGTCATCGCGGGCGGTCGGCATTTCGACGCACTGCGCGCGAACCGGTATGTGCAGGCGTTCCTGGCCGGTGCCGGGCCCGCGGTGATCGGGGCGATCACCGGGTCCGCGGTACCGCTGGCACTCGGCGCCGAACATGCTTGGCAGTTCGGCGTTCTGGCGGCGGCCGCGGTGGCCCTGCTGATCGCCCGCCGCGGGGTGGTCAGCACACTGGTCGGCGCGGCCCTGCTCGGCGTCGGCGCGTACCTGATCGGGTGGCCGGTCGGCTGACCGGTGGGTGTCAGACCGGGCGGGTGGGAGCGAAGCGACCGGGTGGGTATCTGACCGGGCGGGTGTCAGACCAGACTGGGCCGGCCGAAACGGGCACGCACCCCCGCCGAGTACAGCGCCCGCAGCCGCGGCCCCGCCACCGTGACACCGCTCGCCGGCACGAGATCGTCGTCGAGCCCGATGACCTCGGCGGCGTGCAGGGACCACGCCGGGTGTTCGTTGGGCACCCACCAGGTGTGCCCGGCCTTACGGGTGTGCGCACCCCAGCGGGCGGTCAGCCAGATCTCCAGCGGGGTCGGTTGCACCGGATCCCCGACCAGCACCTCCAGCCGGGAGCGCAGTCCCCGCCGCGGCCAGCGCCGGACACTGGCGTAGGCAATCGTGTTGTCGTGCCGGGTGACTCGCATCTGGGCCCAGGTGTAGGGCACGCCGAGCACGGCCCGGGTGAGCCCGACGACCGCGAGCCGCTCGGTCTCCAACGACCGGAACAAGACACCGTGCCGGCCGGCGTCGTCGACCGAGTACAGCCGGACGTTGGTCTCGGCGAACGCGCCGAAGTACGGCAGCGGCAACCGGTCGCCGAGTGCGCTGCACGTCATGACGAACGGCACCAGACCCACGTAGGTCAGCCCGTCCTCGAACACATCCGGACGGGTACCGGCGGGGTACAGGTGCGCGACGGAGTCCGGTTCGACGGGCCAGTGCAGGAACGTCAGGTCCCCCCAGAACTGCCCGATGAACACCGGGCGCGGCAACGGCGGCGCGGTGACGGAGAAGCCTGACACCGAGTCATCCTGACATAGGGTGACCCGGTGACGACCTGGTCCGCGGGACGGTATGAATCCGTCGCCGAACACATCGCCCCGATCGCCGCGCGCATCGTCGCAGCGCTGGGACCACTGCACGGTGCCGACGTGATCGACGTGGCCTGCGGGACCGGCAGCGCGGCGCTGGCCGCCGCCGCCGCGGGTGCGAAGGTCACCGGGGTGGACATCACGCCCGAACTGTTGGCGATCGCCGCCGCGAAACCCGGCGGTGACGCCGTGCGCTGGGTGGCCGCCGACGCCAGCGCCACCGGGCTGCCCGCTGCCGAATTCGATGCCGCCGTGTCGAATATGGGCCTCATCTTCGTCGAACCCGGCGCCATGGTCGCCGAACTGACCCGGTTGCTGCGCCCCGGCGGCGTACTCGGCTTCTCCACCTGGGTGCGCGCTGCCGACAACCCGTTCTACAACCCGATCGTGGAGGTGCTCGGGCCGCCGCCACCCGCCGCATACGGTCCCGACCAGTGGGGTGAGCCGGGCACCGCCGAGGCTCGACTGGCCGGCGATTTCACCGATATCCACGTCGAATCCGGTGTGCTCACATGGCAATTCGAATCAACCGAGCAGGCGATGCGGTTCCTCACCCGGGAATCGCCGATACACCTGTCGATCCTGGGTCAGCTCGAGGACGGGACGCGGTCCCGGCTGCTGGACGCGTTCACCTCGGCGTTCTCCGCGCACGCCGGACCCGGTGGGGTGACCTTCGATTCGCCCTATGCGGTGGTGACCGCCGTCCGACGCTGACTCAGCCTGCCTGGTAGAGGATTCCGCGGCCGATGGCCTCGCGGATCTCGGGCAGCGCGGCTTCGGCCAGCGCGTCGGCGTCGACACCGTGGTGGGTGGCCAGCAGTTGCAGCAACGTGCCGAGTGGCACCTCGCCGCGGCATCCGGCCAGCAGGGCCCGCAACACGTCGTCGACGCCGATCACCGCGGCCGGCCCGCCGGGCCTGCGCACCGCCGCACTCACCTGCTGCCAGCCTTCGGGACCGGGCAGCGACCGCTCCTCCAGAATCACCGGCGCCGTCGACAATCTCGCCGCCAGCAGGTCCGCATCGGTGGTGTCGCGCAGGTAGGCGCGGCGCGCGAAGAAGGCGTCGACTTCGGCTCCCGTGACCGGCTCGTCGAGAATTTCCTCACACGTCTGTTCCGCCTCTTCCCCGGGACGGGGCACGCGCAAGGCGATCAGCCCCATGCCGATACCGGTGACGCCCTGTTCGGCGAACCAGTCCAGCCACGCACCACCCCGCGCCGCGGCCTGCTCGGGTTCCTCACCGGCATCGGCCAGCCACAGCGAGACATAGCTGACCGGGTCGGCCAGTTCGCGCTGCACCACCCAGGCATGCAGTCCGGTGCCGGCCAGCCAACCCTGCACGCGGGGACGCCAATCCTCGCCCTGGACAATCCAATTGGCCATGACAAAGGCAGTACCGCCGGGATTCAGATGGTCGCCGATCTGTTCGACGATGGTGCGGCACAACGCATCTCCGGCCATGCCGGAGTCGCGGTAGATATAGTCCTGAGACCCGACGCCCACCACGAACGGCGGGTTCGACACGATCAGGTCGAACCGCTCCCCCGAAACCGGCTCGAACAGGCTGCCGCGCCGCAGATCCCACGTCATGCCGTTGAGACGCGCAGTAGCCGCGGCCAGCGTCAACGCCCGCTCATTGGTATCGGTCGCCACGATCTCCGTACAGTGCGCATCCAGGTGCAGGGCCTGGATGCCGCAGCCGGTGCCGAGATCGAGTGCACGTCGCGCGGGTGTGCGCACCACGGCACGGGCCAGGGACATCGAGGCGCCGCCGATACCGAGGACCTGGTCGGGCTGGACGGGCCCGCTGCGCACGGCGGCATCCTGATCGGACACCACGAGAAAGTCGCGAGCCCCGTCGGAATGGGGCCGGATGTCGAGGATCGCGCGGACGGTGTCGCCGGTGTCCTGCAGGACACCCTCGGCCGTCAGCGCCGCCAGTCCAGCGCTGGGGAACGCCGCCGCGACCCGCTCAGGGGTCTCCTGCGCACCGAGCAGGAACAGCCGCACCAACGTGGCCAGCGGCCCACCGGCCGCGTCGCAGGCACGCAATGCGGGCCACCACACGCCCCTGCCGAGTGCGGCGTGCGCGTCGGCGCCCAGCAGGTCGGCGACGCCGTCGACGGTGTAGCCGGCCGCGCGCAGGTCTGCACCGAGAGCATCGACCAGGTCGGGGGTCACAGGGCCGCCTTTCTCAAAAGAGGCCGGGTTCGGGTTCGACGGCCTCGATGAGCTCAGGGCCGTTGTTACGGACGCTGTTCACCAGCCGAGACACCTCGCGGATCTCGATGCGGTCCAGATCCCCGTGCCCGCGCAGCAGTCCCTCGTCGATGGGCGCATCGGGGTCCAGCCAGCGGTCCCAGTCGGCCTCGCTGATGGTCAAGGGCATCCGATCGTGGATATCGGACAACTGGGCGGCCGCGTCGGTGGTGATGATGGTGCAGCTCAGCAGCGGGGTGCTGTCCTTCGCCGCGTCTTTCGGCCGCCAGGTGGACCACAACCCCGCCATGAACAGCGGTTCACCGTCACCGGCGTACATGTAGAACGGTGTCTTGGTCGCCTTCTTGCCGTCCGCCGCGGGATTGGGTTTCCACTCGTACCAGCCGTCCATCGGCACCAGACAGCGCTTGCTTTTCGCCGGCCCGCGAAACGCAGGTGAGGTCGTGAGCGTCTCGGCGCGGGCATTGATCAGCAGCGGCCCCTTGGTGTCGGGGCTGCCGTCGGCATTGGACTTCGCCCAGGGTGGGACCAGTCCCCACCGCATCGACCGCAGGCGTCGGGTGGATTCGTCGTCGGGTTGGTCATGCCGTTTGACCACCGTGCTCACGGTCGTGGTGGGCGCCACGTTGTAATTGGGACCAGCATCTTTGGCGGTCTCAGCCGTCTCATCGAGAGCCTTGATTTTCTCGGCCAGCAGCGCCGGGTCGGTGGTCACCGCAAATCGCCCACACATACCAGGCAGGATAGAGGTCGTGACTGACTGGCCGGCACCGTCGACATCGGAACCCGTGAACGCCACCGTGACCGTGCCCGGGTCCAAGTCGCTGACCAACCGGGCGCTGATCCTGGCCGCGCTGGCGACGTGCCGGGGCGAGCGAAGCGACGGGGAAGAACGGCGCACCTCGACCGTGAGCGGCGCGCTGCGCAGTCGGGACACCGACCTGATGATCGGCGCCCTACAGGCGCTGGGGCTGACCATCCTCGGCGACACCGAGCTGACGGTCAGCGGGACCATCGCCCCCACGCCGGGAACCCGGATCGACTGCGGACTGGCCGGCACGGTGCTGCGGTTCGTTCCCGCGGTGGCCGCCCTGAGCACCCAGACCGTCACCTTCGACGGGGACGAGCAGGCCCGTGCCCGGCCCATTGCCCCGCTGCTGGACGGGTTACGTGGCGTCGGGGTGCGGATCGACGGCGACGGACTGCCGTTCGAGGTGCGCGGGCAGGGCGGGGCCGACGGCGGCGAGGTGTACATCGACGCCTCCGGGTCGTCGCAGTTCGTGTCGGGTCTGCTGCTGGCGGGCGCCACTTTCCGCGACGGCCTCACCGTGGTGCACACCGGCGAGTCGGTGCCGTCGGCTCCGCATATCGACATGACGGTGTCCATGCTGCGCGACGCCGGTGTGACCGTGGACGATTCGCAGCGCAACCGCTGGCGGGTCGAGCCCGGCCCGATCGCCGCGCGGCACTGGGACATCGAGCCCGACCTGTCCAACTCGGTGCCCTTCCTGGCCGCTGCGGCCGTCACCGGCGGGACGGTGCGGATCAATCGCTGGCCGGCCGTCAGCATCCAGCCCGCCGAGGTCATTCTGGGCTTGCTGGCGCTCCTGGGTGTGGAAGCGGTGCAAAAGGATTCGTATCTGGAGGTGCAGGGCGCATCGTCCTATGACGGTATCGACGTCGACCTGCACGATGTCGGTGAACTCGCCCCGTCCATGGCTGCGCTGGCCGCTCTGGCCCGCCCCGGTTCGGTGTCCACGCTGCGTGGAATCGCCCACCTGCGCGGACACGAGACCGACCGGCTGGCCGCCTTGAGCGCCGAGATCAACGGCCTGGGTGGTGACTGCGTCGAAACGCCGGACGGTTTGGTGATCACCGCCACCGCGCTGCACGGCGGAACCTGGCATTCCTATGCCGACCACCGGATGGCCACCGCCGGGGCGATCATCGGGTTGCGCGTACCCGACGTGACGGTGGAGGACATCGGGACCACCGCCAAGACGCTGCCGGACTTTCCCGGGATGTGGACCGACATGCTGCTGGACGATCAGGGATAGCCGGATCGTGAAGGCGGCCGACTATGACGAGTCCGATGTCCGGGTGCGCCCGGGCAAGGGCTCGCGGCCGCGCACCAAGAACCGCCCCGACCATGCCGACGCCGCCGAAGCGATGGTCGTCACCGTCGACCGCGGGCGATGGGGGTGCGCCCTGGACGGTGACCCGGACCGGCACGTGACCGCGATGCGGGCCCGCGAGCTGGGCCGCACCCCGATCGTCGTCGGCGACGAGGTGGACATCGTCGGCGACCTGTCCGGGCGCACCGACACGCTGGCCCGGATCGTTCGCCGCAAGGATCGGCGAACGGTGTTGCGCCGCACCGCCGATGACACCGATCCCACCGAGCGCGTGGTGGTCGCCAACGCCGACCAGCTGCTCATCGTGGTGGCACTGGCCGATCCGCCGCCACGGACCGGCTTCGTGGAACGGGCCCTGATCGCCGCGTATGCGGGTGGGCTGACGCCGATCCTCTGCCTCACCAAATCGGATCTTGCGCCGCCGGAGCCCTTCGCGGCGCAGTTCGTCGATCTCGACCTGATCGTGTTGACGGCCGGGCGCGAGGATCCGCTCGATGTGGTGGCGCCCATGCTGCAAGGTCACGTGACCGTGTTGCTGGGACATTCCGGGGTCGGCAAGTCGACTCTGGTGAATCGTCTTGTGCCCGACGCGGACCGAGCCACCGGGTCGGTGACCGGTGTCGGCAAGGGCAGGCACACCTCGACGCAGTCGATCGCGCTACCGCTGCGCGGATCCGGCTGGGTGATCGACACCCCGGGTATCCGCTCGTTCGGCCTTGCCCACATCGCGCCCGATGACGTGGTGCAGGCCTTCTCCGATCTGGCCGAGGCGGTGCAGGACTGTCCGCGCGGGTGCGGGCACATGGGGCCGCCTGCCGATCCGGAGTGCGCGCTCGACGAGTTGACCGGTCCCGCCGCCGCACGGGTGGCCGCGGCGCGGCGGCTGCTGGCGACGCTCAATGAGCCCGCATACTGAACATCTTTCGCGCACAACACAAACCCCGCCTTCCGTTGCCGGGAGGCGGGGTCTGCATGTGCTCGTGTCCTACGCGGCGCGCCTGTCCTGACGCCAGCCGCGAACCGTCGCGATGGCGGTCTTGAGTCCGCGTCGCCTACCCGTGACGGGGTCCTCGACCCCGAAACCTTCCAGCTCCGTGAACATCCGCTCGCTGCGGGTCTCCGGCGCATTGTCCGCGGTGTCGCGCAGATACTTGTTCGGCAACGACAGTTTCGCGATGGTGCGCCATGTCTTGGCGTACTGCAGCAGGAATGACCCGGTGGTGTAGGGCAGGTCGTACTTGTCACACACCGCCTGCACCCGAAGGGACACCTCGTAGAGCCGGTTGCTGGGCAGATCCGGATACAGGTGGTGCTCGATCTGGTGGCACAGGTTGCCACTCATGAAGCGCAGCACCGGACCGTTCTTGAAGTTGGCGCTGCCAAGCATCTGCCGCAGATACCACTCGCCGCGGGTCTCCCCGACCATGTCGGTCTTGGTGAACTTCTCTGCCCCGTCCGGGAAGTGACCGCAGAAGATCACCGCGTTGGCCCACACATTGCGAATCACGTTGGCCCAGAAGTTGGCTTTCGCAGTCGACTTGAAGGTCGCGGCGGGCGACAGCGAGGTGAGCGCCGGGAAGGCGACATAGTCCTTGAACAGCTGATGCCCGATCTTCACCCCGACCTCACGCAGGCGCACCATGGTCGCCTTGCGGTCGTCGCGGCCCTTGGCGATCTTGCCCAGTTCCAGGTGCTGCAGCCCGATGCCCCACTCGAACAGCATCGCCAGCACCGTGTTGTAGAGCAGATTGAAGGCGTTGAACGGCTTCCAGCGCTGGTCGCGGGTGACGCGCAGCAGGCCGTAGCCCACATCGTCGTCCATGCCGAGGATGTTCGTGTACTTGTGATGCATGAAGTTGTGCGTGAACCGCCAGTGCTTGGACGCACCGTTCATGTCCCACTCCCACGACGAGGAGTGGATCTCGGGATCGTTCATCCAATCCCACTGACCGTGCAGGACGTTGTGGCCGATCTCCATGTTCTCGATGATCTTGGCCACGCCGAGTGCGGTCGTGCCGGCCCACCAGGCCGACCGTCGCGAACTGGCCGCCAGCACGATCCGGGCGCTCACCTCAAGGGCGCGCTGCGCGGCGATGGTACGGCGGATGTAGCGCGAGTCGCGCTCACCGCGAGAGTCCTCGATGTCCTGTCGGATCGCGTCGAGTTCGACGGCGAGGCTTTCGATATCGGCGTCAGTCAGATGCGCGAACGCAGGTACGTCGGTAATAGCCACTGGTCAACCCTCCTTTGCAATTCCTACTCTAGCGTAACCTACGCTACCGTAGGTTAGCTCTTGGTTAACAGTTATACGTCGACGACGCAGTCGCCGGATGCCGCCGAGACACAGGTCTGCACCCGGGTTCCCGGCTCGTGCTCCACACCTGTCCGCAAGTCCCGGACATGGCCCTCGACAAGCCCGACGACACAGGACTGACAGATTCCCATCCGGCAGCCGAACGGCATCCGGATACCGACCTCCTCGCCGGCCTCCATCAGGGAGGTCGCCGCATCGGCTTGCACGGTTTTGCCGCTGCGTTCGAAAGTGATCTTCCCGCCGGTGCCGTGGGGAGCGGCCCGCGTTACCGCGAACCGCTCAAGATGCAGTCGCTCCCCCACACCGGCCGCGGTCCAGATGCGCTCGGCGTCGCCGAGCATGCCCTCAGGGCCGCACGCCCACACCTGACGATCACGCCAGTCGGGCACCACATCGGCCAGTCGCAGCAGGTCGAGCCGCCCCTGGGTGCGGGTGGTCCGCACGATCAGACGGTAGCTCGGGTGCGCGCGCTGCAGTTCGGCCAGTTCGGCCGCGAACAGCACGTCGGATTCGGTCGGCGCCGAATGCACGTGCACGATATCGGTGATCTGGCCGTGGCGGGCCAGCGTCCGCAGCATCGATATCACCGGGGTGATACCGGAGCCCGCGGTGAGGAAAAGCACCTGGGCCGGCGCCGGGTCGGGCATCACGAAATTGCCCTGCGGCGCGGCGAGTCGCACGATGGTGCCCGGCGTGACGCCGTCCACCAGGTGGGTGGACAGAAACCCCTCGGGCATCGCCTTCACGGTGATGCTGATGGTCCGCTTGCCCCGGCCCGGCACCGGCGCCGAGGTCAGGGAGTAGGACCGCCACCGCCACCGCCCGTCCATCAGCAGTCCGATGCCGACGTACTGACCGGGCTCGTAGTCGAAGGTGAATCCCCATCCGGGTTTGATCACCAATGTCGCCGAGTCGGGCGTCTCCCGACGCACCTCGACCACCCGGCCCCGCAATTCGCGGGCCGACCACAGCGGGTTCGCCAGCTTCAGATAGTCATCGGGTAACAGCGGCGTGGTGATCCGGCCGGCGATGGCGCGCAATGTCTTCCAATGGGGCGCCCCGGGAACCGCGGGACGGACCGTGTCAGCCACATTGGCCGAGGTCTTGACAGTGTTCTTGGCCACGCAACCTACGGTACCGTAACTTACGCTTCCGTATCTAGTACCAGCCGGTAACTTATTGCCGAAAACTACGTCGACAATGTCACAGCAGGTCGAGCAGGAACGGCAGCTCCTGGGGGGCGTACCAGGCCAGATCGTGATCCTGGGCATCCCCGACCGTGAGTTCGGCATCCTCATCGCCCAGGTCTGCCGCGTCGATGACCTCCACCGCTGCCACCACCGCCGCCTCCGCTGCGGCATTGTCCACGTACGCGGCGACGACGTCGTCGTAGCCGATCGGACCGGCCAGCCGCACCACCGCATCATCCAGATCAGGTCGCGCGGTCACATCCGCGGCGTCCGCGACGAGCACCACACGACGCGGCGGAAGGTCGCCGGTACCGCCGGCGAGCAATCGCAGCGAAGCCAGCGCCGCCTCGCCCAGGGCCACCTCGGCCAGCTCCTCGTCGTCACCGTGGGCGTACGCCTCACGCAGCGTCGGGGTGACCGCGAAAGCCGTGCCGCTGCGGGCGTGGATCATCCGCTCGGCGACCAACTGTTGCAACATCGCCAACGTGGCCGGCACATACACGCGCATCAACGGGCGGCCTCCAACAACTCGTCCAGGGACTCTCTCAACAGGGTGGGAAACACGTCCACATCGCTCATCGCGTCGCGGTCGGCGTTGATCCCGAAGTACAGCATGCCGTTGTACGACGTCACCCCGATGGCCAACACCTGATTGTTCAGCAGCGGCGGCACAGCGTAGGTCTCGACGAGCTTGGTGCCGGCGATGTACATCTGCTTCTGCGCACCCGGCACGTTCGTGATCAGCAGGTTGAACTGCCGTGCGGAGAAACTGGTCGCGACCCGGATACCCATCGCGTGCAGGGTGGGCGGCGCGAAGCCGGACAGCGTCACGATGGTGCGCGCGTCGACCAGGCTGGCCGCGGTCGAATGTGACTCGGTGGCGTGCGCGATCTGCGACAGCCGGACCACCGCGTTACCCTCCCCGATCGGCAGGTCCACCAGGAACGGGGACACTTCGCTGATCGCCTGCCCAGGCCCGGTCGAATCGATCTCGGCATCGGGATACACGGAGTTCGGTGCCATCGCGCGCACGCTCGAGGTTGCCGTGACCGGCTCACCGCGGGACAACAACCAGTTGCGCAGGGCACCCGCGACCACCGCGAGCACCACATCGTTGACATCGCAGTCGTACCGCGCCCGCAGCAACCGGTAATCCTCCAGCCGGTGGCCCGCCACCGTGAAACGCCGATTGCGCGACACCGTGGTGTTGAGCGGGCTACTGGGCGCGGTGCCCCTGGCGACCGTGCGCGCCACATCGGCCACCCGGCGCCCAACGTCGACGAGCGCGCTCGCACTGGTGGCCACCTCGGTCACCGTCGAGCGCAACGACGCCAGCTGGGCCGTCGGGCGGGTGATCCATTCGCCGAGCGCACCCAGCAGCAGCCAGGTATCGCTCGGCTCCCGGCCCGGGATCCAGATGTCCTCGCCGAATTCCGGCGCTTTCGGGGTGCGATCGGCGATCACGTGACCGATCTCGAGCGCCGACATCCCGTTCACCAGCGCCTGATGCGATTTGGTGTAGATCGCGATCCGGTTCTGGGTCAACCCCTCGATGATGTACATCTCCCACAGCGGACGGGTCTTGTCCAAGGGCCGCGAACCCAGCCGGGCGATCAGGTCGTGCAGTTGCGCGTCGCTGCCCGGCGACGGGAGCGCCGAACGCCGGATGTGATAGGTGATGTCGAACTCGCGGTCGTCGACCCACACCGGCCGGCCCAGACCGTAACTGACCTCGCGGACCTTCTGCCGATAGCGCGGGATCTGCGGCAAACGCCGCTCCACCGTCTCCAACACCGATTCGTAACTCAGCCCGGCACGCGGTTTGCGCACGATCGACAACGACCCCACGTACATCGGGGTGGCGGTGTTCTCCCGGTGGTAGAAGGCCGCATCGGATGCCGACAGCCTGGTCACCATCGCGGTGTGGCCCCTCCCCTCGCCGGATCAAGCACGAATGACCGTCAACTTAGTCGGCATCGGCTCCGCACCGCATCACGGGTGCATGGGACACCTTCGGAACCGTGCGATCATCAATATGCCTGTGCCTCTCCAGCAGCGCCCTGTCCGTGCCGTTCAGCTGGATTTGTCTTGGAGAGACACTGTGACGACCCTTCCGCATGTAGCCACACAACCGACCACCCCGCGCGTGGCGATGCCGATCATCGATTGCGAGCCGCCGGCACTGGGGCCCGTCGCCTGCCCGCCACCGGTACTGCGCAGGCGGTCCGCAGCGCATCTACGGCCCGTTACCCGGGCCGATGCGCCGCCGCCGGGCGCCGGAACTCCCCTGCCGCCACCGGCGGCCGGCACCTTCGCCGATCATGCCCTGCGCCGCGTCCTTGAGGTGATCGACCGCAGGCGCCCGGCCTCGCAGCTGCGGGGTGTGCTGGCGCCGGGCCTCGTCGACGCCACCGCGGCGCTGGCCCGCACACCCCAACCGGGCGGCACCGCGGTGCTGCGCCGGGTGGGTTTGCGCCGGGCCTCCGACTGCCCCGACAACGACGTCAGCGCCGCCGAGGTGTTCGCCAGCTACACCCGGGGCGCGCGGGTGCGTGCCATTGCCGCACGCATCGAACTGGTCTGTGACCGCTGGCAGGTGGTGGCCCTGCAGGTGGGTTAGCGCCGCTCAGCGGCCGCGGGCCTTGGCGTCGCGCGCCTGCTGACGGGCCGCCTCGCGACGCTCCTTGCGGGTGCCCGGTTCCGTCGCTGCGTGCCGCCCACCGGCGGGCCGCTGCACCTCTGCCGAACCGTCCTCGGACGGCCCGGAATAGGTGAGCCGCGACGAACCGTCTGCTCCGTCGTCGATCCCCTTGGCGTGCAAGCCCGATGGCCGCTGCTTGGTGGCCACTTGGCCCTGCGCCTGCTGGGCCGCGGCCGCCGCGAATTCGGCCAGACCCTGCGACATCGGCTGCGCCGCGGGAGCGGGCGCCGGCGGTGCGGCCTCGACGGCGACGTTGAACAGGAAGCCGACCGACTCCTCCTTGAGACCGTCGAGCATCGCGACGAACATGTCGTAACCCTCGCGCTGGTACTCGACCAGCGGGTCACGCTGGGCCATCGCGCGCAGGCCGATGCCCTCCTTGAGGTAGTCCATCTCGTAGAGATGCTCGCGCCACTTGCGGTCGATCACGTTGAGCAGCACATTGCGCTCCAGCTGACGCATCGCGCCCTCGCCGCCGATCGCATCGATCTGCTTCTCGCGCTCGGCGTACGCCCGCTCCGCGTCCTCGACCAAGGCGCCGAGCAGTTCATCGCGGGTCAGCTCGCCGGGCTCTCCGACTGCTCCCGAATCGAGGAGATCGTGATGATCGATACCCACCGGGTACAGCGTCTTGAGCGCCTCCCACAGTTTCTCCAGATCCCAGTCCTCCGAGTAACCCTCGGCGGTGGCACCGTCGACATAGGCGGTGACCACGTCGACCAGCATGTCGTGGGCCTGCTTCTGCAGGTTCTCCCCCTCGAGGATCATCCGGCGCTCTTCGTAGATGACCTTGCGCTGCTGGTTCATCACCTCGTCGTACTTGAGGACGTTCTTGCGGACCTCGAAGTTCTGCTGCTCGACCTGGGTCTGTGCACTCTTGATCGCGCGGGTCACCATCTTGGCCTCGATGGGGACGTCCTCGGGCAGGTTCAGTCGCGTAAGCAGGGTCTCCAGCGTGGCACCGTTGAACCGCCGCATGAGCTCATCACCCAGCGACAGGTAGAACCGCGATTCACCCGGGTCGCCCTGACGGCCGGAGCGACCACGCAGCTGGTTGTCGATACGTCGTGACTCATGACGCTCGGTACCCAGCACGTAGAGACCGCCGACCGCGATCACTTCCTCGGCCTCGGCCTTGGCTTCGTTCTTGATCGCCTTGACGGTCGACTCCCAGGCGGCGTCGTACTCCTCCGGCGTCTCGACCGGGTCGAGGCCCATATCTTTGAGCCGCTTGTCGGCGAGGAACTCGACGTTGCCGCCCAGCACGATGTCGGTACCGCGGCCGGCCATGTTGGTGGCCACCGTGATGGCTCCGCGCCGCCCGGCCTCGGCGATGATGTTCGCCTCCTGCTCGTGGTACTTCGCGTTGAGCACGTTGTGCGGGACCTTGCGCTTGGTGAACTGCCGCGACAGGTACTCCGAGCGTTCCACCGAGGTGGTGCCGATCAGGACCGGCTGCCCCTTCTCATAACGTTCGACGACATCGTCGACGACGGCGATGTACTTGGCCTCTTCGGTCTTGTAGATGAGGTCGGAGGCGTCGACGCGGATCATCGGCCGGTTGGTCGGGATGGCCACCACACCGAGGCCGTAGATCTCGTGCAGCTCGGCGGCCTCGGTCTGGGCGGTACCGGTCATACCGGAGAGCTTGTCGTAGAGCCGGAAGTAGTTCTGCAGCGTGATCGTGGCCAGCGTCTGGTTCTCGGCCTTGATCTCGACGTGCTCCTTGGCCTCGATGGCCTGGTGCATACCCTCGTTGTAGCGGCGGCCGATCAGCACGCGGCCGGTGAACTCGTCGACGATGAGCACCTCACCGTTGCGGACGATGTACTCCTTGTCGCGCTCGAAGAGTTCCTTGGCCTTCAGCGAATTGTTCAGGTAGCTGACCAGCGGCGAGTTGGCGGCTTCGTACAGGTTGTCGATGCCGAGCTGATCCTCGACGAACTCGACACCGATCTCGTGCACGCCGATGGTGCGCTTCTTCAGGTCCACCTCGTAGTGGACGTCCTTCTTCATCAGCGGGGCCAGCCGGGCGAACTCGGAATACCAGTGCGAGGCGCCGTCGGCCGGACCGGAGATGATCAGCGGGGTGCGGGCCTCGTCGATGAGGATCGAGTCGACCTCGTCGACGACGGCGAAGTTATGGCCGCGCTGCACCATCTCGGGCACCGAGTGCGCCATGTTGTCGCGCAGGTAGTCGAACCCGAACTCGTTGTTGGTGCCGTAGGTGATGTCGGCCGCGTAGGCGGCGCGGCGCTCATCGGGGGTCAGCCCCGACAGGATGACGCCGACGTCGAGCCCCAGGAAGCGGTGCACGCGACCCATCTGCTCGCTATCGCGTTTGGCCAGGTAGTCGTTGACGGTGACGATGTGCACGCCCTTGCCGGACAGTGCGTTGAGGTAGGCCGGCAGCACACCGGTCAGGGTTTTGCCCTCACCGGTCTTCATCTCGGCGACATTGCCGAAGTGCAACGCGGCGCCACCCATGATCTGGACGTCGAAGTGGCGCTGGCCCAGCACCCGCCAGGCGGCCTCGCGGGCCACCGCGAACGCCTCGGGCAGCAGGTCGTCGAGTTCTACGCCGTCGGCGACGCGCTTGCGGAACTCGTCGGTCTTGGCACGAAGTTCGGCGTCGGTCAGCTTCTCCACGTCGTCGGACAAGGTGTTCACATAGTCAGCGACCTTTTTGAGGCGCTTGACCATGCGGCCTTCACCGAGACGGAGCAACTTATCCAGCACGCTATTTCCTCTTCAGTGGATGAACATCACAGCAGGTAACTGCGGTCCATCGTAGGTGAACGAAATCGGCGGCCCGGCGAGATACGGCCCGAAGACGCAACGAGCCCCCGGCTGCGCGCCGGGGGCTCGTGCTCGGATCTCGCTCCGTGGGAGTCAGGACAGCCTGATCAGCCCGTAGTCGTAGGCGTGTCTGCGGTAGACGACGCTCGGTCGGTCGGATTCCTTGTCGTGGAACAGGAAGAAGTCGTGCCCGACCAGTTCCATCTCGTAGAGGGCGTCATCGACGGTCATCGGGGTGGCCTCGTGCTCCTTGGTACGCACAATCCGGCCGGGCTCGTGATCGTCCACCGCGATCTCGGTCTGCACCGACTCGGGGGCGGTGGTGGGCAGGTCCTGCTCCGGGATCACCGCGGTCGCCTCGTGCAGAGAGACGGGCCTCTTGTCACCGTAGTGAATCTTGCGCCGGTCCTTGCTGCGACGTAGCCGGTTCTCGAGTTTGCAGACCGCCGATTCCAGGGCCGCATAGAAACTGTCGGCGCAGGCTTCCCCGCGTACCACGGGGCCTCGGCCGCGCGCGGTGATCTCGACATGCTGACAATTTTTGCGCTGGCGCCGATTCTTCTCATGGTCGAGTTCGACATCGAAAAGGTAGATGGTCTTGTCGAACCGCTCCAGTCGCGCCAGCTTCTCGGAGACGTAGAGGCGGAAGTGGTCGGGAACCTCGACATTGCGGCCCTTGACGACAACGTCGGCGTTGGTGGCCGGCGTGAGGTCCTCGTCTTCGACGACCATGGTAGTGCGATCGGTTTGCACGGATTGGGTTGACATACTTGACAACTCGTTTCTCCTGCGGTGTCGCACGCGCGTTGCGTGCCCGGATTGTCAGAACACGCGTCGGCGGGAAAGTGCATATGCGGCGCCCGCCGGCGCAAGGTGTCGAGTGATCACCTCCTACCGTGTCTTGGCAGCCGCTCGGTTCACGGGCGCCCCGGTGAGGGGGTGCCGCCGTGAAACCTTCACGGGTGGTTGGCCCCAACGTAGTCCGTGTTCACCTGACTGTGCCACCAATTTCGCAGACCTGTTTTGAGTTCTTCATCTGACGGCAATCGAAGACATCGTCGCCGCGGGTCATCACGCGTTTGCGATGGCGAGCACCGCGTGCACCGACACGCCGGAGGTTTGCAGCGCGTCGACGGAGGCACATGCCGTGGCGCCGGTGGTCACCACATCGTCGAGCAGTACGACGGGGGCTGCGGGCAACGCGCGGACGCGGACGCGGCCCGCCAGATTCCGTTGCCGGTCCGCACTGGAGAGGCCGACCGAATCGCGTGCGAGGCCGGTCAACCGCAGCGCGCGGGTGACCGTGACGCCCGCCAGGGGTGCGACCGCGGTTTCGGCCACCCTGGTGACCGGGTCGCCTCCGCGTCGACGGGCCGCCGTCCAGCGCG
This sequence comes from Mycolicibacterium fluoranthenivorans, assembly GCF_011758805.1. Classification (NCBI taxonomy): domain Bacteria; kingdom Bacillati; phylum Actinomycetota; class Actinomycetes; order Mycobacteriales; family Mycobacteriaceae; genus Mycobacterium; species Mycolicibacterium fluoranthenivorans. Next base: position 1,783,324 of record NZ_JAANOW010000001.1, on the reverse strand, counting down.
TCGGCGCGGGCACCACGATCAGCGGCGTCTCCAGCAGGCCCCAGGTGAGCAGCTGCGTCAGTCCGGTGCGCACCGCCCCTGCCAGCGGCTCCACCAGATCGGCCCGGCCGTGTTCCTTGACCGCGACGATCGCCTGCCTGCGTGCCGCGGCATAGCGGCCCAGCGACAACACCGGCACCCCGGGGTCCAGCCGCGGTGTCACGACGCGGGGGTCGGCGGCCTTGGTGCGCAGTTCGGCGGCGCATGCCGGGCACCAGCGCACACCCGGGGCGCCACAGCCTCCGCACTCCACCGGCAGCACCAGATCAAGCAGCACGGACCCAGTGTGGCCGTGGCGTCTGACATCCCGTCCCGGGCGGAGGTGCCGACAGACCGGCCCGTTGCCACCGTCAGCCGGGGAGCACCGGCAGCGCCCCGGCGACCATGAGCGGCCGCACCTCGGCCCAGCTCATGTTGTCCTCGGCGGCCGACCCGGACAGCTGCAGCACACCGCGCTGATCGGCGACGTACACCGTGGATGGATTGGCCGCGACGGTGGTCACCGGCGCCAACAGGTTCTGGGCCGGCCCGTCGGAGTTCACCCCGTCGAGATTCACGTACGACACCGGGTGTGCCGTATCGGTGCGGGTGACGACGATGTCGTCCCCGGTGCGCCAGGACAGCGACACCGCGGTGTCGCCGAGCCCGAAGCCCAGCCGGCGCGGGTACGTCAGCGCGTACTGCCCACCGGGAGTCTGCTCGACGCCCGCCAGGATCACCTGGCCGTTGATCACCATGGCCGCGCGGGTGCCGTCGCGGGAGAGTTGCAGTTCGGAGATGGGCCCGGAGAACTTGGTCGCGACGGCCGTCGAGTCGACGGGGATGCGCGCGGGCTGCCCCGAGGCCGCCTCCTGGAGCACGCGCACCACATTGTTGCCGTCGACGACGATCCAGATGGCGTCGTCGAGCGACCAGGTGGGCCTGGTGAGCGTGCGCCCGTCGATGGCCTGGCCGGTATCTCCGCCGAGCGGACCGATCCACAGCGAGGACGACATGTCGGGGGCGCCGGGTCGCAGCAGTACCACCGTTGCCGCCTCCTGGCCGCTGCGCGACAGCGCCGCGGACACCTGACCCGGCATCTGCCCGAACGAACCGGGAACCCGGGGTGCGTTCTGGCCGTCGAGGGACACCATCGAACCACCGATGAGCGCATGCAAGCCCGCCGCGGCACCGTCGGCAGCACCGGGGTCGCTGGCCGCCACGTCGGCGGTGTTCCACCCGTCGGCGAATCTGTCGTCGAGGGCCGCGCCGTCGGCGTTGATGACGTACGGCCCGTTGATACCGGCCCGGGACAGCGTCCAGATGATCTGCGCCGCAAGCAGTTGACGGGTGTGCGGATCCGTCGTCGGCAGATTCTCCAGGTCGATGCGGGCGCCCCCGTAGCCGCGTCCGACACCCGTCTTGCCACCGTCGGCCCGGGTCACCGGGCCGCGCAGGCGCAGCGGGGCGGCCAGCAGGTTGCGCACCGTGCGCGCCATCTCCGGACGCGGCCCGGTGGTCAGTTTGGTGACGAGTTCGGTGGCCAACTGGTCGGCGTCGGCGACCGCCACGTAGCGCGGATCGGGTACGACGGTCTTGCCGGTGGGGTCGGAGAAATACAGCGTGCTGCGCTTATAGGTCTGCTGGAACTGCTGCCAGTCCAGGAAGACACCGTTGGGCAGTTTGTCGATGCGCCAGCCGCCCGGGGTCTTCACCAGTTCGATCGGACCCGGGTCGGGCAAGGCGCCCTCCGCAGTCTCGAACACCCCGACGTCGGACAGCGAACCCAGCATGTCGGCCCGCATGTTCACCGAAACCCGTTCGGGTCCACGGGTTTCCACGAACACGACCCGGTCGATCAGCAGGGCACTACCGGCGTCGTCCCAGCCACGTGACGCCGATTCGGTGAGAAACTGCCGGGCCGCCAGATGCCGGTTGGCGGGATCGGCGGTCGCCTTGAGGAATTCGCGCAACAACACATCGGGGTCCATGCCCGGGGTGGGCGTGGGCAGGCTCGGCGGGGCGGGCCGGTCGACGGTGCCGATCGCCTGCGGGGACGACGAACTCGGTACGCCGGCGCAGCCGGCCAGCGAAACGATCAGCACCACAAGCCACGTCAAGGCCGGCAGGCGCTTCACACGCCCTCCCCCGCCGGTTCGCGTTCCCGGCGTGCGGGTGCGGCCTGATCGACGGGTTTGAGCGGCAGCGGGCTGGTGGTCACCTTGTGACCGCGCACCAGCGGCAGGGTGAGCCGGAAGCATGCACCCTTACCCGGTTCGCCCCAGGCCTCCAGCCGACCCTGGTGCAGCCGGGCGTCCTCGATGCTGATCGCCAACCCCAGCCCCGTGCCGCCGGATCGGCGCACCCGGGACGGGTCCGACCGCCAGAACCGGCTGAACACCAACTTCTCCTCACCGGGGCGCAGACCGACGCCGAAGTCACGGACCGTCACGGCGACGGTGTCCTCGTCGGCGGCCATCCGGATCTGCACCGGCTTGTGCTCGGCGTGGTCGATCGCGTTGGCGATGAGGTTGCGCAGAATGCGTTCCACCCGACGGGGATCCACCTCGGCGATCACCCCGGTCAACGGCATGTCGACGTCCAGTTCGATACCTGCGTCGGCGGACAGGTGCCCCACGTTGTCCAGCGCGCTCTGCACCACCGACCGCAGATCGACCGCTTCGACGGCCAGCTCGGCGACGCCGGCATCGTGGCGGGAGATCTCCAGCAGATCGGCGAGCAGGGTCTCGAAGCGGTCGAGTTCGTTGACCATCAGCTCGGTGGAACGCCGCAGCGCCGGGTCCAGGTCCTCGCTGTGGTCATAGATCAGGTCCGCCGCCATCCGCACCGTCGTCAACGGGGTGCGCAGCTCGTGACTGACGTCAGAAGTGAAGCGGCGCTGCAGGTTTCCGAACTCTTCGAGCTGGGTGATCTGCCTGCTGAGGCTCTCGGCCATATCGTTGAAGGACACCGCCAGCCGCGCCATGTCGTCCTCGCCGCGCACCGGCATGCGTTCGGTGAGATGGCCTTCGGCGAACCGCTCGGCGATCCGCGACGCCGACCGCACCGGCAGCACGATCTGGCGTGCCACGAGCAGCGCGATGGCCGCGAGCAGTCCGAGCAGCACGACGCCGCCGGTGGCCATGGTGCCGCGCACCAGCGAGATGGTCGATTCCTCGTTGGTCAGCGGAAAGATCAGGTAAAGCTCCAGATTGGTGACCTGCGAGGATGTCGGGCTGCCGACGATCAACGCGGGACCGGAGAAGCCGTCGGTGTGTACTCCGGCGTACTGGTAGCTGACCTGGCCGGCCTTGACGAAATCGCGTAATTCCTTGGGCACCTGCTGTACCGGTCCGGCCGCGGTGGCGGCGCGGGGTCCGTCGCCGGGCACCACGAGAACGGCGTCGAAGGCGCCGGCCAGCCCCGCACCGGTGTCGACCTTGCGGTCGATGAGGGTGTTGCGCGCGAGTTGCAGGCTGCTGTCGAGGGATCGGGTCTCCTCGCCACCGACGATGCGACTGACGGTGTTGCGGGCGCGTTCGATCTCCTCGGTCGCGGCCCTGACCTTGACCTCGAGAATGCGGTCGGTGATCTGACTGGTGAGCACAAAGCCGAGCACCAGGATGACCGCCAGCGACAACCCGAGCGTCAGGCTGACCACCCGCAGCTGCAAGGACCGCCGCCACGCGAAACCGACTGCCCGGCCGAGCGCAGCCAGACCCCGCACCATCGGGCCCGAGCCGCGGAAGCGGCTGCGGACGCGACGCCGCGAGCCGAAGATCACGGCGGTCCGGCCTTGTATCCCACTCCTCGAACGGTCAGCACCACCTGCGGGTTCTCCGGGTCGGTCTCGACCTTGGCCCGCAACCGCTGGACATGCACGTTCACCAAACGGGTGTCGGCTGGGTGACGGTATCCCCACACCTGTTCGAGCAGCACATCACGAGTAAACACCTGCCGCGGTTTGCGTGCCAACGCCACCAGCAGGTCGAACTCCAGGGGCGTGAGGGAGATCTGTTCCCCCGCACGGGTCACCTTGTGTGCGGGCACATCGATGTCGATGTCGTGGATGGACAGCAGCTCAGCGGGCTCGTCGTCGTTGCGGCGCAGCCGGGCCCGGACGCGCGCCACCAACTCCTTGGGTTTGAACGGCTTCATCACGTAGTCGTCGGCGCCGGACTCCAGGCCCAGCACCACGTCGACGGTGTCGGTCTTGGCCGTCAGCATGACGATCGGCACGCCGGAGTCGGCGCGCAGCACGCGGCACACGTCGATTCCATTCATGCCGGGCAACATCAGGTCGAGCAGCACGAGGTCGGGGCGCAGTTCGCGCACCGCGGTGAGGGCCTGGGTGCCGTCGCCGATGACCGCGGTGTCGAAACCCTCGCCACGCAGCACGATGGTGAGCATCTCGGCCAGGGAGGGGTCGTCGTCCACGACCAGGATCCGTTGCCTCATGGGCCCCATCGTGTCACCAAATCGTGACAAACCGCCGGTGCCACACCGCGTCAGTTTCGACCTATGCGAGGAGGGTCTCGGCCAGTTGCCCCGGATGGATATCCGGGGCGGCCACCGCCCACCGGCCGGCCCAGTCGGCAGCGGCCAGCGCGCGGTACACCTCACCGGTCCGGCGTTGCAGTCCGCCGTCACGCTCGTAGGCGTCGCGGGCGCGGTCGGCTTCCTGCGCCGCGCGGGACACGGCGCGCTGCTCGGCCAGCTCCACCGGGACGTCGAGCAGCACCTGCCAATCCGGTCCGGGCAGGTTCAGCCGGCCGAATTCGAGGTCACGCACCCAGGCCACCACCTCCCCGTCGGCGTGCTGGTGCAGCCGGGCCGCGCTGTAGGCGGCATTCGACGCCACGTAGCGATCCAGGATGACGACGTCGTGAGAATCCTTGCGGCGGTTGATCTCGTCGCGGGCGCCGGCCCGGTCCAGGGCGAACAACGTCGCCATCGCGTACACCGAGTCGGCCAGGTCGCCATGGCCGCCGTGCAGCGCCTCGGCGGCCAGGTCGGCGTGGATCGATTCGCCGTACCGGGGGAAGGCCATCGTGGTGACGGTTTTCCCGCGGGCCTCGAAGTCCGCCCGCAGGCCCTCGGTCAGAGTTCGCTTGCCGGCGCCGTCCAGACCTTCGATGACGATGAGCACGGGGCGAGCGTAACTGGTGCATCAGGGTGCCCTTGGGGGCGAATAAGCTGCACAGTGGTGTCGGCCGTCCGATGACACGGGGGTGAGATGGAACGTCCGGTCGAAGTTGTCGTGTCCGAACTGCATCTTGCCGCGAACCGGCTGCGGGAGGCGGGGCAGCGCTTGCAGGACGGCCTGTCCAGCGTGGACCTCGAAACCCGGGAGCTCTTGGGGTCGGGCTGGAAGGGTGACGCCGCGTCCGCCTACTCCACCGCGTGGGACCAGTGGCACCACGGTGCGGGCCAGGTGGTCCGCGGGGTGCAGACCATGTCGGACCTGCTTAGGGTGGCCGGCGATCAATACGAGAGAACCGACGAGCAGGCCGCCGGTGCGGTGGCGTCGTCGTTCCCCGCGTCGGGTGCCGGTGACGGTCAGGGCACCCCGTCGGGCTCTCCGGCGGGCTCTCCAGCGAGCGGCGCGACGGCGCAGCCCTCGTCGGGTGCGGCGTCCGGTTACTCAGGATCGTCCGACGCACTGTCTTCTTCGGTAGGGCAAGTGGGTCAGGTCGGTGGGCAGGTGACCTCCGGGCTGGCACAGGCCGGTCAAACGGCCGGCGCCATGGTGACGCAGGCCGCACAGGCAGCCGCTGGGGTGGCGCAACAGGTCGGCCAGACCATCGAGCAGGCGGTCGAGAAGGCCGTCGAGACGGCGAAAGATGCCAAGGACCCGGAAGACCACGACGGGGCAGCGCCCGGCGATGACGGGCCGACGGGGGCACCGGTCGAGCCGCCCGCTGACTCCCAGACGCCCGGCCGCGAGGTGCCGCAGTGACTCAACTGGTGGTCGATTTCGGGAAGATGCAGGCGGCAATCGAGCACATGCAGGCGTTCGAGCGTGAAGTCACCGAATGCCTGGAGGACATCGACAGCACGATGGCCACGCTGCGCACGTCCTGGCATGGCGAAGGTTCGGATGCCCAGGCGCAGGCTCAGCAGCAATGGGAGGACGGCGCCGAGCAGATGAAGTCGGCGCTGAAGCAATTGCGGTCCATCGCCCAGTCGGCCGAAAAGAACTACACGGAAGCCGTCACCAAGAACGGCGCGATGTGGGGGTAGTCGCCTCGGCACACGGCCGGATCGACGTCGACCCGGATGTCCTGATCGATGCCGGCAAGCGGGTCGAATCGCTCGGGTCACAACTGGGGATGTTGTGCGACTCGTTGAGTTCCGCTCTGGGAAGCGGCATCTCCTCAGGTGCGGATACGGCCGGGCTGAGTTTCGCTCTCGATTACGGGCGCCAGGCACAGGATTTCGCCGATACGCTCGCCAAGGCGGCGAATGCGTACAAGGCCGTTGGGCGGATGCTTCAAGCCACGGGCTACAACTACAAAAACGCCGATGCAGGGTCGACCATCGGCGGTCATGGTGCGCCCGGCGCCGTCGGTCCACAGCCGAGCGACACCGTGGCCGGCGATATGCCCGCGGGCCCGAACGGGGTCATGGTCCCGCCGCCTCCCATGTGGTACCTCGTCGAGCCGCTGCTGCTGACGCTGCCCGGCCTGGGATTGTTCGGGGCGGCAATGACCTGGCCGTCCGGAAACGCGGCAATGATGAATGTGCTTGCCGCCCAATGGCGTAACTTTGCGACCGGGTTCGCCATCTTTCAATCCGAATTGAACGGGCTCAAGCCCGCTGTCGCCGCCCAGGACATCCCCGAAGGCGCGAAGATCGGCGAGGCCTTCGACTCCATCGGCGAGGCCATGGCGGGCCTGACGACCACGGCTTCGGATTTGGCCCAGCACATCACCAGTTTCGCCCGGGAGGTGCAGCAGACCCAAGATGCCATTCGCCGCCTGCTGGATCGACTGTCACTGTCGGGTTTGTGGGACACCGTCACCGACTTCTTCAGCGGCGACGGAATGAAAGTCCTGCGCGAGGTCGCACACGACGTGGGCACCGTGCTGAGCAATTTCCAGCGCCAGGTCGAGGGAATTGTCGGTCTGCTCAACGAACTCAAGAATCTCATCAGCGATGCCGCAGACGCATTCGAGAAGTGGGTCCGGCCTGTCCTGGTGGCGCAGTTCGGCGACGGCGTGGGCAATGCCCTGGCCGATGCCGTCACGCTCTACACCGATTTCGAGGTCGGTATCGCGAACGGCCTGATCAATACGGTGTCCGGCGTGGTGTCGATGGCCAACCCGGAGATGTGGGAGGGCCTGGCCAAGACGGCATGGGCAGTGGCCAACGATCCGTCGAAGGCACCGGGCGTGCTGGCCGAGATGGGCAAGCAGTTCATCGCCTTGGACCAGTGGACAGGTGACCATCCGACCCGCGGCGCGGGCGAGGCGGCGTTCAACATCGGGTCCTTGTTCGTGCCCGGTGGCGCGCTGTCGAAGACGGGCAGCGTCGCCAAGAGTCTGAACATGACCAGGCGAATCTTGGATGAAGGTCGCCTGCCCAAGCTCGGGGAGATCGGCCCGTGGAGTCGGGGCGCACCCAGCGTCGAGGGTCTGGGTGATCTCCCTGGCGGACAACGGATTCCAGATGTTCCCGAGGTCCGGCCCGGTGCGATTCCCGACTCGCTCGTGGGCCCGAGCGCACCTCATGGCATCGACGCGCCCACCGCCCCGCACGGACTCGAGGGGCCGTCCGGACCGCCCGATCCGCCGGGACCGCAGAGCACCCCCGGTGGACCTCATCAAGGAACAGGTGGCGGTGACGGTCCCCCGCCGGAGCCTCCCGGACGTTCCGTTCCGCCTTCGGATCCCGGCCCGGGGCGCGTCGACGGTCCGTCGCCGGAGTCCTCCGCTTCGCCGCACTCCCCTGACTCGTCGGCACCGCCTGCGCCCACGCATGTGCCCGACTCGCCCAGTCCGACTGGCACGCACGAAGCCCCGCGAGCACCGTCGGAGTCGGCGCCCGCCGCCCCGGCACATGCGCCTGAGTCTCGCGTGCCGGAGTCCAACCCGCATGCGCCGGAGACTGGTTCGCGCCCAGTCGAGCACCAGCCGACGATGGAACGGCCCGTTGGGCACGAGGCGCCAGCGGTGCACGAACCCAACATGCACGAACCGGCGGCGCATCAGCCCACCTCACCTGACTCCGTCGACCACGGTTCAGCTCAGACCCCGACAGACCGCAACGCGGGACAGCATTCGGCGCCGGCGCCCATGATCGGCGGCATGCCGATGGCACCGCATGCCGCGGGCGGCATGCACGGTCCGACCGACGCGCCGAGCCGAACGCCGGCCCCCGAGACCCCGGCGCGCAGCCCGGAAAACCGGACACCGCAGGGCAATACACCAGAGTATCCGCGCACCCAGGCACCCAGCGGCGCCGGGCCGTCGGTTGAGCGCTCGCCGCAGGCGCCGGTGAAGCCGGCGGCGGCGCATGAGCCGGACGCGGCCACAGCGACCCCGCGGCCCGGGCCAGAGACACACGCGCCGAGAGCGGGAGAAGGCACACCCACTCCCCCGATTCACGAGACGCCCCATGCAGGTGACCCCTCTGGGCATCACCCCGATCCGTCGGGCTCCAGCCATGAACCGGGCGGCGGCCAACATCCTGATCCGGATCCGACTGGCCCAGTGGGCAATCCGGCGAACGACCGTATCTACGGCCCACATCAGCTGGATCGTGTCGAGGACCCTGCGTATCAGACCGCGGTAGAGCATGCCCTGCGCGACTCGCACGGTGACTACCTCAGGCACGCCGATCCGCGAACAAACGACTACGGCAACCTGATCAACGATGGCGGCCCGGAGGTCAGGGGTCGGTCGAACAACTGCCTTGACTGCTCACTGTCCGCATTGTCGTCGTTCCATGGAGACCCCACCGTATCGGCACCAAGATTCCCGGATAAGTTGCCGGACGGCATGATCGACACACGTTCGGGCGAGCTCGGCGGGTTGCACCGTGCCGCAACGTGGCTCGGCAGGCCCCTGCTCGAGTTCCATGGCATGGGACTCGTAGACCAGTTCGACGCACTCCACAGGCACATCAGCGACCTCGGGCCCGGCTCGTCTGCCTTGGTGGTCAACGGCTGGCATGCCCGCGATCCACATACTGGCCAATACCTGCATCATCCCGACGGCTCCCCCGTGACCGACGGCTCCCACGCAACGGTCGTTGTTTATCCCGAAGGCGCTGACGGGCCGGTCTGGTGGGATCCGCAGCAACGTATCACTTCCGATCGGCCGCCCCCGTGGATGGTCGACCGGTCGTCTTATCTGAATTTCACACCGATCGAACCCAGCCGAGGAGTACACGATGGCGGAGTTGGAGACCAGGGAACAGGCGCTGGCGTATCTGGCGCAGATGTCACCGACCGAGACCTTCCAAGTGCACCCGGTGAGCAAGGGGTGGGTCGCGACGAAAGTGCTGTCCCCGGAACAGATGGCGACGGGCCAGTCAGTGGGGCTGGCTCGGCTGGTGATCGATTCGGAGACGGGGATCATCTACCAGTACCCGAGTTGGTCGGAGACCATGGTGGCCGAGGCGTACACGACGTTCAAGGAGACGGGATTCAACCGGGGCGGGACCCAGATCTACCCGTATCAGTCGAGGATCACGATTCAACGGGTGCGGGAGGACGCGCAGACCATCGTGTATCAGATGACGGTGGAGTCTTTGACCAATCCACCGGAGCCCACGCAGCAGAGTCAATTGACCATCGAGAAGGCGACATTCGCGCACGAGCCGAGGGGTTGGCTGGCGAGCGTGGCGACGTCTCACGCGGAGTGGCTGAGCCGGCAGAACCGCGGGGTGTGGCCGGAGGTGGCGACGACCGAGGTGTAGGGGGCGACGCCTCAGATCGCTCGCCCGTCTCCACTGAGCACAATCCATCCACGGATCGCCCCGCGGCCGAACTTCTCGAAGGAACGCGCGATGAGAAAGCTGGAGACCAGGGAACAGGCGCTGGCGTATCTAGCGCAGATGTCACCGACCGAGACCTTCCAAGTGCACCCGGTGAGCAAGGGGTGGGTCGCGACGAAAGTGCTGTCCCCGGAACAGATGGCGACGGGCCAGTCAGTGGGGCTGGCTCGGCTGGTGATCGATTCGGAGACGGGGATCATCTACCAGTACCCGAGTTGGCCGGAGACCATGGTGGCCGAGGCGTACACGACGTTCAAGGAGACGGGATTCAACCGGGGCGCGAACCAGATCTACCCGTATCAGTGGGAGATCACGATTCGACGCACGCAGGAGGACGCGGAGAAGATCGTCTATCAACTGACGGCGGAGTCTCTGACCGATCCACCCGAACCGACCCAGCAACACCCGCTGACCATCGAGAAGAACTCATACCTGTCCGATCCGAGGGATCCGCTGTCCAAGGTGGCGGCGTCACACGCGAGATGGGTCAGCGACCAGAATCAGGGAGCGTGGCCGGAGGCGGAGACCATGCACCGATAGGTGCCGACGGCACCAAACCCTTCTCCAACGAGCCTTCGGTTTCGGACAATCCAGCACAAGACAGTGAGCGACGCGAGCTGAGTGCGGGCCGCACTGAAAAAAGCCCTGACCCCGAAGAGCAATCTGCTCATACCGGCGCCGATTCGGAAGGTAACGCCGTCAACTCAGATGAAGGGACACATGCCGACTATTCGGATACTGGAGGTGTCCCCATCAGTAGGGAGAAGTTTGACGAGATCCTCGCCACCGAAAAAGGACAGCGACCACCGCCTGATACGTATTTGCCTGCTGAGTACATCGCCGAACACCTTCAGAATTTCGAGGACGGCGCGTCACGGATCTTGATCCGAAGCAGCTATGAGGAATACGGCATCGGGAAACCAGATCCGGGTAGGAGCGAGTTCGTCTTGACCAACGCTGATGCAAAGGCAATGCTCGACGAGTCCGGCGGCGATCCAATCAAACTCGCTCAGAAGCTCGGCATTCCTGAAGATCAGCTAGCCAATGACAGCCTCGTCATCGTCCACTTCCACCCGACGAGCTCGTACGCTTCGCACATGCCTTCGGGCAACGAGTGGGGTGCCAATGACCAGTGGCTCCCCGGCGGAAGGCTTCCAAAGGGAGACTTGGAGGCAATCGTTCACACGGAAGACATGGCCAATGGGCGCGATTACACGGTGATAGACATAGCGACAGGAGACGTACTGTAGTGGAAGTAACTCGAGTGGCGATGAATCCATGGGACTTCACGCTCTATAGGTCTACCAATGGCGACCTTATCCTGAAGGTGATTTTCAGCGAGGGCGAGTACAAGACCGATATCGGCCGGTACTTCCTCATCAACTCCCTGAACGTCGACGTAAACAACATCGAACAACTGAAATCACTGGCTGCCCGAATCCGAGAAGATTATCCCGCAGTACCCCATCAACAGATCGACAAGTCAGACGTGATCATCGTCAAGTAGGTGAGGAGGCATGTCCTCTGATGGCCGGGCCCCTCTGAAAACCCCTTGCCCCCACCCACCCCATCCCGGACCCTGGACCCATGTACGTCCCCGCACACTTCGCCCCCGACGATGACGCGGTCCGTGAGCTGCTCACCCACCACGGCGCCGCCGATCTGATCACGGCGACAGCAGAGGGCCTCGTCGCGACGATGCTGCCGTTCGTCTACGACGCCGAGCACCGGACGCTGCTGGGACATCTGGCGCGCAACAACCCGCAGTGGCAGTTGCCCGTCCTGGGCGAGGCGATGGTCATCGTCCGCGGCGCCGACTCCTACATCAGCCCCAGCTGGTACCCGTCCAAGGCCGAGCACGGCCGCGTGGTCCCCACCTGGAACTACTTGACCGCCCACGTCTACGGCACAGTCACCATCCACGACGATCCGGTCTGGCTCGACGCTCTGGTGCGCCGACTCACCGACAAGCACGAAGCGAACCGTCCGCGACCCTGGAGCGTCGATGACGCTCCCGAGAAGTTCCTCACCGGGCAGCTGCGGGCCATCGTCGGCGTCGAGATCAACATCAGCCGGATAGAGGCCAAGTTCAAACTGAGCCAGAATCGGCCCGCCGCCGATATCGACGGAGTCATCAACGGGCTCAAGGAATCCGGGGACGAGGAAAGCGCCGCAGCAGTCGAACGCTGGTCAGGGAATGATCGGTAGCGTGACCGACGACGGGTGCGCGGGATCATGCAGGATGGTCTGCACGGCCGGCACCGTCACGGTGTCCTGCCCGAACGGCTCCCCGGTGTTCGGGTTGGGTGCGAACTGCGGGTAGTCGCTGCTGGAGATCTCCAGCCGCACCCGGTCCCCGGACCTGAACTCATAACTCGTGGGCCAGATTTGGATGTGCAGCTCATACGGTTGACCGGCCATCATCGGTGTGGGCTGCGACAACGAGTCCCGGAAGGCGGTCCGCAGAATGCCGTTGTTCAGGTTGACGGCCTGCCCGTCGGGTTTCACCACGACGAGCTTGGCAGTGAAGTCGGTATCGACTGCCGAGGACTGCGCCCACAGTGTCACCGACACCGGCCCGGTGATCTCGGTGTCGTGCGTCATCGGCGCCGAGTCGTAGACCAACACATCAGAACGCTGCTCGACCGGCGTCTGATCGTAGGGGCCCTGTGGTCCCGACATCGCGCCGCAGCACGAGTGCCCGCCGAGGCTCGGCGCCGGGTAGGCCGGGTCATAGGTGTAGGTATCCGGCCCCTGCGCCGCCGGTAAGACCGGCAACAGCGATCCCTTACGCTCGGCCGATCCCCCATTGCCCGACAGATACCAGTTGGCCCATTCCGTCTGCGGCAGTGGCCAACCCGATGCCTGCCGCCAGCTGTTGGCACCCATGACGAAGTAGTCGACCCGCGGCTTGCCGCCGATGCCGTTGTCGGCACCTTTGAGGAAGTGGTCGAACCACTGCAGCATCAACTCGTTGATGGGGCTGTTGCCGACGGGACCGATATCGGCGAGCATCGGCGCGGGGCGGGAGTCCGGCCGACCCCATGCCACGTGATCCCATGGCCCGATCACCAGCCGCTGATTGGCGCGGGCGGTCTCGGTCCCGCCGCGGGTGGTCATTCCGGTGAAGTTCTCCACCCCGCCCGCGAGAAACGCGTCATACCAGCCCTCGACATCCAGTACCGGGATGCGCACCGAAGGATACCGGTCCCGAACGCTGACCGATGTCCAGAAACCGTCACGCGTGCTGTGTCTGATCCAGTCGAAGTACCACGGCGCCACCGCGGGGTTCTGCGGTTGCAGCGGCGGAAGATCTTTGAACGGGCGGAAATTCAGCCACCGGGTCGGCTCGCCGGCCGCCGCCTCCAGACGGGCCAGCGCGGACAGATCGTTGCGGTTGCGTGCGGCAGTCGTCGCGATCGAGTCGATGGCCCAGGGCTGCACGAACGCCAGCCGGAACTCACCACCCTCATAGGTCCAGCCGTCGTAGTAGTCCGATGCGGTGTTGGCCGGAACGATGGTCACCAGATGGGGCGGTGCCGTCACCGCGGCGAGCCACTGGGTGGCGCCCACGTAGGACGACCCGTACATACCGACCTTGCCGTTCGATCCGGGCAGCGCCGCGGCCCACTCCACCGAGTCGTAGCCGTCAGCCATGTCATGGGTGAACTCGCTGAACGTCCCGCCGGACGCGCCCTGACCTCGAACATCTTGCACCACAACGAGATAGCAATGGGAGGCGAACCAGTCCGGCGGCTGGAACCGCGCCGGCGCGACCTGGGCGCCGGACTTCCCGTACTGCGTGCGCATCAGGATCACCGGCACGGGGTCCGCGCTCCTGGGCCGGTAGACATCGGCGCGCAGCACGGTGCCGTCGCGCATGGTCGCGGGCACATCGTGCTCGGTGTCCACGGCGCAGGGTCCCCGGCCGGCCGCGGCCGGGAAGGGCGACAAAATGCCGCCCCTGGTCGGGCCGCAGCCGCTTGCCAGGAGCATCACCGTCATAAGGAGGGCGGCGGCTCGCACATTCGGCAGCCTAGCCCTGTGTCAGTACGTCCCGCAGTTGGGCGCGGTCGGCACTCCGTTGAACCGGTCGGCGATCCACTGCATCGCCGGTTCCCCGTCGACCAGCATGGGTAGCGCGTGGTTGATGATTGCCTTGTTCAGAAACGGCGGCTGCTCATTGGTACGGAACTCCACATCGGCACCCTTCTCACACCAGTCCCTGGCCATCTGATTGGCCGCCGTCCACGGCACCAGGGGGTCAAACCTGTTGCTGTTGACCAAGACCGGCGCATTGGGCCGCAGCGTGCCAATGCGCTGCAGGTCGAACAGCCCCTTGAAGGCCGGTTCGGCCATCAGTTCTTCGATGGGCTCGTTGAAATAGGGCTGCAGGTGCCGGAACATGAACTTCATCAGCGTCTCGGCGATGCACTGGTCTTTGACCTTGGCCAGCAGATCCTCGCCACGCGGGGTCAGCTTGGACCTGATCAGGGGCTCTGCCTCCGGGTACGACTGCATGATGCCGTTGAGCGCGTATCCGACCACCCCGACCAGGGCACTCCCGTCGGCGAAGGGCATCAACTCGGCGAGATCCGCCGGCGGCGCACCCGCGTACGATCCGACGATGTTGAGGTCGGGGGCATAGCTGGCGGCCAATTCGGCGGCCGAGGCCGCCGCCCCGCCACCCTGGGAATAGCCCCAGAAGGCCGTCGGCCCACCGGGACTCAGCGAGGTGCCGGGCAGTAGCCGCGCCGCGCGGGCGGCATCCAGCATGGCGTGCCCCTCGGAGAGCCGGTTGACGTAGGTGTGCGTGACACCGATGGTGCCCAGTCCCTCGTAGTCGGTCATCAGGATGGCGAACCCGCGCGCGACCATGGTGGCCACGAACAGCTCTTCGTAGTTGAATCCGAAGTCCAGATACGGCGACCAATGGATGCCCTGGTTGAACTGTCGCGATGGTGCGCACTGGTCGCCTTGGCCCTGGGTGCCGGGACCGTAGACGATGAGTGGCCGCGGCCCCTGGCCCGGCCAGGCGTTATAGGGCTCGAAGTAGGTCCCGGTGACCACATCTGGGTTGCCGCGGGCATCGGTCGACAGGTACATCACCCGGGTCCCGGTAGCCATGATGGCCCCGAGTTGGCCCGACGGTTCCAGCACCAACCGCGACGGTTCGGCGCGCACCAGGTCGCCCGGCTTACCGGCGGGCAACGGATTCGGTGGCGTGTAGAAGTCGGTGTATTCGTCCTCGTTGTAGTACGGATACCAGTCGTCGGCCGCCGCCCGCGGGACGAAACCCGTTGCCAGACAACCGGAAAATCCGGCCAAGAACACGACTAGTAGACCAACCCCGACCCGAATCACTACCGGACAGTAACAGTCCGGTCACCGAATGGACACGGATTCCGTACGTGTCGGTCTACATCGAAAATGTAAAGGTGGGCCGCAGCTACACCAGGCTGGTCGCCTGCAGCACCAAGGTGGCGTGCTGACGGTCCAGGAACGCATACGCACTGGTCGCCGCAGAAGAGAACCCGTCATCCAGACGCTCCCCCGTCAGAAACGGCCCCTGCGGCACGTCAGCCGACAGTTCTTCCTGCACTTGGGGTTTGCGGCCGGTATCGGTGGGCTCGAACTGGCCGGCCATGGCGTCGGCCACGGCGGGCGCCAAATGCACGACGGCATCGGTCCACTGTGCGGTGGTGTCGCCGCCGGCCGAACCCGACCATTGCACCCAGGCAACCGATTCCGGGACGCCGATTGCCGGGAACACGGCGGTGAGACCGGCAACGTCGTGCCGGACCTCCAGAGGCGGGGCCGCCGGTGCGGGCTGCTCCTGCCCCTTCGAACAGCCGATCGCCGCGACGGCACAGAGGGCCGTCGCGGCGATCGCGCGTGTGATTCTGACGAGCACAGACGTCAGTAGCGGTAGTGCTCCGGCTTGTACGGGCCGTCGACGTCGACGCCGATGTACTCGGCCTGCTCCTTGGTGAGCTTGGTCAGCGTGCCACCGAGGGCCTCGACGTGGATCTTGGCGACCTTCTCATCGAGGTGCTTGGCCAGCCGGTAGACCTCGTTGTCGTACTCGTCGTTCTTGGTCCACAGTTCGATCTGCGCGATCACCTGGTTGGAGAAGCTGTTGCTCATCACGAACGACGGGTGACCGGTCGCGTTGCCGAGGTTGAGCAGACGCCCCTCGGACAGCACGATGATCGAGTGGCCGTCGGGGAAGACGAATTCGTCCACCTGCGGCTTGATGTTGATCCGGCGGATGTCCGGGTCACGCTCCAGGCGCGCCATCTCGATCTCGTCGTCGAAGTGGCCGATATTGCCCAGGATCGCCTGGTGCTTCATCGAGCGCATGTGCTCCAGGGTGATGATGCCCTGGTTACCGGTGGCGGTGATGACGATGTCGGCCCAGCCGATGGCCTCTTCGACGCTCTTGACCTCGAAACCGTCCATCAGTGCCTGCAGCGCGTTGATCGGGTCGATCTCGGTGACCGCCACGCGGGCACCCTGGGCCTTGAGCGCCTCGGCGCAGCCCTTGCCGACGTCGCCGTAACCGCAGACCAGCGCGGCCTTGCCGCCGATCAGCACATCGGTGCCACGGTTGATGCCGTCGATCAGCGAGTGCCGGGTGCCGTACTTGTTGTCGAACTTGCTCTTGGTCACCGAATCATTGACGTTGATGGCCGGGAAGGCCAGCTCGCCGGCGGCGGCGAACTGATAGAGCCGCAGCACACCGGTGGTGGTCTCCTCGGTGACGCCCTTGACCGACTCGGCGATCTTGGTCCACTTGTCCTTCTCGGACTCGTAGCGCTTGCGCACCAACCCCAGGAAGACCTTCCACTCATCGGAGTCGTCGTCCTCGGTGGGCGGCACGACGCCCGCCTTCTCGTACTGCGCACCGCGCAGCACCAGCATGGTGGCGTCGCCGCCGTCATCGAGAATCATGTTGGCGGGCTCGCCCGGCCAGGTGAGCATCTGCTCGGCGGCCCACCAGTACTCCTCCAGGGTCTCGCCCTTCCAGGCGAACACCGGGGTGCCCTTGGGCTCCTCGGGGGTGCCGTGCGGGCCGACGACGACCGCGGCAGCGGCGTGATCCTGGGTGGAGAAGATGTTGCAGGACGCCCAGCGCACCTCGGCACCCAGCGCCACCAGCGTCTCGATGAGCACGGCGGTCTGGATCGTCATGTGCAGCGATCCCGAGATGCGCGCGCCCTTGAGCGGCAGCACATCGGCGTACTCGCGGCGTAGCGCCATCAGGCCCGGCATCTCGTGCTCAGCCAGGCGGATTTCCTTGCGGCCGAATTCGGCCAGCGACAGATCGGCGACCTTGTAGTCGATGCCGTTGCGGACATCGACCTTCAGCTCGGTCATGTAAGAGCCCCTTTTTTCGTTCGTCATTGCTGTGAGTGCATGGACGCGTGCGGCGGCGGACCGCGTGCACACTCCTGCCGACAACCCAAAGCCTGCGGGCTCGCGGGACAGGCGCTGCGGCAATGTTGAACGGCGGCGGCGCTCTGACAGCTAAGGGGTGCCTATAACACCGTATCGTTCGGCGAACGGTGACATGAGGCGGGCCAGGTCACGGGCCACATCATGGTCGGCTTCCGGCGGCATGGACACGTAACTCATGGCCAGCCGGACGATGGCACGCGCCAGCACCCCGGCGTCCTCGTCGCTGGAGCGGATCCAGCTGCTCTGGAAGGTCTCCTGCAGCCGCGTCGAGCAGCGGCTGATGATCGGGCCGCTGCCGATGGTGATGATCTGCAGCAGGTCGGGTTTGGCCGCACCGGTGAGCAGGGAGATGACCAGGGGGTCGGATGCCGACTCGGCGAAGAAGGCCCGGAAGCCCTCCAGGAACGCGTCGTAGACCTGGCCGACGTTGCGGTTGATGGCATGGGCGACGGCGTCGACCAGGCGGTCGGCCAGTCGCAGCGCATAGCCTTCGGCCAGACCCTGGCGCGATCCGAACTCGTTGTAGATGGTCTGCCTGCTGATGCCGGCGGCTCGCGCCACATCGGTGAGCGTGATCGAGGACCAGTCCCGCACCAGCAGTTGTTCGCGCATGCCATCCAGGATCGAGTCCCGCAGCAGCACACGCGACGCCTCGGCATAGGGCACGCGCTGTGCCGTACGCCGAGGCACCGGGGTGTTCATATGCGCGAGGTTATCGCGACTTGCCGCCCATACGGCGGTCACGACATTCTCTCCCGTCGCTTCGCTCGCACGAGATCACCCTCCCCGTCGCTTCGCTCGCCCCCGTTAACGGGCGACCTCCACCATGTCGAAGTCGGACTTCGCCGCGCCGCAGTCCGGGCAGCTCCAGTCTTCGGGGATGTCGTCCCACCGGGTACCCGGGGCGATACCGTCCTCCGGCCAGCCCTTCGCCTCGTCGTACTCGAATCCGCACTGGATGCAGACGTACAACTTGTAGGCCTCACTCATCGCGAACTCCTCACGTCACTTCTTCGAAATCGGGCTTCTCACGTACGGCGCAATCCGGGCAGGTCCAGTCGTCGGGCACCTGCGCCCACATTGTTCCCGCCGGAAAACCCTCGCGCGGGGCGCCTTTGGCTTCGTCGTACACGTATCCGCAGCCGGGGCATCGGAACACGCCCACGTTCAGGCCTTCTGCTCGTCGCGCGAGCGCTCGTCACCGGCCCCGTATTTGGCGAGCACCTTGTCCCGCATCCGCGGATGGATGTTGGCGCGGGTGATATCGCCCTCGTAGTGCGCCAACACCCGGTGGTCCATGACCTTGCGCCACAGCGGCGGGAAGTAGGTCAGTCCGATCATCGAGGCGTAGCCGCTGGGCAGGTTCGGCGCGCCGTCCATGCTGCGCAGAATCTGGTAACGCCGGGTCGGGTTGGCATGGTGATCGCTGTGCCGCTGCAGGTGGTACAGGAACAGGTTGGTCACGATGTGATCGGAGTTCCAGCTGTGCACCGGCGCGCAGCGCTCGTACCGCCCGTTGTCCAGCTTCTGCCGCAGCAGACCGTAGTGCTCGAGGTAGTTCACCGTCTCCAGCAGGGCGAAGCCGTACACCGCCGAGATCAGGATGTACGGGATCAGCGCCAGCCCGAAGATCGCGATCAGAGCGCCGTAGAACACCACCGACATCGCCCAGGCATTGAGCACGTCATTGGAGGGGTGCCACTTGCTCTTACCGGCACGCTCCAGCCGTTTGGCCTCCAGCTCCCAGGACGACTTCAGACTGCCCCAGACGCTGCGCGGCAGGAACTCCCAGAACGTCTCACCGAATCGGGCCGACGCCGGATCCTCCGGGGTCGCGACACGCACGTGGTGACCGCGGTTGTGCTCGATGTAGAAGTGGCCGTAGCAGGTCTGGGCCAGCGTGATCTTGGACAGCCAGCGTTCCAGCGCGTCCTTCTTGTGCCCCATCTCGTGCGCGGTGTTGATCCCGACCCCGCCGAGCACACCCACTGACAGCGCCAATCCGATCTTGGCCGGCCAACCCAACCCACCGTCGAAGCCCAGCCAGCCCAGGTCGGAGGCGGTGAACAGATACGCGCCGAAGATGACGCTGGCGTACTGGAACGGGATGTAGAGGTAGGTGCAATAGCGGTAGTACTTGTCGTTCTCCAGCCGCTCCATCACCTCATCCGGCGGGTTCTGCCCGTCCGGGCCGAAGAACCGATCCAGCACCGGCAGCAGCACGTAGACCAGGATCGGGCCGACCCAGAACGGGATCTGCGCCGCGGCGTGCCAGCCGGCGTGATTGAACGCCCACACCACCGGCAGCATCACGAACAGCGCGGTCGGGGCGATCAGGCCCAACAACCAGAGATACCGCTTGCGGTCCCGCCAGTCGGCGGCCTGCACCGGCTGAGGGCTGGCATCTATCTGCGACGTCATCGTCAACTCCTCCTGTGAGTGCCATCACTATGGGAGTTGACTATAGGCCGCATTTTGTCCTACGTCTAGACAAACCACCACGGTTTGTAAAATCCGCGCTTGTTCAGACCCCCAGCGCCCGCGCGAACCCATCCGGAATGACCAGGTCGGAGGGTTGTAGTTCCTGTACCGAGGACAGGCCCAGCCCCAGCAAGGCGGAGTCGATACCGCCGCGGATGACGTCGAGCACGTTCTCCACTCCGGCCTGCCCGCCGGCGGCCAGGCCCCACAGGTACGCGCGGCCGAGCATCACGGCGCGGGCGCCCAGCGCGAGTGCCTTCACCACATCGCTGCCCCGACGGACACCGCCGTCCAGCACGATCTCGACTTCGGCACCGACGGCCTCGGCGATCGCCGGCAGGGCGCGGATCGATGCAGGGGTGCCGTCCAGGTTGTTCCCGCCGTGGTTGGAGACCGAGATCGCGGTGACGCCGACATCGACGGCCCGGCGGGCGTCGTCCACCCGCATGACGCCCTTGAGCATGAACGGCCCACCCCAGCGCTCACGCAGCCACGCGATGTCCGCCCAGGTGGGCAACGGGGTCTGCATCCATTCGCCGTACGCGCCGAAGAACGTCGGTGCCGCGGCTCCGGGCTCGGCCAGGTTGGGCGCGGTCAGGTCCGGCACCCGGCCGGTGCGGGCGAAGTCGAGCAGCCAGCGCGGCCGCAGCAGACCTTCCGGCGCGAACCGGGCCATGGCCCGCAGATCCATCTTCTCCGGGATCTTGGGGCTGCCCCAGTCCCGGCCGTGCGAGAACGACCAGTCGGTGGTCATGATCAGCCCGACGGCACCCGCCGCGCGGGCCCGCTCCATCCGAGCTTCGAGCTGATCGCGGGTACCGGTCCAGTACATCTGGAAGAAGGTCTGCGGGTTGGCCGCGGTCACCTGCTCTATCGCCTTGCTCGCGAAGGACGACAGGCTCATCGCCGTGCCGCGGGCCGCGGCGGCACGGGCCACCGCCACCTCCCCGTCGGGGTGCACGGCCTGCACACCGGTCGGCGAGATGAACACCGGCAGTGAAATCGCCTGTCCCATCACCGTGGTCGCGAGGTCACGCTTGCTGGACAACCCCGCCACATGGGGCGCGAATCCGAGCTCGCCGAACGCGGCGGTGTTGTCGGACACCGTGGTGCCCTTCTCGGAGCCGGCCAGCAGCGCGCTGTACACACTCTTGGGCAGTCGTTTGGCGGCCCGGCGCTGCGCCTCGGCCACCGTTTCGAACCATGCCATCGTTACCTCCTTAGAGCAGTTCACTGACGGGGTTGACGTCACACACCCGCTTGGGCTTCTTGAGCACCGTCAACGGCAGGGACCGGGAGTGGTCGACGGCCGGGCGGGGTATGGCCCGGTCGGCACTGAGCGCCGATTCCCCATACCCCTGAACACATTCGGGGTCCGGGCCGTCCATCGGCAGTCCGGTGAAGAACTTGGCCGCCATGCAGCCGCCGCGGCAGCTGTCGAAGTGCGCACAGGACGCGCAGGCACCGCCGGTGGTGGGACTGCGCAGTTCGGCGAAGAGTTCGGAATGCTTCCAGACGGTGTCGAAACCGCCGTCCCGGACCACGTTTCCGGCCAGGAACTTGTCGTGGATGGCGAACGGGCAGGCGTACACGTCCCCGACGGGATCGATCAGGCACACCACCCGGCCCGCACCGCACAGGTTCAGTCCGGGTAGCTCACCGCCGAAGGCCGACAGATGGAAAAACGAATCCCCGGTAAGAACACCGTCACCGCGGGCGACCAGCCAATCGTAGAGTTGGCGTTGCTGGGCGGCCGTGGGGTGCAGTTCGTCCCACACGTCTGCGCCGCGGCCGGAGGGCCGTAGCCGGGTGATGCGCAGCGTGGCTCCGAAACGATCCGCCAGCGCCTTGAATTCATCGAGCTGCTCCACATTGTGCCGGGTGACGACGACCGAGATCTTGGCGTCCCGGAAACCCGCGTCCTTGAGGTTCTGTAACGCACGCACCGCCATATCGAAGGATCCGCGCCCGCGGACCGCGTCGTTGACCTCCGCGGTCGCGCCGTCCAGCGAGATCTGGACGTCGACATAGTCGCTCGCGGCCAGCCGGGCCGCGACGGCCGGAGTGATCCGCACGCCGTTGGTCGAGAACTTCACCCCGACGTGATGGGCGGTGGCATAGTCGACCAGCTCCCAGAAGTCCGCCCGGACCGTCGGTTCGCCGCCGCCGATGTTCACATAGAACACCTGCATACGTTCCAACTCGTCGATGATGTCCTTGCACTGCTGGGTGCTCAGCTCACGCGGGTCCCGCTTGCCCGACGAGGACAGGCAGTGCACGCACGCCAGGTTGCAGGCGTAGGTCAGCTCCCAGGTCAGGCAGATGGGGGCGTCCAAGCCGAGTTCGAACTGGTCACTCAACGTGACAGCATGCACGGTCATGGCCGCACCAGCATCTGCGACCGGGCCAGCGCGGCAAGCGCTTTGGTGTAGGGACCGGCCTCCTCCACGCCGGCGGCGCGCAGCGCAGCCGTTGCGCTCGGATACTGCGGCAGGGCCTGGACCACCTCGACCACCGTTCGGTTCTTCAGGAACGACAGCTTGCGGGTGCCGAAGTGGTACAGCAGCGCGCCGAACGGCTCGGGGCGGACGGCCACCTGCGGGTGGAGCCGCCACGGGCTGTCCGGATCGAAGTCCATGTTCAGTACACTCCGCACATACCGTCGATGAAGACCTCTTCCACAAGGGTCTCCTCGACGAGTGCGGTTGCCGTCGCGCTGTTTTCAGTGGCGTCATGGGTGGGCATCGGAACCTCCAGGGCTGTGATGGACACCACTCACGCTAGGTGACGAGGACGCCGCGCAACACTGGCCGGACGGGCAGTTGAGCACCCATCCGGTCAGACCACGATTGCGGCCGGTTGGCGCGGGTGCGCACATGACGGTCACGAATAACGTTGTCCACCATGACAGTTGCAGTACTGGAACCGGCTCTGGTCGATCCGCTGGCGCAGACCTCGGGCGGCACCTGGCATGGCGACGGGGTTCTGGTCCGCCGCCGCACCGGCCGGCACCATCCGCATGACGCCGTGTGCACGCCGCGGTTCTGTCTGTACCGCCGCGAGGGTGTGCTGGCGGTGGAGCACGATCTCACCCCCGACGAACTGTCCGACGAACTCGCGGTGCTGCTGACCGAGGAGCTCGGCGCCTGGTTGCGCGGCCGGCCGGAGTTCGAACAGGTCTTCACCGGGGTGGTGCGCTCCACCGTCGAGGGCGGTATGGCGGCGTGGCTACAGTTCTACCGCAATTCGATCGGCGCGCTCGAGCACGACCGGACGGCATTCGCACCCATCCACGCCCGGGCCGCCGGACTGGCCGTCGGAGAGCGGTTGATCGATCTCGGATCCTGTTTCGGGTTCTTCCCACTGCGTATGCAGCGCTTGGGTTTCGACGTCCTGGCGACAGACCTGAGTGTCCCGACCATGGATCTGCTGCGCCGGGTGAGCCGGCCCCTGCACCGCACAGTGCGCACCCTGGCCTGCGACGCCGCGCATGTCCCCTTGCCCGACGGCGCGGCCGACACCGTCACCGCGTTGCATCTGCTGGAGCACCTGGACCGGGTGACCGGCGAACAGGTACTGGCCGAAGCTCTGCGCCTGGCCCGCCGTCGTGTCGTGGTGGCGGTGCCGTTCGAGGACGAACCACAGGCCTGCTACGGGCATATCCGCCGATTCGACACCGCGGAGCTGGCTCGGCTCGGGGCGCAATTCCCCGGGGTGCGTGCCACCGTTACGGAGTTCCATGGTGGCTGGCTGGTACTCGACCGGTCTAACACACCGGAATCGTGAAGGTGAACGTGCTGCCGCGGCCGAGTCCCGCGCTGGCAGCGGTGAGGTGGCCGCCCTGCGCCTCGACGAATGCCTTGGCGATGGCCAAGCCGATCCCCGCTCCCCCGTGCTCACGATCGCGCGCCGCGTCGACGCGGTGGAACCGCTCGAAGATCCGATCCAGGTGTTCGGCGGGGATCCCGTCGCCGGTATCCGACACCGACACCCGCACGGTTTCGCCGTGCCGCTGCGCCACGATCCGCACCTGATCGCCACTGTGATTGTGACGCAACGCATTATCGAGAAGATTCGTCAGGACTTGTCCGATGCGTTCGGGATCGCCGCTGGCCTCGGGCAGGTCGGCGGCGACCTCCGACGAGAGGTCGACGCCTTTCCCGCGGTATTGAGGTTCGAACGACACCACCGCGTTGGCGATCAACTCCCCGACCTGAACCGGGCGCACCACAATGGCGTTCGGGCTCTGCTCCGCGTTGAACAACGCACCGACGTCGGCGCTGAAGCGGGTGAGCCGGCGGGTCTGATCGCGCAGCACGCCCATGGTGTCGGCATCGAGGGGTTGCACACCGTCTTCGAGCGCTTCGAAGTAGGCCTCCAGCACCGCGACCGGAGTCCGGATCTCATGAGCCAGGTCGGCCAGCATCTGGCGCCGGGTGCGGTCGACGTCGCCGAGACGTTGGGCCATGGTCGTGAAGGCTGCCGCGATCTCGTCGAATTCCTTTCCCAGACCGGCCGGCGACACCCGGACCTCATAGTGACCGTCGGCGATCGCCGTGGCCGCGTGGGCCAGTTCGGCGGCCGACCGGTACACGCGCCGACTGAGATACCAGCTCAGGCTCAGTGCCGCCACCGCCGATACCGCGAGTGCGGTGCCCACCGACATCGTCGTCGCGCGCGCGAACGCGCGCTGGTACGGATGATCGGTGGCATTGCCGGGTTGGACGGCCCTGTCCATCAGCCGCTGGAACATCGGCGGGCCGACGAGCATCGCCACCACGATGGTGGTCGCGATACTGGCCACGACCACAACGGAATTGGCTGCCAGCAGCCGGGTACGGATACCGAATCGGGCGCCTTGCCCGGCAGCTGCCATCAGCCCTTCCCCATCCGGTAACCAACACCGCGCACCGTGCTGACGAACCGCGGCTGCGCTGGATCGTCACCCAACTTGCGACGTAGATGGCCCACGTGGACGTCGACGATGTTGTCGTTGCCGACCCAGTTGCCACCCCACACCGCCTCGATGAGCTGCCGGCGTCCCATCACCAGCCCGGGCCGGGCGGACAGTGCGGCCAGAATATCGAATTCCGTTCGTGTCAAGAGAATCTCGGATCCATCGACATGCACCTCCCGGCTGGCCGGATCGACGCGCAGTGCACCGATCTCGCGCGGTGGGTGTTCCGAGCTGAGGCCCCTTCCCCGGTTGTCTCGGCGCGGCCGGCGCAGCATCGCCTGAACGCGGGCCACCAACTCGCGTGGGCTGAACGGCTTGGTCACGTAATCGTCGGCACCGACCGACAGACCCACCACCGTGTCGACCTCGGTGTCCCGCGCCGTCAACATGACGACGTAGGCATCCGAAAAGGTCCGCAATTGACGGCAGACCTCGAAACCGTCCATCCCCGGCAGACCGACATCGAGCACGACCACGTCGGGGTCGACGTGGCGAGCCTGTGACAACCCCGCCGGACCGTCATGCGCCGTGTGCACCTCGAAACCGTTCTTGACCAGGTAGCTCCCCACCACCGTGGTCAACGGCACCTCATCGTCGACGATCAACGCGCGCAGCGTCTCGGTGCCGGCAGTATCTGACATTTCTCCATGATGCCCCGCCTGTCCGCGCAGGTAGGCCGATAACCCCGGCCCCCGGACGACCTACATCAAATCTTCAGAAAGCGATTAGTGAACCGTCGTGAAGTCCCGGCACGTTGAGAGTCACCGGGAACGCGAAGTGCGGGCCCCCAAGCGATTAGGAATCCCTCATGACGCACAACACCCTTGCTCGCCGCTTCGGCTGGCTGCTCCTCGGCGCCGCAGGTGTCGCCATCGCGCTGGCACCGATCGCCGGCGCCGACACCAACCCACTGGTCCCCTACGGCACGAACCCGCAGGTGCCCTATCTGGTCGGGCTGCACTCGTCCAATCACGACGAGCTCGACACCACGCAGGGTCGACTCGATCTGCCGTTCTGAGTGCCTTCCGCTGACGCCACCGCCACGAAAGGGCAGTCTTAAACACATGACGCAGGAGAACGAGCCAGGTTTACGCCTCAATCGTCGCGACGCGCTCCTCGGCCTGGCCGCTGTCACAGGAGTGGCAGCGGCCGGCGTCGGCGGCGTGGCTGTCGCCTCGGACTGGCTGGGACCGCCGCGACTCACGGCGTCCCATTTCGCCGACCGGTTCGAACAGCTCTACGGCCGGCACGACGGCTTCCGCCGCAACCACGCCAAGGGCGTTGCTGCCGCCGGCACCTTCGCCAGCTCCGGAGCCGGCAGTGAGGTGTCCAAAGCATCGGTCTTCGCCAGCGGAACCTCACCGGTGATCGCCCGATTCTCGCTGTCGGGCAGCCTGCCCGACGTTGCGGACGATCCGGCGACCGTGCGCGGGCTGGGCGTGCTGTTCCAGCTGCGCGGCGGCCAGCAGTGGCGCACCGCCATGGTCAACATCCCCGTCTTCCCGGTCAGCACGCCAGAGGCGTTCTTCGAGCAACTGCTCGCCGCCAAACCGGACCCCGCCACCAAGAAGCCCAACCCGGCCGCCATGTCGGCGTTCCTGGCTGCACACCCCGAGTCGGCCGCGGCGATGAAGATCATCAAGGCCGCACCGCCGACCGCGGGTTTCGCCGACAGCACGTTCCGCAGCCTCAACGCGTTCCTGGCCACCGACAGCAACGGACGAACCACCCCGATCCGGTGGTCGCTGGTGCCCGGTCAGCCCGCCGATCCACCCGACCCGGGCGGCAACGCCCACGACAAGCTGTTCGACGCCCTCGTCGAGCAGGCCGGCCGCGGACCGCTGTCCTGGCGGCTGGTGCTGACGGTGGGCGCACCCGGCGACCCGACACACGACGCGACTCTGCCCTGGCCGGCCGACCGGCGCACCATCGAAGCGGGCGTGCTCACGATCGATCACCTGCTCACCGAGGCACCCGGAAATGCCCGGGACATCAACTTCGATCCGACGGTGCTGCCCGACGGCCTGGCCCTCAGCGACGACCCGCTGCCGCGCGCCCGGTCCGCGGTGTACGCACAGTCGTTCAACCGCCGCGCCCGAGAACCCAAGTCGCCCAGCGAGATCAACGTCGAACAGGTGATCCACGATGAGCACTGACGCCCCGGCCAAGTTCACCCTGCTATCCCGGCTGCTGCACTGGGCCATGGCGGCGATGGTGATCGTGCAGTTCTTTGTCGGCATCACCATGGTCGCCGCACTCACCTACTACCCGCTGCTGCTCGCCATCCACCGGCCGCTGGGCATCGCGATCCTCGTCTTCGCCGTCGTCCGGTTGATCAACCGGCTCACCCACCGACCGCCACCCTTCCTGAAAACGATGGGCCGAGCCGAGCGCAAGGTCGCGACGTATTCGGAGTATCTGCTCTACGCCTTGCTGCTGGCGCAACCTCTGGTCGGCTGGGCCATGTTGTCCGCCGCCGATTCGCCGATCACGATCCTCGGGCCGCTGCACCTGCCCGGTATCGCACCACACGGCATCGCGCTGTATGCCTTCCTGCGCACCACCCACACCGTGCTGGCTTATCTGCTGTTCGCCGCGTTCACGGCCCACATCTGCGCCGTCACATTCCACACCGTCGGGCTGCGGGACGGACTGCTGAGCCGAATGACGCTCTGGCCCAGCCGGACCAGGCGCGAGACGGAACTCCCATGAGCTCGTTCGAGGTGCTGCTCGAACCGGAGCGCTCCCAGCTCGAGGCGTTCATCGAGGACTACCGGTCAGCCATCGAGCGCACCCTCGACGGCCTCACCGAGGAACAGGCCCGACGGCGGCTCGTCACCTCGGCAACGACGCTGCTCGGCCTGCTCAAACACGTCACCTGGATGCAGCGGGTGTGGTTCGAACAGTGTGTCGGCGGTACGTCGCGACGCGAACTCGGCCTGGTGGCGAGTGTGGACGAGTCCTTCCTGCTCGCCGACGACGACACCGTCGCCGCCGTCACGGCAGCCCACCGGCAGGCCTGCAAAACCGCCCGCGCGATGGTCGCAGGCATGTCCCTGGACACCGTGGTGACCGGCCATGACGCCGGACCGCGCACACTGCGCTGGGTGTTCCTGCAGGTCCTGCGGGAACTGGCGCACCACTGCGGGCACGCCGACATCCTGCGCGAGCAGGTGCTCGCGGACTGAACTCGAGCGGCAAGATCCCTAGATCAGCCCGCGCTTGCTGGCCGCGTACACCGCCTCGGCCCGGCGGCTGACCTGCAGCTTGCGCATGATGTTGCTGACGTGGAACTTGGCGGTGGTTGCCGAGATGAACAACTTCTCACCGATCTTGTTGTTGGACAACCCCGTTGCCAGCAGCCGCAACACCTCCAGCTCCCGGTCGGTGAGCTGCTCACGTGCTTCGGCGCGACCGTTCAGCGAACGCACCACCGCTGCGGCACTGCGCGAGTCGAATGCACTCTCCCCCGCCGAAATCGCGCGGATGGCACGCACCAACTCCGTGGTGTCGACGTCCTTGACGACATAACCGCGCGCCCCGGCATGCACCGCACGCACCACCAGGTCCTCATCGAGGAACGTGGTGAGAACCAGCAGGCCGATCTGCGGGTGGGCGGCGGACAGCTTGGCGCACAACGACAGTCCCTCGAAATCCGAGCCCGCCGACAGTTTCAGGTCCAGCAGCACCACGTCCGGTCGCGCCGCCGCCACCATGGCCTCGGCCTCGTGTTCACTGGAGGCCTCACCGACCACCACGAGATCGTCCTCGCGTTCCAGCACCGATCGCAGTCCCTGCCGCAGAATCGGGTGGTCATCGACCAGCGCCAGCCGGATGGCCTGGGTTCTGGTCTGCGTGTTCACCGTCATCGCGGTACTCCTTCGGTTCGGGCCCTGGGTATGGTCGCGACGACGCGCACCCCGCCGATACGGGATCGCTGGACCACGAACGTGCCGCCGTGCTCACGGCAGCGGGCGAGCATGTTGGCCAAGCCGCGGTGATGGCCGTCGACGTCGGTGGCGCCGGCCATCCGCAGCATGAGGCGCATCTTGTCCGGGTCACCGGTACCGTCGTCGGAGACCGAAAGGGACACGGCCGTCGGCCGGTACCGCAGCCGCACGATCGCCCGGGTCGCGCGTCCGTGCATAGCCGTGTTGAACAGGGCCTCGCCCGCCACGCGCAGCAGGGCGTGTTCGATCTCGCCTGGCAATTCGGCCACTGCCCCTTCGACTTTCAAGGTCACGTGCAGGTCTTCGGGCATGTGCACGGTGGCCAGTTGCTCCATCAGATCGGGCAGGGTGGACCGGCCCGCATCACCCGGCTGGTTGAGCGTGTAGATCGCCGACCGCAGCTGCTCGGTGGCCGAGCGGGTCAGCGTCTTGGCCGTGTGCAGTCGCTCGATGAGTTCGGGCGATCCGTCGCAGGCCTGGATCTCGCTGCGGCACACCTCGATCTGCATACCGGCCGACAGCACCGTTTGGGCCACGCTGTCGTGCAGCTCGCGGGCTATCCGATGGCGCTCCGAGTCGAGCACCTGATGTTGTTGGGCCGCACCGAGTTCACGCTGTGTGGCCAGCAACTCGGCGTTGCGCGCCTCGGACTCCGCGAGCAGCGTCTGCGAGCGCTGGAACAGCTCGCAGTTGTGCAGCGCCACGGCCGTCTGGCTCGACAGGATGCGCATCACGGTCTCATCCGTGCCGTCCAGTGTCCGATCGGTCGGCGTCCAGGCGGCGAACGCACCGATCACGCCGCCGTCCAGTTCGATCGGCACATGCGCGTGGTGCGGTTCGATGACCGGTAACCGGAACTGCGCCAACTGTCCGCGCAGGATGTCGTTGAGCCGGTTGAGCACCGCGTCGGGTAGGTGCGGCACCGGATTCTTTGCCCCGGAGAGCCCTTCGAAGGAGTAGGCCTCACCGTCGGCGTCCAGGATGAGATGCCGCGGGCGGGCCTCCGGCAGGGCGCCGTCGGCGAGCGCGATGAGCACCCACTGCGCCCCGAGATGGCTGCGTGCCGCTTCGGCCACCGCACGGACCAGATTCTCCGGGCCGTTGACGGTCTGCACGAGTGCGCGCGAGATCGCGTCGAGAGCGGCGATGACACGTTCGGTGCGCAGGGCCGCGACCCGGAACTCGGGGTAGAACGTGCCCTTGCCGGACCGTACCCCCGTGAGCCGCTCCAGATCCGGCGCCGGCCGCCGCAGCGGCCCGTGATGCGAGGTGGCGGTCACTGTGCTGATCTCACAAGGCCATCCTCATAGCGCGGCCCGGAACAGGGCCCGCAACTGGGCCTCATCGGCGGCTCTCGGGTTGGTGGTCAGGCAGGCGTCGGCCATCGCGTTGCGGGCCAGGACCGGCACATCATCCTCACGCACGCCCAGTTCGGCCAGCCCGCGCGGGACGCCCACCTGCCGGGCCAGGTCCTGCAGTCGATCGGCCAGGGCCAGCGCGGATTCCAGATCGGGGGCACGTTTGTCGGCGATCCCCAGGCAGGCGGCGATGGTGGCGAACGGCGCGGGATCCGCCTCGGCGTTGAAGCGCACCACATGCGGCAGCAACACCCCGTTGATCACCCCGTGCGGCAGGTCGAGCAGGCCGCCCACTTGATGGCTCATCGCGTGCGCGGCGCCCAGGATGGCATTGGTGAACGCCAGCCCGGCCTCCAACGCGGCCTGCGCCATCAACACCCGGGCCGGCATGTCCTGCGGCCGTTCGATGGTGGTCACCAGATTCTCGGTCACCATGACCACCGAGCGCAGCGCATGGTGGTCGGTGAGCTGGTTGT
This sequence comes from Mycolicibacterium fluoranthenivorans, assembly GCF_011758805.1. Lineage (NCBI taxonomy): Bacteria > Bacillati > Actinomycetota > Actinomycetes > Mycobacteriales > Mycobacteriaceae > Mycobacterium > Mycolicibacterium fluoranthenivorans. The sequence goes on along the minus strand of NZ_JAANOW010000001.1, from coordinate 1,752,621 downwards.
GACCGAGTGAGACGAACGCCTCGATTCCGTGGGTGAGGGCATCCAATCCCGTTGCCGCGTTGAGCCATTCGGGCATCGTGGTCAGCAGTCTCGGGTCGATGACGGTGATATCGGGCACCAGCGCCCGGCCCAGGATGGTGATCTTGGTGTTGCGCGTGGTGTCGGTGACGATGCAGAACTGGGAGACATCGGCGCCCGTGCCCGAGGTCGACGGGAGCACCACCAGCGGTGGGATGGGCATGGTCGCCTTGTCCACACCGGCGTAGTCCAGGATGTCTCCGCCATTGGCGGCCAGGATGGCGATGCCCTTCGCCGCGTCGATCACCGACCCGCCACCCAGGGCGATCAGCACATCGCAGCCGCGTGAGCGGTAGAACTCGTGGCCCGCGGTGATCTCGTGGTCCTTGGGGTTGGGCGTCAGCGCACTCCATACCTGGGCCTGCACACCTTGGCCCCGGAGATGGACGACGAGTTCGTCGACCCAGCCGGCTTCGATGAGTCCGGGATCGGTGACCAGCAGTGGCCGCAGTCCGCCGAGGCGCAACGCGGCGTGCGCCGCTTCGGCCATCGAGTCGAGGCCGAACACGATCTCCGGGGCGTGGAATTTCAGCAGCCGGCTGGGCAGCCCGTCACCCCGGGTGGTCGGCACCGACAGCGATACTCCCGACGCGCCCGTCGCTTCGGGCTGTGCGAACTGCGCTATCACCTCGCGCGCTCCCTGCTGTGTGATCCACGTAACACCTCCTACCCTACGTCGGCATACGGGTGGAACCAATGTGCAGGTGGGTAGGCGCCGACCTACCCGATCGGGCAGGTCGAGCCGGGTCAGGACAGGGCGTTCGCCAGTTCGGCCGCGCGTGCGGCGAGACCTTCGGCGTCACTGGCGACGACGACTCTGTCGCATATCTGCGCGTAGTCCGGCATGGCGCAGGTGGCCTGCGCCCAATACCGCTGCGGCTCCGGGGTCACCCAGGCCAGCCGGTGCACGCGCCGGCGCAGCGCCCGGAGCCGGTCGACGCCGGGCGGCAACCCGCCGCTGCGGCCGTCGCCGACGATCAGCACCGCGGTGCGCGAGTCCAAGGCATCGGCCTGACCACCCAGCATCTCGCCGAACACCCGTCCGTAGTCGCTGCTGGCCTGCAGATCCAGCTGGGCCTCGGCCAACACGGCGGCCAGCGCGTCGTCACCTCCGGCGCGCAGCAGGATCTCGGTGACATCGACGGGACGGTCCACGAAGGCCATCACCCGGCAGCGGTGCGCACGCCGGTGCATGGCCTGGGCCAGCCGCAGGGTGAAGGCGGTGACCGGCCGCACCGACAGCGAGACGTCGGCGATCACCAGCAGCCGAATCCGGTCCGGCAACGGCGTACGCCTCACCAGGTGGAACGGGACACCGTCGGTGCGCAGGGCGGTGCGGCTGGTGCGACGCATATCCAGCCGACCCCGGCCGTGCTCCCGGGGCCGGGGCCGGCGCGCCCCGCGCATCCGGCGCAGCACCTCATGGCAGGCCAGATCGATGTCGGCGGCCAGACCGGTATCCGTCGGTGCACCCGAACCGTCGGGCTCGGCGCTGAGCCCGGCGCGTTCAGCCAGCGCCGCGACGAACCCCTCGACCGCCTGCGTCAGCTGGTGCAATTGTTCGGCCGTCAGGGGGTCTCCGGCGTCCCCGCCATAGGTTCGGCCGGGGTCGTAGGTGTCCAGCCAGGCCAGGATGGAGTCGGGATCATCGAAGCTCAACGAACCGGCCACCACCGGTCCCACGGAATCGGCGAGATCACCGGCCGCGCACGACGCGGCCCGGTCCACCTCCACCGTGTAGCGGACGCCGCGACGACCCTCATCGGCCTCGGCGGACACCGTCAACTCATTGTCGGCGCCCGTCACGCTGTAGTCGTCATCGTCTTTGTGCGGGTTGAAACCCTTGTCGGCCTCCGGGGTGTCGAAGTGATCGCCCACCTCCGCGGCACGCTCGTTGTACTCGGCGTACCGGCCCACCTCCACGTCGTCGTCGATCTCGAGTTGGTCGGGCAGGCCCGAGCCGGTGTGAGCACGGCTCGGGCCCGCCTCGTGCTGCGGGTGTGCCGGCACCGAGGCACCGAACATCGCGTCGAAGGCACGATCGAAACCTCGTTGTTCACGACCGTATTTCGCGCAGGTGGCCCGCAGCGCGGCCCGCAGCACCGCGCGGTCGGAGGCGCCAAGCAGGCCGAGCACCCGGCGCACCTCGATCACCTCGGCCGGGGAGGTGGCCACCCCGGATCTGCGCAGCAGCTGCCCGAACGCCGCTGCGACAGCGTCGAGCAGCTGCGCCGGTGTCATCGCTTGCCGCTCTGACCAGCCCGGCTGTTCGCGCCACCCCGGCTGTGCCCGCTCCCGCCACCCCGCCCGCGGAACGTCGCGGTCGTGGTGTTGGCGGGCCGCGATGCCACCGTGACCCGCTCCGGCGTGCCGGTGTCAGTCGACACCTCGGGTGCGGAGGCCAAGTGCCGCAAGGCGATATCGCGATCACTGGTGAACTTCACCAGCGCCGACAACAGGAGCGCATCGTCGTGGGTACCGAGGATCGCGGCCGCCCGGGCTGCGTCGATCACCTCGGAGATGGACGGACTCTTGCGCAGCGGAAGCTCACGCAGGGTCCGGGCCAGCTCCACGACTCCGGCGACGACCGCCGGTTCCACCTGCGGAGCGCGCACCCCGACGATCGCCCGTTCTCGTTGCGGGGTGGGGAAATCGAGGTGGTAGTGCAGGCAGCGACGCTTCAGCGCGGCGGACAACTCCCTGGTGTCATTGGACGTCAGCACCACCCACGGCACCGAACGCGCGACGAACGTGCCGATCTCGGGGATGGTCACCTGCCGCTCGGCAAGCACCTCCAGCAGTAACGCCTCCATGGCTTCCTCGGTGCGGTCGACCTCATCGACCAGCAGCACCACCGGTTGCTCGGAGAGCACCGACTCCAGCAGTGGCCGCACCGACAGGAACGCCTCCGAGTACAGTCCGAAATCACGCTCGGACAGATACCGGGAGGCCTCCTCGACATCGCCGATGTCCTTGGTGGAGGCGGTGATCCGGTCGCGCAGCATCTGCACGTGCAGCAGTTGCTTGGCATAGTCCCACTCATAGAGCACCCGGTTGTCGTCGAGACCCTCGTAGCACTGCAGTCGGATCAGCCGGCGGCCGCTCGCGGCGGCGAGCGCCTTGGCCAGTTCGGTCTTGCCGACACCGGCCGGTCCCTCCAACAGCAGCGGGCGATCCAGCGCGGTCGCCAAATGCACCACGGTGGCCAGATCGTCATCGGCGATGTAGTCCTGCTCGCGCAACGCCGCCGCCAGATCGCTTGCACTGGAATAGGTGACGAGCTCATCAAGGTTGTGGACCGGCACAGCGGTCATCTCAATCTCCTGGTCTGGCGATTTGTGCACGTTCAGCGGCGGGTGGCGCCGCTGAACGTGCACAAATCGCTGCCTAATAGGACTCGTTGATCGCGTGCCCGACGACCGGGACCATCGATTCCACCGTGACCTCGCGTGGGTTGCCGGGTGTGCACCAGTCGCCCTGGATGTGCTCGGAGATGGCCAGCACGGTCTTGTCGTCGCCCAAGATGCGCTCACCCTTGCCGGCGTACTTGCCCGTGTTCATCCGGTTCTTCGCGTAGGAGTCCGTGCGCACCTGGGAGAAGTTGTCCGGGATGCCGACATCCTGGGACAGCCGGATGGCCGCCTCGACCGCCGCGTCGGCCGCCTGCACGGTGGTCATGTTGCGGGTGTCCACGCCCATGGCGGTGGCCAGCTGCGCGTAGCGCTCGTAACGCGAGGGCAGGTTGTACTCCCACACCCGCGGCAGCGCGATGGCGTTGTTGAGCCCGTGATGGCTGTCGAAGAACGCCGAGACCGCGTGGCTGATCGAGTGTACGATGCCCAGACCGCCGGAGTTGAACGCCTGCCCGGCGATGTACTGCGCGTTCATCATGCCTTCGCGGGCCTTCAGGTTGCGCGGTTCGAACACCGCCTCACGCAGGTGCTTGGCCACGAGTTCCACTGAGTACAGGGCATTTCCGAGCGACGGCGCGAAATCCAGCCGCGACACGTACGGCTCGCTGCCGTGCGCCAGCACGTCGAAGCCGCAGTAGGCGGTGAAGTGCTGGGGGCAGGTGTAGTACAGCAGCGGATCGTCGATGGCCAGGGTCACGATGGTGGCCTCGTCGAAGCCGACCCACTTGTGCGGGTGCTCCATATCGGAGGTGTCGGTGATGACGTAGGCCCACGAGGTCTCCGAACCGGTCCCGGCCGTCGTGGATACCGCGATATGCGGCGGATTCTGCTTGTTGGTGGACTTGGCGAAGCCCTCGAACTCGTTGATGTTGCGGCCGTCGTGGGCGATCACCACGCGGGCACCCTTGGCGGCGTCGTGGCTGGAGCCGCCGCCGATGGAGATGATGCTGTCGCACTTTTCCTGCTGGTAGAGCGCGGCCGCCTCCATGACGTTGTAGTCCTTGGGGTTGGACTCCACCTTGTCGTAGAGCACGACCTCGACGCCCTGGTACTCGATCTTGCCGGTGAGTTCCTCGATGATGCCCGAACCACGCAGGCCGGTGGTCATCAGCAGAGTGCGCTTGAAGCCGAGGTTGCGGGCCTCCACCCCGATGATGTCGTGGGCGCCGACGCCGAGCAGCGCGCGCGGGAACGGATGGAATTCCTTGATGGGGAAATCCCAAATCTGGTTCAGCTCAATGGCCATTGGATTCAACTCCTCGCGGTTGGCGACGGACTTTCGCGTCCGTGCACCTACCGTGGACCCGCGTGGCCCGCGTCACAATGGGTTACGAGCAGTACCCGCCGACCGGACCCGAGGAACTACCCGATCAGGCAGGCGTCGAGACACGCCGACACGTCAGGCCCCGGGGTCGCCGACGGCACCCATGGGCCTGGGTGGCCGGGTGGGAAGAGGTCGTCGCTACTCGGCGGCGGCGTCGGTCGTCTTGACCGTCTGGCCGATGATCTTGGCGGGCACCCCGCCGACGATGACCCCCGGCGGAATGTCACGGGTGACGACCGCATTTGCGCCGATGACCACGTTGTCACCGATGGTCACACCCATCAGGATGGTGGCCTTGGCGCCCACCCAGACGTTCTCACCGACGATGATCGGTGCCGCGTCGCGCGGGCGGAAGTGGAACGGGACATCGTTGTCGGCACCCACGTGGGTGTTGTCGTGGACGGACACGCATTCGGCGAACTGTGAATTCGCACCGATGACGATCTTGTCGTGCACCGACAGTGTGACCTTGGGGGCGAACCGGACATTGTCACCGACGATGAGTTCGCCTTCGATACGCCAGTCGTTGTGACGATCGATGAACAGTGATTTACAACCCCGGATCTTGGCGCCCGGCTGGACATGCAGGTGAAACCCGCGCCCGATCCAGAACGGCGGGGCCTGCATATCCTTGACGCGCAACCGCAGGTTGATCCACCGCAGCAACGCCGTGAATTTCGTGGGGGTGAAACGCCTCAGCTGTCGCGCCAGTCCGCCGCTCGCGGGCTCCGTCGGAATCACAGCGGGGATTCTACCGGGCGTACCGCCGCGGCGGTCAATGCCGTTGTGGACGCCGTTGTGGACGCCATTGTGGACGCCATTGTCGTCGCGATTGTCGTCCTCACCGGGGGATTCCCACCGTCGAACGGAACAGTGCCGTGGGCACCTCGGCCACCACGCGGAACGGACCGTCGTCGGCCGAAACCCACGCAGCACTGCCCTGTTCGAGTTTCACCGAATCCGATCCGGTGCTCACCACGGCGGCACCTCGCGAACACAACAGGATCTGCGGCCCGTCATGGTGGCATGTCACCTCGATCTCCCGACTGAGGTCCTCGCCATCGAACGACAGCACCGACACCGCGAACTCCTCGGCGGGGGTGACGTAATCACGTGCGAACCCGTCCTGCTGGACGGGCGGCAACAGACGCTCCTCGGTCACCGGCTCGAAGTCCAACACCCGCAACAGCTCCGGCACGTCGACGTGCTTGGGCGTGAGGCCACCACGTAACACGTTGTCGGAGTTGGCCATCACCTCCACACCCACCCCGCGCAGGTAGGCGTGCAGATTGCCGGCCGAGAGGTAGATCGCCTGGCCCGGCTCCAGGTGCACCCGGTTGAGCAGCATCGAGGCCAGCACCCCGGCGTCACCGGGATACCGCTCGCCGAGTTCGAGCAGGGTCTTGGCCACCGGCGCGAATTCCGTTGCACCAGAACGTACATAATTGATGGCACCGTCGATGACGGCGGGAACCAGGACATCGAGGTCAGGTTGCGGCGCGGTGATCCACGTGGTGAACAGCGCCCTCAGCCCGTCGGCGTCCGACTGGTCCTTCAGCAGCTCGATATACGGTTCGAGGTCAGGGACCGCCAGTGCCCGCATGAGTTCCACGGTGCGGGCGACCGGACGGAATCCGGCCAAGGCCTCGAACGGTTCGAGCGCGACGATCAATTCCGGCTTGTGGCTGCGATCCCGATAATTGCGTGTCGCCGACGACAGCGGGACCCCCTGCCGGTCCTCACGTTCGAAACCCTCGATCGCCTGCTTCGTGCTCGGATGGGCCTGAAGTGACAACGGCTCGTCGGCCGCGAGCACTTTGACCAGGAAGGGCAGGGTATCTCCGAACCGGGCGCGCACCACCGAGCCGAGCTGCCCCTCGGGGTCGGCGGCGATCACCTCCACCAGAGATCGTCGCCCCTCGGGATATTCCGCCCACGCCGGATCGGCCGGGTGCGCGCCGAGCCACAACTCTGCCTCTGGATGCGCGGTAGGCGCCGGACGACCCGTGAACTCGGCGATCGCCGTCCGCGACCCCCACGCGTAGGTCCGTATCGCTCCGCGTAACAACTGCACTTGGTCCTCGGCCCTTCCGTATTCGTACCTGCGGCCTTCTCAGCCCCGTGTGAGTCGAAGATAAACAGCAGCCATCTCCAGTCGCACCGCCAATGTCGCCAACTGCTGCTCGGGCCGGCCGGGGTCCACGGGCGCCGCGAAAGCATCGGGTACGTCCTGCACACCCACCATGGCGAGGTCGGGGTGGTGGCCGCCGACGCGGGCCGTCACCGCGGCCCGTTCGGCGGCCAGCGTCAACACCAGTACCCGCCAGCGGTCTGGCAGCGGTCCGTCCAGTTCCTCATCGTGGAAGAGTGCCGCCATGTCGTCGGGGGCGGTGGCGACGCCGGCACCCGAATGCAGTGCGGCCAGGGCGTCGGACAGCCCGGCGGCGGCGACCACCCGGTGCCCCACCCGCAGCAGGACGGCACTGGCATGGCGCGCCAGCACCAGCGTGGCGGGATTGTCACCCGTGAGCACCGTGTTGCGGTCGGCCAAGCGGTCGGCCAGCGATTTGGCGGCATTGGTGAAGACCTCGCGGCCGGCGCTGTTGCGCAACGCCTCGGCGTCGAGCTCGTCGGCCAGCGCCGTGAGGTCGATCTGCACGGCGGGGTCGATGTGGTGCAGTGTCGCCAGGCCCACGGCCAGATAGCGGCACAGGCCGAACTCCGGGGGCACCCGCAACCGCGGCTCGAGCACGGCTGCCCGACCGCCGGCCGCCTCGCCGAGTGGCCCTTCGTACGGTGCGGCCAGCACCACGCGCGCACCCCGGCGGACACCGGTCGACACCGCCGCGGCCAGCACCGGGTCACCCGGATCATCACCCGCGACGACGAGGACGTCCAGCGGTCCGATCCAGGGCGGCACCGCGGGAGCGATCACGATCGGCTCGGCGGCCGTCCCGGCCGAGAGGGCCGCCAGCAGGGCGCCCGCCGGCTCCGCGGCGCCGCGGCCGGCAACCCAGATCAGTGAGCGTGGACGCTCGGTGCCCAACCCGTCGAGCGCACCCTCGTCGACGGCCGATGCCGTCGCACGCACCTGCGCTCCCGCCATCGATGCCGCACGCAACAGACCCTCGCGGTCGGCACCGATCAATCCCTCGGTGTCGTCGAGATCTATCGTGGCGGCCCGCGAGGTCACGGCACCGACTCGCTTTCCGGTGGCGCGCCGCCACCGTGCACCGCAGCGGCTATCAACGCGGCCACTTCCTCGACGATCTCGTCGACTTCCTCGGCCGTGCGAGCCTCGACGTTGAGCCGCAGCAACGGCTCGGTGTTGGAGGTGCGCAGGTTGAACCAACGACCCTCACCGATGTCGACGGTGACCCCGTCGAGATGGTCGATCGAATTGATGCGGCTACCGAAGGCGGTGAGCACCGACTCGACGACGGCGGGGGCATCGCTGACGGTGAAGTTGAGCTCCCCGGACGCCTCGTAGCGCTGGTAGTCGGCCATCAGCTCCGACAACGGGCGCTGCTGCTCCCCCAGCGCGGCGAGCACATGCAGGGCCGCGAGCATCCCGGAGTCGGCACCCCAGAAGTCCCGGAAGTAATAGTGCGCCGAGTGCTCGCCGCCGAAAATGGCGCCGGTGTCGGCCATCAGCGCCTTGATGTAGGAGTGCCCGACCCGGGACCGCACCGCGGTGCCGCCACGTTCGACGATCAGCTCGGGGACCGCGCGCGAGGTGATGAGGTTGTAGATGACCGTCGCGCCGATCTCACGGCCGAGCTCGCGACCGGCGACCAGCGCGGTCACCGCCGACGGCGACACGGCGGCGCCGCGTTCGTCGACCACGAAGCACCGGTCCGCGTCACCGTCGAAAGCCAATCCGATATCGGCCCCGGTGGCGAGGACATGTGCCTGCAGATCGACCAGGTTGGCCGGATCCAGCGGGTTGGCCTCATGGTTCGGGAAGGTGCCGTCGAGTTCGAAGAACAGCGGCAGCACCGTCACGCCGGGGATCGCGCCGAGAACGGCCGGTGTGGTGTGGCCACCCATGCCGTTACCCGCGTCGACCGCGACACGCAGCGGGCGAAGTTCGGAGAGGTCGACCAACGAGCGCAGGAACGCGCCGTAATCGGCGAGGACGTCGCGGTCGGTCACCGTGCCCGGCTGCCCGTCGTATCCGGGCACGCCGTCGATGACCTCGGCGCTGATGGTGGCCAGCCCGGTGTCCTTCCCGACCGGCTTGGCGCCGGCCCGGCACAGCTTGATGCCGTTGTAGGCAGCGGGGTTGTGACTGGCGGTGAACATGGCGCCAGGGCAGTCCAGCAGCCCGGACGCGAAGTACAGCTGATCGGTCGAGGCCAGCCCGATCCGGACCACGTCCAAACCCTGCGCCGTGACACCTTCGGCGAACGCATCGGCCAGCGACGGTGAGCTGCTGCGCATATCGTGGCCGATCACCACCTGGGTGACGGGTCGCTTCAGCCCACCGGATCCGGCCTCGTCGCGCACCAGCCTGGCGAAGGCTCCCCCGACATCGCGGACGAATGCCTCGTCGATCTGCTCACCGACCAGCCCGCGAACGTCATAGGCCTTGATCACAGCGTTGACTGCGGCGGCGGGCCGAGGCATGGCTGTCCTCGCTCTCTGGATCGACCGGACGTGGGAAAAGATGACTCGGCAGCCAGCCTAGTGGCTCACGAATTCCGCCGCCGGAGGTCCCGCCACCCAGCTGAATGTTCTATTCCGTACCGGTGTCGGGCGGGTCGGGTAACACCCGCAAATGCCCGCGCCGGCGGCCGTTGGATTCCGGTCGGCGCACCGGCGGCGCGATCAGCGCACCCCCCGGAAGTCCCGTCGACGGGTCCGAGAAACCGGCGGTCACACCGTTCACCAACGAGGGCAGACCGTCGTTGCGTTCACGCACCGCGTCGGCCAGCGCCACCAGATCGTCCTCGTCGGGATGCGAGGGCAACGGTCCGGCGTGCCGGACCAGTTCCCAGCCGCGCGGCGCGGTGATACGTCCGGCGTGCACGACGCACAGATCCCACGAGTGCGGCTCCGACACGGTCGCCAGGGGTCCGACGACAGCTGTCGAGTCCGAATAGACGAAGGTCAGCGTCGCCACGGCGTAGTGCGGGCACCCGGGCCTGCAGCAGCGACGGGGAACATTCACGATGCGAAGATTATCGTGCGGAAACGTCGCGGGCATACGGACACGCGCAGTGCGACGAGGGCCGATCTCCAACCGTTACCATCTGTCACGTGGCTCAGCGCAACCCTCGCGGATCACGCCGCGGCCGCGAAATGCGCGGGCCGTTGCTCCCGCCTACCGTGCCGGGCTGGCGCAGTCGCGCGGAGCGATTCGACATGGCCGTGCTGGAAGCCTACGAACCGATCGAGCGCCGCTGGCATGACCGGGTGGCCACCCTCGACGTGGCGGTCGACGAGATTCCCCGCATCGCACCGAAGGATCCCGAGAGTGTGCAGTGGCCCCCGGAGGTGGTCGCCGACGGTCCCATCGCCCTGGCGCGCCTGATCCCCGCCGGCGTGGATGTGCGCGGCAACTCCACCCGCGCGCGAATTGTGTTGTTCCGCAAGCCGATAGAACGCCGCGCCAAGGACAGGGACGAACTGTCGGATCTTCTTCACGAAGTACTAGTGGCCCAGGTGGCCACCTATCTGGGTGTCGAGCCGTCGGTCATCGATCCCTCGATCGACGACGACTAGTCCGAAACGCAGAACGGCTCAGCCGTGAGGCCGAGCCGTTCTGATCCCCGGGTCGCTACGCTCGCGCCCGCCGGTCCTGTCAGATGATGCCGCGCTTGAGGCGGCGCCGTTCTCGTTCTGACAAGCCACCCCAGATACCGAACCGCTCATCGTTGGCCAGTGCGTACTCCAGGCAACGGTCGCGCACCTCACAGCCCAAGCAGATGCGCTTGGCCTCCCGAGTGGAGCCGCCCTTCTCCGGGAAGAAGGCCTCAGGGTCGGTTTGCGCGCACAAGGCACGCTCCTGCCACTGATCGTCTTCCTCGTCGGTCGCGGCCGCATCGAAATCCATCCGTTCCGGCACCAAGCTCAACTGCGGGCGCCCGGGCACCTCGAATGGCACCGGGTCGGTAGTGGTGTGCGGTTCGTTGTCCACTGAACCGAGCAGCCGGTTGTCGAACCGGAGCACGCGGTCGAAATCGACCTGCTCAAAAGACATGTTCCGCCTCCTCACCTGTTTAATAGTCCCCATATTGGAGCTCTACGGAGCTCCTGTCCCGCCAACACTATTGTGGTGTAAGGCCATCCCAGATACGCTCACTCTCGAACACATTCGAACAAGTGATCGAATCTTGGTCTGCGACACCGGAACCGGGGTGCAACCGCGAAATGACACTGATGTGATTAGACACTTGTTAGCTGCCAGGGTCAAGCGGTAGGGCCTGTTTTCATACCATCTCGTGACATAGATCCGGCGTGTCACTGCACCGGCGTGTTCGCCACACCCCGGCGCGATGTCCGCCACACAAGCCCGCTGGCCTAGGGTCTGAAGGCGTGAAGGTCACCGTTTTGGTCGGCGGCGTGGGTGGCGCCCGGTTCCTGCTCGGAGTGCAGCACCTGCTGGGGCTGGGCCAGTTTGCCAACCAAACGAGCCAGGATCCCCCGTCAACCGAGGGCCCCGCCGATCACGAGCTGACGGCCGTCGTCAACGTGGGCGATGACGCCTGGATGTTCGGCGTGCGCATCTGTCCGGACCTCGATACCTGCATGTACACCCTCGGCGGCGGCATCGACCCAGAGCGCGGCTGGGGCCATCGCAACGAAACCTGGCACGCCAAGGAGGAACTCGCCGCCTACGGGGTACAGCCCGACTGGTTCGGCCTCGGCGACCGGGATCTGGCCACCCATCTGGTGCGCAGCCAGATGCTGCGTGCCGGGTATCCGCTGTCCCAGGTGACCGAGGCACTGTGCGATCGGTGGTCGCCCGGCGCCCGACTGCTACCCGTCAGCGATGACCGCAGCGAGACGCATGTGGTGGTCACCGATCCCGAGGGCGAACGTCGTGCCATCCACTTCCAGGAATGGTGGGTGCGCTATCGGGCCCAGATACCCACGCACAGCTTCGCGTTCGTCGGCTCCGACAAGGCAACGGCCGCACCCGGAGTGCTCGACGCCATCGCCGGTGCCGATATCGTGCTGCTCGCCCCGTCCAATCCGGTAGTGAGCATCGGGACCATCCTCGCCGTTCCCGGCATCCGCGGGGCGCTGCGCTCCACCGCCGCACCGGTGATCGGCTACTCCCCCATCATCGCCGGAAAGCCGTTGCGCGGCATGGCCGACGAATGTCTGCGCGTGATCGGTGTCGAATCCACTTCTCAAGCAGTCGGAAATCACTTCGGCGCCCGCAGTGGGACCGGCATCCTGGACGGCTGGCTGATCGATGAGGGCGACACCGCGTCGATCGACGGTGTGAAGGTGCGCCAAGCTCCGCTGTTGATGACCGATCCGGCCGCCACCGCCGAGATGGTGCGCGCGGGAATCCGGTTGGCGGGCCTGAGCCTGTGAGTGACGTGACGAGCACCGACCACGGCACCTCGAAAGCCATCGAGATCATCCCGGTCCTCGGCCTCGGCGAGTTCCGGCCGGGTGATGACGTGTCCGCGGCCATCGCCGCGGCCGCCGACTGGTTGCGCGATGACGACGTCGTCGTCGTCACCAGCAAGGTGCTGTCCAAGGCCGAAGGCCGCATCGTCGCCGCACCCACCGATCCCGAGCAACGGGACGCCTTGCGGCGCAAGCTCATCGACGACGAGGCCGTCCGCGTGCTGGCCCGCAAAGGCCGAACCCTGATCACCGAGAACGCCTTCGGGCTCATCCAGGCCGCCGCCGGGGTGGACGGTTCCAATGTCGACGGCGCCGAACTCGCGCTCCTGCCGGTGGATCCGGACCGCAGCGCGACCGCCGTACGCGACGGACTGGCGCAGCGCCTCGGGGTCCGGGTCGGCGTGGTGGTCACCGACACCATGGGCCGGGCCTGGCGCAACGGTCAGACCGATGTGGCGATCGGTGCCGCCGGACTGACCGTGCTGCACGGCTACGGCGGCTCACACGACAGCTTCGGCAATGAACTGATCGTCACCGAGATCGCGGTCGCCGACGAACTCGCCGCGGCCGCGGACCTGGTCAAGGGCAAGCTCACCGGGATACCCGTCGCCGTGGTCCGCGGACTGACACTGCACGACAACGGCACCGGGGGCCGCACCCTGGTCCGCAACGGCGAGGACGACCTGTTCTGGCTCGGCACCGCCGAGGCGATCGAGCTGGGCCGCACCCAGGCGCAGCTGTTGCGCCGATCCGTCCGCGAATTCCGACCCGACCCGGTCGATCCGGCGCTCATCGAAGCCGCGGTCGCCGAGGCGCTGACCGCCCCAGCCCCGCACCACACCCGCCCCGTTCGGTTCGTCTGGTTGCGCGACCCCGCCACGCGTGCCGCACTGCTGGACGCGATGAAGCGCCGGTGGGAAGCCGACCTGAGCGGCGACGGCCGCACCGCCGAGGAGGTGGCCCGTCGCGTGAACCGTGGCCGGATCCTCTACGACGCCCCCGAGATCGTCATCCCGTTCATGGTTCCCGACGGGGCGCACCACTATCCGGACCCGGCGCGCACGGCTGCCGAACACACCATGTTCACCGTCGCCGCCGGCGCGGCGGTGCAGGGCCTGCTGGTGGCCCTGGCCGCCCGGGCGGTCGGCAGCTGCTGGATCGGGTCGACCATCTTCGCCGCCGATACCGTGCGCCGCCAGCTGGACCTAACCGACGACTGGGAACCGTTGGGCGCCATCGCAATCGGATTCCCGCCCGCACCGCTGACACCGCGCGAGCCGGCCAGCACCGATGGCCTGCTGGTACGTCGATGACCTTGCATTCCTCGGTCCTGGCGGCGCTGACGCGCTGGGCGGCACCGAATCCCGAGCAGGACGCGCTGCGGCATGCGGTGCTGGCCTTCGTGCTGGCCCGGCCCGATGCCTGCCGCCGCGCCTGCGAACCCGGCCACATCACCGCATCGGCGTTGGTCCTCGACCACACCGGCACGCAGGCCCTGCTGACCCTGCACCCGCGGATCGGACGCTGGCTGCAACTCGGCGGCCACTGCGAGGACGAGGACTCCGACATCACCGCCGCGGCACTTCGCGAAGCCACCGAGGAGTCCGGTATCACCGGCCTGCGGCTGGATCCGGAACCGGCCGCGATCCACGTCCACCCGTTGACCTGCTCGCTCGGTGTGCCGACCCGCCACCTCGATCTGCAATTCGTGGCGCACGCCCCGGCCGGCGCCGAAATAGCGTGCAGCGACGAGTCACTCGATCTGCGGTGGTGGCCGCTGGCCGCGCTGCCCGAGGGCGACCCGGCACTGCACGCACTCGGGGCTGCGGCGGCCCGTCGATCGGCCTGAGGACTCAGACGTCCGAGGAATACCGGATGCCGCCATCCGGAATGGTCACACCCGGCCACACCCGCGCGCCGCGCAGCAGTTCGCACCGCGCACCGATATCGGCGCCGTCGCCGATCACCCCGTCACGGATGAGCGCACGCGGCCCGATCCTGGCGCCGAAACCGATGATGGAGCGTTCGATCACCGCGCCGGCGTCCACCCGGACGCCGTCGAAGATCACCGCGCCGTCCAACCGCGCACCCGCACCGATCTCGGCACCCCGGCCCACCACGGTGCCGCCGATCAGCACGGCACCCGGGGATACCGAGGCGCCGTCGTGCACCAGCGACTCACCGCGGACATGCGTCAGCGCCGGTGACGGGGCGATACCGCGGACCAGGTCGGACGAGCCACGCACGAAATCGTCGGGCGTACCCATATCGCGCCAGTACGAGTTGTCGACATAGCCGCACACCTTGCGGCCGTCGGCCAGCAGCCCCGGAAAGACCTCGCGTTCCACCGAGACCGGGCGGCCCTTCGGCAGCGCGTCGACGATCTCGCGCCGGAAGACATAGCAGCCCGCGTTGATCTGGTCCGTCGGCGGATCCTCGGTCTTCTCCAGGAACGCGGTCACCCTGCCCACGGTGTCGGTAGGGACGCAGCCGAACGCGCGCGGGTCACCGACCCGGACCAGGTGCAGGGTGACATCGGCCTGATTCTCTTCGTGCGAGGCCAACAGCGCGCCCAGATCGGCGCCGGAGAGGACGTCGCCGTTGAACACGAGCACGGTGTCATGACGCAGCTTGGAGGCGACGTTGGCGATACCGCCGCCGGTCCCGAGCGCCTCGGTCTCGACCACGTACTCGATCTGCAGACCCAGTTTGGAACCGTCACCGAACTCGGCCTCGAACACCTCGGCCTTGTACGAGGTCCCCAGGACGACATGTTCGATCCCGGCCGCCGCGATACGCGAGAGCAGGTGGGTGAGGAACGGCAGGCCGGCGGTGGGCAGCATCGGTTTGGGCGCGGACAGCGTCAGCGGGCGCAGCCGGGTGCCCTGGCCGCCGACCAGCACGACGGCGTCCACCTTCTTGGGATCCACAGGAGCATTCACCGTCAGCGTGGTCCTTTCGCCTGCCTGCGCCGTGAGCGACGCACCACCGCGCCGGACCGGGCGGTCAGCGCGGCCTTAATCGTCCAACGTAGCGGGGCCTGCCACCAATCGGGGTAGCGATCGGCGAGAAAGGTATAGGTACTCCGGTGGTGCGCGGCCAGGTTACGCGCGGGGTCGCGCCCCGTGGAATGACCCTTGTCGTGCAGCACCTCGGCGGCCGGCACGTAGACGTTGTCCCAACCGGCCTTGGCAAGACGATTCCCCAGGTCCACGTCTTCCATGTACATGAAGTAGCGCTCGTCGAACCCGGCGATGGCGTCGAACGCGGATCGTTTGAGCAGCAGGCAGGAACCGGACAGCCAGCCGACCACCCGCTCGCTGGGCGCCAGGTTCTCCTGGCGGTAGGCCGCGCTCCAGGGATTGGATTTCCACACCGAACCCACCACGGCATGCATGCCACCCCGGATCAGGCTCGGCTGCAGCCGAGCCGAGGGGTACACCGTGCCGTCCGGGTCACGGATCAGCGGCCCGAGCGCACCGGCGCCGGGCCGGCGCCCGGCCGCCTCGATCAGCGCGTCGATGCTGCCCGGGCCCCACTGCACATCCGGATTGGCCACCACGAAGTACTCCGCGTCGTCGTCGGCCAGGTAGCGCTGCACCGCCATGTTGACCGCGCTGCCGTAGCCGAGATTCGCGCCGGTCCGCAGCAGGTGCACCTCGGGATGGCTCGCCACCGCGGCCTCCGGTGCGCCGTCGGTCGAACCGTTGTCCGCCATCACCACGGTGACCGGCAATTCGGTCGCGTGCGGGAGTGTCGCCAGGAAGCGCTCCAGGTGCGCTCCGGGCGAGTACGTCACCGTCACGACGGTCAGTCGGCCGATCCGTGGGGTACCCGGCTCGGGGTCCGACCGATCGTCTGTCACGGCGTCGAGGGTATCGACGTGCCGGCGCCCAGAAGCCCCCGGGGCCGCCCCCGGCCGCGCGATCCGCACTCGGTCCCGACTAGCGGGCGAGGACGCTGGCGGTGAACTTCGGCTGCCAGTCCGTCGTCAGCAGTGCACCGAAATTCGCTTCGCGGTCACCGCGATTGGAGCTGTCGTTGTCGCGGATGCTGTAGATGAACGCAGGCCCGACGTAACCCAGACCGGCCGCGGCGGCCAACACATCGGTGATCTGCTTGGCCTGCTCCTGCTGACTCACGCCCTCGGCGGTGTCACTGGTCGGCGCGCCGAGTTCGGTGAACCAGATCTTCTTGCCGCCGTCACCGGCACCGGTCATCACATCGTGCATCAAGCCGACCTCGGACCACCCGCCCTCGGGGTCGGCCGCGATCCCGCCCGGCGTCACATAGGGGTGCGCCGCGGCGGCATCGAACGATCCCTGGACACCCGCGGCGTACAGCTGCTTGAGGAAGTTCGACGGAGACTCCGGTCCGGGCTGGCGACTGAGACCGGACATCACCACCGTGGCGCCGGGGTTGGCGGCCTTGATGGCCGGGTACGCGGCCTTGAGCATCCCGGCATAGACAGCAGCCCGGTTCTGGGTGAAGCCCATGAACAGCGGCAGGTTCGGCTCGTTCCAGACCTGCCAGGCCTGGATCCGGCCGGCATAGCGTTGCACCGCCTTGCCGGCGAAGTCCGCGAACTGGGAGGCGTCGGCCGGCGGCACCGACGGGAGCAGCGAGTTGAGTGCCTGCGGGCGGGCCCACGGCGGGGTGTAGAGCAGGACGCCCAGCACCCGCAGACCCTTGGCCGCGGCGGTGTTCACCGCGTTGTCCAGGTAGGCCCAGTTGTACTGGCCCTTGGTCTTCTCGATCGTGCTCCAGTCGACGGCGACGCGGTACCAGGAGGCACCCGTACGCGCGACGGCATCGAGCTCGCGATTGGTGTCCTCGAACGGCTCGTACGTCGGCGCTGCGCCCTGCCCGAACCCGTAACCGTCGGCCGGTGCGACGACTCCGGCATGCGACACCCCCGGCCCGACGGACACGAATGACGCGACCAGCGCTGCGATCAAAACAGCACGTCGCGCAGTACGTCCCAGGGTTTTCAGCATGAACGGCATGTTATCGCACCCTCATCTCGGTGAAATTGACACGCAGTCGACAGGTGGTCGACAGGGTATTGCCAGCTTCAGCCGATTATCGGCGCCGGGAGCCCCGGTGTTACCCGCCCCCTGGGAGATCGGCAAAGTACTGCCACGCCGATCGGGCTAACGGGTACCGACGCCCGATCCCAGTAGCCTGTCGGGGTGCCCCGCCGAATGCTCCAGATCGCTGCTGCCGTGGTCGCCTCGACCGTCGTCGCAGGCACCGGCTTCGCGTGGACCACCATCCGCTCGTTCGAAGACGGCATCAACCACGTGAACTCGGCGGCCCTCGGTGGTGGCGGCGACGACGGCGCGATCGACATCCTGCTCGTCGGACTCGACAGCCGCACCGATGCACACGGGAACCCCCTGTCCCCCGAGGAACTGGCCACCCTGCGCGCCGGTGACGACGTGTCGACCAACACCGACACCATCATCCTGGTCCGCATCCCCAACAACGGGAAGTCGGCGACCGCCATCTCGATTCCCCGCGACTCCTACGTCGATGCGCCCGGCCTGGGCAAGATGAAGATCAACGGTGTGTACGGCTCGGTGCACCTGGAGAAGATGAAGGAACTCGTCGAGCAGCAGGGCGAGGACCCCGCCACCGCAGAGCCCAAGGCCACCGAGGCGGGCCGCGAGGAACTCATCAAGACCGTCGCCAAGCTCACCGGCGTCACCGTCGACCACTACGCCGAGATCGGTCTGCTCGGCTTCGCGCTCATCACCGATGCCCTCGGCGGCGTCAACGTGTGCCTCAAAGACGCCGTGTACGAGCCGCTTTCCGGTGCGGACTTCCCCGCCGGCTGGCAGAAACTCAACGGTCCGCAGGCCTTGAGCTTCGTCCGGCAGCGCCATGACCTGCCGCGCGGCGACCTGGACCGGGTGACCCGCCAACAGTCGGTGATGGCGTCGCTGGCCCACGAGGTGATCTCCAGCAAGACGCTGTCGAGCCCGTCCACGCTGAACCGGCTGCAGGACGCCGTACAGCGCTCGGTGGTGCTGTCCGACGGCTGGGACATCATGGATTTCGTCCAACAGCTGCAGAAGCTGGCGGCCGGCTCCGTCGCTTTCGCGACCATCCCGATCCTGCAGGAGGACGGTTGGAGCGATGACGGCACCCAGAGCGTGGTCCGGGTCGACCCGACTCAGGTCCGCGACTGGGTGGAAGGGCTGCTCAACGACCAGGCCCAGGGCAAGACCGAGGAGCTGAGCTACTCGCGGGAGAAGACGACCGCCGATGTCGTCAACGACACCGACATCAACGGGCTGGCCTCATCCGTGTCCGAGGTGCTCACCGGCAAGGGCTTCACCGCCGGCGCGGTCGGCAACAACGAGGGTGCGCACGTCACCAACAGCCAGATTCAGGTCGCCAAGGTCGATGATCTTGGGGCGCAGGCGATTTCGAAGGAGCTGGGCAACCTGCCGGTTGTCGAGGACGCCTCGCTGGCGCCCGGTACGGTGCGCGTCGTGCTGTCCTCGGACTACACCGGACCGGGTTCGGGTCTGCAGGGGCCCACCGGCCTGTCCGGAGACTCCGCCGTCGTATCGCAAAGCTCGGGCGACGTGTCGGATTCCGCCGACCCGCCCCCGCCGCCGTCGCCGATCATCACCGCGGGTTCCAACGACCCGGCCTGTGTCAACTGACATGACGACAGTCAGTGCGGCACTGCTCGATCCGCTGATGCAACGCGATCCGGTCGGGCCCCGGATCACCTTCTACGACGATGCCACCGGCGAACGCATCGAACTGTCGACGGTGACGCTGGCCAACTGGGCCGCCAAGACCGCGAACCTGTTGCGCGACGAACTCGGCGCCGGGCCGGGCAGCCGGGTAGCGGTCCTGCTGCCGGCGCACTGGCAGAGCGCGGCCGTGTACTTCGGCATCTGGTGGGTCGGCGCGGAGGTCGCACTCGAGCGCACCGGTGACGCCGAGATCGCCCTGTGCACCGCCGATCGCCTCGACGAGGCCGACGCGGCCGCACCGATGGGCGAGATCGCCGTGCTGTCGCTGGACCCGTTCGGCAAGCCGGTACCGGATCTGGCGATCGGCCTGACCGACTACGCCACCGCGGTGCGGGTGCACGGCGATCAGATCGTGCCGGAACGCCACCCGGGGCCGGCACTGGACGGTCGCAGCGTCGCCGAGGTCCTCGCCGACGCATCGGAGCGCGCCCGGGCGCAGGGCCTCACCCCGCAGGACCGGGTGATGTCCAGCCGGCCGTGGTCCACCGCCACCGAACTGACCGACAACCTGCTGGCGGTCTTCGCCGCGGGGGCGTCGCTGGTACAGGTCGCCAACCCGGATCCGGCCGCACTGGACCGGCGCCGGCAGACCGAGAAGGTCACCCGGGGCTGATCGCCCCGTCGGCGGGTCAGCGCAGCAGCTGCCGCGACATCACCACACGCTGGATCTGGTTGGTGCCCTCGTAGATCTGGGTGATCTTGGCATCGCGCATGAACCGCTCCACCGGGAAGTCCACGGTATAGCCGTACCCACCGAACAGCTGGACCGCGTTGGTGGTGACCTCCATGGCCACATCGGAGGCGAAACACTTTGACGCCGACGCCAGGAACTGCAGGTTGGACTCGCCGCGCTCACCGCGCGCCGCGGCCGTGTACACCATCAACCGGGCGGCCTCGATCTTCATCGCCATGTCGGCGAGCATGAACTGGCTGTTCTGGAAATCGGCGATCGACTTGCCGAACTGCTTGCGCTCCTTGGTGTACGCGATCGACGCGTCCAGTGCGCCCTGGGCGATACCCACGGCTTGGGCACCGATCGTCGGGCGAGTGTGATCCAGGGTGGCCAGCGCGGTCTTGAAGCCGGTACCGGGCTCACCGATGATCCGGTCACCCGGAATACGGCAGTTCTCGAAGTACAGCTCGGTGGTGGGCGATCCCTTGATGCCCATCTTGTGTTCCTTGTGCCCGGCCGAAAAACCTTCGTCGTCCTTGTGCACGATGAACGCCGAAATCCCGTTGGCGCCCTTGTCCGGATCGGTCACCGCCATGACGGTGTACCAGGTGGACTTGCCACCGTTGGAGATCCAGCATTTGGTGCCGTTGAGGATCCAGTCGTCACCGTCGGCCACCGCGCGGGTGCGCATCGCACCGGCATCGCTGCCGGCCTCCCGCTCGGACAACGCGTAGGAGGCGGTGGCCTCCCCCGCGGCGATCGAGGGCAGCACCTTCTGCTTGAGCTCCTCGGAGCCGCGCATCAGCAGACCGGTGGTGCCCAGCTTGTTGCAGATCGGGATCAGCGAGGACGACGCGCACACCCGCGCGACCTCTTCGATGACGATGCACGCGGCGACCGCGTCGGCACCCTGACCGCCGTACTCCTCGGGAATGAACACGGCCGAGAAACCCGATCCGTCCAGCGCGGCCAGAGCCTCGTCGGTGTAGCGCGCCTGAGCATCCACCTCTGCGGCGTACGGCGCGATCTCCTTCTCGCACAGCGCGCGCAGCACGGTGCGCAGCTCATTGTGCTCGTCGGACAGCTGGAACAGATCGAACGACGGGTTGTCCATCACAGACTCCTTGCTACTCGTGGGTAACTTTAGGTGCTACGACCGCGCTATTCCAAGCCGCCCAGCAATCGGTCGCGCAGGGCCGCATCCTTGGCCAGCACCGTCGCCTCCAGGTCGGCCTGGAACCGCTCGATCCGGGCGCGCAGCGCGGCATCGCCGGCACCCAGGATGCGCACGGCGAGCAGGCCGGCATTGCGCGCGCCGCCGATGGACACCGTCGCCACCGGCACCCCGGCCGGCATCTGCACGATCGACAGCAGCGAGTCCAGGCCGTCCAGCCGCGCCAGCGGCACCGGCACGCCGATCACCGGCAGCGGTGTCGCCGAGGCCACCATGCCGGGCAGATGCGCGGCACCCCCGGCGCCCGCGATGATGACCTCGATGCCCCGGCCCGCCGCGGTCTGTGCGTAGTCCAGCATCCGGCCCGGCGTGCGGTGCGCCGAGACCACGCCGACCTCGAACGGGATGTCGAACTCGGCCAGCGCCTCGACGGCCGCCTCCATCACCGACCAGTCGCTGTCGCTGCCCATGATGACCCCGACCCGCGGACCCGCCTTGGCCCTGCCTTCAGTCATGTGAATGCCCATCCCATCCGTCCGTCCACTGTGCGTGCGACAACCAGTGCGCCGCCCGCTGAGCTCGTTCCCTCAGTCCCGCAACGTATTCCGCATTGTCGGGAGACGCCGGGCCCGCCCCTGCCCCATTCGGCCCGCCGACGATGTTCACGTGCCCGATCTTGCGGCCCGGCCGCTCCCCCTTGCCGTACATGTGCACCTTGGCGTCGGGCATCCGGCCGAACAGGTGGTGCACCCGCTCGTCCATCGACATCTGCGGGGTCTGTGCGGCACCCAGGACATTGCCCATCACGGTGACCGGGGCCAGCGCACCGGTATCGCCGAGCGGATAGTCCAGCACGGCACGCAGGTGCTGTTCGAACTGGCTGGTGCGCGCGCCGTCCATGGTCCAATGCCCGGAGTTGTGCGGTCGCATGGCCAACTCGTTGACCAGGATCGCGCCGTCGGTGGTCTCGAACAGTTCGACGGCCAGCACGCCGACCACCCCGAGCTCATCGGCCAGCCGCAAGCCCAGCGCCTCGGCGGCCGCGGCGGTGTCCCCGCTCAGTCCCGGCGCCGGCGCGATGACCTCGACGCAGATGCCGTCGCGCTGCACGGTCTGCACCACCGGCCACGCCGCACCCTGCCCGAACGGCGACCGGGCGACCAGCGCGGAGAGCTCCCGGCGCATGGCCACGCGCTCCTCCAGCAGCACCTCGACGCCGTCGGCCAGGTATCCCTGCACCACCTCCCTGGCCTGGGCCAGGTCACGGGCCAGCACCACACCGCGGCCGTCGTATCCGCCGCGGACCGTCTTGATCACCACCGGTCCGCCGATCCGGGCGGCGAACGTGTCCACGTCGTCGACGTCCGTCACCGCCGTGTACCGCGGGATCGGGGCACCGAGCGCCTCCAGCTTGCGCCGCATCACCAGCTTGTCCTGCGCGTGGATCAGCGCCTGCGGTGGCGGTGCCACCGTGACGCCTTCGGCGACCAACTGGTCCAGCAGCGCCGTCGGGACGTGCTCGTGGTCGAAGGTCAGCGCGTCGGCACCGGCGGCCACCTGTCGCAGCGCGTCCAGGTCCGTGTGAGCGCCGAGCACCACATCCGGGCTGACCTGTGCCGCGGGCTCATCGGGCCCGGCCGAGAGCACCCGCAGGGTCTGGCCGAGCGCGATCGCCGCCTGGTGCGTCATCCGGGCCAGCTGCCCACCGCCGACCATGGCGACGACGGGTACCGAGGAGCTATCGCGAGTTCGGGGCACGGGACCTATGTTGGCATGTCCAGATGGCGGCTCTGCACCCACCGCGACCTGCGCAGGTTCACGTTGGCAACCGAGTTTCCGTAGACTCGACCCTCGTGTCCTTTGCAGATGCCACGATCGCGCGGCTTCCCAGCCCGATCCGGCCGTTCGCCGAGCGGCACCACGAGCTGATCAAATTCGCCCTGGTCGGTGCGACGACGTTCGTCATCGACTCGGCGATCTTCTACACGCTGAAGCTGACGGTGCTCGAACCCAAGCCGGTGACCGCCAAGATCATCGCGGGCATCGTCGCCGTCATCGCCTCCTACATCCTGAACCGGGAGTGGAGCTTCAAGGACCGCGGCGGCCGGGAGCGGCACCACGAGGCCCTGCTGTTCTTCGCGGTCAGTGGCGTCGGCGTGCTGCTGAGCATGGCACCGCTGTGGGTGTCGAGCTACATGCTCCAGTTGCGCGTGCCCGAGGTGTCGCTGACCGTCGAGAACATCGCCGACTTCGTCTCGGCCTACGTCATCGGCAACCTGCTGCAGATGGCGTTCCGGTTCTGGGCGTTCCGGCGGTGGGTCTTCCCCGACGAGAACGCCCGCAACCCGGAGAAGACGCTGGAATCCACGCTGACCGCGGGCGGTATCGCCGAGGCGTTCGAGGACCAGCACGAGCACGGACAGCTCGGCGACAGTGCGCAGAAGTCCGGCCCGACCGGCACGGTCACGCCGCTGCGGCGGGCGCACCACTCGGCTCAGCTGGGCGATTCCTCGGACCCCAGGGTGTCGAAGACTTCGTGATACAGCAGCGAGTGGACCTGCTCCACCCGCGGAATGTCGTGGAACTCCAGCGGATCCTGTGACGCCGACTCGATGATCAGCGTGCCGGTGCGCAACATCCGGTCCAGCAGCCCGTGCCGGAACTCCACACTGTTGATCCGCGCCAGCGGAATATCGATCCCCGACCGGGTCAGCAGCCCGTGCCGGAACATCACCCGCCGGTCGGTGATCACGAA
The DNA here is from genome assembly GCF_011758805.1 of Mycolicibacterium fluoranthenivorans. Classification (NCBI taxonomy): domain Bacteria; kingdom Bacillati; phylum Actinomycetota; class Actinomycetes; order Mycobacteriales; family Mycobacteriaceae; genus Mycobacterium; species Mycolicibacterium fluoranthenivorans. The sequence goes on along the minus strand of NZ_JAANOW010000001.1, from coordinate 1,728,838 downwards.
ATGCGTCGTCCACCAGTTGAGGAACGGCCAGACCGTGAGCCACCCGACGATGATCAACCACAGCGCGGCCAGCACCAGCAGCACGACCCGTTTGACGGTGCCGTCCCAGTCGGAGTTCTGCACGACGGCCGCACCGAACGAGGCCAGCGCGGTGACGATCAACAACACCAGGGCCGGTCCGATCAACCGCTTCCAGTGCGGGTGCCGGTGCAGCACCACCCGCTCGTCACCGGCGAGCACATTGTCCGGATAACCCACGCAGACGACCTTACTGCTCGGCTGCTCCCGGAGCGGGCCGTAAATGCACAATGTCACCGGCGGCGACCGTCACCGTTCCGTCCGCCGACTCGATACACAACTGGCCGCGGTCGTCGACTCCGGTGGCGGTGCCCACGATCTCACGGTCCCCCGGCAGCAGCGCCCGGACCCGCGCGCCGATCGTGCTGCTGCGCCGCCGGTAATCGCTCAGCACACTGCCGTCCCCGCCGCGCCATTCCTCGATCCGGGTACCCAGGTGCCGAAGTACGTTGAGCACCAACCGATCACGGTCGACGGTGCCACCGGCGGCGAGCACCGAGGTTGCGCCCGGCTGATCGATCTCGTCCGCGCCGACGGTCACGTTCAGGCCGATCCCGACGACGACCGCCCGTTGCGGCGAGGCGACCTCGGCGAGGATGCCGGCGATCTTGGCCCCGTCCACGAGTACGTCGTTGGGCCACTTGAGTGAGCCGGCCACCCCGACCTCAGCGAGCGCCTCGACCACGGCAACCCCGGTCAGCAGTGGCAGCAGGGCCCAGTTCCGCTCGTCGACCCCCGCGGTCGACACACCGACCGACATCGCGATCGAACCCCTCGGAACACCCGACCACACCCGGCCGCCGCGGCCTCGTCCGGCCGTCTGATGCTCGGCCAGCAGGACGGCCCCACCGATATCCTCACCGGCGGCCGCACGGGCGACCAGGTCGGCGTTCGTGGAGCCGGTCGTCTCGATGACGTCGAGACGCCGCCACCCGGACGCGGCCGCGGTGATCGTCGTACGCAGTGCCGTGGCATCCAGAGGAGCCCGGTGAGTGTCAGCAGTCATCGACAGTCATTGTGCACGGGTCGACCGGCGAAACGGTCGAGCAGCCACTGCAATTGCGTCGCCAGGTCGACATCTGAGTGTCCTTTGCCCGGTTGGAACTCGATGGTCACCGTGCCACCCATGGCGCAGGCTCGCGCGATCGCGGCACGCGTCCACTCCGCATCGATGTAGGCGTCCGCCCCGCCGTACCACACCGACATCGGGGCAGACAGGGCACGTTGCGGAAGTGCCCACTGCTGCAAGAACTTTCGCAACATCGCGGCAGCTTCCGGGGTGCGTGGCGCGAACTCCGATCCGGTCAGCTTGTCCGCGACCGCAGATCTCTGCATCAGCTCCGAACCCTGACACGCGGTCAGCACCGCCCAGTCCTGCGCGGACACGCCGCTGCGGAAATCGTCCCGGTCAAGATCGGGATGGCGCCGCGCCAGCGACTCGACGATCAACGGCATGCTCAGACGCTGTTCCCGGCTGAGCGTGCCGGCCGACGCCAAGTCGACGAATTTCGTGACGTCAGCGGCGGGCGCGGCCGCGACCGCACCGATGAGCTGCAGTTCGGGTGCATACGCGCCGGCCTGTTCATCGGCCGCCCACGCGGCGGCGCCGCCCTGCGAATGACCGAACGCGGCCCACGTGGTCGACGTCTGCCCGGGGAACGCGTGCCGCAGCGCCCGCACGGAGTCGATCATGTTCAGTCCCGCCGTCCGGGCGTCCAGGTAGGGGTGCACCCCCTTGACGCCCAGGCCCTCGTAATCGGCCACCGACACGGCGTAGCCCCGCTCGACCAGCGGCGCCACGAAGCTCAGTGCGCCCTCCAGCCACGGCGACAGGGATGGCCCGCAGGGCCCGTCGATACCGACCGTGCCGTGGCCCACCGCCACCACCGGCCACCCGCCGGCGGGCGGTTCACCCAACGGTGTGAACACCGAACCGGAGACCACGGTGGGTGCACCGGTATCCCCCGACGTGGACCGGTAGAGGACGCGCACCGCCCGCAGGTTCCGTCCCGCCAGGGTCTGCGTCACCGACGGCATCGTGGTGGCCGTGACCAACGAACCCGGACCCGAGCCGGAGAAGTCCGCCGTCGCGACCGGTACCGGCGGACCCTGCAGCGGTGAGAAGGCGTTATAGGAGGCGTTGACGAGCCAGGTTGCCGCGGGCACCGCGAGCGGCAGCAGCTGCACACCGCCGATGACGAATACCACCACGGTGACGAGAGCGAGGATGGCCTTGGCCCAACCCGCCGGGCCATTCACCGACGGGCGCCACATTCCAGCCACATTACCGGAGCCGCACAGGACGGCTCTCGCGCGATTTCAGCCGGACGATGCGTCCGATCAGTAGGCGCCGGCCCCACCCAGGACCGTGCGGACCGTCTTGAACGCGATGAGCACATCGCTGCTGATCGACCAGTTCTCGACGTAGGAGAGGTCCAGCCGGACCGAGTCGTCCCAGGACAGATCCGCGCGGCCGCTGACCTGCCACAGTCCGGTGATCCCGGGCAGCACGAGCAGACGGCGACGCACCTGCTCGGTGTAGGCGTCGACCTCGCAACGCAGGGGCGGCCGCGGACCGACGACACTCATGTCCTTGGTGAGGACGTTGAAGAACTGCGGCAACTCGTCGATGCTGTAGCGCCGCAGAATGCGGCCCACCGGTGTCACCCGCGGATCCTCGCGGATCTTGAAGAGCACGCCACCGGAGAAGTCGTTGAGTGCACTCAGCCGGCCGACCTGCTTGTCGGCATCGACCACCATCGTGCGGAACTTGATCATCTTGAACGGGGTGCCGTCGATGCCGATACGTTCCGAGCAGTAGAAGATCGGGCCACGGCTGGTGAGCTTGATGGCGATCGCGCTCAGGATCATCAACGGCGCGGCGCACATCAGCACGCCGAGGGACACCACCACGTCGAAGACGCGCTTCTGCAGCTTCTTGGTTCCGCTGTACTGCGGCCGCTCCATGTGGATCAGGGGCAAGCCGGCCACCGGCCGCATGGTCAGGCGCGGACCTGCCACGTCGACCATGCCCGGGGAGACCACCAGGTCCACGCCGAGGCGGTCCAGGTCCCATGACAGTTCCCGCACGCCGGCCGGGCCGAGGTGATCTGTGGTGGTCAGCGCGACGGTGTCGGCGCCGCTCGCCGCCAGCGCCGTCTCGACGCTGTGCTCATTGCCCAGGACCGGCAGCGACCCGACTCCCGGGATGTCAATGGTGCCGCCGGCGGGATGGCCGGTAAGGCACACCCCGACCACCGAATAGCCGTAGTCACGCGCGCGGCCCAAAGACTGCACGAGGCTCTGCACGGCCGCGGGACTGCCGACCGCCAACACCGAGTTCACACAGCGGCCGCCCTTGCGGTACCAGCTCAGCACCCGGCGAGCCAAACTGCGGCTGATCATCAACAGCACCAGGCCGAGCGGGAACGCCACCGCCAGGTAACCGCGGGCGTATTCCGGCCGGAAGATCATCACGGTGACGGCGACGACGCCGATGGTCGACATGGTGGCCGACAGCACCCGCCGGTACTCCTCGGTCCCGGCGCCGACGATCCGCGGCGAGCGGGTTCCGTAAGCGGCCAGCATGCCCAGCCACATCAGGCCGAAGATCACCGACAACAAGCCGAAGTAGATGGTCAGCGGGTCGAACTGGGTAACCGGACGCCCCAATCGGACCATCTGCGCACACGCCATCGCGGCACCCACGACGACCACATCGGAGACCGTCAGGGCAATGACGTAGCGACGTTGCCATGCCAGTCCTTGCGAACGGTCGGCAACCGCCACCAGCGGCGATTTCACCGCGGTCGCGTCCCGGGGTTCAGCAAACTGTCCGAGAGCAGTTGTATCACTAGAAACCAGTGCCACCGCTAATTCCCTCTCATCGTGGCGAGATTCTTCATATTACACACGTTTCAGGCCGACGGAGCATCTTTGCAGAGGTTTGCTAGCCACTAGTACGGCGGTGCAACATTGCAAGTCCGTCCGCAATCGTGCCGACGGGGAGCTACCAGGAACAGCTGGACTGAGGCTTATCTCACCACAGACAAAAAGTTCTGCAACCGCAACGGGAATGCTAGTTGCCAGAAACCCGCCGTCAAAGCAATTCGCCGCATAAACGGCGGACGTATCGAGAATCACTCGAGAACGATTCAGCCGGGCCAGTGCCGGCGGTCCACTTTTTGGCAAACGTCGGGCCCGAAAAAGCACTCCACAGCCAGGCATTTCCGGCAGCGGTGGAGCACTGCGGGGAAATCCAGGATCAGGGCTTCGCGACGCACCCGTCGGTGACCGGGGCGCCGGCGAACCGCTCCCCCAGCCAGTCGACCTGGGACGCGAAGTCGAGATCGCCGTGCCCTTTGTCGGCCTGGAAGTCCGATGTCACCACGCCTCCGAGGTCACACGCCCGCCGCATCGCGTCCTCGGTCCAGGCCGGGGCGATGTACTCGTCCTTGCCTCCGTAGACCACCGACATCGGCGCCGACAGCCGCCGTTGCGGCAGCGCCCATGCGTTGAGGTAGCCGCGCAACCGGTCGGCCGCCTCCGGTGAATGCGGTGCGATGTCCTCCGGCTGCAGGCGATTGATCACCGCTTCCCGTTCGTGGACCTTGTCGCCACTGCAGGCGACCAGCACATCCCACTTCTCGGCGGCGATCCCGCGGCGATAGTCGTCTCGATTGATATCGGGATGCAGCCGCGCCAGCGATTCCACGATCACCGCCAGCGTCGGCATCTGTTCGCGGGTCAGCTTCTGCTGAACCGCCAGATCGACCAGGCCCGCGACGTCGGCCGCCGGCGCCAGCGCCACCACCCCGACGGGCAGCATCTCCGGCGCATAGGTACCCGCCTGCTCCCCCGCGGCCCAGACCGCCCCGCCGCCCTGCGAGCCGCCCAGCGCGGCCCAGCGCTCCGAGACACCGTCGAAGGTGCGTCTCAGCGCCCGCACCGAGTCGATGACATTCAGCCCGGCGGTGCGCGCATCGAGATAGGGATGCACGCCGGGGTTACCCAGACCCTGGTAGTCGGCCACCGCGACCGCGTAGCCGGCGGCCACCAGATTGGTCACCCAGTCGACGGCGCCCAACAAGGTGGGTGACAGCGACGGCCCGCACGGCTCGTCGATGCCCAAGGTGCCGTGCCCGTAGGCGATCACGGGCCAGCCACCGGGCGGTGGGGGGCCGCTGGGCGTGAACACCGAACCGGACACCACCGTGGGGGCGCCGGTGTCACCTTCGGTGGAGCGGTAGACCACCCGGGCCGCGCGAATCGGCGCGCCGGTGAGGCGGCGGTTGAACGCGGGCATGGTGACGGCGCTGACGAGCGTCCCGGGCCCCGTACCACTGAGGTCGGCGGTCGCGATCGGCTGCGAATCCTGCGGGTCGGATTGCATTCCGACGAACTGCCGTACCGACGGGGACACCGCCAACAGCAATCCCGCGGTCAGCACGACGACAACGGCGATCACCGCTGCCCACAACAGCTTTCGGCGTTTCACCGTTTCCGGAATCGTTTCGCCAGATCCAGCCCGGGCTTCTCGACGAAGTAGTAGGTGACGGTTGCGACCGCCAGCGTGACGACGGTGACCACGGCCATGTTGCGCAACATGCCGCCCCAGGTGTCACCGGCCACCAGGTTCAACCGGCCCAGCAGCAACAGCAGCGGGTAGTGCCACAGGTACACCGACATGGAGATCAGCCCGACGAAATAGAACGGCCGGGCATCGATCCACCGCGCCAATCTGGATGGGGCGCCCCAGGCCAGCGGCAGGATCACCATCACGATGAACAGCGCGGAGACAATGCCGAGAACGCCGTAGCCGAACGGGCTCAGGTCCTTGACCAGTTTGAGCGTCAGCACGCCGAACACCGGAATGCCCAAGATCGCGGCCCGGTGAATCCACTTGGCCGCCCGTTCCCCGATGACCGCCTGCTCGATCGCCACGAACAGGATCGCCGCGAGCATGCCGTAGGCGAAGAGGTCGGCATTGGTCAGGATGCTGCGGCTGAACACCGCGGCCAGGTTCGGGCCCCAGTTCTGCAGCCAGATGTCGGGCATGTACGTCCCGCCGTCCGGGGTGAAGTTGTGCACGTTGACGTGCTCGTACACCCACGGGGTCAGGGCCCGGCCGATATAGGCCACCACCAGCAGGATGGCCGGGGCCACCAACGCCAGTTTCAGCGGTGCGACGTTCAACCGCCGGCGCAACGCGAACATCAGCAGGCCCAGCAGCGGCAGCGACAGGTAGAACGCGATCTCCAGGGTCAGCGACCAGGACGGGTTGATGCCCGTCTGGACGTAGTCCGGGATATAGGTCTGCACCAGGGTCAGGTTGGCCAGCAGCTTGCCGGGATCGGTGATCATGCCGGTGCCGTGCTGGGTGCCCGGCAGCTGGGTCGTCGGATTCTCGACGTACACCGCACGAAGCACGAAGTTGCAGATCAGGAAGATGACCACGTACCCGGGGAAGACCCGGAACACCCGGTGCAGAAAGTAGGTGCGGGTATCGGGCATGTCCGCACCCGGCTTGGTCAGCCTGCGCACGTACGGCAGGAACAGCAGGAAGCCACTGAGCACGAAGAACAGGATCAACGCCAGCCCCAGGACATCCAGCAGCGCCTTGTGATGCGTGACCGGGGTGTAGAACTCGCCGACATGGCCGACGACGACCGCCAGACAGCCCAGTCCACGGATCCCGTCCAGCCCGACGACCCGTCGGTGGGTCGGCGAACTCGCGATCACCTGGGATTCGATGGGCAGCTCAGCGGGCAGCTCAGCCTCGGCTCTCTCACTCATCATTCAGGCTCATCATTCGGGCAACGTCAGCTGAGGAACCTTGCGGATGGACGGGCCGCCCTCGATCGTGCAGGTGCTGACCGGCGGATCGCCCCTGAACCGCTGTTGGATCCAGTCCAGCGCCTCGGTCGGATCGAAGTCCCCGTGGCCACGGCCGACCGCCACGAACGACGCGATGACACTGCCCATATCGCAGGCTCGCTGCACCGCGGCGTCGGTCCAGGCCACCGGGATCAACTGATCTTGGTCGCCCTGCAGCACCAAGGACGGCACGCCGGCCTGTGACCGGGGCAGCCCGCTCATCTGGATCAGGTACGTGCGCAGCTGGTCGGTGGCCGCCTCACTGGCCGGACGCAAGTCATCGGGCGACAGCGAGCTGGCGACATCGAGTCGTTTCTCGGTCGAGTCGGCCGAACACCCGGCGAGCAGAGTCCAGTTCGCCTGCGCACCGCCGCGACGGTAATCGTCCAGGTTGAACTCGGGATGTTCGGTCTTGAGCGTCGTGAGGATCAGCACCATCGCGATCGACTGCTGAGGCGTCAGCGCCCCGGCCATCGCGAGGTCGGCCAGCCCGGAGAAATCGGCCGCCGGTGACACACTGACCGAACCGACCAGGTTGAGGTCCGGGCTGGAGTACGCGGCGTTCAGTTCGTTGGCGGCCCAGGACGCCTGACCGCCCTGCGACACCCCGAAAGCCACCCACTTGTCCGAGGCGGCGGGCAGGAGTTTCCGGGCGGCCCGGGCGGCGTCGATCATGTTGTAGCCCTCGGTGGTGGCATCGAGGTACGGGTGGTAACCGGTAGTGGAGCCCAGTCCCTGATAGTCGGGCACCACCAGCACATAACCGAGCAACAACAAGGCCCGGATCGCATCGGCCGCACCGGACAACGACGGCGACAACGACGGCGCACAGTCGGAGTGGATCCCGACGGTGCCGTGACCGAAGACGATGACCTGCCAGCCGCCCTCGGGCGGGCTGCCGAGCGGCTCGAACACGCTGCCGGTGACGGTCTGAAGGCTGCCGTCGATGCCGGAGGTGGAGACGTAACTGATCCTGGCCGCGACCTCGGAGGCCCGGATGATCCGGCGGTCGACGGTGGGCAGCGTGATCGCACTGCGCAGCGTTCCCGGACCCTCACCGGAATAATCCCCCGGCAGGTGGAGTTCGTGATCGCCGCCGGACGACTGCGGCGCCGGCTCACCGGTCTTGGCGGCGCTGCAGCCGGTCAACACCACCATCGCGGCCAGCGCACTCGCCGTCAACGCACGCGCAGCGGTCCTCGCAGATTTCACAAAGCTCCTACGTCTTCCGGTGCGTCGCAAGTTTGACAATGTAATTTAGCTGCCCGCGCGTGCCCACGGTGCCACGGGCGATCTCGACCGCCAGCATGATCAGCGCGCTGACCGCCAGGCCGACCCCGGCGCCGATCGACATCGGCCCCAGGATCGGGGTCGGCACCAATTGTGCCGTCTTCGCCACGCCGACCGGCAACAATTCCGCAAGCGGGCCCTTGTACTGAATATCGTCGTTGAACTTGGACTCGAACCATTCGAGTTCTTTCGACAACGTCACCAGGTTGCTCCCGATGGCGTTGGCCTCCTTGACCGCGGTCTCCGGGTTCGAGTTGGTGACGGTGACACGCATGAACACCGAATTCGCCCGGCCTCGCGCGTCCGCCCCACCGGGCACCCATTCCGCCGACACCCGCGCGGCGAGATCCTCCGGCCGGGTCGTCGACTGCAATTCCTGGACGGCACGCTGGGCGACCAATCTGGACTTCGCCAACTCCACGTAGCTCGGTATGCGCAGTTTCGCGCCCATACCGCCGTAGTACAGCGCGAACGTGCTCGGGTCGCCCGCGACGGTGGCGAACACTTCGACGGAGGCCGTGTAGCTGGCCGGTCGCGCTTTGACCGCGGCGACCGCCGCACCGGCAGACAGCACGGTGGCCACCAGGACGATCAGCCACACCCGCGCCAGCATCGAGGCGTAGTCGCGCAGCCGCGGTACCTCGACCGGGGCCCTCACTTGGGAAGTTCCGACTTCTGCCAGTCCGCGCAGTTGCTCGGCGGAGCCGGGACCCCCGACAGCCGATCGTTGAGCCAGCCCATCACGAAGGCCTGGTCGAGGTCGGCGTGCCCCTTGCCCGGGTCCTTCTTGATCTCCAGGTTGCTGCCCGCCGCACAGGCCCGGCTGATGGCCGTCTCGAACCAGGCCTGGTTGACCAGGCCGTCCTGCGTGCCGTAGGCGACCACCAACGGGGTGTCGATGCGCTGGCTGCTCGGCACCGCGCGGGCCGCGAGCTGCTCACGCAGCCACACCACGTCCTCATAGGTCTTGGGCTTCAGATCGGCGTTGGTCATCGTCTCCCAGACCCGGCCCACCTGGTCGAAGTCCGTCGGGATGCAGTTGAGGATCAGATCCCAGTTCGCCGCCGTGACACCCGAGCGGAAGTCGTCCAGGTTCATCTCCGGGTGGAACCATTTGATCGACTGCAGGGCGTAGACCATGGTCACCCGCTGCTCATTGGTCAGGGTGCCGTTCCAGGCCGCATCGGCCAGACCGGACATATCCGCCGCCGGCGCCATCGCGATGGTGCCCAGCAGATCCAGGCCCTTCCCGTACTCCTGCGCTTCCTCCGCTGCGGCCCACACGGCCAGGCCGCCGGCCGAGTGTCCGTAGGTCATCCACTTGTCGCTGATCTCGGCGCCGACCCGACGCGCCGCGCGCACCGAATCGATGATGTTGTAGCCGTAGGTCTTTGCGTCCAGGAACGGATGGGCGTACCCCTTCACCCCGGAACCCTGGAAGTCGCTGGCGGTGACGGCGTAGCCGGCCTTGATGAACTGGTCCATGGACCAGGCCTGTTTCGGCAGGTTCGGGAACAAGCTGGATGCGCACTTGTAGAGCACACCCTTGGTGCCCTGCCCGAATCCGATGACGGGCCAGCCACCCTTGGGCGGAACGCCCGCCGGGATGGCGATCGCGGCAGACACCTCCGTCGGTGACCCGTCGATCCCCGAGGTGGACCGGTACACCACGCGCATGTACGTGGCGCCGTCCTCATCTAGCAGTTCAGCCCCGCCCTTGATCGGCTCGACAGAGACCAACGATCCCGGTCCGTCGTCGGTCATGTCCGGCGGGGCAAGCTGCGGCTTGCCCTCGTATTGCGGGGCGAAGGTCTTGATTGCGGGAGCGTCCTGCCGCTCGGCCTGGCGGGGCGCCTCGGTCGAACAGGCGCTGACCGAGGAGGCCACCACGAGCACGGTGAGAGAACCGGCCAGCAGCGCGGTCAGCCGCCCCAGGCGCAGCGACGGCATGGATTACTCCGGTTGTCCCAGTTGAGCCCGATGGCGTGGCTGACCCGATTCCTGGTCCGCCGCGACAACCGGCAACTGCCCGATCACCTCGGTGGGCTGTCCGCTGTCGGCTGCCGGCGCCTCGGCCTTGCGCTCGGCACGATCCTTGCGATTCGCGGGCTCACCGGTGGCCACGACGCCGATGAGCTCGGCATGAGCGGTCGCCAGGACGGTCAACGCCTTGCGTAAGGCGGCCGCCTTAGTGTGACCGATCCGCGCAAGCAGCAGGGCACCATCGCCCAGCGCCGCGGGCACGGCGCCGTCGGAGTACTTGATCAACGGCGGCGTGTCGATGAGCACGTAGTCGAAGTGCACGCGCAGCTCTTCGATCACCTGGGCGGCTGCGTCATCGCCCCACAACTGGCGACGCGCGGCGGGCAGCGGACCGGCCGGCAGCAACCGGAAATCGCCGACCCGGATGGTCGACTCAGCCAGAGTGGACTGCCTGTCGAGCAGGGTGGTGAGCCCCTTCTCGACCGCCTGAGCGTGCTCGGCCTCGGTCAAACCCAGCAGCTGCGGCAGCGACGGATCGACCAGGTCGCCGTCGACCAGCAGCACCGAGTGACCCGATTCCGCGAGTACCGCGGCCAGGTCGGCGGCGGTGGTCGAACGGCCGTCCCCGGCCGACGGGCTGGTGATGGCGATGACGTGCGGGTGTTTACCGTCCCCGGTGCGCGCGAACTGGATGTTGGTGCGCAGTTCGCGCAGCCGCTCCACGGCCACACCCCCCGCAGCGAGGTCGATGACGCCCGGGCCACCGTTGTTCTCCACCAGGGTGCCGATCAGCGCGCTGTCGGTGACGTCTTCGATGCGCTCCCGGCGGCGCACCCGGGTGTCCGCGACGCCGATGATCGCGGCCAGGACGATCCCGATGGCCAATCCGGCGAGGGCACCCAGCAGGATGCGGGTGACCAGACCGGTGGACTTGACCGGGCTACCGTAACTCGCGTCATCCACCACAATGGCGCCGGCGGCGGGCTCGCCGCCGCGGCGCGATGTCTCCAATTCACTGGTGACTTTGACGAGTTGATCGGCAATGGCATTGGCATAAAGCTGTGCAGTGGCTGGATCCGGGTCTGTTGCCGTGATATCGAGCAACACCGTTTGTGGCAGCGGAACCGCGGTGATCTTCGCCCGCAATTCTTCGACGGTGATAGGCGCTTTCACCTGGTCGATTGCCCGCGCCGCAACCTGTTCGCTGGTGGCGAGCCCCGCATAAGAAAACACCCGTTCCTGTGAGAACAAGTTGTTCTGATAAGCGTCGCCGACCCCGGTACCACTCTGCGTACTGACGAAAAGCCTTGCTGTGGAGGTGTACTCCTGTTTGGAGAACTGGTGCGACACAGCGCCGACACCGGCACCGATCACCGCCGCAAGCAGGACAACCCACCAGAGCCGGCGAAATATCCGCACATAATCACCGACAGCCAACTGGGCACTCCGTTCGCTCTTTGGTCACCATGACGCCCTCACGATAGCGCCCTCGCCTAGCAAAACACACCGGAGACACCTCCCAGGCACACGGTCCCTGTGGCGAATCCAGCGAAGACAATGCGAGGATAGTTCGATGCGAGGGGGACCGCAGATCTGGCAGGAGATGAATCGACATTGAAGCTGCCCGCATATTCACGAACTGAGATTGGTGCGGGGGTTGCCGCCTGTGTGCTGGGACCGCTGGCCGCGATTGCCGTCGCATTGGGCGGCAAACCTGCGGTCATCGCGATCGCCGGCCTGTTGGCCCTGATCGTGGCGGTCTACATCGGGATGCGTCATCCGCTGTGGCTGTACTACGGCACGGTGATCTTCGTCACCGCGTTTCCCTTCGGGTACTTCCCCGGCGTGCACCTGCCGATCTACCTGGTGCTCGGATGCGGGTCCGTGCTGGCCTTCCTGCTGTATCCGCGGGCAGTGCGGCGGCGATCGCCGCTGATGACGGCCGTTCTGGTGTTGATCCTGATGTCCGGACTGTCGATGATCGTGACGTTCTCCGCGCCCGTGAACATCATGGACTTCGCCAAATGGGGCATCGCCACGGGCTTCATGTTCGTCCTGCTGGCACTCCCGAACGACCAGCTGAGAGGGATCGGCAAGGCCGTCGTCTACTCCTGCACGTTCAGCGGCGTGATGGGCGCCATCGCCGTGGCGCAGGGCACGACGAAATGGGTCTACGCGCCGTTCTCGATCATCGGTTACTACGCCGCCGACCGGTTCTACATCACCGGCGGTACCCACACGCTGCCCAAGAGCGGCCGGTTCGACGTCGGCCAGGGTAGCGAGACCTTCCAACGCCTGGGTGGAATGTGGGCGGACCCCAACGCCGCCGGCATCGGCCTGGTGATCGGTATCGCGCTCGCCGCCATCTTGTTCACCGGATGGCAACGGGTGACGCTGATGAGCCTGCTGTCGGTGTGCATCGTGCTGACGCTGAGCCGCGCGGCGCTCTCCAGCGTCCTGGTCGGAGTCGCTCTGGTCTTCATCTTCCACAAGATGCGGTCCCGCGACCGGCAGGTGATCGTCGCCACCCTGTTCATCGCGGCCGCGGCCGCGATGTCGATCCCGGCGGTCCGAAAACGGTTGACGGGCTCACTGGGCGAGAACGACGCCGGTGCATCGGACCGCATCGCCGCGATCCGCGAATTCCCCATGCGCCTGGGTGACCACTGGATCTTCGGGCGCGGTTGGTCACTGCGTGAGTTCAAAGACGGACCGTACGCATTCACCGAGAACTTCGTGTCCAACGCACCGCTGATCGCGGTACACCGCGGCGGACTCGTCGCCGGTCTGTCCTTCGTGGCGGTCATCATCATCGGGTGCGTCGTGGCCGCCAAACTGATCCGAAGCGACTCGCTGCCGTACGCGTTCTTCGGCGGTGTGTTCATGGCGTTCTCGATCATCGCCCTGAACCTGGACCACCCGGTCGTGGTGATCGCACAGATGGCCTTCATGTACACGTTCTTCTTGACATTCCTGCAATACGCCGACGAGCAACGTAAAGCGGGTGCACTCGACTCACCCAAGGCAGCCGCGCCGCTGTCGAAACCTGTTGCGGCACAACAGCCGAAACTACCCGCTACGACCGCCCAATAGCTCGGCGACCGCCCGGTGCGGCCGGTGGTCGGTCCAGTATCGCTGGTTGAGTCGGTACAGCCGGTCACCTGCCTCGGCAGCTCCGGCGTTGTCCAGCAAGTACTTTCGGCACTGCTCGATGAAGGCCGCGTCCCCGTCGAACACACCCAGCCCCAACAGCTCCCCCAGGGAGCCGACGGCTGCGGTGGTCCCCACCACGGGTAGCCCCATGCGCGCCGCATCCAGGATCTTCACCCGCACTCCCCCGCCGGTGCGGATCGGCGCGATCATCGCCCGGCAGGTCCCGAGGAAGCCGGCAAGGTCGTCGACGAAGCCCAGATCCCGTACCCCGGGCGGATATTGGGGCTCGGGGGCGTTGGCCGCCTTGGCGCCGATCACGCACAACTCGGCGCCGTCGATCCCTTCGGCGATCCGCGGCCACAGCCGCAGTGCCTCTTCGAAGGCCTCCTGGTTGGGCGGCCAGTCCCGGGTGCCCATCAACACCAGCCGACGCGGTGTCGAGGCGACGGCGACCTGCATGGCCGGCGGCAGTGTGATGTCCATCCAGCGCGCATCCCGCACCCCGTGGGAGCGATAGAACTGCGCTTCCTCGGCGTCGAAGGTACCCACCGCATCGGCGGCCCGCGCCACCCTCAGTTCGTCGTGGAGCAACCTCCCGACCTGCAGCCGGCCGAGCGCCCCCCGGGTCGCCCGCCACACCAGTGATTCACTCACGTGGGTGTTGACCACGAACCGCGACTTTCCCACCCGCGAGCTGCGCAAGAAGGATTCAGCCATATAGCTGTGCTCGGCAACGTAGATGTCCGCACCGGCGGCGTCTATCGCCGCGACCAGGTCGTCATTGTCGAACCGGGCGTGCACCAGACTCCGCCGGGTCCGCACGACATCGAGGAGCAGGCGCAGGGGCTGCACACCCGATTTGGCCACCCGCACCAGCGGCACCCCCTCGAAGGCCAGCGTCCCCGCCGGTTCGTGGGACAGGCAGATCGCCGACACCTCGAAGGTCTGGGCGGCCAGTTCCATGACCAGACGGGACAATTCGACGTCGCCGCCGTGGTCGGCCACCGGGTCCTTGGACAGCAGGAAACAGGCGGTCGCTCTGTCGGGGTTCGTCTTATCTGGGATCATGCCACCGGTTTCCGGTACAGCACGCGAACATAGATGGCCAACAGCAGGGCGTCGGTGACGACGGCGGCGATGGCCGCGCCGACCGCTCCGGCCCCCACCAGCAGGGCGACCAAGCCCAGCCTGATCGGGACAATACTGAAATTGGCGATCAGCCGGATGCCGTCCCGATGCTGGTTGTAGAGCACCGCCTGGAACACCGTGCTGATCGTGCGCATCGCGCAGAACAGGGACATGATGGTCATCGCGACCGCCAGCTCCTCCGGCACCGCGGGGACCACCATCATGACCAGACCGGTGAGCAGCACCAGCAGTCCGGCCGCCACCCCGAGCAGCACCGTGGCCTTCAATGGCGGGCCGGCCGACACGTGACCGTCGCCGTCGCGCAGCGCCTGGTTGTAGGACATGCCGAAGGTCTGCCCGACCGCGACGATCGCGAGGGTGACCGTGGTGCAGATGCCGTAATAGCCGGCGGTGGTGCTGTTGGTGAGCCACCCGAGCAGCAGCAGATCACCCTGCACGCCGGCCATGATCGCGAACGTCTCGCCGACCAGGATGGCGATCAGCCGCGGTGAGCCCGGGATTCCCGGGCGATGCCGCAATGCGATGGGTCCCACCCACAGGGCGGTCAGCACGTACGGCGCGACCAGGATGGACGTCGCGATCTGCAAGGTGGGGTGCGGTACCGCGAACAGGTAGATGCAGGCCGGTACCACGCTCGCGAACTGCCGCCCGGTATCGATCTGCGCCGCCTTGTGCGGGTGACCGTCGCGCAGCGTGCGACTCTCCCAGGCTTTCAAGGTCAACTCTCCGCCGGAGACGAACAGACCGAACGCGGCGACGTAGTTCACCTCGAGCAGCGCCAGACCGACCGCCATGAAGCCGACGCCGAGCAGATATCGGGTGGCGCGGTCGGACAGGAAATGCTCCTCCGACTCCCGTACCGACCGGACCACGAACAGGTTGTCGATCGGCGACCCGATCAGTGAGTACACCGCGTAGGCCATGGCGTACTTGCCGTAGTCCGCGATACCCAGCTGACCGACCAGCGCCAGCGTCCACACCATCCCGCCGGCGCGGCCGCCGTACATCCAGAACGCCGCCCACAAGGCGTGGGTCAGATGCTGCGTGCCCGGCTTGTGGACGACGGGTTCGCCCGTCTCAGACACCGGCCGACCTGCCGTCGAGGAGTTGTTGCCAGACCGCCACGAACGCCTCTGCGGTGCGCGCTGGCGAACGCTCCTGCCGGGTCCGGTCGGCGTTGACACCCAACTCGGTGAGCCGGGCTTCGTCGTTCAGGAGCGTGCCGACCTCGGTCGCCAACCGGCCGGGATCGGCTCCCGGCGGAACGACCACCACGCCGTGTTCGGGGTCCAGTTCGGCCAGCGACCCGTAACCGGTGCAGACGACCGGCGTGCGGTAGGCCATCGCGTGCGCCACCACCCCGGAGGCGGGATAGGTCTCGGCGTAGAAATGGCGTTTGCCGTACGGCAGTGCGATGGCGCGGACCGAGGCGAAGAAGGCGTCCTCGGCGGCACCGTCGACCCCGCCGAGAATCTCGATACCGTCGGCTCGGGGCAGGTCCTCGGTCCCGCGGCCGGCAACCCGGATCAGGATATCGTCGGGCAGTTGGGCCCGGATCTCGGCGATCTGCTCGAAACCCTTACCGCGATAGACGAATCCGAAGAATCCGACTGCCTTCGGACGCTCCTGGGCGGGCGCGATGACAGGCCGCTCCCGCACCAGATGCGGGATATAGGCGGTGCGGGTACGCGGGTAGGTACGTTCGATCGACTGTCGCCCCCTCTCCGTCAGCGCGATCAGGGTCCGTTCCCCGTACACCCGGCCCTCGATGGCCCGCGACAACGGGCGCAAGGGGTAGTGGATGCCGTGGGTGAGCAACCGTGACTTGGCGATGAACCGCGGCCGGGCCAGGAACCACAAACCCTGGGGCGGATCGTGGATGGTGGCGGTCACCGGCACTCCGGACAGGCCCGCAACCGCCCAGAAGGTGGGCATCACCCCGGTCGACAACTCGGCGTGCACCAGGGTCCGGCCGGGGGGCCCGTCGGCCACCAAGGTGCGCACCCGGGCCCGATGCCGGCGCACGTCGGCCAAGGTGTCGATGCCCGGGCCGGCGGTGCGTTCCTCGACGACCTCGCCGAAATGCGGGCGCAGCGCCTCCACCAGGTCCTGGGCGTAGTCGCCTACTGCGGTCTGCCCTTCGTCGGGGGCGACGAAGACCAGGCGGTGGTCGTGCAGCGAACCACCGAGCACACGCCCCATCAGTAGAACGGCGGGGGTCGGCGAGTGTTGGTGTACAGCAGCACGTCTGGATCCCGTTTGCCGATCACCTTGGCAGGCACCCCACCGACGATGTTCAACTCGTCGACGTCCTTGGTCACCAGCGCCTGCGCGGCCACCACCGCGCCGCGGCCGATCAGCGACGGCAGGACCATCGCCCGACTGGCGATCCACACGTAGTCACAGATCACCGTCGGAATCGGCACCGGCAGGAAGTCCGGGTGATTGACGTCGTGGCCCCCACCGATGATCTGCACATCGCTGGCGATGGTGACCTGGTTGCCGATATAGATGCCGGCGCGTGCGTCCAGCATGCAGCGGAAGCCGATGGCCACCCCGTCACCGATGGTCAGATAGGCCGGATCGAGGACGGTGGTGCCGCGCAGAATGTGGGTGTGTTTGCCGATCTTGGCCCCGCACAACCGCAGAAACCCAAGCCGGATGGCGTGCGACGGGATGTAGGTGATCAACAGATTGAACACCAACTCGCCGATGCGGTTCTTCGCCTTCGGAACGAAGCCGATGCCCTGCATCTTGTACTGGATCACTCGGTTGTTCTCGTCGAGAACCCATTCCGACTCCGGGGCCATCCTCAGCGCCGGAGCGGCGGCCTTCTTCCGGGCTATATCAGCCGGATCTGCCGAAGCCGGTTCACGAAACATGAATCACTGCTCCTTGTCGACGAATCGCGTCAACCATAGCGACCGGTGCGCCGATCCGTCGGCCGCATGCCCGGGGTCGTCGCTGCGAGTCGGCAATCGCACCGGCACCCGGCGGCCGGGTGTTCGTCATCGCGCGACGAGCGCGTCGACCGCCTCATGAAGACGTTCGGCGTAGCGCTGCTCGGTGAACTGGTCGGCGTGCTTGCGGATGACCTGCGGATCGAAGCTCTGGGCGTCGAATCGGTCCAACGCCGCGGCGATCGAATCGGCCTGCGGCTCATCGAAGAATGTCCCGGTGACACCGTCGACCACGGTGTCCAGGAATCCACCCCAACGCAGCACCACGGCGGGTTTGCCCCAGACCGCGGCCTCGATCGGCGTCAGACCGTAGTCCTCGTAGCTGGCCGCGATCAGCGCCCGGCACGACTGGTACAGCCAGGCCATCTGCGCATCGGTCAGGTCGGATAGCAGCGCCACGTTCGGTGTACGGATCTGCTCGATGTGGCGCGCCTCGGGGCCTCGGCCCACCACCACCAGCCGACGGTCGCTGCCGGCAAATGCCCGCACCACCTTGTCGACGTTCTTGTACGGCAACAGCCGGGACACACACAGATAGAACGGCTGGTCACCGGTGGCCCACTGCTCGACCTCGCCGACCGGTTCCACCTCGACGTCGGTGCGCATCGCGACCGGCGAGGGCAAGACGTCGGCATCTATGCCATAGACGTCGTGGATCCGGTCTTTGATCATCGTCGAGACCGCCAGATACCGGTCGACCGTCCCCGCGGCGCGGCGATCCCATGCCTTCAACGGGGGCCCGGCGACCTTCAGCAGCGCGCGTTTGAGCCCGTCGCCCTCGTCGTTGAGGTACATGTCCGTCGTGTACAGCCAGTGCGCCGGTGTGTGACAGTGCACCAGCTTGGCGCCGTTGGTGCGGAACCCGTGGGCCCAGCCGCTGCTGCTGGTGACCACGACGTCGGCGTCGACGAACATCGACGAGGCCGCCGCGGGCAGGAGCGGCAGTGCCGCGCGGTGGTGCTTGCGCAACACCGGGATCCGGTTCAGCGGCGAGACCCGCACATCGCGATCGGCGAATTCGGGGTAGGTACCGGCCGGGTGGTAGAGCAACGTGTAGATCGGCGCATCGGGGAAGGCCCGACTCATCGACAACACGACCTTCTCGGCACCACCACGTTGCGTCAGGTAGTCGTGAGCGATGACCACGCGGGGTCCATCCACTCCGTCGTAGCGGCGCTGAGCCTTCACGTGGGCGTTCCTCTCCAGGTGAACGGGCCAGTTGGCGCCCACCATGGCAGCCACCCTACAAAACCGGAGCTCTGTGGCAAGCCGGCGTGAAACGCCCAAACCGCACCCAACTATCCGCGTTCTTAGGGAACCGTTAATATCGGGACCATGACGAGCGTTACCGATCCTCCCGCACCGGCCGCCCCGCACGTAATCGATATCCACACCACCGCCGGCAAATTGGCTGACCTGCGCAAGCGCGCCGAGGAGGCCAAGCACCCCGTCGGCGAGGCAGCCGTCGAGAAGGTGCACGCGAAGGGCAAGCTGACCGCTCGCGAACGCGTGCTGGCACTGCTCGACGAAGGGTCGTTCGTCGAACTCGACGCGCTGGCCAAGCACCGCAGCACCAACTTCGGGCTGGCCGAGAACCGGCCGGTCGGCGACGGTGTGGTGACCGGTTACGGCACCATCGACGGCCGCGACGTGTGCATCTTCAGCCAGGACGCCACGGTGTTCGGCGGCAGCCTCGGCGAGGTGTACGGCGAGAAGATCGTCAAGGTCCAGGAGCTGGCCATCAAGACCGGCCGCCCGCTGATCGGCATCAACGACGGCGCCGGCGCCCGCATCCAGGAGGGTGTGGTCTCGCTCGGCCTGTACAGCAAGATCTTCCGCAACAACATCCTGGCCTCCGGCGTCATCCCGCAGATCTCGCTGATCATGGGTGCCGCGGCCGGTGGGCACGTCTACTCCCCCGCCCTGACCGACTTCATCGTCATGGTCGACCAGACCAGCCAGATGTTCATCACCGGCCCGGACGTCATCAAGACCGTCACCGGCGAGAACGTCACCATGGAGGAGCTCGGTGGCGCACACACCCATATGGCCAAGTCGGGTACCGCGCACTATGTCGCCTCCGGCGAGCAGGACGCCTTCGACTACGTCCGCGATCTGCTGAGCTACCTGCCGTCGAACAACTACGCCGATCCGCCGCGCTTCCCGGCGCCGCCGCACCCGGGCGCCATCGAGGACAACCTCACCGCCGAGGATCTCGAGCTCGACACGCTGATCCCGGATTCGCCCAACCAGCCCTATGACATGCACGAGGTCATCTCGCGCATCCTCGACGACGACGAGTTCCTCGAGGTGCAGGCCGGGTACGCGGGCAACATCGTCATCGGCTACGGCCGGGTGGACGGCCGCACCGTCGGCATCGTCGCCAACCAGCCCACCCAGTTCGCCGGCTGCCTGGACATCAACGCCTCCGAGAAGGCGGCCCGGTTCATCCGGACGTGTGACTGCTTCAACATCCCGATCGTGCTGCTGGTCGACGTGCCGGGCTTCCTGCCGGGTACCGACCAGGAGTACAACGGCATCATCCGCCGCGGCGCCAAGCTGCTGTACGCCTACGGCGAGGCGACGGTCGCCAAGGTCACCGTGATCACCCGTAAGTCCTACGGCGGCGCGTACTGCGTCATGGGATCCAAGGACATGGGCGCCGACGTGGTGGTGGCATGGCCGACCGCGCAGATCGCCGTGATGGGCGCCTCGGGTGCGGTGGGCTTCGTGTACCGCAGCCAGCTCAAGGACGCCGCCGCCAAGGGCGAGGACGTCGACGCGCTGCGGCTGGAGCTGCAGCAGGACTACGAGGACACCCTGGTGAACCCGTACGTCGCAGCCGAGCGTGGTTATGTCGACGCGGTCATCCCGCCGTCGCACACCCGCGGCTATGTGGCCACCGCGCTGCGGCTGCTGGAACGCAAGATCAGC
Source organism: Mycolicibacterium fluoranthenivorans (assembly GCF_011758805.1). Lineage (NCBI taxonomy): Bacteria > Bacillati > Actinomycetota > Actinomycetes > Mycobacteriales > Mycobacteriaceae > Mycobacterium > Mycolicibacterium fluoranthenivorans. The sequence goes on along the minus strand of NZ_JAANOW010000001.1, from coordinate 1,708,415 downwards.
ACGGTCCCGCCGAAGAAGCACGGGAACATTCCACTGTGAGCGGCGCGAACGATTCTGCTGCGGTGAGCGGCGCGAACGATTCTGCTGCGGTGAGCGACGCGAACGAAGCCACGAACCACGAGCCGCACATCAAGGTACTCAAGGGCAACCCGACCGCCGAAGAGCTCGCCGCACTGATCGGCGTGCTCTCCGCGGCGGGCGGTGGGCCCGCGGACACCACCCCGGCCGCCATCGACCTGTGGGGGCACCCGGTCGACCGGTTGCGCTACACGGTGCACAGCTGGCAGCGGATCACGCTGCTGGAGCGGCAACACATGCGGCGATGACGCGAGTTGTCCTGGGCTCGGCCTCTGCGGGCCGGCTCGGGGTACTCCGGCACGCAGGCATCGAACCGCTGGTGCTGGTCTCCGATGTCGACGAGGACGCCATCATGGCGTCGTTACCAGGCGCGCCCGCCGCGGAGGTGGTGCTGGCCCTGTCCAGCGCCAAAGCCGACCGGGTGGCCGGATCGCTGGATGCCGAGACGGCCGCGGATTGCGTGGTGATCGGTTGCGATTCGATGCTCGAAGTCGACGGCCGACTGCGCGGCAAGCCCGGCAGCATCGAGGCAGCCAGGGCGCAGTGGCAGTCCTGCGCGGGCCGTCCCGGAATCCTGCACACCGGGCATACCGTGCTGCATGTGCGCGATGGCCAGGTCGTCGGCCGGGGCGTCCAGACGGCCTCCACCACAGTGCATTTCGCAGACCCCGAGCCCTCCGACCTGGAGGCCTATCTGGCCAGCGGTGAGCCACTCTGGGTGGCGGGCGGCTTCACCCTCGATGGTCTCGGTGGTTGGTTCGTGGACCGCATCGAGGGTGATCCGTCGAACGTGATCGGCCTCAGCCTCCCCTTGCTGCGCACCATGCTGGCGCGGTTGGGGCTGAGCGTGGCGCACCTGTGGACCGCCAATCCGGCGCCACAGCACAGCTGAAAATTACTGTGCTGGAAGCACTTTGAAAGTGGCGCTGCCGTTCACCACGGAAGCCACCACCAGCAGGTAGTTCTGTCCCCGGCCCGCGGTCACCGCGGTGCACGGCAGGGTGGCACCGACGGAGATGGGCATGTCACCGGCGCAGCTGGCCGAGTCCGGGACCTGGCCGGTTTGCCGCAACTGGGCAAGCAGCGCGCCTTCGGCGACAGCCTTGGGCAGGGTCGCGCCCAGGCCACCGTTGGGCGCCAGCACCGGGCCGCCACCGGGCCCCGGCGGCGGAGTGCCGGTCGGCGGCTGCGCCGGATCACTCCCCTGGGCCGTCGCCAGCCCGTAGTCCATCGCCAGGCCCTGCACCTTGGTGACCACCACCGCCTGTCGGGTGGCCGCCCCCGCAACGGTGACATTGCAGTACGCCGTCGCCCCCACCTTGCCGTCCAGGTCCGATTCGCAACTCACCGAGTCCGGGGCGGTCTGGGTCGAACGATTGACCATGTCGGCGACCGACACCGCGAGCTGGCTCTTGCTCACCGACGGTGTCATCGCGTAGTTCACCTCGCTGCCTTTGACGCCCGTCACCGCGATGGCGATCTGAAAACTGTTCACCGCGCTGACGGTGACGTCACAGCGGACCGACTGCCCGACCTGGCCGATCAGATCTTGCGGGCAGGCCACCGACTGTGGGGTCACCCCGGAGCGGGCGAGTTGATCGACGACCACCTTCTGCAGCGCCTCTTTGGCCACCCGCGGGCCGCTCGCGGGCTGACCGGGGGCGCCGCTGGTCGTCGTCTGCGTGCCACTGGCGGCGGGTTGCCCGGGCACCGTGCTGGTACAGGCGGCGATCACCGCGCAGGTCGCCACCGCCGCGATCCCGGCACCTGTTACTCGGATCACTCTCACGCCCATGGCCGCCCATTGTGCCCTGACCGCCGGCCGCACCGGTGAGCCGACCGCCCACCGGTGCGCGGCACGAGAGGACGACGACTTCGGGCAGTCCCCCGGGCCACTGTCGGCGGCCCGCCTGGATCAGGCCTGTCCTCCCGCGCGCCACGCTGCGTGAGTAGGCTCGGACCGTGCCATTAGCCGCAGATCCCGATCCTGCCCTCGCCGCCTATGCCCACCCGGAACGCCTGGTCACCGCTGACTGGCTCTCGGCCAATCTGGGCCGCCCCGGGCTCGCCATCGTCGAGTCCGACGAGGACGTGCTGCTCTACGACACCGGCCATATCCCGGGTGCGGTGAAGATCGACTGGCACGTCGACCTCAACGATCCGACCGTCCGCGATTACATCGATGGCGCCCAGTTCGCCGACCTGATGAACCGCAAGGACATCTCGCGCGAGGACACCGTCGTGATCTACGGCGACAAGAGCAACTGGTGGGCCGCGTACGCACTCTGGGTGTTCACCCTCTTCGGGCATCCCGACGTGCGCCTGCTCGACGGTGGCCGCGACCTGTGGGTCTCGCACGGCCGGGACACCTCGCTGGAGGTACCCACCAAGCAGACCACCGGATATCCGACGGTCGAACGCAATGACAGCCCCATCCGGGCGTATCGCGACGATGTCCTCGCCGCGCTGGGCACCCAGCCGCTCATCGATGTCCGGTCCCCGCAGGAGTACACCGGCGAGCGCACCCACATGCCCGACTACCCGGAGGAAGGCGCCCTGCGCGGCGGCCACATCCCGACGGCGGTGTCGATCCCCTGGGCCAAGGCCGCCGATGAGAGTGGTCGGTTCCGCAGCCGCGCCGAACTGGAGAAGCTCTACGGTCACCTCGGTGCCGACGACAAGACGATCGTGTACTGCCGCATCGGCGAGCGGTCCAGCCACACCTGGTTCGTGCTGACCCACCTCCTGGGGCTGCCCGGGGTACGCAACTACGACGGTTCGTGGACCGAATGGGGTAACGCCGTGCGGGTGCCGGTGGCGGTGGGAGAAGAGCCCGGTTCGGCATGAGCGCGATGCCCTCCGCGCTCGCCGAGGTGGTCGCCGAGTTCCAGGAGATGACGGGCCAGGACAAGCTTGCGCTGCTGCTGGAGTTCGCCAATGAGCTGCCACCCCTGCCCGCCCACCTCGAAGAGGCGGCGATGGAGCCGGTTCCCGAATGCCAGTCACCGTTGTTCCTCGATGTGGACGCGGCCGACCGGGACGCCGTGCGCCTGTACTTCAGCGCACCGGCCGAGGCCCCGACCACCCGGGGCTTCGCCGCCATCCTCGCGGCGGGGCTGGACGGCCAGTCGGCATCCGACATCCTGGCCGTGCCCGACGACTTCTACGCCGATCTGGGGCTGGCCGCGTTGATCAGCCCGCTACGCCTGCGCGGGATGTCTGCCATGCTCGCCCGGATCAAACGGCGCCTGCAGACGGCGTGACTCGGCTTCGCTGAGCCCCTCGTCCCCAGCCGGCGCGCCAAGCCCGTACTGTGCGGCTGCTCATGAAATACACAGCGAGTGGCAACATTGACGCTTCCGTCATGCCAGAATGCTCCATGAGCGCAGGTTCGGCAAAGATGCCGCCCGCCTACGGCAACAGCCGGACACAAGACGAGGAAGCAATCACGAAAGGTCCCCGCCTTCATGGACCGGCAACACAGAGACGTCATCCTGTACGAACTCAACGAGGTCCCGTGGGATGTCGTGGAGATCTACGTCAACAGGCGCCCGGAGTCACATATCGCCACGCTCCTGCGGGAGGGGCAATCGCTGACGACCGTACACGAGGACCGCGAAGAGCATCAGGGCCTGCAACCGTGGCGCACGTGGCCGACGCTGCACATGTCGACCTACGACCACAATTCCTTTGACCTGGGGCAGGACCCGACGACGTTCCGCGGCGAACCGATCTGGGACGTGGCCGAGAGCGCCGGCCTCTCGGTCGGCGTGTTCGGCCCTATGCAGAGTTGGCCGGCCCGTCGGTTCCGGCACGGCGGCTTCTATATCCCGGACACGTTCAGCCGGGATGCCAAGACGTTTCCGCCCACCCTGGAGACCTTCCAGACGTTCAACCTGGCGATGACGGGCGAGAACGGGTTCTCCCCGGACGCCGCCATGCACCCCAAGGCGCTGGCAGCAACCGCGGCCACCCTGGTGCGCCAGGGTCTGACCCCGCGCTCCATGGCCACGCTGGGCACCCATCTGGTCAAGGAGCGCGTCGACCCCCGCTACAAGGCGTTCCGTTCGGCGATGCAGGCGCCACTGAGCTTCGACCTGTTCTGGAAACTGCACCGCACGCACCAGCCGCGCCTGAGCGTGTTCTTCACCAACCACGTGGCCGGCATGATGCACCGCTTCTGGGGTGACGGCATGCCCGGTTACACCGAGCGGTTCGAGTACACCTCCGATGACGTGTACGGCAGCTTCATCATCGCGGCGATGGACATCGCCGACCGGCAGATCGGACGCATACGCAAATACCTGGCCAAGAACCCGGACTCGATGCTCGTCGTCTCGGCGAGCATGGGTCAGGGGCCGGTCGCGGTTCCCGAACTCAGCGACCACATGCACGTCGTCGAGGACTACACCTTGCTCGCCGAGTCGCTGGGGCTACGCCCCCTCGGCCCGGGGCTGGCGATGTATCCGATGGTGTCGCTGGTGTTCGACACCGAGGACGATGCCCGCGCGGCGGGGCCGCCGCTGGCGTCGGTGTCCGTCGAAGGCAAGGGCCCGCTCTTCGCGCGTATCCGGGTCGAGGGCAAGACGGTGACCTTCGGCATCGATTACATGCTGGGCTGCGAAGACTCCGCCATGTTGCGCTTCCGCCCCGGCAACGGCGAGTCGGGCGAGGTCGTCGCCCCGCCGGAGAAGCTCGGCCTCACCCGGCAACCCCGGATCGGCGGCATCAACACCGGCTACCACATCCCGGAGGGAATCCTGATCGCCGCGGGCGCCGGCATCGCACCCGACCCGTCGCGCAAAGAGGTGGATGTGCTCGACGTGGCACCGTCACTGCTCGCCAATGCCCTGGGCGTGGAACCCGTCGCATCGATGCAGGGCATCCCGTCGTTGTTCGCCTGATTGTCGTCACCCCGTGCCGGCGGTGCCCGACCGGGCGCCGCCAGCGTCGTATCGGGGCCGACCTGCGCAGCAGGTCAACGTACTCGTCAGTAACTACATGTGTTTACCGAAATGGCAACGGTGGCTTGACAATTTTTCGGGGTGCCGACTCGCCACCCCCGGAATTGGACGCATACACTTCGCCCGATAGATTCTTAAAGACGTTTCTTAGAGATACCTGCCATCAGGAGGCGCAGTGCCCAGTCACGCCAGCTCGAAAATCTCCAAGGTGCTTGTCGCCAACCGCGGGGAGATCGCTGTCCGTGTGATCCGTGCCGCCAAGGACGCCGGGCTGACCAGCGTGGCCGTCTACGCCGAGCCCGACGCCGACGCGCCGCACGTGCGGCTCGCCGACGAGGCGTTCGCTCTGGGCGGCCAGACCTCGGCTGAGTCCTATCTGGTGTTCGAGAAGCTCCTCGACGCCGCCGCCAAGTCCGGCGCCAACGCGATCCACCCCGGTTACGGCTTCCTCTCGGAGAACGCCGACTTCGCCCAGGCCGTCCTCGACGCCGGCCTGATCTGGATCGGCCCGAGCCCGCAGTCCATCCGCGATCTCGGCGACAAGGTCACCGCACGGCACATCGCCGCGCGCGCCCAGGCCCCGCTGGTGCCCGGCACCCCGGACCCGGTCAAGGACGCCGACGAGATCCTCGCCTTCGCCAAGGAGTACGGCCTTCCCATCGCCATCAAGGCCGCCTTCGGCGGTGGCGGCCGCGGCATGAAGGTCGCCCGCACGCTCGAAGAGATCCCCGAACTGTTCGAGTCGGCCACCCGTGAGGCCGTCGCCGCCTTCGGCCGCGGCGAGTGCTTCGTCGAGCGCTACCTCGACAAGCCGCGCCACGTCGAGGCCCAGGTCATCGCCGACACCCACGGCAACGTCGTCGTCGCCGGTACCCGTGACTGCTCGCTGCAGCGCCGCTTCCAGAAGCTGGTCGAAGAGGCACCCGCGCCGTTCCTGACGGACGCGCAGCGCAAGGAGATCCACGAGTCGGCCAAGCGCATCTGCAAGGAGGCCGGTTACTACGGTGCGGGCACCGTCGAGTACCTGGTCGGCCAGGACGGCCTGATCTCCTTCCTCGAGGTCAACACCCGCCTGCAGGTGGAACACCCGGTCACCGAGGAGACCTCGGGTATCGACCTGGTGCTGCAGCAGTTCAAGATCGCCAACGGCGAAGCCCTCGACATCACCGAGGATCCGACCCCGCGCGGGCACTCCTTCGAATTCCGGATCAACGGTGAGGACGCCGGTCGCGGCTTCCTGCCCGCCCCCGGCCCGGTGTCGAAGTTCGAGCCGCCGACCGGCCCCGGCGTACGCATGGATTCCGGTGTGGAGACCGGCTCCGTCATCGGCGGGCAGTTCGACTCGATGCTGGCCAAGCTGATCGTCTCGGGTGCCACCCGCGAAGAGGCCCTGGCCAGAAGTCGCCGAGCCCTCGCTGAATTCCATGTCGAAGGCCTCGCGACCGTCATCCCGTTCCACCGTGCCGTCGTCAGCGACCCGGCATTCATCGGTGACGGCGAGAAGTTCGATGTGCACACCCGCTGGATCGAGACCGAGTGGGACAACACCGTCGAGCCGTTCACCGCCGGCGAACCGCTGGATGAGGAAGACAACCTGCCCCGCCAGAAGGTGGTCGTCGAGGTCGGCGGACGCCGCCTCGAGGTCTCGCTGCCGGGCGATCTCGCCCTGGGCGGCGGCGGTGGCGCCGCGGCCGGGGTGATCCGTAAGAAGCCCAAGCCGCGCAAGCGGGGTGCCTCCGGCGCCACGGCTGCGTCCGGCGACTCGGTCACCGCTCCGATGCAGGGCACCGTGGTGAAGGTGGCCGTCGAAGAGGGCCAGACCGTCGCCGCCGGCGACCTGGTCGTGGTGCTGGAAGCCATGAAGATGGAGAACCCGGTCACCGCGCACAAGGACGGCACCATCACCGGGCTGGCCGTCGAAGCCGGTGCCGCCATCACCCAGGGCACCGTGATCGCCGAAATCAAGTAATTCGCATCAGCCGAGTGGCCACCTGTGGCACGGATTCCGGTGAATCCTGTGCCACACGTGGCCATTCGGCATTCTGGGGAGTCATATGGAGCCGGTAGAGATCAACAACGGCCAGTGGTACCTGCGCGGTCTGCGCTGCGATGACCGGGTCGACGACCGGCCGGCGCTGGCCGACCTCGGTGAGGTCGACCTGGACTACGTGCACGACGCCGAGGACGGCTGGGCCGACGACACGCGCTACACCTGGGCGGTGTGCGAGCCGACCACCGGCGAGTTGCTCGCCGAAGTCGTCCTCGACCCCGTCACCGGATATCTGCACAGCCGCGGCCGCCCCGGCTTCGAGGATGCCGCCGTGATGTCGGAGGACACCGTCCGGCGGTACGCGGAGATGGTGCTCGGCCTGGAGGTGCACACGTGAGCAAGATCGTCACGGTGACCGGCGCCGCCGGCCAGATCGGCTACGCCGCCCTGTTCCACATCGGCGCCGGCGCTCTGCTCGGCCGCGATGTGCCCGTCACCCTGCGGCTGCTGGAACTGCCCGGCGCGATCCGGGCCGCCGAGGGTGTGGTGATGGAACTCGTGGACAGCGCCTTCGATCTGCTGGTCGACATCGAGATCCACGACGATCCCGTGCGCGCCTTCGACGGTGTCGACGTCGCCCTGCTGGTGGGCGCGCGGCCGCGCAGCAAGGGAATGGAACGAGCCGACCTGCTGGCCGCCAACGCCGCGATATTCGCCGAGGCGGGCAAGGCCCTGAACTCCGGCGCGGGCAGCGATGTGCGCATCGTGGTGGTCGGCAATCCCGCCAACACCAACGCCCTGGTCGCCTCCGCGCACGCACCCGACATCCCGGCGAGCAGATTCACCGCGCTCACCCGACTCGACCACAACCGGGCGGTGGCCGCGCTGGCCGCCCACGCCGGGGTGCACGTCACCGAGGTCTCCCGGGTGACGGTGTGGGGTAACCACTCCCCGACCATGTACCCGGACATCTTCCACGCCGAAGTGGGCGGCCATCCCGGTGCCGAGTTCGCCGCCGACACTGATTGGCTGGCAAAGGATTTCATCCCGACGGTGGCCACCCGCGGCACCGCCATCATCGAGGCACGCGGCACCTCCTCGGCGGCGTCGGCCGCCAACGCCGCCATCGACCACGTCCGCGACTGGGTGGACGGCACCGACCCGGCGGACTGGACGTCGGTCGCGCTGCCGTCACCCGGCGTCTACGGCATCCCCGAGGGTGTGGTGGCCTCCCTGCCGGTCCGCGCGATCGACGGCGCCTGGCAGATCGTCGAGGGCCTGGACATCAACGAGTTCTCCCGCGCCCGCATCGACGCCTCGGTGGCCGAGCTGCTCGACGAGCGGTCCGCGGTGGAACGACTGGGCCTGCTCTAAGGCTCGTCGACATCGGCGCCGGTGCCGAGGTCGGCGCACTCGACGTCGACCACATCGGCGCGTCCCCGCAGGAACGGGCCCGCCCCGGTGTCCCCGTGCGCGGCGGCCAGCATCTGCGGCCAGAACCGGCGCGCGATCACCACCGGGTGACCGGGCCGGCCCGCGTACACCGCCCGGGCGAGCCCCGTCTCGGCGGCCGCGGCCAGCACCCGGCGTACCGCGTCCGCACCGATATCGGGGGTGTCCACCAGTGTGATGACCGCCAGCTCGGCGTCCACTGCCCTGATCCCCGCACGCAACGATGCCGAGAGCCCGTCGGCCCAGTCGTCGGCCACCACCGCGCGCGCCGGCGCGGGCACCGGCACCACCGCCGCCCCCAGCACGACGACGATGTCCCGGCAGCCGCCGTCGCGCAGCGCCGTCACCGCCGCGCTCAGCCAACTCCCCTGTTCGGCAAGTACTTTCGGCATTCCATACCGAGTTCCCGCACCGGCGGCCAGCAGTACGCCGGCGGCCACATGAGAACTCGACATGCGAACAGTGTGAACGTGAACGATTCTTGAACGATGACGGCCCCGACAAAAAAGCCGCAAGCCAAGCGCACGCACCCCGTCGACGAGGTGCTGCCGGTCCCCAAGCTTGCGCTGTACGGCTTCCAGCACGTGGTGGCGTTCTACGCCGGCGCGGTGCTGGTCCCGATCATCATCGCCGGCGCGATCAACCTACCGGCCGAAGACCTGGTCAAACTCATCACCGCCGACCTCTTCACCTGCGGGATCGCCTCGATCATCCAGGCGGTGGGGTTCTGGAAGGTCGGGGTCCGGCTACCGCTGCTGCAAGGCGTCACATTCGCCGGGGTGTCCCCCATCATCGCGATCGGGCTGGCCCATGGCGGCGGCGCGGCCAGTCTGCTGTACGTGTACGGGGCGGTGATCGTCGCCGGTGTCTTCACGTTCCTCATCGCGCCGATCTTCATCAAACTGCTGAAATTCTTCCCGCCGGTGGTGACGGGAACGTTGATCACCATCATCGGACTCTGCCTGGTCCCGGTCGGCGCCATGGACGCCGTCACCAATCCGCACACGCACAAGACCGACCCGACGAACATCCGGTGGTTCCTCTACGCGCTGGGCACCATCGCGATCATCGTCGCCATCCAGCGCCTGTTCCGCGGGTTCGTGGCCACCATCGCGGTGCTGCTCGGACTGGTGATCGGCTGCACGGTCGCCTTCCTGCTCGGCGATATGAGCTTCGACAAGGTGGGCCAGGCGGCCGCGTTCGGCTTCACACCGCCCTTCCTGTTCGGCATGCCCAAGTTCGACTTCGTCGCGTGTCTGACCATGATCATCGTGCTGCTGATCACCGCCGTGGAGTCGACCGGTTCGACGATCGCCACCGGCGAGATCGTCGGCAAGCGCATCAAGGCCTCCGATATCGGCAACGTGCTGCGCGCCGACGGGGTGGCCACCGCCATCGGCGGCATCTTCAACTCGTTCCCCTACACCGCGTTCTCCGAGAACGTCGGCCTGGTGCGACTGACCGGCGTCAAGAGCCGCTGGGTGGTGGCTGCCGCCGGTGTCATCATGATCATCTTGGGCTTCCTGCCCAAGGTCGCCGCCGTGGTCGCGTCGATCCCCAACCCGGTGCTCGGCGGCGCGGCGCTGACGCTGTTCGCCACCGTCGCCGTCGTGGGCATCCAGACACTGGGCAAGGTCGACTTCACCGACCACCGCAACCTGATCATCGTCACCACCAGCCTGGCGCTGGCACTGTGGGTCACCTCGTACCCCGATATCGCCAAGGCGATGCCCACCGGCCTGGATCTCATCTTCGGCAGCGGGATCAGCATCGGCGCGGTGGCTGCCATCGTGCTCAACATCGTGTTCTTCCATACCGGTTCGCGCGGGCCCCGGGTGGCCGGTGGCGGATCCATCACCTTGACCGAGGTGAACGCCATGACCGCGGAGCGGTTCACCGAGGTGTTCGGTCATGTGGTCCAGGACGTGCCGTGGGCGGTTGAGCGGGCCTACCAGCAGCGCCCCTTCGCCGACACCCTGGCGCTGCGGGAAGCCTTCCAGGATGCCGTGCTCACCGGCTCGTCCGAGCAGCAGCTCGAACTGCTCAACGCGTTCAACGATCTGGGCGCCGAGGACGAGACCGGACACGCCCTGGCCGTCGACCACGTGGCGCTGTCCAATCTCGACGAGTCCGACCACAATGACGTCGTGGAATTGGCGACCGCGTACCGCGAGCACTTCGGCTTCCCGTTGATCATCTGCGCCAAGGAGACCGAGCATTTCGACCGGGTGCTGCGCAACGGCTGGTCCCGGATGGACAACTCCGATTCCGCCGAGAAGGCGTTCGCGCTGATCGAGGTCGCCAAGATCGCCAACTACCGGTTCAGCGATCTGGTGGCCGACGCCAACCCGATCGCCGCGGCGCGGTTCAGCCGCTTCAACGAACTGTCGTGAAGGCGATCGGCCTGGACGGCTTCAACATGCTGACCGACCGACAACGCATGCACGCCCTGTTCGAAGTGTGCAGCTCGACCATCTGGGCCCGCCGGGTGCTCGCCGGGGCACCGTTCCCGGACACCCAGGCGCTGCTCGATCGTGCCGACCGGGTGCTCGCCGAGCTGCCCGACGCCGAGATCGACGCGGCTCTGGACGGACATCCGCGGATCGGCGGCAAAGTGGACAATGCCGCGTCCGCGCGCGAGCAGGCCGGCGTGGCCGCCGCCGACGATGAGGTGAAACAGGCTCTGGCCGAAGGCAACCGGGCCTACGAGGACAAGTTCGGCTACGTCTACCTGGTGTGCGCCAGTGGACGAACGGCCCAGGAACTGCTCGGCATACTCACTGAGCGCCTGGACAACGATCCCGATACCGAACGTCGGGTGATGCGCAATGAGCTGGGCAAGATCAACCGGCTCCGGCTGGAGCGGCTCTTGAGCGAGCCGGCCTGATGGCGTCAGGATCGTCGGCATGACACACCTGAGCACCCATGTCCTCGACGCCGTGGCCGGCAAGCCCGCCGCCGGTATCACCGTCACGCTCACCGACACCGCCGGTACCGTGCTGGCCACCGCGCGCACCGACGCCGACGGCCGGGTGGCGGAGCTGGCCGCCGGGTTGGCGCCCGGTGTGTACCGGCTGACCTTCGACACCGCCGGCTACTTCGCCGGCACACCCAGCTTCTACCCGGAGGTCGTCATCGCCTTCGAGGTCACCGACGGTGTTCCCAAATATCATGTACCACTGCTGCTTTCACCGTTCGCGTACTCCACCTACCGAGGAAGTTGACGATGTCGGAAATCATCCTGGGCAAGAATCAGTACGGTAAGGCCGAGAACCGGGTGGTCCGGATCTACCGGGACACACCCCGCCACGAGATCCACGACATCAACGTATCCACCTGCCTGCGTGGCGATTTCACCGCGGCGCACCTGGTCGGCGACCAGTCCGACGTGTTGCCCACCGATACGCAGAAGCAGACCGCCTACGCCTACGCCAAGGAGAAAGGCCTGCTGTCCATCGAGGACTACGGTTTGACCCTGGCCCGGCACTTCGTGCACGATGTCGCGCCGGTGCAGGCCGCCCGGATCGAGATCGATGAATACGCTTGGGAGCGCGCCATTGTGGACGGCGCCGAACACGACCACACCTGGATCCGCAAAGGCCAGGAGGTCCGCACCGCCGCCATCACGGTGGACGCCGACAGCGAGTACGTCGTCGGCGGCCTCAAGGATCTGATCGTCCTGAAATCGACGGGATCGGAGTTCGCCGGCTTCCTCAGCGATCCCTACACCATCCTGGAACCGACCCACGACCGGGTGATGGCCACCTCGCTGGTCGCCCAGTGGCGGTTCACCAGTACCGAGGTCGACTGGGAGACGGTGTACGGCCAGATCAAGACGGCCCTGATCACGCAGTTCGCGGTGGTCCAGTCCCTGGCACTGCAGCAGACGCTGTTCCACATGGGGCGCGCCGTGCTGGAGGAGCACCCGCAGATCGCCGAGGTGCGGTTGTCGGCACCCAACAAACACCACTTCGTCTACGACCTGTCCCCGTTCGGGCTGGAGAACAACAACGAGGTGTTCAACGCCGACGACCGGCCCTACGGGCTGATCCAGGCGACCGTGACCCGCGACGACGCCCCACCGGCCGGCCCGGCCTGGGACCTGCAACAAGGCTGGCTGGCCTGACCTGGGGCGGTGCGCCGCCCGGCGTTTGCTGTCCCCGTTGCCTCGCGGTCGCCCGCTGCGCGTCCTGGCAGAATGTCCCGCCGAAACGGCTTCGCCACCGACGCAGCACCCTTTGCCACGCGCACCACCGGCCACGGCCGACACCCGAATCCGCACCCCGATTGACCCGCCCCGCTGGCCCGGGTCACGGCTGCCCGCAGTAACGAAATAGGTTCTGCAGCAACCAGATTCGATTCCCACACCGAGGCCGGCGAGGCCCGTCCCGATATCGCGGTGACGTCCATGCGCCCCACACACCGGAACACGCGCCGAGGTGACCACGGAATCCGCAGGTCGGGCCGGTGATGCGAATCGAACTCGGGCAGATCGATTGTCCGGTTCGGCCAAGTGGCGTAGTGTCAGGGCGAGGTTGAGTTCACAGCCTGAAGCGAACGTCATTGACGTGGAGGACAACTAACAAGGTCCTGCACCCTGGGGCCTGGTCCCCACGGGTCTTGAACTATTTGGCGTGACCACAGTACGAATCACGTATTCCGACTGATGGAGTCACCATGCACAACCTGACTTTGCCTACCGCGAGGCGGAACTCCGCCTCCAATATCACCGAATCCGATATGGCGGCCTACTGCACCAAGTGGCTGGCCCCGTCGAGCGCCGTGCTCTCGGTATTCGGGGAGATCGACGCGGCCAACTGCCGAGAGTTCGCCGACTACGTCTTCCTGCACCTCCCCCATGTCCGCGAACTGGTGCTCGACCTGACCGGCGTGGAGTTCTTCGGTACGGCGGCCTTCTCCGCCGTGCACACGCTGGGCGTACGAGCGGCGGGCGAAGGCATCGACTGGACGGTCGTGCCCAGCCACGCGGTGACACGGCTGCTGCGGATCTGCGATCCCGAGAATGCGCTGCCGCTCGAAGAGTCCGTCGCAACGGCACTCCTGCGACTGCGCCGAGACCCCTCTGATCTAGTTGAGGTCGTCGCGAAGTCGCGCTAGCGATTTCGCCAGCAGGCGCGACACGTGCATCTGCGAGACGCCGATGCGTTCGGCGATCTGCGTCTGCGTCATGTTCTCGAAGAAGCGGAGCACCAGAACCGTTCGTTCGCGATCGGGCAGGGAATCCAGCAGGGGACGTAAGGACTCGCGATTGTCCACCTGTTCCAGGGCGAGGTCCTCGGTGCCCAGCGTGTCGCCGATGGACGGCGCATCGTCGTCACCGCCACTGCCGCTGTCGATCGACAGAGTGTTGTACGAGCTCCCCGCCACCAGGGCCTCGACCACCTCTTGGCGGTCGATATCGAGTTCGGCGGCGAGTTCGGTGGCGTTGGGGGCCCGACCCAGACGCTGCGCCATCTCCGCGGTCACCCCGCCGATCCTGACGTGCAATTCCTTGAGCCGGCGGGGCACCTTGACCGACCAGCCGTTGTCCCGGAAATGGCGACGCACCTCGCCCATCACGGTCGGCACCGCGAACGACGCGAAGTCCGATCCCGCGGTGACATCGAAGCGGTTGACGGCGTTCACCAGGCCCATCCGCGCGACCTGAACGAGGTCCTCATGGGATTCGCCGCGACCGCCGAAGCGGCGGGCGATGTGATCGGCCAGGGGGAGACAACGCTCGACGATCCGTTCACGTTGCCGGGCGAACTGAGTGGAGCCCTCAGGAAGCGCCCGGAGTTCACGGAACATGTCGAGGACGTCCGTGTATTCCGAGGTCACTGCAGCAGGCCCACTCGCCTTGCGGTCAAAGAGATCCCGACCACGTGCCCACCGCTCACGTGCTGGCCGTCCACGAACGTCCGGACATCGGATACCAACGAACGCAGCACGTGCCAGCTGAAGCTGTCGGGGGCGACGACGGCGTCGTCACCCTCGCACGTGGTCGATGAGTGGACCGTCACGGCCTCGTCGCCGGGATCGATCTGCACGGCCAAGACGGAATCCGGCGCGGCAGAACGTATCAGCCGGGTGCAGGCCTCATCGACAGCCAAGCGCAGGTCGGCGACGGAGTCGATATCGAGGTCCTCGAACGTCGCGGCGGCGGCCACGAGCGTGCGCAGCACCGCAAGATTCTCCAGCCTCGCGGCTACCCGGAGTTCCACAGACCGGTCGCCGGAAACCGGCACGCCGTCGTCGCCGCTGTTCCCAGTCATCTGACCTCCCGGGGTATCTGCACGGAGGCTACCCCACATCGTTATACCGTCGATCAATTGCCCTACACCGCCTGGCGTGTGAGACCCGATGGCCCGGCGGGTACTCGATCCTCGTCATCCTCGGCCCGACAGCCTGACCATGCCATGGCGGTGTCATACCCGGCTCGCCAGGATTCAAACGCCGGAGCGAGATTTGCCCGGCCGGCGCGAGATGTTTCGGCGCCGACCGTGCCGGGAACCCCGGTGCCATGTTGCTGCGTAGAGTCGCCCGTCCGTTACTGTCCGTCGCCTTCATCGGCCAGGGCGTCGAGACCCTGCTGGACACCAAGTCCGCCTCCGATATCGTCCGCCCGACCTTGGAAGGGCTGCAGACCCTGCCCGACGCGGTGGCACAGAAGGTCCCGTCCGACGCCGCCACCGTGGCGCGGGTCAATGCCGGTGTACAGATCGGCGCGGGGCTGCTGCTGGCCACCGGCCGCATTCCCCGGGTCGCCTCGGGACTGCTGGCCCTGACGGTCGTCCCGGGCAATCTGGGCGACCATATGTTCTGGAAGGAGACCGATCCGGAACGCAAGGCCGTCAAGCGCCGTGGATTTCTCACCGATCTCAGCCTGATCGGCGGGTTGGTGCTCGCCTCCGCCGACACCGCGGGCAAGCCGTCTCTGGGATGGCGCGGCCGGCGAGCCGCACGGCGGGTCTCGGAGGCCGTGACCGCCGCACTGCCGACCGCCGACAGCGGCCTTGAGTCCGAACTCGCCGACAAGGTAGGCCACGGTCTGCAGATCGGCGCCGAGCGCCTGCAGGTCGGGGCCGAGCGTGGCCGCGACCTCGCCGCCACGGCGTTGGAGAAGAGCGCGCCGGTGGCGAAGAAGGCCCGCCGCCGGGGCACCGAGTTGGCCGAGATCGCCATCGACCGCGCCGCCCCGCTCGCCGAGAAGGCCCGCCGCAAGGGCAGCGAACTCGCCGAAACGGCCTACGAGCAGGCCGAATCCGCTTTCGAGCAGGGTGGCGATCAACTCGTCTCCGGATGGCACCGACTGCGCCAGCAGATCTGACGATGAGCACCATCACGCGCGGACTGCCCAAGGCGGTAGGTCCGCTGTCCCAAGCCGTGCTCGACCACCTGACGGGCGAGCGACCGCTGTCCGGCGTCACCGATATCACGCTGTCCCACTCTGATCCGGCCGGGATGGACCTGCACTACGCGTTGCACCTCTGCTACGAACTGTTCTATCGCGGGTTCGACGGCGTGAGCGACGACTTCGAGTGGGATCCGACCCTGCTGGAGTTGCGCGGTCGGCTGGAGGACATCTTCCTGACCGATATCCGGCGCGGGGTCGGCGATCTCACCGGCGTGACAGCCGCCGCCGAGATGGACCGGCTGTCGCTGGAACCCGTTGAGGGAAGCGGTCCTTCGCACTTCCTTCTGACCCGGGGCAGTTGGGACCAGATGCGCGAGTACTTCGCCCATCGGTCCATCTACCACCTCAAAGAGGCGGATCCGCATGCCTGGGTGATTCCCCGGCTGGTCGGACAAGCCAAGGCGTCGTTCGTCGCCGTCGAATTCGACGAGTACGGCGGCGGCCGCGGTTCACAGGTGCATCAACGGCTCTTCGCCGACCTGATGACGGACGCCGGTCTGGACGCCGGCTATCTGGCCTACCTGGAGGCCGTGCCGGCCGAAACCCTCGCCGTCGTGAACCTCATGTCGATGTTCGGCTTACACCGTGCGCTTCGGGGTGCCACCGTCGGGCATTTCGCGGCCACCGAGATCACCTCGCCACCCGGTGCGCAGCGGATCGCCGATGCGCTGGACCGGATGCGCGCCCCCGAGGCGTGCACCCGGTTCTACCTCGAACACGTCGAGGCGGATGCCGTGCACGAGCAGGTGGTGCGCAACGATGTCGTCGCCGACCTGCTGCGCCGCGAACCGCATCTGGAATCCGATGTGGTGCTGGGTATCAGAGCCTTCGAACTGGTCGAGGACCGGTTGGCCGATCATCTGATGAAGTGCTGGAGCGACAAACGAACCTCACTGCTGTCACCGCTGCGCTGATTTCCGGATTCGTTTGCGGTGACTGGTATCGCACAGCGGATAGGTGCGCGATCTGCGGCACGCACAGATCGCCACCTTGAACCGTTCCGATTCGACCACCTGGCCGTCGGGCAGCTCGATGGACACCGGTCCGTCGACGATCACCGGGCCCCCAGGAATCACCTGCACGATATTGCGGTCGGGCGCGCTCATCCCAACTCCGCGCGCAAGGCAGCCAGCAGCGGCTCGGCGGCCTCGGACAGGAACTGATCCTGCGTCTCGCCGCCGACCTGGACCAGCGCCACGTCGGTGAATCCCGCGTCCCGGTAGGGCCTGACCGCGTCCACGATCGCATCCAGGTCGGGTCCGCACGGGATACTGTCGGCGACGTCCTCGGGCCGGACAAACTTGCTCGCCGCGGCGAATCCGGCCGTCGTCGGGAGGTCGGCATTGACCGACCAGCCGCCGCCGAACCACCGAAACTGTTCGTGCGCGCGCTGTATCGCCTTCTCCCGGTCGGGATCCCAGCACACGGGCACCTGGCCCACCGCCCGCCCCTCGGGCATTCCGATCGCCCGGCGGCGACGACGCCACGTCTCGACGACGTCGCCGTCGGGCGCGGTATCGATGAGATGGTCGGCGAAATCGGCCAGCTTCTCGACCGACTTCTCTCCGGTCATCGACACCGCCAGACCGACCGGCACGTCGGGGATGTCCCACAGCCGTGCCGAATCCACCTCGAAGTAGTCGCCGCGGAAGTCGACCAGCTCACCGCTCATCAGCTCCCGGATGATCTTGATGGCTTCGGCCAGCATGTCGATTCGCCGGCCCACGGTGGGCCAGTCCTTCCCCACGACATGCTCGTTGAGATTCTCGCCACTGCCCAGACCGAGGGTGAACCTGCCATCGGCGAGGATCTGCAGGGTGGCGGCCTGTTGAGCGACCACGGCGGGGTGATACCGGATGGTCGGGCAGGTCACGTAGGAGTACAGGCCGACCTGGCGCGTCACGTGGGCGACCGCACCCAGCACCGTCCACGCGTGCGGTGCGTGGCCCTGGGCCGCCAGCCACGGTGAGAAATGGTCGCTGCAGACCTCGAAGTCGAACCCGGCCTCCTCGGCGGACACCGCGTGGCGCACCAGGTCTTTCGGCCCGGCCTGTTCCGTCATGAGGGTGTACCCGAAGCTGGTCATACCTTCCCAGATACCCGGGCCACCACCGTCACAAACTCGGCGGCCGCCCGCGTGTTAGTACCAGGAACGCCGGCCCGCGACCGGGCGGCCGATCGAACCCAGCAGCCAGAACACAGCGCCCACGACGAGGAGGATCACACCGACGACCCACAGGACGTAGACGTTGAGGACAAGCCCGAGAATGAGCAGGATCGCGCCCAGGACAATCATCAGTACCTCATTTCAGCAGTGTCAATTTCAGCCATGTCACACGTGCGCCACGGACGACATGGCGCTCGGCTCGGGCAGGCGGCAGTTGACCACCTTGGGGTTGACGCCCGCGTAGTTCAGCGGTCCGGCGAGCGCGGTGAGCCCGATCTGTCCCGCTGTCGCGCAATTGGTTTGGCCGGTGTGGAAGTAGTCGCGCTGCCAGGCTGCCAGTACTCCGATCAGCAGCCAGACCAACACGATCGTGCCGACTAGTCCCCGGAACATGGAAGCCCTCCATCAGTCGAAATCAGTGAGAGCCGAGTACCCCATCGGCCGCTCGGCGAAACCACGCCCGAGCGCGGGATACCGGACGGCTCGAAGGTTTGTGTCCGTCCGCCGCCGGGAAACCCGGGTCTGTGCGCGGCGCACGCCGCCGAGGAACGCCAGTGGGCAGAGCAACGCCGCTGACCCACTGGTACGAGGGGAACGACCCAGCCCAGCAGTCACCCGCGAGGGGGCTGCTGGGCTGGGTGTTCTCCGGTCCGGTCAGCTGTTGGGATGCTGGCGCTTCGCTTCGGGATGTGCTGCATACCAACGTTCTTCGATCCGCCGCACTCGGCCGTGTTCCAGCGCGAGCCACAGCGCACCGATGAGCAGACCCGCACCCGACAACATGGCCATCGTCAGCCCGACGTCCAAATGCTGGGTCGCGAACGCGGCGAGACTCGCGACGAACAGCACCAACGCCACCCCGATCAGGATCAGCGCGGGCATGATGACGTTGTCTTTCATGGATTCACCGGCGTGCGGACGGGTGGTACGGGTGTGATCGACAGGATCTTTGGGGCCTTTCATGGCAACCCTCCTCCTCCCCCTCTACCATCCACAACTGCGCGGACGGTACAACGGGCTTCTCTCAGGGTAGATCCGCGGCACCGAAGAGGGAAGGCGCACGTGCGGCGCCGCGGCGCGTCATGATCCCAGCACCGGCCCGGCCATCGCCGGTAGCCCCATGGTCAGGGTCAGCAGCATCAACAGCATGAGGAACCAACCCGCACCCTGCCACGCCCACCAGGTCTGATGCTGTTTCCAGGTCTGGTAGGTGCGCAGGAACGCGCGCAGTCCGCCCACCATCAGGATCACCGGCGCACCGAGCGCCAAGGCGAGGCGCTGGGGCGGGCCACAGGCTGCCGAATCGGCGGTGGCACCGTGACACGCCCCCACCAGCACGGCAGCCACGACCAGGAAGCTCACCCCTGCCACCGCGACGGCGAGGGCGAAGCGCGCCGCCGCGCGGACCTCGGCATCATCGGTATGCATGTCAGCGGCCATATCAGCCTGACTTCCTGATCTGAGCGGGCTCGTATCGACGTTACTCCCAGCCCTCTCCTTCGGCGATCCGCTTGATCGCGGCCAGCCTGCGGTCCCATTGCCGCCCGATGCGGTCCAATTCGGCGGCCAGCGCACTGAGCCTGGCGCCCAACGCGCGATAGCGGATCTCACGGCCGACGCGCACCGGTTCGACCAGCCCGGAGTCGGCCAGTACCGCGAGATGTTTGGCGATCGCCTGGCGGCTGACCGGCATCCGCGTTGCCAGCGCGCTGGCCGACAGGTCCTGCGCGCCCAGTTCGGTGAGGATCTGCCAGCGGGTTTCGTCAGCCAGCACACCCAGTACCACCGGGACGGCGGTCATGGCCTGGCCTGCACGAACTCCACCAGTTCGGCGAGTTCGGCGGTCCAGCCGCCGGTGTTGTCGGCATGAGCGGACTGGGGGTCCTGCAGATCCTCGAAGCCCGTCTCCACCAGATCCAGCCGGGTGCCGCCGTCGATCTCGGTCAGCTCGAAACGCACCACCGTGGAATTGCCCGGGGCGGGCTCCACATCGGCGCTGTGCGCCCAGCGGTACACCAAAACCCTTGGGGCCTCGATATGTTCGACCACCACTCGATGCTTGCCGTGGTGTTCCCAGCCGAAGAACCCGGTGCCGCCGGGCACGGCGTCGAATTCGCAGGTATCGCCGAACCACTGGGCGATCAGGTCGGCATCGGTGAGTGCCGACCACACCCGCCCGATGGGGGCGCTGATATCGATGCTGCGGGTGATGACGAGTGCGTCCATGGCTTCTCCTGAGAGGGTTCCAGAATGATATGCAACTTCAGAGTTGCACAAACTTCTCTCGAGCGCAACCCCCGGGTTGCATATGTTGCGGGTGCGCTCCGGGCTCCGCTTGATTACCGTCAACAGGTGGACCTCAACAACGTCGAGGTGATCGACTCCCCGCGGCACCGCGCCGAGCTGTGGCCGCTCCGGCACGGCGACGCCGTGTTGGCCGGTGGCACATGGCTGTTCTCCGAGCCGCAACCCCACCTGACCCGACTGGTCGACCTCGGCGGCCTCGGCTGGCCCGCGGTGACCCGTACCGACGACGGCGTCGAGCTGGCCGCCACCTGCACGATCGCCGAGGTGTCCCGCCTGTCCGCCGAACTCGGCGTTCCCCTGCTGCACCAGTGCTGCACCGCGCTGCTGGCGTCGTTCAAGATCTGGCACACGGCCACCGTCGGCGGCAACCTCTGCCTGTCGTTCCCGGCCGGCGCGATGATCTCGATGATCTCGGCGCTGTCCGGAACGGTGACGGTCTGGCGACCCGACGGGACCGAGTATCGCTGCCCGGTCGATGAATTCGTCACCGGCGAGGCCACGAATGTACTGGCCCCCGGCGAGATCGTGCGCGCGGTCCAACTCCCCGCACACGCGCTGCACGCGCGCCACGCGTTCCGCAAGCTGGCCCCGTCGCCGTTGGGCCGGTCCGGGGTGGTGGTCATCGGGCGCCACGACGCAGACGACAGGTTCGTGCTCTCGGTGTCCGCGGCGACGGTGCGCCCGTACACGTTCGAGTTCACCGGGGTCCCCGGGCCCGGCGAGATACGGGGTGCGCACGCACAGATCCCCGACGGCGCTTGGACCGACGATGCCCATGGCGACCCGGACTGGCGGCGCGCGATGACGCTGGTGCTCGCGACGCAGGTCGCCGCGGAGCTCGCGCCGTGATCGTCAACGGTCAAGCAGCCGAGGACGATTTCCGCCCCGGCCAGTGCCTGCGGACCTTCCTGCGCGACCGCGGCCACTTCGAGGTGAAGAAGGGTTGCGACGCCGGCGACTGCGGCGCCTGTTCCGTGCTGGTCGACGGCACCGCGGTGCACTCCTGCGTGTACCCGGCGTTCCGGGCTGCCGGGCGTTCGGTCACCACGGTGGCCGGGCTGGGCACCCCGGAGGACCTCCACCCTCTGCAGCGGGCCTTCGTCGACGCCGCAGGGTTCCAGTGCGGCTTCTGCACGGCCGGGATGATCACCACGGCGTCGACCCTCACCGAAGAGCAACTCGCCGACCTGCCCCAGCACCTCAAGGGAAACCTGTGCCGCTGTACGGGATACCGCGCGATCACCGACGCGCTCAGCGGCACGGTCAACACCGGTGACCACTCCCCCGGCGCTCCTGCGGGCTGCCGGGTGGTCACCGGGACCGAGCAGTACACCATGGATCACGCGCCCGCGGGGCTGCTGCATCTCGCCGTGTTGCGCAGTCCCGTCGCGCACGCCCGGATCGTGTCCATCGACACCTCAGCCGCGCAACAGGTTCCGGGGGTGGCGTTGATCCTCACCCACGCCGACAGTCCGGCCGTGGCGTTCTCGACCGCCCGGCACGAGGACCGCACGGATGATCCCGACGACACGGTGGTCCTCGACGACACGGTCCGCTTCATCGGTCAGCGTGTCGCGGCCGTGGTGGCCGACAGCGTCGCCGCCGCCGAAAAGGCCTGCCGGGCCATCGCTGTCGAGTACGCCGAGCTGCCCGCGGTGTTCGACCCCGACGTGGCCCGCCGGCCCGGCGCGCCGGCGGTGCACGGCGACAAGGACCGATCGGCCCGCATCGCCGACCCAGAACGCAACATCGTCTCCGAATTGCACGGCGGGGTGGGCGATATCGGCGCCGGGATCGCGGCCGCCGAGCGCGCCGGCGGTGCGGTGGTGCGCGGGCGCTGGTTCACCCAGCGCATCCAGCACAGCCACCTGGAGACCCATGGCAGCACCGGCTGGATCGACGACGACGGCCGGCTGGTCATCCGTACCAGCTCCCAGGTGCCGTTCTTGGTGCGCGAGGAACTGTGTCACGTCTTCGGTCTGGATCGGTCGAAGGTGCGGGTGTTCACCCGCCGGGTGGGCGGCGGCTTCGGCGGGAAGCAGGAGATGCTGACCGAGGACATCGTGGCGCTGGCGGTGCTGCGACTGGGGCGTCCGGTGCGCTACGAGTTCAGCCGCACCGACGAATTCATCGCCGCCCCCTGCCGGCATCCCTACCGGGTGGACGCCACCGTGGCCGCCGGAGCCGACGGCATCCTCACCGCGATGTCGATCGACGTGCTGATGGATGCCGGCGCCTATGGCAACCATAGCCCGGGTGTCATGTTCCACGGCTGCGGTGAGTCGATGGCGGTATACCGCTGCGCCAACAAGCATGTCGACGCGCAGGCGGTCTACACCAACAACCTGCCGTCGGGCGCCTTCCGGGGCTACGGCCTGGGACAGGTGATCTTCGCCGTCGAATCCGCACTCGACGAGTTGGCGGCACAACTGGGCATCGATCCGTTCGACCTGCGCCGCCGAAATGTGATCATGCCCGGCGACGCGTTCGTCGATTCACATGTGGCCGAAGACGATCTGACCTTCGGCAGCTACGGTCTCGATCAATGCCTCGACCTCACCCGGGCCGCGCTGGTCCGCGGCAACGGGGCCACCGCGCCGGACGGCCCACAGTGGCGGGTCGGCGAGGGGATGGCCGTAGCGATGATCGCGACGATCCCCCCGCGGGGCCACTACTCGGACGCCTCGGTGTCGCTGGACGCCGACGGGATCTACACCTTGTCGGTCGGCACCGCCGAGTTCGGCAACGGCACCTCGACGGTGCACGTGCGACTCGCGGCCGAGGCACTCGGGGTATCCGCCGACCGGATCCGGCTACTCCAGTCCGACACCGATGTCACCGCGTACGACACGGGGGCGTTCGGGTCGGCCGGCACCGTGGTCGCCGGGCTGGCGGTGCAGTCGGCCTGCCGCGAACTCCGTCAAGCTCTGGAATCGGAAGCCGCGTCCGGTTCCATGAAGCGACCGCTGGTGGGCCACGGTCGGCACGAGGGCACCCCGCGTTCGGTGGCGTTCAATGTGCACGGCTTCCGCGTCGCGGTGAACACCGAGACCGGCGAGGTGCGCATCCTGCAATCCGTCCAGGCCGCCGATGCCGGCGTGGTGATGAATCCGGAACAGTGCCGGGGCCAGGTGGAAGGCGGTGTGGCGCAGGCCATCGGCACGGCGCTCTACGAGGAGATGCGCGTCGACGGACAGGGCCAGGTGACCACCAAAGACCTGCGCAACTACCACATTCCGCAACTGGCCGACCTCCCCGTGACGGAGGTCTACTTCGCCGACACCTACGACAAGCTGGGCCCGCTCGGGGCCAAGTCGATGAGTGAATCGCCGTACAACCCGGTGGCGCCGGCACTGGCCAACGCGATCGCCCGGGCCTGTGGGGCGCGGATGTACCGGCTGCCGATGACGCCGGCGCGGGTATGGCGGGAGCTGCACGGCCCGTCTTAGTCGATGGGGGCAGTCGACCGTCCCAGTCGACCGGGGTTGTCGGTTCCCGCCGCTAGGCTGCCGGCGTGACGGTGCGGGTGTATGTGGTGCTGGGACTGGCCGCCGGGCTGACGGCGTACCTGCTCGGCGCGGGTATGCCGTGGAGTCTGGTCGCCGCTGTCGTCGCCGTCGCGGCGCCGCATTTCCTGATAGGTGCCCTTCGCGGGCTGCGCACGCCGTCCGAGCACGAGGATCCGGTCGCCGGTATGTCGGGTACCGAGTTCGAGGACCACATCGCCCGTATCGCCCGCTCGTGCGGTGTCCCGGTGATCATGACCTCCCTGACCGGAGACTGGGGCGTCGACCTCATCGTCGGAAAGCGACCGAATCGCCTTGCCATCCAATGCAAACGACAGGCCCGCCCGGTGGGCACCGGCGCCATTCAGGAGGTGGTGGCCGGCGCCCCCATGCAGGACTGCACCCACACCATGGTGGTGACGAATCACGAATTCACGCCGGCCGCACGCAAACTCGCCGAACTGCACGACTGCACACTGGTCGGGGGCGCGGAGTTACCCAGGTTGAGGTCCACCATCCGCCGGCTACTGGAGCAGCCCTGAGTGGGGTTCAGGCCCGATATAGCGGGCCCGGGGCCGGATGATCTTGCGTGACTGCGCCTGTTCCAGGATGTGCGCGGACCAGCCGACCACCCGGCTCACAGCGAAGGTGGGGGTGAACATCGCCCGCGGTATGCCGCACAGTTCCATCACCACCCCGGCGTAGAACTCGACGTTGGCCCGTAGCGGACGGCCCTGCCGCCGCTGCGACAGCACGGAGGTCACCGCGTCCTCGACCCGCACGGCGCGCTCGACCAGATCCCCGCCCAGCCCGAGCGCGATCGACTTCAGCAGTTCCGCGCGCGGATCCGCGGTGCGGTAGACGGCGTGCCCGAAGCCCATGATCCGTTCACCTCGGTCCAGGGCGGCGTGGGTCCACGCGGCGGCATTCGCCGGGTCCCCGATGGCATCGAGGGCATCCAGCGCCCGGTCCGGGGCCCCGCCGTGCAGCGGACCGGAGAACGAGCCCAGCGCGGCGCAGAGCGCGGAGGCGACGTCCGCACCCGTCGAGGCCACCACCCTGGCAGTGAAGGTCGAGGCGTTGAAACCGTGGTCCACCGTCGCGATGAGGTACCGCTCGACGGCGCGGGCATGTTCGGGCGCCGGTCGACGTCCGGTGAGCAGATAGAGCCAATGGGCCGCGACGGGCAGCGTGGGGTCCGGGTCCACGGGTTCCCACCCCTGCCGGATGCGGTGCAGGGCCGCCAGCACCGTGGGCGTGATCGCCGACAGCAGCACGGTGTGCTGACGGCGGGCGTCCTCGTCGATATCCCAGATCGGCGGCAGGTCGTAGGCCGTCGCCACCGCGGAGAGCACCGTGCGCAGGCCTGCCAGCGGATGCTCCTCGGCACCACCGAGTGCCACCATCCGCAGCATCGCGGTGACGTCGGACGGGATGGCGCACAAGGTGCAGGTGCGCGCGGCGAAGTCGGCGGACTCGCCGGCCGACGGCAGCCGGCCGTACAGGAAGAGGAACCACACATCCTCGAAGCTGCGCGTCATCGCCAGTTCGACGGCCGGGTAGGGACCGTAATGGTAGAAACCCTCGTCACCACGGACGTCGCCGATCGCGGTGTCGGCGACCACGATATTGGCCAATCCCGGCGCGGCCTCGATGAGGGCGTCAGACATGTGTGCAACCTCCTGTTTGTTCAAGCAGTACAACCACATTCGGCCTACTATTGATCACAGTCAATGTTGATCTGATCAATATGAAACGAGGACGAGATGGCACCACCGCGGCGTCATACCCGCCGTTGGCCCGCCGCGATCGTCCACGACGGACACGACTACCTGACCACCGCCCAGGTCGCCAAGGTGCTCGGGATCAAACCCGAGTCGGTGTACGCCTACGTCAGCCGCGGCCGGCTGCACAGCGTGCGCATCGAGGGGGTCCGCGGCAGCGTGTTCGCGGTCGACGACGTGGAATCCCTCACCCGCGAGGGTGCCCGGGCCCGGCCGCCGGCCGGTGTGGTCGAGCGGATCCGCACCCAGATCACCTCACTGTCCGGGGACGAGTTGTGCTACCAGGGCCAGCCCGCGCGCGAGCTGGCGACCGCGGACTTCCTGGATGTCGCCCGGTTGTTGTGGGAGCACCAGGTGCCACCACAACACCCCCCGCTGGACCAGGACGCGACAGCCCATCTGCGCGCGGCATTGCCGAGCACCGCCACCCGGCTGGATATCGTCCGGATCGCCGTGGATCTGGCGGGCGCCGCGGATCCGATGCGGTATCAACGCACTCCCGAGGCGGTCACCACCAAGGCGATGCAGATCCTGGAGGCCGTGGCCACGGCGCTGCCACCGGGGTCGAGTTCCGTCGGCACGGGTTCGTACGCAAAACGGCTGTGGCCCAAGCTCTCCCCGCTGTCTCCCACACCGCGCCGGGTGGCGGTGCTCAACGCGGCCCTGGTGCTGCTGGCCGACCACGATCTCGCGGCCAGCACCGTCGCGGCCCGGGTCGCCGCGAGCGCGCGGGCAGGAGTCTATTCGGTGGTCGCGGCGGGGCTGGCGGCCCTGGACGGTCCCATGCACGGCGGGGCTGCCACCGCCGCCTATCGTTATCTGCTTGGCGCCGTGGATGATCCGGTGAGCGCGGTGGCTGCCAGTCTGCGCGCCGGCGAGCGCATCCCCGGCACCGGCCACCGTATCTACCGCGATCACGATCCACGGGCCGGGGCGCTGCTCGGCCTCCTGGAGCGCGCCGGCGGCGGGGAGCGGGTCCGCGCCGCCGTCGACACCATTGCGGCGTCTACAGATTTCGTGAACTCCGACCTGGCCCTGGCGGCGATGGCAGTGCAGTTCCGGATGCCCGCCGATGCCCCGGAGACCGTCTTCGGTATCGCGCGGATCGTGGGCTGGGTGGCGCATGCCTTCGAAGAGTACGAAGAACCGATGCTGCGATTCAGGCCCGAGGGGGTTTACGTCGGAAAGCGCCAGAGCTGATCACAGGGTGTTCAGGACAGCCCGCACCGCGTCGACGGCGGCGTCGAGTTCGTCTCGGGACACCGTGAGCGCCGGCCGGAAGCGCACCGAATCCACCCCACTGGGCAACATGATCACGTGCCGGTCCCACAACCGGTTCACCAGCTCGTCGCGTGCGGCACCCGACGGCATGCTGAACGCGCACATCAGGCCACGCCCGCGCGGATCGCGCACCAGCGCGGGGAACTCGGATGCCACGTCGCGCAAGCGGTCCAGCAGGTGGTCGCCGAGCACCCTTGCGTTGCGCATCAGGTCGTCGGCTTCGATGACCTCCAGGATGCGCCGGGACCGGACCATATCGGTGAGGTTGCCACCCCAGGTGGAGTTGATCCGCGAACTCACCGCGAACACGTTGTCGGGCACGTCGTCGACGCGACCACCGGCCATCAGGCCGCACACCTGCGTCTTCTTGCCGAACGCCACCACATCCGGGCGTACGCCCAATTGCTGGTAGGCCCAGGCGGTTCCGGTCATCCCGCAACCTGTCTGCACCTCATCGAAGATGAGCAGCGCGTCGAACTCGTCGCACAGCGCCCGCATGGCGGCGAAGAACTCGGGGCGGATATGCCGATCACCGCCCTCGCCCTGGATGGGCTCGGCGATGAAACAGGCGATATCGTCCGGGTACGCCTCGAACGCGGCGCGCGCCTGCCGCAGCGATTCCGCCTCCAGCGCAACGGGATCTACTCCCGGGCGCAGATACGGCGCGTCGATGCGCGGCCAGTCGAACTTCGGGAACCGCGCGACCTTGTTCGGATCGGTGTTGGTCAGCGACATCGTGTAGCCGCTGCGGCCGTGGAAGGCGCCACGCAGGTGCAGTACGCGGGAACCCGGCGCGGCCAGTCCCCGTGACTCATTGCGCCGACTCTTCCAATCGAAGGCCACCTTCAGCGCGTTCTCCACCGCCAGGGCTCCCCCGTCGATGAAGAACAGGTGCGGCAGTGCCGGGTCGCCGAGCACCCTGGTGAACGTATCGACGAACCGGGCCATGGTGACGGTGTAGATATCGGAGTTGCTCGGCTTGTTGACCGCGATGGCGCCCAGTTCGGCGCGCGACTCCGGGGCCGTCAGCGCCGGATGGTTCATCCCCAGCGCCGAGGACGCGAAGAACGTGAACATGTCCAGGTAGCGGTCGCCGGTGCGGGCATCGACCAGGTAGGAGCCGCGCGATTGTTCGGTGTCGAGCACGAAATCGAAGCCGTCGGCCAGGATGCTGCGGCTCAGGACGGCAGGTACCTCGTGGGCGGGCACCTCAGAGGCGGACACGGTCACGTCACGGTCGGGCAGGACAGCAGTCATGCCCGCATCCTAACGCGATATTTACGGTCTACGCCATCGACAGCAGGAATATCTACGGTAGATACTCGCGTCCTTCGTAAAATGTCTGTAGGATGATCGTGCTGCGGGTGCGCACGTTGGCCGCTGTCCGGATCTGTTGCAGCAGGTCTTCCAGCCCTCGCGGCGAACCCACCCGCACGAGCAGGATGTAGCTCTCCTCGCCCGCGACCGAGTGACACGACGCGATCTCGGGGATGTGTTCCAGGCGGGCGGGCGCATCATCGGGTTGAGAAGGATCGAGAGGGGTGATGGCCACGAACGCCGACAGCATGTTGCCGACTGTTTCGGGATCGATGCGGGCCGCGTACCCGGTGATCACGCCGCGCGACTCCAGCCGCCGCACCCGGGCCTGTACCGCAGACACCGACAACCCCGCCGTCGCCGCGAGATGCGCGAGCGTGGCTCGTCCGTCCGTGATCAACTCCCGCACCAGCGCACGGTCAATATCGTCGAGGTG
This sequence comes from Mycolicibacterium fluoranthenivorans, assembly GCF_011758805.1. Classification (NCBI taxonomy): domain Bacteria; kingdom Bacillati; phylum Actinomycetota; class Actinomycetes; order Mycobacteriales; family Mycobacteriaceae; genus Mycobacterium; species Mycolicibacterium fluoranthenivorans. The sequence goes on along the minus strand of NZ_JAANOW010000001.1, from coordinate 1,679,716 downwards.
GTCGGCATCGGCCATGGCCGGACCCTACCGCGCGTGATCGAGACATCGCAGCTACGCGCCGCATTCGCCGCAGCCCTGTCACAGATGTACGGCACCGAGGTACCGGCCTACACCACCCTGGTGCAGGTCAGCACCGAGGTGAACCGGGAGTACGCGGGCGATGGACGGTGGGGATCGCTGGACCGGGTGACCGCGGAACGCCACGGCGCCATCCGGGTGGGCAATGCCGCGGAGATGGCGGATGTCGCCGACCTTTTCGCCGCGTTCGGGATGTACCCGGTCGGGTACTACGACCTGCGCGAGGCCGCCTCACCGGTGCCGGTGGTCTCGACCGCCTTCCGGCCCATCGAGGCAGACCAGCTGGACCGCAATCCCTTCCGGGTGTTCACCTCGATGCTCGCCACCGCCGACGCCAGGTTCTTCGACTCCGGCCTGCGGGCCAGGGTGGACCGATTCATCGAGCGGCGACAGCTGTTCGCACCCGACCTGATCGCCGACGCCCGTCGCATCGCCGACGCCGGTGGTGCGCGCGACGACGAGGAGGCCGGCGACTTCGTGCGCCGCGCCACCGCCGCGTTCGCACTGTCCCGCTCCCCCATCGACAAGGGCTGGTACGACGAGCTCGCCGAGGTCTCGGCCGTGGCCGCCGATATCGCCGGTGTCACCACCACCCACATCAACCACCTCACACCCCGCGTCCTCGATATCGACGAGCTGTACCGGCGGATGACCGCCCGCGGCGTCACCATGATCGATGCCATCCAAGGACCGCCGCGCACCGAGGGCCCCGCGGTTCTGCTGCGGCAGACGTCATTCCGGGCGCTGGCCGAACCGCGCCGGTTCCGCGGCGCCGACGGTGTGGAGTTCGACGGCGCGCTGCGGGTGCGCTTCGGTGAGGTCGAGGCGCGCGGGGTGGCCCTCACCCCGCTCGGGCGGGAGCGCTACGACGCCGCCATCACCGATCCGGCACGGTGGACCGATTACTTCCCCGGCACCGACGCGGAGATGGCGGCGGCCGGACTGGCCTACTACGTCGGCGGCGACCCGGCCAAACCCGTTGTCTACGAGGACTTCCTCCCCGCATCGGCCGCGGGCATCTTCCGCTCCAACGTCGATGAGGACGTCCGGGTCTGCGACGCGGTCTCCGATTCCGGGGCGACCGGCCCATACAGCCTCGACTGGATGGCGGGGGCGATCGGCCACCACATCCACGACCCGTACGACCTCTACCAGAAGGCGGCATCATGACCACCATGCAATCGACCCTGCCCACCGCCGGTGAGCTACGTGACCGGGCGCGCCTGGCGCTACAGGCCATCGGCGCCGATCTCATCGAGGCCGAAAACGGCGTGGCGGCCGGCACCCCGATCACCGGTGACGTGCTGTTCACCGTTGCCGACACTCCGGTGGCCGAGGCCCACTCCGCGATCGCCGCCGCTGCCGAGGCCTTCGCCACCTGGCGCACCACCCCGGCTCCGGTACGCGGCCAGGTGGTGGCCCGCCTCGGTGAGCTGCTCGTCGAGCACAAAGCCGATCTCGCCACCCTGGTGACCGTCGAGGCCGGCAAGATCACCTCGGAAGCGCTCGGCGAGGTGCAGGAGATGATCGATATCTGCCAGTTCGCGGTCGGCCTGTCCCGACAGCTGTACGGCAAGACCATCGCCTCCGAACGGCCTGGACACCGGCTGATGGAAACCTGGCATCCGCTCGGGGTGGTCGGGGTGATCACGGCCTTCAACTTCCCGGTGGCGGTCTGGGCGTGGAACACCGCCGTCGCGCTGGTCTGCGGTGACACCGTGGTCTGGAAGCCCTCCGAGCTGACACCGCTGACCGCGGTGGCCTGTCAGGCGTTGATCGAGCGGGCCGCGCGCGATGTCGGCGAGCCGACCGAGATCTCCCGGCTCATCCAGGGCGGCAAGGAGATCGGCGAGCTCCTGGTCGACGATCCGAGGGTCGCGCTGGTCAGCGCCACCGGCTCGGTGCGGATGGGCCGCGAGGTCGGCCCCCGGGTCGCCCAGCGGTTCGGCAAGGTCCTGCTGGAACTGGGTGGCAACAACGCCGCCGTCGTCACCCCGTCGGCCGATCTGGACCTGGCCCTGCGCGGCATCGTGTTCTCCGCGGCCGGCACGGCCGGCCAGCGCTGCACCACCATGCGCCGGGTCATCGCGCACCGCTCGGTGGCCGACGAGCTGATCACCCGCATCACGGCCGCCTACCGCACCCTGCCGGTCGGGAATCCGGCGGCCGACGGCACGCTGGTCGGCCCGCTGGTGCACGAGCGCGCCTACCGCGACATGGTGGGTGCACTCGAACAGGCCCGCGCCGACGGCGGTGAGGTGGTCGGAGGCGAGCGCGTGGACCTTGGCGAGGGTTCGTACTATGTGCGCCCGGCCGTGGTCCGGATGCCCGCCCAGACCGCGGTGGTGCACGACGAGACCTTCGCCCCCATCCTGTACGTGTTGACCTACGACACCCTTGACGAAGCGATCGAACTCAACAATGCCGTCCCGCAGGGTCTTTCCTCGGCGATCTTCACCACCGACATCCGCGAGGCGGAACGGTTCATGGCCGCCGACGGCTCGGACTGCGGTATCGCCAACGTCAACATCGGCACCTCCGGCGCGGAGATCGGCGGCGCGTTCGGCGGGGAGAAGCAGACCGGCGGCGGCCGCGAGTCCGGCTCGGATGCGTGGAAGGCCTATATGCGCAGGGCCACCAACACCGTCAACTACTCATCCGATCTGCCGCTCGCCCAGGGGGTGCAATTCGGCTAGCTCGGCCGGTTTTACTATGGCTGCGTGAGCGATCAGGTCGAACAGCGGGAATTCCAGGCAGAGGCCCGTCAGCTGTTGCAGCTGATGGTGCACTCCATCTATTCCAACAAGGACTCGTTCCTGCGGGAACTGGTGTCGAACGCCTCCGACGCCCTGGACAAGCTGCGGCTCGCGGCGTACCAGGACAAGGACCTCGACGTCGACACGTCCGACCTGCACATCGACCTGGACCTCGACTCGACGGCGCGGACGCTGACCGTCCGCGACAACGGCATCGGCATGTCCCGCGACGAGGTCGTCGACCTGATCGGCACCCTCGCCAAGTCCGGCACCGCCGAGATGCGGAGAAAACTGCAGGAGTCCAACGAGAGCACCGAAGAACTGATCGGCCAGTTCGGCGTCGGGTTCTACTCGACGTTCATGGTGGCCGACAAGGTCGACCTGCTCACCCGTAAGGCCGGCGAAAACACCGCCACCCGGTGGGAATCCAGCGGTGACGGCACCTACACCATCGCCACCGTCGACGACGCCCCGCAGGGCACGTCGGTCACGCTGCACCTCAAGCCCGAGGACGCCGACGACGAACTGCACGACTACACCGCACCGTGGAAGATCCGGCAGCTGGTCAAGAAGTACTCCGACTTCATCTCCTGGCCGATCCGGATGGAGGTCGAGAAGACCGTCCCGGCATCGACGGAGGAGGGCGCGGAGAACACCGAGCCGACCGTCACCGTCGAAACCGAGACGATCAACTCGCGCACCGCGCTGTGGGCCAAGCCCAAGAGCGAGGTCTCCGACGAGGAATACAAGGAGTTCTACCGGCACATCGCGCATGCCTGGGATGAGCCGCTCGACGTCATCGCGATGAAGGCCGAGGGAACCTTCGAGTATCAGGCGCTGTTGTTCATCCCTTCGCAGGCGCCGTTCGACTTGTTCAACCGGGACGGGCACACCGGCGTGCAGTTGTACGTCAAGCGCGTCTTCATCATGGGTGATTGCGATGAGCTGATGCCCGAGTATCTGCGGTTCATCAAGGGTGTCGTCGACGCGCAGGACTTGTCGCTCAACGTGTCTCGCGAGATCCTGCAGCAGGACCGCCAGATCAAGGTGATCCGGCGCAGCCTCACCAAGAAGGTGCTGTCGGCGATCAAGGACCTTCAGGCCAACCGACCCGACGACTACGCGACCTTCTGGACGCAGTTCGGGCGCGCGTTCAAGGAGGGCCTGCTCTCCGACCCCGACAACCGCGAGACCGTGCTGGGACTGTCGTCGTTCGCGTCAACCTTCAGTCCGGACACCCCGACGACGCTGGCCGACTACGTGAGCCGGATGCGGGACGGCCAGGAGCAGATCTTCTATGCGACGGGCGAATCGCGCCGGTTGCTGGAGAGTTCGCCGCACCTGGAGGCGTTCAAGGCCAAAGGCTACGAAGTGCTGTTGCTCACCGACCCCGTCGACGAGGTGTGGGTGGAGTCGGTGCCGGAATTCCAGGGCAAGGCGCTGCAGTCGGTGGCCAAGGGTGAAGTCGACCTCGGCTCCGGAGACGACACGGCCGACGCCGACCGCACCGAGTTCGCCGATCTGCTGACCTGGCTGCAGAAGACGCTCGACGACCATGTCAAGGAGGTGCGGCTGTCCACTCGGCTGACCTCGTCGCCGGCCTGCCTGATCACCGACACCTTCGGTATCACCCCGCAGTTGGCGCGCATGTACCGCGCCTCCGGTCAGGAGGTGCCCGTCGGCAAGCGCATTCTGGAGATCAACCCCGAGCACGCCCTCGTCACAGGTCTGCGGGACGCGTTGGCGTCGTCACAGGACGGGCTCAGCGACACGGCCGAGTTGCTCTATGGCACAGCCCTTCTCGCCGAGGGGGGCTCCCTCGACGATCCGGCGCGGTTCGCTGCCATTCTCGCCGACCGGTTGGCCAAGACCTTCTAGACCTTCTAGACCTTCTAGCCGGACGTGCACGCCGGTGCATCGTCGTGGCGGGTCCGACGGCGTCATCTCCGCCGGTTCCCGCCGCTCGTGCGATTCCCTGTGTAGTTGTCAAGGTGCGCCCCACTCGGTTAGGCGGCGGCGGGCAGGTCGGTCATGGTCCGTCGTGCGTGCGATCGCATATGCGGAGGTTCGGGACCGGCCGGATCACGGGGTGGGATGAACCAGGGGTGGCGGTCAGGGCCCAGGTAGACCTGCCAGTTGCTGTGGTGGATCAAGGTGTGGTGGCATCGGCAGAACAGCACGCCGTTGTCGAGGCAGGTGACGCCTCCAGCGCCCCACGGCTCGATGTGGTGGGCGTCGCACCACGACACCGGCCTCCCGCACCCGGGGAACGCGCAGCCACGGTCGCGCGCTGCCAGCGCTTTACGAATCCTGGGCGGGAACAGCCGCTCGCTGCGCCCCACGTCCAGCGGGGCGCCGACGTCGTCCACGATCACCGATCCGAGAGAGCTGTCACAGGAGATCAGATCGGCGGTGGTGGCACTGACCGGCCCGGTGAAACCGAGGGTGTCCACGCACCCGTCATCGGGCACCCCCGCTCGCCCTGCCCCGGCCGGCCGGAGCAGGGTGACGTGCGGGAGCACCCCACCGGAGGTCGGACGCTGTGAGTTCGACAGGAAGCCCCGCACCAGCTGACCGAATGCGTCCGCGCGACGCCTGCCGGTCGACCGCGGGTCCGGTGATCCATCCGGTAGCGGCACGGGCCGACACCACGGGTCCAACGCTGCGAACAGCTCCTCGCCGGTCAGCACATCGAGATCGAGGGTGGCACTGACCCGTCCATCATCGTTTTGCACCAGCGTCATCTCGTTGAGGTCACTGTTCTCCGCGATCGGCACCGCCGCCTCGTCGTGCGGTTGTTTCGAGGCTTTGTCGATGGCGATCTCGCGGGCTTTCTTACTCACGTCCGCGGGCGTGGTCTGGATCATCAGCAATGTGGCGACCGTCGCCCTGTCCTCATCGGACAACGCGACCCTGTCACTGATGTGTGCGACTCCCCTACCGACCGCGTCGGCGAACTCGATGCCGAGCCCACCCAGACGCTGCGCCCGGGTGAGGGCCGGCAGAGTGTGTGCTGCCCGCCCCACCCGCACAGCCCTGCGCGCGGCGCCGGGGGCCACCCCCAGGCTGATGAGCAGATCGGCTCCCGAGCGCAGGTGTCGGCGTGCTGGGATCCCGAGACGCTCAGCGGCCGCGGCCGCCTGCGCGATCACATGGTCGAACAGGTTCCGGGCGGTGACCGCGACCGCCAGCACGGCGAGCACCGGCTGTTCGTCGACCACCCGCCGGGGATGGTCGAGCAGATCGAACAGCGTGCGTTCGGCACCCTCCTCGGGCGGAGGCGCCGCAGTGAGGTCATCGATGAGCGCATCGACGAAGGTGTCGAGATGGGTGGCGTCCATGCCAGATACCCCAACCTTTCGCAAAGGTGCACGCGGGCAGACGATTCAGGCTCGACAAGGCAACGTGGCTCGGACAGTCCCACGGGGACCAGCGAACCTCTCAGCGACACAGTCGCAGGCAAAGCTCACCGGGTATCGGGAGCCACAATTCACTCGAACGTATGTTCGACGATACGCCCCGCGCGGATCCCGCGCAAGCAATATCTCCGGCGGACACGTTCCTAGTGCCGAGGCAGCGCCTGGAGTTCGGCCAGTACCGTCTCGGTGTCGGCACCGAGTTCGGGCGCCGGTCCCCGAACGCGTCCGGGCGTCCGGGAGAACCAGGTGGGCACGCCGGGAAAACGCACCGGCCCGTGCGGGGTATCGACCGTCTCGAACAGACCGACCGCGTTGAGGTGCGGGTCGTCGAACAACGCGTCGAGGGTGTTGATCGGTGCGGCCGGGATCTCCAGTTCCCGGAACAGCCCGAGCCACTCCGCGGTGGTGCGTTCCTTCAGCGTCTGCGCCACCAACCCGTACACGGTGTCGATCTGGCGTGCCCGCTGCTCCAGCGTATCGAACTCACCTGTGTTCCAATCGGGTTGGACACGCTCGACGAATCCACGCCAGTGCTTGTCGTTGTAGATCAGCGCGGCGATCTGACCGTCTTTGGTCTCATACGGCCGCCGGTTGGGCGCCACGGCCCGCGGGTACACGGCCGGCCCGAGCGGAGGTGAGAACATCGCGCCGTTGGCGTGTTCGACGAGCATGAAGGAGGCCATCGTCTCGAACATGCTGACCTCCACCTCCTGGCCCTCACCGGTGCGTTCCCGATGGAACAGCGCCATCGTGGTGGCGTAGAGCGCCGTCAGGCCGGCCACCTTGTCGGCCATGATGGTCCCGACGTAGCCGGCTTCCCCGGTCAACTGTTGTTGCACCGCAGGCAATCCGCACTCGGCCTGGATCGTGTCATCGTAGGCGGGCCGGTCCGCATCCGGGCCGCGCCGGCCGTAGCCGTAGCAGTTGGTGTAGACGATCGACGGGTTGAGCTCGACGACATCGGCGTAACCGAATCCCAGTGTGGTGATCGCCTTGGCCCGCATCGAGTGGATGAAGACATCGGCAGTCCCGATCAGTCCGCGGAGCGCCGCTCTGCCGTCGTCGGTCTGCAGGTCCAGCACGATCGCCCGTTTACCGCGGTTGACGTTGACGAACACCCCGCTCATCCCCGGGGACGGCCCCACCGAGATGTACCTGGTGTTATCTCCTTGCGGCGGTTCCACTTTGATCACGTCGGCGCCCATGTCGGCCATGATCTGGGTGCAGTACGGCCCCATCACCATGGCGGTGAGGTCGATGACCCGCACCCCGGCCAGCGGTCCGTCAGCCATGGGTCGCCTTCGCAAAGCTGTAGCGGATGTGGTCGGTGTGCCCGTCGGGCGCAGGCGGGAAGATCACCGGCTCCGACACATCGCGGATTCCGTCGATATTGTCGGCGACATCCTCGATGGTCCACGACGGGCGGTACACCCCGGGACTCTCGGCGATGAAGGCGCGGGCCACCCGGCCGCCGATCGCGACCAGCATCTCCCCGGTCACCGAGCAGGATTCGTGGGCCAGCCAGCCGACGGTCGGGGCCACCAACTCGGGCCCCATCGGCGGGTACGCCGAGGTGTCGATGCCTTCGGCCATCCGGGTGACCGCACTGGGAATGATCACGTTGCACCGGACACCGTCGGCGGCCCCTTCGAGGGCCGCCACGTTCGACAGTCCGATCAGCCCGGCCTTGGCCACCCCGTAGTTGGCCACATGGTGGTTGCCGTAGAGCCCGCCGATGGACGAGGTGAGCACGATGCGGCCGTAACCGGCGGCACACATGACCGGAAATGCCGGCCGGACGACGTGAAACGCGCCGCGCAGGTGCACGTCCAGCACGGCGTCGAAGTCCTGAGGACTCAGTTCCTTCAGCGACCCGCGGCGCACGGTGCCGGCGTTGTGGATGAGGATGTCGATGCGGCCGAAGTGCCGGATGGCGCTGTCGATGATGGCTTCTCCGCCGTCGACGGTGACCACCGAATCGGTGTTGGCAACGGCCTGCCCGCCGGCGGCGACGATCTCATCGGCCACCTGCTGTGCGGGAGTGCCGTCGGAACCGTCGCCGGTGAGGCTGCTGCCCGGATCGTTGACGACGACCTTCGCACCTCGCGATGCCAGCAGCAGGGCGTACTCACGGCCCAGGCCCCGGCCGCCGCCGGTGATGACGGCGACACGATCGTCGAATCTCAGGGCAGCGCTCACGTGAGTTCCAGCCCGTCGAGGTCACCCTTGGCCCGCCACTGCGCGATCAGATCGTCGAAGGCATAGAAGCCGGGCGAGTAGAAGTCCCCGAGGAACGATCCGTTGCGTTCCGCACCCCCGCGTCCCTCGTTGTTGTAATAACCAGGGGTGCAGGAGAGTTCGAACGCCGAGTTGTCGATCGCCAGTTCGCGGACCGTCGACACCCAGGCGTCCTGCCCTTCCCGGCTGGGCTCGACCGTGGTGGCACCACGGTTCTGGGCCTCGGCGATGATGTAGGCGATGTGCTCGGCCTGTTGTTCGAACATCGCGGTGGTGTTGGCCGATACCCCACCCTGGATGAAGCCCATGAAGAACTGGTTGGGGAAACCGCGGCTGGTCATCCCGTGCAGTGTCTGGTAATCGTCGGCCCAGTGGTCGAACAGCGAGAGCCCGTCTCGGCCCACGATGCGATCGATCGCGAACCGCCGGCTGATCTCGGTGGAGATCTCGAAACCGCTCGCGAAGATCACGCAGTCGACCTCGTATTCGACACCGCCGGCGACGATCCCCTTCTCGGTGAGCCGTTCCACACCTTTGGATGCCGACACATCGACCAGGGTCACGTTGGGCCGATTGAACGAGGCCAGGTAATGCTCACTGGAGGTCGGCCGCTTGCACATGAAGCGGTAGTACGGCTTCAGCGCCTCGGCGGTGTCGGGATCTTCGACGATCGCGGCGACGCGGCGACGCAGCCGTTCCATGATCTTGTAGTCCTCTTCCTCACGGAACGCCATGATCTGCTCGATCGTCACCGATGCCGGGTCAGCGCTGCCCGCGATGCGAGCGGTCAGGTTCCGACCCAGCTCGGTCCAGAAGTCGCACACCAGGTCTGGTTCGCCGAACACCACGCCGACGAACGGTGACCAGTTGTGGAAGTTGCGCTTGCGCTCGTCCTGCCAGCCGGGCTGCAGCGACGCCGCCCACTCCGGATCGGTGGGCGGATTGGACCGCGCGTCCACCGAGGATGGTGTGCGCTGGAAGACGAACAGCTCTTTGGCGTCACGGGCGAGGTGCGGTACCAGCTGGATACCGGTGGCACCGGTGCCGACGAGCGCGACGCGCTTGTCCGCGAGTTTGTGCAGACCGCCGTCGGGGTTACCCCCGGTGTACTCGTAATCCCAGCGTGCGGAATGGAAGACATGCCCGGCAAAGTCCTTGATCCCGGGGATCCCCGGCAGCTTCGGGCGGTTGTAGGAACCCTGTGCCATGACCACGAAGCGGGCCCGGATGTCGTCACCGCGGTCGGTACTGATCTGCCAGCGCCGCGTTGCGTCCTCCCAACGCAGTTCGCGCACCTGGGTGGAGAACAGCGCGCCGTCGTAGAGACCGAAATGCTTACCGATGTTGCGGCAGTGCTGGAATATCTCGGCGCCGTCGGCGAACTTCTTACTCGGCATGAAGTCGAGTTCTTCCAGCAGCGGGACATAGCAGTACGCGTCGTTGTCGCACTGGATTCCGGGGAAGCGATTCCAGTACCACACCCCACCGAAGTCACCGGCCATCTCGATGACGCGGATGCCCTCGACCCCGGCTTTTTTCAGATGGGCCCCCGCCAGCAGTCCGGCGAAGCCGCCGCCGAGGATGACGACGTCGGCGTCTTCGGTGATCGGGTCCCGTTCGGTGACCGTCGTGTACGGATCCACCTCGTAGAACTCGGCGAAATCGCCCTCCAACTCCAGGTATTGATCGGCCCCCTCGGACCGCAGCCGCTTGGCCCGCTCGGCGGCGTACTTCGCGCGGATCGCCGGGATGTCGATATCGACAGGGGTGTCGGTGGGCCCGCAGCTGTTTTCGACCGTCGTCATACGGTGGCGCCCTCGGGCAGGGCGGCGGCGTGCAGCGGTGCCGCCAACTCATGCACGGCGGGCAGCACCTCCTTGGCGAACAGCCTGGTGCTCGCAAAAGCGTCCTCGTACGGCATGGTGCCGAACTGCGGAACGATGGTCACCTCGGAGAACGAACACGCCTCCTGCGCGGCCTTGAGCTTCTCGAACACCACCTCGGGGGTACCGATCAGCAGATTGGAGGCGTGGTATCCGGGCGGGCCGCCCTTCTTCTGGTCACCGGTCACCGCGGAGGCGAGCACCGCGGTGGCGGTGGCCTCCCGCGCCGCGTAGGCCTCATAACCCTTGACACCCTTGAAGTTCGACGCATCGGCGAAGCCATAGTGCACGTTGACGTCCCGGTTGGCCGTCCAGATCCACTGCTCGGTCAGGGCGGCGAGCTTGTCGTCCTCCTTTTCGGTGACGTACATGAACATCACGTTCTTGGGCTGACAGGGCTCGAAGCCCTCTTCGGCGCGGAAGGTGTTGACCTTGCGGACCTCCTCCCCGGCATCCCAGATCGGCTTGTTTCCGACGAACAGCGGCACCATGCCGCGCCGCGACAGGATCTCCAGCGACTCGGCGGTCGAGGACGAGCTGTAGATGCGGGAGAACAGATCCTTGCTGATCGGCTCGGGGCGCAGCGACATCTCCGGGAACGAGAAGATCTCGCCCTCATAGGAGAACCGCTCACCGGAGAACGCCAACTCCAGGATGTCCAGGGTTTCGTTGAACCGCTGCCGGCTCTCCTCGCGGGGTACCCCGACGGCATCGAACTCGGCCTTGGACACACCACGCCCGATACCGATGGTGTTGTACCGGCCGTTGGAGACGATGTCCAGGTAGGCGATCTGGTGGGCCAGCCGCACCGGATTCCACCACGGTGCGACCGCCACGAAGGTGCCCAGGCTGACCCGCTCGGTACGGCCGGCGAAGTAGGTGAGCGCCTGAATCGGGTTGGGCGTCATACCGTATGGCGTGCCCTGGTGCTCGGGGAACCAGATGCCGTCGAACCCCAGCGGCTCGGCCAGATCACCCAGCGCCAGCGCGGCCTGGACGCATTGGTAGTCCGGCGTGGCGGGCGGGGTGTTGAAATCGCCCGCCATCACCCGGTCCCAGTCCTGCGAATTCTGCGCGCCGGTGCCGAGATTGACCTTCATAATCGTCTCTCCTTCTCATGATTTCGGCGCGCTCGCGATCGCTGAGCGAGCGTCAGCGCGCCGAAATCGCTAGATGTCCCGGGGCTCGCCGGTCCCCATGTATTTCGACAGCTGGTGGTGCAGGTTGACCGTGCTGCGCTCGCGGTACGGATTGGGCAGCGTGCCGGGAAAACCCGCCGACTTCATGCCCTGCTGTACCGCCGCCATATTGGAGAAATCCTGCGGCAGCACCGACAGCCAGTTCGGGGAGTCCTTCGGGGTGTAGACCCATTCCGTCTCGGGCTCTGCACCTTTCGGATACCGCTCGAAGACCGCGACCTCGAAGAGGCACTTGTCCGGGTCGTAACTCGGATCCGGGCGCGCCGAGTAGCACAGCGCACTGGTGAGGCCCTGGCCCACCTGGAAGTTCGGGAAGAGCTGCCACGCCGTGCCGCTCTGGCCGAGGATATCGGGGGGGATGGTCGGCCAGATCACGCCGCGGGCCTCGTCGTCGCGGCGGGCCGAGGCCAGCCAGTGCGCGAGCACCTCGTCGGCCGGGGTGCCCTCGGGCAGTTCGTCGACGAGGCGCTTGGCAGCGTCGACCAACGTCTTCGTCGTCGTCGCGTTGGTCTCCTCCATGGTGTAGACCTGCATTTCTGCGGTGGAGATGCGCGGGTCTCCGGTGCCCAGGCGGATCTTGGATTTGGTCTCGTCCATACCTTTCGGCGCGTCATAGCCGATATTGCTGTGCTTGCCCTGCGCCTTGGCCCAGCCCTTGAACTCGCCGAACTTGTTGAACTCCGGATGGGTGGTGAACACGTGGTAGGTCTCGTTGAAGGCCTCCATCGCGACTTTCCAGTTGCAGTCGAAGTACAGCCATTTGCGCCACTTGTAGCGCATGTTCTCCAGCCCGAACGGGTCGAGGATCTTGGCGGCCGGCATCAGGTAGTCGGCCAACGACTCGGCGTCGGGGTCCATGTTGACGAACAGCCAACCGCCCCAGGTGTCGACCTGAACGGGCGCCAGGTGCGTGTTGCTCGGGGTGAGTGCGCCCTGCCAGTCGTCCTGCTCACGGATATGGGTACAGGTTCCGTCGAGCCCGTAGGTCCAGCCGTGGAAACCGCAGACGAACGACTTGCGTGCCCGGCCGCTCGCGTTCTTGGCGCCCTCGGGGTTGTCGATCAGCTTGCGCCCGCGGTGCATGCAGACGTTGTGGTGTGCGGCAAAGGTGTCCGGTCCGGTGCGCACCACGATGATCGAGTCGTCGAGGATGTCGTAGGTCAGGTAGCTGCCGATCTCCGGGATCTCCTCGACCCGGCCGACCTGCTGCCATACCTTGCGCCACAGCCGATCTCGTTCGTGGCGGGCGTACACCGGTGAGATGTAGGCGTCCACCGGGATGGTCATCGGCGTGGACAGGTCCTCGGCGATCTCGCCCGTGGAGTCATCGGGTGCGGCGTCGATCTCGATGGCGGCGTCGAGATCGGATTCGGTGTGGGTCACTGGATCCTCCTGATGGCGTCGCGGAAGTTCTCGTCTTTCAGGAAGAGCGACGTGTTGTCCGCTCCCAGATGCGTCCAGCGCAGGTTCAGGCCACCGTCGACCAGCAGTGTCTGCCCGGTGACGTAGCTCGAGAGATCCGACAGCAGGAACAGGATCGCGCCGGCCTGCTCCTCGGGTGTCCCCCGCCGCCCCATCGCGATGGCCCGCTGATCACGGTCGGGATCGGCGTCGACATACGTCGCCGAGGCGGCGGTCTCGGTGACACCGGGGGCCACCGCGTTGACCCGGATGCCTTCCGGGGCAAGCTCCGCGGCGAGTGTTCTGGTGGCGGCCACGATCGCCGCTTTGGCGGTGCCGTAGGCCACGTGGAAGGGCGCGGAATTCATCCCGGAGATCGACGACACCGACACGATCGAGCCGGGATTGCCCTGTGCCCTGATCTCCGCGGCCACGGCCTGGCTCATGAAGAACATGGTCTCCAGGTTGGCGGCGAACAGGTCCCGCCAGTCCTGACGCGTCACCCTGGTCGACGGCATCCAGGTCGACGGAGCCGCCCCGCCGGCGACATTCACCAGTCCGTAGAGCGCGCCCTCGCCATGGCGCACGACATCCATCACCGTGGCGATGCCCTCATCGGTCGAGGCGTCCGCCGCCACCGGCAGTACTGCCAAGCCCTTGTCGGCCAGGGGTGTGACGTGGGTGTCGAGATTGTCCTGCGACCGGCTCACCGCGATGACCGTCGCACCGGCCTCGGCGGTCAGCCGCGTGACCGTCGTGCCGATACCGCCGCCACCGGCGCCCGACACCACCACGATGCGGCCGGCGAGATTCAACAGCTCGTTCACGGTCTCAATTGTCCGGACAAGAATTCATGTTCTTCATATTGCAGAACACTATTCCGCAGGGCATTTACGGCGTCAAGACCGATAACAGACCCTTCTATCTCTATTGTCTGGACTAGTTCGACCTTGGTAGCGTCCTGCCCATGACCACCCTGCAGGCCGGCCGATACACCGCCGGCACGGCGCCGGAGGCGGCGACCGGATGGACCGTGACGCGAGTGACCGAGCCCAGCCGGCTGTTCGGCGCGAACGGTGTGCGCACCGGCCCGGACGGGCGGCTCTACATCGCACAGGTCACCGGCAGCCAGATCAGTGCCGTCGACGTGGACACGGGCACGATCGAGACGATCAGCGCCAAAGGCGGTGACATCATCGCTCCCGATGACGTCGCCTTCGGGCCGGACGGAACGCTGTACGCCACCGAGGTGATGGACGGCCGGGTCAGCGCACGCGAGGCCACCGGCCGGACCCGCGTGCTGCGCGACGACCTACCGTCGGCCAACGGCATCACCGTTCACCGGGGACGGCTGTTCGTGAACGAATGCCGCGAAGGCGGCCGGCTGTTCGAGCTGGACCCGGGAGGTGGCGAGCCCCGGCTGATCCTGGCGGATCTGCCGTCCCCCAATGCGATGGAGGTCGGACCGGACGGGTTGCTGTACTTCCCGCTGATGACCGCCAACCAGATCTGGCGGGTCGACCCCGACGGCGGCGAACCCGAGGTGGTGACCGGCGATCTCGGGGTTCCCGACTCGGTGAAGTTCGATGCCAACGGTGACATCGTCTCCACCCAGGTGGCCAGCGGGCAGGTGCTCCGGATCGACCCGCGCAGCGGCAGACACACCGTACTGGCGACCCTCACCCCCGGTTTGGACAACTGTGCCTTCGCCGACGGAAGGCTTTTCGTCTCCACCTTCACCGGTCTGATCACCGAGGTGTCACCCGACGGGCAGACCGCGACGCTGCTGCCGGGCGGGCTGAACTGGCCGCTGGATGTCACCGTCGACGCCGGCGGCAACCTGTACGTCGCCGACGGCACCTACTTCTATCTGGTCACCCCCGAGGGCGCCCTACAGACCGTGGGCATGCTGTTCAGCCCCGGCTACCCCGGCTTCCTCCGGGGGCTGGCACCGTCGGGTCCGGGCGAATTCGTGGTCACCACCTCAGGCGGCCAGGTGGCACGCTATCGGCCCGCCGCCAACGAAACCGATTATCTGGCAGACGGTTTGGACCAGCTCTACGGTGTGGCGCTGGCGGGCGATACACCGATCGTGGTGGAACAGGGCACCGGTCGACTGCTGGCGGTCGGCGCCACCGGCACCGAGACGCTGGCCACCGGACTGGACACCCCGGTCGGGGTCGCGATCGATCCGAACGGTCATCCGCTGGTCTCGGTGGCCGGCGCGGTCCTACGCGTGACCGGGTCCGGCACCGAGACGGCCGTGGACGATCTGCTGACACCGCAGGGAATCCTGGTGCGCGGCAACGTGCTCTATATCGTCGACGCCGGATCCAGGGCCGTGCTGTCGGTCGACCTGACCACCGGGGCCCGTGACACCCTGGCCGCCGGCCTCCCCATCGGGGCCCCTCCCGGGGTGACACCCAAACCACTGCGCGGCATGCCGCCGTTCTCCGGGCCGCAGGGACCGTTCGCCGGGATCACCGCGGGCCCCGACGGGACGCTGTACGTGTCAGCCGACGGGGAGGGCAGCGTGCTCGCGCTGCGGAAGGCATGACACGAGTGGGAGCCCAGACATGACGACCGAGGCCACCGAGCATCGCTACCTTCAGGTGGCCCGTACGCTGCGCAAGGAGATCGTGGACGGGATATACCCCGTCGGATCCCAGCTGCCGACCGAACATGAGCTCTGCGAACGGTTCGCGGTGAGCCGCTACACCGTGCGGGAGGCGTTGCGCCGCCTGCGCGAGGACAATCTGGTCTCCTCCCGTCCCCGAACCGGCACCCAGGTCATCCCCCGCACGTCGTCGAGTTCCTATGCGCAGGATGTGATGTCGATCGACGACCTGCTGGCCTTCGCCGCAGGCGCGCAGTTCGACATCGAGTCGAACGCGATGATCACCATCGACGCCGAGACTGCCGAGCGCACCGGACTCGATATCGGCGAGCAGTGGTTGGCCGTGTCCGGGTACCGTCGCGCCACCGACGGCAACCCGATCTGCCGCACCGAGTACTACATCAACCGGGCCTTCGCCGCGGTCGGCCGTCTGCTACAACGCCATTCGGGCCCGATCTTCCCGCTCATCGAAGACCTGTTCGGTATCAGCATCGTCGACGTACACCAGGAGATCGCCGCCGTCCTGGTGCCCGACGACCTGGCCGCCGCACTGCGCATCACCGCGGGCGCGCCGGCGCTGCAGATGCAGCGCACCTATACGACCTCCGACGGTGAGATCGCCCAGGTCACCGTGAACACCCACCCGGCAGCGCAGTACCGGCACTCGATGACGATGCGGCGCGTCACACGGTGACCACCATTCCCCCGTCGCTTCGCTCGCCCCTGACACTGGCCGACACCCTGCGCGAGACGGCGCAGCACGATCCGGGGCGGGTGCTCATCGTGGACGGCGACACCCGGCTGGACGCCGCGACGCTGCGGGACCGGGCCGCGACACTCGCCCGGTCCATGTCCGAGCGGATGCCGCCCGGCAGCGTGGTGTCGTTCATGCTGCCGAACTGGCACGAGGCGGCGGTGGTGTACCTGGCCGCGACGTGGGCGGGCATGGTGGTCAATCCCGTGCTGCCATCCCTGCGCGATCGTGAACTGCAGTTCATTATCGCCGATGCGGATGTCCGAATGATCTTCGTACCGGCCGTGTTCCGCGGGTACGACTATCCCGCGATGTTGGCCCGGGTGGCGGCAAAGCTCTCCACACCGCCGGAGGTGGTGGTGGTCCGCGGCCACGATCAAGGACACGGGCTCACCGAATTTGGGTCGCTCCTCTCTGGTGAGCCGCTGCTCCCCCAGTCCCACGATCCCGCGTCGGTACGCATGGTGATGTACACCTCGGGCACCACCGGGCGCCCGAAAGGCGTTCTGCACAGCCATCGTTCGATCGGTGCGCTGATAGCGCAGATCGGTGCGCATTGGCGGGTCGACGCCGGCGACACCTTCCTGGTGCCCTCGCCGATCGCCCATATCGGCGGCTCGATCTACGCCTTCGAGTGCCCGCTGCTGCTGGGGTCCACCGCGGTGCTCATGGAGAGCTGGGATCCGGATGCGGCGGTGGTGCTGATGACCACCCACCGTTGCACCCATATGGCCGGGGCGACCCCGTTCCTGGACGGCCTGCTCGGCGCGGCCGAGCGGGCCGGCACCCGGCTTCCCGATCTGAAGGTCTTCGTCTGCGGCGGCGCGTCGGTACCGCCGTCGTTGATCCGGCGCGCCACCCAGAGCTTCGAAAAAGCCGTGGTGACACGGGTGTACGGGTCCACCGAGGTGCCGGTGAGCACCGTGGGGTCCCCCGAGGATCCGGACCGCGCCGCCGATACCGACGGCAGACCCGGTATCGCCGATATCGCGGTGGTCGACGGTGAGATCCGGGTGCGTGGCCCCCAGATGCTGGTGGGTTACCTGCACTCGCATGACCGCGACCTCGATGCCGACGGGTACTTCCGCACCGGGGACCTCGGCCGGCTCACGCCGGACGGCTACCTGGTGGTGACCGGCCGCGCCAAAGACCTCATCATCCGCAACGGAGAGAACATCTCCGCCAAGGAGATCGAGGACATCCTCATCGGGCATCCAGACATCGACGAGATCGCGATCGTGGGCATTCCCGACGAGCGCACCGGGGAACGCGCGTGTGCGGTCATCGTCAGCGCCGAGAACCCCCCACCCGATGTGGCCGCGCTGCGCAGCCTGCTCGACGAGCACGGGGTTGCCAGATTCAAGGCACCCGAGCAGGTCGTCAGATGGGAGGCACTCCCGCGCAACGACGCGGGAAAGGTGCTGAAGCACGAGATACGAGCAACCCTGATGAGAGGCTGACATGCAGGTAGCGATCGTGACGGGCGCCAGCAGCGGTATCGGATTCCGCTGCGCCACCTTGCTCGCCGAAACCGGGATGACCGTGTTGGGTGTGGGCCGTGACGAGCAACGGCTCGCCGAACTACGGGCCGCAGGCGGCGGATCCGTGCACACCCTGGTCGCCGATCTGGTCGACGACGACGCGCCACAGCGCATCGTGGACACCGCAGTGTCGACATGGGGTCACGTCGACTATCTGATCAACAACGCCGGGGTGGGCAGCCCCACGCCACTGCACGAGACCGATGACGAAGCACTGGACCATTTCCTGGGCCTGATGTTGCGGGCCCCGTTCCGGCTGTCCCGGGACGCGTTGCCGCACATGCCGTCCGGCTCGGCCATCATCAACGTCACCTCCACCTTCGCGGTGGTGGGCGGGCTGCGCGGCGGGGCGTACTCCGCGGCGAAGGGCGGATTGACCGCGCTGACCACGCATATCGCCTGCCAGTACGGTGCCCAGGGCATCCGGTGCAACGCGGTGGCACCGGGTGTGACGCTGACCCCGATGGTCGCCACCCGCCTCGAGGATGACCGGTTCCGCAAGATCAACACCGAGATGACACCACACACCCGCCTGGGCACCGTCGATGACATCGCCGGCACGGTGGCGTTCCTGTGTTCGCCCGCGGGGAGTTTCATCAACGGCCAGACCATCGTCGTCGACGGCGGCTGGAGCTCGACGAAGTACCTGTCAGATTTCGCGCTCGACTCACGGTGGGTCCAGCAGTGAACCTGTTCGGCGTACTCGAGCAGGCCGCCGCCCGGTTCGGCGACCGCGGCGCGGTATACCTGGGCACCCGGCAACTGCACACCTGGGCACAGTTGCGCGACCGGGCCCTGCGGCTGGCGGGATCCCTCAGCGCAAGGCATGACACCGGCGCCCGGATCGCCATCGCCAGCGAGAACCGCCCGGAGATCATCGAAGTGATGTTCGCGGTGTGGGCTGCCGGATGTGTCGTGGTACCGATCAACTTCAAGCTACATCCGCGCGAGATGGCGCAGATCCTCGACGATGCCGGCGTGTCACTGGTATTCGCCTCCCCCAAGATCGCGGTGGGGCTCGACGGTGCGCCGGTGGAGGTCCTCGGCGGCGCGGGTTACGACGTCCGCCTGGCCCATGCTCCGGCGGTGCGGGCGAACACCGATCCGGGCGCCCTGGCCTGGCTGTTCTACACCAGCGGCACCACCGGAAAATCCAAGGGCGCCATGCTGTCACATCGCAATCTGATGGCGATGACGGTGGCGCATCTCGCCGACTTCGACGCACCTGACGAGAATCACAGCCTGATTCACGGTGCACCGATGTCGCACGGTTCCGGTCTGTACATCGCACCGTACGTGTTGCGTGCGGCGCGGCAGGTCATCCCCGAATCTGCGGGGTTCGAGCCGGCGGAATTCCTCGACCTGTGCGATCACCATCCGGGCGTGAGCTGTTTCCTGGCACCGACGATGGTGCAGCGTCTGGTGGCAACCGGCCGGCCGCGACCGCAGAACCTGACGACGGTGGTCTACGGCGGCGGACCGATGTACGTGGACAGTCTCAAGAAGGCGATGGCCGCCTTCGGCCCGATCTTCGTGCAGCTCTACGGCCAGGGCGAGGCTCCGATGACGATCACCGGTTTGCGCCGCCACGATCATCTCGACGCGAGCGACGCGGTGCTCGGTTCGGTCGGCTATGCGCGTTCCGGTGTGGAGGTCGCCGTGCTCGACGATGGCGGCACCCCGGCCGGTATCGACGAGGTCGGCGAAATCGTCTGTCGCGGTGACGTCGTCATGTCCGGATACTGGAACAACCCGACGGCGACGGCGGCCACCCTGGTCGACGGGTGGTTGCGCACCGGTGACCTGGGGTCGTTCGACGGGCGCGGATTCCTCACCCTGCGGGATCGCAGCAAGGACGTGGTGATCAGCGGTGGCAGCAACATCTATCCGCGTGAGGTCGAGGAAGTCCTGATCGAGCACCCGGACGTCGTGGAGGCCTGCGTCGTGGGCGCCCCCGACGACGAATGGGGTGAGGTGGTCGTCGCTTTCATCGTCGGGACCGCCACCGAAGACGCTCTCGACACGCACCTGCTGGAGCGCATCGCCCGCTTCAAGCGACCCAAGCGGTATGTCCACGTCGACGAGCTGCCCAAGAACAGCTACGGCAAGGTACTCAAGCGGGAGCTGCGTGAGCTCGTGCGCTGAGCACTGGTAGACACGTCTCATGCAGATCGAGGGCCGGGTGGCCGTCATCACCGGGGCGGGTTCGGGTATCGGACGAGCGTTGGCCCATGCGTTCGCGGCGGCCGGCGCGTCGGTGGTGGCCGGCGACCTCAACGGAGTCGCGGCCACCCAGACGGCCGAGTCCATCGGGGATCGCGCCGTCGGAGTGTCAGCAGATGCCAGTTCGACCGGGGGTATCGCCACGCTGATCGACACCGCCCGGACGCAGTTCGGGCCGGTCGACATCTACGTCGCCAATGCCGGCATCATCGGCGCACCCGGGCTCGGCACCGAAGCCACGTGGGACCAAGTACTGGACGTGAACCTGCGTGCCCACATCCGGGCGGCGGACGCCCTGGTGCCCGAGTGGCTGCAGCGCGGCGGGTATTTCGTCAGCGTCGCCTCGGCGGCCGGCTTGCTCACCCAGGTCGGCGCGGCCGGTTACGCCGTCACCAAACACGCCGCGGTGGGGTTCGCCGAGTGGTTGTCGATCACGTACGGGGACAGCGGAGTCGGCGTCACCTGCGTCTGCCCGATGGGGGTGGACACGCCGCTGCTCACCGATATCCGCGATGCCACGGATCCGGTCACCCGGCTGGCCGCCGATTCGGTCACCACCGCGGGCGAGGTGCTCACCGCCGAGGAGGTGGCTGCCGCGACGCTGGCGGGTGTGCGCGACGAACGGTTCCTGGTGCTGCCACATGAGGCGGTGCTGGAGATGTACCGGGGCAAGGGTGCCGACTACGACCGCTGGATCGCGGGGATGCGGCGGTATCAGCGCGCGCTGGGCAGGTGACAGGTCGGGGATCAGACGCGACGTCTCGGGTTGACGCGGAGCACGGTCAGGGCTCGATCACCAGTCGGCTGACAAGCGCACCATCCAGCGTGAACCGATAGTGGAGGTCGGCGACACCGCCCGGGAAGTTCCCCTTCAGGCGTTGGAGCACATCGACATTCTCGGTGTCAACGACAGTGGCACTGGTGAACTCGGTGGTATAGGTGTACTCGCCGGCGGGACCGTTCAGCCAGGCATCGATCCGATCGTGGCCGACATGGTCGTGCCCTTCGTCCGTCACAACGGCATCGGCCGTGAAGACCGCGAGTACTCTGCTGTCCTTGCCGGTCGCATGCGCGGTGAGGTAGGTCTTGACGATCTCGGGGAGCGCATCCCATTCGGATTGTGCGTTCTTGCGGTGATGGAGGGTCATGACCCCCACGGTGCAGTCTCCCGCAGGGGAAGAGTCAAGCTGCCCGGTCGACCGCTGGCCAGATATCGCAGGGCACCGGCTGCTGTTACACACGTGCGCATTACGATTCCGGCATGGGGGAATCCCGGCGACGCCTGTCCCCGGACGACCGGCGCACCGAACTGCTGAACCTCGGCGCCGAGGTGTTCGGGCAACGCCCCTATGACGAGGTCCGCATCGACGAGATCGCCGAGCGGGCCGGCATCTCCCGCGCGCTGATGTATCACTACTTCCCGGACAAGCGCGCGTTCTTCGCCGCAGTGGTCCGCGCCGAGGGTGAGCGCCTGTTCGAGGCCACCAACCACGCGCCCGAGCCGGGGCAGACGCTGTTCGGTCAGGTGCGCGCGGGCGTGCTGGCCTACCTGCGGTACGACGAGGAACACCCGCACGGCGCGTGGGCCGCGTATATGGGCATGGGCCGCGTCGACCCGGTGCTGCGGGGGATCGACGAACTGGACAACGACCGCCAGGCCGACCGGATCATCGGCGCGATCACCGCGGCCGTGGGCGATACCGCCGCGCCGGAGCTGGCCCGCGATCTGCGGGTCACGGTGTACGGCTGGCTGGCCTTCACCTTCGAGTTCTGCCGGCAACGGGTGCTCGACGCGTCGCTCGACCGCGATTTCGTCGCCGACACCTGCGCGCACGCCCTGCTCGACGCCGTCGGCCGAGTCCCCGGCATCCCCGCGTCACTGGCCGCCGCGGTCGCGCCCGACGCCCGCTGACCAGCGATTTGTGCACGTTCACCGGCGCCGACCGCCGGTGAACGTGCACAAATCGCGGAGTTGTCGGTGGTGGGCGGCAGTATGGACTGATGGCCCCACCCGATCCACTGGGCCGGTTCAGCGAGCTGACCCGGCAGTGGTTCGCGGGCACCTTCCCGGCCCCCACCCTGGCGCAGTCCGAGGCTTGGTCCGCGATCGCCGACGGGCGGCACACCCTGGTCATCGCGCCCACCGGTTCCGGCAAGACGCTGGCGGCGTTCCTCTGGGCCATCGATCAGCTCGCCCGCACCGAGCCGAGCCGGGGCACCAAGGTGCTCTACGTCTCTCCGCTGAAAGCCCTCGCCGTCGACGTCGAACGCAACCTGCGCACCCCGCTCACCGGTATCGCCCGGGTGGCCGAACGGCTCGGCGAGCAGGCTCCGGCCATCACCGTGGGCGTGCGGTCCGGCGACACCCCACCCAAGCAGCGCCGTGAGCTGATCGCGAGGCCGCCGGACATCCTGATCACCACCCCCGAGTCACTGTTCCTCATGCTCACCTCGTCCGCCCGGGACACGCTGACCTCGGTGCACACCGTCATCGTCGACGAGGTACACGCCGTCGCGGGCACCAAACGCGGTGCGCACCTGGCCCTTTCGCTGGAGCGCCTCGACGCCCTACTCGACACTCCGGCCCAGCGCATCGGACTGTCGGCGACGGTGCGCCCGCCCGAGGAGGTGGCGCGCTTCCTGGCCGGGTCCGCCCCGGCGCATATCGTCGCCCCACCCGCCGACAAGACCTTCGACCTCAAGGTCCAGGTACCCGTGCCGGATATGGCGAATCTGGCCGACAACTCGATCTGGCCGGATGTCGAGGAGCGCATCGTCGACCTGATCGAAGCGCATCAGTCTTCGATCGTCTTCGCCAATTCCCGGCGGCTGGCCGAGCGCCTCACGTCCCGGCTCAACGAGATCCATGCCGAGCGCACCGGTATCGAGCTGCCCGAGGGGCACAACCCGAAGGTGGGGGGCGGCGCCCCCGCCCACGTCATGGCCAGCGGCCAGAGCTTCGGCGCGCCCACCCTGCTGGCCCGCGCCCATCACGGCTCGGTGAGCAAGGAGCAGCGCGCCGCCGTCGAGGACGACCTGAAAAGCGGGCGGCTCAAAGCCGTCGTCGCCACCTCCAGCCTGGAACTGGGCATCGACATGGGTGCGGTGGACCTCGTCATCCAGGTCTCGGCGCCCCCCTCGGTGGCCAGCGGCCTGCAGCGCATCGGCCGCGCCGGTCACCAGGTCGGCGAGATCTCCCAGGGTGTGCTGTTCCCCAACCATCGCACCGACCTGATCGACTGCGCGGTCACGGTGCAGCGGATGCAGGCCGGCGAGATCGAGTCGATGGCGGTGCCGGCCAATCCGCTCGACATCCTGGCCCAGCACACCGTGGCCGCGGCCGCGCTGGAACCGCTGGACGTCGAGACCTGGTTCGACACGGTGCGCCGCAGCGCTCCCTTCGCGACCCTGCCGCGCAGCGCATTCGAGGCGACGCTGGATCTGTTGTCCGGGAAGTACCCGTCCACCGAATTCGCCGAACTGCGCCCGCGGCTGATCTACGACCGCGGCGGGGATCTCGGGGCCACCCTGACCGCGCGGCCCGGGGCGCAGCGGCTGGCGGTCACCTCCGGCGGTGCGATTCCCGACCGCGGCATGTTCACCGTCTACCTCGCCACCGAAAAACCCTCCCGGGTCGGCGAACTCGATGAGGAAATGGTCTACGAGTCGCGTCCGGGCGATGTCATCTCGCTCGGCGCCACCAGCTGGCGGATCACCGAGATCACCCACGACCGCGTGATGGTGCTGCCCGCGCCCGGTCAGCCGGCACGGCTGCCGTTCTGGCGCGGTGACAGCGTGGGCCGGCCTGCCGAGTTGGGCGCCGCGGTCGGACGGTTCACCGGCGAGCTGGCCGCGCTGGGCCGCGCCGACTTCGATGTGCGCTGCGCAGAAACCGGTTTCGACGATTTCGCCACCGACAATCTGTGGCAACTGCTCGACGAACAACGCCAGTCCACCGGCGTGGTGCCCACCGATACCACGCTGGTGGTGGAACGGTTCCACGACGAGCTGGGTGACTGGCGGCTGATCTTGCACTCCCCGTACGGGCTGCGGGTGCACGGCCCGCTGGCACTGGCCGTGTCACGGCGGCTCCACGAGCGCTACGGCATCGACGAGAAGCCGACGGCCTCCGATGACGGCATCATCGTCCGGCTGCCCGATACGGATGAAAAGCCACCCGGGGCAGATATTTTCGTGTTCGAGGCCGACGAGATCGAGCCACTCGTCACCACCGAGGTGGGCGGGTCGGCGCTGTTCGCCTCGCGGTTCCGCGAATGCGCGGCGCGTGCGCTGCTGCTGCCGCGCAGGAATCCGGGCAAACGGTCACCGCTGTGGCATCAACGCCAGCGGGCCTCGCAGTTGCTCGACGTGGCCCGCAAATATCCCGACTTCCCGATCGTGCTGGAGACCGTCCGCGAATGCCTGCAGGACGTCTATGACGTGCCGGCGCTGACCGACCTGATGAGTCGGATCGCCCAACGCCGGGTGCGGTTGATCGACGTCGAAACCACCACGCCCTCACCCTTCGCGGCGTCCGTACTGTTCGGCTACGTCGGCGCGTTCATGTACGAGGGCGACAGCCCGCTGGCCGAACGCCGGGCGGCCGCGCTGTCCTTGGACAGCGTGCTGCTCGCCGAATTGCTCGGCCGGGTCGAGCTGCGGGACCTGCTCGACCCCGAGGTGCTCGCCGCGACCGCCCGTCAGTTACAGCATCTCGATCCCGACCGGGCTGCCCGTGACGCGGAGGGTATCGCCGACCTGCTGCGGCTGCTGGGCCCGCTCACGGCGGACGAACTGGCCGACCGCTGCACCACGACGGAGATCGGTGGCTGGCTCGAAGGCCTGCGCACCGCACGCCGGGCGCTGACGGTGACGTTCGCCGGGGCGACCTGGTGGGTGTCGATCGAAGACATCGGGCTGTTGCGCGACGGAGTCGGGGTGGCCGTACCGGTCGGAGTGCCGCTGACGTTCCTGGAGTCCGCGACCGATCCGCTGGGCGAACTGCTGGGCCGCTACGCCCGCACCCACGGCCCGTTCAGCACCGCCGAGGCGGCCGCGCGATTCGGGCTGGGACTGCGGGTGACCGCCGATGTGCTGGGCCGGATGGCCGCGGACGGCAAACTCGTGCGGGGTGAGTTCAGCGATGCCGCGGCCGACCCGGCGGCGGCACCGGGCCCGCGTGGCGAACAGTGGTGTGACGCAGTCGTTCTGAAGATCCTGCGGCGACGGTCCTTGGCGGCGTTGCGCGCCGCGGTGGAACCGGTCAGCCCCGCCGCCTATGGCCGGTTCCTGCCGGCCTGGCAGCACGTCGGATCCCCGAACAACCGCGGCGTCGACGGGCTGGCCGCGGTGATCGATCAGCTGGCCGGGGTGCCGCTGCCGGCCTCGGCGGTCGAATCCCTGGTGCTGCCACAACGGGTCGCCGACTATCAGCCGGCCATGCTCGACGAACTCCTGGCCTCCGGCGAGGTGACATGGTCCGGTGCCGGACAGATCGGGGCCGCCGACGGCTGGGTGGTCTTCCATCTGGCCGACTCGGCACCGTTGACCCTGCCCGCGCCCGCCGCGATCGAGCTGACCGACACCCACCGTGCCCTGCTGGACACCTTGTCGGCCGGCGGCGCGTACTTCTTCCGGCAACTCACCGAAGACGGCACGGAAAGCACGTTCAGCGCTGCGTTGTGGGAGTTGATCTGGGCCGGCATGGTCACCGGCGACACGTTCGCCCCGGTGCGGGCGGTACTGCACGGGTCTCGGCGGGCACCCGCACACCGGCAGCGCCAGCGTCCGCCGAAGCTGAGCCGATACCGGATCGCACATCCCGCGCCACGCACCGACCCGAAGGTCTCCGGACGCTGGTCGGCACTGCCCGCACCGGAACCGGACTCGACCGTGCGCGCCCACTTCCAGGCCGAGCTGCTGCTGAACCGGCACGGAGTCCTGACTCGCGGTGCCACCGAGGGGCTGCCCGGCGGGTTCGCAATGCTCTACAAGGTGCTCACCGCCTTCGAGGACGCCGGGCGTTGTCAACGCGGCTATTTCATCGAATCACTGGGCGGCGCCCAGTTCGCCGCGGCGTCGACGGTGGACCGGCTGCGCAGTTATCTGGACGGGGTCGACCCGGAGCGCCCCGAATGGCATGCGGTGGTGCTCGCGGCGACCGACCCGGCCAACCCATACGGAGCCGCACTGCCCTGGCCCGGCGAAGGTGACTTCCGGCCGGGCCGCAAGGCCGGCGCACTGGTGGTGCTGGTCGACGGCCGGCTGGTGTGGTTCCTGGAACGGGGCGGCCGCTCACTGCTCAACTTCGGTGCCGAATCCGGGGCCCAGCAGGCCGCCGCCACCGCGCTGGCCGATCTGGTCCGAGACCAGCGGGTGTCGTCACTGCTGGTCGAACGGGTCAACGGCGTATCCGTGCTGGACCCGGCCTCCGACGAGGGACGCGAGGCGCGCGCGGCCGCGCAGTCCGCCCTCACCGAAGCCGGTTTCGCGCGGACGCCGCGCGGACTACGGCTGCGCTGACTCGGCAGACGAAATGGCAAAATTGACGAAACGTGCCCCGGCGCGGGCCATACTGGCGGCATGGTCTCGCTCGCCGTTCACCTGATTCTCGGACTTGCCGTCATCGCCTGGATCGTCAACGCCAACCGCGACATCTTCACCCGCCCGGCGACCGGTCCGAACATCTCCGCCCTGGAGGTCACGTTCTACCTCGTCGGCATCGCCGGCACCGTCATCGGCTACTACTTCAACTACCGCTATGTCGCCGAGTACGCGACCCCGTCGAGCAATCCGATCTGGGGCCCGGGCAGTTGGCAGGAATTCATCACGCTCGGCTACACCAATCCGGCGGCGAGCTCGGCCAGCCAGGACTACACCATCATCAACGTCATCCTGCTGCCCCTGTTCACCATCGTCGACGGCCACCGGCGCGGGATCAACCGGCCGTGGCTGTACTTCGTGTCGAGCCTGTTCACCAGTTGCGCGTTCGCCTACGCGTTCTACTTCGCCACCCTGGACCGGCAGCACCGTCACCAGAAGGCGCTCACCGGGGTCGGTGTTCAATGATGGTATGCCCGAAGGTGACACCGTCTTCCACACCGCCGCCACACTGAGGCAGGCACTCGTGGGAAAGACGTTGACCCGCTGCGACATCCGGGTGCCGCGCTATGCGACGGTGGATCTGACCGGCGACGTGGTCGACGAAGTGCTCAGCCGGGGCAAGCACCTGTTCATCCGGGTGGGCTCCAAGGATGGTGGAGCCAGCATCCATTCCCACCTCAAGATGGACGGCAGCTGGCGGATCGGTCCGGGCCGGGTGGAGCCGCACCGGATCCGCATCGTGCTCGGCACGGCGGACGGTCTGGCCACCGGTATCGACCTGGGCGTGCTGGAGGTCCTCGAGCGGGCCCACGACCAGGACGTGGTCGCCCACCTGGGCCCGGATCTGCTCGGCCAGGATTGGGACCCGCGACGCGCGGCGGCGAACCTGAGCGCCGATCCCGATCGCGCCCTGGCCGAGGCCCTACTGGATCAGCGGGTGATGGCCGGGGTGGGCAATGTGTACGCCAACGAGCTGTGCTTTGTCTTCGGGCGCAGGCCCACGGCCCGGGTCGGGACCGTCCCCGATCCCCTACGGCTGGTACAGCGCGCTCGGGACATGTTGTGGCTCAACAGATCACGAACGAACAGGTGCACCACCGGTGACACCCGGCGCGGGCAGCAGGTGTGGGTGTACGGACGGTCCGCACAGCCGTGTCGCCGCTGCGGGACCTCCATCGAGATGGACCGCAGCGGCGACCGGATCAGCTTCTGGTGCCCGAATTGTCAGGCACCGTAGGTCATTTCGGGTTCGGCAGCGCCAGCCGGCAGATCTTCTTGACGACCGAGAAGAACTGCTTGGGCAGCGGCCCACCGTTGTAGGGCAGACCGTATCGCCGGCAGATCTCCTTCACCTCACCCGAGATCTCGGCATAACGGTGCGCCGGAATGTCGGGGAACAGATGGTGCTCGATCTGGAAGGACAGGTTGCCACTGAAGATGTGGAACCACTTTCCCCCGGTGAGGTTCGCCGAACCCAACAGCTGCCGGTAGTACCACTGCCCGCGTGTCTCGGCCTTGGTCTCTTCGACGGTGAACTCATGCGTGCCCTCCGGGAAATGGCCGCAGAAGATGATCATGTACGACCACACATTGCGCATCAGGTTGGCGGTCATGTTGCCCGTGAAGACGAACGGCGCGAACGGGCCGGCCAGCAGCGGGAAGGCCACGTAGTCCTTCACGGTCTGCTTCCTGACCTTCGCCCACATCTCGGTGAGCATGTCCTTCTTGTCCCGCAGCTTGATCTCACCGGAGCGGATGCGCTCGGTCTCCAGCTCGTGCAGGGCCACGCCGTACTGGAAGAACACCATCAGCAGGAACGCGTAGACCGGGTTGCCCAGGTAGTACGGATGCCACTTCTGGTCCTCACTCATCCGCAGCACGCCGTAGCCGATGTCGCGATCCAGGTCGACGATGTTGGTGTAGGTGTGGTGCATGTAGTTGTGCGAGTGCCGCCACTGGTTGGACGGGCAGGCCGAATCCCATTCGAAGTTCTGGCCGCGCAGCGCCGGATCGCCCATCCAGTCGTACTGGCCGTGCATGACGTTGTGGCCGATCTCCATGTTGTCGAGGATCTTCGACAGCCCGAGCATCACGGTGCCGATCGGCCATGCCGGCGGCAGGAACAGCAGGGCGCGGCCGCCGACCTCGAGGCTGCGCTGCATCTTGATGATCTTGCGGATGTAGGCGGCGTCACGCTCCCCCAGCTCGGCCAGCGCACGTTCACGGATGGCGTCGAGTTCTTTGCCGAACGCGTCGGCCTGCTCGGGGGTGAGCGCGTACTTCGCCGAAGGGGCGGAAACGGTGGAGCTACGGGGCAATTCGAGTGTGGTCATTGCTTGTCCTTTCGCGTCACAGGATGTTCAGGGTTCTCTACAGATCGATCTCGACATCGCCGACGGGGGCGGTGACGCAGATTCGGATGTCTTCGCAGTCGTCGGTGGACACCGTGCCGTTGAGCACATTGCGCACGGCGCCGCGGGTTTTGGTTCGGGTGCAGCTGAAGCAGATGCCCATCCGGCATCCGCTTTCCGGGTTCAGCCCGGCGGCCTCGGCCTGTTGGAGCAACGTCTGACCGCTGTCGGTCACCTTCACAGCACTGCCGGCGAAGGTGACGGTGCCACCGGTGGCTTCGGCAGGCACGGCGAACACCGGCGGGACGAAGCTCTCCGATCGTGCGTCCGGACGCAGCCCCCGCACCGCGTCGACGAGCGCGGGCGGACCGCACACGAAGATCGCGTCCGGTTCGGCCATCGCCGCAGCCAGGTGATGCGGGGCGAAGTATCCGTCCAGATCGGCGCCGGCGTCGTCGCGGGTGTAGCCGTGCAGCACCCGAACGCCGGGCATGGTGTCGAGTTCGTCGCGATAGCAGGCCTCTTCGGCGGAGCGCGCATAGTGGATGAACGCGGCGTCGCCGGTGAAGCCCTCGGCTTTGAGCGTGCGCAGCATCGACAGCACCGGGGTGATACCGCTGCCGCCGGAGACGAACAGGATGCGCCCGGGGCGCTGTGCCGGCATGAAGAAGTCGCCGCCGACGGAGTCGAGGCCGACGATCATCCCGGGCTTGGCGTTCTCGTAGAGGTAGGTCGACACCAGGCCACCGTCATGCAGCCCGACGGTCAGTTCGATGAGGCGGCCACCCTCCGCGCTGGCCGGGGAGTACGGGCGGGTGCGGCGGCGTCCGTTGATCTCCACCGACAGGTTGATGTGCTGACCGGCCATGAAGCCGGTGAAGGCCCGGTTGGGTTCCAGCGTCAAGGTGACACTGCGGGGCGTCTGGCGACGGACGGCCACCACCTTTGCGCGCGCACTGCCCTTGATCCACACCGGATCGACGATCTCGGTGTACCGGTCGACGCCGTGCGGTCCGGTGAGCAGATCCAGCAGCGGCGACCGGAGCACCCGGTCCCTCAGCTTGTGCGTCAATGTTTCGGTGAACATATGTACACTGTGGGCGCGATGAACTCGCATGGTCAAGGAAAACCTGCAGGTTGTGATGGGCATAACACAGTGAACGTTCGTACTCTGAATTCACAAACGATTGACAACGCAGCGCCGAGCGAATCGGAGGGGCATCCGGTTGTACGCTCGTTGGTTGTGGATAGTGACGTTCCGAAGTCGCGCTCCGGGCGGCCCAGTCGCTCAGGACGGCCTCGCTCGCGTGACACCTTGTCGCGCGAAGAGCGCAAAGAGGTCACCCGACGCGCGATCGTGGCCGCCGCACTGCACCTGCTCGAGGAGGGCAGCTTCACCGGCCTGAGCCTGCGGGAGGTCACCCGCGAAGCGGGCATCGTGCCCGCGGCCTTCTACCGCCACTTCGATTCGATGGAAGCTCTCGGCCTTGTGCTGATCGACGAATCGTTCCGATCACTGCGTGACATGCTGCGCGGTGCCCGCGCCGGGAAACTCGATCCCAACCACGTCATCGACTCGTCGGCGGAGATCCTCATCGCCAGTATCAGCGACCGCCGCGAGCACTGGCGCTTCATCACCCGGGAGCGTGCCAGTGGTGTGGCCATGCTGCGCTACGCCATTCGCACCGAGATCCGGTTGATCACCTCGGAGCTCGCCATCGACCTGGCCCGCTTCCCCGGGATGAAGGACTGGAGCAGCGAGGACCTCAACATTCTGGCCAACCTGTTCGTCAACGCCATGATCTCGATCGCCGAAACCGCCGAGGACGCCTCCGACCCGTCGGCGCTGGAGGAGATCAAGCGCACCGCCGTCAAGCAGATGCGGATGATCGCGGTCGGCGTCAGGGGCTGGCGCAGCGCCGAGCGGGACTGACTAGCGCGGGGTCCCCCCGCCGTCGACGATGACCACCTGACCGGTGATATAGCTACCGGCCCGAGAGCACAGCAGCAGCGCGGTACCGATCATTTCGTCCGGCGATGCGAGCCGGCGCATCAGGGTGTTCGCCGCCATCGCGTCGACGGCCTCCTGCGGATTGTTGCGCATCATGTCGGTGTCCACGGGCCCGGGTGCGAGGGCGTTGACCCGGATGCCCAGCGGGGCGAACTCGGCCGCCATCGAGCGGGTCACCGACATCAGCGCGGCCTTACCCGAGGCGTAGATGGACAACGAGGGCGCGAAGTTGAAGGCGCCCACCGAGACCATGTTCAGCACCGCCGCCGCCGGACTCTGCGTCAGATACGGCAACGCATGCTGAACCAGGAACACCGGGCCCTGCAGATTCACGGAGTAGGACTTGTTCCAGGCATCGACGGTCATCGACCCGAACGGCTGCGCCAGCGCATTGGCCGCGTTGTTGACCACCACGTCGATGCCACCGAATTCCGACACGGTGCGGTCCACCAGCGCCGCCAGATCATCGACCGCACCAAGATGGGCCGGCACGCCGATCGCCTCGCCGCCCAGGCTCCGGAGATGCGCGGCGGCCGCAGCGCACGCGTCGGGCTTGCGGCTGGCCACCACCACCCGGGCTCCGCTGAGGGCGAACCCCTCACTCAACGCCAATCCGATGCCGCGGGTACCGCCGGTGACGATGACGGTGCGGTCGGACATGTCGAACAACTGGTCAAACGCGGCACGATCCATGCCGGTCAGTAGATCAGACCTGGTCAGGCAGTCTGGTCACTTGCGTCATCAACTAGCTACGTGCCGGTAGTGTGGGCGGGCGTTGCTGTGTGCCGACTTGGCGTCCGGCAAGAGCGTCCCCTACGACGGAGGTAGATATGCAGGTCGCGGGCCGCAATCTCGGCTTGATTGCGAAATCTGCGCTGGACCGCAGGCACTACGTCGCGGCCGCCAACATGGTCCGGCTCTACGAACACCCGGCGGAGATGTTCAAGCGCTATCTGATCGGCAAGGGGACCTACCCGTACACGGTGCGCGTCCGCACCCCGCAATCATGGCTCGACCTGCGCCTGCACTCCGGCCATGACGTCCTCACCGTCAACGAGATCTTCTGCCGCAATGACTACCTGGCCGACACCTCGGACACGGTGATCGTCGACTTCGGCTCGAATATCGGCATCTCCGCCGCCTACTTCCTGACCCGCAACGCCGCCGCATACACGTATCTGTTCGAACCACTGCCCTCCAATGTGGCGAAACTCAAGGACAACCTGCGCCAGTTCGAAGGTCGCTTCGAAGTGCACCAGGCCGCGGTCGGCACCAGCGACGGCGAGGTGGAGTTCGCATGGGAGGAGTCCGGCCGGTACGGCGGCGTCGGGGCCGGCCACGGCAACACCCTGACCGTCCCGTTGGTGAACTCCCGCAACGTGCTCGAAGAGGCGATCGAAAAGCACGGCAAGATCGACATCCTCAAGATCGACATCGAGGGACTGGAAGCGGCCGTCATCGAGAACATCCCGGTCGAGCAGGCGCGAAAGATCAAGAAGCTCTACGTCGAGTACACCTTCGACCGGAATCCCCTGGCCGAGACGCACGACTACCGCGACTACGGTCCGATCGCCCAGTTCACCTTGAGAACGGTCTAGAGAACCCGACCGCTGACGAAATCGCGGCGCACACCACTGAGTGGGTCGTCGAACGCGAGCCGCTGGGCCAGCAGCTGCAGCGGAGCCGAGAAGTCACCGGGCGCCACGTCGACGACGTCCGGATAGAGCGGGTCGTTGTCGATCGGCACACCGATGGACGCCATCTGCACCCGCAGTTGATGGGTGCGCCCGGTGTACGGGGTCAGACGGTAGAGCCCGTCTTCGAGAAGCTCGACATGGGTCCGCGCGTTCGGCTCACCTGGTTCCTCGAAGGCTTGTAACCGGCTGCGCTGCTTGATGATCCGGCTGGTCAGCAGTGCCGGCAGTGCGACGGTGGGGGTCCCGCCGGCCCGGGCCAGATACGTCTTGCGCGCCCGCCCTTCGGCGAACATCGTCTGGTAGGCACCCCGGACCTCGCGGCGCACCGTGAACAGCAGCACCCCGGCCGTGAGCCGGTCCAGCCGGTGCGCGGGACTGAGTTCGGGCAGTTCCAGTTCACGCCGCAGCCGCACCAAGGCCGTCTGCACGACGTGACCGCCGCGCGGCATGGTGGCCAGGAAATGCGGCTTGTCCACGACGAGGATGTCGTGGTCGCGGTACAGGATCGGCATCTCGAAGGGCACCGGAATCTCGTCGGGCAGATCGCGGTACAGGTAGACATAGGAGTTCGGCGGCAGCACCGTATCGGCGGCCACCACGCCGCCGTTCGGTAGATACACCTCTCCGGCAAGCACTTTCGTGGCCGCGGGCTCGCCGAATCGGTCGGCGAGCTCGACCAAGACCGAGCCGCCGCGCAACCGGACGCGCGCCGGCCCGACACCGTCGCGGTCCGGCAGGGGCCGTTTCACCGGCGTATCAATTCAGCGGCACCGGTTCCAGGATCTCGGCGCGCGCCTCCGGCGCCGCGGCCCGCAGCGCATCGGCGCTTTCGTCATCCGGCTGAGTCTGCGACTGCACCTCGGCCTCCACCCGCGCCAGGTACGTCGACACCTCGCGGTCGACATCCTCGGGGCTCCAACCAAGAACGGGCGCAACGACTTCGGCCACCTCCCGCGCGCAGTTCACACCACGGTGCGGGTACTCGATGGAGATCCGCATCCGCCGGGCGAGGATGTCCTCCAGATGCAGTGCCCCTTCGGCGGCCACCGCGTACACCGCCTCCACCTTGAGGTACACCGGGGCCTCGGTGATCGGTTCCAGCAGTTGCGGATTGCCGTCAGCCATGGCCAGTACCTCGCCGATCAGCGAGCCGTAACGGTCCAGCAGGTGGCGTACCCGGTACGGATGCAGGCCGTAGTGGGCGCCGACATGCTCGGTCTGGTTGACCAGGGCGAAGTAACCGTCGGCCCCCATCAGCGGCACCTTCTCGGTGATCGACGGCGCCACCCGGGTCGGGACGAATTCGGCCGCGGCGTCGATCGCGTCCTGGCCCATCACCCGGTAGGTGGTGTACTTGCCGCCGGCGATGGCCACCAGCCCCGGCGACGGCACCGCCACAGCATGTTCGCGGGACAGCTTCGACGTGGACTCGCTCTCCCCCGCCAGCAGCGGCCGCAGCCCCGCGTAGACACCGTCGATATCGTCATGGGTCAGCGGGGTGGCCAGCACCGTGTTGACGTGGCCGAGGATGTAGTCGATATCGGCCTTGGTGGCAGCCGGGTGCGCCAGGTCGAGATTCCAGTCGGTGTCGGTGGTGCCGATGATCCAGTGCGTGCCCCACGGAATGACGAAGAGCACCGACTTCTCGGTGCGCAGAATGATCGCGACCTCACTGACGACGCGGTCGCGGGGCACCACGATGTGCACGCCCTTGGAGGCCCGCACCCGGAACCGGCCGCGCTCCTTCGACAGCGCCTGGATCTCATCGGTCCACACGCCCGTCGCGTTGACGACCACGTGCCCGCGCACCTCGGTGACGGCACCGTTCTCCGAGTCGCGCACCTTGACCCCGGTGACCCGGTCGCCCTCGCGCAGCAGCGCCACCACCTGCGTGGAGGTCCGCACCACTGCGCCGTAGTGTGCGGCCGTGCGCGCCACCGTCATGGTGTGGCGGGCATCGTCGACCACGGTGTCGTAGTACCGGATACCGCCGATGAGCGAGCTGCGCTTGAGCCCCGGCGCCAGCCGCAGTGCCCCGGCCTTGAGTAGATGCTTCTGCGCCGGAACGGATTTCGCGCCGCCCAGCTGGTCGTAGAGGAAGATGCCCGCCGCCACATACGGCCGCTCCCACCACCGTCTGGTCAGCGGGAACAGGAACGGCAGTGGTTTCACCAGATGCGGGGCCAGCGTCGTCAGCGACAGCTCGCGTTCGTGCAACGCCTCGCGGACCAGGCCGAACTCCAGCTGTTCGAGGTAGCGCAGGCCACCGTGGAACATCTTGCTGCTCCGACTCGACGTGCCGGACGCGAAGTCGCGGGCTTCGACCAGCGCGACCCTCAGCCCGCGGGTCGCCGCGTCCAGGGCCGCACCCGCGCCGACCACCCCGCCGCCGATGACCACGACATCGAACTGTTCGCTGCCGAGGCGCTGCCAGGCCGCCGCACGGTGCTCGGGTCCGAGCTGAGCTTGTCCCTTGCCTGAGATCGGGTCAGTCACGCCGGAGGCTCCTCGTGGTTACTCGTGGGTAGGCGTTGCCGTTGCGAGCCTACGTCGCGCAGCCGACCCTTTGTGGGTCCAGCGCTTCGAACTGACCTTTAGTCCAGGTCATCGTGTGCCATCAGACGTCGCGCCGCCTCGACGATCGACCCGGACAGCGACGGGTACACCGACAGCGTCTGGGCCAGGTCACCCACCGAGATCCGGTTCTGCACCGCCAGGGCGATGGGCAGGATCAGCTCGGAGGCGATCGGCGCGACCACCACACCGCCGATCACCACACCGGTGGCCGGCCGGCAGAAGATCTTGACGAAGCCGAAGCGCAGCAGCGACATCTTGGCCCTGGCGTTCGTCGTCAGCGGCAACATCAGGGTTCGGGCGGGCACGGTGCCGTCGTCGATCTTGGTCTGCGGGACCCCGACCGCGGCGATCTCGGGCCGGGTGAACGTGGCCGACGCGACGGTGCGCAGGCGGATGGGATTCACCCCTTCGCCCAGTGCGTGATACATCGCGATGCGGCCCTGCATGGCGGCGACCGAGGCCAGCGGCAACAGGCCGGTGCAGTCCCCCGCCGCGTAGATGCCGGGCGCTTTGGTGCGCGACACCCGGTCCACGGTCAGGTAGGCACCCGGGCCGAGTTCGATCCCCACGCGGTCCAGACCGAGACCGCTGGTGTTGGGCACCGAGCCGACGGTCATCAGGGCATGGCTGCCCTCGACCACGCGACCGTCGGCCAGTGTGACCTTGATCCCGTTGTCGGTACGGACCACCGAGTCGGCTCTGGCGTTCTTCACCAGCGACACGCCGCGCTCGGAGAAGGCCTCCTCCAGCACGGCGGCGGCATCGGAGTCCTCGTGCGGCAGGATCTGGTCGCGGCTGGCCACCACGGTGACCTTCACCCCGAGCTCGGTGTACGCGCTGCAGAACTCCGCGCCGGTCACACCCGAGCCGACGATCACCAGATGGTCGGGCAGCTCGGTGAGGTCGTAGAGCTGGCGCCAGTTCAGCACACGTTCGCCGTCCGGGACCGCGTTGGGCAGCACCCTGGGAGTGGCCCCGGTGGCGATCAGCACCACATCGGCCTTGAGCACCCCGACCTTGCCGTCCGGGGTGGATACTTTGACTCGGTGGCGGGCCATCCCCGGCACGCTGTCGACCAGCTCACCGCGGCCCTTGACCACGTTGACCCCGGCGTTGAGCAGGGTGGCACCGATATCGGCGGACTGCGATCTGGCCAGCGTCTTGACCCGATTGTGGATCTGCTCGAGGGAGATCTTGGCGTCGTCGATGGCGATGTCGAAGCCCAGACCGTTGGCGCGACGCAGCTCGGTGCGCACCCCCGTCGAAGCGATGAAGGTCTTGGACGGCACGCAGTCGAACAGCACGCAGGCGCCACCGATACCGTCGCTGTCGACGACGGTGACCTGAACGGCGTCCGGGCCGCGGGACGCGGCGACCAATGCGGCCTCGTAGCCGGCGGGACCGCCGCCGATGATCACGATGCGGGTGGGCACGGTGATAAACGTAGTGGGTCGCTTCGCTCCCGCCCACACGGCCGATCCCCCGGGTCGCTTCGCTCCCGCCCGCACGGCCGATCCCCCGGGTCGCTTCGCTCCCGCCCGCCGTACCAATCCCCGGGTCGCTTCGCTCCCGCCCGCCGGAGCGCCTAAAGTTGGCCCGTGCCGCTCTACGCCGCTTACGGATCGAACATGCATCCGGAGCAGATGCTCCAGCGCGCCCCGCATTCTCCGGTGGCCGGCACCGGTTGGTTGCACGGATGGCGCCTGACGTTCGGTGGCGAGGACTTCGGCTGGGAGGGCGCCCTGGCCACCCTGGTCGAGGATCCCGACGAAAAGGTCTTCGTGGTGCTCTACGACATGACCAAAGAGGACGAGGGCAACCTGGATCGCTGGGAGGGCTCCGAGCTCGGCTTCCACAAGAAGATCCGCTGCCGGGTGGACCGGCTGTCCTCGGACACCACTACCGATCCGGTGTTGGCCTGGCTGTACGTGGTCGACGCCTGGGAAGGCGGCCTGCCGTCGGCGCGCTACCTCGGCGTGATGGCCGACGCCGCCGAGATCGCCGGCGCACCCGCCTCCTATGTGCACGATCTGCGCACCCGGCCGGCCGCGAACGTCGGCCCCGGTACCTAGCCCCCGGCCCGCGAGTGTGCGTGTCTGCACGCCGACACGCCGTAATTCCTGGCAGTCAGCGCACGCTCACGCTGCCTGAGCGCGACGCAACTGCCGATCGATCCGCCCCACCAACTCCACTTGCCGATACCGCGCGTCGGCGAAGAGGATCGGCACCACGGTCCAGCCGACGTCCTGGACGGCGGCCAACCTTCGGCGGTCGCGTCGCATCTCCTCGGGCCCGCTGTGCCAGTCGACACCTTCGTACTCGGCGGCCACCCGCATCTGCGGCCAACCGAAGTCGAACCGGCGCAGCTCGCCGTTCCCGTCGATGATCTCGTACTGCAACTGCGGTACCGGCAGGCCACCGTCGATCATCACCAGCCGCGCCTCGCTCTCCATGGGTGATTCCGCCCGCCCGTCGGCCAGCGGGAGCAGATCCCGGACCGCGACGATGCCGCGCCGCCCCGCCTGTGCCTGCGCCGACCGCCACATATCGGTGCGGTTGCACGCCCCGCTGCGCAGTGCGGCGTCCAGCGTCGCCAACGCACGCGGACGGCGCAGCGCCCGGGCCACCTCCACCGCCGTCCAGTGCGCAGCGGTGGCGAGCCGACCGGCGGCGTAGGCCAGTGGTGCGCCGTCGCGCCGGTGCACCACCAAGCCGTCGGTCGATCTGAGTTGGCCCCGTGGTGGATTGAGCACGTGCAGGTCCGCCGTGTTCTCCGTGTCGAAGCCGTAGCGCGCGGCCGCCGTACCGAGACACACCGGCACCGAAGCACCGGTCGCCAGGTCCAGCCCACGCAAGCGCACGTCCTCGGTGGCTTGACCCGTTCCGTAGATGCCCTGCCACAGCCGGTCGAATTCACCGTTGCGGACGGCCGCTTCGAAGGCGCGCCTCGGCATATGGGCGAGCATCTGCGCGCTGGTGGCGACCCCACCTTGGCGCTCCAGCAGGCTGATCAACTCCGGATTCATGCCCACGATCGTCGACGCCGGACGCACCCCTCGGCCAGACCCGGATCGCACCCTGTGGATAACCGTGCGACCGCGCACCTTCACCGCCGGCGAGCGTGCGCTGACTGCCAGGAGTTGCGGCGTGTCGGTGTGCAGACACGCACGCTCGCGCAGCAGACGCTAGGCCGAGTACTGCACCAGGTTCACCATCACCCGCACCCCGACCGCCAGCGCCCGCTCGTCGAGGTCGAACGTGGGCTGGTGCAGATCCAGCTGCGGCCCGCGGCCCGACCAGACCCCGAGCCGGGCCATCGCACCGGGCACCTCTTCCAGATACCAGGAGAAGTCCTCGCCGCCACCGGACTGGTGCGTATCGGCCAGCGCGTCCGGGCCCAGCGCCTCGATGGCGTGGGTGAGGATGCGGGTGGAGGTCTCCTCGTTGACCACCGGCGGCACGCCGCGCCGGTAGTTCACCGCATGCTCGACCTTCAATGGACCCAAGATCGACGACACCGCCTCCTGGACAAGAGATTCCAGCGTCAGCCAGGTCTCCCGGCTGGCGGTGCGGACGGTGCCCGCCAACGTCCCGGTCTGCGGGATGGCGTTGGCCGCCACTCCCGCGTTCACCGCGCCCCACACCATGACGGTGCTCAGCCGCGGATCGATGCGTCGCGACAGCACACCCGGCACCCCGGTGATCAGCATGCCCAGCGCGTACACCAGATCCCCGGTCAGGTGCGGTCGCGAGGTGTGTCCCCCCGGCGAGTGCAGGGTGATCTCGATCGAATCGGCGGCCGAGGTGATCGGTCCGGGGCGGGTGGCCACCTTGCCGACCTCCAGTCGCGGATCGCAGTGCAGCGCGAAGATCCGCGAAACCCCGGACACCGCACCGGCGGCCACGGCATCGATCGCGCCGCCGGGCATCAGCTCCTCGGCCGGCTGGAAGATCAACCGCACGCCGGTCGGAAGCTCGGGCGCCGACGCCAGCGCCAGCGCCGCGCCGACCAGTACCGCGGTGTGCGCGTCGTGCCCACACGCGTGCGCCACCCCGGGCACCGCCGAGGAGAACGGCAGACCCGTGCGTTCGGCCATCGGCAGCGCGTCCATATCGGCGCGCAACGCCACCCGGGGTCCGTCGTCGGGACCGAAATCACACGTCAGTCCGGTGCCACCGGGTAGCACCTTGGGGTTGAGCCCGGCATCGGCCAACAGGTTGGCGACGAACTCGGTGGTGGCGAACTCCTGCCGGCCGAGCTCGGGGTGGGTATGGATGTGGCGGCGCCAGGCCACCAGGTCCTCGTGGTGGGCCGTCAACCACGCGTCGGTGTGCTCGCGCAGCGTCATGACTCCCTCCGCCGGGTCTGGGCGGCCAACACCCGGTCTCGTTCGCCGGCATCCTGCGCCAGCGCAACCACGGTGCGGGCCAACATGATTGCGCCTTCGGTGACGGCCTTGTCGGCAGATGGGCTCGCCGCGGCCACCGTGAACTCGGGTTGGTGGATCGACGCACCGCCGGCGTCCACCCCGATCACCGGATGGATGCCCGGCATCACCTGTGTGACGTTGCCCATATCGGTACTGCCCAGCGGCAGCGCCACCTCCAGCTCCTTGGTCACCGGGGTGCGCCCGAACCGCAGCATCTCGGCGCGAAACACCTCGGACAGGAACGCATCCGGCGCCAGCGCGTCATAGGGCGGGGCGGTCTCGGCGACGGTGTGCCCACAGCCGGTGGCCACCGCGCCGGCCGCGAAACACCCGGCCATCCGTTCCTCCAGTTCGTGCAGCGATGCCATGGTGGTCGCGCGCATGGTGTACCGCAGCTCGGTGTGCGCGGGAATGATGTTGCTGGCCTGGCCGCCCTCGGTGACCAGGCCGTGCACCATCTGCCCGGGGGCCAGCTGCTGGCGCAACAGCCCGATCGCCACCTGCGCGACGGTGAGCGCGTCGGCGGCGTTGATCCCCAGGTACGGCGCGACCGCGGCGTGCGATTCGCGGCCGGTGTATTCGACGGCCACCTCCGACAGCGCCAGGGAGCGGGCGGCGGCGATATCGACCGGACCGGGATGCAGCATCACCGTCGCCGCGATGTCGTCGAAGGTTCCGGCCTTGAGCAGCAGGGCTTTTCCACCACCGGTCTCCTCGGCGGGGGTACCCAGCAGGACGACGGTCAGCCCGAGCTCGTCGGCCACCTCGGCCAGCGCCAGCGCGGTGCCGACGGCGGAGGCGGCGATGATGTTGTGCCCGCACGCGTGCCCGATTCCCGGCAGCGCGTCGTATTCGGCGCAGATCCCGATGACCAGCGGCCCGCTGCCGTACTCGGCGCGAAACGCAGTCGTCAATCCTGCGGGCGCCGCCGTCACCGTGAACCCGCGTTCTGCGGCGAGTGCCTGGGTCTTGGCGCAACTGCGATGTTCTTCGAACGCCAGCTCGGGCTCGGAGTGGATCGCATGGGACAGCTCGATCAGATCCCCGCGACGCCGGTTGACGACATCCTCGACACTCGACAACGCGGCGACCGTGGGCATCCTGGCAGTATCTCATTCGTGACCGATCCGCAGCGCTCAGCCGATGCCGCCGCCGAAGTGATCCGGGACCGCACCGGTGTCGACGCGCACGACGTCGCCGTGGTGCTGGGGTCCGGCTGGGCGCCGGCCGTCGGGCAACTCGGGACGCCCGACGCCACCATCGCGATGGCCGACCTGCCCGGCTTCACCCCGCCGACCGCGGCCGGACACGGCGGCCAGGTGTTGTCGCTGCGCGTCGGCACCCACCACGTCCTGGTCCTGGTGGGCCGCATCCACGCGTACGAGGGCCACGATCTGCGGCACGTCGTGCACCCGGTGCGCACCGCATGCGCGACCGGGGTGCGCACCGTCGTGCTCACCAATGCCGCGGGCGGGCTGCGTGCCGACCACCACGTCGGGGAACCGGTCCTGATCAGCGATCACCTGAACCTGACGGCACGGTCACCGCTGATCGGGGCGCAGTTCGTCGATCTGGTCGACGCCTATGCGCCACGGCTGCGGGCCATCGCCCGAGAGATCGACCCGACCCTCACCGAGGGCGTCTACGCCGGGCTGCCCGGCCCGCATTACGAGACGCCCGCGGAGATCCGGATGCTGCGCACCCTCGGTGCCGACCTGGTCGGGATGTCCACGGTGCACGAGACGATCGCGGCGCGCGCGGCGGGCGCGCAGGTACTGGGCGTATCGCTGGTGACAAACCTGGCCGCGGGGATGACGGGCCAGCCGTTGTCCCACGCGGAGGTGCTCGAAGCCGGCCGTCAGTCCGCGACGCGGATGGGCGCGCTGCTGGCCGCGGTGATCGCGCGTCTCTAGCCGGCGGTTGCGGCTTCCAGCGGCTGCGGCCGCAACCCCCGCCGCTGGGTGGTGAACCGGGCCAGTAGCCGGGCCAGCAGGGGTGCGGCGAACAGCATCAGCAGGATGCGCACCACTTGCGCGGCGATGATGAACGTGACGTTGGAGCCGGTCTCGACGGCAGTGGCCAGGACGGCGTACACCCCGCCCGGGCTGGTGGCCAGGTAGCCCTCCAGCGGGGTCAGCCCGGCGAAATGAGCCAGCGCGACACCGAGGCCGGCGGTGGCGACGCCGAGCACCACGATCAGCGCCAGCGCCCACGGCAGGATGCGGGCGACCGCGCGCAGGGAGTCGCGCGTGAACGCCAGACCCGCCTGCCAGCCGATCACCAGATACGCGACCTGGACCAGCAGATCAGGCACGGTGAGGCCGAACGACAGACCGCTGAGCTGCCAAGCCACCGTGAGCGCCAGCGGCCCGAGCAATCCCGCGCCGGGCAAGCGCACCAGCTTGCCCGCGGTGGCACCGACGACGATCAGCACGATGAGCAGGCCGACGCTGAGATACCAAGGTGCCGATGGTGATTCGCCGGCCACACCGGAACGGGCATGGGACTTGTCGGCGTGGTAGACGAGCGTGACCACCACCGGCATCGACGCCGTCACCAGCGCCACCCGCAGGTACTGCACCACCGACACCACCCGATCGTCACCGCCGAGTTCGCGGGCGATGGCCACCAGACCGGATGCGCCGCCGGCGACCAACGCCAGCGATCCGGTCAGCGGGGTGACGTCACGGTGCACACCGAGCAGGGCACCGGCGAGCACCGAGAGCATCAGCGTGACCAGCGCGACACCCAGCACCGGCAACCAGTGCGGCCCGAGCGTGCCGACGGCATCCTCGGACACCATGGTGCCGATGTAGACGCCGAGCACACCTTGGGCCGCCATGCCGGCGCGGCGGGGTACGCCTGCCGGCGCGAACGAACACAGGGCCAGGGCGATGCCGACCACCAGTGCCGCGAACAGGGCCGCCGACGGCACTCCGGCCAGGGTGAGCGGGACCGTGACGGCCACGCTGGCCGCCAGCAACAACACCCACCTACCGAATCTCTTCATCTCTATATCAAGTATGAACTTGTCTTTCCTGACATTCAACTTGAGTGACAGTGTTCAAATACCAAGGTTAAACTTGCCA
Source organism: Mycolicibacterium fluoranthenivorans (assembly GCF_011758805.1). Lineage (NCBI taxonomy): Bacteria > Bacillati > Actinomycetota > Actinomycetes > Mycobacteriales > Mycobacteriaceae > Mycobacterium > Mycolicibacterium fluoranthenivorans. Next base: position 1,636,849 of record NZ_JAANOW010000001.1, on the reverse strand, counting down.
TATGGGTTCGAATGACACGTCCGCCGCGACCGAGCTGCGGGAATCGATGATGGCGGTGACCCGGCAGATGCGCCGACACCGGCCCGATCACGGCCTCACCCGCGGCCAGCTGGAACTGCTCGGCGAGGTCAGCCGCGCCGGTTCCACCACTCCCGCCGAATTGGGCGCCCGGCTGCACGTGCGGGTGCAATCGCTGACCGACGGCATCAACGACCTGGTGAGCCGCGGACTGGCGTCCCGCCGTGCCGACGACCACGACCGACGGCGTCAGCTGATCGAGCTCACGCCGGCCGGCTCGGCGCTGCTGGACGCCGACCGAGCCGAACGCGACGCCTGGCTGCAGGCCACCATGCGCGACACCCTCAGCGAGCTCGAGTTCGATCTGCTGATGCTGGTGGCCCCGGTACTGCGCAAGCTCGCCGACGCCGACGCTCGCGCGACGGGCACAATCAGCGCATGACGGAGAAGCGCCCGACCGAAAAGACACTGGCGTTCGGCACGGCCGGCCTGCGCGGTCCGATGCGCGACGGCGCCGATGCGATGAATGTCGGCACCGTCACCCGCGCGACGTGGGCGCTGGCGCAGGTCCTCAAGGACCGTCCCCCGCAAGCGGGAGGTACCCCCAGCCTGGGCGGATCCACCGTGGTGGTCGGCCGCGACGCCCGGCACCACTCCGCCGAATTCGCCACGGCAACAGCAGAAGTGCTTGCCGCCCAGGGGTTCACGGTGGTCGCCCTGACGGTGCCCGCCCCCACCCCGGTGGTGGCGTTCGCCGTGCGGCACCTGGGTGCCGCGGCCGGGGTGCAGATCACCGCATCGCACAATCCAGCCGGCGACAACGGCTACAAGGTGTACCTCGACGGCGGCCTGCAGATCATCTCGCCGACCGACCGGGAGATCGAGGCGGCGATCGCCCGCGCCCCGGACGCCGCCGAGATCCCTCGCCTGCCGGTCGAGCCGTCCGGCCGGGATCTGTTCCGCGCGTACCTGGAACGGGCCGCGTCAGTGCGGCGCGCATCGGGCACGGTGCGGGTGGCGCTGACGCCCATGCACGGCGTGGGCGGTGAATTCGCCCTGGATGCCTTGGCTTTGGCCGGGTTCGACGACGTACACGTGGTCGAAGCGCAGTTCGCTCCCGATCCCGACTTCCCCACCGTGGCGTTTCCCAACCCGGAGGAACCGGGCGCCACCGACCTGCTGTTGACCCTGGCCGCCGATATCGGCGCCGAGGTGGCCATCGCCCTGGACCCCGACGCCGACCGGTGCGCGGTCGGCATACCAGATGAAGGCGGCTGGCGCATGCTCACCGGCGACGAAACCGGTTGGCTACTGGGCGATTACCTCTTGTCCGAGCAGGCCCACCCCGCACGCGCCCTGGTCGCCAGCACCGTGGTGTCCTCACGCATGCTGGCGGCCATCGCGGCGTCCCGCGGGGCCCGGCACGCCGAGACGCTCACCGGTTTCAAATGGCTCGCCCGCGCTTCGGCACCCGGCGCGGCACTGATATACGCGTACGAGGAGGCCATCGGGCATTGTGTCGACCCGGAGGCGGTGCGGGACAAGGACGGTATCAGCGCGGCGGTGCTGGTGTGCGATCTGGTCGCCGCGCTGCGTGCGCAGGGGCGCACGGTGCGCGACGCCCTCGACGATCTGGCCCGTCGGCACGGTGTGCACATGACGACAGCGGTGACCCGCCGTGTCGACGACTCGGGTGCGGCGATGGCCGCCCTACGGGCGAATCCGCCTGCCACCCTTGCCGGCATCCCGGTGACCGTCGAGGACCTGTCGGACCGTCGGGGCCAGCAGCGCACCGACGCCCTGGTGTTGACCGGAGCGGATATCCGGGTGGTGGTGCGTCCGTCGGGTACCGAGCCGAAACTCAAGTCCTACATCGAGGTTCACCGCGCCCCGACCGACGACGTGAGCGCGTCGAGAAGTGACGCTCGGACCCTGGTCGGCGAACTGGTCAGCGCTGCGCGGCAGTGGTGACCCGCACGGGTCAGCGCGGCCCGAACTGCCGATCACCGGCGTCGCCGAGCCCGGGCACGATATAGGCGATCTCGTTGAGTCCGTCGTCGATGGCGGCGGTCACCAACCGGATACCCGGGGTGGCCTTTTCCAGAGCGGCGATTCCTTCGGGGGCGCACACCACACAGATCGCGGTGATGTCGGTGGCACCGCGATCCTGTAGCAGGGCCAGCGTGTGCACCATCGAGCCACCGGTGGCCAGCATCGGGTCGAGGACGAACACCGAACGGGTGCTCAGATCCTCGGGCAGCGACGCCAAGTAGGGCGTGGGCTGATGCGTCTCTTCGTCCCGCGCCACCCCGACGAAGCCGACCTGGGCCTCCGGGATCAGTGCGTGCGCCTGATCCACCATGCCCAGCCCGGCCCGCAGCACCGGCACCAGCAGCGGCGGGTTGGCCAGGCGGGACCCGGTGGTTTCGGCCATCGGAGTACGGACCCGGATCTGTTCGGCGCTCGCATCCCTGGTCGCCTCGTAGACCAGCATCAAGGTGAGATCCCGCAATGCGGACCGGAAGCCGGCATTCTCGGTGCGCTCGTCGCGCAGCGTGGTCAACCGGCTGGCGGCCAAGGGGTGGTCAACGATGCGGACATCCATGCGGCGAACATTAGTGGAACCGAACCGCGCCGGCCTGCGTCATAACCCACATGCACGCCGACACCGCAGCGATCGCACATGCCGGCAGGACGCTGGCCGGCACTGCCGTCGAACTCACCGGGCTGGCCGCCGCGCTTCCTGCCGTGGCCGACACGGCGCCCGCCTTGTTCGGACCCATCGCCGACGCTCTGGTCACCGCGCTGCGTGAAGCGGTGGCCGATACCACGCGCGCGGTCGCTCAACTCGGCGATCATCTCGCGGTCGCCGGCGCCACGGCCGGTCACGCCGCGATGGCCTATCGCGACTCCGAACATCATGTCGGGCAATCGCTGTCCTCTTTCGGCGGTTGACGATGCCGAGTGCACTGGTCACCGCGCTGGCCGCGCCGCTGCACGAGCTGGCGGCACAGGTCGGCCCGGGCTGGTCCGCGGCGGCGCATCCGTCGACGATGCTCGCCGAGATGCGCGATCAGTTGATCGCCTTGGCCGGCGCCACCACGCGGGTGTGGGACGGTGGCCTCTGGGCGGGCGACGGCGGCACGGCGGCGGCGCGCTACACCACGGAGGCCGCCGGCACCGTGCGCTCCCTGGCCGACCGGGTCGGCGCGCTGTCCGATGGCATCGGCATGGTCGCCGACGCCATCGCGCGGGCCCGCGCCCGGCTGCGGGACATCATCGCCGAGTTCGAGGCTCGTGCGTCCGCACTGGAGCCGCACCTCGACGCTCCCGGGGTCGCAGACGAGCTGACCGCCCAGGCGGGGCACGCAGTGCAGGAGGCCACCGCGGTGGTCGACGCCCTGCGTGCGGAGCTGGACACGCACACCTCGACGATCAACGGCATTCCGCAGCCCTCGGTGGCACCACCGCCAGGCGGGGTCGCCGGGCCGATACCGGCAGGGTCGGGCTTCTCGGCAGCGATCCCCACCGGCGCCGGGGCGGCACCGGTGGGCGCCGGGCTGGGGACGGCGCTGACCGGCGCGCTGTCCGCGGCCCGGCCGGTCACCCGGCACCGCGGCGCAGCTGTCGGCAATCCGGCCGATTTCGGTTCCGGCGTGGCGGTCCGACTTCCCGACGGCAGCACCGCAACCGCGCCGAATCCGGTCGCGGCCAGTGCCGTACGGCATGCGCTGACACAGCTGGGTGTGCCGTATCAGTGGGGCGGTACCACTCCCGGCGCCGGACTGGACTGCAGTGGGCTGACCCAATGGGCCTACCGCGAAGCGGGCCTGGACATCCCTCGGCTCGCGCAGGAACAAGACATCGGCCGGCCCGTCGACGCCGGCTCGCTTCGGCCCGGTGACCTCGCGGTATGGGATGGTCACGTCGCGATGATCGTGTCCGGTAGCCAGATGATCGAGGCGGGAGATCCGGTCCAGTTGTCCGCGATCCGGACCACCAACGCCGGGCAGGGATTCCAGGGATTCTGGCGGCCCACCGGGTGAGCAGCGGGTGTGCCACCGGGCTCCCCAGCCGGCATCGTTACGCTGTGCGCCATGGCGGCTGACATCGTGCCGGTCCGGCTCGGACTGACCAATGGCGACCTGTACACCCTGTGGGCACCGCGCTGGCGCGATGCCGGTGACGAATGGGAGGCGCTCCTCGGCAAGGACGAGGACCTCTTCGCGTTCGCATCGGTGGCAGATCTGGTCGCCTTCGTGCGCACCAACTCGGACAACGATCTCACCGACCATCCGGCCTGGGAGAAGCTCACCAAAGCCAACGCGCACCGGCTGAGCCCGGATGAGGATCACCTCTACGACCTCATCGAGGTGCCCGGACTGGTCGCCGAGAAGCCCAACGAGGACTCCGTCGAGTCCGTGCACCGGGCCTTGGCGATCGTGTCCGCCATCGGATCGGTGTGCGACCTGCCGGTCATCACCAAGATGTTCAACGGCAACCCCGTGCTCGGCACCATCGGCGGCGGCATGGACGCCTTCGCCGGTCGCGCCGGCCGCAAGCGCTGGACCGAGATCGAGGCCGCCATCGGGCGGTCCTGGCAGTCGGTCATCGACACCATCGACGAACTGGTCACCACACCGGACGTCGACGAGGCGGCCGCCGCGAAGGCGCAGAAAGAGCTCGACGAACCCGCCCCCGAACTGGACGAGGACGCCCTCACCGTCGACGACGAGGACGACCTGGTGATCGAAGGCGAAGTCGACACCGACGAGGAGAGCGACGCCCTGGAGGCCGAGGCCCAGCGCCAGGTGCTCGGCAGCGACGAGGACTTCTGGACCGAGGTCGGCATCGATCCGGTGCGCATCATGACCAGCAGCGGCACCCTGTACACGCTGCGCTGCTACGTCGGCGACGAGCCGAAGTTCCTCGGTCGCAACGGCCGGATCAGTGTCTTCAACTCAGAACGCGCGCTGGCCCGTTACCTGGCCGACGAGCACGAGAGCGACCTGTCCGGCTACAGCTCCTACGAGATCATCCGGACCGCGGCCACCGACGGCTCGCTGCGCGTCGACGTCACCGACGACAACATCTACGTCCTCTCCGGGCTGGCCGACGACATCGCCGACGGCCCTGACGCGGTGGACCGCGACCAGCTCGACCTCGCCGTCGAATTCCTCAGGGACGTCGGCGATTACGCCGAGGAATCCATTGTCAGCAAGCGGCTGGACAGCAAAGAGCCGCTCGGCGCCCTGGTCTCCTACCTGATCGAACCGGGCAGTGTGGCCAAGCCCTCGGGACCGTACGCCAAGGCCGTCGAACAGTGGGAAGAGCTGGAGAGCTTCGTCGAATCGCGACTGCGCCAGGAATGAGACGATGAGTTTCGCGGCGGCATCCGGTCCATACCGGCATGACCGCTGAGGAACTAGTCTGCCGCTCGCTCGATATCCCCGGCGCCCGCCTGCACTACGAGGTGCGCGGGACCGGACCGCTGCTCCTGGTCCTCGGTTCCCCGATGGGCGCTGCCGATTTCCTGGCACTGGCGCACGCCATGGCTGGCGACCACACCGTGGTCACCTATGACCCGCGCGGCTACGGCCGGAGCCGGCTGGAAGATCCCGGCCAGGACGCGACACCGGACCTGCGTGCCGACGACGTGGCCGCCATCCTCGACGCGCTGGGCGCCGAGTCCGCCGATGTCTTCGGTTCCAGCGGCGGCGCCGTCACCGGGTTCGCCCTGGTCACCCGGCACCCGGGCCGGGTGCGCACGCTGGTCGCGCACGAGCCGCCGCTGCTGGAACTGCTGCCCGACGCCGACGCACAGCGCGCCGCCACCGACGAGATCATCGCGACCTTCCATCGGGACGGGGCGCAGGCGGCGTGGACGGCATTCATGGCCAACGCCGGTTTCGACGTGAGCGATCCGAACGCCGGCCCACCGCCCGGCCTGGAGCCCCCACCCGAGGAGCTCGCCACCCAGCTGGCCGAGTCGGCTCGGTTCTTCGACCACGAACTGCGTCACACGACGCGGTATGTCCCCGATATCGCGGCCCTGACCGCCGGTCCGACGCGGATCGTCGTCGGACTCGGCGCGGAGTCGGGCCACCTGCTCACCGACGCCACCACCCGCAGACTCGCCGAGCTGCTCGGGGAACAGCCGGTCATGTTCCCGGGTGATCACGGCGGGTTCCTCGGCGTACCAGGTGAATTCGCTACCACACTGCGGGCAGCGCTCAGCCGATCAGCACCGCATACCGCGGTTTGATCACCCCGTCGATCAGCGCCAGCCGCTCGTCGAACGGCAGGAACGAGGACTTCATCGCGTTGATGGTGAACCGCTCCAGGTCGCTCCAGCCGTAACCGAACGCCTCGACCAGCCTCAGCATCTCCTGGCTCATGGTGGTATCGCTCATCAGGCGATTGTCGGTGTTCACCGTGACCCGGAAGCGCAATCGGGCCAGCAGGTCGAACGGGTGCTCGGCGATGCTGTCCACCGCACCGGTCTGCACATTGGAGCTGGGACACAGCTCCAATGGAATTCGCTTGTCCCGCAAGAGCGCCGCCAACCGGCCCAGCCTCGCGGTGTCGTCCGGCCCCACCGTGATGTCGTCGACGATGCGTACCCCATGGCCCAGCCGGTCGGCCCCGCAGAATGCGAGGGCCTCGTGGATGGACGGCAGCCCGAAGGCTTCGCCGGCGTGAATGGTGAACCGCGCGTTGTTGCTTCGCATGTACTCGAAGGCGTCGAGGTGACGGCTGGGCGGGTACCCGGCCTCGGCACCGGCGATATCGAAGCCGACGACGCCGCGATCGCGGAACCGGATGGCGAGTTCGGCGATCTCGCGGGACCGGGCGGCATGTCGCATCGCGGTCACCAGGCAGCGCACCACGATGGTCCGGCCGGCGCTGGCGGCGGCCTTCTCGCCGTCGGCGAACCCGTCGAGCACCGCCTCGACGACAGCGTCCAGGGACAACCCACGGTCGATGTGTAGTTCGGGGGCGAAGCGGACCTCGGCGTACACGACGTTGTCCTCGGCGAGATCCTCGACAGCCTCATAGGCGACCCTGTGCAACGCCTCCGGGGTCTGCATGACGCCGACGGTATGGGCGAACGGCTCCAGGTAACGGACGAGGGAGCCGCTGTGCGCCGCGGTACGGAAGAACGTGGCGAGTTCGTCGACGTCGGTGGCGGGCAGGTCGTCGTAGCCGAACTGGTCGGCGAGCTCCACCACCGTTCCCGGTCGCAGACCGCCGTCGAGGTGGTCGTGCAACAACGCCTTGGGAGCCTGCGTGATCAGATCGAGGGTCAGCGGCGTATTCATCTGTCCATTTTGCTCGCCGATGGCGGCCCAGGCGCGCTGATCGCCCGCGCCGTCCCCAAATGTTCGGTTGACGGCAAGCTGTCCGCTCAGCCCGCAGCGCGCGTGACCGGCGATACGAAACCGTTCGCGGCCAGGATCTTCCTGCCGCCCTCACCGGTGAGCGCCGCGACGAACTGCGCCGCCTCATGTGCACGGTCGGTGCCCTTGATGACGGTGACCCACGACGTGACGGCGGCGCCTGGCACCGCGAACCATGACACACCGTCCCCGGCGCCCAGGGCGTGCGTCCGCAAGACGACGCCCGCGTCCATCTGTCCGCTCGCGACGGCTTTGAGGACATTTCCGGGTGTGTCGTCGGCGCTGCGCGGCTGCAGCCGGACCTTGTCACGGGCCTCCGCGGCGTCGAGTGCCGTCCCGCACGCGCTGCGTTCGGTGCACACCGCCACCCGCAGGCCGGGCCGGGCGAGATCGGCCAAAGTGGTGATGTTCCTGGGGTTGCCCACGGCGGTGGCGATGACCAGATCGTTGGCGGCGAAGGGCACCGGCGCGGTTCCCGCCTCCGCCAGCGCGGTGACGTCGGCCCGGTCGCCGGAGGCGAAGACATCGGGTGTGGCGCCGTCGGTGATCGCGCCGACGAGATCCGCCGAGTCCGCGAAGATGAACTCCACCGAGTATCCGGGGTTCTGCATCTGGAACTCCTTGCCGATCGCGGTGAAGCTCCCGATCAGCGACGATGCCGCGTACACCGTGATCGGCGTGGTAGGGGGCGGCGGCGCGTCGCAACCGGTCGTCAGCAGTACCGTCGCGGCTCCCACCGCGAACAGGTGCCGCACTCGCCGGTTCATCAGCGGTGAGACTACCGCCGTCCGGGGTCGCGCCGGCCGCTTCCCGTTCCAGTGAATTCGCTGTGAGCCATGACCGGATCGTCTGCCAATCAGCCTGCGCGCCAACCGCGGTGGGGCTCCCGGCGGCAGACTGTTCGGTGTGCTCGAGCAGAGGAACGCCATCCGCCACACGGTGGTGCCCGCGCCCGACCATGCGATCACCCGCTTCAAGGTCGCGCATGTCGCGTTGGTGTGCCAGGGACTGGCCATCGGCGTGCTGGGCGGTGTCGGGCTGGCCTGGTCGAAGGACAGTCTGCGGTTGGGCCCGGAGGGCACCCCGCTGGCCGGGCTGCTGGTCACCCCCTTGCACGGAGGCCTGCTGCTGACCGTGGGGGCGCTCGCCGTTCTCGCCTGTCTCGGGCGCCGGTCCACGATCGTCTTCACCGTGGTCGCGACCGCGGGCTGGACGGTGCTCACCGTGATCTGCGCGGTCGAAGTGGCCCGGCACGTCCCCGGGGTCCTCGGGTTCGATCCGCGCGACACCGCGCTCTACGGGGGTCTGGCGCTGTACAACCTCGTGCTGTGCCTGTGGCTGGCCCGGCCCTCGGTGGCGCTCTGGCGCGCTACCCGAGGTGATCGATGACCAGCGGGCCCAGGTCCGGCGCCGCGGCGCCGACCGACCATCCGCCGTCGAGTTCACCCAGCGCCGCACCCAACCGCTCCGGGGTATCGGTGTAGAGCGTGAACAACGTCTCGCCGGCAGCGACGGGCTCGCCGGGCCGGCGGTGAATACGCACCCCAGCGCCCAGTTGCACCGGGTGCCCGGGCGCGGCTCGGCCGGCCCCCAGCCGCCACGCCGCCATCGCCACCGCCATCGCGTCGATGTCACCCATCACCCCGCCGGCGGCAGCGGTGACGGTCTCGTTGTGCGCCCCGATGGGCAGCGGCCTGCTGAGGTCACCACCTTGGGCCGCGATCAGACGACGGAAGCGGTCCATCGCCGTGCCGTCACGCAGCGTCTGCGCGGGGTCCACGCCATCCACCCCGGCGGCGTCGAGCATCTCGGCGGCCAGGGCGAGCGTCAGCTCGACCACGTCGGCTGGCCCGCCGCCGGCGAGCACCTCCAGCGACTCGGCGACCTCCACCGAATTGCCCACCGTGTAGCCGAGCGGACGGTTCATATCGGTGAGCAGCGCCCGGGTCGGCACCCCGTAGGAATTGCCCAGCGCCACCATCGTCGCGGCGAGTTCTCGCGACTCGGCCTCGGTCTTGAGGAATGCGCCGCGGCCGGATTTGACGTCGAGCACCAGCGATTGCGCACCTTCGGCCAGTTTCTTGCTCATCACCGAACTGGCGATCAGCGGCAGCGATTCGGTGGTGGCGGTGATATCGCGCAGCGCGTAGATCTTGCGGTCGGCGGGGGCGAGATCCCCGGCGGCGAAGATGGCCGCGCCGATTTCGGAAAGCTGCTGGCGGATCTGGGTTTTGGACAGCTCGGGGGTGAATCCGGCGATGGATTCCAGTTTGTCGAGTGTGCCGCCGGTATGACCGAGGCCACGGCCGGCGGCCTGCGGAACCGCTGCGCCACAAGCCAGTACCACCGGTACCAGTGGAATGGTGATCTTGTCGCCCACTCCACCGGTCGAATGCTTGTCCACCAGCGGCAGCCCCAGGTCGGTGAAGTCGAAGCGCTCTCCCGAGGCGACCATGGCAGCCGTCCAACGGGTGATCTCGCCCGGTGTCATGCCGCGCAGGAAGATCGCCATCAGCAGGGCCGACATCTGCTCGTCGGCGACCAGACCGCGGGTATAGCCGTCGATCACCCAGTCGATGGCCGCGTCGGTGAGGATTCCGCCATCGCGTTTCGTCCGGATGACGGACGGAGCATCGAGATGCGACCCGTGATGACGCGCATCGAGATGCGACCCGTGATGACGCGCATCGAGATGCGACCCGTGACGACGTGCGTCAGACATGACGCTCCAAATCGGCAGGCCCGAAAGCGTCGGGCAACAGCTCGGCAAGCCGGCGCGGACCCTCGGGATGGTCGATCAGCAGGTCGGGTCCGCCGTGTTCGAAGAGCACCTGGCGACACCGTCCGCACGGCATCAGCGGGGCCCCGTCTGCGGCCACGCAGCTGAGCGCGACCAGCCGTCCGCCGCCGCCGGAAAACAGGACGCAGACCACAGCGCACTCCGCACAGAGACCTAGGCCATATGAGACATTCTCCACATTGCATCCGCGGATGACTCTGCCGTCATCGACCAGAGCGGCAGCCCCGACCGGGAAGCCCGAATAGGGCGCATACGCGACCTTGGAGACCTCGATTGCGTTGTCCCGCAATAATTTCCAGTCAATTCTGATACTCACCACACACTCCGCTGAACATTATCTGAATGCATTCCGAAGACTCCACTCCCGAAGGCGGCAACCAATGTAGGTAACCCTAACTTTGTGGTAGAACGGCCTCTTTGGGCTCCACGCTAGTTCTAAGTGGGCTCCATTTGGGTTTAGAGTCGCCCCGAGGTTTGGGGACGAATTACAGCCTTGTCCCCGAACGTCCACCGATGGCGTTGGAGATGTCCGAAATGAGACCGCGAATATGACCCAGACGGCTGCGGATTCCGAAACACCGGCACCGCGTTCCAAACCGGCACGTCGCCGCACCCTGTATCGCGGCGACCCAGGCATGTGGTCCTGGGTACTGCACCGCATCACGGGTGCCACGATTTTCTTCTTCTTGTTCGTCCACGTGCTCGACACCGCGCTGGTGCGGGTGAGCCCGCAGGCCTACAACGAAGTGATCGAGACCTACAAGACGCCGATCGTCGGCCTCATGGAGGTGGGGCTGGTCGCGGCGGTGCTCTACCACGCCCTCAACGGCATCCGCGTCATCCTCATCGATTTCTGGCAGCACGGTCCGCGTTATCAGCGGCTGATGCTGTGGGTCATTGCCGGAATCTGGTTGGCCGTGATGATTCCCTCCTTGGGCGTCCTCGGCATGCACATGGCGGAGCGTTTTCTATGAGCAGCGAGAATCCTTACGACCACCTGAGCGAGCGCGGCGGCCCGGCCCCGGTCATGCAGCGCAGCTACGACCGGCCCGCGGGTCTGGACAATCCGCGCGCCCCGCGCCGGCCCGGCGGTATGCCCAACTTCGAGAAGTACGCCTGGCTGTTCATGAGATTTTCTGGTCTCGTACTGGTTTTTCTCGCTCTAGGGCATCTCTTCATCATGTTGATGTGGCAGAACGGCGTGTACCGCATCGACTTCAACTACGTCGCACAGCGCTGGGCCTCGCCGTTCTGGCAGACCTGGGATCTGCTGCTGCTGTGGCTGGCTCAGCTGCACGGCGGCAACGGGATGCGCACCATCATCGCCGACTACGCCCGCAAGGATTCCACCAAGTTCTGGCTGAACACCCTGCTCGCACTGTCGATCCTGTTCACGTTGGTGCTGGGCACCTACGTGCTGCTGACGTTCGACGCGAACATCTCTTGATCGGGAGCTGCGAAAAATGATTGTTGAACACCGCTACGACGTCGTCATCGTCGGCGCAGGCGGCGCCGGGATGCGCGCCGCCGTCGAAGCCGGCCCGCGCGCCCGCACCGCCGTGCTGACCAAGCTGTACCCGACCCGCAGCCACACCGGCGCCGCCCAGGGCGGTATGTGCGCCGCGCTGGCCAACGTCGAAGAGGACAACTGGGAGTGGCACACCTTCGACACCGTCAAGGGCGGCGACTACCTCGCCGACCAGGACGCCGTCGAGATCATGTGCAAAGAGGCCATCGACGCGGTCTACGACCTGGAGAACATGGGGATGCCGTTCAACCGCACCCCCGAGGGCCGTATCGACCAGCGCCGCTTCGGCGGGCACACCCGCGATCACGGCAAGGCGCCGGTGCGCCGGGCCTGCTACGCGGCCGACCGCACCGGACACATGATCCTGCAGACGCTGTACCAAAACTGCGTCAAGCACGATGTGGAGTTCTTCAACGAGTTCTACGCACTGGACATCTCGCTCACCGAGACCCCCGGCGGCCCGGTCGCCACCGGCGTCATCGCCTACGAGCTGGCCACCGGCGACATCCACGTCTTCCACGCCAAGGCGATCGTCTTCGCCACCGGCGGGTCGGGCCGGATGTACAAGACCACCTCCAATGCGCACACCCTGACCGGTGACGGTCTGGGCATCATCTTCCGCAAGGGACTTCCCTTGGAGGACATGGAGTTCCACCAGTTCCACCCGACCGGCCTGGCCGGGCTGGGCATCCTGATCTCCGAAGCCGTGCGCGGTGAGGGCGGGCGTCTGCTCAACGGCGAGGGCGAGCGCTTCATGGAGCGCTACGCGCCCACGATCGTCGACCTGGCCCCGCGTGACATCGTGGCCCGCTCGATGGTGCTCGAGGTGCTCGAAGGCCGCGGCGCCGGGCCGAACAAGGACTACGTCTACATCGACGTGCGCCACCTCGGCGCGGATGTCCTGGAAGCCAAGCTGCCCGATATCACCGAGTTCGCCCGGACCTACCTGGGGGTGGATCCGGTCACCGAACTGGTGCCGGTGTACCCGACCTGCCACTACGTGATGGGCGGTATCCCCACCAACGTCCACGGCCAGGTGCTGCGCGACAACAACACCATCGTGCCGGGCCTGTACGCCGCGGGCGAGTGCGCGTGCGTGTCGGTGCACGGTTCCAACCGGCTGGGCACCAACTCGCTGCTGGACATCAACGTGTTCGGTCGCCGCGCCGGTATCGCCGCCGCGGAATATGCCAACAACCACAACCACGTCGACCTGCCGGAGCAGCCGGCCGAGATGGTGGTCGGCTGGGTGGGTGACATCCTCTCCGAGCACGGCAACGAGCGCGTCGCCGATATTCGCACCGCCCTGCAGCAGTCGATGGACAACAACGCCGCGGTGTTCCGCACCGAGGAGACGCTGAAGCAGGCGCTCACCGACATCCACGCCCTGAAGGAGCGCTACTCGCGAATCACGGTGCAGGACAAGGGCAAGCGTTACAACAGCGACCTGTTGGAGGCCATCGAGCTGGGCTTCCTGCTGGAGCTGGCCGAGGTGACCGTCGTCGGTGCGCTGAACCGCAAGGAATCCCGCGGCGGGCATGCCCGCGAGGACTACCCCAACCGCGACGACACCAACTACATGCGCCACACCATGGCCTACAAAGAGGGCACCGACCTGCTGTCCGACATCCGGCTGGACTACAAGCCCGTGGTCCAGACCCGGTACGAGCCGATGGAACGGAAGTACTGACGATGACCGCAGTTGCCGAACCCGAGACCAAGGGCCCCGACCTGCCGCCCGTGCCCGACGGCGCGGTGATGGTCACGCTGAAGATCGCCCGGTTCAATCCGGAGAACCCGGACGCGGCCGGCTTCCAGAGCTTCCGCGTGCCGTGCCTGCCCAGCGACCGGCTGCTGAACCTGCTGCACTACGTGAAGTGGTACCTGGACGGCACGTTGACGTTCCGCCGGTCCTGCGCCCACGGGGTGTGCGGGTCCGACGCCATGCGCATCAACGGGGTGAACCGGCTGGCGTGCAAGGTGTTGATGCGTGACCTGCTGCCCAAGAAGGCGTCCAAGCAGCTCACGATCACCATCGAGCCCATCCGCGGCCTGCCCGTGGAGAAGGATCTGGTCGTCGACATGGAGCCGTTCTTCGACGCGTTCCGCGCGGTCAAGCCGTTCCTGATGACCTCGGGCAATGCCCCGACGCGCGAGCGTATCCAGAGCCAGACCGACCGCGCGCGCTATGACGACACCACCAAGTGCATCCTGTGTGCCTGCTGCACCACCAGCTGCCCGGTGTTCTGGAACGAAGGCTCGTACTTCGGCCCGGCCGCGATCGTCAATGCGCACCGGTTCATCTTCGACAGTCGTGACGAGGGTGCCGCCGAGCGTCTGGACATCCTCAACGACGTCGACGGGGTGTGGCGCTGCCGCACCACCTTCAACTGCACCGACGCCTGCCCTCGTGGCATCCAGGTGACTCAGGCGATCCAAGAGGTCAAGCGCGCCCTGATGTTCGCGCGGTAGTTCCTTCGCTCTGCAGCCTGAAAGACACGCGAATGTGAAGCCTCTGCGGGGAATCGGCATCGATCCCGCAGAGGCTTCACATTCGGCACATCGTCAGGCGTCTTCGGCGTATGTCCCCGCGCGCTGCGCCGCTTCCGGATCGCGGAATCGCAGGGCCGCGAATCCGGCGATACCCAGTACCAGCACGGCCACGAAGACATACGGCAACAGGTTCATCGGGGCGGCCGGAACCGGAAAGATGTTGCGGTAGAACACATACGCCATCACCACCGTGCCGACCACGCCACACAGCACGGTCATCGCCAGCTTGGCGGCCCCGAGCCGGCGGATGAACAGCGGTGCGCCCACGCAGATCAGGATGTAGCTGAGCATGTAGCCGAAGGTGCCGACGGTGTCGATGTAGGTGGTTGCCAGCAGCGGCGCGGTGCCGGCCCCGACCACGGCGCAGGTCGCCACCGCCACCACGGGTGTCACCGCCACGATGCCTGACGTCGGAGTGCGGTGCCGGGGGTGGGTACGGGCCAGCCAGGCCGGCAGCACGCCTTCCTTGCCCATGCCGAACAGCAGGCGTGCGGCCACGGTGATACAGGCCATCACCACGGCCAGAAACGATGCGGCAAAGCCGATATCCAGGAACGGACCCAGGAAGTCCAGGCCGCTGCCGCGGGCCAGGTCCTCCATCGGGTCCGCACTGGCGGCCAGCGCTTCGGGGCCGCCCGCGCCGACCACCTGCGCGTAGGTGGCGAAGATGTAGAGCACCCCGGCCAGCACCGCGCTGCCCATCACCGCACGTGGGATGGCGCGATACGGTTCGGCCGCTTCGGCACCGAGTGAGGCCGCGCCCTCGAAGCCGACGAAGCCCAGGACCGCCAGCACGACGGCGAAGACGATGCCGTCGGCGTCGAAACCCTTCAGGGTGATCTGGTCGAGGTCGAAGACCTGACCGTGCGTGATCAACACGGCGATCAGCACCAGCACGATCAGCACGATCGACAGCACCTCCAGGGCGGAGGACACCCTGGCCGCCAGTCGCACGCCGACAATGGTCAGCCACGCCGCGATCAGCACCAGCACGATGTCGAGGAAGACCTGACCGGCGGGCCCGGCAAAGGTCTGCACCCCCACCGTTTCCAGTACCCGACTGGTGTAGTAGCCGGCGCCGGCCAGCGAGCCGGCGGCAATGCACACCGCACCGATGAGCAGTGCCCAGCCGGTGACGAACGCCCCACCCGGGCCCAGCGACAACCGGGAGAACGCGTACAGCGACGTGGCGCCGGCCCGCCTGCGGGCGAACACACAGACGCAGTAGCCGATGGCCATCACCCCGACCAGCGCGATGGCGAAGGACAGCCAGGCGCCGTTGCCGGCGGAGGCGGCCATCGCAGCGGGTGCGAAGGCGATGACCGCACTCGGTGCGACATTGGCGACGCTCTGCGCGCCGACCTCGAAGGTGCTCACGCTGCGCCGGGCCAACCCGTCTCCGGCGAGGACCGTGTCGTTGGCGCTCATGCCTGCGCACCCATCGACGGCACCAGCAGGGTGCGCAGCGCGCCGCCACCGGCCAGATCGTCCAGGGCGTGCTGCACGTCCTCCAGCGGACGACGGCCCGACACCATCGAATCGAGATCCAGTTCGCCCTCCATGTACAGGTCGACCAGGCCGGGGATGTCGCGCTGCGGGTCGACCGAACCATAGTTGGAGCCGAGGATGCGCTGGTTGGCCTCGGCCAGCACCAGCGGGTCGAAGCGCGCCGTCGAGCCGGTCGGTGGCAGACCGACGATGACGGCGGCACCGCCGAGACCGAGCGCGGCAATGGCCTGTTCGGTGGTGACGATCTTGCCGATGGCGTCGAAGATGTAGTCGAGCCCTTCCGGCACAAGTTCTTTGAGCGCGGCAACGGCATCGGTCGCCGCGGAGTCGATGGTGTCGGTGGCACCGAGGCGGCGGGCGTGCTCCAGCTTGCCGGCGTCGATGTCGACGGCGATGATGCGTCCGGCCTTGGCCAGCCGCGCGCCCTGGATACAGCACAGCCCGACACCGCCACAGCCGATCACCGCAACGGTGGCGCCCTCTTCGACCCCGGCGGTGTTGCGCACCGCCCCCACACCGGTGGCCACCGCGCAGCCGACGAGTGCGACGACGTCCAGCGGGGCGTCCTTGCGGATCCGCACCGCACCGGCGGCGGGCACCACCACCCGCTCGGCGAATGAGGACACGCCGAGATAGTGGTGCAGGGTCGCGCCGTCCCGACTCCACCGGCCGGTGCCGTCGAACAGCACGCCGCCGGCCGCGACCACCGTCGCGGCGACTTCGCACTGCCACGGCCGCGCACGCTCGCACTGCCGGCACGAGCCGCAACCCGGGACCCAGGACAGCACGACGTGGTCGCCGACGGCCAGGCTGGTCACGCCGTCACCCAGGGCGGTCACGACGCCGGAACCTTCGTGGCCCAACACCACCGGGGCCGGGACGTCCCACTCCCCCTTGACGACATGCAGGTCCGAATGGCACACGCCGGCACCGGCGATCGCCACCTCCACCTCGCCCGGACCGGGTGGAGCCAGCTGCACGTCCACGGTGTGCACCGCCCTCCCGGGTTCGGTGAACACCGCAGCGCGCACGGTCCGTGCGTCGTGATGGTGGGTATGACTCACAAACAGCTCCTCGGTTGTTTAATGCCACAAAACTTTTTCGAAGTTATATACCGCTAAACTCCGAACGGCAAGAGCTGTCACGGCCGGGAGGGAAGCCGATGCCACGAACTCGATCTGCGGGCGCGGCGCGCACCGCCGACGTCGACTCGATGATGAACCGGCTCGGGCCGAAGCTGCGGGCGTTGCGCACCGAGCGGGGACTCACCCTCGACGCAGTGGCCACCGAAGCCGACCTGACCAAGGGTTTCCTCAGCCTCGTCGAGCGGGGCCAGACCGCGATCTCGGTACCCAATCTGCTGCGGATCTGCGACATCCTCGGCGCGTCGGTGGGCTCGCTGTTCGACTTCCCCGATTCGGCGATGGTGCGCAATGGGCGGGGCGCGCCACTGGAGATGGGCGGCAGCGGTATTCGCGAGTATCTGCTCACCCCGGCCACCGAACAGAACGTCCAGGTGATGCGCACCGTCCTCCAACCCGGCGGCGGATCCGGCGGCGCCTACACACTGGATTCCAAGACGATCGTCGTCGTCGTCATCCGCGGCAAGCTGCGCCTGGTGGTCGACGGTCAGGAACAGCTGCTCGACACCGGAGACTGCTACACGTTCTCCGCGCAGTCACCGCACGCCTGGGACAACGCCGACACCGGCGAGAGCGAAGTCATGTGGTCGATCGCCCCGCCGCTGCCGACCGGTTCGCCGGCGCGCGGGTAGGGCTGTCACACATTCGCGGGCTACCTCGTCTGACAGATATGACAACGAGAATCGCTCCCCTGCCCCCGACACATGCAGGCCTGTTCACCCGGTTGATGTACCGGTACGCCAAGCGGCAATTCGGCGAGGTGCCCGAACCGTTCACCGTGGCGGCACATCATCCCCGCCTGCTGGTCGCCAACGGCGTACACGAGATGCTGCTCAAGAGCGGGTCAAAGAAGCTGCCGGCCGGCGTCCGTGAGCTCGCGGTGTTCTGGACCGCGCGCACCGTCGGCTGCTCCTGGTGTGTCGATTTCGGCGCCATGCTCATGCGCTTGGACAACCTGGACGTGGACCGGCTCACCTCCATCGCCGACTACGCGACGTCACCGGCGTTCGACGACGACGAACGCGCCGCGATCGCCTACGCCGACGCCATGACCACCGACCCGCACACGGTCACCGACGAGCAGGTGGCCGACCTGCGCGCCCGGTTCGGCGATGCGGGAGTGATCGAGCTGACCTACCAGATCGGCATCGAGAACATGCGGGCACGGATGTACGCGGCACTGGGCATCACCGAGCAGGGCTTCAATTCCGGCGATGCGTGCCGGATTCCGTGGACTGATGGAGCGGGGACGCGGTGAACTTGTCCGGATTCGCGATATCCCATACCGCGCAGACCAATCCGTCACGGACCGTCATCACCGTGATGCGCGGTGACAGCTCCGGATAACCGTCGGACGCGGGACGGCCCGGCGTGTAACTGCCCAGGTCCCCGTTGACCAGAGCCAGCTCAGTCGCCGAGAGCCAGTCCGGCCCATAGCGTTTGGCCAGCCCGAAGAGGAACCGCGCGACCTTGTCGGGACCGACGATGACCCGGGCCGCGGTGGGCGCGCGCCGGTTGGCATCGCCGGTGAAGGTGACGTCGGGATGCAGCAGCGCGACGACGGCGGCCATATCGCCGGCGGCCATGGCGGCCATCAGGTTGCCGACGACCTCCGAGTGCGCCGGGTCGGGCGGCGGCGCCGACGCGACCGCACGGCGCGCGCGGGAGGCCAGCTGCCGGGCGGCGGCAGCGCCGATCCCCAGGATGTCGGCGACCTCGTCGAACGGTACGGCGAATCCGTCGTGCAGGACGAAGGCGACCCGCTGATCCGGGGTCAGCCGCTCCAGGACCACCATGGCCGCAAACCGCGCGTCCTCGGCCGCCACCACGGCGGCCAGCGGATCGGCGGCACCGCCGAATCCCGTCACCACGGGCTCGGGCAGCCATTCGCCGACATAGGTCTCCCGCCGGTGCGCGGCCGAGCGCAGGCGGTCCAGCCCGAGGCGGCTCACCACGGTGGTCAGCCAGGCCCGCAGATCGGCGATCTCGGTGCCGGAATTGTGCCAGCGCAGCCAGCAATCCTGAACGATGTCCTCGGCGTCGGCATACGTGCCGGTCAGCCGGTAAGCCACGGCCAGCAGGTGGGGCCGCAGCGCTTCGAATTCGTCCGCCCGCTGCGCGGTGGTCACAGTTCACGACAATAGCGCGCGCGGCCGTGCCACCGGACACCAGAAAAACTAATTTCGTTGTTGACGCGCACTTTGACAACTGAAACCGTATTCTACGTTCTCGATATGTCAGTAATCAGCAGGGAGATGCGATGAGTAAAGGCGAACTCACCCTCGAGCCCAGCGGTTCCGGGGTCGAGAGCAAAGGACTCAAGGGCGGCGCCCTGGGTCTGGTGTCGAGCATCGTCGTCGGGATGGCCTCCACGGCGCCCGCCTACAGCCTCGCGGCGACCCTGGGGCTCATCGTCGCCAGCAGCACCGGGCTGCTCTCGGGCACCAAAGCACCTGCCATCGTGCTCATCTCGTTCATCCCGATGTATCTGATCGCCGTGGCCTACCAGGAGCTGAACAAAGCCGAGCCGGACTGCGGCACCACCTTCACGTGGGCGTCGCGTTCCTTCGGCCCGGTGGTGGGCTGGCTGGGCGGCTGGGGCATCATCGCCGCCGACGTCATCGTGATGGCCAACCTGGCCCAGATCGCCGGGGCCTACTCCTTCACCTTCGCCGGCGACCTTGGCTGGCATTCGGCGGCCACGCTGGCCAGCAGCACCCTGTGGTCCACGGTGGCCGGCGTCATCTGGATCGCGGTGATGACCTACATCTGTTACCGCGGTATCGAGGTGTCCGCACGACTGCAGTACGGACTGCTGGGCATCGAGGTCGTGGTGCTGATCGTGCTGTCGGTGGTGGCCCTGGTCAAGGTGTACACCCACACCGCCGAGGACTACTCGCTGATCCCGTCGCTGTCCTGGTTCTGGCCCGGTGGACTGGATTTCGGCACTGTCATCGCGCCCGCGATTCTGACCACCATCTTCATCTACTGGGGCTGGGACACCGCGGTGGCGTGCAACGAGGAGTCCGATGACCCGGGCCGCACGCCCGGCCGGGCCGCCGTGATCTCGACCTTCCTGCTGCTGGCCACCTACGCCCTGGTGAGCGTCGCGGCGGTGGCGTTCGCCGGCGTCGGCACCGACGGTATCGGGCTGGGCAATCCGGAGAACTCCGCCGATGTGTTCGCCGCGATCGGCCCGGACCTGTTCGGGGACAGCACACTTGGTCACATCGGCATGCTGCTGCTGTCGGCGTCCATCCTGACCTCGGCCTCGGCCTCCACTCAGACCACCATCCTGCCGACGGCCCGCACCACCCTGTCCATGGGCGTGTACAAGGCGTTGCCGGATTCCTTCGCCAAGATCCACCGCACCTACCTGACCCCCACCACATCGACCATCGCGATGGGCATCGTCAGTGCCGTCTTCTACGTGCTGTTCACCGTCATCAGCACCAATCTGCTGACCGCGCTGATCGGCTCGGTGGGCCTGATGATCGCGTTCTACTACGGACTCACCGGCTTCGCCTGCGTGTGGTTCTACCGCAAGACGCTCACCGGCAACCTCCGCGACTTCGTGATGCGCGGCGTGGTGCCGTTGCTCGGCGGCGTCATCCTGCTGGTGATGTTCGGCTACGGCCTTGTGCAGTACGCCAAGCCGGACTGGCTGACCGACGACGACGGCAACAACGTCACCATCTTCGGGTTCGGCGCGGTCGCCGTCGTCGGGATCGGCGCCCTGGTGCTCGGCCTGATTCTCATGCTGGTGTGGCGCATCATGGCGCCCGGTTTCTTCAAGGGGCTCACCCTGCCCCGGCGCAGCCACGACCTCGTCCTGGAGACCGCCGCGGACCAGGCCGCCGTCGAAGCGCGGTTCGGCCTGCCGGACTCCGGTGACATGCCGACCGTCATCGCGCCCGACCTGTCGAACCTTCCGCCCGGGGTAACCGCGATCAACCCCGAAACGGGCGAGGAGTTCACCCGGGAGCGATGAGTTGCCCAACCCGCACTTGTCCTCTCGTGCAGTATTGATACCGAACCACTGAACCGGGCAGAGCTGCCCGTTGGAAGGAGTCACCAGCAATGAGCACGACGCTGTACGCGGTCGTCGATCCCTCGACCGGCGAGTTGGTGAAGGAATACCCGACCGCCACCGACGCCCAGATCGAGGCGGCCGTGGCCGCCGCCGCCAAAGCCCACCGCGAATGGTCACGCACCAGCACCGTCGCCGACCGCGCGGCGCTGATCCGCCGGGTGGCCGAACTGCACGTCGAGCGAAAAGACGAGCTGGCGCGCATCATTCAGCGCGAGATGGGCAAGCCCCTGGACCAGTCCGTGGGCGAGGTCGAGTTCAGCGCATCGATCTACGAGTACTACGCGGACAACGCCGAGAAGTTCCTCGCCGACGAACCCATCACGCTGCTCGACGGCGACGGGTCGGCACTGATCCGTCGTAGCTCGGTGGGCGTACTGCTGGGCATCATGCCCTGGAACTATCCGTACTACCAGGTGGCCCGGTTCGCCGGACCGAACCTGACCCTGGGCAACACGATCGTGCTCAAGCACGCCCCGCAGTGCCCCGAGTCCGCCGCGGCGTTGCAGCAGATCTTCACCGACGCCGGCTATCCCGAAGGCGCCTACGTCAACATCTACGCCACCAACGAACAGATCGCCGGGATCATCGCCGACCCGCGCATCCAAGGGGTGTCGCTGACCGGCTCCGAACGGGCCGGCGCGGCGGTGGCCGAGATCGCCGGACGCAACCTCAAGAAGGTGGTGCTCGAACTCGGCGGCTCGGATCCGTTCATCGTGCTGAGCTCGGACGACCTCGACGCCACGGTGGAGGCCGCGGTCGACGGCCGCTTCGAGAACACCGGCCAGGCCTGCAACGCCGCCAAGCGCATCATCGTCGCCGAGTCCGTGTACGACACCTTCCTCGACAAGTTCACCGCAAAAGTGCTCGCGAAATCCGAAGGGCTGGCTCCGCTTTCGTCGGTGGCCGCGGCCGAGCGACTGGAGGACCAGGTGAATCGGGCCGTCGAGGCCGGTGCCGAACTGACGACCAACGGCAGCCGCAAGGGCGCCTTCTACCCACCGGGTGTGCTCACCAACGTGCCCGCCGACTACCGCGAGGAACTCTTCGGTCCGGTGGCGTCGGTCTACAAGGTCGCCGACGAGGACGCGGCAATCGAACTGGCCAATGACACGCCGTTCGGCCTCGGCTCGTATGTCTACACCACCGACGACGCGCAGGCCGCCCGGGTCGCCGACAAGATCGAGGCGGGCATGGTGTTCGTCAACGCCGTCGGTGCCGAAGGCGTCGAGCTGCCGTTCGGCGGGGTCAAGCGGTCCGGCTTCGGCCGCGAACTGGGCCGCTTCGGAATCGACGAGTTCGTCAATAAGAAGCTGATTCGCATCGGCTGATCTCGGGTGATTTGTGCACGTTTACCGGCGTCGAGCGCCGGTAAACGTGCACAAATCGCGGGTCAGCGCTTCGTGAAAATGGTCCGGTGCCAGCCCTTTTCGGCCACACCGGTGATATCGCTCATCACGTGCTTGATGGTGAGGTACTCCTCGAAGGAGTAGTCGCTCATATCCTTACCGAACCCGGACGCGCCGACGCCGCCGTGCGGCATCTCCGAGATGATCGGGATGTGGTCGTTGATCCACACGCAGCCGGCGTCGATCTCACGCGATGCGCGCTGGGCGCGGTAGACGTCGCGGGTCCACGCCGAGGCGGCCAGCCCGTAGTCGGTGTCATTGGCCTGACGCAGCGCGTCATCGTCATCGGTGAAGGCGCGCACCGTCAGCACGGGCCCGAAGATCTCGTCCCGGTAGATCTCGGAATCCTCTGCGACATCGGCGATCAGCGTCGGGCGGTAGAACGAGCCGGGCAGATCGGGGATGACGCCGCCGGTGACGACGCGGCCGCCCTGGGCGGGTGCCCGCGAGACCATACCGGCCACCTTGTCCCGGTGTGCGGTGGTGATCAGCGGGCCCAGATCGGTGTCGGGATCGTGCGGGTCGCCGACCACGATCTTGCCCATCACCTCGGCCACCCCGGCGACGAAGTCGTCGTAGAGGTCGCGGGCGACGATCGCGCGGGTGGCCGCCGTGCAGTCCTGGCCGGTGTTGATCAGCGCCCCGGCGACCGCACCCTGGATGGCGGCATCGAGATCGGCGTCGTCGAACACGACGAACGGCGCCTTGCCGCCGAGTTCCAACTGGGTGCGGTGTCCGTGCGCGGCCGCGGCGGTCATCACCTTGCGGCCCACGGCCGTCGACCCGGTGAACGTCACGACGTCGACGTCACGGTGCCCGGCCAACGCCGTGCCGACATCGGCGCCCGACCCGGTGACGACGTTGAGCACCCCGGCGGGCAGGCCGGCCTCGGCGGCGATACGGGCCAACGTGAGGGTGGTCAACGGGGTGATCTCGGCGGGTTTGATGACGACGGCGCAGCCCGCGGCCAGTGCCGGGATGACCTTCCACACCGCCATCTGCAGCGGATAGTTCCACGGCGTGATGGTGGCCACCACGCCGACGGCCTCGCGGCGGATGCTGGAGGTGTGGTCGGCCGAATACTCGGCACTGGCTTTGCCTTCCAGATGCCGCGCCGCACCGGCGAAGAACGCCACGTTGTCGACACTGCCCGGGATGTCGAACTCGGTGGCCAGCCGTACCGGCTTGCCACACTGGGCCACTTCCTCGGCGATGAACGTCGCCGCGTTGGCCTCCATCAGTTCGGCGAGCTTGGCCAGCACGCCGGCCCGCTCGACGGGCGCCGCCTTGGCCCAGCCCGGTTGCGCGGCGCGCGCGGCGGCAACGGCGGCGTCCACATCCGCGGGAGTGGCCAGCGCATACGTCGACACCACCTCACCGGTGGCCGGACTGATCACCGCGAAGGGCTGACCGCCGGTCTTCACCGCCTCGCCGTTGATCCAGCTACCAGCGACAACAGGGGTTTCAGTGAGGGCCACGGGGCACCACGCTACCCGAGGTCTGCTGCGCATTCCACCGGTTGAGGACACCGGAAACGCGCGATTTAATCGAAATGGTTGCCTCAAACTACGGATTCCGTGCACAATCGTGTGCATGTCGAACCCAGATTCACAGCCCGGCGCCTCCGCCGTCTCCCTGCGAATCAACCACTCCCGGCCAGGCGCGGCATTCCAGCTCGACGAGCTGTCCAAGTCGATCATCGAGAAGCTGCAGCAGGACGGCCGACGTTCGTACGCGGGCATTGGCAAGGCCGTGGGTCTGTCGGAGGCCGCGGTACGCCAGCGCGTCCAGCGGATGGTCGACGCCGGCGTCATGCAGATCGTCGCCGTGACCGACCCCATGCAGCTGGGCTTCGCGCGCCAGGCCATGATCGGCATCCGCTGCACGGGCGACACCACCAAGGTCGCCGACAAGCTCTCCGCCATCGAGTCCGTGGACTACGTGGTGCTCACCGCCGGAACCTTCGACGCCATCGTCGAGGTGGTCTGCGAGGACGACGGCGACCTACTCGACCTGCTCAACACCAAGATCCGTGCCGTTCCAGGGGTGATATCAACCGAGACTCTTGTCTATCTCAAACTTGTCAAACAGCAATACAACTGGGGCACGCGATGACAACAACCGATGTAGCACAATCCCTTTCAACCGATCTGGCCGCCAAGGCCAAGCGCCACCTGTGGGGGCATTTCGCCCGGCACGGTGCCGATATCACCCCGCCCATCATCACCCGCGGTGAGGGCGTCCACATCTTCGACGACCAGGGCCGCCGTTATATCGACGGGCTCTCGGGCCTGTTCGTGGTCCAGGTCGGACACGGGCGCACCGAACTGGCCGAGGCCGCCGCAAAGCAGGCCGAGCAGCTGGCCTTCTTCCCGCTGTGGTCCTATGCCACCCCGACGGCGATCGAGCTGGCCGAACGGCTGGCGCACTACGCACCGGGTGACCTGAACCGGGTCTTCTTCACCACCGGTGGTGGCGAAGCGGTGGAGAGCGCCTGGAAACTGGCCAAGCAGTACTTCAAGCTCACCCGCAAACCCGGTAAGCACAAGGTGGTTTCGCGGGCGATCGCCTACCACGGCACCCCGCAGGGCGCGCTGGCGATCACCGGCATTCCCGCCTTCAAGGAGCCGTTCGAACCGCTCACCCCGGGTGGCTTCCGCGCACCGAACACGAACTTCTACCGGGCGCCGGAGGCCTACGCGCACGACGAGAAGGCGTTCGGGCGGTACTGCGCCGACCGGATCGCCGAGGCCATCGAGTTCGAGGGACCGGACACGGTGTGCGCGGTGTTCCTGGAGCCGGTGCAGAACGCCGGCGGTTGCTTCCCGCCGCCGCCGGGATACTTCGAGCGGGTCCGCGAGATCTGCGACGAGTACGACGTGCTGCTGGTGTCCGACGAGGTGATCTGCGCCTACGGCCGCATCGGTTCCATGTTCGCCTGCGACGATCTCGGCTACGTTCCCGACATCATCACCAGCGCAAAGGGTCTGACGTCGGGTTACTCACCGATCGGCGCGATGATCGCCAGCGACCGGCTGTTCGAGCCGTTCAACGACGGCAAGACGGTGTTCGGGCACGGCTACACCTTCGGCGGGCATCCGGTCTCGTCGGCGGTGGCGCTGGCCAACCTGGACATCTTCGAGCGCGAGGGCATCAACGCCCACGTCAAGCAGCAGGCCCCGGCGTTCAAGGCCACCCTGGAGAAGCTGTACGACCTGCCCATCGTCGGCGATGTCCGCGGTGAGGGTTTCTTCTACGGCATCGAACTCGTCAAGGACAAAACCACCAAGGAGACGTTCAACGACGAAGAGTCCGAGCGGTTGCTGCGCGGCTTCCTGACCCCCGCGTTGTGGGAGGCGGGCCTGTACTGCCGCGCCGACGACCGTGGCGACCCGGTGGTGCAGCTGGCTCCCCCGCTGATCAGCGGGCAGAAGGAGTTCGACGCGATCTACGACATCCTGCACGGGGTGCTGAGCGAGGCCGGTCGCCTGCTCTAGATCACGGACGTCGCGGCGGCCGGGCGGGAAACCGCCCGGCCGTCGCCGTCTGCGGACTACCGTCGGTGAGGTGTCGGCCGCTGTCGAGAAACCCACCATCCATCCCGTCCGCTGGCAACCACCGCCAGTGGACCCGCTGCCGGACTACCCGCTCCCCGAGCTCACCCTCGTGCCGATGCCCGGACACGGACCCGAGGATGTGGTGACCGATGCCCAGGGCGGGCTGTGGACCGGCCTGGTCGATGGCCGCATCGTGCGCCTGGACCCCGACGGGGCCGCGACCGTCGTCGCCGACACCGGCGGGCGACCACTGGGCATGCACGTCGCCCGCGACGGCCGGATCCTGGTCTGCGACAGCCACCGCGGGCTGCTGGCCTTGGACCCCGACACCGGCGAGCTGACCACGCTCACCCGGACGGCCCCAGTCGATGGCGCAGGCTCCGCGCCGCGCAGCCGACCCCTGCGGTTCTGTTCGAACGTCACCGAAACAGACGACGGCACAATCTATTTCACCGAGTCCACCAGCGACTACCACTACGAGTGGTTCAGGGCAGCGATCATGGACGCGCGCGGCGCCGGCGGCCTGTACCGGCTGAACCACGACGGCACCGTCGACACCCTGGCCGGCGGACTGTATTTCGCCAACGGTCTCACGGTCACCGCCGACGGTTCGGCGCTGGTATTCGCCGAGACACAGGCCCGCAGACTGTCGAAGTACTGGCTGACCGGTCCGCAGTCCGGCACCGTCACCCCGCTGGTACAGCACCTGCCGGGCATGCCGGACAACATCTGTACCGGCGCCGACGGCCGGATCTGGGTGGCGCTGGTCTGCCCGGTCAACAAGCCCGCCGACTGGCTGGCCGCCCGGCCGCCGGTGCTGCGCAGGGTGGTGTGGAGACTGCCCGCGGCCCTTCAGCCCCAGATGCCCTCAGAAGTGTGGGCGGTGGCCTTCGACCCGGACTCCGGCGCCCCGGTGGCCGGCATCCACGGTCGCCACCCGCGCTTCGGTCAGGTCACCGGACTGGTCGAGCGGGACGACCGGCTGTGGCTGAGCACCATCGGCTCGGACGCGCTCGCGCATTGCGCCCTGCCGAAGTAGTCACCTTTGTAACTTAAACCCCACCAGTCACAGCGCGGCTCCTCGAGATCGGCGCCGTCGTCACCTAATCTGCTGACACGATGGCGACCACGAAAACCCCGCTCCACCGCGCTGCAGCCCTGGCTGCAGCGCTTTTCCTGGCCGTCGGACCGGCCCTGGCACACGCCGAGCCCGGCCCGCCCGATCCCTGCCCGTTCCGGGTGACGACCCCACCCGCCGTGGACTCATCCGAGGTGCCCAAGGCGGGCGACCCGCCGGCCCCGCTGCCCGTGCCCGCCACCCCGCTGGGCGGGGACGCCATGGGCAACTGCGGAGTGGTCGTGGCACCCGACACCCCGCCCCTGCCCAACGACATCTCGGCCGAGGCCTGGGTGGTCGCCGATCTCGATACCGGCGATGTCATCGCCGCCAAGGACCCGCACGGCCGGCACCGCCCCGCCAGCATCATCAAGGTGCTGATCGCCATGCAGGCGATCAACGAGCTCCCACTGAACCGACAGGTCGTCGGCACCTCCGACGATGCGGCCGCCGAGGGCACCCGGGTCGGCGTCGACGAGGGCGGGCGGTACAGCGTCAACGACCTGCTGCACGGCCTGCTGATGCACTCCGGCAACGACGCCGCACACGCGCTGGCGGTGCAGGTCGGCGGCATGGACACCGCCCTGCAGAAGATCAACACGCTGGCCAACAAACTCGGGGGTCGGGACACCCGCGCCGCCACACCGTCGGGCCTGGACGGACCGGGCATGAGCACGTCGGCCTACGACATCGCCCTGTTCTATCGCTACGCGTGGCAGAACGACACCTTCGCGCACGTCGTGGCCACCGAGAAGTACCCGTTCCCCGGGCACCCGGCCCGCCCGGGCGAGGACCACGACCATCCCGGTTACGACCTGGAGAACGACGTCAAACTGCTCTACAACTACCCGGGCGCCCTCGGCGGCAAGACCGGCTACACCGACGATGCCGGTCAGACCTTCGTCGGCGCCGCCAACCGGGACGGCCGCCGCCTGGTCGCGGTGCTGTTGCGCGGCACCCGCGAACCCATCGCGCCCTGGGAGCAGGCCGCGCACCTTCTGGACTACGGCTTCGCCACGGCACCGGGTACCAAGGTCGGCAAGCTGATCGAGCCCGATCCCTCCCTGCTGGCCAAGGCCAAGCAGGACAGGCCGGATCCCACCGCCGTGGCGGCCACCGCGCTACCGCCCGCCGACGCCGTGCCGGTGCGGGTGGGTGTCGGTCTGGTCGGCGCGATCATCGTCTTCGCGCTGATCATGGCCGCCCGGTCGATGAATCGCCGACCTCAGGCCTGACCCGCCAGCCGGGCCACCACCTCCGCCGCCCCGAGTTCCTCCCCCAGCTCGCCGACGCCCTGACCGGCGTTGACCGCCGAACCGCGCAGCACGCGCTCGGGAATGGTTACCGGCCAACGGTATCCGGCGGCGATGTCGAATTCCCGGGTGAGTTCGGTCTCGGTGCCCGCCAGCAGTTCGCCACGGGCCCCCGGCGGCGTCAGAGCCTCGTGGCACAGCGTGAACGCCGTCCCCACCCACACCCCCGCCGCCCCGGCGGCCAGTGCGGCGGATACCGCGGCGGCCGATCCGATCCCCCCGGCGGCAAGCACCGGGACATCGACGGCATCGAGGACGTCGGCGAGTACCACCCGAGTCGGCGACACCGGCTCGCCGTGGCCCCCACCCTCGGCGCCGCGGGCCACCAGGACATCCACCCCGGCGGCCAACGCGCGCTCCGCGGCGCCCCGATGCGCCACTTGGGCGCACACCGGGACACCCGCGGCGTGCGCGTCAGCCACCCAGGACCAGTCATCTCCGAAACTCACCGCGAGCAGCGTGGGCCGCGCCGCCACCGCGATCTCGAACAGCTCGGGCTGCTCGGACATCACCCAGTGCACCAGCCCGATGCCGAACGGGCCGCCGTGGTCGCCCAGTTCGGCAAGCTCCCGGCGCAATGCCCCCGGGGTGGCCGCGCTGCCCATGCCGATCATCCCCAACCCGCCCGCTTTCGACACCGCGGCGGCCAACCGCCCGCCGGCCGCGCCGCCCATCGGGGCGTTCACGATCGGCACCGAGATCCCCATGGCCTCGCACCATGCCTGGGCCGGTGTCATCGCGAACGGCGGCACCATCGCGAAATACCCAACGCCCCAATCGCTCCCGCCGCGAACGCGACCGCCGCACCGTGGACTCCGACTCCCTCGCGCACCTGCACCCGCGGGGTGATGGCCGCCGGACCGGGCGGCCCGACGGGCGCCAGCAACATGCTCTCGGCCGATGTCGCCGCCCACGCGGTGGCGAACAGGATGAGCCGGGCGGTCACGTAGGCGAACACCATCAGACCGAGCACCGGACCGAAGGTGGCGCCGGCCGGTCCGTGCACGACCGAGCCCAGATAGATCGACCCGACCTGCTTGAAGATCTCGAACCCCACCGCAGCCAGCAGCCCGCCCTGTACCGAGCCGCCGAAGGCGACCGGCTCACGCGGCAGCCGGGCGATCATCCAGGTGAACAGCAGCCAGGACACCAGCGCCGAGAGCAACCAGGACACCGCGCCCAACAGCCGGCCCAGCGTCGTGATGTCGTGCAGCCCCACCCAATCCAGCACCCGCGTCATCACCGACTTGTTGGCCAGCGCGGTGAGCGCGATGGTGAGCACCATGGCGACGAACACCGACAGCAAGGCCGCCAGATCCGACAGCTTGGCGCGCACGAAACCGTCCTTCTCGGTGCGCTGCTCCCACATCTGGCTGAGCGCCTCGCGCAGGTTCGACATCCAGCCCAAGCCGGCCCAGGCTGCGGTGGCCAGGCCGATGACACCGACCGTGCCGCGGGAGGAGATCGCCGAGTCCATCAGCTGCACCAGTTGGGTGCCGAAGTCACCCGACACCGTCTCCTTGATCCGCAGTTCGATATCGGCCATCAACTGCGGCCGGCTGGCCAGCACGAAGCCGGCGGCCGCGAAGCCCACCATCAACAACGGAAACAGCGCGAACACCGTGAAGTAGGTGATGCCCGCGGCGTAGAAATCGCCCTTGCGGTCGTTGTAGCGTTGCTGGGCCCGCATGATGCGGCCCAACCACGGGAATCGGGCGCGCAGTCGGTCCAGCACACCCGGCTTGTCGTCCGGCTCAGCCATGGCGGTTTCTCCCCGGGTGTCAGCGCGTGGGCGGCAGGAAGCCCACCCTGTCATATACCCGCCGCAGCGTCTTTTCAGCGACCTCGCCGGCGCGCGCGGCACCGGCGGCGAGCACCGCCTGGAGTTCGGCCGGATCGGCCAGCAGGTCGTCGACCCGGTTCTTGATGGGGGTGACGAATTCGACTACGGCGTCCGCTGTTTCGGACTTCAGATCGCCGTAGCCGCGCCCCGAGTAACCCTCGACGAGCTTGTCGACGTCGGTACCGGTCACCGCGGACTGGATGGTCAGCAGGTTGGACACCCCCGGCTTGTTCTGCGGATCGAACCGGATCTCGCGCTCACTGTCGGTGACCGCCGAGCGGATCTTCTTGGCGGTCTTCTTCGGATCGTCGAGCAGGCTGATCAACCCGGCATCGGTGGACGCCGACTTGCTCATCTTCGCCGTCGGGTCCTGCAGGTCGTAGATCTTGGCGGTGGCCTTGGGGATCATCGCCTCAGGCACCACGAAGGTGCCGGGGAACCGACCGTTGACCCGCGCGGCGACGTCGCGCGCGAGCTCCAGATGCTGACGCTGGTCCTCCCCCACCGGCACCACGGCCGTGTCGTAGAGCAACACGTCGGCGGCCATCAACACCGGGTAGGTGAACAGACCGACGGTGGTCGAGTCGGCGCCCTGCTTCTGCGACTTGTCCTTGAACTGCGTCATCCGAGAGGCCTGGCCGAATCCGGTGAAACACCCCAAGACCCACGCGAGTTCGGCGTGCGCGGGCACGTGACTCTGCACGAACACCGTCGCCTTGGCGGGATCCACCCCGAGGGCCAGGTACTGCGCCGCGGTGGCCAGCGTGCGCGCGCGCAGCACCTCGGGATCCTGCGCGACGGTGAGGGCGTGCAGGTTCACGACACAGAAGTAGGCGTCGTAGTCGTGCTGCAGGCCCACCCACTGGTTGACCGCCCCGAGCGCGTTACCGAGGTGCAGGGAGTCTGATGTGGGCTGCGCGCCGGAGAAGACGACCTGGCGAGCGGAGCTGCTGGAATCACTCATGATGTGTTGATTTTGTCATGCGCGGATTTCGGGCTGCACCGACTACTATTTGCGACACCGTCAATTAATTGGGAGGGTCGTGTACCGCTTCTTGGTCGGCCTGTTGGTCTTCGCCCTCGCCACCGCGTTCAGTGTCGGAATCGCCCACGCCGCACCGCGATCCGCGGGCCGCGCCGTCGTCATCGTGTCCGGCGGCGACGCCACGAGTCCGTTCACCACGCCCGACCAGGCTTGTGCGTCGGGGCTGGCCGCCGGAAACACCGATACCGAGCTGCGCCACTACCTGCTCGGGCAGGGCTACACCGTGTTCACCTCGCCGGCGATGGCCGGTCGCGGCCCCGTCGTCGACCAGGGCGGTTTCGGCGCCTTCGGGGACTGTCCGATCCCGCTCCCGGAGAACATGACCGTCAACTCGACCGCCAGCATCGACACCGCCGGTGAACATCTGGCCCGATTCTTCGGCCACCTGCACGAGCGCTACGGCGTCGACGAGATCGACATCGTCGGCCACTCGATGGGCGGGCTGTATTCCCGGTCGGCCATCCGGGTCTTGCAGAGCCTGGGATCACCGATCCGGATCCGGTCGCTGACGACCCTCGGGACCCCGTGGCAGGGGTCCTATCTGTCCGATTACGCCAACGGGATCACCCCGAGGTCGGACTGCCTCGGGGACACCTTCTGCGAGACCGCCATGGACAATATGAAGGCCGAGGTCGAACGGCTGATGGCCGGCTCGGGACGCGAGGTCAACCAGGCCTACCTGATGGGCCC
This sequence comes from Mycolicibacterium fluoranthenivorans, assembly GCF_011758805.1. Lineage (NCBI taxonomy): Bacteria > Bacillati > Actinomycetota > Actinomycetes > Mycobacteriales > Mycobacteriaceae > Mycobacterium > Mycolicibacterium fluoranthenivorans. Next base: position 1,604,835 of record NZ_JAANOW010000001.1, on the reverse strand, counting down.
CGACGGCTGGAACGACTACCAGGCCGGGGTGCTGGACAAGATCCCGGTGACCCTGATCGGCGGCAACCGCTTCGCCGCACCGGCGGGCGCGGGCCCGGTGAATCCCACCGTGTGGCCCAACGACGGGCTCGTCGCGCTCTCGAGTGCGCTGGCCACCGAGATCAGCGACCGGGTACTGCCGCACCGGCGCTGCCTCACCTTCGACGACACCCACAGCATCTTCGTGTCCGATCTCGCCGGGCTGCCCTGGCAGACGGGACTCACCTGGGATCCACGGGTTCTGGATGCGGTGCGTGCGGCCATCGACGGTGCCGACAGTGCGCTCAGCGCACCCGGCGACCCGCACTGCCCGGTCAGCTGAATTCGACCGTCACCGGCGCGTGATCCGACCACCGCAGCGCATACAACTCGGCACGCTCGACATGAGCGGACACCGCCCGTTCGGCCAGTCGCGGATCGGCCAGGTGATAGTCGATGCGCCAGCCGGCGTCGTTGTCGAAAGCCTTACCGCGCCATGACCACCAGCTGTAGGGGCCGGCGACGTCGGGGTGCAGCCTGCGCACCACGTCAACCCACCCGGTGGCCATCAGCTCGGTCAGCCACTGCCGCTCGCCGGGCAGGAAGCCGGCTTTCTTGACGTTGGCCTTCCAGGCCTTGATGTCGTTCTCGGTGTGGGCGATGTTCCAGTCACCGCACAGTACGGTGTCGCGGTTGCCGCCCAGAAGTTCCGCCATCCGGGCCTCGATGGTCGCCATGAAGCGTTCCTTCTCCAGCTGTCGGTCGGTCTCGGCCTCCCCGGTGGGCAGGTAGACGCTGGCGACGGTGGCGCCCTCGGTGTCCACCTCGATATAGCGGCCGTGCGCGGCGAACTCCTCGGATTGCAGCACCCGCACACCGGTGAACGGGGTCCGCGACAGGACGGCAACACCGTTGCGGCCCTTCACATGCGGCTCCGCCGACGCCAGATGCCAGCCGTCTGCCAGGGCCGGCGCCAGCGCGTCGCGCAGCTGCTCGTCGTCGGCGCGGGTCTCCTGCAGACAGACGATGTCGGCACGGGACTCCTTCAACCAGGGCAACAGACCGAGGTTCTCACTGGATCGTTGCTTGACGGCCGCGCGGATGCCGTTGACGTTGACGGTGGTGACGATCACGCCAGCACCCTAGTAGAGGCCACCGACAGCCGGTCGGCACCCCCGCACCCACAGATTCTTGCGGTACCGCCGGTATCACCTTAGTGTCGGGCGCTATGACCGAACGCACACCGATCCACCTCGGATCGGGTGAGCCCATTCTGATGCTGCACCCGTTCCTGTGCTCCCAGAACGTCTGGCGGACGGTGGCCACCCGACTCGCCGGCACCGGCCGTTTCGAGGTGCTGGCGCCCACCATGGTCGGCCACCGTGGCGGTCGCCGCGCACCGAGCTGGCTGCTCGACACCGTCGCCCTGGTCGACGACATCGAGCGACGTATGGACGAAATCGGCTGGCGCACCGCGCATATCGTCGGCAACTCACTGGGCGGCTGGGTGGCCTTCGAACTGGAGCGCCGGGGCCGGTCACGCACCCTGACCGCGATCGCCCCGGCCGGCGGGTGGAGTCAGCATTCGCCCGGCAAGTACGAGACGGTGCTGAAATTCATCCTCGGCGGGCCGGCCCTGCTCGCCGCGCGCCTACTCGGCCCTCGCATCCTGGAGTTGCCGTTCGTCCAGCGGATCGCCACCCTGCCCGTCAGCGGGCCCGCCGACGGGCCCAGCCGTCCCGATATGGTCGCGCTCCTCGAGGACGCCACGCACTGCACGGCGTACTTTCAGCTGCTACTCAAGACGCTGCGACTCCCCGGCCTGCTGGAGTTGGCCGATGTCGGCGTGCCGACGCACCTGGTGCTGTGCGAGAAGGACCGGGTCTTCCCGACACCGCGTGGGCACCGCTACTTCCTCGACAATCTGCCCCGCGATACCCGCGTGACCAGACTGCCGGGCTACGGCCACATCCCGATGCTCGAAGCGCCCGGCCACGTCACCGAGCTGATCGCCGACTTCGTCGACGCGCACACCGAACCCGAGCGCGCGGCGTCGCCGGCGGGCTGACCGGCAGCCTCAGCTCTTGACGGCCTCCAAGGCGGCGTTGAACGTCTTGCTCGGACGCATCACGGCCGCCGTCTTCTCCGGATCCGGGAAGTAGTACCCGCCGATGTCGGCGTGCCCGCCCTGGACCTCGTTGAGCTCGGTCACGATGGCGTCCTCGCTGTCGGCCAGGGACTTGGCCAGCGGAGCGAAGTGCGCGGCCAGTTCGGCGTCCTCGGTCTGTTCGGCCAGCGCCTGCGCCCAGAACAGCGCAAGGTAGAACTGGCTGCCCCGGTTGTCCAACTCACCGGCCTTGCGGGACGGATTCTTGTTCTCGTCCAACAGCTTGCCGACGGCGCTGTCCAGCGTGTCGGCCAGCACCTTGGCCTTGGCGTTGCCGGTCTTGTTGCCCAGATCCTCCAGGCTGGCACCGATCGCGAGGAACTCGCCGAGCGAATCCCAGCGCAGGTGATTCTCTTCGAGCAGCTGGCTGACGTGCTTGGGCGCCGAACCACCGGCACCGGTCTCATACAGTCCGCCGCCGGCCATCAGCGGCACCACCGACAGCATCTTGGCGCTGGTGCCCAGCTCCAGGATCGGGAACAGGTCGGTCAGGTAGTCGCGCAGGATGTTGCCCGTCGCGGCGATGGTGTCGAGCCCGCGGATGACTCGCTCCAGGGTGTACCGCATGGCCCAGACCTGCGGCAGGATCGTGATGTCGAGGCCCTCGGTGTCCTCGTCCTTGAGATAGGCCTTGACCTTCTTACGCAGTTCGTTCTCGTGCGGACGTTCGTCGTCCAGCCAGAACACCGTGGTCATACCGGACAGCCGGGCCCGGTTGACGGCCAGCTTGACCCAGTCCCGGATGGCGGCGTCCTTGACGACCGGCATCCGCCAGATGTCACCCGCTTCGACGTTCTGCGAGACCAGCACCTCGCCGGTCGCGATATCGACGATGTCGGCGACGCCGTCCTCGGAGATCTCGAAGGTCTTGTCGTGGCTGCCGTACTCCTCGGCCTGCTGTGCCATCAGGCCCACGTTGGGGACCGTGCCCATGGTGGTCGGATCGAACTGGCCGTTGGTCTTACAGAAGTTGATCATCTCCTGGTACATCCGGGAGAAGGTCGACTCCGGGTTGACGGCCTTGGTGTCCTTGGTGCGGCCGTCGGCGCCGTACATCTTGCCGCCGAGGCGGATCATCGCGGGCATCGAGGCGTCCACGATCACGTCGGACGGCGAGTGGAAGTTCGAGATGCCCTTGGCCGAGTCGACCATCGCGAGCTCCGGCCGGTGCTCGTGGCAGCGATGCAGATCCTCGATGATCTCCTCACGCTGCGACGCCGGCAGTGACTCGATCTTGCTGTAGAGGTCGGAAAGACCGTTGTTGACGTTGACGCCCAGCTCGTCGAACAGCGCCTGATGCTTGGCGAAGGCGTCCTTGTAGAAGATCTTCACCGCGTACCCGAAGACGATGGGGTGGCTGACCTTCATCATGGTGGCCTTGACGTGCAGCGAGAACATCACGCCGGTCTTGTAGGCGTCCTCGATCTGCTCCTCGTAGAAGTCGCACAGCGCCTTCTTGCTCATGAACATGCTGTCGATGATGTCGCCGGCGTCGAGCTTGACCTCGGGCTTGAGCACGACGGTGGCACCGCTCTTGGTGGTCAGGACCATCTTGACGTTGCGCGCCTTGTCCAGCGTCAGCGATTTCTCGCCGTGGTAGAAGTCGCCGTGCTTCATGGTCGCGACGTGGGTCCGGGAGGCCTGCGACCACGCGCCCATGCTGTGCGGGTGCTTGCGGGCGTACTCCTTGACCGCCTTGGGGGCGCGGCGGTCGGAGTTTCCCTCGCGCAGCACCGGGTTCACCGCGCTGCCCAGGATCTTGGAGTAGCGGTCCTTGAGCACCTTTTCTTCGTCGGTCTTCGGGTCGCCCGGGTAATCCGGCAGGGCGTAGCCCTTACCCTGCAATTCCTTGATCGCGGCCATCAGCTGCGGCACCGAGGCGCTGATGTTCGGCAGCTTGATGATGTTGGCGTTGGGATCCTGGGTCAGCTCGCCGAGGGCGGCCAGGTTGTCGGGCACCTTCTGTTCGTCGGTGAGGTAGTCACCGAACTCGGCCAGGATGCGCGCCGCTACGGAGATGTCGCTCGTCGCCACGTCGATACCGGCGGCGTCGGCGAAGGTGCGGATCACCGGAAGGAAGCCGTAGGTGGCAAGAAGCGGCGCTTCGTCGGTCAGCGTGTAGATGATTGTCGGCTGCTGGGCGCTCATGGTTGTTCTTCCGGCCTCACTGTCTGTATCAGATATACGGCGTGCGACACGGACCCCAAAAGCGACGTGCCCCTTGGTGTTGGGCGCCTTTTCCTTTGGCGTGTCACTGTTCTTCTGGGACCTTCCAGGTTCTGGCAGGTCTCGACGGCAACACTACAAGGGCCCAGGCAGCCATGAGGGGCCAACCTTGGCTACTGGCCAGTAGCTTGTGGCCCGCCCGAAGGTGGGGCTTTGCCCCGTGTGCGCGAGCCGCCCCCGCGACACGCTTACCACACCCCGTCGACAAACCCGGTGGCCGACGCCCGAGGTGGTGAGTTAGGCTTTGTATCGGTCATGAGTGCCAGCATCAAGCCCCGGCTTGCTGGCCGGCAACCCTCCAACCGCGGTGGGGTGCTCCGGGTGAAGACCAGGTTGAGCAGTCGTCGGGATGTTTCCGAACGACCGCAAGGCAAGCGCGGGTCCGTTCTATCGGGCCCCTGAGGTAGGGAGACCTGATGGAGGTAAACCATGTGCTGTTGTCCGTGAATCCAGTCGGTAAGCCCCTCGCGGGTTACCGCCGTCTTCCATGACGTCACCCACCGGACACCCCTTCCCCTCTTTCGCACAGGAGAACCGCTCATGACCGAACTCGAGAACAACCCCGACGACCTCACCGCCGCCTGGTCGTTCGAGACCAAGCAGGTACACGCCGGCCAGTCCCCCGATGCCGCCACCAACGCACGCGCGCTGCCGATCTACCAGACCACGTCCTACACCTTCGACAGCACCGACCACGCCGCCGCGCTGTTCGGGCTTGCCGAGCCCGGCAACATCTACACCCGGATCGGCAACCCGACCACCGATGTCATCGAGCAGCGGGTGGCAGCGCTCGAAGGCGGCGTCGCGGCGCTGTTCCTGTCCTCCGGGCAGGCAGCCGAGACCTTCGCCATCCTCAATCTCGCGGCCGCCGGCGACCATATTGTGTCCTCCCCCAGGCTCTACGGCGGCACGTACAACCTGTTCCACTACACGCTGCCCAAGCTGGGCATCGAGGTCAGCTTCGTGGCCGACCCGGACGATCTGGAGTCCTGGCGGGCGGCCGTGCGGCCGAACACCAAGGCCTTCTTCGCCGAGACCATCTCCAACCCCCAGATCGATGTGCTCGACATTCCCGGCGTCTCCGCGGTGGCGCATGACAACGGCGTGCCCCTGATCGTCGACAACACCATCGCCACCCCCTACCTGATCCAGCCCATCGCGCACGGCGCCGACATCGTCGTGCACTCGGCCACCAAGTACCTGGGCGGACACGGTTCGGCGATCGCCGGCGTCATCGTCGACGGGGGCAGGTTCGACTGGACACAGGGTCGCCATCCCGGTTTCACCGAACCGGACCCGAGCTACCACGGTGTCGTGTTCGCCGACCTCGGCGCGCCCGCCTACGCCCTCAAGGCCCGGGTACAGCTGCTGCGCGATCTGGGCAGCGCGCTGTCCCCCTTCAACGCCTTCCTCATCGCCCAGGGATTGGAAACGCTGAGCCTGCGCGTTGAACGGCATGTGTCCAACGCCCTGCAGGTGGCCGAGTTCCTCGCCGGGCATCCCGACGTCACGTCGGTGAACTATGCGGGGCTGCCCACCTCACCCTGGTACGACCTGGGCCGCAAGATCGCCCCCAAGGGCACCGGCGCGGTGCTGGCGTTCGAGCTGGCCGGCGGCATCGCCGCAGGTAAGGCCTTCGTCGACGCGTTGACGCTGCACAGCCACGTCGCCAATATCGGTGATGTGCGTTCACTGGTCATCCACCCCGCGTCGACCACGCACCAGCAGCTGACCCCGCAGGAGCAGCTGACCACCGGGGTCACCCCCGGCCTGGTGCGGCTGGCGGTCGGTATCGAGGGCATCGACGACATCCTGGCCGATCTGGAACGGGGTTTCGCCGCGGCCCGGAAGGCCGGCGCGCGGACGGCGGCGGCAGTGTGACCGTGTCAGACACCCGCCCCGTCGTGTCCCTGCCGGCCGAAGGCGAAACCGGTCTCGTCGATATCGGTGCGCTGACGCTGGAGAACGGCGCGGTGCTCGATGACGTCACCATCGCGGTGCAACGCTGGGGCGAGCTGTCCCCCGAGCGCGACAACGTCGTGATGGTGCTGCATGCGCTGACCGGCGACTCGCATGTCACCGGTCCGGCGGGCCCGGGTCACCCCACGCCGGGTTGGTGGGACGGGGTGGCCGGCTCGGGCGCCCCGATCGACACCGACCGGTGGTGTGCGATCTCGACCAACGTGCTCGGTGGCTGCCGCGGGTCCACCGGCCCGAGTTCGCTGGCCCGTGACGGTAAGCCGTGGGGTTCGCGCTTCCCCGCCATCACGATCCGCGATCAGGTGAACGCCGATCTGGCCGCACTGGCCGCCCTGGGTATCACCCGGGTGGCGGCGGTGATCGGCGGCTCGATGGGCGGAGCCCGTGCGCTGGAGTGGATCATCGGTCACCCCGACACGGTCCGCACGGCACTGGTGCTGGCCGTCGGGGCGCGTGCGACCGCCGACCAGATCGGCACGCAGAGCAGCCAGGTCGCGGCCATCAAGGCCGATCCCGACTGGCAGGGCGGCGACTACCACGGCACCGGACGGGCCCCCACCGCCGGGCTGGAGGTCGCGCGGCGGTTCGCTCATCTGACGTATCGCGGTGAGGCCGAACTGGATTCGCGATTCCGCAACGATACGCAGGGCGACCTCCAAGGTGACGATGACGCCCGCTTCGCGATCCAGAGCTATCTGGAATACCAGGGCGAGAAGCTGGTGGCGCGCTTCGATGCGGGTACCTATGTGGCGCTGTCGGATGCGCTGTCCAGCCACGACGTCGGCCGCGGTCGCGGCGGCGTGCCCGCAGCGCTGGAGTCCTGCCAGGTGCCGGTGATCGTCGGCGGGATCACCTCCGATCGGCTGTATCCCATTCGCCTGCAACAGGAACTGGCCGACCTGCTGCCCGGCTGTGCCGGGCTCAACGTCGTCGATTCGATCTACGGCCATGACGGATTCCTGGTCGAGACGGACTCGGTGGGTGCCCTCATCCGGCAGACGCTGAAGCTCGCGGCGCAATGACCGATTCCGCGCGCAGTCGGTCACTGTCGTTCGGAGAGGAGGCCGCGGCGTACGAACGCGGCCGGCCGTCGTATCCGCCGGAGGCCATCGACTGGTTGCTGCCGCCGGGCGCACACACGGTGCTCGACCTCGGCGCCGGTACCGGCAAGCTGACCGTCCGGCTCGCCGAACGGGGGCTCGACGTGATCGCCGTCGACCCGATCCAGGAGATGCTGGAGGTGCTCAGCGCGTCGCTGCCGGACACTCCCGCCCTGCTGGGTACGGCCGAGGACATCCCGCTGCCCGATGACAGTGTGGATTCGGTGCTGGTGGCCCAGGCCTGGCACTGGTTCGACGCCGATCGTGCGGTGCGTGAGATCGCCCGGGTGCTTCGTCCCGGCGGGCGGCTGGGCCTGGTGTGGAACACCCGCGACGAGCGGATGGGCTGGGTGAAGGATCTGGGCCGGATCATCGGCCACGAGGATCACGCCCTGGAGCAGAAGGTGAGTCTGCCCGAGCCGTTCGCGGTGGTCGAGCGCACGCAGTTCGAGTGGACGAGCTACCTGACCCCGCAGGCCCTGATCGACCTGGTGGCCTCGCGCAGTTACTGCATCACCTCACCGGCCGAGGTGCGTACCCGGACCCTGGACCAGGTCCGCGAGCTGCTGAAAACCCATCCCGCGCTGGTCAATACGTCCGGTCTGGCGCTGCCCTACGTGACGGTGGGCATCCGGGCGACGCTGGGCTGACCGCACCAGCGGGCGAGCGCGGCGCGCAGACCCGAGACGGCCGGCGCGTCGACGCTGTCGGCAGCCCAGGCGACGTAACCGTCGGGCCGGAGGAGCAGCGCCGCGGGAGCGTGCCGGCAGGCTCCGGTCACCACATCCACCCGCTCGGGGAATTCCGCCACATCGAGCGCCCCACCGGAGAGGTCCAGTACGACCGGCCGGGCCTCATGCAGCAGATCGGCGACGCGGCGACCGTCGTCGAGGGTCAGATCGGGCACCAGCCGACCGGCCCACGGGTGGTCATCGCCGACGTCATAGCGCACATCGGAGCCGGCCAGCAGGTGGGCGAGGTGCCCGGCCACCTCCGGTTTGGCGGCCAGTTCACCGAAAAGCGTGCGTAGCGCGCCGACTTCGGGTCCGGGGGCCGCGAGCGCCAGTTGTGCCATCGAGTGCATCATCACCCGCTCCCCCACCGGGTGTCGCTCGCTCTGGTAGGTGTCGAGCAGGCCGTCAGCGGCCCGTCCGGCGATGACATCGGCCAGCTTCCACCCGAGGTTGACGGCATCCTGCAGGCCCAGGTTCAGGCCGGGGCCACCCATCGGCGAGTGCACGTGCGCGGCATCGCCGAGCAGCAGCACCCGCCCGACGCGGTAACGCTCAGCCTGGCGGGAGTTGATCCCGTCGAGTCGCCGAAGTGCATGTGCGCCCGGCTTTCTCGGGGGCTGGACCGGGACGTCCACGCCGAGGATCCGCCGCAGGCTGTCCCGCAACTCGGCCAGCGAGATCGGCCCTTCCTGGCTTCCGACCGTCCAGCCGTACTCGATGGTGCCGATCATCGGCCGGTCCGGCTCGAGCGGGAAGACCACGATCGAGCCGTTCTCGAATCTGCTGTTACCGAAGGGCAGCAGACCGAAACCGGGCAGTTCGTACCCGCGGCCGGGAACCAGGAGCTCGTCGGGAAGATACACATGAGCGATCCGGCTGACGATGTCCGAGGTGTGACCGACAAAGCCGACGCCGAGATTCTTGCGCACCATGCTGCGGCCACCGTCGGCACCCACCAGATACCCGGCGACCAGTTCGTCGGTCCGGTCGCCCGTGCGCACCGCCACGTGCACGGCGTGCTCGTCGGTCCGGAAATCCACCACCTCATGACCCCACCGGATATCCACCCCGAGATCGCGGGCCCGCGTTTCCAGCAGGCGCACCAATCGGGGCTGCGGCAACAGCAGCGCGTACATCGGATTGTCCGGCAACCCCAGAAACCCCAACGAGATCCCGGCGAACATCCAGCCGTAGGCAGGCTTCGGCGGTCCGTTGTCGCCACCGAACAGGTGAAAGAGGCCGCGCATATCGAGTTGCCGGATCACTTGTCCGACAAGGCCATTGGCCTTCGGCTCAGCACTCGGACCCGGCAGCCTGTCCAGCACCACCGGCCGGACGCCGGCCAGCGCGAGTTCACAGGCCAGCATCAGCCCGTTCGGGCCGGCACCGGCGATCACCACCTGCTCAGTCATGGGTTCCTTCCGGTTGGGTCAGACCGCCCGCGACGGCGGCGAACCCCTGTCGGAGCAACTCGGGGAAGGCCACCGGCGGATCGGCTTTGGCGTAGGCGTCGGCGGCGGCGTCGCCGACCGCGTGCACCACGCCGGCCACCAGCCGCGGATACATGTCGCGATCCGGATCGGTGCCGGTGCGCTCGGCGATCACCGTGATCCACTCCTCGATGAGCGCCCTGCCCACGACGCCACGAATCTCCGGACTCATCAACAGTTTCCGGACCTCGACGAGTTCGGCTCGGGTGGGCACGGCGTTTTCGGGGCCCGCCGTGGCGAAGTCCTCGTCGACCGGGATGAGGATCGATTCGGTGATCGCCGTCCACAGCGGCTCGCCGGCCGGGCGCTTTTGCAGCTCGGCGATGCTGCGCCGGACCCGTTCGGTCTGACGGTAGGCCAGGGCCTCGTACTTGCCGGTGAAGTAGTTGTTGAACGTCCGCAGCGACACCCCGGCCACCCGGGCGATGTCCTCGCGGGTGACGTTCTCCAGGCCGTGCCGGAACGTCAGTTCGAGTGCGGCATCGCTGAGCGCCCGGCGGGTATCGGCCTTCTTGCGTTCTCGCAGCCCCGTCATGACGACCACGTTAGGCAATTTTTGCCTAACGTGCAAAATTGCCCGGTGGGCAGGTTTCTAGCTGGTGCCCAGCGGGTCGATGGTCCAGGCGATGTACAGCATGACCGCACTCACAGTGGCCGTCGTGGCGACGTCGATCACCCTGGATCGCACCACCAGCAGCCCGGCCCGATCCTCGGTCAGGGCCAGGCGCAGCGCGGCGGCCACCCCGACCCCGATCGCGATCACCAGCGCGCCCCGGCGCCAGTAGCCGGCGACCACCAGCACGAAGGCCAGCACGAAAATCAGCCCGACCGCCAGGATGGGCCACTGCCCGCCGAAAACCTTGCGGGCGAAGTCCTTGAGCGTCACGGCTTTCTGGCTCTTCGCGCCAGCGCTCATCGGTGCGCTCGGCTCTTCGCGCCAGCGCTCATCGGTGCGCTCTGCTCTTCGCGCAAGCGCTCATCGGTGCGCTCTGCTCTTCGCGCAAGCGCTCATCGGCCCATCTCCGCGCGCTCGACCACGTTGGTCAGCAGGAACGCCCGCGTCAGCGGACCCACCCCACCGGGGTTGGGCGACACGTGGCCCGCCACATCCCACACGTCCGGAGCGACGTCGCCGGTCAGTTTGCCCTCCACCCGGCTCACCCCGACATCGACCACCGCCGCACCGGGTTTCACCATGTCGGCGGTCACCATGTACGGCACGCCGACCGCGGCCACGATGATGTCGGCCTGGCGGGTCAGCGCGGCCAGGTCACGAGTTCCGGTGTGGCACAACGTCACCGTGGCGTTCTCGGACCGGCGGGTCAGCAGCAGGCCCAGCGGACGGCCCACCGTCACGCCACGCCCGATCACCACGACATGCGCACCGGCGATCGGGACGTCGAACCGCCGCAGCAGATGCACGATGCCGCGCGGGGTGCAGGGCAGTGGCGCTTCTTTGCCCAGCACCAGCCGGCCCAGGTTGGTCGGATGCAGCCCGTCGGCGTCCTTGTCCGGGTCCACCCGTTCCAGTGCCGCGTTCTCGTCGAGATGCTTGGGCAACGGCAACTGCACGATGTAGCCGGTGCACTCCGGGTTGGCGTTGAGCTCGTCGATGGTGGCGTCGAGTTCGGCCTGACTGATATCGGCCGGCAGGTCCCGGCGGATCGAATTGATGCCGACCTTGGCGCAGTCGGCATGCTTGCCGCGCACATAGGCCTGCGAGCCCGGGTCGTCGCCGACCAGGATCGTGCCCAGCCCGGGCGTCCGCCCCGAAGCAGTCAACTTCGCGACGCGCTCTTTGAGATCGACGAAAATCTCGTCGCGCGTGGCCTTGCCGTCCAACGTAATCGCACCCACGGGTGCCATTCTGTCAGGCGCCGTGGCAGGCTCCGTCTATGAACAGTCCGCAGAATGTGTCCACCGATGTGTTCGGCGCAGCCCGGCTCGGTCCGGTGACCCTGCGTAACCGCATCATCAAGGCCGCCACCTTCGAAGCCGCCACGCCAGATGCCCTGGTCACCGACGATTTGATCAACTACCACCGGCTGCCCGCCGCCGGTGGTGTGGGGATGACGACGGTGGCGTATTGCGCAGTCTCCCCGGGCGGCCGCACCGACGGCTGGCAGCTGTGGATGCGCCCCGAGGCGGTGCCGGGACTGCGCCGCCTCACCGACGCCATCCACGCCGAGGGCGCGGCGATCAGCGCACAGATCGGCCACGCCGGCCCGGTGGCCAACTCCCGCACCAACAAGGCGCAGGCCCTGGCGCCCATGCGATTCTTCAACCCGCTGTCCATGCGCTTCGCCAAGAAGGCCACCAAGGACGACATCCGCGAGGTGATGGCCGCGCACGCCAACGCCGCGCGGCTGGCCATCGAATCCGGCTTCGACGCCGTCGAAGTCCACCTCGGGCACAACTACCTGGCCAGTTCGTTCCTGAGCCCGCTGCTCAACCGCCGCAGCGACGAGTTCGGCGGCTCCCTGGAGAACCGCGCCAAGGTGGCGCGCGGACTGGTGCGCGCAGTACGCGAAGCCGTCGGGGACCGGATCGCGGTGACCGCGAAGCTGAACATGAGCGACGGCGTGCGCGGCGGCATCAACACCGAGGAATCCCTGCAGACGGCGAAGTGGCTCGAAGAAGACGGTGGCCTGGACGCGATCGAGCTGACCGCGGGCAGTTCCCTGGTCAACCCGATGTACCTGTTCCGGGGCGATGCCCCGATCAAAGAGTTCGCCGCCGCGTTCAAGCCACCCATCAGTTGGGGCATGCGGATGACCGGTAACAAGTTCCTCCGCCAGTACCCGTACCGCGAGGCCTACCTGCTGCGCGAGGCCAAGCTGTTCCGCGCCGAGTTGAAGCTGCCGCTGATCCTGCTCGGCGGTATCACCAACCGCGACACCATGGACATGGCGATGGCCGAGGGATTCGACTTCGTCGCGATGGGACGCGCGCTGCTCGCCGAGCCCGACCTGATCAACCGGATCAAAGACGCCGAAGACCCAAGCTCGGTCCGTTCGACGTGCACGCACTGCAACCTGTGCATGCCGACCATCTACAGCCACACCCACTGCGTGGTGACCGGCGCCCCCGACGCCCTGGTGCACTGACCTCGGCCCCGCCGATACCGAATCGGCATGTACGCCGCCCCATACGACGGCGCCGCTACCGATAGAGTTGCAGACGATGAGCCGACCCGCCGCGCCCGCCCTGTCCGTTCGCTACGACGGGTCCGCACGGACCTTCTCCGCCGGCAACGATGTCGTCGTCGGTCGTGACCTGCGCGCAGACGTCCGGATCGCCCACCCGCTGATCTCCCGTGCGCACCTGGTGCTGCGCTTCGACCAGGGCCGCTGGATCGCCATCGACAACGGCTCCCTCAACGGGATGTACGTCAACGGCCAGCGGGTACCCACCATCGACATCACCGACGGCCAGCGCCTCAACATCGGTAACCCCGATGGTCCGCTGCTGACCTTCGAGGTGGGGCGCCACCAGGGATCGGCCGGTACGCCGCCGCAGACCGCCTCCATACCCGTCACCGCGCGGCAGAGCACGGCGTGGCCGACACAGCCGCCGTCGTCCAGCCCCTGGCCCACAGCGGGACCGCCGGTGTCACGGCCGCAGCCGCAGTACCCGTCGGCTCCCGGGGTGCCGGCCCAGCCGCACTACCCGACCGGCCCGCACTACCCGTCCGGCCCGCAGCCGAGCGCGCCGTACCCCGCCCAGCAGAGCGCGGCGCACCCGACCTACCCGCCGCCTGCGCCCGCCGCCGACGACTACCCGCCGCCGACCACCATCGGGCCGACCGCGGTGCCGCGCAGTGGCGGCGGCGACAACATCGGCACGACGATGCTCAAGATCCTGCGCCCGGGCCGCTCCCCCGAGGTGCCGCCGGGCGGGATCAAGATCGGTCGGGCGACCGACAACGACATCGTCATCCCCGACGTGCTCGCCTCGCGGCATCACGCCACCTTGGTGCCCGTGCCGGGCGGCACCGAGATCCGCGACAACCGCAGCATCAACGGCACCTTCGTCAACGGCCAGCGGGTCGACGAGGCGACGCTGCGCGACGGCGACGTCGTCACCATCGGTAACGTCGACCTGGTCTTCGCCGGCGGCACCCTGGCCCGGCGCACCGAGACCGAGGCCGACACCCGGACCGGCGGCCTGGAGGTCCGTGGCCTCACCTGGACCATCGAGGGCAACAAGACCCTGCTGGACAACATCTCCCTGGACGCCCGACCCGGCACCCTGACCGCCGTGATCGGGCCGTCCGGCGCCGGTAAGTCGACGTTCGCCAAGCAGGTCGCCGGGTACACCCACCCGACCAGCGGCACCGTCACCTTCGAGGGCCACGACATCCACGCCGAGTACGCCTCGCTGCGTTCCCGGATCGGGATGGTCCCCCAGGACGACGTGGTGCACGGTCAGCTGACCGTCAAGCAGGCCCTGATGTACGCCGCGGAACTGCGGCTGCCGCCGGACACCACCAGAGAAGACCGCGAGCAGGTCGTCATGCAGGTCCTCGAAGAACTCGAGATGACCAAACATCTGGAGACCCGCGTCGACAAGCTGTCCGGCGGTCAGCGCAAGCGCGCCTCGGTGGCGCTGGAACTGCTGACCGGTCCGTCGCTGCTCATCCTCGACGAGCCGACGTCCGGTCTGGACCCGGCGCTGGACCGCCAGGTGATGTCGATGCTGCGCCAGCTGGCCGATGCCGGCCGTGTGGTGCTGGTGGTGACCCACTCGCTGACCTATCTGGATGTGTGCGACCAGGTGCTGCTGCTGGCTCCCGGCGGCAAGACGGCGTTCGCCGGCCCGCCGAACCAGATCGGCCCGCAGCTGGGCACCACGAACTGGGCCGACATCTTCAGCAGTGTGGCCGGTGACCCGGCCGAGGCGTATCGCCGTTATCTGGAGCGCAGCGCACCGACACCCCCGGCGCCGCCGTCCGAGCAACCCGGCGATCTGGGCAAGCCCGCGAAGACCAGTCTGGTGCGCCAGTTCTCGACGATCGCGCGCCGCCAGTTCCGGTTGACCATCTCAGACCGCGGCTACTTCATCTTCCTGGCGCTCCTGCCGTTCATCATGGGCACACTGGCGCTGACGGTGCCCGGCGACGTCGGGTTCGGCCTTCCGGTGCCCGCGATCAAGGGTGGTGAGGCACCCAACGAGCCGGGGCAGATCCTGGTGCTGTTGAACGTGGGCGCCATCTTCATGGGTACCGCGCTGACCATCCGCGCCCTGATCGGCGAGCGCGCGATCTTCCTGCGCGAGCAGGCCGTCGGGTTGTCGACGACCGCCTACCTGTTGGCCAAGGTGGCCATCTTCACCGTCTTCGCGCTGGTGCAGTCCGCCATCGCGGTCACCATCGCCATCCTCGGCAAGGGCTGGGGCGAGGGTGCCGTCGCGACCGGTCTGCTGCTGCCGCGCAGTCTCGAGCTCTACGTCGACGTCGCCGCCACCACCGTGTGCGCGGCGATGGTCGGTCTGGCGTTGTCGGCGCTGGCCAAGTCCAACGAACAGATCATGCCGCTGCTGGTGATCGCGATCATGTCCCAGTTGGTGTTCTCCGGCGGCATGATCCCGGTGACGGGCCGCATCGTGCTGGACCAGATGTCCTGGATCACCCCGGCCCGCTGGGGTTTTGCGGCAACGGCATCGACGATCGACCTGACCCAACTCGTGCCCGCCCCGCTGTCGCCCGACGATTCGCACTGGAAGCACACCACCGGGACCTGGCTGTTCAACATGGGGATGCTGGCGGGCCTGTCGCTGTTCTACGTCAGCTTCGTGCGGTGGAAGATCCGCCTCAAAGCGGGCTGATTCCCTGCGATTTGTGCACGTTTACCGGCGGGCAGCGCCGCTGAACGTGCACAAATCGCCCGGTTTACTCGCCGTGGATGTCGAGGCCGTGCGCCGCGGCGTAGGCCAGCCCCTGCGGAATGTCGATCCGGGCGCCCCGCACCTTCGCGGTGGTCCAGAAGGTCGGATCCAGCCGGGCGCCCCGCAGATCCGCCTGCTCGAACTTGGCGTCCTGGACCCGCACGCCGGACAGATCGGCCTGCCGCAGCACCGCCTTGCGCAGGTCCGCACCCACCAGGCTGGCCTCCCGCAGCCGTGACCCGGACAGGTCGATCCCGCGCAGATCGCAGCCACCGAGGACGGCCAGGGTCAGGTCGACCTCGGTCATGACCACCGGCCGCAGCCGGGCCTCGGTGAACACCGACCCCAGCAGGCTGCAGTTGGTGAACGTGCTGTGCCACAGCGTGGCCCGGCGGAAGTTGCAGTTGCGGAACGCCGACCCGACGTGCACCGACTCGGTGAGGTCCACGCCGCTGAAATCGCATTCGTCGAACACGGTGCGCTCGGTGCGGATCCGGCTCAGATCGTCATCGCGAAAGTCGTGTCCGGTGAACTCGCGGTCCACCCAGACCTGTTCGGGTTCGGTCATGATGGCAGCGCAGCCAGGGCGTACTCGGTGACGGCGATCAGGGCGTCCCGCGCCGAGTTCCGGTCGCGGGCATCGACCGTGACGATCGGGATGGTGTCCGACAGCGCCAGGGCCTGACGGATCGCCGCCGCGGGATGCCGCGCTCCCCCGTCGAACTCGTTCACCGCGATGATGAACGGGAGCTTGCGCGCCTCGAAGAAATCGACCGCCGCGAAACTGTCCTGCAGCCGGCGCACGTCGACCAGGATCACCGCACCGATGGCCCCGCGCACCAGGTCGTCCCACATGAACCAGAATCGCCGCTGGCCCGGTGTGCCGAACAGGTACAGCACCAGATCCTCGGCCAGGGTGATGCGGCCGAAGTCCATGGCCACCGTGGTGGTGCTCTTGTTCGGGGTGGCCTCCAGCCCGTCGACACCGGCCGACGCGTTGGTCACCAGCGCCTCGGTGCGCAGCGGCATGATCTCTGAGACCGCGCCGACGAACGTCGTCTTGCCCGCGCCGAAACCGCCGGAGATGACGATCTTGGTGGAGGAGGAGCGCTTGCGCGACGACAGTGGAGGATGTGCGGTGCCTCCTTCAAAGAGCCCGTAGGCCACGCAGAGTCCTTCCGATCAGTTCGCGTCGTTCATCGGCCGATGCCGAGTCACCGAGAGTCGCGTGCACTCTCAGATACCCCTGCGTGACGAGATCCCCGATCAGGACACGCGCCACACCGAGCGGCAACGATAGACGAGCGGCGATCTCCGCGACGGACGGACCATCCCTGCCGAGTTCCAGTATCCGCGCGCGGACGTCATTGCCGGGCCAGTGCGGCGCCGGGCCGAAATCCAGGGTACGGATCGGCGCCTCCCAGGGCAGGTGGACGGCGGACTCGGTGCGCCCGGCGGTCAGCGTGTACGGCCGCACCAGGTTGGGTTCGCCGACGTCCGATTCCCACTCGTCCACGAGCGTGGCTTACGAAGGCCGGCCGGCTCGCCGGGCCGATTGGATGACGGTGCCGACGCGTTCGACGAGGATGGCCATCTCGTAGCCGATCTGCCCGATATCGCAGGACCGGGCGGCCAGCGTCGCGAGGTTGGACCCGTCGCCGACCCGCATCAGCAGCAGGTAACCGTTCTCCATCTCCACGATCGACTGCATGACGTGGCCACCCTCGAACAGCTGCGCGGCCCCGGTCGACAGGCTGGCCAGCCCGGAGGCCACCGCGGCCAACTGGTCGGCGCGCTCGATCGGCATGTGCTCGCTGGCCGCCATCAGCAGGCCGTCGGCGGATACCAGCACGGCGTGCGTCACCCCGGACACCTCGTGGGCGAACTTGGAGACCAGCCAGTCGAGAGACTCACGGGTCGTCGTCATTCGGGTTCCTCCACGGGGGCGAGCGAAGCGACGGGATATTCGCCAGGGGCGAGCGCGACGGGATGTTCGCCGTCGCGGGCATGGGTGCGGCCCGCGTGCACACCGCCGAAGTGGCTGCTCAGACTGGCCCGTACGGCGGCCGGGTCCGGCAGCGGTCCGGTGTCGAACTCGTGGTCGGCGGAGTCAGATGCTACCGGGGTCCCGGTGTCGCCCGCCTGACCCGCCCCGGGTACCAACCGGGCACCGGGCCGGCGCACCGGGAGACCGTCGGAGGTGTGCTCGGTGACCGGCGCGTCCTCGGCGGCCGCGGCGGCGGACCAGCCGTTGTCCCACACCGACTTCCAGTCCAGGTCGGCGCTCGGCCCCAGATCGGTCGGATCGACCAGCCATTCCGACAACATCTTCTGGTAGATGGCGTCCTCGGAGCCGCTGCCGGATTCACCGTGCGCCGCTGGCGCGGGCTGGTCGTCGCGCACCTGTGCCCGGGCGGCGAAGAACGCCGAGGTGTCGGCGGGCTGGTCGACCGGCCGGACCTCCGGCTCGACGTCCGGGGGGCCGCCGGCGATCCCACTGGCCCCTGGATGACGTTGCGGGAGAAGGAGACTCTGCTCTTCGACGGTGGGTTCAGGTTCGGGTGCCGCGATGGGCGGGTCGAACACCGGCGGCGCCACCGAGGTCACCGGCGCAGGCACGAAATCGGCGAACGGGGCGGTGGCGAAACCGCCGACAAGCAGGGCCTGCGGAACGTACACACCGGCGGTGGTACCCGATGCCGGATTCCCGGCCTCGGTGCTGCGCAACCGCACCACCAGCCCGTGGGTCACCGCAAGGCGCCCGATGACGAAGTGCCCCATATGCCGCGCGGTGTACGGGTTGATCTCACCCCCGGACTGCAGCCGGATGTTGGCGACACGGAGATCGGCCTCGGTCATCCCCAGCCCCTCGTCGCCGACCTCGATGACGAGCGCACCGTCGCCGGTGTGGACGGCCGACACCCGCACCGTGGTGCTGGGCGGCGAGTACCGCAGCGCGTTGTCCATCAACTCGGCCAGGACGTGCACCAGGTCCGCGGCCACCGCGCCACTGATCTCGCTGTCGGGTACGGATCCGGTGACCACCCTGGTGTAGTCCTCGACCTCGGACGCCGCGGCGTGCACCACCGCTGCCAGCGGCACCGGACCGGACTGCTCGCGGGACACCTTGGTGCCCGACAGCACCAGCAGGTTCGCGCCGTTGCGGCGCATCCGCGCGGCGAGATGATCCAGCCGGAACAGGCTCTGCAACCGTTGCGGGTCGGCCTCATCGCGTTCGAGTTGATCGATCAGGGCGAGCTGCTGATCCACCAGCGACCGGCTGCGCCGCGACAGCGTCTCGAACATGTCGCCGACCTGAAGCTGCAGCCTGGCCTGCTCGCCCGCCAGCAGGACGGCCTGTTCGTGCAACTCGTCGACCGCGTGCGCGACCTGGCCGATCTCCTCGGTGGTGTGCACGGGCAGCGGGCGGATCGGACCGGGATCGCCACCGGAGCGCACCTGCTCCAACTCGCGGGCCAGGTCCTTGTGCGCGACCTTGAGCGCGCCGTCACGCAGTCGGCGCAAGGGCCGGACCAACGAACGCGCGGCCAGGGCCACCACCGCCAGGGCAACCAGGATGGCCCCGACGACGACGATGGCGTCCCGGACGGCGGTGGTGCGCTGCTTGGCGGCCTGGCTCTCCACCGCGGCCGTCACCGACGCCGAGGTATCGGCGATGATCTTGCCGGCGATCTCGTTGGTGACCTGGATCGACTGGGCGAGGTCAGGATTGTTCGCCAGTACCGCCGCCGGGTCGGACATCATGCCCATCCGGCGGACCATCTGTTCCTGCAGCTTCTGCGCTTCCGCTGACCCGACACCGAGCACCTGGCTCATCCCGAACAGGGTGGACGGTTCGGTACCGGCCAGGGTGATCATCGAGGTGCGCAGTTCCGGCTCGGGCAGCTCAGCACCGCCATTGACCAGCAGCTGCTGCATCATCATCTGCCCGCGCGCCCCGACGGCCCGGGACAGGCCCAGCGTTTCGGCACGGATCTTCTCGTCCTCCACCCGCACCGAGCCGTTGATCGCGTCCTCCGCGGTCAACAGGATGGGCGCGTAGGTGGTGATCCGGTCGCGCAGGCCGATGCTGTTGGAGCTCACCCCGTCGAGCAGTTGTCGACCACCCTGCAGAATCGCATCGACGCCTTTGACGACGTCGGGCACCGCGTCGGTGCCGGTGAGCTTGTCCGCCAGGGCCTTACGGCGCGAGTCGAACGCACTCAGTGCCTGCTGCGCGTCGGTTCCCGTGGAGTTGGCCAGCAGCGCGGAATCCAGCGCAGCCATGTAGTCGGTGATCGCGGGCACCAGTTCGGCGCGGTCGGCGGCGCGCCGCAACTCGGCGGCGGTGCTGAATCCGGAGTAGATCCGCAAGCCGCCGAGAACGCCGGCGAGCACGAGCGGAACCAGGGCGATGGCAAGCACTTTCCAGCCGACGGGCCAGTTGCTCAGCGCCCAGCGCGACGGCCTACGGACCGGAGGCGCCGCGTCTTGCGCTGTGGCGTGGGTGAATTCGTCGCTCATCGGCTTCCTGCTGCGTTTGCCCGCACAGGGGCCGGCGTGGCACGCCTGTCGCAATTTTTCGAGTATGACAGCCGTATGCAGCGCTTTCTACAGTTCACAGGTAACGCGCACAGTTCGTGACCGAGATGTTGCTCTGTTGTGTGATAGCGCGGATGACATCATCGTCGGATGTTCCGCGTGCTGTTCTACTCACCCCGGATCGCGCCGAACACCGGAAACGCGATCCGGATGGTGGCGGCGACGGGGTGCGAACTGCACCTGGTCGAGCCGCTGGGCTTCGATCTGTCCGAGCCGAAGCTGCGCCGGGCCGGGTTGGACTACCACGACCTGGCGTCGGTCACGGTGCATGCCGACCTGGCCTCGGCGTGGGCATTGCTGATGCCGGCCTCGGTGTACGCGTTCACCGCGCACGCCGACACATCCTTCGCCGAGGTGTCCTACCAGCCCGGCGATGTGTTGATGTTCGGCCCGGAGCCGACCGGCCTGGACGCCCAGACGCTCGCCGATCCGCATATCACCGCCCGGGTGCGTATCCCCATGCTGGACGGCCGGCGCTCACTGAATCTGTCGAACGCGGCCGCGGTGGCGGCGTACGAGGCATGGCGCCAGCACGGGTTCGACGGCGCGGTGTGACCGTTACCAGGTGTCCCAGTGCGCGAACTGTTCCGCCGGCAGCCGCTTGGCCTTCTTGAAATCGGCGCCCTTGGTGTAGGCGATCGGGAACAGGCCGGCCTGTGAGTACTTCTCGAACGGGATACCGAGCAGTTCGGCGGCTTGCTTCTCGCCGTCGCCGAGCAGGTGCAGTGTCGTCCACGCCGAACCCAGCCCGCGGGCGCGCAGCGCGAGCATGAAACTCCACACCGCGGGCAGCAGCGACCCCCAGAACGAGGCGCTCAGCCCGGCGGGCGCACCGTCGGGCCGGCCCTCCAGGACCGGGATCAACAGCACCGGGGCCTTCTCCATGTTCTCGTTCAGGTAGCTCGCCGAGGAGCGCACCGCGTCGATCTGCTCATCGCGGGCGTCACCGAAGGAATCCTTGGGCGAGGCCAGGTACGGGGTGGCGTTGGTGCGGTAGATGTCGGCGATGGCCTTCTTCTTGGCCTCGTCCTCGACGAAAACCCATTGCCAGCCTTGGGCATTGGAACCTGTCGGCGCTTGTAACGCCACGTCCAGACATTCGAGCAGCACCTCGCGGGACACCGGTTTGTCGAAATCGAGACGCTTGCGCACCGAACGCGTGGTGGTGAGGACTTCTTCCGCGGACAGGTTGAGTGTCATACCGCGAGACTACATTCGCGTCCATGACCATTGAGTTGACATCGGATATCGCAGACCGGCTGAGAACCGACGACTACGGCTGGCTCACCACCGTCGCCAAATCCGGCCAGCCGGTGCCCAAACTGGTGTGGTTCTACTTCGATGGAACCGACATCGTCGTCTACACCACGCCGAGTGCCGCCAAGGTGCGTCACATCCGCAACCACCCGCAGGTAAGCCTGAACCTCGACTCCGACGGCCACGGCGGCGGAATCGTCGTGATCGGTGGCGCCGCCCGGATCGATGCCGACGGGGTCGACGGTCGCGAGGACGCGCCGTACTGGGCCAAGTACGAGGCGGCCGCCGCACAATTCGGGCTGACCGAGGCGATGTCCGGGTACAGCACCCGCATCAAGATCGGCATCGACAAGGTGTGGACCACCCCGACCGAGGGCTGACACACCGAAAGCCTCTCCCCCGTCCGGGAAGAGGCTTTCGGTGGTTGATCAGTGGTTCTGCAGGTGCGCGATACGGGCCGGGCCGTGGTTGTTGTGCCAGCCGGGCATGGCGGTCGGGGCCGGGTGGGCGTAGGTGTCGGGGCTGTAGGAGTAGCCCGGCCCGCTCGGGGCGGTGGTCGTGGTGGCCGCGGCGGCGGTGCCGGCCAGGCCGAGGGCGCCGGCGCCCACGATGCCGGCGGTGACGATGCTGAGTCCGAGGGTCTTGATCATGTTCGTAATCCTTTGTGTGAGTGAGGCTTTGGTGTGTCTTGTCGGCTTGTTTCGCCGTTGAGACAAGAATGCCCCGGTTCACGCCCGAGATCTGTCGGGTGACCGGTGGATGCACCGGGTGAACTGCGTGTCCCCCGATCGGAGGAAGCCGCCGGTCAGCGGAAATCGCGGGACCGCGACCCCACCCGCAGATCCACCGGCGCCATCCGGTCGGCCACCACGGTGACCGCCCCGCTCGCGTTCTGCACGATGCCCCGGATGATCAGCGCCGACGCGGTCTGGGCCAGCTTGCGATGCCGCGACCACACCCCGGGCGAGCACAGCACGTTGACCATGCCGGTCTCGTCCTCCAGGTTCATGAACGTCACCCCCGCCGCCGTGGCCGGCCGCTGCCGGTGCGTCACCGCCCCCGCCACCAGGATGCGGGTCCCGTCGGGCACCTCCAGCAGCCTGCCCGCGGGGACCACCCCGAGCTCGTCGAAGTTCTCCCGCAGGAACTGGGTGGGATAACGCTCCGGGGACACCCCGGTCGCCCATACATCGGCCGCGGTGAGTTCCAGTTCCGTCATCCCGGGCAGCGACGGGATATGCGAGGAAGCACCCACCCCGGGGAGCCGGTCCGGGCGTTGCGTCGCGGCCGCTCCTGCCGACCACAACGCCTCGCGGCGGGAGATCCCGAAACAGTCCAGTGCGCCGGCGGTGGCCAGCGCCTCGGTCTGCGGGACCGACAGCTGCACCCGTGCAGTCAGATCCAGCAGTGAGGCGAACGGTCCGTGCGCCTCGCGTTCCTCGACGATGCGCTGCGCCAGCCCCTCGCCGATATGCCGGACGGCGCCGAGCCCGAGCCGCACGTCCGATCCCTCGTTCTCGCAGGTGGCATGCGGACGGCTGGCGTTGACGCACGCACCGTGCACGGCGACACCGTGCCTGCGGGCGTCGGCCACCAACGATTGGGGTGAGTAGAACCCCATCGGCTGGGCTCGCAGCAGGGCCGCGCAGAACACCGCGGGATGATGCAGTTTGAACCAGGACGAATAGAACACCAGCGACGCGAAACTCAGTGAATGGCTTTCCGGGAAACCGAAATTGGCGAAGGCCTCCAGCTTGTCGTAGATGCGGTCGGCGATATCCCCGGTGATGCCGTGCTTGTCCCGCATCCCGTCGTAGAACCGGCTGCGGAGCCGGCGCATCCGCTCGGTGGAGCGTTTGGAGCCCATGGCGCGGCGCAGCTCGTCGGCCTCGGCGGCACTGAACCCGGCGCAGTCGACCGCCAACTGCATGAGTTGCTCCTGGAAGAGCGGCACCCCCAGCGTCTTCTTCAGCGCCGGCTCCATCGACGGGTGGTCGTAGGCGACCTCCTCCAGTTCGTTGCGCCGCCGGATGTAGGGATGCACCGACCCGCCCTGGATCGGGCCGGGACGGATCAGCGCCACCTCGACCACCAGGTCGTAGAACTCGCGGGGCTTCAGCCGCGGCAGGGTCGCCATCTGGGCCCGCGACTCCACCTGGAACACCCCGACCGAATCGGCGCGCTGCAACATCTCGTACACCGCGGGCTCGGAGAGATCCAGCTGCGCCAGGTCGACCTTGAGCCCCTTGTATTCGGCCGCCAGGTCGATGGCGTAGTGCAGGGCCGAGAGCATACCGAGTCCGAGCATGTCGAACTTCACCAAACCTATTGCCGCGCAGTCATCTTTATCCCACTGCAGCACGCTGCGGTTTTCCATCCTGGCCCATTCCACCGGACACACGTCGGCGATCGGACGGTCGCAGATCACCATGCCGCCGGAGTGAATACCCATATGACGGGGCAGGTTGGAGATCTGCGTGGCCAGGTCCACCACCTGGGCGGGGATATCCTCTACATCAGGTGAGTCGGCGA
Organism: Mycolicibacterium fluoranthenivorans; assembly: GCF_011758805.1. Classification (NCBI taxonomy): domain Bacteria; kingdom Bacillati; phylum Actinomycetota; class Actinomycetes; order Mycobacteriales; family Mycobacteriaceae; genus Mycobacterium; species Mycolicibacterium fluoranthenivorans. Next base: position 1,580,843 of record NZ_JAANOW010000001.1, on the reverse strand, counting down.
GGCCGTTCCACCGGCTGATCTGCTTGCTCCACGCGTCCTGCTGCCCTTGCGAGAAACCCAGGGCACGCGCCATATCCCGGATCGCACTGCGCCCCCGGTAGGTGATGACATTGGCGACCTGCGCGGCGTAGTCCCGTCCGTACTTCTGATAGACATACTGGATGGCGTTCTCGCGCAGGTCCGATTCGATATCGATATCGATATCGGGCGGGCCATCCCGGGCCGGGGATAGGAACCGCTCGAACAGCAACTCGTTCCTGACGGGGTCGACATTGGTGACCTTGAGGGCGTAGCAGACCGCCGAGTTCGCCGCCGATCCCCTGCCCTGGCACAGGATGCCGTTCTCCCGGCAGAACCGGGTGATGTCGTGCACCACAAGGAAATAGCCCGGGAAGTTCAACTGCTCGATGATCTTCAGTTCGTGCTCGATCTGCGCATAGGCTTTGGGCGCCTGCTGCGGCGACCCGTAGCGTTCAGCGGCGCCGGCGTCGACGAGGTGGCGCAACCAGCTGTTCTCGGTGTGCCCGTCCGGCACCGCGAACGGGGGCAGCCGGGGTGCGATGAGCCTCAGCTCGAAGGCGCACTGCTCGCCGAGATCCACTGCCGCCGAGACAATATCGGGGCCGAACAGCCGCGTCATCTCCTCTCCCGAGCGTAGATGTGCCCCACCCAGCGGGGCCAACCAGCCGGCCGCGGAGTCCAGCGAGTGGCGTGACCGGATGGCTGCCATCGCCATGGCCAGCCGACCACGGGACGGCTCGGCGAAATGCGCACCGGTGGTGGCCACCACGCCCACCCCGAACCGCGGCGCCAATGCGGCCAGCGCGGCATTGCGCTCGTGATCGCGCGGATGACCGTGGTGGCTCAGCTCGACACTGACCCGATCGCGTCCGAACCGGTCCACCAGGTCGGCCAACGCGCGCACGGCCGCGTCCGGGCCGCCGTCGGACAATGCTTGGCGGACATGCCCTTTGCGGCAGCCCGTGAGGATGTGCCAGTGCCCACCCGCGGCCTCGGTGAGCGCGTCGAAGTCGTAGCGCGGTTTACCCTTCTCCCCACCGGCCAGATGCGCGGCGGCCAGCTGACGGGACAGTCGCCGGTATCCCTCCGGCCCCCTTGCCAGCACCAGCAGGTGCGGGCCGGGCGGATCGGGATCCTCGGTGCGGGCCACGTTACCCAGCGACAGTTCAGCCCCGAACACCGTGGCCACGTTGAGCTCGCGGGCGGCCTCGGCGAACCGCACCACCCCGTAGAGCCCGTCGTGGTCGGTCAGCGCGATGGCCCGCAGATCAAGCCGGGCCGCTTCCTCGACGAGTTCCTCCGGCGTGCTGGCCCCGTCCAGGAAGCTGTATGCCGAATGCGTGTGCAGTTCGGCGTACGGGACCTTGGACCGGGCCCGTTCGACATCCGCAGGACGGTAAGCACCGCGCTTGCGCGACCAGCCGGGGCTGTCCCCGCCGTCACCCGGCGGGGCCTCGATCCGGCGGGGCCCGCCACCCTCGGCAGGCCGAGGGAACCGGCCAGAGAGCACCCGCTCCATCTCCGACCAGGTCGGCGGTCCGTTGTGCCAGCCCACCCGACCCAGAGTAATCGAACATTTGTTCGATGACCAGTCGGGTTCGGGCCGGTCCATCGCGGAGGTCAGGACTTGTCGGTCCCCTCTGCGATGATGGGTTCATGTCCGGTACCGCAACACCTTTGGCCGCCGGACAGCGGCTGGAGGTGTTGTTCGACGAGATCGCCGAGTTGTGCGGGCAGCGCAATGCCATCGACGGGCGCTTGGTGCAGATCGTGGCCGAATTGGAGCGCGAGGAGCTATGTGGCCTGACCGGCGCACGGTCGGTGTCGGCGTTGGTGGCGTGGAAGACCGGGGTCGCCCCGCGTAACGCCGAGACCGTCGTCGCGGTGGCACGGCGGCTGGAAGAGTTTCCGCGCTGCGCCGAAGCGCTGCGTGAGGGGCGGTTGTCGCTGGATCAGGTCGGGGTGATCGCCGAACGTGCCGCCGAGGGCTCCGATGAGCATTACGCCGAACTGGCGTCGGTGGCCACGGTCAGCCAGCTGCGCACCGCGGTGACGATGGCACCGCGTCCCGATCCTGAGACACCGACCGAATCGGGGCCGGAGGTCACGAAAACCTCCACCGGGGACCGGTACACCACCTACCGGATCCGGCTACCCCGGCTGGAAGCCGCGACATTCGATGCCGCCGTGCAGTCCCACCACGATGCGTTGATCGCCGAACACCCCGCCGACACCGAAGAACCGTTCCCGACTCGGGTGGATGCGTTCATGAGCCTGGTCGAAGCCGGCTGGGATTCTGATGTGGCCCGGCGCCCGCACGGCCAGCACACCACCGTGGTGATCCATCTCGATATCGACAAGCCCGCCGCTGCACTGCACCTGGGCCCGGTGCTGTCCGAGGATGAACGGCGCTACCTGCTCTGCGATGCCACCTGCGAAATCTGGTTTGCACGCCACGGCCAACCGATCGGCGCCGGCCGGGCCACCCGCACCATCAACCGCCGCCTGCGCCGGGCACTCGAGCACCGCGACCGCTGCTGTGTGGTGCCCGGCTGCGCTGCCACCCGCGGACTGCACGCCCACCACCTCCAGCATTGGGAAGACGGCGGCCCCACCGAACTGTCCAACCTGGTGCTGCTCTGCCCGTTCCACCACCGCCTGCATCACCGCGGCGGCCTCACCCTCACCGGCCCCGCGGACCGGCTGGTCGTCACCGACAGCGACGGCCGAAAACTCGACGGCGGAGCCTTGGCCCGCCCACCCACCACACCGGCACCGAATGTCCCGCCCTACCCCGGACCGACCGGCGAACGCGCCCAATGGTGGTGGTACCCACCCTTCGAACCCCAGTCGCCGCCGAACGACAACTGATATGTAGAGAACTTTGTCAAGGGGCATGGGGAGGCGCCGTCGGGGAGCTACCCCGACGGCGCCTCGTTGCTTCCTTGGCGAGTCCGTGTGGTGAGCGTGTCGTTGGCGACGCGCGGTCAGACTGATATTCGCGGGTTGGCTACCGCAGGACGGGGTTTCGGCTGGATCGCATCCGCGGGTCTAGTGTCGAGCGTCGACCCGAAGGTCTGCTCATAGTTGGGTCGCGGGTCGATCCACGCGCTGCTACCACCGTGCTCGCGAGGAAGCAGTCAGGTGGCGGTCAGTCGTCCATGACCGCCAGTGACCAGCACCAGCCGGCCAGTTCACGGGCGATCGCAACGTTGGCCACGGTGGACCGCTTGCGCCGCGCCAGGAAATCCACCCACCGGTTGTGCAGACGACGGTTGCCCTCGTGACCGCGAGCACGGGCCGCCGCGGGGGCCTTCTCCCACCGTGCACGCATGACCGCTCGCGCCTGATACTTGGGTCGGTGATGCCAGGCGGCTTCGACCAGTAGTCGGCGCGCGTGAGTGTTTCCGGTCTTGGTGATCGGTCCCTGCGATCGCGTGGAACCCGACGAGGACTCCGAGGGCACCAGCCCGATGAACGCACCGATCGTGTTGCCGGTGAACCGGTTCCAGTCGCCGATCTCGACTGCCAACGCGAACGCCGTCAACGTGCCCACCCCGCGCAGGCAGGACATCCTGCGCACCACGGGGGTGAACTCACTGTCGGTGGCGATGTTCTCGATCGCCGAGTCCAGACCTCGGCGCCTGGCCTGCAACATCAACACCTGCTCGTAGTCGGAATCGAAGGCCATCCGGGTCGCCAGCGTCGGCAACTGCGGTGCCACCCGGCTCCTGAGCCACCGATCGTGCGCATCGGTCCAGGCCGCACCTTCGTAGTAGACGATGCCGTGGCGTAGCAGCAGCTTGGACAGTCGATGCCGTGCCCTCATCAGATCACCGCGGCAGTCTTCGCGTGCACGTACCAGATCACGGGCAGCTTCCTGGTTCACACTGGGGATCGACACCGAGGTGACCTCGTCCAGGCGCAGTAAACGCGCCAGATGCAGCGCATCCCGCGCATCGGTCTTTACCCGGTCCCCGGCGGGCTTGTGCAGCTTTGACGGCGCCACGACCTCGCATCTGACGCCCGTATCGGTCAGTGCCCGATACAGCCCGAAGCCGGTTGGGCCCGCCTCATAGGCCACCGCCACCGGACCAGGCAACTCCGCAATCCACGACTGAATGTGCTCATAGGACGGCGTCAACCTGGCCCGGATCACCTCCCCGGTGACGCCGTCAATCGCTGCGGCCACGACAGAACGTGCGTGCACGTCCAGCCCAATACTCGTACGCTCAGTGAACACCGGGGCCTCCCACCACTGTTGGATAGACCGGGCGGACCACTACCCACCCGGTAACCCACGAACATGGGTGAGCGAGGCCCCGGCCCGCAACCCCCTGCCACAAACGCCGACGGTCACCCCATACCGTCTAGCGTTACGGCGCCCGGCCGACGATCTCCGGACTCATGCTGCCCTCGTCCCGGTACGGGGTTCGGGGAACCACGACGATCGGGACTTCGACGACGCGCAGTATCTTGGCCGCGGTCGATCCGAGAAAGAGCTTGCGCGGCGCGGCCAGCCGGCTGGACCCGACCATGATGAGATCGCCGTCGCGCCAGGGCAGCTTGTTCACTGCGTCTTCCACGGTCGAGCCATCGGTCACTGTCGCCGTCACCGGAAAGTCCTTCGGCAGAGATTCTTTGGCGGCGTCCAGCACCTGGCGTCCATGCGTCAGGGCGTGTTCACGCACCGCGTCCGGGTCGTCGCTGCGCAGCCCACCCAGCATCGGGTCCAGCGCCACCAGAGAGACCAGTCGCAGCGGCGTGCCCGCGGCCCGGCTGGCCGCCACCGCCGTGTCCAGCAGCACGTCGGCGCCGGCGCGCTCACCGAGTGCGCAGGTGACCTCACGGACCCGTTCGACGCCGGAGAGTCGAATTCCCCTGGGTGCCACGGCCACCGGAACGGGTGCCGAATGCAGCAGTTCGTTGACCACCGAGCCCAGCGACAACCTTCCGGCCAGGCCGCCGCCGGCGCCACCCACCACGATGGCCACGGCATCCAGTCGCAGCGTCTCACGGATCAGCCCGTCGGCGAACGAATCGCTGAAGCTCACGTGCGGGTTCACCACGACATCGGCAGGCACACCGGCCATCGCCTCGGCGAGCCATTCCTGCGCCTGCCGGGACAGCACCTGTTCGTAACCACCGGCATTCACCAGTGCGGGCACCATCCGGTCCGGCGGCAGCACGACGCACAACTCGATCTCGGCACCCAGAGTCCGCGCGAACCGGACTCCGAGTGCCAGCGCATCAGCGCCACCGGGGGTGGCCAGATATCCGACAACCAGTCTCATCGGCTCGAGTACTCGGCGGCCCCGTCGTCGAGGACCACCCGCGCACCGGATCCGTCCGGCGCGGCGGCCTCGGTGCGGAACACCGCGCGCCCGTCCTCGGTGCGCCAGATCGAGGTGGTCAGCGTCTCACCGGGGAAGACCGGCGAACTGAAGCGGGCGGCCACCGCGTGGACCTTCGTCGCGTCACCGCCACCGAGTTCGGCGACCAGCGCGCGGCCGGCCACCCCGTAGGTGCACAGGCCGTGCAGGATCGGCTTGGGAAAGCCGGCCAGGGTCTGGGCGAACCAGGGGTCGCTGTGCAGCGGGTTGCGATCGCCGGAGAGCCGGTACAGCAGCGCCTGGTCCTCGCGGGTGGGCAGGGCCACCGTCGCATCGGGTGCCCGGTCGGGGAACTCGGGGGCGGTCGGTCGCCGGCCGGGCTGCCCGCCGAATCCGCCTTCGCCGCGGATCACCACCGTGGTCAGGGTTTCCACCACGACCTCGCCGGTCTCCGGGTCGGCGCCGTAGCCCTTGAGCATCACCACGGCGTTCTTGCCTTCACCCTTGTCCTGGATATCGGCGACCTCGGAGTGCACACGCAGCCGGCCGGCCGGGGGCAGCGGCTTGTGCAGCCGGATCTCCTGGGACCCGTGCAGCAGCATGCCGAAGTTGAAGCTGCCGATCTTGAGCGCCGCCGCGAACGGTGAGCACGCGATGATCGCGAAGGTGGGCAGCACCTGTTGTTCGATGTCGTGACTGTTCTCGGTGGTGAAGGCCAGATCGTCGACGCCGGCGCCCACCCCGAGTGCGTAGAGCAGGGTGTCGCGGTCGGTCCAGGTGAAGTCCTGGGGATCGGTTGTGGCGCCGACGGCGCGCGGATCGATCGGCATGGCGGGGTCTCCCTTTTTCGTCAGGCGAGGCGGTGTGACGAGCTCGTGTCGAGACGCTAGTTGACTGTAGATTCTCAGATCCTTTGTCATATGGCGATGCGCTGAGCTGCGGCGATTCGGGAGGGTTATCTCACGAGATTCAATGGAATCTGTCTCAGATTCGTGTCATATCCCATAAGCCCGCATCGGGCCGGCTCGATGCGGGCATCGAGCCGGCCAGTCCCACACCAGCGTCACCCCGGCAGGATGCCGAAGGTCGATGCACCGGTGTCGGGGATCCCAGCTCGTGCGGCAGTCCGGTCGGCCAGGTTCAGTAGTCGTCGAATTCGGCCTGCAACAGTGTCTTTGGTCATCGGTGGCTGGGCGCGGCCACCCAATTCGGTCAACGTCAGGCCGGGATTGGCCAGGCGTAGCGCTGCGACCTCTTTGAGATGTTCGGGTGCGGTGTCACCCAGGATGTGCATCGCTCGCTGCACACGTGCTGTGGACTCGGCTGCCGCCGCGGCCGCGCGCCTGGTGTTCGCCGACTCAAAGGTGGGGCTTCGTCCGGTTCCGGTCTGGGATGCGAGCCGATGGTGGTGGCGCCGATTCGACCATTGGGTACTTGTCTGTGGCGCTCCGATTTGCGCCAGCAGTGTGGTCACGGCGTCGTCGCCGCGCACGACGATACAGTCGCGCCCGCGGTCTTCGCGTCGCTGCGCAGTGACCCCGAGCCGGCGCGCCAAGCCGACCAGTGCCAGCGCCGCTTCCGGGCCCGGGCTGGACACGGTGAGCCCTTGGCGATGCCCGGTCAACGACAGGCGCCCGGTAGCGAGAATCGCTCCGCGCCAGGCCGCTTCGACCTCGTCGCGGGTACCACGGATGATCCACGGGGGCATCCCGCTGATGGGTCGTCCGCGGTGGTCGATGAGCCCGGTCTGCCGGGCGAGGTTCTCGGCGTGGGTGACGCGCAGTAGGTAGTGGTCGCTGCTACGCGTGCTGTTTCGCATGGTGTGCAGCGCCGGTATGGAGCCGTAAAGGGTATGGACAGCGCTGACCAGGCGTTGGGCACTCGGGAGGTGATCGAGTTCGGCGTCGACGACGACCTTGTTGCCAATGATGGCGAGCCCACCGGCCAGCCGTAGCATCGCCGCGACCTCAGCCTTGCGGGCATGTGCCCTTGCCACCGCTACGGAACTGAGCTCGTCTTTGACCAGGTTCACCGGTTGCGTTGATGGCATGGACTACTTTGCCGCTCGTGCAACGAGTCGCTGGGTATCGAGGATGGTCAGGCCGCTGGAGTCGAACAGGATCCAGCCCCGGACCGCGAAGTCGGCCAAGGTCTTGTTGACCGTTTCCCTGGACGCGCCGACCAGCTGAGCTAGTTCGGTTTGCCGCAGACCGTGATGGACCCGCAGGACCGAGCCCTGTTGCGTGCCGAACTGCCGCGCCAGATGCAGAAGCTGTTTGGCGACACGACCTGCGACGTCGGTGAAGATCTGGTCCATGATGGCGTCGTTGGTTCGGCGTAGTCGCCGGGCCAGGACACGCAGCAGTTGCTCGGAAATTTCGGGCCGACCACTAATCCAGCTGCGCAGGACCGCCCGGTCCATCGACACAGTGCGGACGTCAGTGATCGCGGTGGCCGTGGAGGTGCGTGGACCAGGATCGAATAAGGCGAGTTCACCGAACATGTCCGAGGGCCCCATGACCGCGAGGATGCTTTCTCGATCGCTGGTGGTGGCGTCGCTGATCTTCACTTTGCCCGAGGCAATGATGTACAGCCGATCCCCGCTGTCGCCCTTGGCGAAGATCACTGTGCCCTGATCGAAGTCGATCGGCATGAGCTGACCAGCGAGTGCGTCGACCGCTTCGGTACCCACCCCATGAAAAATGGCTGCACGGCGCACCACGCTATCCACTGATATCCCCGTGCAGCGTCCTCATCCCCAATCGATGTGCTCTGCGGATGCCAAACGTGTCGGTGTAACAACACTTTTCGTCATCGCCAACGATGGCCCCGACGGCCCACTGTGGGCGGCCTCGCTCTCGTGAGCCCGTAACACGGCGGCGGCGAACGCTATCAGCGCGGCCACCCACGCGAGAACAACGACAATGCGCCAGACAGCGGCACTCATCTCGCTTCCGCAGCAGGGCCTTTCGGGATCTCGGCGCCCGGTACAGCCCGGCCCCCTGGAACATCGGCCGTACACACAGCGGTGAAACCTGAATGCGCACAGCGATCCTTTCGTCGGAGGGGCACCGGTGGCCGGGAACTGCGGTGAAGCTTGCGGCGAATCGCCGGCCATCGAAGCCACCACTGCCGGCGCAGGACGGTGTTGCTCACCGCGTGGGTGAAGCCAGGGTTGTCCTCGATGAGCACGGTGACATCGGTGGGACCCGAGACCGGATAGTCCGCCGGCGGATCGCTGAAGTGGATCACCTCGTCGGCGGTCTCCACCAGCACCGTGACCCGCAGTGTGGCGGGGATTCCGAACAACAGCTGGCGATCCGGGTTGCGGGCCTCACCGATCGCCAAAACCCCACTGGCAATAGTGAACTCACCTCGGTACACCGGCCTTCCAAGTCCTCGGGTGTCGGTGCCGACCAGGACCCGCACCCGAACCTGGTGACCGAGAAGCTCACCGTCGAGCATGCTCATGGTGTGCACCCAGATCGCATGCATAGGTCGGGGCGGAGTCACGACACAGCCCATCGCCTCGTGCGCATAGAGCCCCGGCACGCCACGAGCACCGACATCCTCGATCACCACGACAGCACCGTCGGGTGTCACCTGCGCATCACAGAGCACCGTATTCGTCATCATGGATAGACCCCCAACCCTGTGTTCAGCCATCCCGCGACTGAACACACCCCCCGGTGTTTCACCCTGACGCACACTCTGTACGACCATCGCATATGCCGACTGACGCGTCAACCCGACACCGACCGATCTTTGCCGGGCTCCGCCATGACCCAGCCTGGCGGCGACCACGTGGACAATTCCACAGCCAGCCGACGGCTGGCACCGAGCGAGCTGAACGCCACAGCGATCTCACGCAACGGCATTCTCGCCCAATGCGGCCATTCACCCGAGCTGAAATAGCTGAAGCCCGACTAGAACACCGTGATCGACAAAGTCGCTGCCGGTCAGCGGTGGACGGCTGGCGATGAGGACGCCAAGGTTGGAGTCTCCGTCAAAGGTGAGGCGGAGACCCACTCGGCCACCCAGGTAGTCGCCAATCCGGGCGAGTGCGATGGTGATGACGTACATGCCTGAGAATCGCCAGTTGACGTCCGGCGCCCCGAGGACGACCATGACCGCATGAATTATGTCGTTACCGGCGGTACTGGGTTTATCGGCCGCCGCATCGTGTCCCAGCTCGTGCATGACCGCGACGACGCGCAGGTGTGGGTGCTGGTGCGACGGGAATCGCTCGGCCGGTTCGAGCAGCTCGCCCAGACCTGGGGACCCCGGGCGAAACCGCTGGTAGGAGACCTGGCAGAAGCCGGCCTGGGCCTCAGCGAGGACGCGATCGCCGAACTCGGGGATATCGATCACGTGGTGCATTGCGCGGCGATCTACGACATCACTGCTCCGGAGGCGGCGCAGCGCGCCGCCAACGTCGACGGCACCAACGCCGTCATCGAGCTGACCCGGCGCCTGGACGCCACCCTGCATCACGTGTCGTCGATCGCGGTGGCCGGTAGCTATCCGGGCGTCTATACCGAGGACGATTTCGACGTCGCCCAGAACCTTCCGACGCCGTACCACCAGACCAAGTTCGAGGCCGAACAACTGGTTCGCGGCAGCGGGCTGCGGCACCGGATCTACCGGCCCGCGGTGGTCGTCGGCGACTCCCGCACCGGCGAGATGGACAAGGTCGACGGGCCGTACTACTTCTTCGGGATTCTCGCGAAGCTCGCCGTGCTCCCCCGCTTCACCCCGATGGTGCTGCCCGATACGGGCCGCACCAACATCGTGCCGGTCGACTACGTGGTCTCAGCGATCGTTTCGCTCCTGCACAGCCCCGGGCGCGACGGGCAGACCTTCCACTTGACCGCACCGAAAACCATTGGCCTGCGCGGGATCTACCGCGGGGTGGCCAAGGAAGCAGGTTTGCCGCCGCTGCGCGGATCCCTGCCGACGGCGACGGTGACACCGGTGCTCAAGGCCACCGGTCGGGCCAAGGTGCTGCGCGATATGGCGGCCACTCAGCTCGGCATCCCCGCCGAGATCCTCGACGTCGTCGACCTGGCGCCCACCTTCACCGCGGACCGGACCGAAGAGGCGTTGCGCGGCACCGGGATCGAGGTTCCCGATTTCGCCTCCTACGCCCCGAAGCTGTGGCGCTACTGGGCCGAACACCTGGACCCGGACCGGGCCCGCCGCGATGACCCGGGCGGTCCGTTGGTCGGTCGGCACGTCATCATCACCGGGGCCTCCAGCGGTATCGGGCGCGCCTCGGCCGTCGCCGTGGCTCAGCGCGGGGCGACGGTGTTCGCCTTGGCGCGCAGCGCCGACGCGCTCGACGATCTGGTCGCCGAGATCCGTGCCGCGGGCGGTCAGGCCCACGCCTTCACCTGTGATGTCACCGATTCGTCGTCGGTGGAGCACACCGTCAAGGACATCCTGGGCAGGTTCGGGCACGTCGACTATCTGGTGAACAACGCGGGCCGGTCCATCCGCCGGTCGGTGTCGGCCTCCACCGATCGCCTACACGACTACGAACGGGTGATGGCGGTCAACTACTTCGGTGCGGTCCGCATGGTGCTGGCACTGCTACCCCATTGGCGCGAAAGACGTTTCGGCCATGTGGTCAACGTGTCCAGCGCGGGGGTGCAGGCCAACAGCCCCAAGTACAGTGCGTACCTACCGAGCAAGGCAGCCCTGGACGCCTTCTCCGAAGTGGTCGGCACCGAGACGTTGTCGGACCACATCACGTTCACCAATATCCATATGCCGCTGGTGAGCACGCCGATGATCGCGCCGTCGCGCCGGCTCAATCCGATACCGCCGATCACCGCCGAGCACGCAGCCGCGATGGTGGTCCGCGGCCTGGTGGAGAAGCCGGCCCGGATCGACACCCCGGTCGGCACCCTGGCCGACCTGGGCACCTATTTCACTCCCCGGTTGTCGCGGCGAGTGCTCCATCAGATCTACCTGGGCTACCCGGATTCCGCGGCGGCGCGGGGTGAGGCCGCACCGCAACCTGCCCTCGACTCGCCGCCCCCGGTGCCGCGCCGCCCCAAGCGCGCGGTCCGCGCCGCGCGTACCGCCCGGGTACCCCGCCCGGTGAAGCGGGCCGTCCGACTGATTCCAGGGGTGCACTGGTAACCGACGGGTCCTAAGGTGAGCGACGTGACGGGCGCAGTGAGGCAGCCGGTGTTCGCCGACGTGGATACGGGAGTCGATGACGCGATGGCGTTGGCGTACCTGTTCGCCAGCGCGGACGCCGAGGTCGTGGGCATCGGGTCGACAGCGGGCAATGTGCCGGTCGAGCAGGTATGTGAGAACAATCTGGGCCTGCTTGAACTGTGCGGAATGACCGGTATCGAGGTGTCCAAGGGCGCCGACGGCCCGCTGAGCATTCCGTTGCGCACCGCCGAGGACACTCACGGCCCCGCAGGCCTGGGCTACGCCCGGCTGCCGGCGAGCCGGCAGGTGCTCGCGCCCTATACCACCGCCGACGCCTGGGTCGGCGCCGCGCACGCGTACCCCGGTGAGCTCATCGGGCTGGTCACCGGACCACTCACCAATCTCGCGCTGGCGCTGCGCAAAGAGCCGGCCCTGCCGAAGCTGTTGCGCCGCCTGGTGATCATGGGCGGTGCGTTCGACTACCGCGGTAACACCACGGCCGTCGCGGAATGGAACATCAGTGTCGATCCGGAGTCCGCGGCCGAGGTGTTCGCCGTCTGGGGTGCGGCATGGGGTCTGCACAAACCCACCCATCTGCCGATCATCCTGGGGCTCAACCTCACCGAGAACGCGATCATGACTCCGTCGATCCTGAGCCGGCTCGCGGTGGCGGCGGGGTCCCCGTCGGCTCAGATGAGCGTCCTCGACGATCGCGGTACCCCGTCGGCCGCGAGCAACCCGCTGATCCGGGTACTCGAGGATGCGATGCGGTTCTATTTCGAGTTCCACTTCGACCAGGGTGAGGGTTATCTGGCTCATCTGCACGATCCGCTGGCCGCCGCCGTGGCCCTGGATCCCGACCTGGTGCGGTACCGGCAGGCCACCGTGGATGTCGAGTTGACCGGTACCCTGACCCGCGCCATGACGGTGGCGGACTGGAACGGACGGTGGGGTCGCGACCTCAACGCCCATGTCGGGATCGAGATCGACCCGGCGGCGTTCTTCGACCGATTCATCGATCGGGTCGGACCGTTCGCGCAGAGGCTCGGCTAGACCGGGATCTGCGGTGCCGGAAAACTATTCATAGATCCCCTCCACATACCAACGGCGCTGCCGGTAACACAGCAGCATGGCCGGACCGGGTTCGGCCATGCTGCCGAGTAGCACCTGCGCCCGCGCGGTCCGACCGGCCCGCGGCGACCCTGGATCCCACCACCGCTCGTCCACCGGCCAGGGCCCGGCCCACCACTGCAATACCGCGGCCGACTCCGGTGATCTCAGGTGCACCGGATCGGCGGAGAACAGCCCACGGTTGGTCACCCGCACCGGATTGCCCTCCGCGTCAAGCAGTTCCACCGGATCGTCGAGCAGGACAGCCGGCGCGGGCTCGGGTAGCTGCCCCGGCCATGGCTGGTGCGGATCCGCCGCAGGCGCCGGTTCGTCCCCCAATGCGGTGAAGGTGATCCGCTCGGCCGGTCCGCGGCCCCCGCTGAGCACCGGTACCTGCACCGCCTCCGGCCCGAGCAGACCCTGCACCCGCACCAGTGCGCACCGGGCCCGCAGTCGGTCATCGTCGCCGGAGGACCCCCACAGCGGAAGCTGGAGTGCGCCCGCCGACACCACCTCCACCGGATGCAACCGCAGCGTGGTGATCGGGCCGGTGGGCCCAGCGGGACCGTTCCTCAGCGCACGCTTGGTCAGCCAGCCGTCCAACTGCCAGCGCACCCGATCCGCGGTGGCGTCCTCGGTCAACGGTTCGGCACACCGCCAAACCCGGTTCAGCTCTTCCCCGTTGGCGGTGACCGCCTGGATGGCCAGCCTGGTGCAGCCTACGCCCGCCGACTCAAGACTGCGATGCAGCTCACCGGCCAGGGATCGGCCGGCGAAGGCCGCCGCGTCCACCCGATCGATCGGTGGGTCGCAATGCCGCACCGCATCGAGATCGCGTTCCGGCTCACGTCCCGACGGGCCGCGGGACTGCTCACCGCGGGCGAACCTATGGGCGACGATCGCGTCGGCGCCGAACCGGGACGCGACATCGGTGCGCGACAACTCGGCGAACTGACCGATATTGCGAATACCCATGCGCCAGAGCAGATCCGTGAGCTCGCCACGTCCAGCCGAGGCCAGACTCGGCTCGGTGGCCAGTTCCCGGATGGACAGCCCGGACAGGAACCGGGCATCCTCCCCCGGCTCGACGATCCGGCCCGCCCGTGCCGCGAACACCGCGGTGGCCAACTGGTCTGCGATCCCGGTCTGGCATTCGGCCCCGGCCGCAGCCACCGCGTCGACCAACCGTTCCGCCGCGGCATGCTCGGACCCGAAATAGCGGGCGGCACCGCGCACCGGCATCACCAGCAGGCCCGGCCGCAGTACCTCCGCCCGCGGCACCACCTCGTCGACCGCCGCCGTCACCTCCTCGAAATGCCGGGCGTCGCGCGCCGGGTCCGCAGTGCTGACATACAGCTGTGGGCATCGGGCCTGGGCCTCCCGGCGCCGCAGGCCACGCCGCACCCCGACGGCCCGCGCCGAGGCCGAACAGGCGATGACCCGGTTGGCAAGCGTCACCGCGACCGGATCCGTCGCGGTCAGGCCGGCCGCCGAAGCCGCCGCCACCGCAGGCCAATCCATGCACCAGAGCGCGAGGACCCGGGACACGCTAGCCACCCACGGCGGCCACGCGCGGCAAGCCGGGGATCCGGCCGCGGGCACGGGTGACCAACCGCACCCGGCCGATCCGTCCGCACCCGGGCACCGGCCCGGCCTCACCCGCGCCGACCACCTCGTAACCGCTGACGGTGGCATCCAGCCGGACTTGGGCGCCAGACCAATCACCTCCGGTGACCAACAGCGTGCACCCCTTCTGCCGGGCCCTCGCCGTCACCGCACGAGCCCGGGCACCCGGGACAGAGCGGCCGCCCAGATCGAGCACCACCAGATCCAGGCCGTCCAGCAGCACCGCGGCCACCTCGACCGGATCAGCACCGGGGTCCGGGATGACCGCGACCCGGCTCAGGTCCGCCCCCATCTCGACCGCGGCCAGCAGGCCCGCCCGTGGCTGGCCGATGATCGCGGCGTGCCCACCGGCAGCCGTCACCGCGGCCACCATGCTCAGCGGTAGCGAGCGGGCACCGGTGAGCACCGCCACCACTCCTCGCGGCAACGCGGCGGGGACCCTCTCGGCAAGGGTTTCCGGAACCTCCAGCAAACTTTCCGAGGCGGGGGTCGGGTCGCCCGTGTGCACCCTTCCCTGACTCCGGGTACCTATCTTGGCGGAGACTTCCGCCATCCTGCGGCGCAGATGTTCGACCTGATCAGCGCGGCTTACCAGGCGCGATTCAAGGCTTGAAGCCGCTGTCACAGCAGCACCTCCCGCACCACCAGATTCGATCGTATTCGAACACATGTTCGATCACTCGAGTAAACACCGCACCGGAACCGTCGTCAAGCGCAGTCCCCCGGCCTGCCCAAACGTCACACCACACCGTCGACCAGCGCAGGAAGGCCTGTGGAATGCCTGTGCGGCACGGTGAACGCTGCGCTAAAGTCTGGGCACCAGAACCCCGCTTCGGAATGGGACTGGTGTGCGGGAACACAGCGAATCACCAGGTAGGCTGTTTATGAACCGTGCGGAATCGATATCGATTTCCCGAAGGCCGGCTCATACACCACTCGGGGGAGAGGTAAGGACCGCAACATGAACTCACATCTGACCCGTCGCGTCTCAGCAGCAGTCGGGGGCGTCGCCATCCTGGCCATGATCGGCTTCACCGCTGCGTGCGGGAACGAGGAGAAGAAGACTCCCGAAACGTCGACGACCACCACGACGACGACCAGCACCACCGCCCCTTCGGTCGAGCCGACCGAGAAGTCGATCAGCCCCAGCGGTGGCAACAAGTTCACGCCCACCGTCAAGGCGCCGCCGGCTCCGACCGCCATCCCCGGCGACAACTGACCGGCGACAACCGACGTAGGCACGAGCGAGCCGGGTCTGCTGACATGCGGGCCCGGCACCTCGGAACGTGAACCGCCACCACACGGGCATCGCCCACTGGCTACCGGCGCTGGTGCTCGCCGGTGTACTGGTCTTCGCCTCTGATCTTCCGATCAGTCGTCACTTCTCCGGGCCCCACGTCATCGACGGCCCCTATGCGTCGCTGTTGGCCGCCTCGACCGACCTCGGTCCGGCCCGGCCGCAACAGATCCAGCTGACGGCCGCCCTCACCGATCAGCAGCGCCCCAGCGAGCTCATCGACTGGACCCATGATCATGGACTCTCGGTCTCGTGGCGCCCCAGTGACAACTGGGCCATCGTCGAGGGCACCCCGGATGCCATAGCGCGCGCCTTCGATGTCACCGTGCACGACTACCGCGGCCGGCAGGGGCAGCAGTTCTACGCGTCACCGCAACAGCCGGTGGTGCCCGAAGCGCTGCGCGACGAGGTCGCCGAACTCGGACGCATCCTGGGCTACACGCCGCACCACGTGTCCCGCCCGGAGATCGCGCTGGACGTCCCGGATCGCGGACTGACCCCGAGCGCCCTGCTCACCACCTACAACGCGGACAAACTGGCCACCGCCGGCTTCACCGGCAAGGGCACCACCATCGTCATCTTCGCGTTCAGCGGTTACGACCAGAAGGACCTCGACAGCTTCTCCGCCATGTCCGGCCTGCCCCGGTTCACCCCGGAGACGCTCGGTGAGCCGCTCCCGGTGGCGCACGGTGAGACGACGATGGATCTCGAACTGGCACATGCCGTGGCCCCCGATGCACGCAAGGTCGTCGTGAACGCCCGGCCGACCGTCCAAGGCGATGGTGCCTATCAGAAGATCGGCACGCTGTTCGAGGACACCGACCGCGCCTATCCCGGCGCGATCTGGAGCCTCTCGATCGGCTGGGGTTGCGACAAGCTGCTCACCGCGGCGGACCTCGCCCCGGTCCGATCGGCGCTGCGCACCGCGCAGTCGCACGGCACGACCGCCTACAACGCCAGCGGCGACCTCGCCGGCCTGGAGTGCAAGGGCGGCACCGACTGGGATTCGGTGCCGGGACCCGACGATATCGGGCTGGACTCGGTGTCCTCGATTCCCGAGATGACCAGCGTCGGAGGCACCACCCTGTCCACCGACGACCGTGGTACCTGGCTGGCCGAGCAGACCTGGTTCGACGTCCCGCTGTCCCAGGGCACCGGCGGCGGGCTGTCCGCCCTGTTCGACCTGCCACCCTGGCAGCGAGCCGCGGCCACGCAGGTGTCCCCCGCGCGCAACACCGGCAAGCGGATGACCCCGGACATCTCGGCCGTGGCGGACCCGTTCACCGGCGTGAAGATCGTGCTCGACGGCAACGTGGTGATCGGTGGCGGTACCTCTCAGTCCGCCCCCATCTGGGCCGGCCTGACCGCCGTGATGGACCAGTACCTGCTCGCCAACGGCGGCAACCTGATCGGTGAGATCAACCCCCTGCTGTACCGCATCGCCACCGGTGCGCCGCTGCCGGCGTTCCGGGATATCACCCTGGGCGCCAACGCCGTCGACGTTGCCGGCCCCGGCTATGACCTGGTCACCGGATTGGGTACGCCCGATATCGACAACCTGGTCCGCAATCTGCTCATCGCACAGAGGATCCAGGCCTGATGACCACCACCTCCGACGGTCCGGATACGTCGCCGGCTCCCGGCATGGTCGAATGCCCCATCTGCCGGGTCGACGTCCCCGCGGGCAAGTACTGCGGGCTGTGCGGGGTACCGCTCTCCGAGCACCAGGCCGGTGACGGCCCGCATTGGCTGCGGGCCCGGACCTTCAGTGCCGCACCCGGCCAGCATCTGCTGACACCGTCCATCACCAGCTCGCTGTTCCCGCATCTGTCGCCGCGGTCACGCAAGGCATTCCTGCTGGGGCTGGCGATGCTCGTCGCGGCACTGATCATCGCGACGGTGTTCCGGTTGCCCGCCGCACTCATCACCGTGGCCTCCCTCGGCCTGCCGTTGTTGTTCGCGATGTACATTCGCGAATCCGATCTCGCCAAGGACATTCCGCGCAGCACGCTGGCACTCACCGCGGTACTCGGGATCGGGCTCGGCGTGATCTGGGTACTGCTGACCGGAGCCGCGGTGGCGCGCGCCTACGGCGTACCGCTGGGTGCGGGCATCGCCGGGGGCCGCATCATGCGCGACGGTATCGGCATCCCTGTCGGCGCCATGATCATCATGCTCGTCCCGGCGGTGGTGGTGCGTCTGTCCCGGCCCGGTACGCGAGAAGCCCTGGACGGCTACGCAATCGGCGCCCTGGGTGCGCTGACCTTCAGCGGCGCGGCCACCTTGACCCGGCTGGCCCCGCAGTTCACCACCGGCATGGTCGCACGCGCCCGGCCGCTGGACGGCCTGCTCGTCGAGGCGGGTATCCGCGGGATCGCCGTCCCCCTCACCGCGGCCGCCGTCGGTGGCCTGATCGGCGCAGCCCTGTGGTTCAGCCGGCCCCCCTCCAAGGTCGGCAAGAACCGCGGGTTCGTGCGCTTGACCCTGATCTCGACCGCCGTGGTCGTCATCGCCGTCTATGCCGGGTTCGGCCTGATCGACGTCGCCCGGGTGCCCCAATGGCTGCAATTGGCCGTGCATTTGACGTTATCGCTGCTCGCCCTGCTGGCCCTGCGTATCGGCCTGCACCTGGCACTGCTGCACGAGGCCCAAGACGAGATGCGGGCCGACGAACCGATGCTGTGCAACGAGTGCAATCACGTCGTGCCGGATGCCCCGTTCTGCGCGAACTGCGGCGCGGCGATGCACGCGTCGTCGCGATCCTCCCGGAACTCCCGGCGTGAGGAACGCCCGATCCGGCTCGCCGAAGAGGCGCCGACAGGTGAGATCGTCGTCGGCCTGACACCGGGCTACTCGCTTCATTCCGGGTCCTTCACCGCCCCACCGCCGTCCAAGACCACGTTCCGCTGGATCGCACTGGTGCTCAGCACCACCATCCTGGTGGTGGCCGGTGGGCTCGTCGGACTGTCCGGACTGCTGGCCACCCCGTCCGCGCGGTACGTGTGCCCGCCGGACTGCGGCCGCCCACCGATGGGGCAGCCGGTGAACGTCAACCCACGTTTCATCGCGGCGGACGGATCCTTCTCGGTGTCCTACCCCTCCCCCGATTCGGCCTACGCGGTCACCAAGACCGACAACAGCGTGACGGCCGTCTTCCAGGCCAGCGACGGCGGCACCCTGCGCCTGTTCAGCGAGCCGGCCCGCGGCCGGTCCCCCCGCGATATCGCGAACACGCTGCTGAAGCAGACCTTCCCGGACACCAAGATCGCCTACGAGATTCCCAACGCCATGGTCGGCTACCAGCCCGGCTACGGGCTGGTAGCCGACTGCTGGCCCCAAGGTGCGATGAGCAGCTACACGCGGATGCGGGTCGTCGTGCTGGTCTCGGTGAAGAACGACGTCGCACTGGTCGCCGGAGCGGTCGGGCCCTATCACGCTTTCGGCCCGGATTTCGGTTCCGGCAAACCGTCGGCGGTCGGCCTGGAGATCGCCCTGGACATGGGCAAATACGTCAACAGCTTCAGCTGGCGCGGAGACCCGCCCCGCTGATTCTCCGGTGACCCGCGGAGCACCACTCGTCCGCCAACACTGACATTGACAAATGTCATCAATCGTTGGTGTACTCGACGGAGGCTTCGACCAAGGGAGGTCCAGATGCCCACACACCCCACCCGCCGCGGCACCACGGAGCTTCCCCCCCGCGGATTGCTGCAGTCACGGGCAGCGGCCACCGTCGGCGGCTTCACCCTCCGCCCGCTGAGTGGACTCCTTCCGGCCGAACAATTCTGGGGCGTGTGGGCGGCCCGGCAGGTCATCGCCGGGGTGATGGACACCTTCGGCCCCTCGCTGTCCGGCACCAGGGTCGAACCCGTCGATGTGCGCTTGGCCGATGGCCGCCGGGTGGTCGGCGAATGGGTATACGGCCGAGGCGTCCCGGGGAACCACGACAGTGCGATCTACTACCTGCACGGCAGTGGATACGTGCTGTGCTCACCCCGCACCCACCGCAGGCTGACGGCGTGGTTGTCCCGGCTGACCGGGCAGCCGGTGTTCTGCGTCGACTACCGGCTGGCACCGAAGTACCGATTCCCCACCGCCGCAACCGATGTGCGTGCCGGCTGGGACTGGCTGCACACCGAACTCGGGATCGCGCCGGATCGCATCGTGATGGCCGGCGATTCCGCCGGCGGACACCTGGCCGTCGACCTGCTGCTGCAGCCGGGCGTCCCGCATCCCGCGGCGCTCGCGTTGTTCTCCCCGCTCTTCGATATGACCTTCGGCCTGGCCCGCACCCGCGATGCGCTGCGCCGTGACCCGGCGATCAGTCCGCGTGACGCCGCCCGGCTGGTCGGCTTGTACTGCGGCGCAGCCGATATGGCCCACCCGGGATTGACGCTGGACGTCAGGAACGGACGCCGGCTACCACCGACGCTGATCCAGGCAGGCGGGGCGGAGATGCTGCTCGGCGACGCCCGCAGATTGCACGAGGATCTGCGCGCCGCCGGCGCCGACTGCGAACTCCAGGTCTGGCCCGACCAGGTGCATGTCTTCCAGGCCCTGCCCAAGCTCAGCCCCGAGGCCCGCCCGGCGATGCACAGCGCGACCGCATTTCTCGCGGAGGCCTTGCACCGCAACACCATCGCCGACGTCGCCGGATGACCATCGTCGTGGCCGCCCCGCCGGCTGCACCCGCGCACGCTGCGCACGCCGCGCTCACCGCGCTCAGCGGGCCCGCGTAGATGCCGCCACCCCAGCCGCCCCGGCCCCAGGCCGGCGCCATCGCGGCCATCCTGGGCGGTCTGCGCCGGGCACCGCAGCAGATCCGCCGGAGCTCACGCGATGTGGTGGAGACCGCGGTATCGCAGTTGTTCGACGCGGCAGTCCAGCCGCACGGGGTGGCGGCATCCGGTGAGTACCGCATCGAGGAGTTGGCACGACTGGCCGGCAGCACCACCCGCAACATCAGGGTGTATCGGGACCGCGGGCTGCTACACCCCCCGCTGCGGGTCGGCCGCATCGTCCTGTTCAACGACACCCATCTGACCCGGCTGCGGCTGATCACCTCGATGCTCGACCGCGGGTACACCATCGCCCATGTCCACGAGATGCTCAACGCATGGGAGCAGGGCAAGGACATCGGTGATGTGCTCGGCTTGGAGAACGCCATCGCGGGCAGCTGGGCGACGGAGAAATCCGAGCGGATGCCGGTGGCGCAGGCCAGGGAACTCATCGACGACGACGCGGCCTTCGACCGGCTGTGTGACAACGGTCTGATCAAGCTGGCGGGCGAAGACGCAATCATCCTGCGGCCCAAGTTGATCGAGGCGTTCAACGATATCCGTCGGTACGGCATCGGTATCGACACCCTGATCGACGTCCACGAACGGGTGCTGCCCCACGTGGACGAGATCAGCTCGATCCTGGTGCAGGCCGGGGTGGATCATCTCGCCCACCGGATCAAGCCGGGCGAACCTCTGCCCGCCGATACCGAGGTCGCCGAGCTGATCACGATGCTGGTCCGGTTCCGCACCCAGGCGGTGGCCGCGGTGACGGCGACGCTGGCCGTCTCGATCGAGTCGACGATCGAGAACGTCGTCGCTCAGATGCTCACCGAATACCTCGGGAAGGATCCCGGCGCGGACGAGCCGACGTAATACCGCCGGCACGTCACGGCGCGGCCCACCGTCCCGGCCGGCGCGGGAAGTGCGCCACCATCCCGGCCCCGTCCGAACGCGGGTCGGATGCCGCGGCCATGTCATCGCCCGCGACGAACACGACATTGCTCTGTCCCATCGACTCGGTGTGCTGGGGCACCTCCCGCACCGCCAGACCCGACCTGCGCAGCGCGTCCCGCCCCTGGTCGCACAGCTCTGCCTCCACGGTCACGGTGTCGGGGGTGTCACCGTCGGCCTGGCTGCCGACGATCGCCCGGGGCTCGGACACCGCGTCCGCGGCGGACGCTCCCTCGACGGCCCGCAACAGCACCTGGGTCAGAATCTGGGGCTGGCCCTGACCACCCATGGTCGCCAACACGTGGCGCACCGTCCCGTCGTGCGTCGTCATGGCCGGCATCAACGTGTGTGCGGGCCGTTTGCGCGGTGCGAGCACATTTGGCGATTCGGCGGCCAGCGAGAAACTCGTGCCGCGATTGTGGAACAGCACACCGGTGGCCGGATCGATGAGACCGGACCCGAAGGCGTGATAAACGCTCTGGATCAGGGACACCGCATAGCCGTCGCTGTCGGCGACCGCGATACCGACTGTGTCGCCCTTGGGTACCAGCACGGGCCCCGGTACCGGCTCGGTCACGCCGAGCTCACCCAGTGCATCGTTGACCAACGCGGCGCTGTCGACACCGATGTGACGTGGGTCGGCCAGATATGTCGAACGTAACCGGTTGCCGTGCAGAAAGATCCGCATCAGGGTGCCGATATCCGCGGTCAGCGGGTGGCGCAGCCGAAGTTCCTCGATGGCACGCAACGCCCGCAACATCAGGAACCCATGGGTGTTCGGCGGGCTGGTGAAGACCGTCAGGTCGCCGAAGCGAGCAGACAGGGGTTCGACGACATCCGGTACGTAGTCAGCGAAATCCTCTGCCGTCAAACATGATCCGCAGCGGCGCAGGTATCCGACCATACTGTCGGCCAGAGCGCCGGTATAAAAGGCGTCGGGGCCGTCGTGGCGCAGCGCGGCCAGGGTGGCGGCCAGCTCCGGCTGAACCAGGACGTCCTCGGCGGTCAACGCCCGACCGCCGGGCCGGAACACCCGGCAGTAGTCCTGCACCTCGGCAAGATCGGTGTTCTCCGGGTCCGCGATATGGCGGGCCAGCGATGGCGCCACCGGCACACCACGTTCGGCGACCCGCTGGGCACGTTCCAGGTTCTGCGACCATGGCAGCCGCGCGCCCAGTCCACGCAACACCTCCCACCCCCGGACCGCGCCGGGGACCGTCACCGAATCGGCGCCGCGCAAGGGCAGGGCCGCGCCGTGCCGGGATCTCATCCCGGCGGCGGTGCTGCGCCGGCCCGACCAGCCGGAGGCATTGACACACCGCACCATCGCGTCCGGGGTGCGCACCAACGCGATGAGGTCACCGCCCAGCGCGACATTGTGCGGATAGACGACGGTGAGAACGGCGGCAGCACTGATCGCGGCGTCGATCGCGCTGCCCCCTTCGGCGAAGGCGGCCATCCCCGCGTCGGTGGCCAGGGCGTGCGGTGCCGCCAGCGCACCGGTGAAAGTGGACACGATGTGTCGAGCTCCTAGTGAATGGTGGACAGAAATGCCTTGGTACGCGCATGGCGCGGGCTGCCGAACACCTCGTCCGGCGGCGCGTCCTCGATGATGCGGCCGGCATCCATCACGATGATCCGGTCGGCCACCTCACGGGCGAAACGCATCTCGTGCGTCACGACCACCATCGTCATATGTTCGGCGGCGAGCTCACGCATCACGGCGAGCACCTCGCCGACCATCTCGACATCCAGTGCGCTGGTCGGCTCGTCGAACAGCATCACCTTGGGCCGCATGGCAAGTGCACGGGCGATGGCCACCCGCTGCTGCTGGCCACCGGAGAGCTGACTCGGCCGCGACGACGCCTTGTCGGCCAATCCGACGCGTTCCAGGAGGGCCAGCGCATCCTGTTGCGCCTTGCCTTTCGGCGTACCGAGCACTCGGACGGGACCGCTCCACACGTTCTCCAGCGCGGTCATGTGCGGGAACAGGTTGAAATGCTGGAACACGAAACCGATCTCGCGGCGCCGTTTGGCGAGCTCGGCGGTGCCGACCTTGCGCATGCTGGTCAGATCTCGATGTCCGATCGGCATCCCGGCGATCAGGATCTCACCATTGTCGACCTTCTCGAGATGGTTCAGCGAGCGCAGCAGTGTCGTCTTGCCGGCACCCGAGGGTCCGATCAGGACGACGACCTGTCCACGCCGGACATCCAGGGACACGTCATCGAGGACCTTTCGACCACCCAGCGTGCAGGACACCCCACGCACCGAGACGACTGTTTCGGCAATCGCATCGCTGTCGCTCATCATGCTCTCTTTCAACATTTTTCAGCTCACCCCGGCCGGCTGCGGCGATGCGTCCGAGGTCCGGCGGGCGCCCAGGAGCCGTCGACTGATCGGCACCCGCTGTTCGATACCGAGCTGGCGGGCCAACCGGTTCTCGATGCCGGCCTGGATGAACGTCCAGACCGTGGTGAGGGCCAGATAGTAGATCGCGGCGACAATGAAGATCTCGAAGGTGTGGAACGTGGCGGAACTGATGGCCTGGGTGACCAGGAACATCTCACTGACCCCGATCACGCTGAGCACCGAGGTCGTCTTCATCAGCCCGTTGAACGAATTGCCCAGCGGGGGCACCATGACCCGCAGCGCCTGCGGGACGATGACCCAACGCATCAGCTTCACCGGTTTCATCCCGAGTGATGCGGCGGCCTCGAACTGCCCCTTCGGCACGGAATCCAGACCGGCCCTGATGATCTCGGCGATATAGGCGCTCTCGTTGACCATCAGGCCGATCACCGCAGCCTGCACGGCGGCCTTGACCGACAAGCCCAGGATCGCCACATCACGGAATTGATAGAGACCCACGGCCGCCAGACCGGTGTAGATCAGCACCAACTGCACCAGCAGGGGTGTGCCCCGGATGGACCAGATGTACACACCGGCCACCCAGCGCAGCGGCGCCAGGGCGGACCGCCGCATCAATGCCACGACGAGCCCCGTCGCCGTCGCCAGCACCATCGCGACGACCGAGATCACCACGGTCAGAACCAATCCGTCGAGGAACGGAGCACTGGGTGTGAGCAGACTCTTCCAGAAGAACGGCCAGTCGAAGTTCATACCGATTCAGGTCACTTCTCGATCGACAGATCCGTCTGGCCCCACTGGGCGAGGATCTTGTCGTAGGAACCGTCGTTCTCCAGCGATTGCAACGCCTGCTGGATCGCGTCCCGCAGGACGGTGTTCCCCTTCAGGGTGGCGGCACCGATCTTGATGGTGCCGAACGGCCGGCCCGCCAGCTGGATCTGCGCGCCGGTCTTGGTCGCGTAGTACCCGAGCGTCTCGGCGGTGTCGAGGTAGGCGTCGACCTGACCGTTCTGAACCTGCTGTATCGAGACGTCGGCGTGGTTGTTGCGGTTGATGTCGATGGCCTGTTGCCCGGCTGCGGTGCATTTGTCGGACTGATCCTGGGACAGCGCCTCGGCCGTGGTGCCGACCGCGACCATCACTTTCTTACCGCACAAGCTGTCGTCCATTCCGGTGATCGCCGCGGGGTGCTGTTTGGCCACGGCGATACCGGTTCCCGAGTAGACATACGGCACGAAATCGACGACCTTCTCGCGCTCGGGCTTGATGTAGAGCTGCGCCATGATCACGTCGCATTGCTTGGCCTGCAGGGTCGGAATGACTGCGGCAAAAGCGGATTGGACGAATTGCGGTTGCAGGCCCAGATTCTGGGCGATCGCCTTGCCGAGGTCGACCTCGCTGCCCACCAGAGCGCCGGTCTCGTCGTGGTAGACGTTGGGCGGCGTGCCGTCGTTGGGGGCACAGATCTTCAGCGTGCCCGCCTCCAACAGGGCCGGTGGCGCCACCTTGGCCGGGCCGGAGGCGACCGGCGCCGAGGGGGTGGGCGACGAACAGCCCAGTACGAACAGCGCGATACCTGCCGTGACGGCACCGAGTGCGGTCTTCCTCACGATTCCTCCCGGATCCATCAGGCCGACTGCTCGCGGCCCTCTCTATCGAACGATAGGGGACTATCGGTCGATAGGGGCGCCGAATCGGATCACTTCATGAGGAATTAACAACAACCGTCGAGACGAGGGCGCAGGTCAGCCGCCGGCCGGGACCGCGGCCTCACTCAGCCGGCGCTGCGTCACGGCGCGGATCCGGTCCAGATCGGCAGGCTCGACCAGCAGCGCGCGCAGCACGAAGTCCGCAGCTTGCAGTGGTCGCTGCACCCGCATCCGGCCCCTCGGTCCGCCCTGTTCACGAAGGGTCTCGAACAGCACTCCGTTGGCCGCGCGCAGCACGAAGCCGGCATCGCATTCGACGAATTCCCCGTCGCGCGTGCCCGAACGGATGAGTTCCTCGACCAGATCGTGGAATATCTCGATACCGCGCTTCTCCTGCACGAATTCCGACATCGCCAGCACCGCGTCCTGGTACAGGCCGCGCGCGTCGAAGGGCTGCACCAGCATTTCGCGGACGTCACTGGCGACGGTCAGATGCAGCTTCTCCCCCCACGTCGTCTGTTCGGTCAGGCGGCTGCGCACCCGGCCGATGGACGGGCCGAGGTCCATGTCGATCAGGGTCCGGAAGATCTCGTGCTTGGCGCTGAAATGGTGAAACAACGACGGTTGGCGAATCGCGACCGCTTCGGCGATATCCCGCGTCGAGGTACCGAAATAGCCGCGCTGGGCAAACAATTCCGAGGCGGCGAGCAGGATCCTGCCTCGTGTCGAGGTCCAGTCCACCGGCGTCGGCTGCCAGTCCGCCATGTACTTCACCGGGCCGGCTACTCCCACTCGATGGTGCCCGGCGGCTTGCTGGTGATGTCCAGCACCACCCGGTTCACCTCGGGCACCTCGTTGGTGATGCGGGTCGAGATGCGCTCCAGCACGTCATAGGGGACCCGGGTCCAGTCCGCGGTCATGGCGTCCTCGCTGGACACCGGTCGCAGCACGATCGGGTGTCCGTAGGTGCGGCCGTCGCCCTGCACACCCACCGAGCGGACATCGCCGAGCAGCACCACCGGGCACTGCCAGATCTGGTGGTCCAGGCCGGCGGTGGTCAGTTCCTCACGGGCGATCGAGTCGGCGCGGCGCAGGGTGTCCAGCCGCGAGGCGGTCACCTCGCCGACGATGCGGATACCCAACCCGGGGCCCGGGAAGGGTTGGCGCGCAACGATTTCCTCGGGAAGGCCGAGCTCTCGCCCGACCGCACGGACCTCGTCCTTGAACAGCAGCCGCAGCGGCTCGACGAGCTTGAACTTCAGGTCGTCGGGCAGGCCGCCGACGTTGTGGTGGCTCTTGATGTTCGCCGTGCCGGTGCCGCCGCCGGACTCCACCACGTCCGGGTAGAGCGTGCCCTGCACCAGGAAGTCGATATCGAATTCACTGAGCGAATCGCGCACCGCACCTTCGAAGGCGCGGATGAACTCACGGCCGATGATCTTGCGCTTGCCTTCGGGATTGGTGACCCCGGTCAGCGCCTCCAGGAAACGGTCGGCGACATCGACGGTCACCAGGTTGGCCCCGGTGGCGGCGACGAAGTCCCGCTGCACCTGGGCCCGCTCCCCCGCCCGCAGCAGGCCGTGGTCGACGAACACACAGGTGAGCCGGTCCCCGATGGCGCGCTGCACCAGCGCCGCGGCGACCGCGGAATCCACGCCGCCGGACAAACCGCAGATCGCCCGGCCGTCGCCGATCTGTTCGCGGACCTGCGCGATGAGCTGGTCGGCGATATTGGCCGGCGTCCACGTCGCACCGATCCCGGCGAAATCGTGCAGGAACCGGCTCAGCACGTGCTGGCCGTGCGGCGAATGCAACACCTCGGGGTGGTACTGCACACCCGCCAGGCGCCGAGCCCGGTGCTCAAAGGCGGCCACCGGCGCGCCGGCGCTGGTGGCGACCACGTCGAATCCGTCCGGAGCGTCGGTCACCGCGTCACCATGGCTCATCCACACCGGCTGGGTGGCGGGCAGCTCCGAATGCAATTGCCCGCCGGAGACTTTCAGCTCGGTGCGGCCATACTCGCTGGTGCCGGTGTGCGCGACGGTGCCACCGAGCGCCTGGGCCATGGCCTGGAAGCCGTAGCAGATACCGAAGACCGGGACATCGAGGTCGAACAGTGCGGGATCCAGTTTCGGCGCCCCTTCGGCGTAGACACTGGCCGGACCGCCGGAGAGCACGATGGCTTGCGGGTCGCGGGCCTTGATCTCCTCGACCGTCGCGGTATGCGGGATGACCTCGGAGAACACTCTGGCTTCGCGCACGCGCCGCGCGATCAACTGGGCGTACTGAGCCCCGAAGTCGATAACCAGGACAGGGCGGGTCTGCGATGACGCGCTCGCGCGAAGAGCGTCTTCCGAAGCTGATTCCACCTGCTCAGTCTAGTGAGGGGCCGCGCAGCGCCGCCCTCTCGGCTCGGGTTTGTCACGCACGCCGCAGGGTACCCACCCAGCGGCGTCGTCCCCGACACCCCGGAGACACCACCCACGAGACGCCGCACGAAAGGAGCCACGGTGACCGGAAACCAGCCCACTCCGACGACCACGGACGCCGGCATCCCCGTCTACAGCGACGAGCATTCGCTGACCATCGGCCCGAACGGCCCGATCCTGCTGCAGGATCACTACCTGATCGAGCAGATGGCGACCTTCAACCGGGAGCGAATCCCGGAACGCCAGCCGCACGCCAAAGGCGGCGGCGCCTTCGGCCATTTCGAGGTCACCCACGACGTCAGCGCCTACACCAAAGCGGCGGTGTTCCAGCCGGGCACCAAGACCGAGACGCTGACCAGGTTCTCGACCGTGGCGGGGGAACGTGGCAGCCCGGACACCTGGCGGGACCCGCGTGGATTCGCGACCAAGTTCTACACCGCCGACGGCAACTTCGACATGGTCGGCAACAACACCCCGGTCTTCTTCATCCGGGACCCCTTGAAATTCCAGCATTTCATCCGGTCGCAGAAGCGCCGCGCCGCCAACAACCTGCGCGACCACGATATGCAGTGGGATTTCTGGACGCTGTCCCCGGAATCGGCGCATCAGGTGACCTGGCTGATGGGCGACCGCGGCATCCCGAAGGACTGGCGGCACATGAACGGCTACTCCAGCCACACCTACAGCTGGATCAATGCGGCCGGCGAGATCTTCTGGGTGAAGTATCACTTCAAGTCCGACCAGGGCGTCGAGTTCCTGACCCAGGACGAAGGTGACGAGCTGGCCGGCGTCGACGGTGACGCCCACCAGCGCGATCTGTACGACGCGATCGAGCGCGGCGAGTTTCCGAGCTGGACGCTGAAGATGCAGATCATGCCGTTCGAGGACGCGAAGGACTACCGGTTCAACCCGTTCGATCTGACCAAGGTGTGGCCGCATGCGGACTATCCGCTGATCGATGTCGGCAGGCTGACCCTGAACCGCAATGTCAGCGACTACCACACCGAGATGGAGCAGTCGGCGTTCGAACCCAACAACGCGGTGCCGGGTACCGGTTTGAGCCCCGACAAGATGCTGTTGGCCCGCGACTTCGCCTACGCCGACGCGCACCGCGCCCGGCTCGGGGTGAACTACAAGCAGATCCCGGTCAACACGCCGAGAACCGAGGTGCACAGCTACTCCAAGGACGGCGCCATGCGCGTCAAGAACGTGACCGACCCGGTGTACGCACCCAATTCCTACGGCGGCCCCCAGGCCGACCCGGCGCGGACCGGCGAGCCGCTCTGGCACGCCGACGGCGACATGGTTCGCGCCGCGTACTCCTTGCATGCCGAGGATGACGACTGGGGTCAGGCGGGCACTCTGGTGCGCGATGTGCTCGATGACGCCGCTCGGGATCGGTTGGTGTCCAACATCTCCGGCCACCTGTCCAAGGGTGTGTCCGATCCGGTGCTGGAGCGCGCGTTCGAGTACTGGCGCAATGTCGACAAGGATCTCGGCGATCGGGTGGCGGCCGCCGTCGGCAAGGGCAGCTGATCAGTCCGGGGTGAGGATCCGCGCGGCGGCTGCCGCGGCCGAGGTGTGCACGGCCGCGTCGGGCACCTCGGCCAGACCCGTGGCCGACCGCAGGAACGGTTCGAACAGGCGCCAGCCCAGTTGCAGGGCAACGGCATTGGCGACGGCCAGCCGGCCGGCTTGCTCGTCTGCGAACTCCGGCAGCACCCGGTCCAGCAGCAGCGCAACGTTGGGGAATTGCGTCTGCAGCCGGCCCACCGGATAACCGTCGAGCAGAGCCCTGGCCATGACGCGGGTGTGCCGGTCGGTGGCACGTTCGATGTCCTCGGCCGGGGCGTCGGCGGCGACCAGGACGCGCAGGGTGGCGCCCAGATGGTCCAGCACCGCGCCGACCAGTCGTTCCTTGGTGCCGAAGTGGCGGTACACCAGGCCGTGGTTGACCCGGGAGCGGGTGGCGATATCGCGAATGGAGGTGGCGGACGGCCCGCGGTCGGCGAAAAGTTCGGCCGCGGCGTCCAGGACGGCCGCGACCACTTCCTCGCGGCCCGCTGGTGGCGCGTTTGTAGTCACTTGACTACGCTAGCCCATATCGCGTGTAGTCAACTGACTACACCGCCTCGGCCAGCGCAAAGGATCGACATGACCATCACCGTGACCCAGCTCGGCAGCCGTATCGGCGCCCGCATCGACGGCGTGGAGCTGACCGGCGATCTCGACGCCGGCACGGTCGCCGAGATCCGCGCCGCCCTCCTCCGGCACAAGGTGGTGTTCTTCCGCGACCAGCACCACCTCGACGACGACCGCCAACAGACCTTCGCCCGACTGCTGGGCAGCCCCGTCGGGCACCACGCCTTCACGCGGCACGGCGGGGTCATCGCGCCCATCGATTCCGAGTACGCCAAGGCCACCCGCTGGCACACCGATGTCACCTTCATGCCGGACTATCCCGCCATCTCCGTGCTGCGCGCGGTGACCCTGCCCCGCTACGGCGGTTCGACGCTGTGGGCGTCGACCGCCGCCGCCTACGACCACCTGCCGGCACCGCTCAAGCACCTCGTCGAGAATCTGTGGGCACTGCACAGCAACCGGTACGACTACGCCGCGGCGCAGGGCGAGATCACCGACACCCAGCGCGCCCTGCGGGAGGCGTTCGAGAAGCCGGATCTGCGCGCCGAGCACCGGTGGTGCGGGTGCACCCCGAGACGGGCGAACGGACCCTGGTCGCCGGCGATTTCGTCCGCGGCCTGCTCGGCCTGGACAGCCACGAGTCACATACCCTACTGGAACTGCTCCAGCGTCGGATCACCTTGCCCGAGAACACCATTCGCTGGAACTGGGTACCGGGTGACGTCGCCATGTGGGACAACCGGGCCACCCAGCATCGCGCCGTCGACGACTATGACGACCAGCGCCGCGTCATGCACAGGGTCACCCTGGCCGGCGACGTGCCCGTCGACGTGTACGGCCAGCGCAGCCGCGCCGTCGGCGACACCGTGTACCAACAAGCCGGCTGACGTCACCACATCGCCGAGCATGCCCACAGCCGGAAACGGGCATGGTGGAGTGGTACCCGTCCGCCACCGGAAAGCGAGGGCTGTCATGCTCGGCCTGCCCAAGAACGTGCACGCGTGCCTGTTCGACCTCGACGGTGTCCTCACCGACACCGCCAGCGTGCACAAAACGGCATGGAAGGCGATGTTCGACCAGTACCTGCGCGAGCATGCCGACCGCACCGGTCAGTCGTTCGTCCCGTTCGACATCGACCAGGACTACCTGAGCTACGTCGATGGCAAGCCCCGCGAGGACGGTGTGCGCACCTTCCTGAACAGCCGGGGTATCGACCTGCCCGCGGGCACACCCGACGACGGTCCCGACGCCGAGACGGTGGCCGGTCTGGGCAATCGAAAGAACCAGATGTTCCAGAAGGTTCTGCACACCGAGGGTGTCGAGGTGTTCGACGGCTCCCGGAGGTATCTGAAAGCGGTCGCCGCCGCCGGCCTGGGCGTGGCGGTGGTGTCGTCCAGCGCCAACACCCGCGAGGTCCTCGAGGTGACCGGGCTGGCCCGGTACGTGCAGCAGCGCGTCGACGGCGTCACCCTGCGCGAGGAACACCTCGACGGCAAACCGGCACCGGACTCGTACCTGCGTGGGGCCGAATTGCTCGGCGTCGCGCCCTCGGCCGCCGCGGTGTTCGAGGACGCCCTGTCCGGGGTCGAGTCCGGGCGAGCCGGACACTTCGGCCTTGTCGTCGGGGTCGACCGGGTCGGTCAGGCCGACCAGTTGCGCGCCCATGGCGCCGATATCGTCGTCACCGACCTCGCCGATCTGCTGGAGGCCGGCCGATGATCGACCACGACGCCTTCCCCATCGAACCCTGGCGTATCCGCGAGACACGGCTGGACCTCGACCTGCTGGCTCAGTCCGAATCCATCTTCGCGCTGTCCAACGGGCACATCGGGCTGCGTGGCAACCTCGACGAGGGCGAGCCGCACGGACTACCGGGAACCTATCTGAACTCGTTCTACGAAACCCGGGCCCTGCCCTACGCCGAGACCGGCTTCGGCTATCCCGAAGCCGGCCAGACGATCGTCGACATCACCAACGGAAAGCTGCTGCGCCTGCTGGTCGACGACGAGCCGTTCGATATCAGGTACGGCGAACTGATCGACCACGAACGGGTTCTCGACCTGCGTGCCGGCATCCTCACCCGGGTGGCCCAGTGGCGCTCCCCCGCCGGCAAGCAGGTGAAGATCACCTCGACCAGGTTGGTGTCGCTGACGCAGCGCAGCGTCGCGGCGATCGAGTACGTGGTCGAGGCGGTCGACGAATTCAGCCTTGTCACAGTGCAATCGGAGTTGGTGGCCAACGAGGACCAACCCGAGATGTCCTCGGATCCGCGGGTGGCCGCGGGACTCGATCACCCGCTGGAGGCGGTCTCGCACGAGCACACCGAACACAGCGGCCTTCTGGTGCACCAAACCCGCAACAGCGGCCTGATGATGGCGGCTGCGATGGACCACGAGGTCGAGGTGCCCGGGCGCGTCGAGGTGACCACCGAGGCGCGTGCCGATGTGGCGCGTACGACGGTGATCTGCGGTCTGCGGCCCGGTCAGAAACTGCGCATCGTCAAGTATCTCGCCTACGGATGGTCCAGCCTGCGGTCGCGCCCGGCGCTGCGCGACCAGGTCGCCGGGGCATTGGCGGGCGCCCGCTACAGCGGTTGGCAGGGTCTGTTGGATGCCCAACGCGCCTACCTGGACGAGTTCTGGGATGCCGCCGATGTCGAGGTGTGGGGTGATCCGGACAGACAGCAGGCCGTCCGGTTCGGGTTGTTCCACGTGCTACAGGCCAGCGCCCGCGCCGAGCGCCGGGCCATCGGCGGTAAGGGGCTGACCGGAACGGGCTACGACGGCCACGCTTTCTGGGACACCGAAGGGTTCGTGCTGCCGGTTCTGACCTACACCAAACCGCATGCCGCCGCCGATGCCCTGCGCTGGCGCGCAGCGACGTTGGATCTCGCCAAGGACCGCGCCGAGCAGCTCGGGCTCGCCGGCGCCAGTTTCCCCTGGCGCACGATACGCGGTGAGGAGTGCTCGGCCTACTGGCCGGCGGCCACGGCCGCCTGGCATATCAACGCCGATATCGCGATGGCCTACGAGCGCTACCGACTGGTGGCCGGCGACGACAGCCTGGAACGCGAATGCGGGCTGTCGGTGCTGGTGGAGACCGCGCGACTGTGGATCTCGCTGGGCCACCACGATCGGCACGGGGTATGGCACCTCGACGGGGTCACCGGTCCGGACGAATACACGGCGCTGGCAAGCGACAATGTGTTCACCAACCTGATGGCCGCCCTGAATCTGCGGGTGGCGGCCGACGCATGCCGGCGCCATCCCGACGGCGCCGCGGCCATCGGGGTCACCACCGAGGAGACCGCGGCGTGGCGGGATGCCGCTGCGGCAGTGCACATCCCGTTCGACCGCGAACTCGGGGTGCACTCCCAGTCCGAGGGTTTCACCAGCCTGGCCGAGTGGGATTTCACCGAGAACACGAACTATCCCCTGCTGCTACATGAACACTACGTCCGGTTGTACCCGGCCCAGGTGCTCAAACAGGCGGACCTGGTACTGGCCATGCATTGGCAGAGTCACGCCTTCACCGCCGAGCAGAAGGCCCACAATGTCGACTATTACGAGCGCCGCACCACCAGGGATTCCTCCCTGTCGGCGTGCACCCAGGCGGTGCTCTGTGCCGAGGTGGGCCATCTGGAACTGGCCCACGACTATGCCTATGAGGCGGCCCTGATCGACCTGCGCGATCTGCACCACAACACCCGCGACGGCCTGCACATGGCCTCGCTGGCCGGCGCCTGGATCGCGCTGGTGGCCGGGTTCGGTGGCCTGCGTGACGACGAAGGCGTGCTGACGCTGGACCCGCACCTGCCCGACGGGATCGACCGATTGCGATTCCGGTTGCGCTGGAGCGAATTTCGCCTGACCGTCGATGCCACGCACGCAGAGGTGATCTACAGCCTGCGCGACGGCCCGCACTCGCACCTGACAATCCGGCACGCCGGGGCCGAACTCACCGTCAGCACTCAGGAGCCGACCACCGTCGCCGTGCACGTGCGCAAACCCCTGCTGCCCGCGCCGTCGCAGCCGCCCGGCAGGGAACCGATCCGGCGCCGGCTCGGTTCGGACGTCACATCTTGATCGCCGGCATCAGCCGGGTCATGTTCCACATCCGGTTGCGCCGGGCCGACAGCGAGGAGATCACAAACGCCCCGGCCCAGATGATCAGCAGTGCGATCACGGCCTGCCACAACCGGTGATCGATACCGCCGAGGATCAACTGGCGTAGTCCGTTGACCCCGTAAGTCATCGGGTCGTAGTTGTGGAAGACCTGGAACGGCCGCGAGGTGGTCTCCACCGGGTACATGCCACCGGCGCTGACCAGCTGGAGCATCAGCAGCGCCATGATCAGCACGCGCCCCACCGCCGGTCCGACGAGGGCGTTGATCGCTTGGGTGGCCGCGACGAACGCGCACGAGATCAGCACCATGAAGGCCAGCATCGCCACGGGGTGAGCCGCGTGCATACCGAGCGCGAACCGCACCACGCAGTACAGGATCACCGCCTGGCACAGCCCGATCGCCACCGCCGGCAGATAACTGGCCAACACCACCCGGATGGCCAGGACCTCCGCGGCGATCGGCCGGGTCTGCAACGGCCGCAGCACCATCCAGAGCACCAGGGCACCGAAGAACAGCGCCAGGGTGATGAAGAACGGGGCCATACCCGTGCCGAAGTTGGGCGCGGCGTTCTCGTGCGCGGTTTCCAGATGCACCGGACCACCGATGGTGTCGGCGATCGACTCCTTCTGCTGCGCGCTCCAGTCCGGGACTTGCTTGGCACCGTCGGCGAGCTTGGTCGCAAGCTCTGCCGATCCGGCGCGCAGCTGGCCGGTGCCCGTCTTCAACTGCTGGGCGCCGTTGTCGAGTTTGACTATTCCGCTTGCCAATTCGGCGCTGCCGGAGGCGAGCTTCTGGGCGCCGCCACGCAGTTCGTTGAGTTTGTCGGTGAGTTCCTGGCCCTTGGCCCCCACCTGATCCAGGCCGGTGCCCAGCGGGCTGCCCGGGGTGCGCATCGACGAGGTCATGGATATCGCGGCGTTCTCCGCGTCGGTCAGCTGCTGACGGATCTGCGGGGTGAACTGGTGCGCCTGCAACTGGTCCTGCACACCACGCAACGTTCCGGCGGCACTGTTGGCCAACGGATCTGCGCTGGTGGAGAGCTGGTTGATCACCGCGGTGAGCGAGTCGGCCGCGGTGTCCTGAGCGGTGGCGATGGCACCGATCTGGTCGTTGGCCTGCCGCAGGGCGGCCGTGCCCTGTTGCAGCTTGTCGGTGTCACCACCCATCTGCGAGAGGGCCCGGGTGACCGCGACCAGCGGGTCGGTGGCCTTGGTGATGCCGTCGGAGAGCTGTTGGGCGCCGGTGGCCAATTGCGCCGAACCGGACCGCGCGGTGTGCAGACCCGTGGACAGTGCGGCGGCGCCGTCGTCGACCTTGACCGCGCCGTCGGCGAGCTGGTGGGCCCCGTCGGCCGCCTGTTTGATGCCGGCCCCCGACGAGACCACCACGGACAGCACCTGATTGACGGCCTGCCCGGAGATTCTGGTGGACACCGCATTGAGCACCTGGTCGGTGGCGGTGCGCCCGATACTCGACGAGATGTAGTTGTTGGCGTCGTTGTAGACCGCGATCAGGTTGGCCTGTTTCGGCTGCCCGGTCAGCGGTGAGGCGATGGCTTCGCTGAAGTCCGAGGGCAATTCGAGCATGAAGTAGTACTTGCCGTGTTCGACCCCGGTGCGCGCCTCGTCATCACTCACGACATTCCAGTCCATGCTGCCGTCGGCGGTCAGGCTCTTGGCGATCTCGTCTCCGACGTTGACCTGCTGCCCGGACAC
The DNA here is from genome assembly GCF_011758805.1 of Mycolicibacterium fluoranthenivorans. NCBI lineage: Bacteria > Bacillati > Actinomycetota > Actinomycetes > Mycobacteriales > Mycobacteriaceae > Mycobacterium > Mycolicibacterium fluoranthenivorans. The sequence continues at coordinate 1,545,125 of NZ_JAANOW010000001.1, read as the reverse complement.
CACCGCGCCGCGGTCCGAATTGACCAGTGCGACAGGCATTTTGTTGACATGGCCGAAGGGATCCCAGTAGGCCCACAGGTACAGCGCGCCGTACACCAGGGGCAGCAGCATCAGCACCACGATCGCCACCCGGGTCAGCCGGCTGCGGGCAAAGCGTTTGATCTCGGAGCCGAAGGCGAGTCCTGCCAGCGGGGATGAGCCGCCGCTTGCGCGAAGACCTTTCAGCATCAGGAGTCCTTTCCGGTCAGGCTGCGGTGATCGTGGAGGTCGTGGTTGGGTGCATCCGCGCCCAGCGGATTGGTCACGCCCACCACGACGGTCTGCGTTTCGGCGAGGGCGCCGAGCCGCTGGACGGCCAGCGCGCGGCGGGCGTTGTCCCGAACCTGTTCGAGATCGCCGACCACCAGGATCGGCCGATCCGAGAACCGGGCCAGGGTGACCCGCAGCAGGAACAGGTCCAGATCGGACAGTTCACTGATGAAGGTCGTGGCCGACGGCGCCGGGATCTCACCGAACACCTCACGCAGGGCGGTCTCGCCGGCCTCGATCGGCACCTGCCGGTACCACGGCGCCAGCCAGCGGCGCTGCTCGGCGAGCACGGTCGCCACGGTCACCGAGTCCTCCAACTCGTCGATATCGTCGAACGCCGCGATCGAGCAGTGTCTGCGGATGTCGCGCGGCCGGGTGTCTCCGCAGACGGTGACGGTGCCGTGGGTGGGTTTCAGGCGGCCCGCCAGGGTCAGCAGGAGCGCGGTCTGGCCCCAGCCGCCGGGCATCTGGATGGCGTGGAAACCACTGCTCAGCTCGAGATCGATATCCGAGAACAACGGTCCGTGTTCGCCGTCGACGCCGAGCCCGACGGCCGTGATCAGCGCCGGAGCGGCGTCGACGGATTCGTCGGCGGCCAGGGTGTCCTGCGCGTCTGCCATCTCTCAACCTCTCCGCACCTTTCGATACCGACTGGTATCGATTCGATACTGTCGAGTATGCTGTCGTCCATGTCCTCTGTCAAACCCGCACGGACCCGCCCCACGCGCGATGAGGTGCGCGATCGGATACTCGACGCGGCGCTGGAGGTGTTCGCCGCGGAGGGTTTCGCAGGCACCACCATCGACGCGATCGGCCAGGCGGCCGGCTTCACCAAGGGTGCGGTGTACTCCAACTTCGAATCCAAGGACGAGCTGTTCCTGGCCTTGCTCGACCGCCAGTTCGAGACACGCAGCGCCTTGATCGCGACGGCGTTCGGTGCCGGCCGTGGCGACATCAAGGCGACAGCCGAGGCACTCAGCCGATCCATGCTCGGGTCGATCCACGACGAGAGCCAGTATCAGCTGGTGCTTTTCGAGTACTGGCTGCGCGCCGTACGCGACCCCGCACTACGCGACCGGCTCATCGCACGCAGGCGCGCCGCCGTCGAACAGGCCATGCAGGTCGTCGAGGGCGCCCAGACCGGGCTACCCAGTCAGCGGCTGGCCGACCTGGCCCAACTCGTAGTCACCGTTACCGCGGGTGTCGCGCTGGAAGAGATGCTGCAACCCGGGGTCATCCGCGCCGACATGATCGAGCGCCTCATCACCAGACTGCTCGAATCGGTACCCGGTGAACCCGTCAGCCCGCAGAGCTGACGGGGTGAATCGGCAACCGGCGCAGGGCACCCGGCGCGTCGGCGGGGACCACCGGACGGACCGGCGCGACCGGAGCCAGACGCTGATAGGGCTCCCCCTGCGCGGGACGCTGGTCCTGCTCACCCTTGTTCGGCCACATCGAGGCCGCGCGCTCGGCCTGCGCGGTGATCGAAAGCGACGGATTCACACCGAGATTGGCTGAGATCGAGGCGCCGTCGGTGACGTAGAGCGTCGGATAGTTGTACACCCGGTGATACGGGTCGATGACACCGGTCTCGGCACTGTCACCGATCGCCGCCCCACCCAGGAAGTGCGCGGTCAGCGGAATGTTGAACAGCTCGCCCCAGGTGCCACCGGCCACGCCGTCGATCTTCTCCGCGATCCGGCGGGTCACCTCGTTGCCGACGGGTATCCACGTCGGGTTGGGCTCACCGTGGCCCTGTTTCGACGACAGCATCCGCTTGCCCAGCGGCCCGCGTTTGGTGAACGTGGTGATCGAGTTGTCCAGGTGCTGCATCACCAACGCGATGACGGTGCGCTCACTCCAGTGCTGCGGATTGAGCAGCCGGATCATGCCGCGCGGATCCTCGCCGGCCAGGTTCAGGAACTGCCGCCACCGCGGGGTGTCGGTGCCCTGCGGCCCCGCGCCGTCGGTCATCAAGGTCTGCAACAGGCCCATGGCATTGGAACCCTTGCCATAACGACACGGCTCGACGTGGGTGTCGGCGGTCGGGTGGATCGACGAGGTGATGGCGACGCCGTGGGTCAGGTCACGACGCGGGTCCACCGTGAGGGTTTGGGCACCCACGATGGACTCCGAGTTGGTGCGGGTCAGCACGCCCAGACGCTGCGACAACCTGGGCAGCTTGCCGGTGTCACGCATCTTGAACAGCAGCTTCTGCGTGTTGTACGTGCCGGCCGCGACGATCAGGTTGGTGGCGGTGAAGGTCTTGCGCTTGCGACGCAGCTTGCTGCCGGTCCGCGCGGTGCTGACCTCCCACAGCCCGTCGGGCCGCTGACCGAAGCTGGTCACCGTCGTCATCGGGTGCACCTGCGCCCCCGCGGCCTCCGCCAGGCCCAGGTAGTTCTTCACCAGGGTGTTCTTGGCGCCGTGGCGGCATCCGGTCATGCATTCCCCGCATTCGATGCACCCGGTGCGGGCCGGGCCCGCGCCGCCGAAGTACGGGTCGGGGACCGTCTTGCCCGGCGTCTTCTCCCCGTCGGGTCCGAAGAACACGCCCACCGGGGTGGCGACGAAGGTGTCCCCGACACCCATGTCGTCGGCGACCTCTTTCATCAACCGGTCGGCGTCGGTGAAGGTCGGGTTCTTGACCACACCGAGCATGCGCTGCGCCTGCTCGTAGTGCGGCATCAGCTCGGAGCGCCAGTCGGTGATCCCCGCCCACTGCTTGTCGGCGAAGAACGGCTCCGGTGGCACGTACAGGGTGTTGGCGTAGTTGAGCGAGCCGCCACCCACCCCGGCGCCGGCCAGGATCATGCAGTTACGCAGCAGGTGGATGCGCTGGATGCCGTACATGCCCAGCTGGGGCGCCCACAGGAAGCGGCGCAGATCCCAGGAGGTTTTGGCGAAGTCTGCGTCGGAGTACCGCGGGCCGGCCTCCAGGACCCCTACCCGGTAACCCTTCTCGGTCAGTCGAAGGGCGCTCACGCTGCCCCCGAAACCCGAGCCGATGATCAAGACGTCATAGTCCGGCTGCATGTGACCAGTATGACGCTACCGACAGGTAACTTCTAGACAGGAACGCCTAACTTGTAAAGAAAAGCCCGGTTGATCAGGCTGCTCAAGCCCCCACGGTCAGGCCGACCTTCTGAAATTCCTTCAGGTCGCAGTACCCGGCCTTGGCCATCGACCGCGCCAGCCCGCCGACCAGATTCAGCGAACCGAACGGATCGTCCGACGGCCCGTCGAGCACCTGCTTGAGCGAAGGCCGGTCGCCGAGGGTCACCTGCAGCAGCGCGCCGCGCGGCAGCGACGGATGCGCGGCCGCCGACGGCCAGAACCAGCCGCCGCCCAGCGCCTCGGCGGCGGTGGCCAGCGGCGTCCCCAGCACCACGGCGTCCGCACCGCAGGCGATCGCCTTGGCCAGATCACCGGAGGTGTGGATATCCCCGTCCGCCAGCACGTGCACGTAGCGCCCGCCGGTCTCGTCGAGGTATTCGCGGCGCGCGGCGGCCGCGTCGGCGATCGCGGTCGCCATCGGGACGCTGATACCCAGCACCTCGTCGCTGGTGGTCACGCCCCGGGTCGAGCCGTAGCCGACGATGACGCCGGCCGCACCGGTGCGCATCAGGTGCAGCGCGGTGCGGTGGTCGAGCACACCGCCGGCGACCACCGGGATGTCCAGTTCGGAGATGAACGTCTTGAGGTTGAGCGGCTCACCGTCTTGAGCCACCCGCTCGGCGGAGATGATGGTGCCCTGGATGACCAGCAGATCGATGCCCGCGGCCACCAGCGCCGGCGTGAGGGCCTGTGCGTTCTGCGGGCTGACCCGCACCGCCGTGGTCACCCCGGCCTCGCGGATACGGGCCACGGCCGCACCCAGTAGTTCGGGATCCAGCGGGGCGGCGTGCAGCTGCTGCAGCAACCGGATGGCCGCCGACTCATCGTTCGAGGTGGCGGCAACTTCAGTGACCTGGGCGATCTTGTCCTCGACATCGGCGTGCCGGCCGATCAGGCCCTCCCCGTTGAGCACGCCAAGGCCGCCGAGGCGGCCCATCTCGATGGCGAACTCCACCGAGACCAGCGCGTCGGTCGGATGCGCCACCACCGGGATCTCGAACCGGTAGGCGTCCAGCTGCCAGGCCGTGGACACGTCCTTGCTGGAGCGGGTGCGCCGCGACGGGACGATGTTGATGTCGTCGAGTTCGTAGGTCCGGCGGGCGGTTCTGCCCATGCCGATTTCAACCATGTCACGCATAGGGGGTTTGCTCCCAGGCCCTAACGGGCGTAGTAGTTCGGCGCTTCGACAGTCATGGTGATGTCGTGCGGATGGCTTTCCTTGAGCCCCGCCGCGGTGATCTGGACGAACTGCGCCTGCTGCAGGTGTTCGATCGTGTCCGATCCCGTGTATCCCATGGCGGCCCGCAACCCACCGGTGAGCTGGTGGATGACGGTCGAGAGCGGACCGCGGAACGGCACCCGGCCTTCGATGCCCTCGGGGACGAGCTTGTCCTCGGAGAGCACATCGTCCTGGAAGTAGCGGTCCTTGGAGAACGACTTCTGCGTGCCGCGGCCCTGCATGGCGCCCAGCGATCCCATGCCGCGGTAGCTCTTGAACTGCTTGCCGTTGACGAAGATGAGGTCGCCCGGCGATTCGGCGGTGCCCGCCAGCAACGAGCCGAGCATCGCGGTGGAGGCACCGGCGGCCAGCGCCTTGGCGATGTCCCCGGAGTACTGCAGACCACCGTCGGCGATCACCGGCACACCCTTGGGCGAGCAGGCCGCGACGGCCTCCAGGATCGCGGTGATCTGCGGGGCGCCCACCCCGGCCACTACCCGGGTGGTGCAGATCGAGCCGGGCCCGACCCCGACCTTGACGGCGTCGGCACCGGCTTCGACGAGCGCGGCGGCCGCGGCGCGGGTGGCCACATTGCCGCCGACCACGTCGACCTTGTCCCCGACGACGGACTTCAGGCGGTGCACCATGTCGAGCACCAGGCGGTTGTGGGCGTGCGCGGTGTCCACGATGAGCACGTCGACACCGGCGTCGGCCAGTGTCATCGCCCTGGTCCAGGCATCATCGCCGATACCGACGGCGGCACCGACCAGCAGCCGGCCGTCACTGTCCTTGGTGGCCAGCGGGAACTGCTCGGTCTTGACGAAGTCCTTGACGGTGATCAGGCCGGTCAACTTGCCGTGCCCGTCGACGATGGGCAGTTTCTCGATCTTGTATCGGCGCAACAGGCCCAGTGCCGCCTCCGCGGACACCCCCGCCTGCGCGGTGATCAGCGGCGCCTTGGTCATCACCTCGGCGACCGGCTTGGACTGGTCCACTTCGAAACGCATATCGCGGTTGGTGATGATCCCGACCAGGGAGCCCTGCGCGTCCACCACTGGCAGTCCGGAAATCCGGAACCGGGCGCACATCGCGTCGACCTCGGCCAGCGTGTTCTCCGGCGAGCAGGTCACCGGGTCGGTGACCATCCCGGCCTCCGAACGCTTCACCGTCTCGACCTGACCGGCCTGTTCGGCCACCGAAAGGTTGCGATGCAGCACGCCCATACCGCCGGCGCGGGCCATCGCGATGGCCATCCGAGACTCGGTGACGGTGTCCATCGCCGAGCTCACCAACGGCACCCGCAACCGGATCCGCTTGGTCAGCTGGCTCGAGGTGTCCACATTCGCGGGGACCACGTCCGATGCGGCCGGCAGCAGCAGGACGTCGTCGAACGTCAGCCCGAGCATCGCGATCTTCGTCGGATCATCGCCGCCGGTCGGCACCGGTACGGCCAAAGGGATGCTGCTGCTTTCAGCAATCGACATAGGTGGAGCCTCCAGGAACCAACACGGCCAAACACAGGCGTGGATCTAAAAGACCATCTTATCGGCACTGACCTCGATGCTCGTGACCACACCGCCACACCCGCCCGTTCGGGCGACACCCGGGCGGACGGCTGGCGCGGATGTGGCGGGGCTGCGTACGCTAGAACCGTGCGTGATGACCTCCCGCCGGGGCTGCCGCCGGATCCCTTCGCAGATGACCCGTGCGATCCCTCGGCGGCACTCGACGCGATCGAGCCCGGTCTGCCGCTGGATCCGCAGGAACGCAGCGCCGTCGAAGCCGACCTCGCCGATCTGGCGGTGTACGAGGCCCTGCTGGCCCATAAGGGAATCCGCGGTCTGGTCGTGTGCTGCGACGAATGTCAGCAGGACCACTATCACGACTGGGACATGTTGCGCGCCAACCTGCTGCAGCTGCTCGTGGACGGTACCGTGCGCCCGCACGAGCCGGCCTACGATCCCGAGCCCGACGCCTACGTGACATGGGACTACTGCCGCGGCTACGCGGACGCGTCACTCAACGAGGCCACGTCGGAATCCGACGGGTACCGCTGACTTCCTGATCGACAACCCCGCCCGGTGTCAGTGACCGCTGGGCACGGTGGTCGTCGTCACCACCACCTCGGGCGCCCGCTGCGGCGCTGACGTCGACTCCACGGCGGGCGCCTTCGTCGTCTGCACGGGTTCCTCCGCATGCGACTGGGGCGCCTGGGAACGGGCGGGCGGGGCGCTGGGCTCCTCCTGCTGTACCGGAGGGGCCGCGGAGGTGACCGACGGCGAGGCCGCCGCATTCGGTGCCACCGTGCTCGTCGTGGTCGCGGTACGCGACACCGTGGCCTGCGTCGTCGTGGTGGCGGTCGTGCTCGGCGCGACCGACGTGGTGGTCGTCGGCGGCGCCGTCGTGGACGTGGTCGTGCTCGGGGCGGCCGTGGTGGTGGTCGTGCTCGGGGCCACCGAGGTGGTGGTCGTCGTGGACGGTGCCACCGATGTCGTGGACGTCGAGGACGTCGAGGACGTCGCCGGCTCAGATGTGGTGGTCGTGGTCTCCGCGCCGGGGGACGTGGTCGTGGTGTCCGACGACGGTGTGGTCGTCGTCAACAGAACCTCGGATCCGGTGGTCGAGGTCACGCTGGTCGCCTCCGGCGGCGTCGTGGTGGCCGTGGAGGTATCCGTACGGCTGTCGATCACCGGGACCGGCAGCAGCGTCAGAGGTGAGGACGGCAGCACCGGCATCGGCTCACCCGCCGGCGGCAGGGTGGCGGCCGGATTCTGCTCGACGACCTTGTAGGTCAACGCATTCCACTGCTGGATGAGTTCGGACTTGCGCTCGACCGTCTCCACGCTCTGCACCTTGGTCGACAGCGCTGCCAGTCTGTCCTGAGCCTGGTCCCACTGGCCGGTGTTGATCAGCTGCTGGACCTGCTCCATCTCGGTCTGAGCCGCCAGCACCACCGCGTCGTCGCGGGTCTGGCGCTGATCGCCGAACAGCATGCTGTGCAAGCCGTACAGACCGTCGCCGGGGTTGGCGCTGTACACCACCGAGGCGAAGCCACCGAGGCACAGCACAGCGGCCGCGGCGGAACCGATCACGGCCAGCGAGCGCCGGTTACGGCGCCGCGTCGAGAAGTCGAGCGCGTGGTGCAGCGCAGACTCGGCCTCGTGCGGCGGGACCACGTGGTCCATGGGGACCTGTCGGACCTCGTCACGCCATCCGGTGAGCAGGAAGGCGAGTTCGGCATCGGCGCGGTCGGTGGAGAACACCGGCTGTTCCGAGGCCAGCGCGTCGAGGAACTTGTCGGCGCGGTTGATGTCGTTGAGGGACGGATCGCCCCCGTTGGCGGTCCAGCGACCAAAATCAGGCATAGTCGCCCCCGCCCGTGCTGATCTCGGACTTGAGCTTGGCCAGGGCGCGATGCTGCGCGACGCGGACGGCGCCGGGCGTGCTGCCGACGGCTTCGGCGACCTCCTCGGCGCTCATCCCGACCACGACGCGAAGGATGATGATCTCGCGCTGCTTGTCCGGCAGGGTCGCGAGCAACCGGTCCATCCGCGCGGACGCCTCGGAGTCAAGTGCCCGCTGTTCGGGCCCGGCTTCCCCCGAGAGCCGCTCAGGCACCACATCGGTGGGCTCAGAGCGGTTACGCGCAGACGCCCGGTGGGCGTCGGCGATCTTGTGCGCAGCGATGCCGTACACGAATGCCAGGAAGGGTCTCCCCTGATCCTGGTAGCGCGGCAGCGCCGTGATGGCGGCCAAGCACACCTCCTGCGCAATATCGTCAGCCGATAGACCACTTCGTTCTGCTGACCCGATCCGCGCCCGGCAATACCGGACGATGATCGGGCGGATGGTCTCCAGCACCACCCGGAGTGCATCCCGATCGCCGGCCACCGCATGAGCGACGACATCATCGAGACGTTCTCCCGAAATTGTCATCGTGGGCGATATCTCCAGCGTTACGTAAGGGACACATCCAGGCAGGATGCGCGTCAGATAAACACTAACGATCCGGGCGGGCCGAACCGCTTCAGCGACGCGACCACACGCCGCCTCTGCGTCGCACTGTATCGGCGGCAGCGTCGCGAACAGCGACGACGTGCGCGGGCGGATGGACGGCACTGCCGATATCCGCGAGCAGGCATCCCAGCGCCCAGCGCAGGGGCACGAGCCCGAACCGCTCGGTGTCACCGAACGCTTGGTCGGCGACCGAACGCGCCTGCTCGAGGCGTCCGGCGCAGCACAGAGCGGCCGCCAGCACCACGGCCGACTTGACGGTGTGCCGCGGCGAACCGACCGATGCGGCCAGCTCCACCGCACGTTCGGCATGGACGACGGCGGCCGCGCCGTCGCCGCCGGCCATGTTGAGTTCCGCCGACACCCACTGCAGCCGCACCGGCAGCCGGGCGGGGCCGGATCCGTCCACCAGCCGCTCCGCACGGGCCAGCAACCGCGCCGAGAGCGCGAGCCGCCCCACCCCGAGTGCGTCGGCGGCCAGACCCACCAGAGCATCGGCACCGGCCTCGGGATCCGTGCCCGCGGCCGCCCAGGCTCGGCCGTCCCAGCCACGCGCGCTGTCGTGCCCACCCAGCTGTCGGAGAAACGAGGCCCTGGTGCTGTGGGCCAGCGACAGCAGCGGTCCTGGGTGTGCGGCGCGGCAGATCTCGCCGAGGTCGGTCAGCGCGCTGGCGTAGCGCCCTTGACCGCCCGCCGCGACGGCGCGCAGCCAGCGATCCCGCTGTGAGGTCGCCGCGGGCAGCGGCCAGAGCTCCGGATGCGGACCGAAAGCGGCCTCGGCCAGGGACGTTGTCGTGGTGGTCATCGGATTGCGACGTTATCAACGCGCTCGGGAAGCACCGGAGTCACGTGACGAAGCCAACCTTGGTTAACAGTTGGTGGTCTCCATGTTTCCAATAGATCAACCACCTAACGGCTGCTAGGTAATTGCAATTACGGCGAACAGCGGAAATGCACACAAGCGTCAACTTCGCAGCGTTTGTTGAACACTCTTCTCGTTGCGTGCGGGTCGCAATGATGAACGTGATGTAAATTCTCACGCTGCTGCTATGCGGTTACGCACACGACCTGGCTATTGACGATTTTTCGGTAGCCCTTCTACGTTGTGTGCACGAGTAGTCATCGGCGACAAGTGCTCGGATCGGTTCCGCGACTCACGCACCTACGCGTTTCGCGAATTAGGTGCGACGAGAGGGGTTTTCCAAATGCCACAGCCGCAGCAACTACCCGGACCCAATGCCGACATTTGGGACTGGCAAATGGCAGGACTTTGCCGAGGTGTCGACTCTTCGATGTTTTTCCATCCGGACGGCGAGCGCGGCCGGGCCCGTGCCCAGCGCGAAATGCGGGCCAAGGAGATGTGCCGCAGCTGCCCGGTGATCACGCAATGCCGTTCACACGCCCTTGCTGTAGGTGAGCCGTACGGTATTTGGGGTGGGCTGAGCGAGTCCGAGCGCGAACTCCTCCTCAAGCGCGGGATCCGCCGCACCGCCTGACACTCGACTGACGGAAGAGCCCCGCCCCGATGCCCCGGCGGGGCCTTTCTGTGTGCTTGGCCTGTTCCCGATACCGGACACCGCGCACGGTCGGCGATGGTACTTCTTGAGGATCCGCGAGCGCGCACCGTCCAGGAGGCCCGATGTCCACCAACCCGCCCGCCGAGGGCACCGTGATCGTCACGGAGACGGGCACCGGCACCTACACGCAGGAGATCATCGCCGGACAGCACCGGTTGACCGCCGACGAGCCACGTCCGGTCGGCGACGATGCGGGACCGACTCCCTATGATCTGCTGCTGGCCGGCCTCGGTGCCTGCACCTCCATGACGGTGCGGATGTATGCCGACCGCAAGGGTTGGCCCCTCGAGCAGGTACGCGTGGCCCTTCGCCATTCCCGGATTCACGCCAAGGACTGCGCCGACTGTGAAACCACCATCGGGTGGATCGCTCAGATCGATCGCGAGATCGAACTGATCGGGGACCTCGACGACGGTCAACGTCAGAAGCTGATGGACATCGCCGAACGCTGCCCCGTCCATCAGACGTTGACCGGCGAGGTTCGGATCACCACGACCGCGCACTAGTCTTCTCAGATCACCCGGCGCGGAACCAGCACCACCCGCCACCGGTCGGGGTCCTCGAACGTCAACGCGCCCACCTTGTTCCAGTATGGGTTCTCCGGTTCCACGGGGGCACATCCGGCCGCGGCGAGACGTTCGACCATGGCGTACATCTGCGCGTCGCCGTGGAAGTACAGCACCAGGAGGTTGTCCGCCGTGGGCGCCGGACACGGGCTTCCCGCGACGTGCGTGGTGAACTCCAGGTGATACTCGGACCCGGGCAGACCCAGCATGACTCCGGAGTACCCGTCGTGGTCGTCGAACCGATAGAGGACAGGCAGGCCCAGGTACTCGGCGTAGAACCGCTCGACCTCCGCGAGCCGATCGGTGGGGCGGGCGACACGGATCTGGGCGAATTCGACAGTCACGGATCGAGCATCCAACCTCAACTCCACTTGAGGTCAAGTGCCGGCCTGCAGTGAGGTGCGCGACAGGACCGGTTACCAAAATGCGGCCGAAATCTCGGACTGGACAGAGCCAACTCTCAGTCCAGTCTCAGCCACCGCCGGATGATTGTGGTTAAGCAACTGTGCTATTTCATCATTCAAGAAAGTGACGCACACTCCACAATGACAAGCCCTGAGCAGCAACCGTTTCAGCCACACGACCCGAATGCTCCTCTGACCCAACCGATCCCACGCGCCTACGACTGGCGATATGCCACCCAGCAACCCGTGCCGCCGTTCTACCAGGCTGCCCCTGCGCGCAATATCGCTCCTGCGGGCCGCAAGCGTTCCAAGGCCGGACTGCTCACCGTCGGCGCCTTGGCGGTCGCGGTGGCCGGTGGTGGAATCGGTGCGACCGCTGCGTGGGTCGCGCATCCCGACAGCCTCACTCCCCCGCCCGCGGTCGCGTCGCCGGCACCGCACGCGGCGGCGTCCCAGCCGGCCGCCGCGGCGCCTGCCGGATCCGTCGAGCAGGTCGCGGCCAAAGTGATGCCCAGCGTCGTGAAACTGCGGATCCAGATGGGCCAGGGCGAGGCCGAGGGCTCCGGCGTCGTGCTGACCTCCGACGGATTGATCCTCACCAACAATCACGTGGCGGCAGCAGGCGCAGACAGTGCCGACGGCGCTCAGCCCGCATCGATGAACGGGGGCGAAGCCACGCGGACCGTGACCTTCTCCGACGGTCGCTCGGTCCCCTTCAGCGTTGTCGGCACCGATCCGACCGGTGATCTCGCGGTGGTGCGTGCCGAGGGCGTTTCGGGGCTCACCCCGATCGCCATCGGATCGTCCAAAGACGTCAAGGTCGGCGAGCAGGTGGTGGCGATCGGATCACCGCTGGGCCTGCAGGGCACCGTCACCACCGGCATCGTCAGCGCGCTCAACCGCCCGGTGGCGGCCGGCGACGGCTCCGGCGGTCAGGCGTCCGTCCTGGACGCCATCCAGACGGATGCGGCGATCAACCCGGGTAACTCCGGCGGTGCGCTGGTGAACATGAAGGGTGAGCTGATCGGGCTGAACTCCGCGATCGCCACCCTGGGCGCGGGCCAGGGCGGCCCGGGCGGCGGTGGCGGCGAGAGCGGTTCGATCGGGCTGGGCTTCGCCATCCCGTCCGACCAGGCCAAGCGCATTGCCGACGAGCTGGTGTCCACCGGCACCGCCAGCCACGGGTCGCTCGGGGTGCAGCTCAGCACCGATCCGACGGCGAGCAGCGGCGCCGCGATCGCCAATGTCGCCGACGGCGGCCCGGCCGCATCCGCCGGGATCCCGGACGGCGCGGTGATCACCAAGGTCAACGATCAGGTCATCGATGGGCCCGAGGCGCTCGTCGCGGCGGTACGTTCAAAAGCACCGGGCGACAACGTGTCTCTGACCTACCTGGATCAGTCTGGTGCTTCCCAGACCACTCAGGTCACCCTCGGGAAGGCCTAGCCCACCCCGGAGTCCACCCCCAGACCACGGCCGCCGCAATGCCCCCTCCCCCTCGTTGCGGCGGCCGTTTCGTCTACGTGGCCTGCTGGGCCGACGGCACCGACGGTGCCGGCTGACCGAGTTGGCGGACAACGAAATCCGCGGCCTGGAGGGCCATTCCGTTGTCCTTGTAGGCGCTGTGCGCAGCCCGGTCCAGGCTGATCCCCGGCGAGCACACGGGATCGCCGGGTGCACACAACTCCAACGTCTTGGCTTGATACCGGTCGCCGATCGCGATCGGTGGAGCATCATGGTCCGCCAGCCCGAGAAACAGCGGTGACGGCGTTCCGAACAGCACGACCGCGGCGACATGCGAGGCCACCGAGGCCGGCATGGGGCCGGAAATGCCCGCGGGCAGAACGAATCCGGCAGGCACACTGTCCGCCGTCGTATAGCCGGCCACCGCAGCGCCTTGCGAGTAACCACCGAGGACGATCTTCGTGTTCGGGCAGCCGGCCGCCAAGGATTCGAGCGTGTTGCTGGCATCGGCCACGCCCTGCGCCGCCTGCTCGAAGTCCAGTGAGGCCGGATAGTTCACCGCATCGACGGCCACCGCCTCGCCGGGCAGCCGGGAGTTCAGCGCGTCGACGAAGGCCTGGCCGGTGGCACCGACGCCCGGCGCCTCGAACGTCCCACGCGCGAACACCACCTCCACGTCCGGACAGGCGGGGGCCGCCGCGGCGGTTGCCTGCGGCCCCAGTACCGCGGCAAGCGACAGGCCCGCGGCCAGGAGTGTGGATCCGGTGGTGAGCTTCATGATGTGACCTCCCTGTTGGTGGTATCAGCGTCGCCTGCGCATGACCTCCGACACATCGCAGCTGGCAACCAGCTGGGAATACCGGCTACCCGGTAGTCGAGACGGGGGCCAATCGGGATGCCCACCACGGGCGTGCGGGCAGACGATGGTGTGACCATCGAGTCCAGCAAGGGAAATGTCATGAAGATGAATGTGTTTCGGGCATCCGGTATCGCCGTCATCGCCGCTGCTGCGGGCATCGGCCTGGCACCAGCGGCCGCGGCCGCCCCGGACCCGGCATGCAACCGGGTCAGCATCACCTGCGCCGGATCGGGCGACTACAGCGCCAACTTCACCGAGCCGGTCTCACAGCCGGATCCGTACGCCTTCCTGTTCTGGCAGCAGCCCTAGGAACGCCGTTTCTGCCATCCATCGATCAGTTCCTGCCGGGCGGAATGACACTGCCGGACATCCTGTTTCAACCATCAGAGCAACAACGACCACAGAAGAAGATGATCCAGATGAAGAAATTCGGATTCGCCACCCTGATCGCCACCAGCATGACCGCAGCAGTCCTGGGTCTGGCCGCACCCGCCCAGGCCGCCATCGGGACGCCGGTCGGTCCGCACTACAGCGTCGACAACCACGACGAGGTGAACACCACCAACGGCTTCGTCGACCAAGCGTTCTGACCCCGCCGACCAAGCACCCCCGGCCCATCGGACCGGGGGTGCTTTCGTATCGTCATCGCGTGGCGACCCAACGGCTCGATGGCGGCGGCGCTTCGCTGCTGGTGAACGAAGAAAACCACCTGATCACGGCCCGCGGTATCCGCTACGCGCGCGCCGAGCGGTTCGCGGTACCGGAGTTGACGACATTCGGGAGCAGTACAGTCGACGCGACCCAGCGCGGTCCGGCGTGCCCCCAGTTCCCCTCGAGGTTGCAGTTCGTCACGGGTGCGGTCGGCGAGGGGCTGGCGATCAGCGAACACTGTCAGGTGCTCAGCGTGACCGCACCGGCCGACGCCGACCGGCTGCCGGTGATGGTGTGGTTCCACGGTGGGGCCTATGTGTCCGGCAGCGGTGAATCCGACAAGTACGACCCCGACGCGCTCGCCGCCGAGGGCCGGGTCGTCGTGGTGAACGTCAGTTACCGGCTGGGCGTCTTCGGCTACCTGAACCTGCACGACCAGGACACCCAGAATCTGGGGTTACGCGACCAGATCTGCGCGCTGCGCTGGGTCCGGGACAATATCGCGGCGTTCGGCGGTGACCCGGCACGGGTGACGGTGTTCGGGCAGTCAGCCGGCGGTGATTCGGTGATGTCGCTGATGTTGTGCCCGGACGCCTCCGGATTGTTCATGCGGGCCATCCTGCAGAGCGCGCCGCTGGGGCTGTCCTCCGGCCGGCCGGCGATGGCGGAGGCGATGCTCGCCGCGGCGACCGCGTCGCTGTCCGGGGTACCCGCCCTGCAAGCCGACGTCGCGCAGCTGCTGGACGCTCAACTGGCCGCCGCGCGGGCCGCCCAGCAGTTCGGCAGGCTGGGACTGATGCCGTTCGCGCCGATCCTCGGGTTCGCGCCGCTGCCGTCCGCCGCCGACGTCGACGCGCGGATCGCCGACGCCGCGGCACGTATCGAGATCCTGGTGGGCTACACCCGTGCCGACGCACGGCCGTTCGTCTCGATGGATCCGCGGGGCAACCGGCTCCAGCAGGCGGGGCCGGCCGGTCCCTACCTCGCCGCGGCATTCGGACGCATCATGACCCGGCGCATCTTCGGGCGCCCGGCAGCTCAACTCGCCGAGAAGTGGAACCGCGCGGGTGGACGGTCCTCGACATTCCGCGTCGACTGGACACCCCGGCGGGCACCGCTGGGAGCGTGTCACTGTATCGAGTTGCCGCTGTTGCTGGGATCCCGCGGAGCCTGGTCGGATGCTCCGATGCTCGGGGCGCAACCCATCGACGAGGAGCTGGCCCGCCGGACACGCGCCCAGTGGAGTGGGTTCGCGCACGAGGGTCTGGCCGCGTTGGGGCCGGCACCGCTGCGCATCGGATGACGATCGCCCCACACACCTCACCCGCGCGACCGGTCAGGTAACTCTTCTCACGAACACGACGATGACAGTTCTGTGATCCCGAAACCGCGCATCCGCGCAACGGCCGCGATCGGCGCGCTGGCGATGGCGGCCTCCGTCAGCCCCGTCCCGGCGCACGCCGCCCCGCCGCTGCCCGATTCTTGTGGTTCCGCCAACGTCGTCGACGATATCTGCACCGCCCGCCTGACGTCGGTGACGGCCGATGTCGTCAACGGGACGATCACCGGCACACCGGTCGACAGTGACACACCGATAACCCTTGCAGGACAAGGGGATGCGTATCTGAAGTCGACAGGATTCGGGACTGCGGCACCGGAGGCGGTGCAAAGCTGGGACACCGCGATCGACCAGGTGGCCGACCTCGACGTCGACCCCGCCAACCCCAATTGGTACGGCAACGCCAAGGCCAGAGTGTTCCTGCCCAGGACGCTCAATGACCTGGCCACCCGGTTTCCGCCCGGCAGCCTGGTGGTTCGGTTCGCAGCCGACGACGCGCAGCCCGGCGCCTACCGGCTGGTGTCGATTCAGCCGACGGCCCGGTGAGCGCGCCCGTGAGTCAGCGCGGCGGCCCGAGAATGATCTGACCGAACTTGTCCGCGCCCTCCGCCATCCGAGTGGGAGAGATCTCGAAACCGTCCGGGCGCGGTGTTGCCCTGTCGCGGCCGGCGTAGCGGAACATCCCCTCGATTCCCGCGGGAGTGTTGATCATCAGCAGATCGGCCTTCTTGGACGTGATGCGGTACGCGTGTGGAATGTCCTTGGGCAGAAAGACGATCCCGCCTTCGGACAGTTCCATCTCCTCGTCGTCGTACCACAGCAGCGCGGTCCCCTTGATCAGCATGAAGACCTCGTCCTCGCGGGTGTGCTTGTGATACGGGGGCGCTTCACCCTCACTGACATCGAAGCGTCCGACCATCAACTGGCCGTTCGTGGCCTTACCGTCGAGCAAGATCGCCAGCGTGCCGCCGTCGAGCCATTCCAACTGCTGTTGCTGGCTCGGCTGTGCCAGGTACGCCATGCTCACGCGTCACCCCTCCGTCGTCATAAGCGATGACATCCGTGTCCGATGGTCGAGAGTATGCCCGTCCGCACCCGGCCCCGCGAGGTTTATCCGGTGCCACACCTGCGCGCACTGGGCCGACCGGACGCAAAACACCCCCGGCCCAAGCGGACCGGGGGTGTTTCGCGGAGCTACGTACTAGTGAGCGTGGCCGTGGTGGCCGTGCCCGTGATCCTCTTCCTCGGCCGGCTTCTCGACGATAGCCGTCTCGGTGGTCAGGATCATGCGCCCGACCGATGCGGCGTTGAGCACCGCCGAGCGGGTCACCTTCACCGGGTCCACGATGCCGTCGGCGAACAGATCGCCATAAGTCAGCGTGGCGGCGTTGAAGCCCTGTCCGTTGGGCAGCTCGGCCACCTTGCCGACGACGACGGCACCGTCGAGGCCGGCATTGGTGGCGATCCAGAACAGCGGGGCCGACAGCGCCTTGGCGAACACCTCGACACCGAGCAGCTCGTCGCCGCTCAGCGAGCTGCGCAGGGCGTCCAGCGCGGCGCCGGCCTGCACCAGCGCAGCGCCACCACCGGTGACGATGCCCTCCTCGACCGCCGCCTTGGCCGCGGAGACGGCGTCTTCGACGGCTTCCTTGCGCTTCTTCAGGTCGGTCTCGGTGGCCGCGCCGACCTTGATGACAGCGACGCCGCCGGACAGCTTGGCCAGACGCTCCTGCAGCTTTTCGCGGTCCCAGTCCGAGTCGGTGTTCTCGATCTCGCTGCGCAGCTGCGCAACCCGGGCCGCGATGGCGTCCTTGGTGCCGCCACCGTCGACGATCACGGTGCTGTCCTTGGTGACCACCACACGCCGCGCCGTTCCCAGCACGTCGAGGCCGGCCTCGCGCAGCAGCAGGCCCACGTCGGGGTTCACGACCTGCCCGCCGGTGACGACGGCGAGATCGTCGAGGAACGCCTTGCGGCGGTCACCGAAGAACGGCGCCTTGACCGCGACGGCCTTGAGGGTCTTGCGGATGGCGTTGACGACCAGGGTCGACAGGGCCTCGCCCTCGACGTCCTCTGCGACGATCAACAGCGGCTTACCGGCCTGAGCCACCTTCTCCAGCAGCGGCAGCAGGTCGGGCAGCGAGCTGATCTTGTCACGGTGCAGCAGCACCAGCGCGTCCTCGAGCACCGCTTCCTGGGAGTCGAAGTCGGTGACGAAGTACGCCGAGACGAAGCCCTTGTCGAAGCCGACACCCTCGGTGACCTCGAGCTCGGTGTTCAGCGTGGAGGACTCTTCGACCGTCACGACACCGTCGTGACCGACCTTGGTGATGGCCTCGCCGACCAGCTCGCCGACTTCCTCGTCACGCGAGGACACGGTGGCGACCTGGACGATGGACTTCTTGTCCGACACCGGCGTGGCGGCGGCCAGCAGGGCCTCCGATACGGCATCGGCGGCCTTGGCGATACCCGCGCCCAGGGCGATCGGGTTGGCACCGGCTGCCACATTGCGCAGCCCGGCCTTCACGATGGCCTGGGCCAACACGGTGGCGGTGGTGGTGCCGTCGCCGGCGACGTCGTTGGTCTTGGTGGCCACCGACTTGACCAGCTGTGCCCCGAGGTTCTCGAACGGGTCTTCCAGGTCGATCTCGCGGGCGATGGTGACACCATCGTTGGTCACGACGGGTCCGCCGAACGCCTTGGCCAGCACCACGTGGCGGCCACGAGGCCCGAGGGTCACCCGGACAGCGTCGGCGAGCTTGTCGACACCGGCTTCCAGGGCCCGACGCGCAGTTTCATTGAATTCAATCTGCTTGCTCATAAATGTCCTTAGGGGCAATGCGGACCGCCCCGGACGTCACCCGCACAAACGCGGGGATTTCCGGGGCGGTACACGAAGTGCTTACTTGTTGACGACGGCCAGCACGTCGCGGGCCGAGAGGATCAGGTACTCCTCGCCGCCGTACTTGATCTCGGTGCCGCCGTACTTGCTGTAGATGACGGTGTCGCCTTCGGCAACGTCCAGGGGGATCCGCTTCTCGCCATCCTCATCCCAGCGGCCGGGGCCAACTGCGACGACGGTGCCTTCCTGCGGCTTTTCCTTGGCGGTGTCGGGGATGACCAGGCCCGAAGCGGTCGTGGTCTCGGCCTCGTTGGCCTGAACGAGGATCTTGTCCTCGAGTGGCTTGATGTTGACTGCCACGATGGAGCCCTCCACTTAGTTGGGTGTGGGTCCGGATATCCCGGGCCCTGCGTTTTTCAGGTGTTCGGCAGACGTCCGTGCCCTCGCTCCGTCGTCGCGGGTGCCGGCGCTGGGGTTGGCCGCTGCCATCTAGCACTCTATACACGAGAGTGCTAGTGCTCAAGGATTGGGTTGGCCGAAAAACTCCCAGCAAGCATCCAGGTTCGCGCCGATAGCGTTGTTCGGATGGGTGGGGATGGAATTCTCGGGGTCACACCTGAGGAGTTGCGACGGGTTTCGGGAGACGTTTCGGCGACCGCTGACGTGACGAAGGCGTGGTACACCGCATTCACGTCTGCCTGTAAGGCACGCCGGATGCGGTTCGTCAGCAACACCGGCTTCATCGTCGATGACGTCTACATCACGTCGTTGAGCGTCACCGTGCATCGGGTCGGCAAAGACCTCCTGCAGATGTCGTGGACCACCGGCATCAAGCCCATGGCCGTCGATGACATCCTGTGGGCGTCGTTCCTGCCCGACGTGCAGATGGGCACGCGAATGCGTCTCAACCGCCGGATCAATGGGACGTTCAGGGTGTGGCCCCTCACCCTGGACGAAGGACGGCGTCAGGTTGCCATCGCAAGTCAGCCGGATTGGAGCGATGCACTGGGCCAGTTCTCGCGCGTGCACGCGGAATTCGTCGCCAAGCACCCGACCGCCGCGAGCTTCGTCGAGGCAGTCCGCGCCCATTCCGATGCCGAACAGCGCCCCTCGGTCAACATCGTCCGGGAGATCACCGCGCTGCTGGCGACCGGGGCCAACGCCGAGGCGGCGGATGTCGCTGACGCCGCGATCGCTCGCGGCGAGCAGGGAAACATGTCGTCGGCCACCTATGTGACGAAGTATCTCGCGGCCTATGCCAAAGGACCGCAGGCATATTCGGCATTCACGGCCAGCCTGGTGCCCACTCACGATGTCACCCGAATCTCAGCCGAGCAGCCCCCGTGGTCGACAGAGCTGATGCGGGCACATCACCAGGGCAGATTCGACCAGGAACTGCGGGCGCTCGACGGCGCCGACCGATGGGGTCTCGTCCTGGAGGTCCGGCCACCCGTCGGAGCCGAGAAGGATCACGCGGCAGTCCGCTACCTCCAATCCGCCGGGTCTGCGGCGGCGATGATGCTCGAGATCAGGCAGCCAGACGGTCTCGACCATGGCGACGTGTCGGTCCGGTCGGTGATCGGTCGCTCCGGTGTGAATCCAGGTCTGCAAGACGTCGCGGTCACCTCACACCTCTCGGAAAACGTCTACCATCACGAGGCTTTCACCGCAGCAGAGGCCGCGGATGTCTTCAGGGCGTACTACCACGACGACGCCTTGCCTGCCGGCTACACGTTGCGTCCCGTCGAGGCCTATTCGGTTACCGGCGAGGCCCGTCGACTCTGAGCTATCGCCCGTACTGCGCCGGGTCGACGTTCAGATGAGCCGAGACATCACCGACCATCTCGACGTCCACGATGCGCTCGGTGAAATACCAGCCGGAGTCATCCCGGGTGAACGCGTCGGCGTAGCGCCCCACCACGATCGGCTGCAGCGGCACCGTCACCGGCCCGTCCGGAACGTGTTGCACCACCACGAAAGTGGATCGTGCCGTGGCCACCTCCCGGTCGACGTCGATGATCGGGTTCAACACGAGGTGCCGGGTGCGCGGGCGATTTCCGTGCTCGGGGTAACGCCGGGTGGTCAGCGCGAACAGTCCGGCGATGTTGTCGGCCCCGAACACCGACCCGGTGGCCGGTCCGCCGAACGACGCCCGGCCCAGCAGCTGCCCGACGCCGTCGAAATCCCCGGCATCGATCAGCTCGGCATAGGTGTAGAGCAGCCGGGCGATATCCTCGGACGAACTCACGCCACCTGCCCCTTCACCACCGGCAACCCGGGATCGCTGGCCACGCTCAGCGGCGACGGCGGCGCCCCGGCGTCGATCAGGTGCGCGGCGAACGACGCGATCATCGCACCGTTGTCGGTGCACAGCCGCGGCCGTGGCACCCGCAACGTCAGTCCGGCTGCCGCGCAACGCTCCTCGGCGAGTTCGCGTACCCGCGAGTTCGCGGCGACACCGCCGGCGATCAGTAGCGTCGACACACCCAGGTCGGTGGCGGCCCGCACCGCCTTGGCCGTCAGCACATCGGCGACCGACTCCTGGAACCCGGCGGCCACATCGGCAGCCGAATAGTCCTTGTTTCGTTCGAGATGACGAGCCACCGCGGTCTTCAGGCCGGAGAAGCTGAAGGTGTACGGGTCGTCGCGCGGGCCGGTCATCCCACGCGGAAACACGATCGCCGCGGGATCACCGGTCCGGGCCAGTTCGTCCAGTGGTCGCCCACCGGGGTACCCCAGCCCCAGCAGCCTGGCCACCTTGTCGTAGGCCTCCCCCGCCGCGTCGTCGACGGTGCTGCCCAACTCGACGATGGGCTCCCCGAGGGAACGCACATGCAACAGCTCGGTGTGACCTCCCGACACGAGCAGACCGACGCACTCCGGCAAGGGGCCGTGGTCGTAGACGTCGGCGGCCAGGTGCCCACCCAGATGGTTCACCGCGTAGAACGGCACCCCCCAGGCCGCCGCGTAGGCCTTCGCCGCGGCGACCCCGACTAGTAGCGCGCCGGCCAGGCCGGGGCCGATGGTGGCCGCGACCGCGTCGGGGCGACTGATCCCGGCGGTCTGCAGGGCGCGTCGCATGGTCGGCCCGAGTGACTCCAGATGCGCGCGGGACGCGATCTCGGGTACCACGCCACCGAAGCGGGAGTGCTCGTCGACGCTGGACGCGACCTCGTCGGCGAGCAAGGCGACGGTGCCGTCCTGCCACCGCGCGATGCCGACTCCTGTTTCGTCACAAGAGCTCTCGATGGCCAAGATGATCATTTCGGTTCCCGCTTCATCGTGTGGGCATCCGCGCCACTGACTTTGTAATACCGCTTACGCAGCCCGACTGCGACGAAACCGACGCTTTCGTAGAGAGCGATCGCCGCATCGTTGTCGGTGCGGACCTCCAAGAACACCACGCCCCGACCGGCGAACTCCAGCAGATCCGCCAGCAGCAGCCTGCCGATACCGCGGCCCTGGTGGTCCGGGTCGACACCGATGGTGTGCACCTCATACTCGAACGGTGGGATCCGGCCCAGCCGGGCGATTCCCGCATAGCCCACCAACCGGTCACCGTCCCGCGCCGCCACATAGTGGGTGTGTTTTGCCTCCAACGCCTGCAAGAACGCCGATGGCGGCCAAGGATCGTCTCCGGCGAACAGTTGCGCCTCCAACTCGGCGCATCGGTGGGCATCGAGCGCGGTCAGCGCATCGATGACCGTCACGCCAGGCCCCGTTCGGCCAGCGACTTGGCATCCGGGCGGCGCAGGTACAGCGGCACCAGGGCTCCCGGATCGGCGGACCAATCAGGAACGGCCGCAGCCAGTTCCCTCGACGAGGGAACCTCCGGGCCGATCACCGGCAGACCGAATGCCGCGGCGTGGGTGGGTGAACCCGCGACCGCCTGAACACCGTCGATGGCCACGTCGGCGGCGGCGCTGACCGCCGGCTCACCGATCCGCACGCCGTCTCGGTAACGCGCCCAATACACCTCGCGGCGGCGGGCGTCGGTCACCACCAGGACGTCCCCCTGCGTCGCCCTGCCGATGGCATCCAGGCTGCACACGCCGAACACCGGGATATCGAGCGCATGACCGTATGCCGCGGCCGTGGCCATGCCCACCCGCAGCCCGGTGAACGGGCCCGGGCCGCAACCGACCACCACGGCATCGAGATCGCTCATGGATTTTCCGCTGTCGGCCAGGGCCGCAAGCACATTCGGGGTGAGGCATTCGGCGTGGGCACGGGCGTCCACGGTGAGGCGTTCGGCCAATGTGGCGATGGTGTCGCCCACCGCGACGATCCCGGCCGTCACCGCCGGGGTGGCGGTGTCGATGGCCAGTACCAACGTCATGCCCTGCTCCAATGCCATGTCGCGGTGCGGGTATCGGTCTCTGCGTCGCGCTCCAGCCGGATGTCCAGATGGTTGTCCGACAGCCGCTCGGCCAATCCTTCACCCCATTCCACCACCACGACGGCATCGTCGAGATCGGTGTCCAGATCCAGTGAATCCAGTTCACCGAGAATGTCATCGGTCTGGTCCAGCAGCCGGTAGATGTCCACGTGTATCAGAGCCGGCGCCCCGGGGCGGTGCGCCGGATGCACCCGCGCCAGCACATAGGTCGGCGACGTCACCGGACCGTCGACGTCCATGGCCCGGGCGATTCCCCGGGCCAGCACCGTCTTTCCCGCACCCAACGGCCCGGCGAGCACCACCACGTCCCCGGCACGCAGTTGGGCACCCAGGCGCACCCCCAGTGCGATGGTGTCGGCTTCGGTTGCGAGTACGGCGGTTCCGCTTTCCCGCTCAACCATGGTGGCGGGCTCGTTCTTTCAAGCGCCGGGTCAGTGCGACCAGCTTGGACGGGGTGGCCCGTTCGACGAGTCGCACCAATGCGTCATCGATCACTTCGGGCTGTTCCAACTGCACCAGGTGCCCGGCACCTTCGACGATCACCAGTTCCGATTTCGGCAGGGCCACCGCCATCTCCCGCGAGTACTCCATCGGGGTAAGCAGATCATGGTCACCGCACGCGATGAGCGTCGGCACCTTCGCCAACGTCTTCAGCCCGGCCGTCTCGTCGTGGACCTCGAGTGCGTGCAGGAATCCCACCATCGTCGTCACCGGGGTCTCATGCATCATCTTCTCCGAGAACGCCACCACACTGCGACTGACCTTCTCGTCGCCGTAGGAGGCGGCGCGCAGCACCGGGCCGATGATCGACCGGGTGGCGCCGCGGCCGTGGTTGACCGCATTCGGCGCGTACCGGACGGCGAATCGGGCCGCCTCCAAGGCCGGGTTTCGCAGGATCTCTCCGAGCGGTGATCGCGAAACACCCTCCGCGGCAGAGGCGATCATCGCCGCACCCACGATCCGGTTCGGGTAGCTCTTCGGGAACTGGCGGGCGTGTGAGAGGACCGTCATCCCACCCATCGAGTGCCCGACCAGGACGACGGGACCGCGTGGAACCGTCACCGACAGCACCGCTTCCAGATCCTGGCCCAACTGGGGAACAGTGAAGGTGTCCGGCGGGGCGTCCCCGGACATTCCATGGCCGCGCTGGTCGTAGAACACCATCCGCACCTGGTCGCCCCATTGTTCGGCGAGCCGGGCCCGCTGGAAATGGAACGCGCCCATGCGCAGACAGAACCCATGCGAGAACACCACCGTCAGGCGCGCATCGGGCGGCCCGACCTCGCGCACCGCCAGCGGCACCCCGTCGGGTGTGGTGACGATGACGCTGCGATCGGCACCGAGCAGTTCGAAATCCTCGTCCCGATAAGGGTCCTCATCGGCGATACGGTGTGCGACCGATCTGGCCACGGATACGCCGGCGCCGGCTCCCACCGCGACCAGTCCCGCGAGCCCGGCCAGCCAGGGTGCCTTGCCCCGGCCGTGGTGCGGCCGAGCCTCGTCGTCGGTCACCGGTGTCAGCCCGCCTCGCCCTTGTAGACGCGAGTGACCCGGCCGCGCGGGCTGGTGACCACCTCGTAGTTGATGGTGCCCAGCAGGTCGGCCCAGTCCTGGGCGGTGGGTTCACCGCTGTCCCCGGGGCCGAACAGGATCGCCTCGTCGCCGACTGTCACATCGTGGCGCCCGGGGCCGAGGTCGACCACGAACTGGTCCATACAGATCCGGCCCACGTTCGGTCGGCGCCGACCATTGATGAGCACTTCCAGACGTCCGCTCAGCGGCCGGTACACGCCATCGGCGTACCCGATCGGCAGCAGCGCCAAGGTGGTGTCGTGTGGTGCCACCCAGGTGTGCCCATAGGACACACCCTCCCCGGCCTGAACGGAACGGAGCAGGGCGACAGGACATTTCAGTGTCATCGCGGGCCGCAGACCCATATCCCCGAGTTCGGGGATGGGGCTCTGCCCGTAGAGCGCGATACCCGGCCGGATCATGTCGTAGGCCAGGTCGTGGCGCGTCATCGCTGCGGGTGAGCTGCACAGGTGCGCGATCTCGAAATCCACCCCGGCCGCGCGGGCCGCGGCACGCATCTCGTCGAATCGGCGGACCTGCCGGTCGGTGGCCGCCGGGTGCGCCGGGTCGTCACCGTTGGCCAGATGGCTCATGATCCCGCGCAACCGCAGCGCGCCCTCGGCCGCGCCACGGCGCAGCGCCGCCAGCGCCTCGGGCAGGTCCGCGGCGGCGACCCCATTGCGGGTCATGCCGGTGTCGACCTTGAGCGTGACCGCAGCCGTGACGCCGGTCCGCCGCGCCGCCTCGACAAGATCGTCGATCTGAGCCGTTGAGGACACCGCGATCTGCACGTTCTCGGCCACCGCGGGCCCGAAATCGGTGCCGGGTGCGTGCAGCCAGGCCAGGATCGGCGCGGTGATGCCGTCCCGGCGCAGGGCGAGCGCCTCGTCGATGGCCGCGACCCCGAGTTCCCCGGCTCCCGCGGCCAGTGCGGCACGAGCCACCGGCGTGGCGCCATGGCCGTAGCCGTCGGCTTTCACCACGGCCATCACGGTGGCGGACCCGGCGTGATCGCGAAGCACACCCACGTTGTGGGCCACCGCATCGAGATCGATGAGGGCCTGCGCGCCGAGAACATCAGTTGTCTGCATCAGCACCATTTTCTCATGCCCGCGAACGTAGGCTTGTTTGCGCGGAAGGCTCGAGACCTCCATCACATGCCGGCGTACCGCGGGCCGGCGTCACTCAGTGCGTGAACGGCTGCACGAGGTCGAAATGCCCACCAGGTTTCAGCTCGTCCAGGCTCTTCAGCACGGTGACGGTGTCCTCCTTCAGCGCCCGGGCCAGGTCGGCGGAGAATCCCTCCCTGACCACCACCCGCAGCACCGTCACGTCTTCGGCACCCTCGGGCATCGTGTAGGCCGGCACCTGCCAGCCATAGGCACGCAGTGCATGCGACACGTCGAACTCGGTGTAGCCCGGGTCCCCCTTGAGCCGGAAGCTGATCACCGGGATGGCCGAGCCGTCGGTGATCACCTCGAAGTGTTCGCTGTTGCGCAGCTGGTCACCGAGCCACCGCGCGGTCTGCGACAGGCATTGCATGACCTGGGTATATCCGGCCCGGCCTAACCGCAGGAAGTTGTAGTACTGGCCGACGACCTGATTTCCCGGGCGGGAGAAGTTCAGCGTGAAGGTGGGCATGTCGCCACCGAGGTAGTTGACCCGGAACACCAGGTCCTCGGGCAGGTGCTCGGCGCTGCGCCACACCACGAAGCCGATGCCGGGATAGGTCAGCCCGTACTTGTGCCCGCTGACATTGATCGACACCACCCGCGGCAACCGGAAATCCCATTGCAGGTCCGGGTGCAGGAACGGGACCACGAATCCGCCGCTGGCGGCATCGACGTGGACCGGCACGTCTGGGCCGCCGTCCGCGGCAAGCTTGTCCAGCGCCGCGCAGATCTCGGCGATCGGCTCCAGTTCACCGGTGAAGGTGGTGCCCAGGATGCCGACGACGCCGATGGTGTCCTCGTCGACGGCCGCGACGACCTGCTCGGGGGTGATGACGTAGCGGTTCTCGGCCATCGGCAGG
This sequence comes from Mycolicibacterium fluoranthenivorans, assembly GCF_011758805.1. Lineage (NCBI taxonomy): Bacteria > Bacillati > Actinomycetota > Actinomycetes > Mycobacteriales > Mycobacteriaceae > Mycobacterium > Mycolicibacterium fluoranthenivorans. The sequence continues at coordinate 1,518,761 of NZ_JAANOW010000001.1, read as the reverse complement.
TAGCGAGGTTCGACATCGAAGTACCGGCAGAACTTCTCCCAGACCACCTGGACGTTGGAGCCCAGGACGAGGTTGGGAGTGCGGCCCTTCCAGGCTCCCTCCTTGCCGGCTGCGACCTTGTCCCGCCAGCGCCATTTGAGGGCCAGTCCGGCCAGCATGACGGCCTCGCTGGAACCGATGGTCGACACCCCGATCGCGGTGGACGGATCGTCGTCGCGCAGGTCCTCGGCGTGGAACAGATCGGCCACCATGGACACACAGCGCGCCTCGATGGCCGCGGTGGCCGGATATTCGTCCTTGTCGATCATGTTCTTGTCGAAGGTCTCGGCCATCAGCTTGTCGGCCTCGGGTTCCATCCACGTGGTGACGAAGGTGGCGAGATTCAGCCGGGAACTGCCGTCGAGCATCAGCTCATCGTGGATGAAGCGGTAGGCCGCCTGGGAGTCCATCGAGTCGTCGGGCATTCGCAGCGCCGGCACGGGGTCGGTGGACAGCCGACCCGTGTAGGCGGGTGTGATCGACGGTCCGGGCTGGTGCCGCAGTGGCATGTGTTGTCCCTTCTAGAGTTTCGCGACGGATGAACGAAGGTGAGCCAGAATTCCCTCAGCCGAGATCGGCACCGGACGCGGTCCCGGATCGGCGGCGGCCAGGCACGCGGCGCGGGCGTGCACGAACGCCGCCATGGCGGCGGCCTCGATCGGCGGCAGCCCGGAGGCGAGCAGCGCGCCGACCACACCGGAGAGCACATCGCCGGATCCCGCGGTGGCGGCCCAGGATTGACCGGCCGGGTTGAGGTAGGTGGTGTCCCCGTCGGTGATGACGGTGACGTTGCCTTTGAGGAGCACCGTGGCCCCGAGCCGGCCGGCCAACTCTTGTGCCGCACCGACCCGGTCCGGGCCGACCGGATGCCCGGCCAGTCGCTGGTACTCGCCGGCGTGCGGCGTGAGAACCGTAGGCGCGGTGCGGGTGTGCACCAACTCGGGCTGGGCGGCCAACAACGTCAACGCATCGGCATCTACGAGGACCGGCAGATCGGTGGCCAACGCGAACCGTAATGTCGCGGCGGCAGATTCGTCGGTACCCAGCCCGGGTCCGACAGACCAGGCCTGTACCCGTCCGGCGGCGTCGGGTCGGGGGGCGACCACCACTTCGGGCCAGCGGGTCACGACATCGGCAGCGGCACTGCCGGCGTAGCGGACCATTCCGGAGGTCGCGGCCACTGCCGCGCCGGTGCACAGGATCGCCGCACCCGGGTAGGTGGCCGAGCCGGCGAGTACCCCGGTGACACCCTGGCTGTACTTGTCATCGTGCGGGCCGGGCAGCGGCCAGCGGGCGGCGACATCGGCCGCCTCGAAACCGCGCACCCCACTGGGCGGCAGCTTCAGTCCGATGTCGACGAGTTCCACGCGCCCACAATCCCCCAGCGCGTGCACGGGTTTGAGGCCTCCGAACGTGACGGTCAGCGCCGCGTGGACATGCGGCCCGTCGGCGACCCCGGTGTGCACGTCGATCCCGCTCGGGATGTCGACAGCGACCACCGGTGCGGCACTGGAGGCGAACACCGTTGCCGCCTCGGGGCGCAGCGGCCCGCGTCCGGAGATCCCGACGACGCCGTCGATCACCAGATCCGTTGTCGCCGGGATGCCGTCGACGAGTCGGCCGCCCGCCTGACGGAACGCCGCCAGCGCCTTGGCGTGGGTGTGATCCGGATTGAGCAGCACCGCCGTCGCCGTCACTCCTCGGCGACGCAGGAACGTCGCCGACCAGAGCGCGTCGCCGCCGTTGTCGCCCGAACCGACGACCGCACACACCTGCCGGCCCGCCACCGCGCCGAAGCGGGCCCGCAGCTCCCCCGCGATGACCGTCGCGAGCCCGTAGGCGGCGCGGCGCATCAGGACCCCGTCGGGCAGGGATGCCAGCAATGGCGCCTCGGCGGCCCGAATGGCATCCGCGGTGTAGTAGTGGCGCATCGGCTCCCGTTCTCACGTCGCCGCACCAGGTTACGTGTCGTGGATTGGTCCGACCCGACAATTGACGCCTCCGGGCCGAAACCGAAACGAGGGCGCAGTTTCCGGAACCGCCTTCGGTGACCTCCAGCCGGTGGTCAGCACGGCTAGAGTGACCGCTCATGAGCTACGGCTATCCGCCGTTTCCACCGCCCCCACCGGTGCCACCACCCCGCTCCGGTGTCGATCTCGCCATCTCCATCACCTTGTTGGTGCTGACCTATGCCGGCGGCGGTGTCGCCGCGTTCCTGGCGGTGTTCATGTTGGCCTTCACCGACTACTGCCCGCCGGCGACCTGCCATATCGACGCCGGGGTCACCGCGGTAATGACGGGTTTCGGCGTCGCCGTGCTGATCGCCATCGCCGGCACCGTGATCACCATCGTGCAGATGGTCCGCCGCGCCAAGGCCTGGCCATGGGCGACCGGGACGCTGGTGTTGTGCGCGGTGGCGTGCGGGCTGGGCATGGCCGGGTATATCGCAGCCGTGGGCGGCTGATCGGGCCTGAGCCAGGGACTCAATGCACCCCGGTACCGACGGCGACCGCGCTCGGCTCCACGGTGACCTTGATCGCCTCGCCCTTCTTGACGATGTCGAAGGCTTCGAGCACGTTGTCGATCGGGATGTGCCGGGTGATGAGATCCTTCACGGGTACCTGCCCGGTCGAGATGTACTGCAGGGCACGCTTGTTGTGCTCGGGCGCAGATCCGTTGGCACCGTGGATGTGCAGCTGGCGGTAGTGCACGACGTTGGAGTCGCAGGTGATGGTCGGGTTGGTCTTGGGTAGCCCGCCGAAGAAGGAGATCCGGCCGTTGCGCGCGGCCATGGCGATCGCCTGCTCCTGGGTGATATTGGCCGCGGTGGCGGTGATGATGACGTCGGCGCCCCGGCCGCCGGTGAGCTCCATGACCCGGGCCACCACGTCGACCTCGGCAGCGTTGATGGTCTCGTCGGGATGCACCGCATCGGCCGAGATCTTCAGCCGGTGCTCATTCACATCGACGAGGTAGATCGGGCCGGCGCCGTGCACACCGCGGGCGATGCGGATGTGCATACAGCCGATCGGGCCGGCACCGAAGACCACGACGGTGTCGCCCTCCTCGATACCGAGTAGGTCCTGGGCGTTGATGGCACAGGCGAACGGCTCGGCCGCCGATGCCTCGTCGTATCCCACATTGTCCGGAATGCGATTCAGCCCATCGACTTTGAGCACCTGCCGGGGCACGATCATGTACTCGGCGAAACCACCGTCGTACTGGTAGCCGATCGAGGTCTGGTTCTGGCATACCGCCATCCAGCCCTTGCGGCATTCGTGGCATTCACCGCACGGCACAGCCGCGATCACCTGTACCCGGTCGCCCACCTGCCAGGTCGCGCCGTAGGTGGCGTTCACCTCGGCACCCACCTCGACGATTTCGCCGGCGACCTCGTGCCCGAGGGTGCGCGGCGGGGTCAGGTTCTGGTGTCCGTTGTGGAAGATCTTCACGTCGGTGCCGCAGGTCGAACAGTTACGCACCCGGATCTTGACCTCGTCCGGCCCGCACTGCGGCTCGGGAACGTCTTCGAGGCGGACGTCCTCGGGCGCGTAGTAGCGCAGAGCTTTCATGGCAGGCCTCCTGTGTCCGGCGTTACATGCTGAGCCGACTCTAACCGCAAAACGGTCATAACTCCACATTCTTCTGTGCCCATTTACGCCTGAATGCTTGCACTCATGCCCACTTGTGCGGTTAACTTGGTCTCATGTGACCGGCGTCACCCACTGCCGGCAGCACACTGGAACAAGACGGAGGTCGCAAGATGTCCCTGGTCGAAGCCCCCAGCACCCCTGCGGACGGGACGCCGCGCACCGGCGCGCGCGTGCGGGTGCAGAAACTGGGCACCGCGCTGTCGAACATGGTCATGCCCAATATCGGCGCATTCATCGCCTGGGGCCTGATCACCGCGTTGTTCATCAAGGCCGGATGGCTGCAGGGCATCTTCCCGGCGCTGCGCAATCCGGACGGCTGGGTCGCCCAGATCGGCGGCTGGGGCAGCTTCGACGGCGCCGGCATCGTCGGCCCGATGATCACCTACCTACTGCCGGTGCTGATCGGCTTCACCGGTGGCCGGATGGTGCACGGCAACCGCGGCGCCGTGGTGGGGGCGATCGCCACCATGGGTGTGATCACCGGCGCGGACGTCCCGATGTTCATGGGCGCCATGATCATGGGTCCGCTCGGCGGCTGGGCCATGAAGAAGCTGGACGCATTGTGGGACGGCAAGATCCGCCCCGGCTTCGAGATGCTCATCGACAACTTCTCCGCCGGCATCCTCGGCATGGCCCTGGCGATCTTCGGATTCTTCGGTATCGGGCCGGTCGTCTCGGCGTTCACCCGCGGGGCCGGCAACGTCGTCGACTTCCTGGTCAGCCACGACCTACTGCCGCTCACCTCGATCCTCATCGAACCGGCCAAGGTGCTGTTCCTCAACAACGCGATCAACCACGGCGTACTCACCCCACTGGGCACCACACAGGCCCTGGCGACCGGCAAGTCGGTCCTGTTCCTGCTGGAAGCCAACCCCGGTCCGGGCCTGGGTCTTCTGTTGGCCTTCATGGCATTCGGCAAAGGCGCCGCTCGCGCGTCGGCACCCGGCGCGGCGATCATCCAGTTCTTCGGCGGCATCCACGAGATCTACTTCCCGTACGTCCTGATGAAGCCCAAGCTGATCGCTGCCACCATCCTCGGCGGCATGACCGGCGTCTTCATCAACGTGCTGTTCGGGTCCGGGCTGCGCGCCCCGGCGGCACCCGGCTCGATCATCGCCGTCTACGCCCAGACCGCCAGCGGCAGCTTCCTGGGTGTCACGTTGTCGGTGCTGGGGGCCGCGACCGTGTCCTTCGTCGTCGCCGCTCTGCTGCTCAAGACCGACCGGGCCACCGACGAACCCGATCTGGCCGCGGCCACCGCAGAGATGGAAGCTTTGAAGGGCAAGCGCTCCAGTGTGGCCGCCGCACTGACCGGCGGTATCAACGGCAAGATCACGACCATCGTGTTCGCCTGCGATGCCGGGATGGGGTCCTCGGCGATGGGCGCCTCGGTGTTGCGCAAGAAGGTGCAGTCGGCCGGCTTCGGCGATGTCAAGGTGACCAATCAGTCCATCGCCAACCTGACCGACACCTACGACGTGGTCGTCACGCATCGCGACCTGACCGACCGCGCGAAACTCAAGACCGGCTCGGCCGTGCACATCTCGGTGGACGACTTCATGAGCAGCCCACGCTACGACGAGGTCGTCGAACTGCTGGAGCAGACCAACGGTGACGCCCCTGCCAGGCCCGGCGCGCAGCAGACCGAGCCCGCAGATGCCACGGACGACGTGTTCCGGGTCGATTCGATCGTGCTGAACGGCGCGGCGTCCAACGCCGAGGAAGCCATCACCGAAGCGGGGCAGCTGCTGGTGGCCGCCGGGGCGGTGGACCCGTCCTATGTGGACGCGATGCACGAACGGGAGAAGTCGGTGTCGACCTATATGGGCAACGGACTGGCCATCCCGCACGGCACCAACGACGCCAAGGGCGCCATCCGCAAGACCGGCATCTCGTTCGTGCGCTACGCCGACCCGATCGACTGGAACGGCAAGCCGGCCGAGTTCGTGGTCGGGATCGCCGGGGCCGGTAACGATCACATGGCGCTGCTGACCCGGATCGCGCACGTATTCCTGGACAAGGACGAGGTGGCTCGGCTGCGGGAGGCCGGCACGGCCGAGGAGATCCGCGCCGTTCTGAGCGCGAGCAAGTAAGTTCTTCGAAAGCCCTGGCCCGCGGGCCAGGGCTTTCGGACCGCCGATCAGAATGTCAGCCGTGGATTCAGAGACCCGTCAGAGCCGCATCGTCGAGTTCGCCCGTACTCGGGGCCGGGTAGAGGTGCTGCCGCTGGCCGAGGAACTCCACGTCGCGTCCGAGACCATCCGCCGCGACCTCAAGGTCCTCGCCGGGCGCCGGCTGCTCAAACGGGTGCACGGCGGCGCGGTGCCACTGGAGACCGTCGCGTTCGAATCCACCGTCGAGTATCGCAGCCAGGTCGACCTCGCCCAGAAGCACCGGATCGCCGCCGCGGCCGTCGAACTCCTGCACGGCTCCGAAACCGTCTATCTGGACGAGGGATTCACACCTCGCCTGATCGCCGAGAAGATCGCCGACCGGGAGCTCACCGTGGTGACCTCCTCGCTGCTGGCCGCCGAGGCGCTCGCGCACAGCGACACGGTCACGGTACTCCTGCTGGGCGGCCGGATGCGGGGCAGAACTCTTGCGACGGTGGATCATTGGGCCGTGGAGCGGCTGCGCACACTGGTGATCGACGTGGCGTATCTCGGCACCAACGGGATCACCGTGGAACACGGCCTCACCACACCGGACCCGGCCGTGGCCGCGGTCAAGCAGACGGCCGTACACGTCGCCGGGCGCAGGATTCTCGTGGCCGCCCACACGAAGTTCGGGGAGACCAGCTTCTGCCGGTTCGCCGAGGTGTCGGATTTCGAATCCATCGTCACCGGATCAGAACTGCCGACGGCCGAGGCGCACCGGTATGAAGCCTTGGGGCCCAGCGTCATTCGCACCTGACATCCCGTCGGCCTCAGCTGTCGACACCGTCCCAGAACCGATGCGCCCGCGCGGCGATCTCGTCCGGGAACTCTCCGCTGATGGCGTGGGACGCCGACGCCCAGAGTTCGACCTGACCGTGCCGCAGCACTGACCGCGCGGTGTCGGCCGCCCGTCGTCCTTCGTGGATGACGCTGCGGCCGGCGATCAATGCCAGCACCGGCATGTCCAGCGCACGCAGCTGGGCGTCGGTGAACAAGGTGGGCGTCGGCTGATGGAGCGCTACATCCGGCCCGCCGAGGAGGCAAGCCCTAGGGCATGGCCCCGATTCTGCGATGTCACATGAGGTTGGCTAGTCTGGCGGAATTGAGGTCGAGCGCCATATCTGCGTATCGACGGGTCTGGTCGGCGATGACGCGATCGAAACGTTCTGATGGTGGGATTTGGCTGGATAGGCCGCAGAAAAGGAAGACAGCGTAGATGGCGCCCTCTCGGTAGTCGCGCAAGCACGCGTTGAAGTCGTAGTCGGCGGCTCCGACGGCAACGAGGTGGCGGTGGAACTCCTTGAGCAGGTCTAGTTCGTATGCGCGGCGGTTCTGCGTGGACAGTGACGAGCCGAGGAAGTAGGCGGGATCGATCCCGGGCGGGCCGAGGCGCACGGTTTGGAAGTCCACGATCGTAGCCCGTGGAACTGGGTCGAGGCTGAACAGGATGTTGTCGGTGCGTAGGTCTCCATGCTGGACCACTGAAGGTCCGTTCCACGATCTGATCCATCGGCCTGCCTGGGGAATGACGGTCTCGAACAGGGCGACCTGTTCGGGCTCCAGCGCGTGACCGAATCGATCGAGCCACGGCTGTAGTCCGGCGGGCATAGAGTCGAAGACGGTGTAGGTGCGGTTGCGATCCGCGAGCCACGGCATCGCTGCGGCAGCGGATAGGTTCCAAGATGCCCCTTGCAGGTGTGCGAGTTGGTCAAGGACCGCGGCGCATTCGTCGGCGGTGCTCTCGGTGAGAACGTCTCCGGGGCGGGTCTTTCCACGGAGATCTTCCAACACGAGGGTGAAGGCGCTGGTGGTGTGATTGAGCTCCGAGAAATAGCAGGTGGGGATACTCACGCCGGCCAGGTGGGGCGCCAGGTCGCGGTAGAACTGGACTTCGAGTTCATACATCCTCATCGCTTCGGCGAGGGCTCGGGTGCCAGGGTCTGCGGTCGGGTATTTCACGATGACTGAGGCGGGTTCATGGCCAATCGTGTCCCACGTCAGCCCTGCGCGCGTCATGCCGCACATCGCGCCGCTACTGAGCTGTTCGCGATGCACGTCGATGACCATCGCCCCGGAACTTCCGAGAACACGAGTGAACCATTCGGGTGTGAGGTCGTCGGCGTTGGATATCGACATTGAAACCACGTCTCCGTTCTGTTGTCGGCGTGATTCGTTACGGCTGCCCGGCGCCCATTGCCCGGCGTTGGTGGGCGCGGATCACGTCGATGTCGAACCAGTCCTGGTTTTCACCCCACCCGCTTTCGCAGTCGACTTCCCAATACGCGAGGCACCATTGCATATGCCAGATACTGTGCCACTTAAGGCAGTTCACTACTTGCGATTGTGCGTGCATCTCGCGTCCGTGCTCGTCGATCAGATGCAGTACGACCCGGCGCGGTCTGCCGTCCGATTCACGTTCAAGCACTTCCCTGGTGCCGTCGACCACCTGCGCCATGAGGCCATCTTTGGTCATGTGCCCGTAGCTGATGCGGTCGATGGATCGGGCGGTGACCGGCGCTTTGGGGTCCGGGCGGGCCGACGTCACCGCAAATGAAGTCTCCTCCGAGGCCCAGGCGAAGTCGAATCCACCGCCGGGCAGGTTATGGGCGGGACCGGGCCGCAACCCACGGGAGTGGTCTCGAAAGTGGTGGCAATCAACGGAAATTGTTTCGCCATGCAGTGTGATGCTGCCGGTTACCGAGCCGAGTTGTTCGTAGTGCACGCCACCATAGATGTCGAAGCCGTGCTCGCCGGAGTAATGCAGATTCGGGGGCGGGTAGGCGCCGGTCCATAAGAGATCGAGAGAGTAGGTCTCACTGGTGTAGCCCAGCCGGTACTGCCGCAGCGGCTCGATCACCCTGCAGCTCATGCCATTGGTGAGTTTGAAGTCGAACATGTCAGTGTCAGCAGACATGGGGTTGAAATGAAACCACTCCGAATACAGACAATCGTGCGATTCCATTCCCTTGTCGTCCCACAACGCGACACCCGCCGACGTGAGATTCATGTTCGGACGGTGCCAGATGTAGAAGTAACCGTCGATCTTGCGCTCGGGGATCATGAACCCGAATAGGCCTGACTCATTCCAGAATGGGTCCGCGGGCCGCTCGTGGAACCGCCACGAGTCATCCTCGGGAGTGATCTCACGTTCGGTGTCAATGGTCATGGCGTGTCCTCGTTTCCGCAGTTGGGCTTGTGTTTGGAGCTCGGCGTACTCGGGTGGATGCTGGGGTTGCAGTTGGCAAGTAGCCTGCTGGGGTTGCTAGCGCCTGGCGCGTCGGGAATGACGGGCTCTGCGATGGCTCCGCATTGCGCGTTGTAGTCCTGCAGGTTGTCGACGGCCTGAGCGAACCTCCGTTCATGAGTTCGGCTTTTTAGCCTCGATCCACCGACTGACCTCGGTGACGGGAGTCGTTTCTCGTTGATGCCGATGTTCGGGATGCGGGCATGAGGTGGCCCCGCTGGTCTGGCCAGCTTTTCCTGTGTGCTCCGGTCGGGCCTGTTTGGCAGTTGATCAGGGGATCGCGCGTTGTGGTGGGCTGTGTCCGATGATGCTGCGCCACAGGGCAAGCCAGGCCTTCGACCAGGGCCAGCGGCTAGGTAGGTGCAGGGCTGGTCGGCGCTGTGGACGGGCCAGTCGGGCTGGCACGTTGACGATGCGGCGGCGCAGCGTCGATCCCCGCGCTCGGCCGTGACGTTCTCCGGCGAGGACTCCGGCGGCGCGCAGCAGGTTGTGGGCGATCGCCGCGCACAGCACCCAGGCGGAGTTCGCGCCGAACCGGCCCGACGGGATGTGCGCCAACGCTCCGTCGATCAGATCGGCGAACACGGTCTCGATGATCGCGTGCTGGCGGTGGGTGACGTCGGCCTCGGTGACCGGCAGGTCGGTGTTGGTCAGGAACGGGTGATACCGCCACACCGGGAACAGCGCGTCGGGGTAGCGGGCGTCTTTGACGCGGCGCACGACCAGGCGGGCGGTGATCGCATCGGGGGTGGATGCGAATGCGGTGTAGGGGATTTCGGCGACTTCGGCATCGGAGATCCAGGCCCCCGTATCGGGATCTTGGACCGCTCCGGGGTAGGACACCGGTGTCCACGCGTCGTCGTCGATGGCGGCCAACGCGCGGTCGATGGCCGGGTTGCGGGTCATCACCAGCGAGAACTGGGCGCCTGCGCGGACACACGCGGCGACCACCTTGCGGTTGCCGTAGGCCGAGTCGCCGCGGACCAGGATCTTCCCGCTGGCACCGGCGGCGCGGGCGGTGCTGATGGCTTGGGCGACCATCCGTGCGGCACCCTTGCCCGAGTTGGCCTTTCCGGCGCGGAGCCGCATCCCGGCGATCACCGGAGCCGAGGACGCGGTGCTGATCGTGGTGGCGAGCGGGGACAGTCCCTTGCGCAGGATCTGCTTGCCGGCGATCTTGGTGTGCCCGTAGGAGGCGCCTTGTTTGGCGTGGCCGTAGACCGGGCGCAGCAACGAGTCGATGTCGATGAACACCCGTTGTTCGGCGGCGTTGGGGAGCAGGTCGACCCGGCCGCACAACGCCACCAGGTGCTCGCGCAGCACCGACTCCAACTGGCGGGCGTGACCGAAGGTGAACTCCCGCAGCAACGTTCCCACCGTCGACGGTGCGTACACGCCGTCGAAGAGCGACTTCATCCCGCCGCTGCGCAGGATGTCGACGTCATCGATGCAGTCCGCACCGGCAACCATGCCTGCGACCACGGTGGCCAGCTTCGGTGCCGGGTTCGCCGACCCGGACTTTATCCGCGGCGCGCTGATGTGGACCTTCTCGCCGAGCAAGCGCGAAAGCCCGGTCTGCTCGGCCAACGTCATCACCGCAACCACACCGGCACACGACACGAGATTGCCATCGTCGAACACCGCTGAATCCGAGGCGAACCTATGCGAAACTTGCACCGGAAGTGCCTTTCCGAACTGGACCGATTGATGCGTGAGAACACCAATCATCCCAGCCCAGAGGGCACTTTCCTCATTCCGACACCCCTATACAACCAGGTCAGTCGGTGGAACGAGGTTTAGGCATCGTCACGTGTGGTCAATGTCAGATTTCGGCGAGCAGAGTCTTTAGTCGTGGAAGCTGGTCGCCGAGTACCCTGGCTGATTCCTCAGGCGCATAGGTCGTTCCGGTGACGTCGCCGAGCATCAGGTGCGTTGCGCCAGCTTCGGCGAATGGTGCTATACGCTCGGCGATTTCGTCGGCATTACCGAGCCATACAAGTTCCTCGACCAGTTCGACCGGGATTTTGCGGGCGATCTCGATGAGCTGCTCGGCGTCAACAGCGTGCGGGATGATGTCAGACTGGCCGCGGCAGTCGGGCCCGCCGGGATGGTCCAAGCCGTACTTGCGCCATGTCGCCGCAGGCAGATAATAGGCGATCAATCGCGCGACCGGAACCTGGTCGAGAGTCTGCATGACGTGCTCACGGGAGTCACCAAAGATAGTGGCGGGCACCAGCGATGCAACAGGAGCGGGACGGCCTGCCTTCGCAGCGGCCGTTTTGATGACGTTGTGTTGTTCTCGGTACGACTCGATACTGCTGGGCAGTGGCAACCAGCCGTCAGCGTAGGTACCCGTGAGCCGCAGCATGCGTGGTTGTTGAGCGGCGACCCACACCTGGGGGACCCCCTTGGCGCCGTCGCGGGACAGCCCCGTGCGTCCGACACCATCGGGCATCTGACCGTGGTCGAGCATCGACCTCAACTCGCGAAGTGCACATTCGACATTGCCCACGGGAGCCCCATAGTCGTATCCAAACGGCAAGATCGACTCGGCTTCGCCGGAGCCGAGGCCAAGAATGAAGCCGCCGTTGCAGATGTCGTGCAGCGTGAGCGAGGCGCGCGCGAGGTCACCGCCGCGGCGCCGCGTGGCATCGGTGACGCACACACCGAGAGGGACATCGGTGATAGGTCCGAGCGCCGCAGCAAGGCAAAAAGGGTCCAGCAGCGCGTCGGGGTCGGGAAGCGCTTGGGAGGCAGGGAACAACGGCCATACAGCGGGATGTGTCAGACCCATCATGTGGTCAAGTACCCATACGTCGTCCACTCCTAGCCGCACAGCGGCGTCCAGCGCCATGCGGTTGACGTCCAGCGAATGCATTGTGGGCAGCAAGAAGCCAAGTTTCACGTTTCTACCATCGGTCGGGAAGTCGACGAGCGACGAATATTTACGCCGTAAATTTACTTGGTAAAATTTTGTGATGTCAACCCCCGTGCTCTATTACTGTTTGTCATGACGACGGATAATCAGCGGGGACGTCCAGGGCGTCGGGCACTCCTGGACGTCGAGCAGGTGATCACTGCGGCGCTCGCCGTCCTCGACGCGGATGGCTTGGAGGCCGTGACGTTTCGTCGCGTCAGTGCCGACCTCGGCGTCAGTCATATGACGTTGTATGGGTATTTCGACTCGAAGGAAGCACTACTCGAAGCACTCGTCGCCCACACCATCGCGGTGCCATCAATTCGAACCACTGAGAAAGCACCATGGGATGAAGTGCTCTTCAAGGCCATTGAGGATCTTCGCCAGACGTTAGTCACCCGCCCTGGCATCGCCGAAGTTCTGATCACGCAGGAATTGAAAGGCTCCTGGGTTGCTGAAGTTCGCGAGAGCCTCCTCAACATTCTGCGCAGCGGCGGCTACAACGAACACCAGGCGATCGACGGAATCAGCATCATCTTCAACTACCTACTCGGCGCCGTCATGATTCAGACGAAACGCGGACAAGGCGGGTCACCAGAATCATTCGAACGCGGCCTGTGGTACTTGATCAACGGCATCAAGACCGACCAGGCGTAGTCAAGCTTCTTTGGCTCAGTACCGCTCGGCCGCAACCGAACATCCGTGTGCTGATATTAGACTGGTGTGCGCACAAGTGATTTGACCTTCACACAATTCGAGGGGTCCACTTTGGCGATCCACGACCACCGAGAGGTCGGCCGAGTTCGACGGCGACGAAAAACCTAGGCCGCCGTACCGAACGTCGTCGGCACGTCGACGGATTCACCCACCACCGGCAGCGCGGCCATGCCCGCCTCGTACACGGTGAGAAAGTGAGCGCGGGCGGCGGCGCTGCGCCAGCGGCCGACCTCACCCACCGTCAGCCCGCTACTACTCGACCGTCACCGACTTGGCCAGGTTGCGCGGCTTGTCCACGTCGTAGCCGCGCGCCTGCGCCACCCCCGCCGCGAACACCTGCATCGGAATCGTCGACAGCAGCGGCTGGTAAAGCGTTGACACTGCCGGGATTTCGATCAGGTGGTCGGCATACGGCGCCACGGTGTCATCGCCCTCCTCGGCGATGACGATGGTCACCGCGCCGCGGGCCTGGATCTCGCGGATATTGCTGAGCAGCTTGGCGTGCAGGGTGGCCGAGTTCTTCGGCGACGGCATCACCACGATCACCGGCAGATCGTCCTCGATCAGCGCGATGGGTCCGTGCTTGAGTTCACCGGCGGCAAAACCTTCGGCGTGCATGTACGCCAGCTCCTTGAGCTTGAGCGCACCTTCCAGCGCCACCGGGTAACCGACGTGCCGGCCGAGGAACAGCACCGCCGACGACCGCGCGAACCGGCGGGCAAGCTCGCGCACCGGTTCCATGCAGGTCAACACTCGGGCGACCTGATCGGCCATCGCCTCCAGATCGTGGTACTCGCGGGCCACCTCGTCGGGGTACTTGGTCCCCCGTGCTTGCGCAAGGGCAAGTCCGACAAGATAATTCGCGGCCACCTGCGCCAGGAACGTCTTGGTGGACGCCACTCCGATCTCCGGACCGGCACGCGTGTAGAGCACCGCGTCGGCCTCGCGCGGGATCTGGCTGCCGTTGGTGTTGCAGATGGCCAGCACTTTGGCCTTCTGCTCCTTGGCGTGCCGCACCGCTTCGAGCGTGTCGGCCGTCTCACCCGACTGCGAGATGGCGATCACCAGCGTGCTGCGGTCCAGAACCGGGTCGCGGTACCGGAATTCGCTGGCGAGCTCGACCTCGACCGGCAGCCGGGTCCAGTGTTCGATGGCGTACTTGGCCAGAAGTCCGGAATGGTAGGCAGTACCGCAGGCGACGATGAAGACCTTGTCGACCTCGCGCAGTTCCTGATCGGACAGGCGCTGCTCGTCGAGCACGATGCGACCGTCGACGAAATGACCGAGCAGGGTGTCGGCGACCGCGGCGGGCTGCTCGGCGATCTCCTTGAGCATGAAGTAGTCGTAGCCACCCTTCTCGGCGGCGCTCAGGTCCCAGTCGATATGAAACGTGCGGGCACTCGCGGTCTGGTCCTCGCCGGCGAAGTCGGTGACCCGATACCCGTCAGCGGTGATCACGACCGCCTGGTCCTGCCCCAGTTCGACGGCGTCGCGGGTGTGCTCGATGAACGCGGCGACATCGGAACCGACGAACATCTCGCCGTCCCCCACCCCGACCACCAGCGGGGTGGACCGGCGGGCCGCGACGATGGTGCCGGGTTCTTCGGCGCTGGCGAACACCAGCGTGAAATGCCCTTCGAGCCGTCGCAGCACCGACAGCACCGAGCCCACGAAGTCCCCGGCGGTGGGGCCCTCGCGGTAGGCGTGGGCGACCAGATGCACGGTCACCTCGGAGTCGGTGTCGCTGGCGAACTCGACGCCGACGGCTTCCAGCTCGGTGCGCAGCGCCGCGAAGTTCTCGATGATGCCGTTGTGCACGACGGCGAATTTGCCGTCGGCATCCCGGTGCGGATGCGCATTGCGGTCGGTGGGCCGGCCATGAGTGGCCCACCGGGTGTGCCCCATCCCCGTCGTACCGGCGAGCAGCGCCGCATCCGTCTCGGCGACGGCTTCCTCCAGATTGGCCAGCCGGCCGGCTCGGCGCCGCACCACCAGACCGCCGTCGCCGTCGAGCAGGGCGACACCCGAGGAGTCATAGCCCCGGTATTCCATCCGCCGCAACGCGTCGACCACGATCCCGCAGGCAGGGCGCCGTCCGACGTAACCGACGATTCCACACATGGTTACCCAGGGTAGTGCAGCGGACGGACTCCCTGTCGCTGCGTTCGCGGCGGCTCGCTCACACGAGACACCGCCGCGGGCGGTTCGGTTAGGGTCAACGGGTGGCCAGGACGAAGAAACTATTCGCTGCGCTGACCCGGCGCGGCCCGCATCGTGTACTCCGCGGCGACCTGGCCTTTGCCGGTCTGCCGGGCGTGGTCTACACCCCTGAATCGGGGCTGGGCCTGCCCGGCCTGGCGTTCGGGCACGACTGGCTGACCGGCGCCGACCGGTATGCGGGCACCCTGGAGCATCTCGCGTCCTGGGGCATCGTGGCGGCGGCACCCGATACCGAGAAGTCCTTGGCCCCGTCCGTGCTCAACGCCGCGTTCGACTTGGGCACCGCGCTCGACATCATCGCCGGGGTGCGCCTGGGACCGGGCAAGATCAGCGTCCATCCGGACAAGCTGGCCGTGGCCGGGCACGGTTTCGGCGGATCCGCGGCGGTGTTCGCCGCGGCCGGTATGCAGGGCAGGCTCAAAGCCGCAGCCGCCCTGTTCCCGGCCGCATCCAGCCCGCCGGCCGAGCAGCCGGCCGCCGGGCTGACGCTGCCCGGGCTGATCCTGCGGGCGCCGTCCGACGGCACCGCCATCCGTTCCAATGCCGACGCGTTGGCCGGCGCGTGGCGCACCGCGACGACGCGCACGGTGTCCAAGGCCGAACCCGGCGGGCTCGTGGAGGGTCGGCGCCTGAGCAGGCTGGTCGGCCTGCCCGGTGCCGATCGGGGCACGCAGAAGGCGGTGCGGGCGCTGTTGACCGGCTACCTGCTGTTCGTGCTGGGCGGCGACAAGACCTACCGGGAGTTCGCCGACCCGGAGGTCACGCTGCCCAAGACCGCACCGATCGACCCGGAAGCCGTCCCGCCGACGCTGGAGGACAAGGTCGTCGCCCTACTCAAGGGCTGACAGCCGAACCGTCCAAATCCCAACCAACCGGTTGGTGATATAACTCTGGCATGCGGACAGGGATCTTTCTGGGCTACGCCGGCGGCTTCAAGGAGGCGGCCGAACAGGTCGTGGCACTGGAGCAGGTCGGCATCGACATCGCGCTGGTCGCCGAGGCCTACTCCTACGACGCGATCAGCCAGCTGGGCTACCTGGCCGCCAAGACCTCGACAATCGAGCTGGGCACCGGCGTGGTCCCGATCTACACGCGCACCCCGTCCCTGCTGGCGATGACGGCGGCCGGGGTCGACTACGTCTCCGAGGGACGCTTTCGCCTCGGCATCGGCACGTCCGGGCCGCAGGTCGTCGAGGGCTTCCACGGCGTGCCGTTCGATGCACCGCTGGGGCGCACCCGCGAGGTGGTCGAGATCTGCAGGCAGGTGTGGCGGCGCGAGAAGGTCAGCTACGACGGCAAGTACTACCAACTTCCGTTACCCGCCGGCCGCGGCACGGGACTGGGCAAGCCCCTGAAGCTGATCAATCACCCTGTACGGGAACGTATTCCGATCACCATCGCGGCACTCGGACCGCAGAACGTGGCGCTCACCGCCGAGATCGCCGAAGGCTGGCAGCCCGTCTTCTACTACCCGGAGAAGGCCGACGAGGTCTGGGGCGAGGCGCTGCGCGCCGGCGCCGCCAAACGCGATCCGGCACTGGGCCCGCTCGACGTGATGGTCAGCGCCAGCCTGGCCATCGGCGATGACGTCGAGGACCGCCTGGCGTGGGCGAAACCGCAACTGGCCCTGTACATCGGAGGTATGGGCGCGCGCGGGAAGAACTTCTATCACAATCTGGCCACCCGCTACGGTTACGGCGAGGTCGCCGACCGTATCCAGGACCTCTACCTGGCGGGCAAGAAGGCCGAGGCGATCGCCGCCGTGCCCGACGATCTGGTGCGCCACGTATCCCTGGTCGGGCCAAAGGGATTCGTCAAGGAACGGCTGGCCGCTTATGCCGAGGCCGGCGTGACGACCATCCTGGTACATCCGCTGACCGACGACGCCACCGAGGCCGTCGCGTTCGCCGAGGATCTCGTCGCACTGACCGACTGAGCGGGTCGGCGCCGCGCCGTCCCACGTGACGCGCGCCTCACAATTGGGCCGGATGCGCCATTGTTGGGTACGCTTTAGTCCAGCGGCATCGTCTGTTCTGCCTTTTGCCGCCTCGCCAGGGCCTCTTCGGGCCCTGCTCGATCGTCACACCGAGCGCCGCGGGAACCACCCCGCGCCGGGCAGGACGACCACACTCGACTTTTCTGGAGTTCATTCGTGTCCACGTTTGCCGACCTCGGCTTGCCCGAGGCCGTTGTCACCACCCTTGCCGCCAACGGCATCACCAGCCCCTTCCCCATCCAGTCTGCGACCCTGCCGGATTCCCTGGCCGGTCGCGATGTGCTCGGCCGCGGCCGCACCGGATCGGGTAAGACCTACGCGTTCCTGCTGCCCCTGGTGAGCCGCCTCGCGGCCAACCCGGCCCCGCGGCGCTCCAAGAGCTTCCGCGCGCTGGTCCTGGCCCCCACTCGCGAACTGGTCAGCCAGATCGACGCGGCCCTTGCGCCCCTGGCGCAAGCCACCGGCCTGCGGTCGGCCACCATTTTCGGCGGCGTCAGCGCCAACCCCCAGATCGACAAGCTGCGCAACGGCATCGATATCGTCATCGCCTGCCCCGGCCGGTTGGAAGACCACGTCAAGTCCGGTCACGCCGACCTGTCCGGCGTGCAGATCACCGTTCTCGACGAGGCCGACCATATGGCCGACCTCGGCTTCCTGCCCCCGGTCAAGCGCCTGCTGGACCGCACCCCGCGCGACGGTCAGCGCCTGCTGTTCTCGGCCACGCTCGACAATGGCATCGATGTGCTGGTGGACCGCTACCTGCACGATCCCGTGGTGCACAGCGTCGATTCCGAGCAGTCGCCGGTCGCCGCCATGGCCCACCACGTGCTGCACGTGGACGGGGCCGCACGGTTCGACGTGCTCGCCGACCTGGCCGCGTCGCCGGGCCGCACCATCGTGTTCGCCCGCACCAAGTACGGCGCTAAAGGTCTTGCGCGGAAACTTAATTCGCGTGGTGTCCCGGCAGTGGAACTGCACGGCAACCTTTCTCAGAACGCCCGCACCCGGAATCTGGCCGCGTTCTCCGATGGGTCGGCCACGGTCCTCGTGGCCACTGATATCGCCGCCCGCGGTATTCACGTCGACGATGTCAGCCTCGTGGTGCACGCCGATCCGCCGGTCGAACACAAGGCCTACCTGCACCGGTCCGGGCGCACGGCCCGCGCCGGCAACGACGGCACCGTCGTGACGTTGATGGTCGACGATCAGGTCTCCGATGTCCGCGTGCTGACCCGCAAGGCGGGCATCAAGCCGACCGTCACCAAGTTCAGCGGTGCCTCGCATCCGGTGCTTCAAGAGATCGCCCCGGGCGAGCGGACTTTCACCGGTCCGATCGCGCTGTCCACCCCTGAGCCTGCAGCGACGCGGTCGCCGCAGCAGCCCGGTCGTTCGTCCGGCCAACGCCGTCGGCCCAACCGGGCCACGGGCGCCGGTGCCGGCCGCTCCGGCGGTCACAGTGGTGCCGGGGGCCGGGCACGCCACGGCAGCGCCGGGCAGCACCGCTAGGCCCTGACACTGCGGCGGCCACCCCGTCGAACCGACTGCGCACCTTCAGCATCGAATGCTGAAGGTGCGTAGTCGTATCGGCTGCGCGCCCGGCCGGCGCGCTCAAAGTCGACGTGGCGTCGTCAGCCTTGATCCGTGGTGGCATTGCCGCCACGGGTTCTGCGGTCACGAGGTGGCGCGACCCCCAGTCGGACGAGGTGGATCGCGGTGTCCGCGATCTCCTCGGACGTGATCTGCTCGCGAGGGCGGTACCAGCGAGACACCCAGATGATCATGCCCAGGATCAGCCGCGCGGTGACCGTGGGATCCCCTTCGTCGAGGTATCCGCGTTCCATGTTCGCACTGACCACACCGACCCACATCTTCTCGAAATGGCGGCTCCACGAACGCCACCGGTTGTACACCTCGGGCGGCAATCCCGCTCCCCCGAAGAACACCGGCAGGTAGCTGCGCATACTCACCGCGGCATCGGCCTGCAGTCTGATCATCGCCATCAGTTGTTCACCGGGGTCGGACGAGCCGGCGATGGCGGCCTTGGTGCGCTCAGTCAGTTCCCCGGTGCAGCGTTCGAACAGGATGCCGAGCAGGTCCTCTTCGGTCGGCACCGCCCGGTACAGCGTGGCACGAGAAACAC
Source organism: Mycolicibacterium fluoranthenivorans (assembly GCF_011758805.1). Classification (NCBI taxonomy): domain Bacteria; kingdom Bacillati; phylum Actinomycetota; class Actinomycetes; order Mycobacteriales; family Mycobacteriaceae; genus Mycobacterium; species Mycolicibacterium fluoranthenivorans. Next base: position 1,499,679 of record NZ_JAANOW010000001.1, on the reverse strand, counting down.
CCAGCTTGTCGGCGGTATCGACGATCGTCACCGCCTCGTACCCGCCCTCGGCGAACAGAGCCGCCACCGCGTCGGCGACCGCGTCACGATCGATCGCCAGTCGAGGTCTTCCCCTGGGACGCTTCGACTGTTCGCCGTTCGCGACCTCCGCCACGGATCTCCCCTCGCTGCGGTCAACAAATCTTCTCCCAGCGAGTTTAGAGCCTCATCGTCGCATTACTCCGTGGCCTGAGCCAACCGGCCGGCGATGAGGAGCGACTATGGATTCGAACAGCCCGATACGACGGCTGGGCGCCGGTACCAACGCCTGCCTCAGTGGCGTCAGGTCGACGTTCGAAACCAGCAGGGGATTCGGTGCACAGTTTGCCACTCCGAACGGGTGGTACTTGCCCAGGCGTTGGCGAACGCGGCCATCACCGCCGCCGACGTACCTGCCTTCGACTCGTCCCAGCCATTCGCGGTGACGGCGGCCGCGGCCGCACGCTCAGCACTTTGTCCGCGCATCGAATATGTCGGCGTCCGAAAGGTTTTCGGGCGACCGTTGGCCGAGTTCGAGAACACCTGGTTCCGGCTGGCTGAACTGTCGGCCACAATGGCGACCAACGCCGCATCCGGCGCGTTCGCCGATGCCCGGTTCCTGCGCCTGGCTGCGCAGAGGTTCTCCGATCCCCGAACCGCACTCGCCGGCCGGATCGGACTGTAGCGCAGCCGCCGACCGGTCACCGAGCGAAAACTACAGAGCGTGAGGCATTTACGGTCGTCACGGAGTGGTGACGAGTTCAGGCCGATGCCTCGTCGATACTGGCACGGTTCTCGTCTTCGAGCAGGACCCCGTACAGGAAACTACGGATCCGTTCGGCGAACATCTCCTTGACCGTCATTTCGTTGGCGGCCAAAGCCTCTGCCAGATGCGGGTATTCGGTCGCATTGATATCGGGGAACAAGGCATGCCTGCCACGCGGGTTACGCACCGCCTCGGCGAGAACGGCTCCGATACATAGCGTTTCGATCCCGTCGAGAATGCGCACGTGCAGGCGGACGGGAACGCCGGACGCACCCAGGAATCGGGCGGCATCCTCGAAGCTGTTGACAAGCGTCTCGCGCGGCAGGTGTTCGACCAGGATCGGTGCCGTATTACGGTGCCGAAGCACCGACTGCCGGAAGTTCAGCGCGAGCGTCACGAAGTATTCCGGCCAGTCCGGTCCGGGCGCACGCCTCGGCTTGATGACAGATTTGCCCGCGACGTGCCGCGCGATCGCGGTGAGGATTTCGTTCTTGTCGGAGAAGTGGTGATAGAGCGACGGGGCGCGAACACCCATATGGCTGGCAAGCCGCGGCAGGCTGAAAGCGTCCAAACCCTCGGAGTCGATGATCTCGATGGACGCCTGCACCGCTGCTGCTCTGCTGATCAGCGGTTTGGACGGTCGCGCCATGCCACACTCCCCGATAACCTAATGAGACTCGGCTAGCATACCGCAGCGAAAGTTGCATATGGGCTTTCTGTCCGGCGGCCGAAAGCTCGACCAGCGGATGCTGCGGCGCTCTGGACTACCGATCCCGCCCGGCGCGGTCGATTTCACCGACGTGCCCTGAGCCCCAGCCGCCGCCGCCAGTCGTGCGCACCGAGCAGCCTCGCCGCGCGGCTGATCAGACGCGCCTTGGCCGGGAGCACGGGGTACCAGAGTGGCTCCGACTTCAGCGAAAAACGCTCTTCCACAACTGATTGCTGACGGCAGTACTTCAACACGCCGTTGGCGCCGCCGAATCGCGTCCCCAGTCCCGAGTTCTTCCATCCACCCATCGGGATGGGCATCTGGAACGTTGCCACGAGCGCATTGTTGACCGAGACCGATCCAGCCTCGATACGCCGGGACAGCCGGTCGGCCGTGCCGCGATCACGCGTCCACAGGCTCGAGCTCAATCCGTACTCGGAGTCGTTGGCAAGGGCAATCGCCTCCTCGGCGTCGGCGACGCGCATGATCGCCAGTGTGGGCCCGAATGTCTCTTCCCGCATGCACGTCATGGAATGGTCCACGTCGACCAGGACCGTGGGTTCGAAGAAGTTGCCCTCCGTGCCGGGCTCACCCCCGCACAGGATCCTGGCGCCCTTGTCGACCGCATCGTTCACGTGATCGGTCACGATGGCGACCTGGGCGGCCGTCACCATGGCGCCGATATCGCAGGCGAAGCTGCCCGGCGCGTCCATCCCCTGCCGCAGCGCTTTCACCTTGGCCGTCACCAGCGCCACAAATTCGTCGTAGACGGCTGACTCGACATACACCCTCTCGACTCCCACGCAGGCCTGCCCTGAGTTGGTCATCCCGCCCCACACCGCGGCCCCGGCCGCTCGTTCGATATCGGCGTCGGCGAGCACGATGAACGCGTCCTTGCCGCCGAGCTCCAAACTGCACGGGATCAGCCGCTCCGCACAGCGGACGGCAATGGCCCGGCCAGTCCGGACCGAGCCGGTGAACATGACCATGTCCACCTGGTCGACGACGGCGGCACCGGCGGCACCGCCGCCGGTCACACAGCCGAGTACGGGCGGGGCGCCGATCTCCTCGTTCCAGCCTCGCACAGCCTCGGACCAGGCCAGCGGAGTTACCTCTGACGGTTTACACAACACCGCCGCACCTGCGACCAGGGCGCCGGCCACGTCCATCATCGGTCCGGCCAGCGGGCCGTTCCACGGCGTGATCAAGCCGACAAGTTGATGGGGCCGCACCTGCACGCGCAGGCGGCGTACCGAGTTCGCCGGACCTGCCGGTTTCACCTTGCGGTCAGCCAGGAAGCCCTCGGCGTGCTTGGTGAAGTAATTGATGACGTCGATGACGACCGCCATCTCCATCGACGCATCAGCCCAGGATTTACCTGTTTCCTGTTGTACCAGCGTCAATATCCGGCGCTCGTTGTCCAACAACCAGTCCAGCCATCTCAGCAGGTGGGTGCTGCGCCCGCGCGCACCCAGCGCCTCCCACGCAGGCTGAGCCGAACGCAGCCGGGCGGCCATGGCGGCGACATCAGCGGGTGTCAGGTCGGGCACTGCGCCGGCCACGCTGCCATCGGCCGGACAGCGTACGACGATCTCAGATCTCGCGTCGGACGCTGGGGCAGTGGTGGTTTGGTCCATCGACGATACTTCCCCTCGGTCAAGGTAACGCAATATATCTAAAGTCGTGAGGTTTATACCCCGCGTTACCCACTGTGGACTTCAATACACCTAAATCCTATAGTTTTACTAGGCAGTAAATGTCCTCTCAGCCTAGGAGACACCACATGAAGATACGACTGGATCGGCCCAAGTGTGCCGGCCACGCCCAGTGCTACGCGGTCGATCCCGACCTCTTCCCGATCGACGACGACGGGTACTCCATTCTGGAAACCCGCACCGTCGCCGCGGACGAGGAACAAACGATCCGCGATGGCGTGGCGTCCTGCCCCGAACTCGCGCTGATCCTCGAAGAGGACTAGGGCCCCGGTCCGTCCCATGAGTTACGTCATCACCCAGAACTGTTGCAAGGATGCCAGCTGCATAGCGGTGTGTCCGGTCGACTGTATTCGGCCGTCCGGCGCGGGCGGCGAGTACACGGACACGGAGATGCATTTCATCGACCCGGAGACCTGCATCGACTGCGGTGCGTGCATGGAGGAATGCCCGGTCGACGCGATCTACTACGACGAAGACCTGCCTGCCGAACTCGCCATCTTCCGCGATATGAACGCGCGGTACTTCGACCGGCATCCACTCACCGCCGGCGAGCCGGTATCGCCGGCCGACCACCCGGCCGTCGAGCCAGGGGCACTCCGGGTCGCCGTGGTCGGGGCGGGACCCGCGGCGTGCTACGCCGTAGCGGCACTGACTCGCACCCCGGGCGTGGAAGTCGATGTCTACGAACGACTTCCCACTCCTTTCGGCCTGGTGCGCGCCGGGGTCGCGCCCGACCACCAGCACACCAAATCGGTCGTCGACATCTTCAACCGCATGTTTGGTGACAGTCGGGTGGGCTGCCATTTCAACGTCCAGATCGGGCGCGATCTGACACATGACGACCTGATGGCACACCACCACGCGGTGATCTACGCCGTCGGAGCCTCCCGCAGCCGCGAGCTGGGAATCCCGGGCGAGCGGTTACCCGGGAACTCGCCGGCCGCCGACTTCGTCGGTTGGTACAACGGGCACCCCGACCATGCCCGACACGAGTTCGATCTGTCGGCCGAGCGGGTCGTGATCGTGGGCAACGGCAATGTCGCCCTCGACGCGGCCCGGGTCCTGCTCATGGACGCCGCCGAGCTGGCCGGCACGGACATCGCCCAACATGCCCTGGATGCGTTGTCGAACAGCTCGATACGCGAGGTGGTCATCCTCGGGCGGCGCAGCGCCCGTTACGGGGCGTACTCGGTGGGTGAGTTCGCCGCGCTGGAGCACCTTCCGGGCATCGACGTCGTCGTCGACACCAACGATCTCGCCGATCTTCCGGATGATGACGTGGAGACCACCCTGAAACTCGAGATCGCCCGTCGTTACGCCCAACGGGAGGCCAACCCTGGCAACAAGCGCATCGTCTTCCGGTTCGACACCACACCGGTCGAGATCACCGGGACCGACCGTGCCGAGGGGATACGAGTTGGCCTCGCCGGCGGCATGACCGAGGTGCTGGACACCCCGTTGATCCTGCGTTCGATCGGCTATCGCGGAATACCAAGTCCCGGATTGCCATTCGATGAGGACCGTGGCGTGATACCCAACGACCGGGGGCGCGTGGTCGACCCCGACGGCGCACCGGTCGAAGGCGTGTATGTGACCGGCTGGATCAAGCGCGGACCACGTGGCGTGATCGGCACCAACCGCACCTGTGCGGAAGAAACCGTCGAGAGTCTTTGGCAGGACTTCGACGGGGGACGACTCAGCGGCCAGGTGGGCAATCGCGAGGCATTGCGACAGACCTTGGCCGACCGCGGCGCAGACCCTGTCGGCTGGAAGGGCTGGCGTGCCATCGACGCCGAAGAGCGGCGCAGGGGCAGTGCTACGAAACGCCCGCGAATCAAGTTCGTGGACATCGCCGAGATGCTGGCAGCGGCACGCGGATAACCACCCCTGAGCAGGCAATAGAGATCAACGAAAGCGTCATACGACACTTCTTGATTGACGTCTCATACCTATCGGCGTAAGGTTTTTTGCACCGGTGGTACGGGGTCACAGGCCACAAGCCGAGTACCGATTGCCACCGATGACGTGAGGCGAGCCAAAAAGGGAGGGTCATGACACTCCGGTCCGCCAGTGCACGCCCTCGCCGGTCACATTCACCGCAGAGAAGTAAAGGCACATCATGACAACATCGCTTCCCCGGCAGGATCGCATCCGACGGGCGCTGGAGTTGCTACGCAACGAGACGACCGACAAGCTCGACGACGTCGTCGATTTCGCCGCACACGAGTTCACCGACCCGGTGCTGGCCCAGCAGGAGCGAGACCACATCTTCGGCAAGGTGCCGTCGATCGTGGCGCACAGTACCGAATTGGCGAAGCCTTACGACTTCCTCACCGTCCAGATGCCCCGGAACAACGTCATCGTCGTCCGCCAGAAGGACGGCGGGATCAAGGCGTTCGTCAACCTGTGCCGGCACCGCGGCGCCCTTCTGGAAGAGAACGAAAAGGGACGCTGCCGGTTCTTCTCGTGCCAGTACCACCGCTGGTCGTACAATCCCGACGGATCGCTGCGAATGGTGACCAGGGACAACACTTTCGGCGAGATCGACCACAAAGAGCACGGACTCATCGAGTTGCCGTGCGAGGAACGGCACGGGTTCGTCTGGCTGGTCGACAACGCGAACGCCTCGATCGACGTCGCCGACTGGCTGGGCCCGGAGATGGACACCATCCTGGCGGGCTACCGCCTTGACGAGCTGGAATGTGTACGGTCGGCCGGTTTCGACGAACCCACGAACTGGAAGATCATGCAGGATGCGTTCCTGGACGGCTACCACATCCAGTACGCCCACCCGAACACCGCGGGCAAGATCATTCACACCAACGTGATGGCGTTCGAAGACTTCGGCAGGCACTGCCGCTTCATCGCGCCGCGCAAGTCGATCGACCGGTGGTTGGAGGAGGATCCCGGAGACCGGCCGCTCGATCGCTACGTCACCGAGACGCACTTCCTACTACCCAACAGCACCCTGCTGCGCCAGCCCGACCACTTCCAGTTGCTGACCTTCCGTCCACACCCCCAGGACCCGACCCGGTCTCGTATGGAGCAGCGCCTGATGGTGCCTTCGGTGGAGAAGTCGGGAATGACCGAAGAGCACTGGAACAAAGTCTGGGACAAAAACTGGGAGATCCTCCTCGCGGTGCTGCACAACGAGGACTTCCCCCTGCTGCGCAATTCTCAGCGCGGTATGGCCAGCGCCGATGCCGGCGATATGCTGTTGGGCCGCAACGAGGCCGCCAACCAGGTGTTCCGCCGCGAAACAAAGAAGCTCGTCGCCGAAGGTATCGGCGAATCCTGACCCGATGATCAAATACGAATGGCGGAACAGCCTCAGTGAGGCTGAGTCGACCGAACTCGCGGACCTGCTGCATCGAGCCGCCGAGTACGATGCCGAACCCGAGTACACCACCATCGACTTCCGCGATGTCGAATACGCCATGGCACAACCGGATTCGTTGAGTCGCCACCTGCTGGTCTGGATGCTTCCCTACGCCACCGCGCTCGGTGAACGGGACCGGCCCGAACGTATCGCCGCGCTGCTGCGAATCACCTCTTCGGGCAATGGCTTCGGCGAGGCATTCCTCGTCGTCGACCCCGATCTGCGGTCCATCGGCATCGTGACCCTGTTACTGGAGCGCGTCGGCCTGGACACCTCGGCACCCGGCGGCTGGCTGGGCACCGGTGTGCACACACTGACCGCGTGGGCGCAGGGTAACCACCCCGCCACCGGCCGTATCAGCAATCGATTCCTGATCCCGCGGACACGGCGCGTGTGGAAGCTCATCCGCGCCACCGATTCGTTCGAAGACGCCACCAGTGCACCCGTGCTGGAACCCACCTCGGTCTCGGCTCTTGAGGACCTCGGATGGGCGTCCGGCTTCCCGGCGACCGCGGCGTGTCACGCTCTACGCGAGGGCGGACGGGTCATCGGCGCGGTCGCCCTCGACCTCGCGCCCGTGTCGTCCGAGGAGTTTGGCGCCTGCGCCACGGTCCGGTCCGTGGCCAGCGCACCCAACGCCGATGCGCGCCATCGTAAGCAGCTGCTCAACGGTGCCGCGGCGATCGCACACGAGGCGGGCCGTACCGGGCTGATCATCCACGTCGACTCCGACGATTCAGGCCTGGTCAACGCGTGCCGCCTGGCCAACTTTCAACATGACCGCACCGATGTGCTTCTACAACTCGGAGGCCACGCATGACAGTCGACGTCCAGACACTTCCGCCCGATCTGGCCGATACCGTAGAGGCCCACGGCAAGGCCGTGGCCGCCGGTGACAACCGCTCCGTTCTGGCGGATTTCATGCCCGACCGGATCGGGCAGCTGATCGCCTCAGCTGATGTGCCCAACCGGCTCAAAGGTGCTGAGGTGCGCAGTATTTCCGATGTCGGAAACGGTCGCTACGACGCCGTCATCCGGTACACCAAACTCGATGACGAATGGTTCGAGCTGCGCAGCCGTTGGTTGCGGTTCGAAGACGGCAGCTGGCGGGTCTTCAGCGTCCGCAATATTCCGGCCACTGCGCCGTGGATGGACATCACCGGCTCGGCCGAGGACGGTTCCGACCAGCCACACTGGGACGGCCTGCGCGACGGTGTGCTGCGAATCCAGCGGTGCGGCACGTGCCGGACCTGGATCTGGTCACCGCGCCCGATCTGCCCGTCCTGCCATTCCTTCGACACCCGATGGGAAGCGGTGGAACCGACCGGCACGGTCTACTCCTGGACCCGGACCTGGCAGCCGTTCACCCCCGAGAGCACCGGGCATCTGCCGTATGTGGTGGTCCTGGTGGAGTTGCGCGGCGCAGGCGGATCACGCGTGGTCGGCGTCCTCGCAGATGCCGACGGCATCACCCCCGTCATCGGTGCACCCGTGCGTGGCACCATCGAGGCGCCCCCGGACGAAGAGCACTGGCCGTTGTTGCGTTGGCACCTCGAAAGTGAGACGAAGTGAGCGGGTTCCGCGGATCCACAGCCGTGGTCGGCGTCGGCAGCACCGGTTACTACAAGCGTGGGACCAGCCCGCTCACCTCACCACAGCTTGTCCTCCAAGCCATTTTGCGCGCCTGCGAGGATGCCGGTGCCGACCCCCGCACCGTGGACGGATTCGTCTCCTACGGCGGGGATTCCAGCGAAGGCATGGCCATCGGCGCGGCGCTCGGGGTTCACGAGGTCCGGTGGTCCACGGAGGTGTGGGGTGGCGGAGGCGGCGGTATCGCCGCGGCGATCAACTGTGCCGCGGCGGCAGTGCACAGCGGGCAGGCCGAGTGCGTCGCGGTGTACCGGGGCCTGTCCGAGACCACCGATGGCCGTCGTGCCTTCGCCAAAGGCCATCTCGGATCGCTCTATGCCGCGCACGGCGTGCTCGCGCCTGCCCAGGTGTGCGCCCTGCGTACCCAGCGGCTGCTCGAGGTCGATGGGGTGCCGCGGTCGGCGTTGGAGGCGGTCTCACTGGCCGGCTACCACCATGCGCGCAACAATCCCGAAGCAGTGGGCTACGGGAACACCGTCGATCACGAGCGCTACGACAACAGTCGGTGGATATCCGAACCCCTGCATCTGTTCGACTGTTCCAGGGAGAACGACGGCGCGGCTGCTGTACTGGTGGTCAGCGCCGAGCGCGCGGCCGACTACCTCGGGGTGCCTGCCTACATCCTGTCCGGGGTGCAAGGTGCTGCCGCCGGCTGGACCGAGTCGGTGGAGAACGAGAAGAACTACACCACTGCGGGCTTTCATCCGGCGCTGGTTCAGCGGCTGTGGTCGGGTGCCGGTATCGGACCGAAGGAAGTCGACGTGGCGCAGGTCTACGAGAACTTCACCGGGCCGGCCGTCGCCGCGATCATCGACCACGGATTGAGTCCGGCCGGGCCGGCTGCGGGTGACTTCCTCACCTTGGAGAACCTCACGGTGGGCACCGGCGGACTCCCGATCAACACCGCAGGCGGCAACATCGCGGAGGGGTTCGTCCACGGCATCGGTCTCGTGGTCGAAGCCGTGCGGCAGATTCGGGGCGGCTCTCCCAATCCGGTGGACGGTGCTGAGGTCTCCCTGTTGATCGGCGGTCCGATGGCACCATTGGTCAGTTCGACATTGTTCGGGTCGCCGGCGACGGTCTGACACCGGTATTCCTGGAGCGAGGAGAAAGATGGCAGCGACGGTCGGTTCAGCCCTCAACTGGTGGGCCAGAACCAAGGGCGAACACACCGCTCTCATCGTGGCAGAGGACCGGTTGACGTACCGGGAGCTGCATGACTGGTCGAGCAGGCTGGCGCGGCGGCTCACCGACGAAGGCGTCAAGCCCGGCGATCGGGTCGGACTGCTGGGTTCGAACTCGCTGGAGTGGCCGGTGGCGGCGCTGGCGATCGTCAAGTCCGGCGCGGTGCTGGTACCGCTGAACGCCCGGCTCAAAGCAGCCGAGATTCGCAAGATCGCCGATGACTCCGGACTGAGTCTCATCGTGTCCAGCCCGGCACACCTGCCGACAGCGGAAGAGGCCCGCGCCGGTGGTCGGGACTTCGCTGTTCTGGACTTCGGCATCGTGGACGCCGAGCGGGATGGAGCCCCGGACGATTTCAAGATCGATCGGGCACCGGAAGAACCCATCGCGGTGATCTTCACCAGCGGGTCGACCGGCCTGTCGAAAGGCGTGATCCTCACCAGCGCAACGCTGCTCGGCATCGTACTGGAGAACACGCTCACCCAGGACGGATTCAGTCCGGGCACGGTCGCGCTCCTGGTGCTGCCGCTGGCCTTCACACCGGGGTTGGTCTACGGCGTGCTGGTCACCACCATTCTCGGCGGAACCCTCATCGTCGAACCCGAACTCAACCCGTCCCGTGCGGTTAACCTCATCGAACAGCACCGTGCGCGTGTCCTCTTCGGTGTTCCACTGATCTTCGAGGCACTGTCGAAAGCTCCGGAATTCGCCGAAGCCGATCTGGGTTCGTTGCAGACCGCGATCATCGGCGGTGCAGCGGTACCCGTCGAACTGTTGGGCCGCTGGGCGGCCAAAGGGGTTCTGCTGCGCCAGATCTACGGAATGACGGAGTCTGGCGGGGTGGCCACGGCGACGCTGCCCCACGAGGCACTCGAGCATCCGGGCTCCTGCGGAATGGGATCCATCTTCACCGAGGTGCGGGTGATGGGCACCGACGGTGCGCTGCTGGGACCGGGTGAATTGGGCGAATTGGTGGTCCGCGGCCCCGGCGTGACGCCCGGGTACTGGGAGGCACCGGAGGAGACCGCGGCCGCCATCCACGACGGATGGTTGCACAGCGGCGACCTCGGCACCTGCGACGAAGCGGGCCGGATCAGCTTCGTCGACAGGCTGAAGGACCTCATCATCTCCGGGGGTATCAACATCTCTCCCGTCGAGTTGGAGTCGGCCATCGCCACCTTGGACGGGGTGGCCGAAGTGGCGGTCATCGCCGCTGCCGATGCACGGTTCGGCGAGACGCCTGCCGCGATCATCACCGGAACGGTCGGTGACGAAGCGGTGGTGATCCAGCACTGCGAGGCGCTGCTGTCCGACTACAAGGTGCCGCGGTATGTGGTGCTGCGGGACGAGCCATTACCGCGTCTGCCCAGCGGGAAACTCGACAAACGCACCATTCGCGCCGAGTATCGGGATGTGGCAGAACGGTTCCCACGCGCCCGGTGAAGGGTCCTCCGGGGGAGATGTGAAGCCTAAGCCTCGTTCCACCGACTGACCTGGTTGTATAGGGGTGTCGGAATGAGGAAAGTGCCCTCTGGGCTGGGATGATTGGTGTTCTCACGCATCAATCGGTCCAGTTCGGAAAGGCACTTCCGGTGCAAGTTTCGCATAGGTTCGCCTCGGATTCAGCGGTGTTCGACGATGGCAATCTCGTGTCGTGTGCCGGTGTGGTTGCGGTGATGACGTTGGCCGAGCAGACCGGGCTTTCGCGCTTGCTCGGCGAGAAGGTCCACATCAGCGCGCCGCGGATAAAGTCCGGGTCGGCGAACCCGGCACCGAAGCTGGCCACCGTGGTCGCAGGCATGGTTGCCGGTGCGGACTGCATCGATGACGTCGACATCCTGCGCAGCGGCGGGATGAAGTCGCTCTTCGACGGCGTGTACGCACCGTCGACGGTGGGAACGTTGCTGCGGGAGTTCACCTTCGGTCACGCCCGCCAGTTGGAGTCGGTGCTGCGCGAGCACCTGGTGGCGTTGTGCGGCCGGGTCGACCTGCTCCCCAACGCCGCCGAACAACGGGTGTTCATCGACATCGACTCGTTGCTGCGCCCGGTCTACGGCCACGCCAAACAAGGCGCCTCCTACGGGCACACCAAGATCGCCGGCAAGCAGATCCTGCGCAAGGGACTGTCCCCGCTCGCCACCACGATCAGCACCGCGTCCTCGGCTCCGGTGATCGCCGGGATGCGGCTCCGCGCCGGAAAGGCCAACTCGGGCAAGGGTGCCGCACGGATGGTCGCCCAAGCCATCAGCACCGCCCGCGCCGCCGGTGCCAGCGGGAAGATCCTGGTCCGCGGCGACTCGGCCTACGGCAACCGCAAGGTGGTCGCCGCGTGTGTCCGCGCAGGCGCCCAGTTCTCGCTGGTGATGACCCGCAACCCGGCCATCGACCGCGCGTTGGCCGCCATCGACGACGACGCGTGGACACCGGTGTCCTACCCCGGAGCGGTCCAAGATCCCGATACGGGGGCCTGGATCTCCGATGCCGAAGTCGCCGAAATCCCCTACACCGCATTCGCATCCACCCCCGATGCGATCACCGCCCGCCTGGTCGTGCGCCGCGTCAAAGACGCCCGCTACCCCGACGCGCTGTTCCCGGTGTGGCGGTATCACCCGTTCCTGACCAACACCGACCTGCCGGTCACCGAGGCCGACGTCACCCACCGCCAGCACGCGATCATCGAGACCGTGTTCGCCGATCTGATCGACGGAGCGTTGGCGCACATCCCGTCGGGCCGGTTCGGCGCGAACTCCGCCTGGGTGCTGTGCGCGGCGATCGCCCACAACCTGCTGCGCGCCGCCGGAGTCCTCGCCGGAGAACGTCACGGCCGAGCGCGGGGATCGACGCTGCGCCGCCGCATCGTCAACGTGCCAGCCCGACTGGCCCGTCCACAGCGCCGACCAGCCCTGCACCTACCTAGCCGCTGGCCCTGGTCGAAGGCCTGGCTTGCCCTGTGGCGCAGCATCATCGGACACAGCCCACCACAACGCGCGATCCCCTGATCAACTGCCAAACAGGCCCGACCGGAGCACACAGGAAAAGCTGGCCAGACCAGCGGGGCCACCTCATGCCCGCATCCCGAACATCGGCATCAACGAGAAACGACTCCCGTCACCGAGGTCAGTCGGTGGATCGAGGCTAAGCCCGTCTCCCCCGGCCACCCGGGCACATCTGTCGGGTCAGTGGCCGGAAGTACCTCCATCGACCGCGAGCGTCGATCCGGTGATGTAACTGGAGGCGCGGGAGGCCAAGAACACCACTGCAGTGTCGATCTCCTGCTGAGTGGCCACGCGTCCGAGCGGACAGGTGGCCAGAAATCCCGCCAGCGTATCCTCGGACATCTCACTGATCATGTCGGTCTCGACAAAACCGGGTGCGATGGCATTCACCCTGATTCCCTTTCGCGCCGACCACTGATTGGCCAGATCACGTGTCAGCCCGATCAATCCGGCCTTGCTCGCCGCATACGCCGCCTGGGGCAGTGTGGATTTCACCAACCCCAGCATGCTGGACACGTTGATGATGCTCGAACCGCGTCCCATCACCCGGGCACCGGCCTGCGCCATCCAGTACGCCCCGTTCAGGTTCACATCAAGCACCGCGCGGAAATCCTCGGGCCGCTCCGCGGTCGCGGGCGCAACGTGCGACATTCCGGCATTGTTGATCAGGACATCGACGTGGCCGAACTCCGCCACCGCCGCATCGACGAGCGCAGCACAGGCGTCGGGTGCCGTCACATCGGTCGGCACTGCCAGGCAGGCACCCCCAGCGTGGCGAACCTTCTCCGCGGTGGCCTCGAGCTGTGGGCGGCGCCTGCCCGCGATCACCACGTCGGCGCCGGCTTGGGCAAGGGCTTCGGCAAAGCCGGCGCCCAGCCCGCTTCCTGCACCGGTGACAATCGCTACCGCGCCGTTGAGACGGAACAGATCGAGCACCGACCCCGATTCCGACAGCATTGGTATTCCCCTTCAGCCGATCTGATCGCCATGAACTGTGGGAGTGGGTGCGCACATACACCACGCCCCACCGACAGCTATATAAATCTAATGTCATTAGTATTATCGACACCGAATGGTACGTGATGTATCGCAATTCGCCCAGCGCGATCAGCACGAGATTAGCCGCCACCACCACGCAACGCCGCCCTGAGCACCGAACCACCCCACCCCGTCGACGTGTCCGCCTCCCAATCTGCGCCGCCACCTTCAGCTAATTCGCGGTCGACCGCCGGACAGCACCTCGGCGCCGTCACGCCCGCCTGCTCGCGACAGCACCGAAGCCCGCACAGGTCGACGATTGCGACGCGGGCCGCCGTCGCGGGTACCGACCCCCAATGGGCCGACTGGCTCGGTGGACGCGGTCGCGCGATGGGGATAAGCGGGCTTCCGGTTCACGCGCCGAATATCCGCATTACGTGGGTAAACACCCGTAAATTATCGTCTGACACTTTTTGATTGACGTCTCATACCTATCGGCGTAAGGTTTCTCCAGCAGGTGTTGCACGTCACAGTGCCGCCAAGTTGCGAATTGCACTGCATACCGCCCCTTGGGCGGGGTAAACCCAGAGGAGGGTCATGAAGCTAGACGGCAAAGTCGTGTTGATCACCGGGGCCGGATCCGGCCTGGGCCGGCAGAGCTCACTCTTGTTCAGCGCAGAGGGCGCAAAGATCGCCATCGTCGATATCGATGGCGATCGTGCCGAGCAAACGTTGAAGCTGGTCTCGGAGGCCGGCGGCGACGCGATCGCACTCACCGCCGACGTGGCGTCGAAGAGCGAGATCGACACGGCGGTAAGGGAAACCGTCGATCACTTCGGCAAGCTCGACATCGCCTGGGCCAACGCCGGTGTGGTGTCCCGCGGCGGTGTCCCCTCGGTGGCGGGCGGCGAGTTCGTAGCCTTCGAAGACCTCACCGAATCCGATTGGCAGCACGTCCTCGGCGTCAACCTGTCCGGCGTCGTATACACGGCGCAGGCCGCTGTGCCTCACCTGAAGGCCAACGGCGGCGGCACCATCCTCGCCACGTCTTCGGCAGCGTCGATGGTCGCCTACCACAACATCGCGCTGTACTCGGCGACCAAGGCCGGCGTCAACGGTCTCGTCCGTGGCTTGGCTCTTGACTTGGGCCGCTGGGGAATTCGGGTCAATGCCCTGGCCCCGACGCACGGTATGTCGCCGAACTTCCTGATGCCACCGGGAACACCGGTGGTGGGACAATCCTACGAAGAGGTCGCGGGCCCGTGGAATCCGACGGTATCCCCCATCCCGCTCAAGCTGCAGCGGCCTCCTTCGCTGGACGACAACGCGAAGGTGGCGCTGTTCCTGGTCAGCGACGATTCGGCTTACATCTCCGGTGCGACCATCGGAGCCACCGACGGGGGCACCCTCACGCGTGTCGGCATGTGGTTCGACGAAGACCTCAACCCGCAGCCCATTTCCTAGAACACCGCGAAGGACAGCCCTGATGACCACAGCAGCAACCAGTGTTCCGGCCGAGCTCATCGTGGACTTCGACGTCTATGATCCCACGTTGGCAGCACCGATCGATGTCATGCGCGAGAAGATCGCGGAGTTGGCAGCCAAAGGTCCCGTGGTGTATTCCACTGCGCACGGCGGTCATTGGATCGTCACGCACTACAAGGAGATCCACCAGGTGTTGGCCGATGCCGATACCTTCTCCAGCTACCCGAACAATCTGCTGACGCCGGCCGATTTCGGCAAGTTCATACCGTTGGAGCTCGATCCACCGGATCACACGTCCTACCGTCGAGTGCTACAGCCGCTGTTCAGCCCGCAACGGATGAGAAAGCTCGGCGACGACATCCGCAGCGTCGTCAACGATCTGATCGATCAGATGGCGCCGAAGGGAGAGGCCGAGTTCATCTCCGAGTTCGCCCACGAGCTGCCCGCGCGGGTCTTTCTGGCGCTGATGGACTGGCCGCTAGAGGACGCGGCCCTGTTCTCCGAGGCAACCGACGCGATCCTGTTCGGCAAGCCGGGCGGAACCGAGGAAGAGTCACAGCAAGCCATCATGGCCGCATCGCTGACGGTGGCCGGCTACTTCAGCGGGGTCATCGCCGAACGCCGAGGAAAGTCCGGCGATGACGTCACGACTACGTTGATCAACACCGAGGTCGAACTCCCTGACGGCACCCGCCTACTCACCGACGAAGAACTGTTCCGGATGTTCTTCCTGTTGTTGATGGGTGGGCTCCACACCGTACAGGGATCGCTGGCATGGTCCATCGTGCACCTGACCAAGAATCCCGAACAGCGTGCTGCGCTGATCGCCGATCCGGCTTTGATCCCTCAGGCTGTGGAGGAGATCCTGCGAATGGAGGCCGCAGTCATCCCGGGTCGCCGAGCCACCCGCGACGTCGTCATCGGCGGTGTCCAGATCAGCAAGGACGATCAGTTGATCACACCGCTGTGCGCGGCCAACTGGGACACAAAGGAATTCGGGAATCCGGACGAACTGGACATCGAACGTCGGCCTAACCGGCACCTGTCCTTCGGCGCCGGAGTGCACCGCTGCCTGGGCTCACATCTGGGCCGGGTCGAGCTTGTCATCGCGTTGGAGGAACTGCACCGCCGCATTCCGGACTACCAGCTGGTCGATGCGGACCGGCCGGAGTTCCATGCGACGCAGGTCCGCGGATGCAAGCGGATGCCCATCACGTTCACCCCGCAGTCGTAACACTGCTTCAGTAGCGGCCGCTGTTCTGTCAGCTGTAGGCAATACGGCTGACAGAACACGTCGCGCTGTGACAGCAAGTGCGCGACACCTGGGGTTAGCGACAGGAGAGATGACATGGCTCGCCGCAGGAGCGGCACCGGCCTGAGCGCTGACGTCGATGAAGCACGTCAACAGATCCTCACCGCTGCCGAGCGGGTGATCGTTCGTTTCGGTGTGCACAAGACCACGATGGACGACATCGGCAAAGAGGCCGGTGTTTCACGGCCCACCGTCTACCGGTATTTCGGGGATCGTGACGCCCTGCTGGGTGCGCTCATCGAACGCCGGTCACGGCTGCTCTTCGCCCGAGCCTACGAGTTCATCCTCAGCCATGACACCTTCGCCGACCAGTTGATCGAAGGTCTGGTGTACATGGTCGATCACGGCCGCAAGGATCCCATCGTCCGCGTCCTGGTGAGTCCAGAGCACATGGAACTGACCACGCCCATCGTCGGCGGCAGTGACCTGGCGACCCGTCTCACCGCAGAGATGTGGGCACCCATCTTCCAGCAGGCCGTCGACCGTGGCGAGATACGCACGGGCTTGGATATGGCCGCCGTCGCCGAATGGATTGCGCTGGTCCAGTTCATCCTCGTCGGTCGGCTCGACTTCGCCAAACCAGACGATCCCGTTCACCGAAAGATGTTGCGGGAATTCGTGTTACCCGCATTCGCACCCGTCGGAGCCGCGTCGGCCGCCCAACAAGCGCACGCCTGAGCCACCACCTCACCGGTCCACGCACCACCGGCTCACAAAGGACCCGAAGCACACCCTCGCCAATGCCTTCCTATAATCTATTTTAGTTAGGTTTCATGACGCCGGCGGATATCCCGCCGGCGCACTGGTGACGGGATCGTTCCCTCCGCGGACCGCGACGCCCTTCCCTTCTCGGCATCAGATTCGTCGATCAACGGAGGTTCTGCTCCATGGAATTCACCACCATCATCTATGAGGTGTCACATCGGATCGCCACCGTCACGCTGAACCGGCCGGAAGCCCGGAATGCATTCACCCTCACCATGGCGGACGAACTGAACGCCGCCTTGCTCGCAGCCGACCGCGACGATTCGGTCCGAGTCGTGATCCTCCGTGCCGCCGGAGAACACTTCTGTGTGGGCATGGACATGACCGATGGGGAACCGACGGTGGGAGACTCGGACGATCCTGACTGGGATGAGCCCGCCACCAGGGTCGCGCGACCCCTGACCAATCTCAACAAGCCGGTCATCGCAGCCATCCAGGGAGCAGCGGTCGGAGTTGGCCTGTCGATGACGCTGCCGGCAGACTTCCGCCTCGCCTCCGACGATGCGCGCTTCGGCTTCGTCTTCGCTCGCCGCGGGCTGTTCCCCGAGGGCGGGTCGTTGTGGTTCCTGCCGCACCTGGTCGGACTCGCGAAGGCCAAGGACTGGATGATCAGCGGGCGGGTCTTCGATGCCCGCGAAGCGCTGGCGGCCGGCCCGATCACCGGTGTGCACCCGCCCGAGGAACTCTGGCCGGCCGCCGATGCTCTCGCACAAGACATCTGCGCCAACATCGCACCGGTATCCGCGGCGGTGATTCGGCGGGGGCTTGTCGCCATGGCCGCTCGCGGCAATCCAGAGGCGGCCTTCTCGATCGACAAGCAGACGATCTCCTATGGCTTCGGTACCGAGGACATGACCGAGGGCGTGGCCTCGTTTCTGGAGAAGCGCACCGCCGAGTTCACTGGTGTGGCACGCGCAGTCGTCGCCCGCTTCCCGTGGCTGGTGTTCAGCCGGGAGTAAGCCGCCTCCGGCACTCCCCCGCGGCGGTTAAGTCCAACACGGATCTAAATCAGCGCGAATGCCTGAGCGCTGTCCTCACGGGACAGATGCGGGGACAACGGTTCAGCGAGGGACCACGCAAGTGAACACTCTTGCGATGGGCTGACATACACCGCTGACACTCCTCTCACTGCCGAATCGGCACGCTCGGATCAGAACTCACCGGGTCGCTGGAAAATCCACCGTCGCCTCGTCGGCGAAGTCGCGCACCCTGTACTTGTGGGTGCCGTCCAGGTCGTCGAGGATTGCGGCCTGGGCGGCCGGCGGCAGGGTGTGCAGGATCTCGCGCACCCGAGCCTGACGACGCGCCACACCCTTACGCTCAGGCATCCCCGGCGTCGCAATGAGCTGCGGCGGCACACCCTCGATCTCCTCGACACCACCATCGCTCTGACCGGCATCCATCATCGCCTGCTCAGCCGCCGCGGTCGCCTCGTCCTTCTCCTCCGACATACCGATCGGACCAATCCGACGACCATTGAGGAACTGCTTGACCACCGGCTCCTCCGAGGTCAACAACACCTCACGCGGACCGAACATCACCAAATGCTTGCGGAACAACATCCCGATGTTGTCCGGCACCGTCCGCGCAATATTGATGTTGTGCGTCACGATCAGCACCGTCGCATCGATCTGGGCATTGATATCGATCAACAACTGCGACAGATACGCCGTACCCCTCTCTGCCAACCTGGGTTGAGGCACCCGCCCCCTGATAATTAGTGACCCGAGGGCGGGGATGGAGAGACTCCCCGAAATGACAAGCAAGGTGACGACGTTGGTCCGCTCGGCCGGGATGGAAGATCCTGGTCGGGTGGTTAACGATGCAACGCAACGTCCCGATCCCGAGGTGCCCGAACGCGCCAGGCGGCGGACCTTCACCGCGAAGTACAAGCTGGAGGTCCTCGCTGCCTACGACGCAGCACCCGACGGCGAGAAGGGCGCGGTGCTGCGCCGTGAGGGGCTGTATTCCAGCCACATCACCGAATGGCGCAAAGCCCGCGATGTCGGCGCGTTGGCGGGGCTGGCCGCCCCACGTGGGCGCAAGCGCCGTGATCGGCAGGCCGAGCAGATCGCCCGCCTGCAAGCAGAAAAGCAGCGACTGGAGCAGGAGCTGGCGAAGACCCGCGCCGTGGTGGATGTGCAGGCAAAACTGCACGCGCTCTTGGAGACGCTCTCCGAGAGCGCGGACATCGATCCGAGGTCGACACGATGACCGATCAAGCCATCATGGAGCTGGCGCCGCAGCTGGGCGTGCGGGCCGCCTGCGAAGCCGTTGGTGCCGCGCAGGCCAGCTACTACCGACGCCACCGGCACAGTCCGGTACCGCAGCGGCCAGAGCCCATAGCGCACCGTGAGCGGCGGCAACCGCGTGCGCTGAGTGCCGCCGAGCAGCAGGTGATCCTCGACGTGCTGCACAGCGACCGGTTCGTTGACCTGGCACCGGCTGAGGTGTGGGCCATCCTGCTCGATGAAGGCGTCTACCTGGGCTCGGAGTCGACGTTCTACCGGCTGCTGCGCGAAGCCGGCGAGGTGCATGAGCGCCGCCGGCAGGCCACCCACCCGGCGAAAGTGAAACCCGAACTCGTCGCCAACCGCCCAAATGCGGTGTGGTCGTGGGACATTACGAAATTGCGCGGCCCAGCGAAGTGGACCTACTACTACCTGTACGTAATCTTGGACATCTTCTCCCGCTACGTCGTTGGCTGGATGGTCGCCAGCCGCGAATCGGCCGCGCTGGCCGAGGTGCTGATCCGCCAGACCTGCGCCAAGCAAGAGGTCAACCGTGACCAGCTGACCATCCATGCCGACCGCGGCAGTTCCATGACCAGCAAGCCGGTTGCGTTCTTGCTCGCCGATCTCGGTGTCACCCAGTCACATTCGCGACCGCACGTCTCCAACGACAACCCGTTCAGCGAGTCCCAGTTCAAGACATTGAAGTATCGGCCCGACTTCCCCGGCCGGTTCGGCTCGATCGAGGAAGCTCGATTGCACTGCCAGGGCTTCTTCGGTTGGTACAACGATGAACATCGCCACACCGGGCTGGCCCTTCATACCCCCGCCGACGTCCACTACGGCCTGGCCGAGGCAATCCGCGACAAGCGTGCCGGCGTACTCGACGCCGCCTACGCCGCACGCCCGGAACGGTTCGTCCGCAAGCCGCCCGAACCACCGAAGCTCCCCACCAGCTCGTGGATCAACCCACCCGACCATCCACAGGAGGACGCTCAGTAAATACCGCGCAACGGTGCCTCATTCAGGTTGACAGGTTCCGTACGCACCGGATCCAGACCCGAGTCCGGCTCATCACACAAGATGATCTGCGGGTCCAACACCAACGCCCGCGCCAAACCGGCACGCTTGCGCATACCGCCGGAGATCTCACCGGGGAACTTATGCCCATCATTGGGCATACCCACCAGTTCGAGCTTCTCCATCACGATCTTGCGGATATCGGACTCGGACTTCTTGGTGTGCTCCCGCAACGGGAACGCCGTGTTGTCATAAATGTTCATCGACCCGAACAGCGCACCATCCTGGAACAGCACACCGAACAAGGTCCGGATCTCGTAGAGCTCCTTGGCAGAGCACTCCAAGATATTGGTCCCATCGATGACGATCGAACCCTTCTCCGGACGCAACAGACCGATCAACGACTTCAAGAACACCGACTTACCGGTACCCGACGGGCCCAGCAACACACTGACCTCACCCTCGGGAACCTTCAGCGTGACGTCTTCCCAAATCTTCGACGACCCGAACGACTTACTCAGTCCAGTTACGTCGATAGCGACACCCACGTGGTCTCCTCCTCATTGGCGCAACAGTTACCGCGCCCTCGTGTGCTTGGCTCGTGATTCGGTCAGCTGCAGTCCGGCGTACACGGGCTTGAAAGGTGATCCGCCTACTCGCCGCGACTGGCGACGAGCACAGACCGCACATCTCAGCTCAGTCGACGAACAACCCACTCCATTGCGGGCACCACTCGTTCGCAGACACCAGCGAGAATTGGCGGGCCTGATCCTGGCTGATGACGAACGTCCGCGCGATCTTGCCGCTGATCTCATCCGGGGGCCGGTTGCCCAACCGCAGCACGTAACAGACCGATCGACCCGCGCTGATGATATTGACATCGCTGTTCGCGATGCCGATGTCGTGCGCTTGGCGAATGACGTCGGCGTCATCTGCCTGTGCGACCGGTGATGCCGACAGCGCAAGCATCATTGCTGCGATGCAGCCGAACAGTGCAGCAGAGGTTCGCATGCGCATTCCACTTCGTCGATTCGTCATGTGCGTCACGGGGGGCTCAACCACGTGCGCGTCGGCGTCACGAAGAATCTGAACGGGCCGCGCGCGCAGTAGGTACTCGCATCGGCCATGGTTGCGCACCGAGTCCCGTTGTATTCGATATAGCTGCGCGGTGCCAGTTCACGTTCGGCACGCCCCGAGGGGAACTGAACTCCCAGCAACCAGTCGTAGCGTGTGACGACATTTCCGTTGACCCAGCCGATGTTCGTCGTACCGGGAGGAGCGCCGCGGATATCTCCGGAACATCCGAAGCTACCGCGGTCCCAAATGCCGCAGTTCAATCCCAGCGGTGTCGAAAACCACACGCCTCCTGCACTACTGGTGAAGTAGTCGTCGTACTCGACCTTGTCGT
This sequence comes from Mycolicibacterium fluoranthenivorans, assembly GCF_011758805.1. Taxonomy (NCBI): domain Bacteria; kingdom Bacillati; phylum Actinomycetota; class Actinomycetes; order Mycobacteriales; family Mycobacteriaceae; genus Mycobacterium; species Mycolicibacterium fluoranthenivorans. Next base: position 1,478,062 of record NZ_JAANOW010000001.1, on the reverse strand, counting down.
AGTAATCGAGGATGAAGTAGGTCGCGGGGTACGGGCTTGCTGGAGATCCACCGTTGGGTTCCGCGAGCACGGGCGGCGCGCACACCAGCGTGAGGGCACTTGACCATGCAAACGCACTGAGCCAGTGAACAACTCGTCGACAGTTGTCACGCTTCCGGCGGATCATGGCAGGTTCCCTGGCGACGACTCGTTCTCCGGTGTGTGCGGCACGCTGCCGTAGCAGGTGGCATTTCCCAAGTCGAGAATGCTCTCACAGAGGACGTCGTTCCCCTTCGTGATGCGCACCGTCACGAAATGCCCCTGCAATACGCGCGCGACGGTCGCGGCGGTGCGAAAGTTGGGGCGCCAATCAGCCCGCAGTTCAGCGCCGTCGGCCGTTGGGCTGGTGGCATCGACCACAGGTACCGTGAGACTCCACGGCAGCGGCACGCCCTCCAGAAGATGCTTACCCGACGTGTCGCGATATTCGACGCCGGCCAGCTCGCCGACTGTATCCGAGAAGATGTCGTAGGTGACCGTATCCTCCGCGTGCGCCACTGGCTGGCACAGCAGACCGGCCAACACCACGGTCACCGACACCGTCGCCGATCGAATCCGATTCACCTGGCTTCCTCCCACTGTGAACGATGAACGTCGAAAGTTGGTTGTGATCGAGATGTCCACTCAAGCTGCCAGTACAACGGTTGTCAGGATCATGTCCTTTTTGGCGTTGTACAAGGTGCTCACGCCGTAATCCTTGTACGAGCAGTCTGGGAGCAGCTGAAAGCCCTGAATCAGCGTGGCCTTGATCGCATTGGTGGCCGACGTCGAAGCACCTGACAGTATCGACGCCTTGGACCCGCCGTAACCAAGCTCTTTCAGTATCGGCAACGCATTGGTTTCCGGGACAGCCCGAGCCGTGTTGTTGATCCATCTGTCGGTTGTCTTGTTGATTTCGTCCGCCGCCTGGTCGATCACCGGGTCAGACCGCACGGGACATGCCGCCGGCCGCGCCGCCGCGACTGCCGCGCGCAGCAGATCAGTGGAATCCGCGGCCGCCGACGGCGCCATGGAGACGCTGAAAGCTGTCAACGCTACTGCCATCAGCCATGTTTCGCACCGAGTGTGTATCCGAGTCCACGATCGACGTGTATTCGGGCACTGGCCCCCGGGCTTGGCCTGCGCACTCTTCATGACAGCCCACCTCGTAAGTCATTGGTCACTGTTCACACACGCGCGATCGGTAGATGTCACTGCCCCAGCGCTGGGCCTTCTGTACCGACGGTGCGGTGAACCAATCTGGTTGATGCGCCAGTATCCCGGCGTTCACATTGGACAGCTGCTCCCACAGTTTGTAGAAGGCCTCGCCCTTGTAGATGGGGAAATAGTTGTCGCCGAAAGGATTCTGCGCCTGGGTAAGAGCCTGGACGCGTGGTGTCAGGAAGTCGAGGGCCTGGCCGATGTTTCCTGTCACGATGTCCACCTGCTGCGCAATGTTGTCTCTGCTGTAGTCGAAGTCGTTGCCATCCGGACCGATTCGATTGGTCTGCAGTCGTGCGATCTGCGCGCGCAGCGTGGCGTACTGGGCGTTGTACCACTGGCACATATCACTCATGGCCGCAATGTCGGCAGGGGTGACCTTGTCTTTCGTCTGGTCATAGGGAAACGGGAATTTCGGCGCCCAGTTCGAGGGTGTCGGGACGATGACAGGAAAGGGCTTGATCAACGAACTGTCGGACGGCGGACCCGGAATCGGGATCTCGTCGTTGGGATCTGCACCCGCCGACGGTCCCGTCATGAAGCCCGCTGCGCAGAGACTCACCGCGCCGACGAGGACAGCTGCGCCGCGCCGAATTCGATGTCTCACTTCGGCCCCATCGCTGATCCGATACCCCCGACATCGGTGATCAGCCAATTGTTGTTGCTGTCGATGGTCGTGCTGTAGGTCGCCGTCGATTGCAGGGCTTCGGGCGCTTGCACGGTCTTGGTTTGCACACTGACGAAACTGTCCACGACGTAGATGCCACCTGTGGACGACCTGACCTTGGCGAGCAGGGGTTTCGCGTTCGAACTCCACTGCAGCGGGACCAGGACCTGTTCCATCGAGGCCCCCGCGTCGGAGAGCTTCTTGTTGAGCTCTGGCGTGGTTCCGGCGACCAGCTTCACATGCCAGGCCTGGAGGTCCTTGTAGTCCATCGTCGCGGCGTTGACCGCATAGTCCAGCGCGATCTGCTCTGCGCGTGCGTCGTTCGCGGACTTGACGGCTTGAGCGTCAAGCTGATGGCGCGCGCCCAGGTACAGCCAACCCAGGCAGGCAACTGCGGCCACGAGTGCCGCTATCACCGCACCGAGGACAAGGCCCCGCAGACTCAACGAGATCGACCGTGGCCGTCGCGATGACTTCTCGCTGTCGGACTCCTCCATTGCATCCGGGGAATCCCCCTTGTGCTCAGCGGACTCGGCGTCTGCGGCGGGGGCAGTGGGATCGTCTTCGCGGGTTTCCGAAACTTCGGTGTCGTGGATGGTCATGCGGTCGCCTTTCTCGAAATGGATGCCGGATGGGGCAACTTCTCACCTACGTGCGTCATGGCTTCACCCGTAGCGTGATCAGCCCTTCGGCAGGCACTTGCGCAAGGAAGTGGTCCAGGATCTGCCCGCTGTCGAAGTTCATCAACGTCGCGGCGATGGTGTTCAGTTTCGGTTGCAATGCCTCCCCCAACACCTTCAAGTCCCCGCCACTCTTGTCGAGGAGCGCTTGCAGCCGCGCGACGAGGTTGTTCAGCCCCGCGATGCTTTCCGGCTCGTTGCGACTGAGGAGGATTGGCAGATGCTTGTAGAAGTCCTGCCAATTCACGCCCGCTTTCCGGGCGATCGGAGTGAACGTGGTGAGATCCGGATTGACCCACTCGGAGTTGTGGATGAGCGTCCCGAAATTACTGAGCAGCTCGCGTCCTTCGCCGTTCAGACCGTTGAGCATGTTGTTCAACGTGTTACTGGCGCGGGACAAGTTGGGGAGCACCGTGACGGGATCGGGCAGCGCGGCATCGGACTCGGCGATGATGCGTGCGAGCGCTTCGGGATTCATCTGATGCAGCACGCGCACCACGCTGGTCGCCAATTCGGAGATCGACGGAGGCTGGATCACCGATTCGGTGGAGATGTGTTGATTGTCCTTCAGCATCTGACCGCCGTCGCTGCGAGGCACCAGCTCGATATAGGACTCGCCCAGCGCCGACAGATTCTGCAGCTGCACCTCGGTGTCGACGGGAATCTGATAAGGACTCTCGACGTAGAAGGTGATGGACGCCGAGTTCAGGGACGTCTTCGTCTTCGTCACTTTGCCCACTGGCACACCGCGCAACAGCACATTCGAGTCGACCACGAGGCCGTTGACATCGGGAACGTCCATGGACAGGTTCGTCCGGTTCGAAGGCGGCTGGACACGCAACCCCAGTGACCCGAAATAGAACAGCACGACGGCGATGATGATGGCGAACACAAGGTAGGAGATGACGTCCTTCGCCTTGATGGCGTTCATGGCGTAGCCCCCAGAATCCGCAGCACGTCCTGCACGTTGCCGGACAGTTCCCGACCATCCGGCCCGACTATCGAGGTGATGTTGATGGCCGGATACTTGTCGACCGGGAGGAACATGTCGGTGAAGACCTTGCGGTACTTGGGTATTTCAGCCTCGCCCGCCACCTTCGACATCTGCAGTGCACCTGCGGAGTCCGCCAGTGAATTGAGGAAGGGCACCAGCCAATAGCCCCCCAGAGTGATGCTTCCGACGCTGGGCAGAATGGTGCCGATGTAGTTCAGGACAGCCACGAGATGCTCGAAGCCGAGCTGCCCCTTGGGCGAGAAGAGGTATTGCAGGTCCGGAACTCTGTTCTTCACGACCGCAGCGGACGCCGCTACGCCGTCGAGCAGCCGATCGACCGAATCGAGATTCCCGGCCAAGGCCGAGAGATCGGTTTCGACCCGGCCCGTCAAGATCCGCACCTCGTCACTGGACGGCACCACGCGATTGAGCCGGATGATGGTGTTCTGTGCGCGTTGGATGGACCCGCTGGACACAAAATTCGCAAGGCTGGCGATGGTGTCCTCCAGCTGCGGTGGGGACGTGGTCTGAGTGACCGGAATGACACCGCCACGCTCCAGCGCAGGGGCCGGGCCGGCGTCTGCCGCCGGCCGCTCAAGTGCGACGTAGATGTCACCCAACACCGTCGCCTGTTGCAGAACGGCTTTGATGTTCGACGGGACGACGACGCCGTGCTTCATACGAGCGGTGACGTCCACGTCCGCACTGCTGAGGCTCACCTTGGACACGACGCCCACGGTCACGCCGTCCAGCACCACCTTCGCGCGATCGGGCAGGTTCAGCACACTGCTGAACTGCATGACGACGTCATATCCGTCGTCGTAGGAGGGTCCCGGTTGCGGTAGCGCGTCGACATTGATTGCTGCGCAAGAGGAGACCGTCAGGACCGTGGCTGTGGCCAGGACACCGGCCAGGAGTCGGGAGCGCCGGATCATTTGTTCGCCGCCACGGTCAGCACGTACTGAAGCAAGGCCACGTCCACCGCGTACGGCGTGCCGTGAACGTTGGCACAACTACCCGGCACCGCCGCGTTCATGATGTTGCACTGAGCGACGCCGTCGGGCGTGCGGATGCGGTACAGCGGCGGCCGGTAGTGAAGCGTGAAGTCGTGGTTGTTCGCGAGATTGATCAGTCCGTTGAGTACGCGCGGCGCCACGTTCAACAGGCTCGCGTAGTACGGTGCGCGCGGACTGGCCTTTCTGAGAGCGACCGAAACCACGTCGAGCAGTTGCTGGATCTGCGGACCCAACTCCTTCTCGATGGCTCCGGCAGCCTCGATGACGGGAATGATTCCCTCCATGGTCTTCGATGCCCCTTCGAGGGTCTCGGCCGCATCTTCCCCCGCGGAGTTCGCCAGATCGTCGAACACCCCGTGCAATGTGGGCTCGACGTCCACCAACGTCGTGGTCAATTGTCTGAGGTTGCGGGTCACCGACCCGAGATCACCGATCGCCTGTTCAGGCGAATCGACCACCGACGACGTCGTGGTGAGCAACTTGTTGGCGCCTGCCCCCTGACCACGAATCGCCTCGTCGATACCGGTCACCATCTGTCCGATGTTGTCCGATCCGGCTGGGTTGATCGAGTTGATGAAGTTCGTCGAGGACCCGATGACTTGGGACAAACTCTTCGGAGTCAATGATCGGCCGAGCGGAATACAACCGCCCGGGGACAGCTTCTGCGTCACTTCGTAATTGCCGACGAGTTCCAATGCTCGGTCGGCAAGGATCGATGTCGATCTGGTGACTGCTTTCGCGTCTGCGGGGATCTGTCGTCCGTCATCGATGGTGAACTCCACCCGGACGGATTGAGCAGACGGGGTGAGGGAGTCGATCTTGCCGATCGGAAAACCCAGATGTGTGACAGGGTTGCCCACGTAGAGCCCGACGCTGTCCGGCATCACCGCGCAGTAGTGGGCCGCTGCCGGCTTGCCGACAGACGTGCACGAGGTGGTGGCGGCTACCGCCGCCAGAGCGATCGACAACGATGCAAGGCGACGAACCCGTGGTGAACGCAGAGGATTCATCAGCAGGCGCTCCCCGGAACCGGGACGCACATGTCGGTTGCCAGTAGTCCTGGGCCTGCGTTCTGTGCGTTGAGGATTCGATCGAACAGATTCTGCACTCGCTTGAGTGCACGTATGGTCAGCCCATTGCGTTCCACGAAATCGCGACCTCGCTCGAGGTAGGCCCGTATCTTCTCCACGAATTCGGCCTGGTGGGCTTCGTAGGCGTCGGCGAGCGGTTTGATGGCCAGCAGGACTTCACCCAGACCCTGCAGCGTCTGCGAGATACCCTTGTCGTAGATCACCATTGTCTGGGTCGCGATGGAGATCTTGCGCACCAGTTGCGCAAACTTGTCCCGATACTGCGACAGCGCCTTGATGTACTCGTCCGACAGGTCGAGGATCTTTGTCACCTGGCCGCGCTGTCTTTCCACAGTGGACATCAGCGCGTTGCCCGCATCGATGGTGGTCTTGATCGCCTGAACATTGGTACCCGTCAAACCCTGCGAAATCTGGTTGAGTGACTCGTTGATGGGCTTCGTGTCGACATTCTCGGTGATCTTGGTGGTGTCGGCCAACGTTCGAATAAGGCTGTACGGCATCGTTACTCGTGACACCGGGATGGGTTGAGCACCGAGCGGCATGTTACCCATCGACGCAAGATTGATGTAGTAACCACCGACGACAGTGAGCATGCGCACGTCTACTTGCGACTGGTCACCGACGAAGGCGTCGTTCTTGATCTTGGCCTTCACCAGTACCTGGTTCGGCTCCAGCGCCATTTCTGTCACCGCGCCCACCTTGATTCCTGCCATCCGGACCTCATCGCCGACACGGATCGCGTTGGCGTCGTCGGTGTAGAAGGAGACCGCCTTCCCCTGACTCGGCGGGTTGTAGTAGATGTACGTCAAGACCAACCCGATGACGGTCGCCACCACCATGGCTGCCACACCCCAGGACACCGGGCTATGGAGAAGACGGTTCGACTTCAGGGATTGCATAACACCACCCTTTGACCATTCAGCAGCACGTCCATCGTTTCCGGGAGTTGGAAGTTGCCGCGTGAGCACGGCTCCACTTCGGTCCCGTCGTTGCCCGGGGGCGGGATGTTCTCGTTGATCACCGGCACCAACTTGAATGCATCGAAGAAGTTGTCGAGATTGCTGGATGCTCGGTCCAACGCGTCATCGACGTTGTTTCCATTCCTGAATCCGGCATTGTGCAGCAGGCGTGTCACCGGATCGAAGAAGTCCTTGCTGTACAGGAGGTCCTTGCGAAACTCGTCGAGCACCGAATTCACCTTGTCCACAGGCTGGTTCACCAGGTCGATGATGTGGATGAATCGTTCGGACGTGCCGCCGAGACCGTCGGCGATACCTGACAGATTGTTCATCAAGGTGGCGACGACCTGCTGCCGATCCGATACGAACTCCGTGAGCCGGCGGATGCTCTCGAGCAGGGGTGCCAGTCCACTTCCGTCACCGGTGAGGAACGACGCGGCGTTGGCGGTGAACGTGTTGATCTCGTCGGGGCTCAGCGTCGCGAGCACTGGCTGAAGACCGTTGAAGAGGGCGGTCACGTCGAAGGAAGGCTGCGTCATCGACGTAGGTATCTGCTTCACCAGTTCCTCTTCGCGATAGCCCTCTGCCGGATTCGTCACGTCGACATAGCGGACACCGGTCAGGGCTTGGAACTTGATCGCCAGCCTGGACGCACTCACGACGCCATACTTCTTGTCCAGCGTGAATCTGACCTGCGCGACGTTCTGGCCACCGACTCGGGCCAGATCGACCGACTCGACCTTGCCGACGCGGACTCCGCGCACGCGCACGTCGCCATCCTGATGAAGTCCAGACGCGTCGGTGTACTCGGCGACGTACGTCCGGGTACCGACATCGACAGGATTGACAAGGGTGTTCGACAGCAGGATGAAGAGGACGACCGATACGGCGAGTGCCACACCGATCCGCCACATGGCGGCCCTTGTTTTCACGGCGTTCCCTCCGTCACGATGCCGACCGGGGCCGCCACGCCGGGGAGGCTGTCCAGCAGGATGCGGACCGAAACTGCGTGTTGCGTAACGTTTCCGGCATAGAGCTTCTCGAATCGAGAACGCAATTCCGATAGCTTCTCCGCCACGTCCTGAGGTCGCAGCAGGACAGGTCCCGTGTCAGTGATCGCCTTGATCCCGCTGATCAACGGAAACAGATCATCCACGTGACTGCTGACGAGTTTGCCCACCGCGCCGAACAGGCCGTTCTGTGCGAGGTTCAGGAACGCGTCCCAATGCTTCATATAAAAGTCCTGAGAGATGTCACCAAGACTGGGAGTGTCCACATCCGTGAGGAATGGGAACTCCAGTCGTGGACCGCTCGATACCGCAGGCCCACGAACTTGCCCGGGGTAATAGCTGTAATCGATGATTCGCCTGCCTGCCATGATCGCTTCATCCGCGAATGGCGGTACGGCCTCGGCCGCCGAAGACAGTTTGGTCAGTTGTTCCTCCGTGGGATAGGTCTGCACGGCCTCGACGGCTCGCGCTACCGTCACTGCGGTCTCGAACAGTGGGTTCAATCCGTCGGTATAGCGGGTCACCCGATCAATGACCTTGATCAGCTGCGGTGTGAGCGAGGCTTCTGACACGTTGCCCAATTGATTGAGCAATTCCGAAAGGGTGAAGTTCCCCGAAGGTGTCAGAGCGACCCTGCTGCCATCCTGAAGAGCATCGCCGCCGGGCTTCGGCACGAGGTTGATACCAGGGACGCCGAAGTAGTTGATCGGTCGAAAATCTATGCCCACACGGTTGGTCAGGCCTTGAGTGGACTCCTTTTGCAGGTCGGTGTCGAGCTGGACGCCGCCGGCGATGTTGGTGACGTCGGTAACTTGGCCGACCTTGACGCCGTGCAGGACCACCGCCGTGCCCGCCTGGACACCCTGTCCCACATAGGGAGTCGAAATCACTACGGAATAAACGTCTTTGGCCCGACCCCCAAAGGGATCCACGACGAAGAAAGACACCGCCAAAACGACGCACAGCACCACGGCACCGCCGATGGACAGCAATACCCGCTGCTGGCGCTGGGCTGATCCTCGCAGCATGAAATTCCCTCTATCCCTTGAAGATGAACTCGGGCTGAAGGCCCCACAGCAGAACAGTCGTCGTGAAGTCCAGGACCACGATCGTCACCAGACTCGCACGCACCGCGCGGCCCGAAGCCATACCGACACCGACCGGGCCCCCTGAAGCGAAATAGCCGTAGTAGCAGTGGATCAGCGTCACCGCGATGCAGTAGATACTCAACTTTATCGTCGAGTAGAGGAGGTCGGTCGGATTCAAGAACATCACGAAATAGTGGAAATAGGTGCCTCCGTGTTCACCGCTGAAGGTGACGACCACCAATTGGATCGTGTAGAAGACGCCCATAAGGGTCAGTAGATAGCCGGGTATCACACACGTCAGTGCGCCGATCAGGCGAGTGCCTACGACGAACGGGATGGGCCGCAAGCCGATGGCTTCGACAGCATCGATCTCTTCGGCGATGCGCATGGCTCCGATCTCGGCCGTCATGCGAGTACCCGCCTGGGACATGAACGCGATGCCCGCGACGATCGGGCCGAGGATACGGACGGCACCGATGCCACCGATGATGCCTGACAGCGAACCGAATCCCAAGATGTCCAACACCGCAAGCGCTTCGATGCCCAGAGAGGCACCAGTCGCCACGCCGAGCAGCAGCAGGACGCTGATAGTGCCGCCGTCAACGACCAACGACCCTCTGCCCCAAGCCATGTTGATCGTGGCAGCCAACGTTTGGCGAGAGTATCGACGCACCGTCAGCGGTAAGTAGAAGAACACCTGACCGATGAACAAGGTCCACTGTCCGATGCCACTCAACGGCTTCTTCGCTGTTTCCGCAGCAGCGGTACGCACACGCCCCAGGGCCGCCGGCGCCGACATCACGCCACCGCCGTCGGAAAGAACATCGTTGAGATCTGCGTGATGATGAGGTTTGCGAACAGAATGAGCACGACGTTGATGACCACCGCCGCGTTGACGGCATCCGCGACACCGCGTGGACCGCCCTTCGCTTCCATCCCTCTCATCGACGAGATGATGGCCACAATTGCGGCGAAGACCAGACCCTTCCCGAGGGCGAAGTAGACGTCGGTCATCTTGGCGAACGTCCCGAACGAATTCCAGAAGCTTCCCGGAGCCACGCCGCTGACCGTGACCGAGAGCAGGAACGCGGAGGCCGTGCCTGACACGATGATGACCAAGGTGAGCATGGGGGCGATCAGCAGCAGCGCCAAGAACCGTGGCACCACGAGACGCCGGATCGGGTCCACGCCGAGCACCCGCATGGCGTCGAGCTCCTCGCGTATGGCTCGTGCACCGAAGTCCGATGCGATGGCTGAGGCCGCAGCGCCGCCCATCAACAAACCTGCGGTAACGGGTGCCCCCTGCCGAAGTACCCCCACTCCGCTTGCGGCACCTAGCAGCGCCGTTGCTCCCACTTGGGCCACCAGTCCCGAAACGACAACCGTGACGATCCCGCCGATCGGTATTGCCATCAACACCGCCGGAGTCGCAGTGACCTTGAACAGCGCCCACGCCTGCCAGACGAACTCACCGACCGGCAAGCGACGAGTGAGAGTGTCCTGAACCGCATAGCGAAGCACGGAAAGCGCAAGAGCGATGCCGCGGCCGGTCGTGGCCGCGGCGGCCACCGGCGCCTGGCCAAGTCTCGAGAACTTCTGTCCGACCGTGCGCAGCGCTCCGGACGACCTCGACTGGTGCAGAGGATCTTCCGGCCGATTGGAGACGGTCGGCAGGTCCGCAACGCCTACCATCGGGTGACCCCGAGTTCGACTGGCGCTGAGATGCCGGCGCTGGGCGCGACGCCTTGGAGGCTCCCGCGTGGGCGTGGTCGCGAGATCATCGACGCACACCTCGATGCTCGTTGTCCGCGAGCGTCGACTGAGCCACTCTTGCTCTCCCATCGTTGTTGGCGGAGTCCCGGCCGGCGACCCCACTTGCGGCGACCATGTCGCGCATCCCGTCGTGGACCGACCTGAGCCCTAGACGGATGTGACGCTGAGACCTGCACGTAGACCTTCCGCGACGCTGCCCCTGATTGCCTCGCGCAAACGGGGTGTGACCAGCAAAGCTAAACCTATAGCAAAGTGGTTTGAATCACGTCGAGCAACAATTTATACCTAATAGCTTTAGTTGCCAAGCCCCGAGGTCGACGGAGTTATTGACATTTCCGTCAACGTTGGACGCCCGCCTCGGGACACGGGTTCGATCGACGCCCGGGGCCGCGATCGCTACACAGACATCTCAGGGTGCGATGACAACACCCTGACATGGGCGACCGTCGTCTTGACGCCGGCGACCACGCCGGATCGTCGACCGTCGAACGGCTCGGGAAACGAAAAAGACTGTAAATCTGCACTTTTCGATCGGCTACCCATGGAGTCCCATACGCCTTTACGCGCGCACTCACACTGACAGACTCCCAACGGACATCGACCGAAGCTCGTGACCCGGGTGCACCGTCTACGGCGTTGCCGTAGCCCGGGCCCGCTTGTCAAAGGCAGAGCGCCGGGACGGCAGCCACCGAAGTCACACGTCACCAACCGCCCGATCGGCTCGTATGGTGAACCCGTGGACTGCCGCGCTGCTATGGGCACAGGTAAATGAATGCCAATTGAGTGAGCGCGGGCGTGACCAACGTCGCCTCGGTTCCCACGAAGCCCGCCGCTCGCTTGTCACACGCATACCAACCGTCACTCAGCAACTGACCATCGCTACGGAATGACACCGGGTTGTGACTGACTGCAAACACCTGGCGGGCATGGCCGAGGTAGTCGATTTCAGCCTGCGTGAGGGGAAGCAACGGATCAGCATGCGCTGGTTGCGCGGCCACCATGTTGATGGTCAGCGCAGCGATCAGCACAGCCCACAAACACTTCCACGTCTTCAACGCAATCTCCTTATGAGTTTCTTCTCTGAGCACTGATTCCCGCCGGTTGCGACAGGCTGCAATGCGCGCCGGATCGAGCCAGGGCTGTTGCGTTCAGCGCTGAAAAGGGCAGCGGCGAAGCCCGTTTCCATGGCGATCAGGTCGTCGGATCCGGATGGAAAGATGTCATTCGAGAGGGCCTGAATCCGGCACTTCGTCCGATGTTCCCGGAATCGCACTCCCCGCGAACGTCGACCGAACCCGCCACAATGGAGTCCTTCACTACGAATTCCACGTTGCGATCCGCAGTGGTCGCGCATTTGCCAGCCATCACGTCGAGCAACGCTCCTCTCGCGGATCAGCGACGCAGAACGACGTGGCTCGCGTCACACATAAACTTATGCACTTAGGTTATTCCTGTCAACCACGACCCGCCCCACGACAAGCGCTCGGGCAATCTTCCTTCCTTCCAGGTGAACCCGACACCGTCCATGACCAGGCACTGTTGCCCGGCGCCGCATGCCGCGGCGCCGGCAAAGCTTCACGCCCGCCTAGACCCCTTCCAGCACCTCATGCCGATGACCTCGCCGCCCGGTGCGCAGAAGGTCCAGTTATCTACAGTGTCTCGATTTAGCGCGATGGTTGAGCAGGACGCGGACTCGGCCGCGCACGCCCTGTCAAACTGCCACAGATCCGTTGTCGCCGGCTTTATGATCGGAGTCATGATGAGAACGCTTGCAGCGACGTTCGTTTCGCTATCGCTGCTGATTTCGCCCGGAGTGCCTGCGCACGCAGCCCCCGACACCTTCGACCCCAACGCCAACTACTCCGTATTCCTCCAGGCGATTGCCGGAGACGGCATCAGGATGGACAGCCATCAGGCGATCCGCGAAGGTCAGTCCGTATGCATGTTGATGCAATCACCCCACGATGGTTCGCTCTGGGACGCCGGGCAACAAGTCTTGTCGACACATTCGGACTGGACAATCGGTCAGGCCCTGAAATTTGCCGATCGGTCGGTTCAAGACATCTGCCCCCACCGGGGATCGTTCTGACCAAGGCCGTTCGCACTCGGGCAACGATCCTGCTCAGCCAGGCCTCGTTACGGGCATGAAACACTGCAGTACGGACTACGAAGCCGGTATCCGTCGTGAGACCACGGTGATCGCGACGAAGCTCAGCACCACACGATCGCAGGCATCGACGAACGTCGCCCGATAGGACACGTCCGCCCGTCTGGAGTGCATCACGATATCGGTGATCTCCACAGCCCCGGCCAAGGTCGATCCGGGCCGCACCGGAGCGGGCATCCGGAGCCGGTCGACACCCTTGCCCGCGACGATGGCCAGGCGTGGGAGGAAGACCCGGGACGCCAGGCTGGAGAACAGGGCCATGGTGTGCACCCCGCTCGCGATCACTCCGCCGAATGTGGTGTTGGCTTCATCGAGATGGATCGGGAGCGGGTCGAACCGACCCGCAAAGGCAAGGACCTCTGCGAGCTCCACCTGGACCGTGCCGAGCTCCATCCAGTCCCCGATGTTCAGATCCTCCGCGTGCCAGGGTGCTTCGCCGATCAGGCGAGCAAGGTCACGCCCGCCACCGGCGGTGTGGTCTGCGTTCGTCACGCGCTAGCGGCCGATCGGATCGGCGCAGTACATCGACTTTGTCACGCGATATGCGTCCAATCCCTCGGGACCGAGTTCCCGTCCCAGACCACTGGATTTGACACCGCCAAAGGGTGATTGGATGTCCAGTTGATAGTGATTGACGCCGACTGAGCCGGTGTGCATGGCCCGGGCTATCTCAAGGGCACGATCGCTGTTCTGCGACCACACCGTGCCGGCCAAGCCGAACTCGGTGTCGTTGGCGAGTTGAACCGCCTCGGCATCGCCGTCGTACGCGGTGATTGTGACGACAGGCCCGAAGATCTCTTCCTGGGCGATACGGTCGCGGTTGTCGACGTCAGCGAATACCGTCGGTGATACGAACCATCCCCGCGGGCGATCAGCTGGAACCGCACCGCCGGCGACCAGACGCGCCCCCGTCCCGCGGCCGATCTCGATGTACTCGAGCACCCTGTCGCGTTGCCGCGCGCTGACCAGCGGACCGATCTCGGTGTCGTCGTCGAGCGGATCGCCTACCGTCATGCTCTTCGCCAGATCTGCAATCGCGCAGACGAACTCCGAGTATCGGGATTTCGGCACCAAGATGCGTGAACTGAGATGGCAGGTCTGGCCGTTGTTGACGAAGGAGACCTCACGAAGCCCGGCAACGGTTCTGTCGAGGTCCGCGTCGTCCAGCACGATCGCTGCGGACTTTCCGCCGAGCTCCAGAGTGACAGGCTTGATCAACCGGCCGCATTCCGCGCCGATGACCCGGCCCGCGCCGGTGGAACCGGTGAACGCCACTTTGTCGACACCCGGGTGGCTCACCAGATGTGCGCCCGCCTCGGTGTCACCGGGTACCACGTTCAGCACTCCGGCCGGCAGGCCTGCCTCCACGGCGGCTTCGGCGAATGCCATTGCATCCAAGGCGGTTTCTGGCGCCGCCTTGAGCACCACGCGACAGCCTGCGGCCAGCGCAGGTGCGATCTTCATGATCGCCAGCGCTTGCGGGTAGTTCCACGGCGTGATCGCACCGACCACACCGACCGGTTCCCGCCGCACGATGGTGTGGCCGACAAATGCTGGGCGGCTCTCCTCCGGTTCCCATTCCTTGATCAGCTTCGCGTAGTAGGCGACCAGAGCGGCCGGGAAGATCCCGTTCACCGACCGCGACAACGTGATCGGCATCCCGTTCTCCCGGCTGACCACCCGCGCGGTGTCCTCCGCGCGCGATCGCAACGCGGCGGCGTATCGCTTGAGCACCTCCGCCCGTTCTGCCGGCGGTGCCTTCCCCCACCGCACCGCGGGGCTCTCGTGCGCAGCGGCCACGGCTGCATCGATATCGGAGGGGGTGGCGCAGGGGCCATCCGCGAAGACCTCTCCGGTGGCGGCCTCGACGACAGGGATGGTTTTCCCGGCCTGGCGGAAAGCGCCGTCGATGAACAGCCGGTCGGTGGGTCGGGTCATGCCAGTTGCTCCTGCGCAGTCGGTTTCGGAGTGCTCGGTACGAACAGCACTCCGTCGGCAAGGTGGTGTTCTATCTCGGCTCGGTCCATGCTCAGGACGGTCTGGCACACCTCGATCGTGTGCTCGCCCAGCACCGGAGCAGGGCGCAGGTCCGCCGGAGGGATGCGCCGATAGGGTGCAGGTCCGGTCTCGGCGGGCAGACCGGTGTCGAACAAGGGGTGCTCCATCACCGAATACAGTCCCCGCGCCCGGACCTGCGGTTCATCGAGGATGTCGGCGCCACGCAGCATCGGCGCAGCGGCCACCCCCCGGTCCTGCAGAGCAGCTGCCGCGCTTTGCGGGTCCAGCCGCCGGGTGAATTCGGCCAGCATCGCTGTCAGCTCCGCACGATGCCGCGCACGATTCTCGGCGCCGGCGAACCGAGGATCGGCTTCGACGGCTGTCGCCCCGAGGACCTGAAGCACGGAATGCCACTCATCGTCCGAGCCGATCGTGATCACGCACCACTCATCGTCACCAGCGCAGGGGTACACGCCGTGCACGGCCGGGTCGTCGGTGACCGACGACCCGGCCTCGCGCGCCCAGTGCGCCGCGTACAGGACGTCGAGTTGGCTGACCGCCGTCTCCGCTTGGGAAATGTGGATGTGCGCGCCGCGGTCGGTGCGACGTCGACGGATCAGTGCCGCCAAGGTGGCGATCGCCGCCAGGCGAGCGACGACGTGGTCCGGGTAGACCGTCACCGCATCCGAGAACGGGTAACGACCCTCGGGATCGTCGTTGGCCCACAACTGGGTGATTCCGGTGGAGGCTCGCACCAGGGGGCCATAGCCGAGCCGGGAACTCCAGGGTCCGCCGTCACCGAACGCACTGCTCTCGGTGAGGATGATCCCCGGATTCAGTTGCTGTAGGGAGTCGAACGAAAAGCCCAGCGAAGTAAGCGTTCCCGGCTTGAAGTTGGCGAAGACCGCATCGGCGCGCTGCACCAGTCTGCCGAACACCTCAGACCCACCGCGCGCACGCAGGTCAAGTCCCAGCCCCCACTGGTTGCGGTGAGTCCAGGCGAAAGACTCGCTCATCGCCTGGCCGGGTCGAGCCTGCCGCAGCCCGTCCGGATAAGAGGGGCTCTCGATCTTGATCACCTCGGCGCCCATGTCGGCGAACAGCCGGCCCAACTCGCCACCCGCCACGATCACCCCGAGGTCGAGGATCCGGATCCCTTCCAGAGGGCGCCGGACGGATTCGACGCCGTCCGCCACCGCAGGCCGGTCGGCCCACACCGCAGCTGATTCCCCTGCGCGAGGTCCGAGCCACCGCACGCCGGCACGCCCGCCGTCGATCACCACGCAGCCGTCGGGCACCGTCACACGCGTCCCGTCGGCGATATCGGCTTCGGTCCACGCGGACACCGCATTGAAATGCTCACCGGACAGCACCTCGGCCGGCGTCAGGATGCCCGCCACGGGGACGCCGCGTGCGGCGCCCTGCGCGACGAGATCCGCTGCGGTCTGCCCGGCGAACAACTCGCCGATGAGGGCACGGATCTGTGGGAAGTCCGCAGCGCGGGCACTGATCGTGTCGTATTTGGGGTCCTGGAACTCGGCCGGCTCCCCCAGCCACGACCACATGGCACGCCACTGCCGTGGAGCCAGGATGCAGATCCGGACCCAGCCGTCACGGCATGCGACGATCGGGTACGCGTCCTGATTCTTGGGACGACCGCGGGGGGCCGCGCTGCGGCCGCGCGCCGCCGCGGCCTGCCCCTGGGCTCCGAACGGCGGATCAAGCGCCTGCAGAACGGCTTCGAATCGGGAGAAGTCGATGTAGTCGCCGCGTCCCGTCCGCAGCCGGTGGTGGTAGGCGACCAGCACGGCCCATGCGGCTTGTGTCGCAGCGGTGGAGGAGGCGATCCCGTTCGGCGGCAGGACCGGTGGGCCGTCCGGCGCCCCGGATCGGGACAGCACCGACGTCATGGCGACCAGTACCGCATCGGTCGCTCGCCAGCCGGAACGCGGCCCATGCAGCCCGAAATCGGTCACCGACATCGCCACCAAGTGAAGGAAGCGATCTGCGAGCGCTTCACACGTCGTGCCGAACGCGCCGACCTGCCCGGTGATTCCGCTGTCGACGACGATGTCGGCGGCGCCCACCAGGTCCAGGAACCGCCGCCGGTCCTCGTCGTCAGCGGGATCGAGGACGACGCTGCGCTTGTTCGCGTGATGCAACGCGAAGGTCAAGCTGTGACTGTTGACCAGCGGAGGTCGCAGTCGCCCGGGACAACCGGCGGGCGGTTCGATCTTGGCGACATCGGCGCCCAGATCCGCCAGCAACCGCGTGACTTGGCCGGCCTCCCCGACCGTGGTGTCAACGACCCGCAGGCCGGCCAACGGCGCGCCCAGTGCTGTCACTTCGTCTCCTTCGTCATCTCACGGTGAGCGGGCCTCGCCCAAGCCCATCCAGCAAGCGAACCGAATCCGAGCGGTCATGGACGCGCCGGAACCGACATCAAGTGACGTTTGCCGACAACGTATCTCGGCCTGACGAGAAGATGGTCACGCCGAGGACACGTGCACCGAACCGGCCTCAGCATCCAGATTATGCACGCCGGCGCACCCTCGTCAATATCTCATGACATTAGGTTTATGACTGTCCGCCGTCACGCCCGTCAGAAAGGCTCGCACCTTCACCTCGAGCAACCCCTCGGCGCTCAGCCCCGATGCGTCGACCGCCACGGCCAGAGCGGACTGAGTATTGAGGTCGACATTGCGAAAGATCGTGCCGCCGTCGAAGAACGGGTTCATGATCTCGCAGATTGCCGTGCCGATCAGCAAGGTCTCCATTCCATCGAGAATCCGAATGTGGAATGCCACTGGCACCCCCGATCGATGCAGGAACTGTGCCGCGGCTTCGTATCCGCCCGGAAGCAGATCTCGTGGCCGGTAGTGCAGCAGCAGGGGGGCGGTGTTCTTGTGGCAGACGAAGGACCGCCGGAAGCTGGTGGCCAAGGCCACGAAATGCTCGGGCCAGTCCGGACCGGGGACGCTACCTGATGCCACCACCGCAGCACCGGCGACGTACTGCACCACGGCCAGCAGGATATCGGCCCTGTCACGGAAATGGTGGTAGAGCGAGGGGACCTTCACCCCCATCTCTGCGGCCAGTCTCGGCATGGTGAACGACTGAAGTCCGTCGGCGCCGATGATGTCGATTGCCGCCTGCACCGCCGCCGAACGACTGATCAGAGGTTTACCGGGGCGTGGCACTTAAACGCTCACCCCGCAGTGGCGCAGGCGTCGGCCCCCAGCGCCACTCGGCCCGGGTGGCCGGCAACCCACCACCCCTTCGTGAGCTTCCAGCCGCTCTCGACGGCCCAGAATTCGCAGACCACAAGCCACCCTCGTTTCACCGGAGGCGAGCGTGCCGCCGACCCTTTTATCTATCGAATGTAGAATACTAGGCGCAGAACGATACGTGGGGCGACCGTCGAAGAGACATGACGGCTCCTATAAGAGCGTGGGGCAACGCCCTGTCGGCGCTCACTCCCCCGCCTGCGGCAACTCGTCAGCCGCGATCTCGCACGGGGTGCGCGGCGGCTCCGGAGGGGGTTCAGCTGCCATCGGTGCGGCCACCGGTGCCGCCGGCACCGGCTGGGGTACGGGCGTGGCAGCGGGCGGATCGGGTTCCGGTCCAAGGACTTCCGTCTTCTCGGCGGTCACCGGAGTGGGCTCGTCCTCCCCCTCACCCTCGTTCTCCTCGTCTGCGCCGTCCTCCGGGTCGTCCTCGTCCTCCTCACGATCATCGTCCGGCTCCGGCTCCGGCCCATCGGTGTCCCGCTCGCCGATATCCAGCGGTTCATCAGGTATGGAGTCCGCGCCCGTGCCGAACAGTCCCCCGAGGAGATCGGCGAGCTGCTGCCCCGTGCCCGCGAAACCTCCTCCCACCGAAGACATTCCAGAACCCAGCCCGCCCAACGGCAGCCCGCCGGAGAACGGATCGCCCGCCGGTGCCGGTACCGGTGCCGACGCCGGTGAGGGTGCCAACGCGTCCACCGGAGGCGCGGCCGCCGCGGGTGTCACCCCGCCAGCAGATCCCAAGGAGCCGAACCCTACCGGTTGATCGGCCGAAAGACCGGCCGCGGCCGTGTCGTACGCGTCCCGCACCGATCGCTTCGTCGACTCCATCACCTCAGCCCAGTCAGAGCCGATCGCGACGGTCACGAACGGATTGACCTTGCCGTCGACGATCTCGCTGGCACCGTCCTGGGCCCCGGCACCCGTGGTGACGGCCCGCGCCGCCGGCCACCACTGGGCGCGTTCGGCACGGTCTTCGATGTCCTGGACGGCGGCGACCTTACCGGTCACCAAGTGCCAGAGATCATCCCGCAATTCGGTGAGCGTATCGGCCACCCGGCGCAGGGCGCTCACCGTCTGCTCCGAGGACTGCGCATGCGCCGCGATGACCTGTGCGGCGATATCCGCGCCCGGCCCCTGCCAGGCGGCGGCCAGCGCCGCCCGCGCCGACTCCTGCAGCCGGGCCGCCTCCTCAACGGTGCCCAGCGCCGCAGCGATCTCCGCGCAATCGGCATCCAGTGCCCCCAGGTCCATACCGTCCTCGGCGGTGTACGCATCGTGCAGCTGGGCCGGATCGGTGACGGTGCAGCCGAGTGCGCGGCAGGCCGCGACGTAGTCGGAGAGCACCTCGACAGCGGGCCCGCCCCGGGCCAGGGCGCCGTCGACGTCGTAGCCGGTCATCCGAGCCGGTGGGCCGCACGCCCGTCGGCGTCGGCGTAGCTCTGGACCGAAGCCCTGAGCAGCGTGGCGATCTCACGCGCGGAGCGGGACCAGTCAGCCAATCTCGCGCAGGTCCGCTGCACGGCGTCGCGGACGGCGTCACCGGAGTCGGTGTAGGACCGTCCGGCTCGCGTCCCGTCGAAGTTCAGCCGAGTCAGCTGCGTGTGCAGCACGGTATCGAGCAATTCGGCGGCGGTGTCATAGCGGTGCGCGGCATCCAGGACGGAGCCGGTGTCGACGCGGGTGGCAGTGAGGTGTCCCATGCTTGGTTAGGACGCGGCGGGCACCCGATCGGTTCCCTGCGGAGCAGAGAAACTATTTGTGGCCGCTCACCGATTCGGCCACCCGGACCGCCAGTTGGCGGGCGGTGTCCTCGTCCGCGGCCTCCACCATCACACGAACCACCTGCTCGGTCCCGGAGGGGCGCAACAGGATTCGCCCGCTGTCTCCGAGTTCGGCCTCGGCCTGGGCCACCGCGGTCTGGACCGAGGGGGCCTGGGCCACCGTGGCCTTGTCGGTCACCTGCACGTTGATGAGCACCTGGGGCAACGTCTGCATGGGCTGACACAGCTCGGCCAGCGAACTCCGGGTTTGCGCCATCCGCGACATCAGCCGCAGGCCGGTGACGATTCCGTCGCCGGTGGTACCGAACGCCGGCAGCACGATATGCCCGGACTGCTCACCGCCCAGGGAGAACTCACCGTCGCGCAGTTCCTCGAGCACGTAGCGGTCGCCGACTGCGGTGGTCCGCACCTCGATACCGGCGGCGCGCATCGCCAGGTGCAAACCCAGGTTGCTCATCACGGTGGTGACCAGCGTGTGGGAGGCCAGCTCGCCGGCGTCGCGCATGGCCAGTGCGAGCAGCACCATGATGGCGTCGCCGTCGATGATCTGACCGTGGGCGTCGACGGCCAGACAGCGGTCCGCGTCACCGTCGTGGGCCAGGCCCAGATCGGCGCGGTGGGTGAGCACCGCCTGCTGCAACGTCTGCATATGGGTGGACCCACACTGGTCGTTGATGTTGAGGCCGTTGGGCTCGGCGTGCAGGGCGATCACGTTGGCACCCGCGGCGCGATATGCCCGGGGGGCAGCCTCGAACGCCGCACCGTTGGCGCAGTCGACGACGACGGTCAGGCCGTCGAGCGGGGTGGTGACGGCCTGGTGCACATGCGCCAGATAGCGCTGCAAGGCGTCACCGGCGTCGATCACCCGTCCGATCCCGGCGCCCAGCGGACGACTGCCGGGCCCGGCGTTGACCAGTTCCTCGATGCGGTCCTCGGTGGCGTCGTCGAGCTTGTGCCCACCGGGGCCGAAGATCTTGATGCCGTTGTCGGGCATCGCGTTGTGGGAGGCCGAGATCATCACGCCGAAGTCGGCGTCGTAGGCGTTGGTGAGATACGCGACGGCGGGGGTCGGTAGGACTCCGACCCGCAGGGCGTCGACGCCCTCGGCGGTCAAGCCGGCGATGACGGCGGCTTCCAGCATCTCCCCGCTGGCCCGCGGATCCCGTCCCACCACCGCGACCCGGCGTCGGGTACCGGTGACGTTGCCGAGCCGCGCCGTCGCCGAACCCAGCGCGAGGGCCAGCTCCGCGGTCAGCTCACGATTGGCGACGCCACGCACACCGTCGGTGCCGAAAAGTCGACGCATCTTCGTTTGGTCCTCCTCCGGTGCGGCCCCGCACACTCTCCATGAAATGCCGAAGGCGGGCGTGTCCATAGTGCGACACGCCCGCCCACGAGCAGAAACGATCAGCGCTTGCTGTACTGCGGCGCCTTACGGGCCTTCTTGAGGCCGTACTTCTTGCGCTCGATGGCACGCGGGTCCCGGGTGAGGAAGCCGGCCTTCTTCAGGGCCGGGCGATCCTCAGGCTGGACCAGGATCAGCGCACGGGCGATGGCCAGGCGCAGCGCACCGGCCTGCCCGGACGGGCCGCCACCATCGAGGTGGGCGTACACGTCGAAGCTGTCCACCCGATCGACGGTCACCAGCGGAGCCTTGATCAGCTGCTGGTGCACCTTGTTCGGGAAGTAGGCCTCCAGTGTGCGGCCGTCCAGGTGGAACTTGCCGGTGCCGGGCACCAGACGCACGCGGACCACGGCCTCCTTACGGCGGCCGACGGTCTGGATCGGGCGGTCGAGGTAGACCGGCTCACGCGGAGCGGCCTCTTCGATGACAGCCTCCTCGAAGACCTCGGTGGTTTCACCGGTCTCGGGGGACTCCTCGAAGACCTCTTCGGTCACCTCGGTCACCTCGGACTCGGTCCCAGTCAGTTCACTCATTGGGCCACCTGCTTGATCTCGAACGGAACCGGCTGCTGCGCGGCATGCGGATGATCCGGGCCGGCGTACACCTTCAGCTTCTTCTGAATCTGACGGCTGAGCTTGTTGTGCGGGAGCATGCCGACGATCGCGTTCTCGACGACGCGGGTCGGGTGCTTCTCCAGCAGCTCGCCGATGGTGCGCTTACGCAGGCCGCCGGGGTAACCCGAGTGGCGGTAAGCGAACTTGTTGTTGAGCTTGTCGCCGCTGACGGCGACCTTCTCGGCGTTGATGATGATGACGAAATCGCCACCATCGACATTGGGCGTGAATGTCGGCTTGTGCTTGCCACGGAGCAGCTTGGCTGCTTCCACGGCGAGCCGGCCGAGCACCACGTCTTGGGCGTCGATGACATGCCACTGACGCGTGGTGTCACCCGCCTTCGGCGTGTAAGTAGGCACAGTTGCCACCTTCTCTTCTCGGGCTGGTTGCCGGTCCGGTGCACGCCCGTCGGTATCCCAGCGACCGACGTTGACCTGGGAACCACCTCCCCTTGCGGGGGCGGCGCACACCAACGGAGCAGCTTACCGGGAGCTGTCACCGCAGGTCAAAACGCCCAACGTGAGCGTGTGCGCGGAAAGGGCCGGCTCAGGGCGCCAGAATCGGGCGCAGCGCGTGCAGTACCGACGGATCCTCGATGGTCGAGGGCAGCGGCTCGTCCTTGCCGTGCGCGATACCGCGCATCGCCTTGCGCAGGATCTTGCCCGACCTCGTCTTCGGCAGTGCGGGCACGATGTCGACCAGTTTGAAGCTGGCGACCGCGCCGATCTCGTTGCGGACCGACGCGATCAGCTCCGCCACCAGGTCGCCGGTCGACACTCCCGCCGCGGCGTTGGCCTTGAGCACCACCAGCCCGCGCGGTACCTGGCCCTTGATCTCGTCGGCAACCCCGATGACAGCGCATTCGGCCACCGACGGATGGGCGGCCAGGACAGCCTCGATCGCGCCCGTGGAGAACCGGTGCCCGGCCACGTTGATCACATCGTCGATCCGGCCCATGACGAACAGGTAGCCGTCCTCGTCGAGGTAACCGCCGTCGCCGGTGAGGTAGTAACCGGGATGCTCACACAGGTAGGAGGCCTCGTAGCGGGCGTCGTCACCCCACAGGGTGGGCAGGGTTCCCGGCGGCAGCGGCGTGCGGATGCACACGGCGCCCTCCTCGCCCGGGCCGCACGGCACCCCGTCCGCGGTGAGGATATGTACGTCGTAACCGGGCATCGGCACGGTCGGCGACCCGGCTTTGAACGCCAACGTCTCGACCCCGACCGGGTTGGCGGCGATGGCCCATCCGGTCTCGGTCTGCCACCAGTGGTCCACCACCGGAATGCCGAGCTTGCGCACCGCCCAGTGATAGGTGTCGGGGTCCAGCCGTTCACCGGCCAGGAACAGATGCTTCAGCGATGAGAGGTCGTACCGGGTCAGATGGGCGCCGTCGGGATCTTCCTTGCGGATGGCCCGGATCGCCGTCGGCGCGGTGAACAACACCTTCACCCGGTGCTCGTCGATCACCCGCCAGAACGCACCGGGGTCGGGGGTACCCACCGGCTTGCCCTCGTAGAGCACCGTGGTGGCCCCCAGCAGCAGCGGCGCGTACACGATGTAGGAGTGCCCGACGACCCAGCCGACGTCGGAGGCCGCCCAGAACACTTCGCCGGGCGCCATGTCGTAGATGTGGCGCATGCTCCACATCAGGGCGACTGCATGGCCGCCGTTGTCGCGGACCACGCCCTTGGGCTTTCCGGTGGTGCCCGAGGTATAGAGCACGTAGAGCGGATCGGTCGCCGCGACCGGCACCGCATCGTGCGGTGTGGCGGTGAACATCGCCTCGTGCCAGTCCACGTCGCGGCCGGCCACCAGCTCACAGGGTGACTGCTCGCGCTGCACGATGACGCAGTGCGCGGGCGGATGCACCGACGCCGCCAGCGCGGCATCCAGCATCGGTTTGTAGGCGACGGTGCGCGACGGTTCGATTCCGCACGATGCGGAGACAATCACCACGGGACGGGCATCGTCGATGCGCGCCGCCAGTTCGTGCGCGGCGAACCCGCCGAACACCACGGAGTGCACCGCCCCGATACGGGCGCAGGCCAGCATGGCGATGACCGCTTCCGGGATCATCGGCATGTAGACGACCACCCGGTCGCCCTTGCTCACGCCGAGGCCGCTGAGCACACCGGCGAAGCGCGCCACCTCGTCGAGCAGCTCGCGGTAGCTGAACGTGCGGGCGCTGCCCGAGACCGGTGAGTCGTAGATCAGCGCCGGCTGCTCGGCACGCCCGTCGGCGACATGGCGGTCCAGGGCGTTGACACACGTGTTCAGCTCACCGTCCGGAAACCACCGATAGAACGGCGGATTGGTGTCGTCGAGCACCCTTTCGGGCCGGCGGGTCCACGTCACCGCGTCGGCGGCCTGCGCCCAGAACCCTGCGGGGTCCTTGATGCTGGCTTGGTAGAGCTCCCTGTAATCGCCCATGACGGGGCATACCTCCACTGTTTCTCTGGGTCTCACGCCCGACGACGGCCGGCAAGGCAGAGCGTAGCGCCGTCGCGTGCTTCGGTCAGATTCGATTGGGCCAGCTCGATCATGCTGCGCCAGAAGTCATTCCGCTCCAGCGATACCCGTCCCACCACGGCTTCGCGCCACTGCGCGACGAACGGGGTGAAAGAACGGTTCTCATCGAGCAGTTCCACGGTGACCGCGACCAGGGCGCGGCCGGCCGGTTCGTCGTGGCCCATGGCGCGCCACATCCGGGCGGCGGTGCGCAGCCGGCGGCGGTGCTCGACGAGTGCGGTCAGCAACCACCGGATGGCCCGGCGCTCGTCGTCGCCGATCCAGGCGGCGTCGCCGCAGCTCTTGAGAAACGCCTGCTGCGCCTTCGTCGTCTCGTTCAGCTCATTGAGCACTCGGATGGCGTCGGCGTGGATCAAGCCGTCTTCGCCGAGGGTCACGGGGCCACCGCACGCAGGGGTACGCCGACCACGATGCGGGCTGCGTTGTGGCCCAACGCACGGGCCACCTCGGCGGGTGCGGCGGCACCGCTGAACAGCCCGGGCGTCGCCCCGGTCACCTTCTGGTGTGCCACGCTGATCCGGCCGAGCGCGTCGACCCCGACACCCACCTCCAACGTGGACACCTGCGCGGCCAGCCGGGCCAGCGCGTGCGCGTCCTGGTCGTCACGACGGTGTTCGACGATGGCGGGCACACCCTCCTCCTCGATGCCCGCGAGCACCTCGTTCACGACAGCGTCGGCGCCGCAGCTCATCACGACGATCACCGGCGGCTCCGGCTGACCACCCTTAAGCATGGGCGCCGACCCCCAGCCGGGATGCCGTCGCCGCGTACGACGCGACCAGTCCGGAGGCCACGGCGTTGCGCGGACCTTCCGTGCCGCGGACATTACCGGTGCCGCAGACGATTCCGTACGGGGCGACGGCATCGGCGATCTGCTGCGGGATCTCGAAGTCCAGGGCGCACCCACCGAGTAGCACCACGAAGCCGATCTGCCGTAGATCCCCACCGGGGGCGATGCTGCGCAGGGCCCGCAGGGCGTTCACCACGAAGACCCGCTCTTTCGCGGTCCTGCGTACGGTCCGGATGCGATCCAGGGAGTGCCGGGTGGGAATGGGGCTCATCCCGGTATCGCCGAGTGCCACCACCCGGGCGAATGCTGTGGCCGGAAGTGGCTTTTCGAAGAACTGGACGGTGCCGTTCTCCAACCGGATGTGAAAGAAGCTCTCCGCCTTGCCCAGTGGGCAGCGTTTGATCTCCTCGGCCAGTTCCAGGTTGTCCAGGCCCAGTTCGGCATCGATGAGTTTGGTGACCAGGTCACCCGCACCGGCCAGGTGGGTGGCGTCGGTGCTGCCGTCGGTCTGGATCACCGCGGCATCGGTGGAACCGCCGCCGAGGTCGAGCACCACCAGCGGCTTGTCGGTGCCCGGCGTGGTGAGCGCCCCGAGAACCGCCATCTCGGCTTCGACACCGCCGACGACGACGTCGACATTCGTGGCGCCTGCCGCGCGCAGATGTGCCGCGACCGCGTCGGCGACGGCCTTCATCCCGCTTTCCTTGGTGCGCACCATGGCCGCCAGCGCGACGGCGTTCTCCAGCGCGACCTCACCCGCGACACCACCGCGAACCTCTTGCGGCACAGCGGTGTCGATGGCCAGCAGGTCCTGAATCCGCACGTCGGCCAGGGCGTGGTGGGACAGGTCGGCCATGCTCTGCCGGACATTGGCGATCATGCCGCCCGAATTCGTCCCGGCTTCGCCGGTGACGTCGACGAGTGGGCTGACCCGTTCGACCGCGGCCATCAATTCCGTTGCGCCGCGCGACACGTCGATGGTGGCGGTCTTCTTCGCGCCGATCAGGCTCAGCGCGCCGGCCGGGATGGTCCGATCGGCGACATCGCCCGAGGGCGTGCGCACCACGACCGCCGACCGGTTGCCGGTGAGAGCCCGCGCCACGGGCGAGACCACCCTGGTCTGATCCGGGTCCAGGCCGAAAATCGTGGCCAGGCCATAGGCATTCGACAATGTTCTGATGGATTGACCCGGTGCGGCCACCTCGACGGCGGCGATCATGCCACGCGGGACGGCCTCGATGCGCGACACCTCGTCGATGATCGGGATCTTGGTCTCCAACCGATTGGACACCAGCACCGCGTCGTCATTGCACAGGATGGCCCCGGAGATCTCGACCCCACGGTGGGCAGCCGCATTGATGGTGGCCGCGACGAGGTCGAAGTCGACGTTGCCGGGTACCACCGGGATGATCGGTTCACCGGTCGTGATCTCGGCCAGCGCCGCGAAGTCGACGATGGTGCCGACACCCAGTCCGCGGCCGCCCGGGGTGCGCGGGTCATGACCGATCATCGTCGATTCGGTGATGATGGTCTCGGTGATGGTCTCCATCGCCAGTCCGCTGATCACCGGCGTCGCCTCGTTGAGCAGCACCAGGTCGAGGTCGGCAAGCGCAAGACCGGCGCCCTGCAGCGACCAGACCACTGCCTTGGCGACACCTTCGACGTTCTTGACCGTGCCTTTGATGCCGGTGGTCCGGGTCAGCGCGACCCCGATGAACGTCGGTGTGCCGTCGGCGTCGATCGTAGCCAGACTGGCCTCCGTGGTGGAGTTTCCGATGTCCACCCCGACGACCGTGCGGGTAGCTCTGTCCTTCTCCAAGCCCGAAACCCGTATCAACCCACCACAGCCGCGGAGAATTCCGGCATGACCTCGATGGCCTTCGCGTCCTTGCGAACCAGTTCGGTCTCTTTCAGGTGCAGCAGCGCGGCCTTGGCCTGCCAGCGGGGCCGGGCCATCTGATCGTTGAGCGTCGGAACCGGTTCCGGCGACTCCCCTTTGGCGTACTGCGCCGCGTTGGACCCGATCTGCCGGTAGGTCTGCAGTGTCAGCAGCGGGCACTGCGGAAACAGTTCGAGGCTGGACAGTCGCGGCAGGTCGCGCTGGTGGATCATCGAGGTACCGCGCGACAGGATACCGATTCCGATACCCGATCCGGACAGCCTGGCCGCGGTGTGGGACATGGCCGCCAGATCGGACGAATTGCGGACCCGGATCACCCGTGCACTGACCTCCTGCTCCTCGATACCGGCCAGCACCTGGCGGATCACCTCGGACAACGGGATGTCGACGATGGTCTTGCTGAACAATTCACCGAAGCCCGGCGAGATCGCGATGACCACCTCGTCGGGCCGCGTGCCGCGGGCGGCCGGGCCGATCTCGGTGAAGGTCAGGTCCCGCTGAATATCGTTGGCCGACACGGCTATTCCACCTCTGCTTCCGGGTTCGATGCGCTCGTGACGTGGCGCAGTCGTTTCATCTCTTCCCACCGGGCACCCGACGGGCGGTACCCGGTGCCGGGCCCCGCGTAGTCGTTGGCATCGTTGATCGCCGACAGCGGCCCGCCCTTGGTGAGGATGGCCGAGGTCTGCAGCAGGTCACCGGACACCCGCTGACGCAGGCTGGACAACATCCGTTCGGCGATATCGGAGAAACCACTCGCCTCCAGCGCCTTCACCAGATCCAGACCGGTGACGTTGCGGTCCATCACCTGCTGGGCGCCCTTGAGGTCCTCCAGCACATCGCGCGGGATGAGGTCTTGACTTCCGTTGGCGTACACGGCCGTTTCGATCTCGTTGTCGGTGATGGGCGGCAGGTCCAGGTACCGGAACACCGCCTGCAGCGCCTCGGCCGCGCGGGTGCGCGCCGCCAGGATCTCGGACTCCTTCACATGTCGCAGCCCGCCGTCGATCTGCAGGTCACGCTGAATGGTGTTGAAGTCGTCGAAATCGTCGCTGTCGACATTGGACCCGGCGAACATGTTGTCGTAGTTGGGCACCGCGGAGTAGCCCGAGCACACGAAGTCGGTGCCCGGCATCATCTGCGGCATCAGCCGGGCAGTGCGACGCATCGGGGAATGCGAGAACGACTGATCGTTACCGGACGCGCACTCCAGATCCACCGCGGAGGCGATGAGATTCTCGGCGGCCACCGCGCGGATGCCGCCGGGCACCGCTCCGGGCACGCCGATACAGGAGATCGAGCCGTTCTGCAGGCCCTGCACGCCGGCGCCCTTGGTCACCAGGATGCAGCGGATCTCCAGGTACAGCATGGACTTTCCCTGCGCATTACCCATCTGCACCTCGGATCCAGTACCGGAGGTGAACCGCATCTTGATACCGCGCGACGCGTAGGCGGCCGCCAGGAAGGCCTTCGACCAGGGGGTGTCGTCACCGTCGACGAAGACCGGTTCGGTGCCGTACACCGAGATGGTCTCGGCGTATCCGGTGATCCCGCGCATCCCGAGATCGAGTTCGGTGGCCTCCTCCAGGGCGCACTGGGTCTGCGGCCCCTCCGCACCGGCCTGGCTGCCGATGGCCTGGGCCATGGCCACCAACGGCGCGTAGCGGACCACACCCAGCGTGGTCTCCACTTCGGCGAATCCGCGCAGGGTGGCCTCGGCCGCCTCGCACGCGACCTGCAGCGGGTTGTCCCTGGCGCTGGTGCAGTGCGCCTGGTTGGCCGGCGTGCGGCGGGCCCGCATCTTCTGCATACCCATCATGATCTCGACGATGTTGAGGTTCTTGGCCACCGCGAGCAGCTTCGCCGGCGTGAGCCCCTTGGTCACCGCGAGGACCTCATCGCGGGTGACACCCGGATCGACGAGCATGCCGGCGATCTCGGCGGCCGGAATGGCCATCGACTGCTCGGTCGTCTCGACATCGATCGCCTTGTCGGCGATGAACTGGTCGATCGAATCGAAGTCGGCGCGTGCGGTGCCGTCCATCTCGACGATCAAGCCGTTCTCCACCCGCACGCTCGGTTGCGGGTCGAAGGGGCTGTCCATCGCGACCATGCCGACCTCGGGCCATTCCTCGACGAATCCGTCGAGGTTGACCGGTCGCGCCTCCAGGGCCTGGGTGCGCAGCGAGTGCCGCACGGTGGCGGTCTCGGTCACCGGGTTCGGTACAACTGCAGTCATCGCTTGTCTCCTATTCGCTCTTGGCCAGCAGGTCGCGGCGCTCGTACACGTCGGCGGCCTCACGCACCAGGTCGGCGAGGTGGGTCGCGTTGTACTGCGTGGTCAGCTCGTCGGCGATCGAGTCGAGCTCGGATTTGGACGACGCGTTGGGCCGCAGCGCGTTGTAGATCTGCAGCACCCGCTCATCGGAGATCGCGGTCATCTCGGCCGCGCGCCGCAGGTTCGCCCCGAGCTGCGGCCGCCCCACCCGTTCGGAGATCTGGGCCTGCAGACGCAGGGTGTCTGGGGTGATGCGCAGATCGGTCGCCTGGATGTCACCGGCGACGACGGCATCGATCGTGATGTCCTCGATCGATTTGCCGTTGGGGGTGAACAACAGATCGCGCCGGTGGACACTCAGCGGATAGTCCGTCGCGGGGTCCAGGGTCGGTTCCGTCATGTGCTGCTCCCAACTGAGGGATGACCCACGAATGGGCCACCTTCATCCGTATTTCCAGGTCCATATTCGTGACACGGACCGGCCTCGACCCGCCCATTGTGTCTTGTGTCACGTTGCACCGAGGTTGCAGCGAAGATCACCGGCATTTGTCCAGTTCCGGGCCCTCCGGCGATCCGGCCCGGCCATCCGGTGAGGTGCCGCACTGCCACGGCGGACAGGCTTTCCCGAGACACCTGGCGGTGGTGCCACACCGCGGGCTAGCGTGGCCGCACCATGAACGCCAGGCCGGCACCGACAGGTCGCGACGACGGCGCCGGGTATCTCGCCGAACTGGCGGAACTCGGCGAGTACTTCGCGCTGCCCGTCCACAACGGGGACGAATGGTTGCCGCTGCCAGAGCTTTTCACCGATGCGACGCTAGGTGACCATGTGCAGCGCACCCGTCTCGCGATCGCCGCGTCGACAGGCCGTCCGAACGGACAGATCCCGCTCCGCGTCGCCGCGTCATCGTTCCAGCTCGGAGTGGCCGCCCGGCTGCTGTCTCCGGTCATCGGATCGGCGGTGTGCTTCGGCGTGGTCCCGATCCTCGATGAGCGGTCGGTGCGCTGGCAGCCTTCGGGCACCCACACACCGCGGTTCGCCATCGCCGGCGCGGCGTGGACCTCGACCCCGGATCTCCCGGCCGCGGCCCGGGTCATCGCCGCATCCGCGGTGTCCGCGCTGACCGCCCTCGGCGCCACGTTGAGTGCGCTGACGTCCCTGTCTGCGCGCATCACCTCGGGCAACATCACCTCGGCAGCCAACGGCGCGGTGACGGTGTTGGGGCTGTCGCGGCCGGACCGCGTGATGCGGGGACGCGCGCTGGTGCGCGCGCTGCTGGACACCGCCGCACTGACCGGCACCGGAGTTTTCAGCGACGGCCATTTCGTCCGGCGCAGCTGCTGCCTGTACTACCAGGTGCCACAGTCCGGTCTGTGTGGGGACTGTGTGCTCGCGGTGCCCACCGCGTCACACCCGGGCTCCGGGAGCTGACTTCGTCTCTTTGCAACCCCGGTGCAACGCACCCGGCGTTAGCATTCGCCGCTCAGCGGCAGGATGGAGTCAATCATGGGCTGGTCTCAGACGCGCTACGCACCGCTCCCCCCGGTCGGGCGCAGTACCGAGAGCGACCAATCAGCTGAAACACCGGACATATCAGCATCTTTCGATATTCCGGCGGTATTGCGCACCGTGCTGGTGATGGACGACGAGCTACTGCGGCACGGACTGATGCATGTCGCGGCGCAACTGGGCGCGGTCCGACTGGTCGGCGATCTACAACGCGGCGCGGGGCTGGTGGACCGGCTACGCGAGCTGGCGCCCGAACTCTTGGTCGTCGGCGCCGAGGCCGGTCCCGATCTGCCCGCTCTGCTCGCCGAGCTCGACCCGGTGCCCAGGGTGCTGGCCGTGATCGACGGGGACGACCCGCGCGAGCTGGCGCTGCCACTGATCCGCGCCGGCGCCGACGGGCTGGTCGATCGGCGCTCCCCTTCGGACGAGCTGCGCGCAGCGTTCCTCCGGGTGATCGACGGTCACCACGCTCTCGATGCGCGCAGCGCAGATACCTTGATCGACGAACTGCGGGCCCAGGCCGAGCCTGACTATGCCCGTTTGCTGACCCGGCGCGAAGGCGAGGTGCTCGGACTGCTCACCAACGGACTGGACAACCGCGCAATCGCGGGAACCCTTTTCATCTCGGAGGCCACTGTCAAGTTCCATCTGCACAACGTCATGGACAAATTCGGGGTGCACAACCGAGCCGCGCTCGTGGCGACGGTGCTGCGCGGACACCATGTCTGACGCCCTCGCCACGGACCTGGACCGCGACGGACTCGACGGCGAGATCGCGCTGCGGCTGCCCGTCCGGCACCGTGAGGTGACGGTCGTGGGTGCCGAAGACCGCGCGCTCAGCGTCGTCGGTGCCCTGGTGGCGGCCGGCGCGGTGGTCACCGTGGTGTCCCCGCGACCGCCGGCCTATCTGTTCGATCTCGCGGATCGGGGCCTGATCACGTTGCAGGATCGCGATTTTCATCCGGCCGATATCGATATGGCTGAGCTGTTGTTCGCCCATACCGGTATCCCGGACACCGATCACACCATCGCCGAGCTGGCCCGCCAGCAAGGCGTGTTCTGCATCGGCTCGGACCAGTCGGCTTCCCGGCGCGACTCCCCCGCCACGGTCTCCCGTGGCCGGGTGATCATCGTCGGTGGCGGCCCCGGCGATCCCGGACTGCTCACCGTCGCCGGCCGGGCCGCACTGGCCGGTGCCGATGTCATCGTCACCGACCGCCTGGCACCCGTGGGTGCACTCCATGAGATCGCGCCCCGGGCTCAGATCATCGATGCCTCGAAGATCCCCGGCGGCCGGCGGACCGAACAGTACGAGATCAACGAGATGCTCATCGAGCACGCCCTGGCCGGCCGCACCGTGGTCCGGCTCAAGGGCGGCGACGGATTCGTCTTCGGCCGCGGCGGCGAGGAAGCCGACGAGTGTGTACGAGCCGGGGTCACCGTGGAGGTGATACCCGGCGTGAGTTCGGCGATCGCCGCCCCGGCCGCAGCACTGATCCCGGTCACCCACCGCGGCCTCACCCAGGGCTTCACCGTGGTCTCCGGCCACGTTCCTCCCGACCATCCGGACTGCACGGTCGACTACGCCGCGCTGGCCCGCACCAATACGACGATCGTG
Source organism: Mycolicibacterium fluoranthenivorans (assembly GCF_011758805.1). Taxonomy (NCBI): domain Bacteria; kingdom Bacillati; phylum Actinomycetota; class Actinomycetes; order Mycobacteriales; family Mycobacteriaceae; genus Mycobacterium; species Mycolicibacterium fluoranthenivorans. Next base: position 1,445,665 of record NZ_JAANOW010000001.1, on the reverse strand, counting down.
CTGATGATGGCGGTCGGCAACCTGAATCCGATCACCCGGGCACTCATCGACGCCGGCATGCCCGACACCACCCCGGCAGCGGTGATCGCCGATGGCACCCTCGCCGGCCAGCGCGAGTTGCGCGGTGATCTGGGCACCATCGCCGCCGCCGCGCACGCCGCCGGGGTGCGGCCACCGGCCACCACCGTCATCGGTGCGGTGGCCGGCTTCGTCGCGGGGAGGGCGGCGCGACCGGTCGCCGCACAACTGAGCAGTTGACGCCCGGACCGTCGCTCTGGGTGATACGCCACGGTGAGTCGACCTGGAACGCCGAGGGCCGGATGCAGCGCCAGATCGCACACCCACCGTTGACCGAGCGTGGCCTGAGCCAGGCATTCGCCGCCGGTAACACCCTGCGGGACAAGAATATCGACCGCATCGTCACCTCGGATGCGGTGCGCGCGGCTCAGACCGCACGGGCCATCGCCGGCGTGCTGGAGGTGCCGGTATTCGCCGACGTCCGGTTTCGGGAACGTGGATGGGCTGCCCCGGGACGGCTGGAGGATCCCACCGAGCGGGTGCTGTCTGCGCTGTCTGAAATCGCCGCCTCCGGCGACCGTGTCGCGGTCATCACCCACGGCGATATCGTCTACCTGATCCGGGACATGCTCGGCGTCCCAGGCTGCTGGGAATCCGGATCGGATGTCCCCAATGGCCTGGTCCTCGAACTGCGCCCGGACGCGCTGCTAGGCCGGCAGTAGCGCAGCCACGCCGGCCGCCAGGGCTGCACCGATCAGCGGGGCGACCACCGGTACCCAGGCGTAGTTCCAGCCCGCATCGGCTTTGCCCTTGATCGGCATCAGGGCGTACGCGAGGCGCGGGCCGAGGTCACGGGCCGGGTTGATGGCGTAGCCCGTGGGGCCACCTAGACCGAAGCCGATGGTGATGATCACGAAAGACACAGCGGCGTAACCGAGTGTCGAGTTGATCTGCGGGTTGGTCAGGATCCACAAGATCAGCACGAAGGTCGCGATGACCTCGGTGACGATATTCCACGGAATCGCCCGCACAGCCGGCGAGGTGCAGAAGATGCCCCGGGTGCCGGAGTTGTCGTCGTTCTTGTCGAACTGCAACTTGAACGCGGCCCAGCACAGCCAGGCGCCGAGGAAGCCACCCAGCAATTGGCCGGCCCAGTAGACCGGGACCGACGACCACGGAATACCACCGGAGATCGCCACCGCCAGCGTCACCGCGGGGTTGATATGCGCTCCGGACGGACTGGCGATACTGGCGCCGGCGAACACCGCAAATCCCCAGCCCATCACGATGATCACCCAGTCGCCGCCACCGCCGTGGGAGAACGAGTTCTTCAGGACCACCGCGGCCACCGAGCCATTCCCGAGCAGACACAGCACCGCGGTGCCCAGGAACTCCCAGACGAAGATGTCGATATTCGACACTGACCCACCCTCTCTTGGCCACCAAAGATTCTGTGGCACAGTCTTTGTGCAGTCGCCGGGCGCGATGGCGCTTTCTGCCGGTTCCCGCCCGCATACTGGCCGGGGGTGGGGCGCAGGCTGACCCGTGGGTGAGTTTTTGGCTAGGATCTGACGCCGCGACGCCGGAAGAGGTTGAAACACCTACTCATTGCGGTTGCGGCCATTATGATCGATGGCGGGTGAGTACACCCCCGTGAACGTCAAAATTATTGCGGGAAAACCGATTCGAAAGGTTCATCAATGAGCGCCATCAGTCTGTCAAGCGCCACCAGAGTCGTCGACGCGGCGATAGCGAAGGCCCGGGATATCGCGCAGCCGATGAACATCGCGGTCGTCGACGACGGTGGCCATCTGGTGGCATTCGCCAGGATGGACGGTGCCATCAAGGCGAGTATCGACATCTCGATCCGTAAGGCGCGCACGTCGATACTGATGAATGCTCCCACGAGTGCGCTCACCGCGATCGCACAACCCGGCGCCGAACTCTATGGCCTGGAACAGACATGTGGCGGCCTGGTCATCTTCGGCGGCGGGATTCCGCTGACGGTCGACGGTGTGGTGGTCGGCGCGATCGGCGTCAGCGCAGGAAGTGTCGAGCAGGATGTCAAGGTGGCCGAGGCCGGGGTCGCGGCACTGTAGAGCCGACCGACGGCCCCGGCGCGGTGCACCGGGGCCGTCGCCCGGCTAGGAGACGTCCACCCAGTCCAGGGTGCGCTGCACGGCCTTCTGCCAGCCCGCGTACCCGCCCGCCCGCTGATCCTCCGACCAGGACGGTGACCACCGCTTGTCCTCCTGCCAGTTGGCCCGCAGGTCGTTCGGATCACTCCAGAACCCGACCGCCAGGCCCGCGGCGTACGCGGCACCCAACGCGGTGGTCTCTGCCACAACAGGTTTGACCACGTCGACCCCCAGCACATCGGCCTGGATCTGCATGCACAACTCATTGGCGGTGATCCCGCCGTCCACCTTGAGCACCTCCAGGTGCACGCCCGAGTCTGCTTCCATCGCATCGACGACGTCGCGGCTCTGATAGCAGATCGCCTCCAGCGTCGCCCGCGCCACGTGCGCGTTGGTGTTGAACCGCGACAGCCCGACGATCGCGCCGCGGGCATCGGAGCGCCAGTACGGCGCGAACAGCCCGGAGAACGCCGGCACGAAATACACCCCGCCGTTGTCTTCGACCTGGCGGGCCAGCGCCTCACTTTGGGCGGCTCCGCTGATGATGCCCAGCTGATCACGCAGCCATTGCACGGCCGAACCGGTCACCGCGATCGAACCTTCAAGGGCGTAAACGGGTTTCGCATCACCGAACTGATAGCACACGGTGGTGAGCAGCCCGTTGTCCGAACGCACGATCTTCTCACCGGTGTTCAGCAACAGGAAATTGCCTGTGCCGTAGGTATTCTTGGCCTCACCGGCCGCCAGGCAGACCTGGCCGACCATCGCGGCCTGCTGGTCGCCCAGAATGCCCGTCACCGGCACCTCGCCGCCCATCGGGCCCGCGGTCAGCGTCATCCCGTACGGGTCCGGCGAAGAAGACGGCCGGATCTGGGGCAGCATCTGCCGCGGAATACCGAAGAAGGACAGCAGTTCGTCGTCCCAGTCGAGGGTCTCCAGGTTCATCAGCATGGTGCGGCTGGCGTTGGTGACGTCGGTGACGTGCACTCCGCCACGCGGACCACCCGTCAGATTCCACACCACCCAGCTGTCGCTGTTGCCGAAGAGGGCGTCGCCCTTTTCGGCGGCCTCGCGCACGCCGTCGACGTTCTCCAGAATCCACTGGATCTTGCCGCCGGAGAAGTACGTGGCCGGGGGCAGACCTGCTTTGCGGCGGATGACATCACCACGTCCGTCGCGATCCAGCGCCGAGGCGATCCGATCGGTGCGGGTGTCCTGCCAGACGATGGCGTTGTAGTACGGCCTGCCGGTCTTCTTGTTCCACACCAGCGTGGTCTCTCGCTGGTTGGTGATACCCAGCGCTGCAATGTCATTGGGCTGCAGATTGGTGTTGTTGAGCACCGAGGTGAGCACCGAGGCGGTGCGCTCCCAGATCTCCACCGGGTTGTGTTCCACCCAACCGGCCTGCGGCAGGATCTGTTCGTGTTCGAGTTGATGCCGCCCCACCTCGGCACCGGCATGATCGAAGATCATGGCGCGGGTACTGGTGGTGCCCTGATCTATGGCTGCGACGAAATCGGGCAACACTGCTCCTCATCTTCGAAGGTGATTGAACTCGAACATCTTCGGGATTCGCTACCGTCGCACCCCCTGCTCGGTGGCGCCGGAAGTCACGATGCATCCTCGCACGGAGCGCGGCAGCACCGCGGCGTTTCGCTCCGGCACGACGCGCGCCCGAGAGAGGAAGCGCAGGCCGACTGATGCCTCCAGACTGAACCCCGCGGCACGACCGGGCACCACGTCGATCACCAACTGGCTGTGTTCCCACACCGTGTACTGCGGACCGGAAACCCAGACCGGAACACCATAGGGTTGACGCTCGGAGACCACGTCGAGCACACCGAGCAGCACGTCGCTGTCCCCGATCGCGTACTCGCCCACCGGGTAGCACATCGGGGACGATCCGTCACAGGTGCCACCGGACTGGTGAAACATCAAGGCGCCGTACCGGTTCTGCAGACGTAGCACGAGGTCGGCGGCACCCCGGGTGATCAGCACCCTGGTTGCTTGAGACATGGCAGCTCTCCGGCGTGGATCAGAAGAAGCCGGCGGCGTTTTCGCTGTAGCTGACCAGCAGGTTCTTGGTCTGCTGGTAATGATCGAGCATCATCTTGTGATTCTCCCGGCCGATACCGGACTGCTTGTACCCACCGAACGCCGCATGCGCCGGATACTGGTGATAACAATTCGTCCACACCCGACCAGCCTTGATATCACGACCCGCCCGATACGCGGTATTACCGCTACGACTCCACACCCCCGCACCCAACCCATACAACGTGTCATTGGCCTGCGCGATCGCATCCGCATAATCAGTGAACGACGTCACCGCCACCACCGGCCCGAAAATCTCCTCCTGGAAAATCCGCATCTTGTTATGCCCGGTGAAAATCGTCGGCGCCACATAAAAACCACCACCCAGATCCCCACCAAGCTCCGCACGCTCACCACCAGTGAGCACCTGAGCACCCTCACCCTTACCGATCTCGATATACGACAGAATCTTCTCCAACTGATCATTGGAGGCCTGCGCACCGATCATCGTCTCAGTATCAAGAGGATCCCCCTGACGCACCGCCTTCGTCCGGATCGCCGCCAACGCCAAAAACTCGTCATAAATATCAGCCTGAATCAACGACCGCGACGGACACGTACACACCTCACCCTGATTCAGGGCGAACATCGTGAACCCCTCCAACGCCTTATCCTGATACGCGTCGTTACTCGCCAACACATCACTGAAGAAAATATTCGGCGACTTCCCACCCAACTCCAGGGTCACCGGGATCAGGTTCTGGCTGGCGTACTGCATGATCAACCGGCCCGTCGTCGTCTCCCCGGTGAACGCGATCTTCGCGATCCGATTCGACGACGCCAACGGCTTACCCGCCTCCACCCCGAAACCATTCACAATGTTCACCACACCGGCAGGCAACAAATCCCCGATGACCTCGAACAAATACAGAATCGACGCTGGAGTCTGCTCAGCCGGCTTGAGCACCACCGCATTACCCGCCGCCAACGCCGGCGCCAACTTCCACACCGCCATCAAAATCGGGAAATTCCACGGGATGATCTGGCCCACCACACCCAACGGCTCATGAAAGTGATACGCCACGGTGTCCTCATCGATCTGCGACAACGACCCCTCCTGGGCGCGCAGCACACCGGCGAAATACCGGAAATGATCCACCGCCAACGGAATATCAGCATTCAGCGTCTCCCGGACCGGCTTACCGTTATCCCAGGACTCCGCCACCGCGATCGACTCCAGATTCTCCTCGATCCGATCCGCGACCCTATTCAAGATCACCGCCCGCTCCGCCGGACTGGTCTTACCCCACCCCGGGGCCGCCGCATGCGCGGCATCCAACGCCGCCTCCACATCAGCCTCATCCGAACGCGGAATCTCACAAAACACCTGCCCCGTCACCGGCGTCGGGTTCTCGAAATACCGGCCGGCCACCGGGGCCACCCACTGCCCACCGATGAAATTGCCATAACGGGACTTAAACGACATCAAAGCGCCTTCAACACCCGGGCGCGCATAAACAGTCATGGGAATCTCTCCTGCATGGGACAGCGAAGTGTGTCGGTCGTCACTAAAGGTACGAATGGCAGGGTTGCACCACCGTTGCACGGGGTGCCGGATACGGGCGGTTCAGCCCAGTTCGAAGTCGAGCCCGGCGAGGTGTCCGCCGGCCTGCGCGCGTCCCACGGGACCGATCGAGGCACTGTTGCGCAGCGCCTCCCAACCTTCCCGATCGTCGCGCCCCTCCGGCAGGTCCAGCCAGCGCCGTAGCGGGGACATATCGCCGCGTGAACACTCGGCAAGCACCGCGCCGCGCATACTCGCCGACAGCTGCATGCGTAGTCGCGCGATCGACGGTGACACCGACTGCGGCAGCAACGGACCGTGGTAGGCGGCCAGCGCGGACTCGACATCGCCGAGGTCAAGGGCGTCGAAGACCTCACCGATATCGGTGGTGATCGGGACCAGCAGGCGATACGGACGGGACTCCAGGTACTCGGCGCCGATGACCTTGCGCAGCCGCGACATCTCGGCCCGCACCGTCACCACGTCCAGGTCCTTGTCGTCGAGAAGGACGGCCAGGTGGTCTGCGGACAATCCCTCGGGGTGCCTGCTGAGCAGCACCAGGATGTCGGCGTGTCGCCCGGTCAGCATCGTGGCGCGGAGGTGGCCGTAGACGTCGGTGGTCACCCAACGCGGGCGGTCTGAACCCAACACCACCAGGTGCGGCTTGCGCGTCGCCGGTTCCGGGACGCTCCCGGTCAGCCGCAGCAGGGCCAGATGATTCTCCACAGCCAACGCGGTGGCCCTGACCAGCGCCAACGTTTGGGCCGACGCGGCCTGGGCGCCCCCGGTGAGGTCGATGGCACCGAGCAGTGCCCCCGTGTCCGGGTCGTGCAGGGGGGTGGCGGTGCAGCTCCACGGCTGCACGACGCGGGAAAAGTGCTCCGACCCCCTGATCTGCAGCTCGCGGTCCAGCGCCAGCGCGGTCCCAGGCGCATTGGTGCCTGCGCTGCGCTCACTCCAATCCGCACCGGGCACGAAGTTCATCTGTTCGGCTCTGCGGCGTGCTCTCGGGTCGCCCTCGACCCACAGCAGGGTGCCGTCGGCCGAGGTGACGGCCACGACAACGCCCGCATCCACGGCATCGTCGACGAGGAGCCGGCGGATCACCGGGAGTGCGGGTGCCAGTGGGTGGGAATCACGCAGTTTTGCGATGCCGGAGCCCACCGCGGCGGGCCGAGCCCGATCGAAATCCGGATCCACGCCCTTGGCGAGGCTGCGCTGCCAGCTCTTGGCGACCACCGGCCGCACCGTGGTCGGTTCCAGCTCCGCGACGTCGACCTCGCCTGCGACGAAGAGTTCGTGCACAGCACGAAGCTCCCGAGCACTCGGCCCTTTGGTCGTCCTCACAGATGATCACGCTCCCGATCACGGCCCGACGCCTCACTGCATCGGCCGCATTCCACACCATAGCCCTTATCTCCGGCCCCGGGGAGGATCCCGACGAGGAGCCGAACAGACCGCCGGACAGAACCCGCCGCATCCGGCCACTCGTGAGTGGCAGTCCGACAGGACATTTGAGTTCGTTTGTCACTTCGCCACGCACCGAGTTGGTCGGACTGCGCGGTCCCGCCGGTCCTCCCCCCGGCGGGACCGCGCAGGTTTCATGGCAACGCCGAGGCGTCAGTAACCCCAGGCATTGGCGGCTTGCCGGTCGGTTGCGGCGATCTCGTCAGCGCCGTCGCGGACCGCGTTTCCCAGCCGGAACAGGATGTCCTGCAAGGCCGATGCCGACTGGTCCCAGCGCATCTGTTCAATCCGGTAGGCCTCGGCGGCGTGGCGGGTCCAGGTCTGCTGCAGTGGCGTGATCTGTGCCCGCAACTCGTCCAGCGCCGCACTCAGCCGCGCCGAGGTGCTGTGAATCTCCTGGCGGACCGTGTACTCGATCTCGTCGAAGTTATAGGACAGCGTGGCATCCATCGTGACTCCTTACAGGTGGGTGGTAATGGCGGCGATCTGCTGGGAATGGCTGTCGCCGGCCTCGCGCAGGGTGCGCTCGTTGAGCCGGATGGTCTCGGAGATCCGCGCCAAGGCGTCGTTCAATGCCATCGATTCGGCGTTCCACCGCTCGACGACCTCGCGGAAACGCACCGCCGCAGCACCGCCCCACACCGACGGCGGGACGGAACTCATCCGCCCGATGAACGATCCGAGCATGGCCCGGATCTCCTCGTTGCGCGTGTCGATCTGTCCTGCCACGACGTGCATGAGATCGAAATCGGTGTTCAGCGAAGTCATCTGAGTCCTCTCGTCGGGTACTACTGAGGTTAGACGCAGCGGGGGGCGTTTCGGTTCCATTGATCCGGATCTTGCTCACCGCACGCTGTGGGCGGATGCGATGGTCTGGTCACAGATCTCCCGCGCATCCCGGGCGGTTGTGCTCTGGCATCCGACGGCGATCCGCACTCCGCCCTCGAGGAAGACGGACCATTCGATCTTCCTGTCTGCCCTGGCCTCGGTGTAACTGATCACGGGCCGGCCGGCGCGCCGGCCGGTGGCCTCGAAATCGGTGAACACCGTGGGGTCTTCCCTGCGCAGTGCAGTGGCGAGAGTCGTTGCCGTCGTGGCCATATCGACTTCGGCCGGTGACTGCACGATGAGCAGCGCACGCTCGCCGCCGGATTCGGTGACCTGGACGCGGCGCGACCCGGTTCCGGCGGTGATCCGTTCGACCAGCCAGTCTGCGGGAACCCGTGCGGCGACCCGGCCTTCCGTGATCAACACCGTTGTGCGGTCCGATGGTTCGCGTGGTGGGCGATGCAGTGCCACCGCGACGACGGTGGCCACGGCCAGCAGACACACGACGACCACCCATGGCCACCGGTGGCGCGGCGGGTCGGCGGGCGACGCGCACATGTCGCCGGCAGTCTGGAGCAACTGATGGTCGCCGACGATGGCGACCTCGCCGCCCCGCTGCAGGCCGGCGGCAGTCTCGCTGGCGACGGCCCGCGCGCCCGCGATGCCGCCCGGCACATCGATGAGCACCGAGGCGGGCTCGTCGAGGCCGGCCGCCACTGCTGCGGCCACCCCCGTGCGTCTCGGGACGACGAGCAACGTGGTGTCCGCTGTCGCAGCGAGGACGAACTCGTCTGTGATCTCCACGATGATGTCGGCGCCAGGATGTCGGCGCCGATGTACTTGCGCCCGGGTCACCACGACGGCTTCGGCGCAAGCCGCGGTGGCCGCCGCGCGGATACGATCCAGCCGCGCCGACGGCCACCACCCGGGGCAGACGAGCACCAGTCCGTCGGCGACCCGGCGGTCGCCCCCCACCACGGTGCCGATGATCTCCCTCAGCACCGAATCCACCGATACCGGCAGATCGTCGATGATCGTGTCGCGGTCGTCGAGGAAATCCAGTCCCGCCCTGACCAATTCGCCGCGCACGGGGCACGGGCCGCGCACCGTCGCCGGGCCGAAGAGCACCGCGACCGCCGTCACTGCGGCTCGGTCCACGCGAGCTGAACCCGTTCGGCCGCAGATCCCCGGAGGACGAGGGTGGCCCGGCCCGGCGGCAGCGGCACCGGGCGCACCGAGCCGAGCAATGCCCCCTCCTCGGGCCCCGCACTCATCATCAGGCCGGCGCTACCCAATTCGCGCAGCCGGGCCAGAAACGGGTCGAACATGGCCCGGGCGGCTCCGCCGGAGCGCCGCGCAACGATGATGTGCAGGCCTATGTCCTTGGCATGGGGTAGATATTCCAGCAGCGGGCTCAGCGGGTTTCCGCCGTCCGCCGGGACCATGTCGTAATCGTCGATCACGACGTACATTTCCGGCCCGGACCACCAGGAGCGGTCACGCAACTGTTGTTGCGATACGTCGAGTCCCGGTAGCCGGGCGCACAGCTGCTCCAGCATGGGCGGCAGTTGAGCCGCTACGGCCTCGGCCGATATCGCGTACCCGGCCAGATGTTCCGATTCCACCACGCCGAGCAGGCTGCGCCGGTAGTCCACGATGAGCAACCGGACGGCCTCGGCACCACTGGAACGCGTCAGCGCGCGGCACAGGGTGCGCAACGCCGCCGTCTTTCCGCATTCGCTCTCACCGAGCACGATGAGGTGACCGTGCTTGCGGAAGTCGATCGTCACCGGCTGCATCCGGCTCTCCCCTAGGCCGACGGCCACCGTGGTCGAAGCAGACCCTTCGGGTGTCGAGCCGCCGGACCAGCGGACCATGGCAGGCAGCACCTCGATCCGGGAGATCGCGTGCGCGGCGTGCCGGGTACGCAAAACCTGCACCGCCGCAGGCGTATCCAGACCGAACAGGGTCGGGCATGCGATCAACAGGGACAGCCCGTCGCGGTTGAGGCCGGTGCCGGGCCCGCGGTGGGCGAGCAGCCGTGCCCGCTTGCGGTCCATCTCCGACTCGGCGGGATCGCCGAGTCGGAGTTCGATGCGGGTACCCAGGTGATCCTTGAGCGCGGGCCGCAGGTCCGCCCAGCGGGACGCGGCGACGACGACGTGGATCCGATGCGCGAGACCCTGCACCGCCAGCGCCGTGATCGCTTCCTCCAAGCCGTCGCATTCCTGCCGCATGGCCGCCCACCCGTCGACGATCAGGAAGATGTCACCGTGCTCATCGCGCACCCCCGCTTCCCGTCTCCGCAGCACGTCGTGGACATGCGCGACGGCCCGGCGGGCCAGCTCGGCATCCCCGAGTCCGGCGCAGACACCCGTGTGGGGCAACGCGTCCAGCGAGGACAGCGCGCCGCCACCGAAATCCAGCAGGTAGCAGCGCACCTCGCCCGGATCATGGGTCGCCGCCAGCGCCAGGATGAGAGAGCACAGCGCGGTGGATTTTCCCGACCGGGTGGCACCGATCACCGCGGCGTGCCCGGCAGCACCCGCGAAGTCCACCATCAGGGGCTCGTGACGTTGCCCGAAAGCGTTGTCCACCAGACCGATCGGTACCCGAAGCCGGCCGGACCCGTGCGCGGCGAGGAGATCGCCGAGCGCCGGCGGTTCGTCCAGCGGCGGCAGCCAGACCCGGTGTGCGGGGACGCCGCGGCCGGTCAGTCGGTCCAGTACGGCATCGAGCATCGTGGGCGCCGCCGATACCTCGTTGTCCATGTCATTCCCGGCGGGGGCGGCGGTGAACAGGCATGGCGCACCCGAGACGTTCGGTGCCGGCCCGCCCACCGGCCCCGAGACGAACGCGGTGCGGAAGCGGACCGTCTCCCCTGACGGCGTCCTCAGATAAGCGGAACCGGGCGCGGCCGGTAGATGGTAGGCGTCCGGAATTCCCAGCACGGCCCGGGACTCGCTGGTGGAGAACGTCTTCAGGCACACGCGATAGGACAGGTGGGTGTCGAGCCCGCGCATCCTGCCCTCGTCGAAGCGCTGACTCGCGAGCAGCAGATGCATCCCCAGAGAGCGGCCGACCCGTCCGATCGCCACGAAGAGCTCGGCGAAATCCGGTTGTCGGCTGAGCAGTTCGGAGAACTCGTCGACGATGATGAACAACACCGGTAGTGCGGGCAGGTCAGCGCCGGCCGCCCGCGCCTGCCGGTAGTCGTGCACACCGGCCAGGTTTCCTGCCGCCCGAAGTAGTTCCTGTCTGCGGTTCATCTCACCGGTCAGCGCATCCCGCATGCGGTCCACCAGGTGTGCTTCGTCGGCGAGGTTGGTGATGACGGCCGCGACGTGCGCGGCGCGGTCCAGCCCGAGGAACGTCGCACCACCTTTGAAATCGATCAGCGCGAGATTCAGTTCCTCGGGTGGGTGCGTCGCGATCAGCCCGAGGATCAAGGTACGCAGGAACTCTGACTTCCCGGAACCCGTCGCACCGATACACAGTCCATGTGGCCCCATGCCGCCGTGCGCGGCCTCCTTGATGTCCAGGACGACGGGACCTGGGGCACTGTCGGTGTCTTCGGTGAACCCGATCGGCACCCGCAGCCGCAGCCCGTCCGTGCGTGGACGCCACGCCACGTCCGGATCGAGGGCTCCGGACGCCCCGATGCCGATCAGTTCGGGCCAACCCGTCACCGCCCCGGCCGATCGGTCGGGCATATGCGGTGCCAGCCGGCGGGCGCAGATCAGCGCCTCGGCCAGACTGATTCCATCCGCGCGGCATCCGGGCGGAAGGCCCGCGGCCCCGACGTCGGAGAGCTCGATCACCGTGACACCGGCACCGACCTCTGTTGCCGGTACGTCCACGCCGTCCACCACGATCACCACCTGGACGGCACGCAGCGCCCGGCAAGCTTCCCGTGCTGCATCGAGATCGGGGAACGTGAGCCGGCGTGGACCCGCAGCATCGACCACCTCGCGGTCGCGGTGGTGCGGCAGCCATTTCAGCCAGTCCCAGTGCCCGTCGCCGACCGGTACCACGGCCGCGATCCTGACATCGCGTGGACTGTGCAGCATGGCCAGTTGACAGACCATGGCGCGCAGCAGGTTCCGCGCCGAAGCGCGGTCCATACCGATCGGCACCCGGGGACAATCCGCCAGCCGCAGCGTGACCGGCACGTCGTCGAGCAACGCGCAACGGTCCAGGGCGTCCTTCAGCGCACCGACGGTCACCGGGTCGGTCTCGTCGTCCGTGCCGGCCGGCGGAGCTATCAAGGGTGTCGACAGCGCCACTGCGCCGAGCCCCACCCTGATCACTCCGAAGTCCGGGTCGCCGGGGCGGCGTTCCCACATGCGCGCCCCACCGGCCATCGTCCACAACGCGGCCGGATCCGGGTGGGTCCAGTGCAACACCTGATGTTGCCGGCGTGCCGTCTCCGTGGCGTCGTCGACCACTGCGTCGAGATACCGAAGGTAGCCGCGGCGCCCCGCATCGATCTCTCCGGTACGGCCGCGGAAGGTGTGCGCCAAGGTACCCATCGCCGACGCCAGCATCATGACGGGAAAGAGCAGGAAGATCGGATTGCGGGCAGCTGACTGCGCCGAGGTCAGGTACACCGCGACCATACCGCCGACGGCCACCAGCATCACCAGCGGAAGCAGGCGCGCCAACGGGTTGACCGGAGGGACGGCAGGCAGGTCCGGTGGGCGCCGCAGCTCCACCGGCCCCGAAGCCGGCGACGGTGGCTTCACAAGTTCCACACCGGGTTCGACGCATCAGGGCGCCGGTCGGTTCCACCCGATATTGGTGCGTCACCGCCGATCTCCGGGTGGCTACCGTGGAAGCAGCGTGAGGGGGTTCGCTGCGGTGGAGGATTCGCTGTGCCGGGTGGCGGTCGCATGGTCGGGCGAGATGACCGATCTGGTCCTGCCGAGATGTGTACCGCTGGCGGCATTGTTGCCCGAGGTCGTCGATCTCGTGGCCGGTTCCGGTGTGCGCACCGAGAACGCCCGCACCTGGCGGCTGCACCGGGTGCCCGAGGGGCCGCTCGATGAGTCGATGACCTTGCAGGAGTGCGGTATTCAGGACGGCGATATCCTGACCATGTCAGGTGTCTCCGCGCCGGCGTTCCTGCCCTCCACACGCGGCGATTTCCGCACCGTGATCTCGGCCGGGGCGCCTCGACACGAGGCTCGGGCACCCGAGGCGTGGGCGTGGTGCGTCACGATCGCCGTCGCCACCCTGATATACACGCTGACGGGGAACGGCCATCCGGCAGCGGCGGCGGCCGTCGCCGCGTTCGTCGTCGGCCTGTCCGCCGTGGTCGCCCGTCGCGCACCCGGTGCACGCACCGCAGCGTGCACGGTCGCGGTCGTGTTCAGCGCAGCCGCAGGCCATCTCGCCACCGGAGCGGCACTACACGCCCCCGGAGTGCTGTTGGGATCCGCCGCCGCCGCGTTGACCTCGGTCGTACTCGGACGGCTGAGCGCCTGCGCTACCGCGCTTCTCACCGCGTACGCCACGTACGCGTCCCTGCTGGCGGTGGCGACCGCCCTCGCCGTGATCACCCCGGTCGGGGTCATCGTCATTGCCGCCATCCTGGTGCTCACCGCGCTGGCCGGCGTGGGTACCGCGGCCCGGTTGACGATCGCGCTTACGGGTTTGGCGCCGGTGATCCCCGGTCATGGCGATTCGCGCATCACCGATCGACGTGCCGGGTACGCCGGCGAGGTGCTGGCCGGCATCGTGTCAGGTGGCGCCGCCGCAGCCGCGACGGGTTCTGTCCTGATGGCGGTGGGCTGCGCCCGGGCCGGCACGGTACCGACGGCGGGGCCGATACTGGTCGCCGTGGTGGCCGGCGCGCTGCTTCTGCGGTCGCGACTGTACGCCGAAAGCTCGTGCCGGATCGCCCTGGTAACAGGTGGATTGATCAGTGCCACAGCGGCTTCCGCGACACTGCTGATGGCGGTTCCGGCTCAGGCCGGTTGGATCGCGGTGACGACGGTAGGGGTGACCGGCGGGTTGTACGCGCAGCGCCACACCTTCGGCCCGGTGTGGCTCCGCGGCGTCGATGTGCTGGAACACGCCCTGTTGGTTGCCGCCGTCCCGTTGGCCGGATGGGCCGCCGGAGTCTTCGGTATCGCGCGGCATATGGATCTGCCGTGGTGACGCGCGTGACGCGGCCGATTGCCGCGGCTGCGCTTGTCATTGCATCGCTGAGCTCGGCCCCGCCGGCGAACGCGGTCGGTCCGCCGACGGTGGACGGTACGTTGCTGCCTGCCCCGGGCCCGGCAGCAGCCCCCTACCGAACAGAGCAATTCAAGGCATGCGCCACGACCAGCGGGGCCGCCGCGTCCCGTCGAGTCCCGGCCCGGCCCGATCTGCGAGCGGCGTGGGCCGTGACCCGGGGAGCCGGTCAGACGGTGGCCGTCATCGACACCGGGGTCGCGCGCCATCGGCTCCTGCCCCGCCTGATACCCGGCGGGGACTTCGTCTCCACCGGTGACGGGACGCAGGACTGCGACGGGCACGGAACCATCGTCGCCGGCCTCATCGGTTCGGCACCCGACGAGGAGTCCGGATTCAGTGGGGTCGCGCCTGAAGCGACGATTCTCGGTATCCGGCAGACCAGCAGCCGATTCCGTGAAGTCGGCGGAGCTGAGGGCGTCGGCGACGTCGACACCCTGGCGGCATCGGTACGTCTGGCGGCGGACCTCGGTGCGACGGTCATCAACATCTCCACCGTGGCCTGTGTCGCGGCTGGTGAGGCCCTCGACGATCGGGTACTCGGGGCCGCCCTGGCCTACGCGGTGGAGGTGAAGAACGCGGTGGTGGTGGCGGCCGCGGGCAACGTGGGCGGACATGGCAGCTGTCCGAAGCAGAATCCGACATCCGGGAGCGTCCCGGACTGGGAGCGCGTGGAGGTCGTGGCAAGCCCGTGCTGGTACGACGAGTACGTGCTGACCGTCGGGTCGGCACGCACCGACGGTATGCCGTCGGAGTTCACGCTGGGCGGCCCCTGGGTGGATGTGGCCGCGCCCGCCGAAGCGGTGGTGTCACTGAGCCCGTCTGGCGAAGGCCTGGTGGACCAGGCTCCCGATGACGCTGCACCGCAGATGATTTCCGGAACCAGCTATGCCGCACCGATCGTCGCGGGGATTGTGGCGCTGCTGCGGTCGGCCATGCCGAACCCGACCGCACGCCAGACGATGAAGCGGATCGAGGACACCGCGCTCACCCCGGGATCCGGATGGAATCCGTTTGTCGGGAAGGGAATCGTCGATGTGGTGGGCGCACTCGACGGTGTCGTACCCGATATCTCGGGTGCCTCCCCCGCCGTGCGCGCAGTACCACCGGCGGTCGAGCGCCCTTCCTCGGGTACCGGCCGGCGGGCGCTCGTGGGCGCAGCACTGTGTATGACCGCCGCCGCGGTGTTGATCTCGTCGGCGCGTCTACGCCGGCGGCGTGATCCCGTCACGTTGGACGGACGCAGCGGCACTGCTGAGCGCTGGTCCCCGCGGTAGCGCGGCGAGGATCGGCCACGGCCCGCTGCCAGGTGTGCCGGGCAATCCCAGACTCTGCGCGGTCTCCGGGCTCTCGAGTCCGTACGCCACACCCGCCTGGTCGACGAGGAACAGCGGTCCGGTCGCCGCGCCCGCCCCCGCTGCGCCGGTCGCGTGCACGTACGCGCCATCCGGGATCGCGACGGCATCGATGTGCGGGCCGTCCCCGTCGGCTTGGGCCAAGGCGATCGTCGGAAATTGCGTCGACGGGGACTTGTCGACCATCACGGTGACATCCGGCGCGGCACCCGTGCCCGAGGGCACCCAGCGCACACACACCTGCCCCGCGAGGTCACGTCCGGCCGGTGTCGCGCCGCTGCGCGGGAGATACCGCAGCGGCAATGCCTCGACCACGGGGATCTCGGCGATCCGATCCGCGGGAACGTCTCGAACCGGTTCGCCTTGTACGACGGCGAATCGGATGAGATCGGCCGCCACCGGTCCGATCCGCTGTATCCCGGATGTGAGTACGACGTAATGGTCGGGTGCGGCGTCGGTGCGGCGCACCTGAAGTACCGAGCCCACCCGGCTCCCGGGCAGGCGCGACGGACCGGGTCCGCCGAGCCCCTCGATGACGGGTACACCGATGGCGGCGATCTCGGGCACCAGATTCAGCATCGTTCGCGAGATCGTCAGTGGCTCAACATTGTCGAGGCGCAAAGCCCTCGTCACGGCCCGGTCCCGCAGGTCGACTTGTGCTCGCCGGCCGTCGAAGAGCAGGTAGACGGTGGCCGCGCCCTCACCGGCCGGGCGGACGAGCAGCGGCGGCGCGCTCTCGGCGCCCTGGGTCTCGCCCACGAACACCGTGGTCGCATCGCCGTCGCACACCGTCCACGTCACTGCCGCCGAAGGCTCGGTGGGCAACGCCGCCGGTGCCCCGGGGATACCCATCAGGGGACCGCGTTGGGCCACCGAGATGCTCGCGGCGCTGACAAGTGCCGGCGTCGCGGGCGTGCGGGCGATCAACCGGGCCGACGCCAGATTCATTGCCGGATGGAGCGTGTCGCCCACCCGCACATAGATCGCCCCTGACTCGCGAGCCATCACGATCGGCGCATCGCCGATGGTGCCGCGCGGCCTGATCACGGCCAACGCGACGCACACGCCCATGACCACGACGGTCAGCACCGCACCCGCCGCAAGAGCCAGCGAGTGCGCCCGGATCGGGTCGCCGAGCATGCGGGTGTCGCGGCACGCCAGTGCGTATTCCATTCGCCGCAAAAGGAAGCGGTGGCCGCTGGCCTGTAGTTTGGTGGTCGCGTTCCGGTCCATGTGTCCCCGGTTTCGAGCCTAAGGGCATTCCGGCGACGGGTAGCACGCCAGTTTTGTTGCGTTATCAACTAACCGTGGCATGGCGCAGCAACCTGTTGCCGGACCGTTCAGCAAATCTCCCGCATGATGGGAACGCGTCAGCGCGAACCTCGGCCGCACGAACCCCGTCGTCGTGATCAACTCTCGAACCGCAGGAAAACGCTAAGCTGTCGCATTGCGAACGCGCAGGCGAACACCGTCGACAGCGCTGGGGAGGAGCCGGCACGAGAATGGAACCGGTTCGACGGTGACAACCCCGGTGCTTGATTTCGACGGACGGGTGGTCGACCGGCGGCAGGAGATGATCGACCTGCTCACCGCCGTCGAATCGGCCGGGCGCGCCGACGGCGTATGCGTCCTGATCAGCGGTGTGCCCGGAGTCGGCAAGTCGACCCTGGTCCAAGCCTTCGGCGCCGAGATATCCGAGCGCAACTGCGTCTTCGCCTACGGACGATGCCGCGATGGGGCGCCCGCGCCGTATGCCGCCCTGGGCGAGGCCCTCGGTGCACTCGTGCGCACCATGGAATCCACCCCCGCCGCCGAACGCCAGCACTGGCGATCCGCCCTGATCAGTGGGACTCAGCCACTCGCGGTGGTACTCGAGGAACTCGTTCCCCAGTTGGCCCACCTCCATGCGCCGGCGGAAGACGTCCCGATGGTGCATGCGGCCGACGCCCGTCGACGGCTGCACCGAGCCGTCATCCAACTGCTCTCCGAAACCGCCGCGTTCCGGCCAGTCGTCCTCGCGATCGACGACCTGCAGTGGGCGGACCGTGATTCGCTCATGTTCCTGTCCGAGCTGCTGACGGTGTCGTTGCGCAACGTGCTGGTGGTCGGCGCCCATCGCGCCGGCGAGTTCGACCCGGCCGGCGCGGGTCTGACGACGTCGACGATCCAGCGTATCGACCTCGAACCGCTCTCCCGGCTCGATGTCGAAGAGTTGCTCGCCGGAGTGAGCGGCCACAGCGTCGAGCTCGGTGACGTCGCCGCCGAGTTTCATCACCGGACCGAGGGCAACCCGCTTCAGGTCCGCCAGCTGCTGTACCGCGCGCAGCAAGCCGGCGCGCTCATTCCCGCCGGCCCGGACGGTCAGCCCAGATGGGATCTTCGCGTTCTGAGTTCCATCGAGATCTCGGCGTCGGCGGCCGAATTCCTCGGCCGTTACCTCGACCAGCTCCGCCCTGCCGACCGTGCGGTGCTGAGGTCGCTGACCTGTATCGGCGGCGAGTTCGACCTCGACGACGCCACCGCGGCCGCCGGTGCACCCGCAGACGTGGTGGCCCACGCCCTCTGGTCAGCGCTCGAACTGCGGTTGATCGAAGCCCTGGACAATCACGGACGACGCATCGCCAACTCCATCAGCCACCAGGCTCGCTACCGTTTCAGCCACGACCGGGTGACCGAGTCGGCGTGCGAGGGGCTCTCGGCCGAGACACAGCGCAACGTCCACCTTCGCATCGGCCGGCGGTTGGTGGCACTCGGCGACGACCGGCTGTTCGAAGCGGCACGCCACGTCAGCCTGGGCGGCGGGGAGACCGTCGAGCCCGCGGAGCGTCTGCACTTCGTCGAGGTACTGCACCGCGCCGCACGCAAGGCCAGGGCCCAGGCCTCGTTCCCGCTGTGCCTGGACTATTGCCGCAATGCACTCAGCCTCCTGGGTGCGCAACGCTGGTCGTCGGATTTCGACCTGACCCTGGAACTGCAGCTCGACGCGGCGGAGGCGGCCTTACTCATCGGTGACGTGCCGGCGTTGCACGGGTTACTCGACGAGGCCGAAGGGGTGCTGCGCGATCCCGCCGATCGGGCGCGGCTTGCCTACCTGCGCCTCAAAGGCCGGATAGCGCAGAACCGGCTCCAGGACGCCTTGGCCATCGGGTTGCGCGCGCTCGAGGAGCTCGGCGAGCCGCTGCCGCCGGACGCCGGCACGCCCCGAATCCTCAATGCGCTGGGCCGGATGAAACTGACGGCGCGCCGTTGGGGCACCGAGCAATTGCTGGAATTGCCGGCGTGCGAAGACCGACGGGTCATCGAAGCGCAGCGCATCCTCGCCGAGATGCGCAGCATGTCCTACATCGCGCGCCCCAATCTGTTCCCGTTGATCATCCGCAAACAACTCACCCTCAGCCTGGCGCACGGTCACACACCGTCGTCCCCGCTGGTGCTGGTGAGCTACGGAGTGCTGCTCGTGATCTCGGGCGACCGCGCCGGTGCCCAGCGCTTCGGTGAGGTCGCTCTTGCGCTGACCGAACGGGCCGGTTTCCGGGAGGCGCGGCCGGAGACGCTGTTCCTCTATCTGAACTTCATCCGGCACTGGCGCCACCCGGTGCGCGACGGTCTGGTGCAGATCCGCGAGGCGATCACGGCCGCCCTCAACCAGGGTGATCAGGAATACGCCGGATTCCTGGTCACCGTGCTGATCTCCCAGTCGTTCTGGGCGGGCAGTCCACTGTCCGAGATCGACGCGCTGGCCCGGTCGCTGATCCCACAGATCCGTTCCCAACCCGTACCCAGCACCCTGAGCCAAGCCCTCCATCAACTCTGCCTCAACCTGCTGGGACGCAGCGAGGATCCCATGCTCGTCGCCGGCGAGAGCGGCTATGACGAACGCGAGATCGTGCCCGCGGCGCGCCGCGAAGGTGACGAGGTGACGTTGAGTGTCGCGGCCGACGTCACCCAGGGCCTCCATTTCTGGAGTGGCGATTACGCCGGCGCGGTCAGCGTGACCGATGAGGTGATGCAGCATCTGGCCGGGACCACGGGCACCACCGGACTTCAGCTCGTCCACATGGTGAGCGCCCTGAGCCACATTCATGCCGCACCGAACGACCGTGCCACGAAGAAGGCCGTGCGCGACTCGCTGTCGCTGCACCGGAAATGGGCGGCCGGGGCGCCCGCCAACTACGCGGCGCCGTGCGCGCTCGTGGAAGGGTCATGGGCACGGGCCCGTCGGCGCTACCTCGAGGCAGAGCAGTTCCTGGACAAGGCGATCGAACTCGCCGAAGAACATCAGCTGCCGCTGATCGCCGCGCTCGCGCACGAGGAGGCGGCCACCCTGTATGCCGACACCGGCCGGACCCGGCTCCACGAGCACATGCTGCGGACCGCCTACCAACGATGGCTGGCATTGGGGTTCGTGTTGCGCACCGACCGGCTGGCCCGCCAGCACCCCTGGCTGCTCAGCCGTGAACTCGTGCAACCCGGCTCGGGCGGAATCGATCCCGTGGGCGCGCATCACCTGGTGCGCACGCTCGCGGCCGCGCGAACCCCGGACAGCCTGGCCAAGCTGGCCCTCGGCGCCGCCGCGGACATGACCGGCGCAGAACGGGTGCTGTGTCTCACCGGTCAACCGGACCAGCTGACCGTCCGCGCGGTCCACCAGGCCGGTGTCACCACCACCATCGAAGGGCCTTGGACAGCGGTACCCTACGACAGTTCCGTGGTGGCGCGCGTGGTGGAAACCGGTGCCCCGGTGACCCTGGTGTCGGATACGTCGGTCTTCGCCGCTCCGATCCGGTTGCAGGACAGGATCATCGGGGTGCTCTATGCCGAGCGGACCGTCCCGGGTCAGCGTTTCTCGGCTCAGGATGAAGAAGCGATGACCTTCCTCTGCGCGCAGGCGGCGGCGCCACTGTGGAACTTTCAGCTCGAAGCTCAACTGCGGGCTGCCGACGAACATCGCCTGTCCCTCATGGATGTTCAGTCCAAGTTCGTCCCCAACGAGCTGTTGCGCATGCTCGATATCGACGATGTCCGCCGGGTACGCAGCGGCTACCGCGTCGAACGGCAGATGACGGTGCTCGTCACCGACATCAGGGGATACACCACCCTGCTGGAGGACATGGACGTCATGGAGGCCAACAACCTGGCCACCGGCTTCCTGCGCGCTGTGGAACTGCCGATCGTGGCCTGTAACGGCATGATCCAGGATATGCGCGGCGACGAGGTCCTCGCCGTGTTCGAGGGGGCGCCCGACAATGCCGTCCGGGCCGGGCTCGGCATGCTGCGCTCACTGCGCGAGCACAACGTCGAGCGCCTGGCGCACGGCTCCGAAGAGCTGCGGGTGGGGATCGGGATCAACTCCGGGGTCGTGGGACTGGGCTTGGTGGGCGGCGTCAACCGCATGGTGCTGAGCACTGTCGGCGATGCGGTCAACCTGGCGGCGCGTATCGAGGGCACCAACAAGCGCTACGACTCGGCCATCCTCATCTCCGACGCCACCTACGCGCAGCTCGCCGATCCGGCCCAGTTCTTGATCCGCAGGATGGAGCGGGTGATGGTGGTGAATCGCCGCCAGCCGGTGACCCTTTACGAGGTCTACAACGAGGATCCGGAAGTCCTTCGCTTTGCCAAGATCTCGGCGCAGCCGGCGTTCGACGAGGCCTTCGCCCTGTTCTACGACGGCGACGTGGTGGCCGCACGGGCAGCCTTCGAGCGATGCCGGCAGTTGTTGCCCGACGATCCCGTCGCCACCCTGCACATCGCACACTGCGATGCGGTCACGCGGGGAGAACTGTCCCCAGGTCAAGAGGTCGCGCTGCACCAAAAGTACGCCGATTGACTGACACCGACTCGCGTACGGGGGGCGGGTGGGTCTGCGATGATTTGAGCCGAACCTGAGGGGGTCGGCATGTACCTGAGTGCAGAGCGCGTCGCCATCGTCACTCGCACGATTCAGGAGACGTTCGAGCAGACCTGCGTCGCCTGGCAGGCCATTCCGCATTGGGATACCGGTGATCCGGGTCAGACCGAGGTGTCCGATGAGAACTACGGGGTGGTGCCGATCCAGGGCGTACCGCAAGATGTGTCGGCTTCGGTCGCCGAACTGATCGCGCCGACCCCGGATTCGCTGCTCACGAAGATCAATGCGGCGACCGTCGCCCTTGCGGCATCCGTCGACGATGTCGTGTTTCCGGCCTTGCGCGCAGCAGCGCTCGGCCCCAACACGTTCAACTTGACCGCGAGCACCACCGACGCCATCCTCAGCGCCGTCATCGACTGCCGCGGGGCGGTGGAGAAGGGCGGATACCGTTCCCCTTCGTGCTGGATCACCAATACCGATGGGATCAAAGGGCTCTACCAATTGGTGAACAGCTATACCTCGCCGAGTGACACCATCCTCTACGCCGGCAACATCAACTCCGTTCACCGCGTGGAGAAGCTGGAGACAGCTGTCGGCACGCCCCCGGCCAACGGCATCGTTCTGGGCCGCCGCCAGCGGATTGCCCCCGGCCAGGCATCGGGGGCCTCACCGGGTGAGGAACCGGTGGACCTCGCCATCAGTGTCCCGCCCAGCTTCGAGATCGTCGGCGAGTCGGCGGCCAACCTGATCAAGCTGAGGGTGCGCATCCGGTACGCGGTCCGGGTGAAGGTACCCGCAGGAATAGCCCTCATCACCGGTCCCTAATGACGCCGTCCTCACCCGGGACGCTTTCCCGCCCGGCGTCACCCGATCAACTTGAGCAGTACCTCGCCCACTGCAAGGAGATCTGCGACGGCGAGATCGACCGGCTCTACGGATCGGGTCGGCAGGGGGCGGGCAGCCTGCACGAGCTGATCCTGGACTACCCACTGCGCGGTGGGAAAGCGCTGCGACCCGCACTGAGCATCGCGATCTGCCTGGGTCTGGGCGGACACCTCGACGCCGTGCTACCCACCGCCGCCACGTTGGAGCTCTACCACAACGCCTTCCTCATCCACGACGATATCGAGGATGAATCCTGGTGGCGCCGTGGCAAACCCACCCTGCACATCGACCACGGCATCCCGATCGCCGTCAACGTCGGCGACGCGATGCTCTCCCTCACCCTGCAGCCGTTGCTGGACAACGTCGAACGCGTGGGACTCGGGCCGGCACTGCGCATCCTGCGCGCCGTCGCCCACATGACCCGGCAGACCGTCGACGGCCAGGCGATCGAACTCGAGTGGGTCAAATCCAACGCCTGGCAACTCGACGACGCGGACTACCTGAAAATGGTCGAGCTCAAGACGAGTTGGTACTCGTTCATCACTCCACTACAGGCCGGCGCACTTGCCGCCGGCGCCGACCTCAGCCAACTCCCCCCGCTGGAGGCCCTCGGTCGACACATCGGGGCGGCCTTCCAGATCACCGATGACCTGCTGAATCTGCGGGCCGATCCGGAGGACTACGGCAAAGAGATCGGCGGCGACCTGTGGGAGGGCAAGCGAACCCTGATGCTGCTGCACGCCCTTCGATGCGCCACACCGGAGGAACGCGACCACGCCGTCGAGATCCTGGGCAGACGCCGACCCGGCGCAGACGGTGAACTCGGCCTCACCGACCTGCTGGAACGGCTCACCGCACGCGGCGACCTGTCCCACAGCGGACGCACTGAGATCGTCACTTTCCTTGCCGGACAGCACCATTCGGAATCGAAGAAGCTCGATGACATCCGCTGGCTGTTCGACCTGATGCAGCGCATGGGGTCGCTCAACCATGCCCGAGATCTCGCCGCGCGGCATGCCCGGGAAGCTGCCGCCGTCCTCGCGGATCTCGATTGGCTGCCCCCGAGCCAGCACCGCGACATGCTCACCGGCCTGGTCGACTACGTGCACGGGCGAACCCGATGAACCCCGAGATGCTGATCGGCATGCTGGCCGAGCTGGAACGCATCAGGGAAGCCACCCTTGATCTCGTCGAGCGCAATGCGCCACAGTTGCTGCCCGCCCCCGCCGACGATGCCGACGGCACCGAACGCGCTGCATTCGACCTGCTGCTCGGGGCCCGCCGCGCGGTGCTCGGCAATCCCGTGGCCGCCCGCGGCGTGCACGACATGCTGATCGCGGAAGGCGCGCGCTACGCGCAGACACCCGCCGGGGCCCAGTTGCGTGACGCGCTGGCGGGATCGCCCGCCGTCGAGAATCTCCGCCGCATCTGGGAAACGTTGAGCCTCAACGTGCTCGACGGCCCCGCCGAACCCCACGCAGCCCCGACCGCATGGTCGGAGTTGCTGGCCGACGCCCTCGTCGGCCACGGACTGAACGACACCATACTGGCCCGGCTACGCCCGGAGGGTTTCGCATGACGATCACGGACCCGCAACCGGCCCTCGCCGAGCAGAGCAGCTTCATCGGCTACCTGGTGGGCCTGGCCGGACTGGGGCAGCTGGTGCGGTCGTTGGCCGTACCGGGCTGCGCCGGCCCGCATCCCGGCCCGCACCCGGAGGATGACTTCGTACACCTGTTACTCGGGCTGGCCAGTATCGGCACTGCCGTCGAGAGGCTGGCCGGGCCGGCACCCGACGTACCGCCGGTGAGCGGAGCAACTTCTCTTCCGGACTCCGGGCGGTGGTTGCGATGACAGCATCACTGGCGGCCAGCGACTTCATGCGGACACCGATGCTCGGTACCGCCGAACCGGAGGGCTTCAAAGAGTGGCACCACTTCGTGGTGCACGCCCGAGGTCTCCGTCTTCTCATCAACTTCAGTCTGAACAGCGAGACGGCCCCGGACGGACGATTCCGGCCGGCGCCCCGGGTGATCGTCATCGCGCACGACTCCGAATGGCGTGGCGAGGTGGCGCGATTCGACGCAACGGATGTGGACATCTCGGCGTGCCTCGGCGATCTGACCATCGGCGGCAATCGCATGCAGGTGCTACCCGACGGTTACCTGGTGACGGTCGACCTTCCGGCCCAGGGCATTCGCGGTGAACTGCAGTTCGTCTCGGTGAGCCGGCCGTTCGTCGTGAACAACCAACCGATCGGGTCGGGCCGGATGAACTGGCTGTTCGTGCCGCGACTGCACGCCACCGGCTGGCTGACCATCGACGGCCACGAACACCGGTTCGACAACGACGTGTCCTACCACGACCACAACTGGGGCCGGTTCTGGTGGGGAGACGACTTCGGCTGGGAGTGGGGCACGGTGCTTCCGCACGACTCCGGTGACCCGTGGTCCCTGGTCTATCTGCGCATGACCGACAAACGGCGGCTGCGTTACCTGTCCCAGGCGCTGTACGTGTGGCACCGAGATGAACCGGCAGCCATCTTCCGGCACGCGTCGGTGCAGGTGCGGACATCCGGGCTCCTCGGCCGGCCCGCCGACTGCACCCTGCCGCCACCGATGCGACTGCTGCTGGACGGTGAAGTCCCCGGTGTGCCCGCGAGAATCGAGGTCACCGCGGCCCGCTGCGCCGACTCGGTGCGTGCCGAATTCCTCCCGCAGTCCTACGCGCGGCTGGCGCAGCCCAGTGAGCTGGCGCTGGACGGGACGACCGTCCTGTGCGAGTCCAGCGGGACCGCCCGGATGACAGGCACGATCAACGGCGAGACCATCGACTTCATCGGCACCGGTGTATTCGAGTTCCTCTATGGCTGAGAAGGTTTCGTCGCTGCTACGGATGTCGGTCGCCCATCTTGCCGATGAGGTGCCCGACAGCTACCGCCTGGTCCTTCGCACACTCGGCCCGCTGGTGGTCGACCTCGACGTGGACGGTGAGCGCTTCGCGCTGCGCGGCGGACACCGCCTTGAGGTGTCCACCGGGCACGTCGAGAACGCCGGCGCGCGCGTCGTCACCTCCCGGACCGGGATCCTCGACATTCTCGACGCCGCGATCAGCCTCGACCACGCCGTGGAAAGCGGGGTGCTGCAGGTCTGCGGCTCCCTCGAGGACATCCTGCGGGCACACGACACCATGCGCGCCTACGTCCACGCCGCGGTGCGCGCTCCCTCGCAACCGGCGCTCCTGTCCGCACTCCGGGCGGACGCGTCATGACCACGCCGATCATCCCTCCGGCCGCCTGCCGGCGGCGCCCGACCGTGGCGGTCCTGGGTGCGGGCATCGCGGGCCTCAGCGCGGCACACGAACTGGCCGAGCGTGGTTTCGACGTCACCGTCTACGAGCCACGAATCGACGAGCGTGCCGAACCGGGAAACGGCCATCCGGCGGTCAAGCTCGGTGGCCTGGCGGCGTCGCAGTACGCGAAGGCGGGATCCCACAACGGAACTCATGCCGAACTTCGGCCCTTTCCCGGAAGGCGGGGCCAACCGACGGTTCCCGGTCGGGCCGTCGCCGGGGAGCACGGATTCCGTTTCTTCCCGGCCTATTACCTGCACACTTGGGATCTCTTCAACCGCATCCCGATCTATCAGCACACGGCATCGGCGACCGGCATTCAGCGCTGGACGACGACGTCGCGCACCGTGTGGGACAACGTCCGGCGGGTGGTGACCCAGGGCACGACCGTGAACGGCAAACCGTCGTTGGTGTTCCCGCGCGAAGCGCCCCGCAGCCTCGCCGAATTCATCAGTACCGCCGGACAACTCACCGAGTTTGGCTTCACCGCGACCGATGTGCAGACCTTCGTCGGCAGGCTGTTGCGCTATCTGGTCACCAGCCCGTTGCGACGCGCGACCGAACTGGAGAACCTCTCTGCTTACGACTACTTCGTCGGCCGGCAGCCCGACGGCACCCGACGATTCTCCTACACCCCGCGTTTCGACGCCCTCCTGCTCGAGATGCCCAGAGTGCTGGCCGCATTCGATTCACGATGGGGTGACGCCCGCACCAACCTCACGACCTACCTGCAGCTACAGCTGCAGATGGACAGGCGGGACAACAAGGCAGACGGGGTGCTCAACGGACCGACCACCGAATCGTGGTTCGACCATTGGTATCGCCATCTGACCCAGATCGGCGTGCGCTTCGTGCGCGCCTCGGCCGAATGCATCGATCCACCGGTGGTGGATGCGCGGCAACCGCCGCATCTGCGCCCCCGGGTCCGGGTCACGTTCGCCGACGGAACCCGCGTCGCCCCGGACTACACCGTCGTCGCGGTCGATGCCCCGTCCGCCGAGAGGATCACGATGGCGCTGCGCGCGGCCGGCACCGGGGGCACGGTGGCCGACCTCGACGGGTTCACGACCTCTGCCCCGCCGCCGGACGGTCCGTTGCAGCCCGACGCCACCCGCTCGGGGGCACGGCGCGATCCCTACGCGATGGACTTGATGGGCCGGGTGCCGTGGGATCGATTCCAGACCCTGTCGGGCGTGCAGTACTACTTCGACACCGAGTTCCAATTGCTCCGGGGACACATGTACTACTCGGGTACCGAATGGGCGCTGTCGTCGATCAACCAGCACGGCATGTGGGAGAAGCGACCCAACCTGGCCGATGACGGTTACGTGTCGGTGCTTTCGGTCGACATCGGCGATTTCAACACGCCGTCAAGGCATCTGGTGGACGCGACAGGCCGGGGCAAGGCGGCCCGCGACTGCACGCCCGACGAACTCGCAGCCGAGGTGTGGCGCCAGATAGTGGCCGCTCTGACCAGCGACGCCCGCTGTTCCCCGGAGGAGATCATGCCGTGGCCGGCGTGGTACACGCTGGACCGAGGGCTGATCACCGCCGCGGACACCGGGCTCATCGTCCGCAACGAGACGCCGTACCTGGTGCCGATCATCGGAGACTGGCCCAATCGTCCCGGCGGCGACCCGTGGAATCCGCATGGGACGTCGTGGACCTACCGGCCCACCCAGGCTCGGTGGCTCGAAGACCTGCACGTGCGCAATGTGTGGCAGGCCCGCCATGGCGGCTTCCAGGTGCATCACAATTCTGTGGTGTTCGCAGGTACCTGGACCAAGACGTTCACCAGGATGACGTCGATGGAGGCGGCCTGCGAGTCGGGACGGCACGCCGTCAACGCGATCCTGGATCACTACTTATGGGTGGGATCGGACGGCACCGACCTGCGGGAGAACACCACGCTCGAGTGGCGGTTCCCCTTCGGGTTTCTGGACCAGGGTTTGTCGAGTCCCATCCGGATGCCCACCCCCGCGGGTGACTACTGCTACGTCTTCGACATCGAGAACCGTGAGCCGGCCGACGCGCGCCCGCTGCGGACTCTCGATTCCGATTTCGCCGCGGAGTCGTTGCCCCATCCGTTGGACGTGCCGACGACACCGTACGAGGGAAGCCAGCCACCGCCTGTCCAGATTACGGAGGCCCACACATGACTGCACCACAGTTCGATCCGAATCTTCTTGCCTACCTGCAGGCTTGGCGGCAGTACCTGGAACAGATGGCGGGTGCGGCGACGACGGGCTTCGGCATACCGCCGACCCCGCAGTGGCCGGTGGCCGCACCCCCGGCGATGCCGCTGCCCCCGGCCTTGCCGCCGATGCCGCCGGCGTCTGCCGGCCCGCCGTCCCACCTGCCCACTCCGGCAACGGATTACACCCAGCAGCTGTTGACCGTCCTGCAGGCGTGGCGGCAGTATCTGGAGCAGTCGGCCGCGCTGGCCACGGTGTCCGCAGATGTCTCACCGAGTGCGGCAGATGAGCAGTACACCAGACCCCGTCCCGATATGGAGCCGGTGCCGCCGCCGAACGGCGGGGGCAGCATGCTGTCTGCGGCGGACATCGCGAGCCCACCCCTTCGGACGGGTTCGGCGTACGCGAGTGAGTCCGGTTCGGGCGGATACGGTGCCCACGGTCCGGTTCCGCCACGATCCCTCTACCGCAACGCCGCCACTGCAGATGCCGGCAATCCCGCTGCCACCACCACGTGGTGGAACCACGGCCGGCCGCCGGCAGGGGCCACGTCGACAGACGCCTCGACGACGACACCACGGCCGAATGCCTCGGCTCCGATGTCCGGCGGATCTCAGCGGGGTGACGGAGCCAAGATCCCGCCGGACGTCGAGTTGGTCGCTCCGTCGGTCCACGGCTCAGCGATGGCACCCCTGAGGCGGCCGGTTCAGCCGTCCTTGTTGCGTTCCCTGGACCGATAAGCCGCCACGTGCTGCCGGTTCCCGCAATTGCCGGTATCGCAGAACATCCGGGACCGGTTGCGTGACACGTCGAACAGCACCGCCTCGCAGTCGGGCGCCGCGCAGATCTTGAGCCGGCGCAGTTCGCCACCTCGGATGAGGTCGGCCAGTGCCATCGCCATCTCGGCACCCATCCGCTGCCACAGCGGGTCATGGATGGATGCCAGGTGCAGATGCCATTCGGGCATCTCCTCATGCCGGGTCAGCCAGGGTGAGGCCTCGGTGTCCGCGAGCAACGCGTTCACCTGACCGACCACGCGCTCCTCGTCATCGGCGACGGTCCAGATCCGCCCGATGCGCTCACGCAGTCGGTGCACGGAATCGAGCTCCGCACCGTCCCGGTCCCGGCGACCGGTCCAGCCGAAGCCGTCCAGGTAGGCGTCCAGCGCAGCGGTGTCACCGAGTTGCTCGCCGTCGACCCGATTGCTGTTGACCAGCACACAGGCAGCCCGCAGTGTGAGCTCTGTGTCATGAGTAAAAATCATTTGACGCATGACTCCCATCCACGCTAGCGTCATGACCAATCCACATTTTACTCATTACAGCTCGGGGGTTTCCGATGAGCGCGACGGACACGCGTGCCGATACCGGCCACTTCCGGCTCGGCATGTTGTTCGCCGTGGCATCCGCCTTCACCTTCGGCATGTCCGGCCCGCTGGCCAAGGCGCTGATGGAAGCCGGCTGGTCCCCCACCGCCGCGGTCACCGCGCGACTGGCCGGCGGCGCGCTCGCCATGGCCGCATTTGCCGGCTTCATCAAGCCGGACTGGATCCACGAAGCACTGGCGCACCGCAAGACCGTCATCGCCTACGGCCTGATCCCCATCGCTGGCGCACAACTGTGCTACTACAACGCTGTCGCCCATCTGTCCGTCGGCGTGGCGCTGCTGCTCGAGTACACCGCGCCGATCCTCGTCGTCGGCTGGCTGTGGGCGACCACCAAACGGGCACCCGGCAGGCTGACGCTCGCCGGTGTGGCGCTGGCCATCGCCGGGATCATGTTGGTGCTCGATGTGTTTGCCGGAGCGCGCATCAACTCGGTGGGCGTCAGCTGGGGTCTGGCCGCCGCGGTGTGTGCCGCCTGCTATTTCATGATGTCCGACGCCGCCACCGCCGACGGTGACGGGCTGCATCCCATCACCCTGGCCGCCGGCGGCTTGGTGGTCGGCGCCGTCACCGTGGCCGCAATCGGGGCCTCCGGTGTGATGCCGCTGACATTCAGCACCCACCACACCGTCGTCGCCGGGCTCACGCTGCCCTGGTACATCCCGGTGATCGCGCTGGCGCTCATCCCGACGGCGATCGCCTACACGCTGGGCATTTTCGGGGTGGCCCGGTTGCGCCCCCGCTTCGCATCCCTCGTCGGCCTGGCCGAAGTGCTCTTCGCGGTCCTGATCGCGTGGGCATTCCTCGGCGAGGCCATCACCGCCACCCAGGCGCTCGGGGGTGCGGTGGTACTGCTCGGACTGACCCTGGCCCGCCTCGGCGACCGGGCCGACGCCGTGCTGGAGGCGGGCTGGCCCGACGTCCCGCCGGCTCAGCCACACGCCGAACCGGCGATTGGCAGCAACTAGCCTGCAAGTGTGAAGATGCTGTCCGTGAAGTTGCTCAGGATGTCAGCCCGGACCGCAGCCGTCGGTTCCGCCATCGTGTCGGCCCTCGCTTTCCTGGCCGGACCGGCACCGCTGGCGACCGCGGAGCCGTGCTCGGATGTCGAGCTCATCTTCGGCCGCGGGACGAGCGAGGATCCGGGAATCGGTCGCGTCGGCCAAGCCCTCGCCGACGCCCTCACACCCCAGCTCGGTGGCCGCACCCTGAGCACCTACGGGATCAACTATCCGGCGACTTACGATTTTCTGGCCGCTGCCGATGGCGCGTACGACGCGACGGCCAGGATCAACGCCCTGGCGGCACAGTGCCCGTCGACGAAGGTCGTGCTGGGCGGTTATTCGCAGGGTGCGGCGATCGTCGACATGCTGATCGGCGTCCCACCCGTCGGCGACAAGATCGGCGAGTTCGGATCGGCACCGCCGCTGCCGGGCAGCCTGGCGGGCAAGGTCGCCGCCGTCGCGGTGTTCGGGAACCCGGGCGCGAAATTCAGCCATCCAGCCAACACCGCGCCGTCGCCCTACGGCGGCCGCGCCATCGACCTGTGCGCCGACGGTGATCCGATCTGCTCGCGCGGTCGAAACCCGTTCGCCCACACCCACTACGAGAGCTCGGAATTCATCCCCCAGGCTGCAGGTTTCGTCGCCGCGCTTGTTTAGCTGTGCTCGGCGTTAGAATGTGGCGTGACTTCTGATCTTGTTCGCCGCATCGGACTGGCCACCTCTGCCGCGCTGGTGACCGCAGCCGCGGCGATCATCTCCCCCGCATCGGTGGGCAGCCTGGCTTCGGCACACGCCGACGGGTGTCCCGATATCGAGGTGGTGTTCGCTCGCGGCACGAACGAAGATCCCGGTCTGGGCCGGATCGGCAACGCGTTCGTCAGCTCCCTGCGCAGCAAGGTCGGCGGGCGTTCGGTGGGGACGTACGCGGTCGGTTACCCGGCCAGCTACGACTTTCTGGCAGCCGCCAACGGCGCAAACGACGCCAGCGGCCACGTCCAGTGGATGATGGAAAACTGCCCCAACACGCGACTGGTGCTGGGTGGCTATTCCCAGGGCGCCGCGGTGATCGACGTCATCAGTGCCGTGCCGTTCCCCGCGGTCGGGTTCAACGCTCCCCTGCCGCCCAACGCACCGGATCATGTGGCAGCCATCGCCGTGTTCGGCAACCCCTCGGCCAAGATTGGCCTGCCGATGACGTCCAGCCCGGTCTGGGGCGCGCGGTCGATCGACCTGTGCAACGGCGGCGACCCGATCTGCGGCCCCGGCGAGGACGTCGAGGCGCACCGCGCCTACACCGGCGGCCCCACCAACCAGGCTGCGGGCTTCGTCGCCGGCCTACTCTAAACACCCGCCAACATCACACTATTTGGCTCAGCGCGACGGGAATCAGCCGAGTGCACGGGCTGTTGATCTTGTTGAAGTGATCGTTATTACTGACAAGATTGATGGGGGTTCGTTCGATCATGAACGCGCACAAGATTTCCCTGAGTAACGTCCGGGTCCGGGTCGCCGCCGCGGTGGGTGGCCTGGCGTGCCTCGGCGCACTGGCCACCGGAGCGCTGCTGCAACAGTCGAACGTGGCCGTTGCCGACGGCGAGATGCAGTTGGGTACCACCGTGACCCCGACCGCCCCGGCAAACGCGCCAGCCATCGCCAAGGCTGAGCCCGCGATCAAGGGACCGGCCCCGCTGCCCACCGAGGAGCAGGGTCTGCCCGGCTGACCTGTCAGCACCTGAACACGGGCAGGACCAGCCATTACCGGAGTGCAGCTAGTATTTGCTGGGTGCACACCTTACTGAAGTCTGTACGGCGCTGCGCCGCCGCCATGGTGGCGGCGGCGAGTGCCGTCGGCGGGCTGATGCTGATTTCCGCAACAGCGCCGTCGACGACACTGGCCACCGCGAACGCAGATCCGTGCCCGCCGGTGGAAGTCATCTTCGCCCGGGGTCGCAACGAGGCGCCCGGCCCCGGTCGGCTCGGACAGGCGTTCATCGACGCCTTGCGGGCCCGAGTGCCCAAAGACATCGCCGTGTACGGCGTGAACTACCCCGCCGACACCCAGATCGCCGCAGGCGCCAACGACACCAGCCGGCGTATCCAGTACATGGCAGATGCCTGCCCCGACACTCGCCTGGTCGTCGGCGGCTACTCGCTGGGTGCCGTATCGGCGACCGTGGCACTGTCGGCCACCGAGAATGGATTCGGTTTCAAGAACCCGCTACCGCCCGGCGTCGACAGCCATATCGCGGCGGTCGTACTCTTCGGGAATTTCAGTCACCGCGCGGGCGCGGGCAATATCGCTCCGGTATACCGGGACAGGACATTTGACGCGTGCAACGGCACCGATCCGATCTGCAGTGACGGATTCCCGCAGACGCTCGGCGAAATGCAGCGCGACTGGCCCAACCATTTGCAGGACGGCTATATCGGTTCGGGCCTGGTGGATCAGGCTGCCGATTTCGCCGCGGCGCGGGTGCAGTAATTCATCTCCGACAGGTCACGGCTCGAATCCATTTCGGGAACATCAAGATTCGATAAACGCCTACGTCAATTCGCGTGGCTAGACTCGAGCCGGTGATCTTGATGTCGAGAGGTCGACTTCGGTGGTATGCCGCAATTCTGGCCGTGGTCGGTGGGGTACTGACAGTGACGGCACCTGTCGGCGTTCTCCCGTCCGCGTCCGCCGCCGGCTGTCCGGACGCTGAACTGATCTTCGCCCGCGGCCGGATGGAACCGCCCGGTGCGGGGCAGATCGGCAATGCACTGGCGACCGCGCTGCGGCAGAAGACCAAGAAGAACATCTCGCTGTACTCGGTGAACTACCCGGCCGACACCCAGATCGATCTGGGCGCCAACGATATGAGCCGGCGTATTCAGGCGACCATGGCCAACTGCCCCAAGACGCCAATTGTGCTGGGCGGCTATTCACTCGGCGCCGCGGCCACCGATGTGGTGCTGGCTATGCCGTTTCCAGTGCTCGGATTCAAACTGCCACTACCGGCGACAGCGGATCCGCATATCGCCGCGGTCGCGTTGTTCGGCAACGGGATCCAATGGGTCGCACCGATCACACAGTTCAATCCCGCTTTCCAGAGCCGGACCATCGAGCTGTGCCATGGCAACGACCCGATCTGCAATCCGACGGATATGGAGAACTGGCAGGCCTATTGGCCCGAGCACCTCGCGCCCGGCTATATCAAAGCCGGCATGGTGAACCAGGCAGCCGATTTCGTCGCCAAGAAGCTGAGATAAGCACCGCGACTACGGTTCTTGGCGGCTAATCGGCTGTTCCTCAGCAGAACCCGTCGTCTCGGCGGCCCCGGGCCGGGTTCGCAGATCCCGGGTGATGAGGATGCGCGCCTCCAGCTGATCGTCGGGTGGGTAGTCGACGCCGACAAGTGACAATCCGCGCGCAGGAGCCACGGCGAACGCGCTGGAACGTGCCGAAGCGTCCAACAGGCCCGCGCACCAGGCGGCATCCCGGCGGCCCTCCCCGACCGCGAGCAGTGCCCCCACCAACGACCGAACCATCGACCAGCAGAACGCATCCGCGGTGACGTACGCGGTGACGGCGTCGCCCTCGGCATGCCAGTCGAATCGCTGAAGGTCACGAATGGTGGTGGCACCGTCGCGGTGCCGGCAGAATGCGGCGAAATCGTGCAAACCCACCAGCACGCGGGACGCCTCGGCCATGGCCGGGACATCGAGCTTGCGCGGCCACGGGGTGATGAACCGGGCCTGTTGCGGGATCACGCCGAATACGGCGGTGCTGAGCCGGTATTCGTAATGCCGTCGCAACGCGGAGAACCGGGCGTCGAATCCCGTTGGAGCCCGGACGATGTCGAGTACCCGCACATCCTCGGGCAGGAACCGGCACAGCCGGCGCACCAGCGGCTGGAACTCGGGGTCCTGCGGCCGCGGGGTACGTGGATAGGCGTGACCGAGCGCTTCAGCGGGGACGTCCACATGCGCCACCTGCCCGGTGGCGTGCACTCCGCTGTCGGTGCGGCCCGCGGCGTACAACACCAGCGGAGTGCGGAACACCGTCGCCAACGCGTCCTCGAGCACACCGGCGACGGTGCGGTGCCCGGACTGAGTGGCCCAGCCGGAGAAGTCCGTTCCGTCGTAAGCGATCTGGAGACGCAGCCGCACCGGGGCGAGCGAAGCGACGGGAGAACGATCCTGGGCGAGCGGAGCGACGGGAGAACGAACAAGCCCGCCATCGGATTCGATGGCGGGCTCGTTCGGCACTTCGTTACTTGGCTTCATCCTCGGAGCCGGCGGTGTCCTCAGCCGGTGCCGCGTCCTCGACGACGTCGTCGGCAGCCTCAGCGGTCTGGGCATCGGCGATCGCCTCATCGGCGACCTCAGCCTCGACCACCGGGGTCTCCTCGGCCACGGGGGCCTCGGCGGCCGCCGCCTTCTGAGCGGCGTCGGCACCCGACTCGATGTCGCCGCCGGCGCGGCTCCGGCGAGCACGGTTGGCCTCAGAGGTCACCGTCTTCTCCCGCACCAGTTCGATGACCGCCATGGGCGCGTTGTCGCCCTTACGGTTCTCGACCTTGATGATGCGGGTGTAGCCGCCCTCGCGGTCCGCGAAGAAGGGTCCGATCTCGGCGAACAGGGTGTGCACCACATCCTTGTCGCGGATCTTCTTGAGCACCTCACGCCGGTTGTGCAGCGAGCCCTTCTTGGCGTGGGTGATCAGCTTCTCGGCGTACGGACGCAATGCCCGTGCCTTCGGCTCGGTGGTCTTGATGCGGCCGTGCTCGAACAGCGACGTGGCCAGGTTGGCCAGGATCGCCGCCTGGTGCGAGGACGACCCGCCGAGACGAGCACCCTTGGTGGGCTTGGGCATGGCGACTATCTCCTAAATGGGGCCGGCCCCCGTATCAGGTAGGACCGGGACGGAATTGCTTAGAGTTGTTCGGTTTCGGCGAAGTCCTGGTCGGTATCCAGGTCGTAGCCGGCGTCACCGGTCCAGGTGCCGGTGGCCACGTCGTAGCCGGCGACCTCGGACGGATCGAAGGTGGCCGGGCTGTCCTTGAGCGAGAGACCCAGCTGATGCAGCTTGATCTTGACCTCGTCGATGGACTTCTGGCCGAAGTTACGGATGTCGAGCAGATCGCTCTCGGTACGAGACACCAGCTCGCCGACGGTGTGCACACCCTCACGCTTGAGGCAGTTGTACGAGCGCACCGTCAGGTCGAGGTCGTCGATCGGCAGCGCGAAGCTGGCGATGTGATCGGCCTCGGCCGGCGACGGGCCGATCTCGATGCCCTCGGCCTCGACGTTCAGCTCGCGAGCCAGACCGAACAGCTCGACCAGGGTCTTACCGGCCGAGGCCAGCGCGTCCCGCGGGGTGATCGAGTTCTTGGTCTCGACGTCGAGGATGAGCTTGTCGAAGTCGGTGCGCTGCTCGACACGGGTGGCCTCGACCTTGTAGGTCACCTTGAGCACGGGTGAGTAGATCGAATCCACCGGGATCCGGCCGATCTCGGCACCGGAAGCCTTGTTCTGCACGGCCGGCACGTAGCCACGTCCCCGCTCGACGACGAGCTCGACCTCGAGCTTGCCCTTCTCGTTGAGGGTGGCGATGTGCATTTCGGGGTTGTGCACCGTCACACCGGCCGGCGGCACGATATCGCCGGCGGTGACCGCACCGGGGCCCTGCTTGCGCAGGTACATGGTGACCGGCTCGTCCTCCTCAGAGGAGACGACCAGGCCCTTGAGGTTCAGGATGATGTCGGTGACGTCTTCCTTCACCCCGGGAACGGTGGTGAACTCGTGCAGCACACCGTCGATGCGGATGCTGGTGACCGCCGCGCCCGGGATGGACGACAGCAGCGTGCGCCGCAGCGAGTTCCCGAGGGTGTAACCGAAGCCGGGCTCCAGGGGTTCGATGGTGAACCGGGACCGGTTTTCGGCCAGCACGTCCTCGGACAGTGTGGGTCGCTGAGAAATCAGCATGGTGTTCTCTATCTCCTTCTCGGCACCCGCTATTTGATGCCGTTATGGGGTATCCGCCGCCGGTTGGACGGCAGATGCTCTTGCGGCCTACGGCCGCGAAAGCCGATTACTTCGAGTAGAACTCGACGATGAGCTGTTCGGTGAGCGGCACCTGGATCTGCGCCCGCTCGGGCAGCTGGTGCACCAGCACGCGCTGCCGTTCGCCGACGACCTGCAGCCAACCCGGGATCGGACGCTCGCCGGCGGTGGCCCGCGAGAGCTCGAACGGCAGGGTGTTCAGCGACTTGTCGCGAATGTCGATGATGTCGTACTGCGACACCCGGTAGCTCGGGATGTTGACCTTCACACCGTTGACGGTGAAGTGGCCGTGGCTGACCAGCTGGCGAGCCATCCGGCGGGTGCGGGCGAGCCCGGCCCGGTAGATGACGTTGTCCAGACGGCTTTCCAGGATCTGCAGCAGGTTCTCGCCGGTCTTGCCAGACTTGCGGTTGGCCTCTTCGTAGTACTTGCGGAACTGCTTCTCCATGACGCCGTAGGTGAAGCGAGCCTTCTGCTTCTCCTGCAGCTGGGTGCGGTATTCGCTCTCCTTGATCCGCGCGCGGCCGTGCTGGCCGGGCGGGTAGGGGCGCTTCTCGAACGACTGATCGCCGCCGACGAGGTCGACGCCGAGGCGACGCGACTTGCGGGTCGCGGGGCCGGTATAACGAGCCATTGTCTAAATCCTCTTCCCTAGACCCGGCGCCGCTTGGGCGGACGGCAGCCGTTGTGCGGCTGCGGTGTGACGTCAGAGATCGCGCCGACCTCCAGGCCTGCGGCCTGCAGAGAACGGATCGCGGTTTCGCGGCCCGAACCCGGGCCCTTCACGAACACGTCGACCTTCTTCACGCCGTGCTCCTGCGCCTTGCGGGCGGCGTTCTCGGCGGCCAGCTGCGCGGCGAACGGCGTCGACTTGCGCGAACCCTTGAAGCCGACGTGGCCCGAGGATGCCCAGGCGATGACGTTGCCCTGCGGATCGGTGATCGAGACGATAGTGTTGTTGAACGTGCTCTTGATGTGCGCGGCGCCGTGCGGGATGTTCTTCTTTTCCCGGCGGCGGGTCTTGGCGGCACCCTTCTTGGGCGCGCCCTTCTTGGCTTGTGCCATCTCGGATTACCTGGCCTTCTTCTTGCCGGCGATGGTGCGCTTGGGACCCTTGCGGGTACGCGCATTGGTCTTGGTCCGCTGACCACGCACCGGCAGGCCGCGACGGTGGCGCAGGCCCTGGTAGCAGCCGATCTCGATCTTGCGGCGGATGTCTGCCTGAACCTCGCGGCGCAGGTCACCCTCCACCTTCAGGTTGGCTTCGATGAATTCGCGGAGCGTGCTGACCTGATCGTCGGTCAGGTCCTTGCTGCGCTGGTTCCGGTCGATACCGGTGGCGTCCAGGATCTCCTGGGAGCGGGTACGGCCGATGCCGTAGATATAGGTCAGCGCGATCTCCATGCGTTTGTCGCGCGGGAGGTCAACGCCCATGAGACGTGCCATCAGGCAGTGTTTCCTTCTAGGTTGCGGAGGTCTGTTCCCAGTCCGTTCCCCTCACGGGGTCCGGCCTCCGTGCCGGACGTGTATGAGTGGCCCATCTCTTCAGATGCCAGCCACTCAGTGGTACTGGGAGGTCTGCATTCAGTTGTGGGTGGAACTGCTCGACAGGCTGTTGACTAGCCCTGCCGCTGCTTGTGCCGCGGATCAGAGCAGATCACCATGACCCGCCCATGCCGGCGGATCACCCTGCACTTGTCGCAGATCGGCTTGACGCTCGGGTTCACCTTCACGGCTTCGCGATCCTTCTTGGTTGTGCGGTGACGCGCGCTGACGCGTCACACATCTACTGGTAGTTGCGTTTCGAGGGCGAGTTACTTGTACCGGTACACAATGCGGCCCCGGGACAGGTCGTATGGAGAGAGCTCCACCACGACGCGGTCCTCGGGCAGGATGCGGATGTAGTGCTGCCGCATCTTGCCGCTGATGTGGGCCAGGACCTTGTGTCCGTTCTCCAACTCAATGCGGAACATCGCATTGGGCAGGGGTTCGACCACGCGACCCTCGACCTCGATGGCACCGTCTTTCTTGGCCATACTGTCTAGCGATCCTTGCTTTAGTTTCGTATCGTGCGCCCGCTGTTGCAGTCGGTGCACCCATCGTTCCGACTACAAAACGTGAGCTCGATCGGTAGAACGGTAGAGTTCCAAAGACAGGGCACGAGAAGAGTCGGCGCGGAAGCCGCACCGTTGGTCCACAATACCCTCTGCTGGGGCATGCACCCAAATCGCTGCCCGCGCACCCCGCCGGCGGTCATGTGCGGAGGTCAGCGCCAAAATTACTGGACGGCGGGCGCATAATTGAGAACGATATGACTGGACCCGCGCCCCAGCCCCGCAAACCCGTAATTCTCAGCGTCGACGACGACCCTGCCGTGTCCCGTGCCGTGGCCCGCGATCTGCGCCGCCACTACGGCGAGCGGTACCGCATCGTCCGTGCCGAATCCGGCCCGGACGCCCTGGAAACGCTGCACGAACTCAAGCTACGCGGCGACGCCGTCGCGGTGTTCGTCGCCGACTACCGGATGCCGCAGATGAGCGGTATCGAGTTCCTCGAATCCGCGATGGACCTCTACCCGATGGCCCGGCGGGTCCTGCTGACCGCCTACGCCGACACCACCGCCGCGATCGACGCCATCAACGTCGTCGACCTGGACCATTACCTGCTCAAGCCGTGGGATCCACCCGAGGAGAAGCTGTACCCGGTGATCGACGGGCTCCTGGAGGCCTGGCACGCCGTCGGCGACCGCGCCATCCCGTACACCAAGGTGATCGGCCACCAGTGGAATCCGCGGTCCTGGGAGGTGCGTCAGTTCCTGGCCCGCAACGCGTACCCGTTCAAAGCCTTCACGGCCGAGGAGCCCAAGGGCAAACAGCTGCTCGACGCCGCCGGCCTGGACGGCAGGCAGCTTCCGGTGGTCATCACCGAGGAAGGCACCCCGCTCGTCGAGCCGACCGACTCCGAACTGGCCGACCTGCTGGGCTTGTCCACCAACCCGTCACTGAAGATGTACGACCTGGCGGTCATCGGCGGCGGACCCGCCGGCCTGGCGGCCGCGGTCTACGGCGCCTCCGAGGGGCTCAACACCGTGCTCATCGAACGAGCGACCACCGGCGGCCAGGCAGGTCGCAGTTCCCGCATCGAGAACTATCTCGGATTCGAGAACGGTGTCTCCGGAATCGAGCTCACCACCACGGCGCGGCGCCAGGCCGAACGGTTCGGCGCCGAGGTGATCACCACCCGCAAGGCGGTCAAGTTGCAGGCCGGCGAGGTCGGCACCGCCCGCACGATCTCGTTCGAGGACCACAGCACCATCGGCGCCCGCGCCGTCATCCTCGCCACCGGCGTGGAATACCGCGAACTCTCGGTGACCGGCTGTTCGGCCTCCGACGACGCCAATCTCATCGGCAAGGGCGTCTACTACGGCGCCTCGGTGTCGGATGCCTCGGAGTGCGCCGGTGAGGACGTGTACATCGTCGGCGGCGCCAACTCGGCCGGTCAGGCCGCGATGTTCATGTCCAAGCAGGCCAACTCGGTGACGCTGCTGGTGCGTGGGCCGTCGCTGGAAGCGTCGATGTCCTACTACCTGATCCAGCAGATCGAGCAGACCCCCAACATCAGCGTCCGGACCTGCACCGAGGTGGTCGGCACCACCAGCCGGGACGACCATCTGGTCGGGCTGACGCTGGAGGACCGACGCACCGGCGAACGCGACGAGGTGCCCTCCACCCGGCTGTGCTGCTTCATCGGCGCGACGCCGCGCACCAAGTGGCTCGACGGCGTCGTGGCCCGTGACGACCACGGTTTCATCTTGACCGGACCTGATCTCCGCGACGTCGTCGGCTGGACCTTGGATCGTCCGCCACACCATTTGGAAACAAGTGTGCCCGGTGTGTTTGTTGCAGGGGATGTACGTGCCGAATCCGCCAAGCGGGTGGCGGCCGCCGTCGGCGAAGGGTCGATGGCGGTGATGCTCGTGCACCGCTACCTGGCAGAAGCGTGATGGCCGGCACCCCCCGGCGTGGCATAGAGGAGCAGATGACCATGGGTGAAACCTGTGTGCGCGACGAACTGCGGACACTGTTCCTGTTCGAGCACCTGTCCGACGAACAGTTGGACACGTTGTGCCAGGCCGGCACCATCGAGACGTTCCCGGCGGGCCCGATCGTCACCGAAGGCGAACAGGCCAGCTGTTTCTATGTGCTGATCGACGGTGAGCTGATCATGTCGAAACGCTCCGGCGGTGTCGACATCCAGACCAACCGCACCTCGCAGCGCGGTGTGTACTTCGGCGCCTGGTCGGCCTACATACCCGGCGAGGAGCACGTCTATCAGGCTTCGGTCCGTCTGGTCGAGCCGTCCCGGGTATTCGTGCTGGACGCGAACGCGTTCGCGGCCTTCATGCGGGCCCAGTTCCCGATGGCCGTGCATCTGCTCGAGGGCCACCTCGTCGGCGGCCGCCGGCAGAGCCAGATCATCGGCCAGCGCGAGAAGCTGCTGGCATTGGGCACCATCACCGCCGGCCTGACCCATCAGCTGAACAACCCGGCCGCCGCGACCGCCCGCGCGGTGGCCGATCTGCGTGAGGGTGTCGGCAAGATGCGGCACAAGCTGGCCATGCTGGCCGACGGCAAGTTCTCCCCCGAGGCGCTGCGGATGCTGGTGACCATCCAGGACGAGGTCGCCGAGCAGGTCGCCAAGAACAAGGGCCTGGAGCTCACCGCGCTGGAGACCTCCGATCGCGAGGATCAGATCGGTGAATGGCTGGAAGACCGCGATATCGTCGGCGCCTGGGACTACGCCCCCACCTTCGTCGAGGCGGGCCTGGACATCGACTGGCTGGAGCGGATCTCGGCGTTCTGTGAGGACGCGGATGTCACCGCCTCGCTGCAAGGCGCCCTGGGGTGGTTGAAGTACACCATCGACACCGAACTGCGGATGAACGAGATCGCCGAGGCCAGCCGGCGCATCTCGGCGCTGCTCGCCGGCGCCAAGCAGTACTCGCAGATGGACCGAGGCTCCTACCAGCGCGCCGATGTGCATGAGCTGCTGCGCAGCACCATCATGATGTTCGGCGACAAGATCGGCCATCAGGGCAAACCGATCACCCTGGTCAAGGACCTGGACAAGTCGCTACCCGAACTGCAGTGCTACCCGGGCGACCTCAACCAGGTCTGGACCAACATCATCGACAACGCCTTGCAGGCCATGG
This sequence comes from Mycolicibacterium fluoranthenivorans, assembly GCF_011758805.1. Taxonomy (NCBI): domain Bacteria; kingdom Bacillati; phylum Actinomycetota; class Actinomycetes; order Mycobacteriales; family Mycobacteriaceae; genus Mycobacterium; species Mycolicibacterium fluoranthenivorans. The sequence goes on along the minus strand of NZ_JAANOW010000001.1, from coordinate 1,404,091 downwards.
ACGGACACGGCACGCTGACGCTGCGCACCGCCCGGGAAAGCGACCAGATGATCCGCGTCGAGATCTGCGACGACGGCCCCGGCATTCCCGAGGACATCATCGGCCGCATCTTCACCCCGTTCTTCACCACCAAGCCGTTCGGCGAGGGCACCGGGCTGGGCCTGGATCTCGCCTGGCGGATCGTCGTGGAGAAGCACGCCGGCGATATGCGGGTGGTATCCGAACCGGGCAACACCCGGTTCATCGTGTGCCTGCCGCTGGTGGCGCCCCGACCCGCCGAGGCCGATCCCGCCGAATAGTTTCCGTCATGCGGATCGAATCGGAATATCGTCGCAAGCCCGACGGGTTGACTTGATCCATGACCCAGACCACACCCTCTTCGCGCGAGCGCTCCCCGAAGCCAGACCTCGGCTCATTCGGCGTCTTCGGTCACTACACCCAGTGGCAGCAGTTCTCCCCCGCTCAACTGCAAGAGATCGAAGCGCTCGGATACGGCGCCATCTGGGCCGGCGGATCGCCACCCGCGGAGTTGGACTGGGTCGAGCCGCTGCTGGCGAGCACCACCAACCTTCAGGTGGCCACCGGCATCGTGAACATCTGGACGGCCGAGGCGGGCCCGACGGCACAGTCGTTCCATCGCATCGACGAGGCCTACCCCGGACGCTTCCTGCTCGGCATCGGCGTCGGTCACCGCGAGGCGATCACCGAGTACAAGAAGCCTCTCGACGCCCTCAGCGACTACCTGGACAAGCTCGACGAACACGGAGTCCCCAAAGACCGCCGCGTGGTGGCCGCGCTCGGTCCGAAAGTCCTGCAGCTCTCCGCGGAGCGGTCCGCGGGCGCGCATCCGTACCTGACCACCCCGGAGCACACCGCGCAAGCGCGCGCACTGCTGGGCACCGAAGCGTTCATCGCCCCCGAGCACAAGGCGGTGCTGACCACCGACGCGGAGCAGGCCCGCGCCGTCGGCCGCAAGGCCCTGGAGATCTACCTCAATCTGGACAACTACCTCAACAGCTGGAAGCGGTTGGGGTTCAGCGATTCCGACGTGGCCAAGCCGGGCAGTGATCGCCTCGTGGACGCGGTGGTCGCCCATGGAACCGTCGACGCGGTCGCCGCGCGCCTGCGTGAGCACCTCGATGCCGGCGCCGACCATGTCCCGGTCCAGGTGCTGACCACACCGGACAAGTTGGTGGCCGCATTGACCGAACTCGCCGGGCCACTGGGCCTGCGGTAATCGAAGGGATAGCCATGACGATCAACGTGGGCCGTTACGGAGTGTGGACGTTCGGCAAGGTCTCCCCCGAACAGGCTGCCGCCATCGAGCAACTCGGTTATGGCGCGGTGTGGATCGGCGGCTCCCCCGCCGGGGATCTGCCCTTCGCCGAGGAGATTCTGGACGCCACGGATACCTTGCAACTGGCCACCGGCATCATCAACGTGTGGACCTCGCCCGCTGAGCAGGCCGCTGCGACCTATCACCGGCTGGAGAAGACCTACCCGGGCCGATTCCTCTTGGGCATCGGAATTGGGCATCCCGAACACACCCAGGAATATCGCAAGCCCTACGACGTGCTGGTCGAATACCTCGACGCACTCGACGCCGCCGAGGTGCCCGCCGACCGTCGCGTGGTGGCCGCTCTCGGCCCCAAGGTGCTACGGCTGGCCAGGGATCGCAGCACGGGGGCGCACCCGTATCTGACGACGCCCGAGCACACCGCCGAGGCAAGGAAGGTGCTGGGCGACGGCGTCTTTCTCGCTCCGGAACACAAGGTGGTGCTGACCGACGGTTCGGCGCAGGCAACCGAGGCCGCCCGAAAGGTCGGCCGCGACACCGTCGACTTCTATCTGAATCTGAGTAACTACCTGAACAACTGGCGCCGGCTGGGCTTCAGCGAAGAGGACATCGCCAAGCCGGGCAGCGACAAGTTGATCGATGCGGTGGTGGCGCACGGGACGGCCGACGCGATCGCCGCCCGGTTGAACGAGCATATCGACGCCGGCGCCGACCACGTCGCCATCCAGGTGCTCGGCGGATGGGACCAGCTACTCCCCACGCTCACCGCGCTGGCCGGGCCACTCGGGCTCGGAAAGTAGTGCGACACAGTGGGGCCCGTCACCGGCCGTTGACGGGCCCCACTGTGTCCTCTGTGACCTCTGCGACCTCTGTGACCACTGCGATCTAGCGGCCCCCGCTGCCGGCCCGGGCGCCGCGCCGCTGATGGTCACCGGACCCTTTGCCGGCGTCGGCGCGGTCGCGGTGCGCACCCGGTCGACCGGGATGCCGATCCGAGGAGTCATCGCTGCGGCTGCGGGTGGGCGCCCCTCGGGAATCGTCCCGCGTGGACGCGCGCGGGGTGTCCCGGGGTGCGGGCTTCGGGGTGGCCGACGCTCCGGTCATCGAATCATCCGAATCAGGCGTGGCCGAAGGCGCCGGCCCGGCCGCATTCTCACGGCCTGCGGTCTGAGCAACCTCGTCCCGATCCACCACCGCGGCCAGCCGCCGCTCACCAGCCGACGTGTTGCCGGTGGTGACCGTATCCGCCGGCGCCACGGATTCAACACTCGCCAATTGCCGGTTGAGCTTCGAGAGTTGTTTTACCACAGCCTGATCCACCGCTTCCGGGCTCGCATCCGCCAACTGCGCGGTCAGGGTCTGCAGTTGCGTGGCCACTGCGGGATCGGTGGCGGCGACCGCGGCGAGCTGTTGGGCCGGCGTGGCCGCCGGATCCGTGAGCGTCACCATCCGAGACGAATCGAGCGGCGACGTCAGGGCCGTCAGAGCGACCCCGGGATCTGCGGCCGCACTACCGGTCAACGATTTGATCACGGCCACAGCCGCTTTCGGTGTCCAGTCCGTCCGATACACCCCGAAGTTGTCCTCGTCGTTGGTACTTCCGGTGTTGGTGTCGCGCAGGGTGTAGATGAACGCGGGCCCCGCATAGGGCAGTGTGCGCCAGTCGGTCACCATGTCCTGGATGTAGTCGGCCTGCTGCTGCTCACCGACCGCGTTGGTCGGCAGCCCGTACTCTGAAGACCAGATCTGCTTGCTTGCATCGCCATTGGCCACCATCAGGTTCCGGATGTCGGTGAGCTGGTTGATCGGCGAGTTGGCCAGGTCCGCGCCCTCGGAGAACTTCGTCGTGTACTGGTAGGGGTGAAACGACAGCGCGTCGAAGCTGCCCTCAGCCCCGGCCGCGTACATACCCTCGACGAAGTCCACCGGGTTCATCGTCGTGTCGCCGATGGTCACCCCGGATCCGACCACCCCTCCGATCACGGTGGCGTTCGGGTCAGCAGCCTTGATCTTCGGATAGGCAGCCTTCAACAACTCGGTGTAACTGGCCGGATCCGGCTTGGGACTGTAGAAGAACGCCGCGTTCGGTTCATTCCACACCTCGTAGGCCGAGATCTTGCCGGCGTACCGGCTGGCCAGCACCCCGGTGAAGTTCCCGAATGTCTGCGGGTTGGCCGGCGGCGTGTAGTACGGCGCCGACCCCGGTGTCGCCGCCCAGGGCGGTGTGGTGGTGACCGCGGCGAGCACACCCATATTCCGTTCGGCCGCCGCGTTGATCAGACCGTCGAGCGCGCTCCAGTTGTACACCCCGGGGGCCAGCTCGATGCCACCCCAGAAGACGCCGACACGAACGGTGTTGACCCCGAGGGCCTGCATCGCGTCGAGCGCCTGAGCCTGTTGAGCCGATGTCTCCCAAACCAATTGGGAATCCGCGATACCCAGCGTGTCTGAAGAGGTGTCGATCTCGGCCGCGAGCACAACACCCATCGGCATGGTGCCCGGACCCGTGTACGCGATCACCGCCGAGGCGCTGATGATCGCGATCGAGCCGACCACGAAATTACTGGTTCTGCAAATGTTGCTCCTCACGATAAATCCCTTTCGCCACAGTGATCTGCCTCACTACGGCCATACCCCCATGCGCCGTCCGCCATTCATCACATTTGCCCACCGCAGTAACTCGAGAAATTGTCAGCATCGTCATGAAAGCAGCTCAGAACCACAAGTTGGCAAATCAGCGATCTTGATAATAATTAGCTGACAGGAGTGGCGGGAAATATATAAAGGATGGCTATTCGACCGCGCCAAACTGCGGGATCACCGATATTTCAGCATCAGATAATTGCTGCCCGGCAAACACGGATGACCACCTGTGCAGGGATAGCAAAAGTACAGGCGTTCACGCTCTCGCACTGCCGACCGCTCGAAAATTGCCCGGAATTCGCTGCTACCGCGGGGCAGCCGGCGAGCCTCAGCGGGGCCGCACTGAATGCCGAGGCTCGCAACGGACGTCGAAGTTGACCGAGTTCGCGATGAAGCACAGGTGATGCGCGCGTTCGTGTAACTCAGGGAGCGCCTCGGCATCCGATGCGTCGGCGATCTCCACCTGCGGGCGCAGAATCACCTCGGCGAAATGGCCGCCGCCGTCCGGCGTCTCGACCATTGTGCCCGACGGGTGATCGGTGTAGCCGGTGACCACGATCCGCTGTTGTGCGCACAACGCCAGCACCCACAGCATGTGGCACTGCGACAAGCTGGCCACCAGCATTTCCTCGGGGTTCCACCGATCCGCCGTCCCCCGGAAGGCAGGGTCGGCGGTACCGGGGATCGTCGGCTTTCCCGGTGCACGGAGCTCATGCGAGCGCGCGTAATCGCGATATCCGCTGGTGCCCGTACCGGTGTTACCGGTCCACGTCACGTCCAGTTCGTACTCGTGCGTCCCGGCCATCCGCCGATTATCTCCGGCACCGCTCCCACACTCGAGGCAATTCCCGTCGGCGGTCAGGCTCGAGTGCACCCTTGCCAACCACGCCGCGCCATTACTAGGATATGCAAGTATCTCGGGTAGCGGCCCGGGTTCTTCTGAGTACAACTTTCTGGGCACCAACTTTCTAAGCACCAACTTTCTGGGCACAACCTTTCGGGACGGACGCCATGACCACACAGATTCAGCACTTCATCAACGGCGAGCGCAGCAACCTCGCATCCACCCGCACCGCCGATGTGCTCAACCCGAGCACCGGCGAGGTCCAAGCCCAGGTGTTGCTGGCCTCGGTGGCCGATGTCGAGACCGCCGTCGCCAACGCGGTGCAGGCCCAGAAGGTCTGGGCCGGGTTCAACCCGCAGCGCCGCGCCCGGGTGTTCATGAAGTTCGTCGACCTGGTCAATCAGCACGCCAATGAGTTGGCCGAACTGCTCAGCCTGGAGCACGGTAAGACCGTCCCCGACGCGCTGGGCGACATCCAGCGCGGTATCGAGGTGATCGAGTTCGCCATCGGCATTCCGCACCTGCTCAAGGGTGAGTTCACCGAAGGCGCCGGTACCGGCATCGACGTGTACTCGATCCGCCAGCCGCTCGGCGTCGTCGCCGGCATCACCCCGTTCAACTTCCCGGCGATGATCCCGCTGTGGAAGGCAGGGCCCGCGCTGGCGTGTGGAAATGCCTTCATCCTCAAGCCATCCGAGCGCGACCCCTCGGTGCCGCTGCGGCTGGCCGAACTGTTCATCGACGCAGGTCTGCCCCCGGGCGTGTTCCAGGTGGTGCAGGGTGACAAGGAGGCGGTCGACGCCATCCTCACCCACCCGGACATCCAGGCCGTCGGTTTTGTCGGCAGCTCCGATATCGCGCAGTACATCTACTCCACCGCGGCGGCGCACGGGAAGCGCTCGCAGTGCTTCGGCGGCGCCAAGAACCACATGATCGTGATGCCCGACGCCGACCTGGACCAGGCCGTGGACGCATTGATCGGCGCGGGCTACGGGAGCGCCGGTGAACGGTGCATGGCGATCAGCGTCGCCGTACCGGTCGGTGAAGAGACCGCAAACCGCCTGCGCGCCAGACTTGTTGAGCGCGTCAATCAGCTGCGCGTCGGACACAGCCTGGACCCCAAGGCAGATTACGGGCCGCTGGTCACCGGCGCGGCACTGGAGCGCGTCCGTGACTACATCGGCCAGGGCGTGGAGGCCGGTGCCGAACTGGTGATAGACGGCCGCGAGCGTGCCACCGACGAACTCACCTTCGATGATCAGGACCTGTCGAAAGGCTTCTTCATCGGCCCGACCCTGTTCGACCACGTCACCACCGACATGTCGATCTACACCGATGAGATCTTCGGCCCCGTGCTGTGCATCGTGCGCGCCGAGGATTACGAGGCCGCACTGGAACTGCCCACCAAGCACGAGTACGGCAACGGCGTGGCCATCTTCACCCGCGACGGCGATGCCGCCCGCGACTTCGTGTCCCGGGTTCAGGTCGGCATGGTGGGCGTGAACGTGCCGATCCCGGTGCCGGTGGCGTACCACACCTTCGGCGGCTGGAAGCGCTCGGGCTTCGGCGATCTCAATCAGCACGGCCCGGCGTCGATCCAGTTCTACACCAAGGTCAAGACCGTCACCGAGCGCTGGCCCTCGGGTATCAAGGATGGGGCCGAGTTCGTCATCCCCACCATGAAGTAGCCGGCGATGGACCTGCACGACTTGGACGACGACGAACGCGTGATCGCCGAGACGGCGGCCGCGTTCGCCGAGAAGCGCATCGCGCCTTACGCATTGGAATGGGACCAGACGCACCACTTCCCCACCGATGTGTTCAGGGAGGCAGGCGAACTGGGTATGGGCGGCATCTACTGCGCCGAGGATGCCGGCGGCACCGGGCTGCGTCGCATCGATGCGGTGCGCATCTTCGAGCAGCTCGCCGCCGCCGACCCGAGCATTGCCGCATTCATGTCGATCCACAACATGTGCGCATGGATGATCGACACCTACGGCACCGACGAGCAGCGCAAGACGTGGGTGCCACGCCTTTCCTCCATGCAGTCCATCGCCAGCTACTGCCTGACCGAGCCCGGCGCCGGATCCGACGCAGCGGCGCTCCGCACCAAAGCGGTGCGGGACGGGTCCGATTACGTGCTCGACGGCGTGAAACAGTTCATCTCCGGCGCCGGCAGCTCGGATGTGTACGTGGTGATGGCACGCACCGGCGCTGACGGGCCGAAGGGGATATCGGCCTTCCTGATCGAAAAAGATGCGCCAGGGCTGAGTTTCGGCGCTCAAGAGGTCAAGATGGGGTGGAACGCCCAGCCGACCGCGCAGGTGGTGTTCGAGGGTGTGCGGGTGCCCGCCGATGCGCTGCTGGGTGCCTCCGAGGGCACGGGCTTCGGCATCGCGATGAACGGGCTCAACGGCGGTCGTATCAACATCGCGGCATGTTCGCTCGGCGGTGCGCAGGCCGCACACGACAAGGCCGTCGCCTACCTGGCCGACCGTCAGGCCTTCGGTGGCACCCTGCTCGACGAACCCACCATCCGGTTCGCCCTGGCTGATATGGCCACCGCACTGGAGACCTCACGGAACATGTTGTGGCGCGCGGCCTGTGCCCTGGACAGCGGCCACCCCGACAAGGTGATGCTGTGCGCGATGGCGAAGCGGTATGTCACCGACGCGTGCTTCGATGTGGCCGATCAGGCCCTGCAACTGCACGGCGGCTACGGATATCTGCATGAGTACGGCCTGGAGAAAATCGTCCGCGATCTGCGGGTGCACCGCATCCTTGAGGGAACGAACGAAATCATGCGCGTGGTGATCGGTAGATCCATCGCGGGCAGTGCCCGCAATACAACAGTGGCGGGCGGTGCCCGCAATTCAACCGAAGCGTCGCGTGCGAGTGCATGAAAGGACCCGCAATGAGTACGATCGCGTTCCTCGGACTGGGGAACATGGGCGGCCCGATGGCCGCCAACCTGGTGACCGCAGGGCACACGGTGCGCGGGTTCGACCCCGTTCCCGCTGCTGTCGAGACCGCTAAAGGTAACGGCGTCAACGTCTTCGGCAGCGGAGCCGAGGCAGTCGACGGCGCCGACGTGGTGATCACCATGCTGCCCAACGGTGCACTGGTCAAGAGTGCCTATGCCGAGGTGCTGCCGGCGGCCGCGGCCGGGGCGCTGTTCATCGACAGCTCCACCATCTCCGTCGACGACGCCCGAGAGGTGCACAAGCTCGCCGGGGAGCACGGGTTCGCCCAACTCGACGCGCCGGTGTCCGGCGGGGTCAAGGGCGCGGTGGCCGGCACGCTGGCCTTCATGGTCGGTGGCGAGAGCGAGGCCGTGCAGCGCGGCCGGCCCGTCCTGGAACCGATGGCCGGCAAGATCATCCACTGCGGCGACTCCGGTGCCGGTCAAGCCGCGAAGGTGTGTAACAACATGGTGCTCGCGGTGCAGCAGATCGCCATCGGTGAAGCGTTCGTCCTGGCCGAGAAGCTGGGATTGGACAAACAGTCACTGTTCGACGTCATCACCGGTGCCACCGGCAACTGCTGGGCGGTCCAGGTGAATTGCCCGGTCCCCGGACCGGTTCCGACGTCGCCGGCGAACAATGACTTCAAGCCCGGGTTCGCCACCGCCCTGATGAACAAGGACCTGGGATTGGCGATGGCCGCAGTCACCTCGACGGGTTCGGCCGCACCGCTGGGTACGCATGCCGCCGAGATCTACGCCAAGTTCGCCGCCGAGCACCCGGACAAGGATTTCAGCGCCGTCATCGAGATGATCCGAGGCTGAATCCGCCGTCGCTTCGCGCACCCGGGAGCGCGTGAGCCCGACCCCTCGAACAAGCTCAGCGCGCCATCCACCAATGGCGGTGCAGCCGCGCACATCCGTCGGCCGACCAACCGTCGTAGTCGCGGCGCACCGCGGCGGCACCGGTGAAGTCCTGGCCGCCGGTGTACGCCGTCGGCACGATCACCGTCGCCAGCTTGGCCGCGGTGGCGGCGCACAAGCCGTGTGCCGACCCCGTCACCGCCAGCGCGCACTCCGGCCCCAGCCCGAGTTCCCACAACGCGTGCCCGTGCAAGTCCGGTTCGCGGGTGGGGCGGGGTAGGTCATCGGGGGTGACGATGGCCCCGGCGATCCCCTCGCCGATCAGCTGACGCACCAGCGGCTCCACCCAGTGCGGTGACCCGGTGCTGATCACCGCGATCGCGATACCCGCGGCGTACAAGCTGTTCACCAGATCGTCCAGGCCCGGTCGCGGGATGACGTCACCGTCGAGCACCCACTCGGCGAACAGGTCGTTCTTGGTGTGCTGGATGTGGGTCGCGATCTCGGCGCTGATCCGCCCGTAGCCCCGCCTGCGCAGGGCCGAGGCGATGCGGCGGCGTTCGTCACCGATACATACCAGCCTGCCGTACTCGGCGACCGTCCAGCTGATATCGAAACCGTGCGCCGCGAATGCCGCGTTGAACGCGCGCCGCTGACCGTCCCGCTCGATATCGGCCAAGGCGCCGTCCACGTCGAAGATGACCGCCTGCAGCGGTTCCACCACGGCGCCGGCCGGCCGGCCGGCCTCCCACCAGTAGCTCCGCACCCCGATGTCACCCCGCATGTACACAGCGTGGCCCAGGTCACACTCCGGCGGCCTCCCCCAAAGGGGGGATTCGGGAGGCCAACTTGCGCAGAATGGTCGCCATGGGACCAGAGCGAGAAGCCGAAGGCGGATCGCGCAGCCCGCTGCGGCTGGTCCTGGTCGACGACCACGAGATGGTCATCGAAGGGCTCAAGGCGATGCTGGCCGCGTTCGGCGAGCGGGTGCAGGTGGTAGGCCAGGCCGTCGGAACCGACCGCGCGGTGACCGTCATCGACGGACTCGACCCCGACATTGTGCTCTGCGATGTCCGGATGCAGGGCTCCAGCGGCCTGGACCTGTGCCGCGAACTGCGCGAACGCAACCCGAACCGCAAGGTGGTCATGTTGTCGGTCTACGACGACGAGCAGTACCTCTTCCAGGCGCTGCGGGTGGGGGCATCGGGCTATCTGCTCAAGAGCATCAGCAGCGACGAACTGGTGCGCCAGCTGGAGTTCGTGCGCCTCGGGCAGACCGCGCTGGATCCGGGAATGGCCGCCCGCGCCGCCGACACCGCAGCACGCTTACAACGCGACGAGTTCTGGCCCGGGGCGCGGCAGGGCCTCACCCAGCGGGAGAGCGAGATCCTGTCCTATGTGGTCAACGGGCTGTCCAACCGCGGGATCGCCACCAAACTGGTGATCGGCGACGAAACGGTGAAGAGCCATCTCAGTTCCATCTACCGCAAGCTCGGAGTGACCGATCGCACCGGTGCCGTCGCCACCGCACTGCGGGAGGGGATCTACCGATGAGCGCCGACGAGGATGACCCGGGCAGCTCCGATCTTGCCCGCCGGACCGTGCTCACCACCGACGGCGAGCTGACGCTGCTGCGCGAACTCATCCAGGCCGCCTCCAGAGGCCCCGGTGTGGAGCCGCTGGCCGCTGCCGCGGCTCGGATGATCACCGCCGCCACCGGCACCGACGTCTGTTTCGTGCATGTGCTCGACGACACCGAACGCTCACTGACCCTGACGGGGGCCACCCCACCGTTCGACAGTGAGGTCGGCAAGATCCGGCTGCCGCTCGGGCACGGCGTCTCGGGGTGGGTGGCCAGCCATCGTGAGCCGGTGGTGATCATCGCCGACAAGGAAGCCGATCCGCGCTACCTGCCGTTCGAGTCGCTGCGTGGATCCGACTTCACCTCGATGGTGTCGGTGCCCATGGAGACCGATCCGGGCGGCCTGGTCGGGGTGCTCAATGTGCACACCGTGGCGCGCCGGGAGTTCGGCGCCCGCGATGTCGAGCTGCTGCTGGTGATCGGCAAGCTGATCGCCGGCGCCATGCACCAGGCGCGTCTGCACCGGCAACTGGTGGTCCGTGAACGTGCCCACGAGAACTTCGTCGAGCAGGTGATCCAGGCTCAGGAGATCGAGCGCAGACGGCTGGCCGGAGATATCCACGACGGGATCTCGCAACGGCTGATCACCCTGTCGTACTGGCTGGACGCAGCGACCCGGACGGTCGCCGAAAACCCCTCGGAGGCAGGCGTTCAACTCGGCCGAGCCCGTGAGCTGGTCGACCTGACCCTGCAAGAGGCGCGCGCGGCGATCAGCGGACTTCGTCCCCCGGTGCTCGACGATCTCGGGCTGGCCGGCGGGTTGGCCAGTCTGGCCCGGTCCATCCCGCAGCTGCGCCTGGAGCTGGATCTGGCCGATGAAAGGCTGCCCGACCACATCGAGGTGGCGTTGTACCGGATCGCCCAGGAATGCCTGCAAAACGTCGTCAAACACGCCCAGGCGAGCGCAGCTCGACTCACCTTCGGGGTGTACGAGGACACGGCCCGCCTCGAAATCATGGACGACGGAATAGGTTTCGACACCTTCGAGAACCCGCTCGGCAGCGATGAGATGGGCGGCTACGGCCTGCTGTCGATGGCCGAGCGCGCCGAGATCGTCGGCGGACGGCTGCACATCCGGTCCCGCCCCGGCGCCGGGACCGCGGTGACGGCCACGATCCCGCTCCCTTCGGTCTAGCGCCGTCAGAAGTCGCCGGCGTGCCGGCGCAGGGTCTCGATGGCCGTGGTGAGCGCCCGAGAGTCCGCTGCCGACATCCCGATATCGGCGAAGACCTCCTTGTTCAGCGTCTCGGTGGCGTCCTCGACCGTGGACCGGCCCAGATCGGTCACCCGCACCAGCGTGGTGCGGCCGTCCGTCGGATGGGGTATCCGTTCCACCAGACCGTCGGCCTCCAGCCGCCGGATGGCGTGGGTGACGCTGGTGACGTGCAGCTGCAACCGGTCCGATGCCTTGGTGATGGGTAGCGCGCCGCTGCTGCTGAAGGCCAGCAACCGCAGCAGCTCGAACCGCGAGAAACTCAGATCGTAGGGCCGCAGCGCGGTCTCCACCCGAGCCAGCATGATCTGGTGCGCCCGCATCACCGAGGTGATCGCCACCATCCCATCGGCCACATCGCCCCAGCCCGCGCGTTCCCAGTTGGCACGGGCCTGGGCGATCGGGTCAGGTCTGCCAGGTTGTGGGGGCATCCCCTGTTCTTACCGCATCCGTGCCCGCGAGCGCGGATTCGCCCCGTGTGCGGTCGCGATATGCGGCGACCGCCGACAACACCGCCCGGGTCGACTGGCGCACACCGATGGTGATGCGGACGCCCCCGTCGCCGTAGTGCCGCACGCGCGGGCCGGCCCCGTCGAACACCTGCCGCCAGACCGCCCGGTCTCCCCCGGGTGCGGGCAGATAGACGAAGTTGGCGTGCGCATCGGTGCTGTAGATCCCGACCGCCCGCAACCGGGCGCTCAACAGCCGGCGCTGGGCGGTGATGATCCGGATACGCTGCCGCATCTCGTCTTCCGCGTCGTAGCACGCCGCCACCGCGACCAGCCCCGTCAGTCCCACCCCGAACGGCAGCTGCATGGTCCACAGCCGGCGGGCCAGATCCGGGCTGCAGAACCCATAGCCGATTCGCAACCCAGCCAACCCGTAGGCCTTCGAGAAGGTGCGTACCACAACGACATTCGGGTACTGCTGCACCAGCCCGCGGGTATCCAGCCGTTCGCCCGCCCCGAGGAACTCGACATAAGCCTCGTCCAGCACGACGACGGTGTCGGCCGGCACCCGGTCCAGGAAGCGATGGATCTGCGCGGCGGACTCGACCGTGCCGGTCGGGTTGTGCGGACGGCATACCACCACCACCCGAGCGGAACGGGCCGCAGCGGCCATCGCGTCCAGATCGTGGTGACCATGCGGGTCCAACGGCACGGTGATCGACCGCAGACGGGCGATCTGCGCGAAGATCGGATAGCCGTCGAACGTCGGGGTCGCCATCACCACCGCGTCGCCGGGCGCGGTGAAGGCCTGCAGGACCTGCATGATCACGCCGGTGGCACCGGTCCCGATCACCACCTGCCCATCGTCGACCCCGAGATGATCGGCGATCAAGGTGCGCAGCCGCTGCGGCAGGAACTCCGGGTAACGGTTGGCCGAACCGATGGAGGCCACCAACGCCGAATGCACCGAAGGCAGTGGCGGGAAAGGATTCTCGTTCAGCGACAACGCCAACGGGTCCCGCGCATCGGGGAGGGTTTCGACCACGTCGGTGAGCGCACCGGCCGGGATGCTCATCGTCCGCCCCAGCGCACCGCGGCCGCACCGGCGAAATCCCCGGCGTGCGCGAAGGCCGCCATCAGCACCGTGTCACCGGCCTTGACTCGGCCATCGGTGATCGCGCGGTCGAAGTTGATCGGGATCCCCGCGGCGAACAGGTTTCCGCAGTCCTCGAAGGTGTCGACGTGACGCTCCTTGGGCAGCTCCAGTGCGTCACGCCAGTTGCGCAGGAACGCACGGTTGGGCTGATTGGTGACCAGCAGGTCGATATCCCTGGGCGCCACCCCGATTCGGTCGCACACCGCATAGGACACCTCGGGCACCTGGCGGTTGCCGCGGGCCAGCACCTTCGTGATCTTCGACTCGGTGAAGCCGATGCAGCCCTCACCCGGACCGTCGGCCCACCATTTGCGCGGCGGGTCGACGGCGATGGTCATATCCCCGGCGAACTCACCGTAGGTGCGGCATTCCACGTCCAGGATCGGCGACGAGTCCGACAACGTCACCAGGCCGACGGCCGCGCCGTCACCCGGCACCGCAGCCTGGGCCTTGCGCCGCACCGTCTCCTGCTCGAAGATCTGGCCCGCGGCGTTCTGCGCGACGGCGATCAGCGCGGTGCGCCCCTCACCCGAGGCCAGCAGGCTGCGCGCCATCTTGAGCCCCAGCACGAACGCCGCGCAGCCGCCGTTGTGCAGGTCGACCACCCAACCCGGCTTCATCCCGAGACGGTGTGCAATGGCCCCACCGCCACCGTAGAACGGCATATCGGGCAGCTGGGTGTGTGTGATGAGCACATCGACATCGGCCAGCACATCGGCGCCATGCCGCTCGATCAGACCGGCGGCGGCCCGCTCGATCATGTCGGTGGCAGTCTCGTCCGGGGCCACGTGGTGCCGGTATCTCGGTGCCCGGAACATCAGATTGTCACGCAGATCATCGGAATCGGCGAACTTCGCGTAATACTCGGCCCCGATGGGTTCACCGGGCAGATAGGTCGACACGTCCAGCAGGCTGACAGCAGCGGTTCCGGTCATCGAAGACACCTCACTTCATCCAGTCCGGGGTGATGGGCAGGCCGTTGTGGTGCCGGTACTCGGCGATGGCCTTCAGATTGCGCAGCTCCAGTTCGTGGCCGGCGCCGAACATGTCCCAGAAGTCGCCCACCCACACCGGCCGTTCCGGGGGTGCCGCCTCGGGGTAGGGATTCTCGTCGTAGAACGGGTGATGGCAGTTGGTCCACAGCACCACCGAGCCCGGCTTGTTGAGCACGACCTGCGCGTCCACCACACGCATCAGGTAGATCATCCACAGGTGGTGGCCCTGGTCCCAGGCACAGTGGTAGTCGACGGTCATCGCATCGGGATTGGCGACGGTGCGGGTGTAGATCTCGGTCTCCGACCCCAGCCGGTCATAGGCCAGCCAGAGGTCCGGCTCTTCGGTGGGGGTGAATCCGCGCAGACTGTAGGTCCACTCCTACAGGCTCCGGGTGTCGGCCAGATACTCGTAGAGTTCCCTTGGCGGACAATCGATATAGCTGTTGACGGTGCAGAACTCACCGAATACCTGGTCGTGCGGATACACCGACCGCATCATCTCCATGATGATCGGTGTGGCCTGTTCACGAGGTGACGTCTCGATGCGGACGACTCCCTCGATCGGGGCGGCGATATCGGCAAGTGCGGGCAACGCTATGGGCTTAGCCTCGTTCCACCGACTGACCTGGTTGTATAGGGGTGTCGGAATGAGGAAAGTGCCCTCTGGGCTGGGATGATTGGTGTTCTCACGCATCAATCGGTCCAGTTCGGAAAGGCACTTCCGGTGCAAGTTTCGCATAGGTTCGCCTCGGATTCAGCGGTGTTCGACGATGGCAATCTCGTGTCGTGTGCCGGTGTGGTTGCGGTGATGACGTTGGCCGAGCAGACCGGGCTTTCGCGCTTGCTCGGCGAGAAGGTCCACATCAGCGCGCCGCGGATAAAGTCCGGGTCGGCGAACCCGGCACCGAAGCTGGCCACCGTGGTCGCAGGCATGGTTGCCGGTGCGGACTGCATCGATGACGTCGACATCCTGCGCAGCGGCGGGATGAAGTCGCTCTTCGACGGCGTGTACGCACCGTCGACGGTGGGAACGTTGCTGCGGGAGTTCACCTTCGGTCACGCCCGCCAGTTGGAGTCGGTGCTGCGCGAGCACCTGGTGGCGTTGTGCGGCCGGGTCGACCTGCTCCCCAACGCCGCCGAACAACGGGTGTTCATCGACATCGACTCGTTGCTGCGCCCGGTCTACGGCCACGCCAAACAAGGCGCCTCCTACGGGCACACCAAGATCGCCGGCAAGCAGATCCTGCGCAAGGGACTGTCCCCGCTCGCCACCACGATCAGCACCGCGTCCTCGGCTCCGGTGATCGCCGGGATGCGGCTCCGCGCCGGAAAGGCCAACTCGGGCAAGGGTGCCGCACGGATGGTCGCCCAAGCCATCAGCACCGCCCGCGCCGCCGGTGCCAGCGGGAAGATCCTGGTCCGCGGCGACTCGGCCTACGGCAACCGCAAGGTGGTCGCCGCGTGTGTCCGCGCAGGCGCCCAGTTCTCGCTGGTGATGACCCGCAACCCGGCCATCGACCGCGCGTTGGCCGCCATCGACGACGACGCGTGGACACCGGTGTCCTACCCCGGAGCGGTCCAAGATCCCGATACGGGGGCCTGGATCTCCGATGCCGAAGTCGCCGAAATCCCCTACACCGCATTCGCATCCACCCCCGATGCGATCACCGCCCGCCTGGTCGTGCGCCGCGTCAAAGACGCCCGCTACCCCGACGCGCTGTTCCCGGTGTGGCGGTATCACCCGTTCCTGACCAACACCGACCTGCCGGTCACCGAGGCCGACGTCACCCACCGCCAGCACGCGATCATCGAGACCGTGTTCGCCGATCTGATCGACGGAGCGTTGGCGCACATCCCGTCGGGCCGGTTCGGCGCGAACTCCGCCTGGGTGCTGTGCGCGGCGATCGCCCACAACCTGCTGCGCGCCGCCGGAGTCCTCGCCGGAGAACGTCACGGCCGAGCGCGGGGATCGACGCTGCGCCGCCGCATCGTCAACGTGCCAGCCCGACTGGCCCGTCCACAGCGCCGACCAGCCCTGCACCTACCTAGCCGCTGGCCCTGGTCGAAGGCCTGGCTTGCCCTGTGGCGCAGCATCATCGGACACAGCCCACCACAACGCGCGATCCCCTGATCAACTGCCAAACAGGCCCGACCGGAGCACACAGGAAAAGCTGGCCAGACCAGCGGGGCCACCTCATGCCCGCATCCCGAACATCGGCATCAACGAGAAACGACTCCCGTCACCGAGGTCAGTCGGTGGATCGAGGCTTAGACATGAACGTGGGCCTCCTTGGTCTCCAGAAACGGTGCGAACGGTGGAATTTCATCGGCAGAACATTCGATGCTGACGACCGACGGTCCCTCCTCGTCGAGGGCGGTCTGCAGGGCGTGGGGTAACGCGCCGATCTCGGCGACGTCGACGGCGGGCAGGCCCGGGAACATCGCCGCCAGGCCGGCGCCGAGCTTACTGGGCGTAAATCTGTTGTAGCTGTACAGGTCCCGGTAGAACAGCTGCTCGCGGGTCACGCACATGGCGTGGGCGTTGTTGTTGAACAGGACGACGGTGACCGGCAGCCGATACTGGATGGCGGTGTGCAGTTCCATACCGTGCATGAAGAACGAACCGTCGCCGGCGATGATGACCGTCCGGTGGCCCCTGGCGAAGCACATTCCGATACCGGCGCCGAAGCTGTAGCCCATCCCGCCCATCCCGAGCGCCACCACGAACCGTCCGCCGCGGCGTACCGGCAGGTAGTGGATGGCCGACGCGCCGGTGTTCCCGGCGTCGACGACGATGTCGGTGCCGTCCGGCAGCGCCGCGTCCAATGCGGCCATCGCGGCCCGATACCGAATTCCGTTGCCCTCGTGGACGGGTGGGGTGAGCTCGGTGTGCGTGATCCTGTCCGGCACCGTCACTCCGTCCGGCGGGCAGGAGCGTAGCGACTGGGGGCCTGACCCGACCCGGCCGGACCCGGACAGGACGGCGTTGAGCATCGTCAGCGACCGGCGCAGGTCGTCGGTGTGCACATGCAGACTCGACAGGTAGGGCGGCTCCGATCCCAGCGACAACACCGGCAGTGCCGCCAGCGCGGCGTCCAGCCCCGCGCGCGCGGTGGCCGGCAGGCGGGTGCCCACCAGCAGGCAGACGCCACTGGCGGTCAGCGCTTCGGCCACCCCCGGGTGACCCATCACACCTGTCACCCCCAGTGCCGACGATGATCCCGGGCCGGGAGCACCGCTGACGTCCTTGGCATCGGGCACGGTGGCCACCCGGGCCCGCAGAATGGCCCGAAGCCGCTCCAATTCGTCGCGGGCGTCGTCGCGGGCCACCTGTTCACCGGCGATGATCGTCACGGGGCCACACGCCCGGCGCAGTTGCTCTGCGATCGGGTCCGGGTCACCGATCGGAACGGCGAACGGCAGTCCGGCGCCGGCGGCACCCTCAAAGATGCTTTGCTGTACATCTTTCGGCAGTAGCAACACGGCCGGGCCGCGGCGGGAGGCGGCCAGCGCCTCGCTCAACGCAGTCTCGATCCGGGCCGGATCCACCACCCGCCGGCAGTACACCGACACCGCCGAGAACAAGGCTTCGGCGTCCAGCGACCCTCCCAGCCCGCTGGTGTCCTGGAACGATCCGCGGCCGTCCATCGCCGTCGGCGGCTGTCCCACCAGGGCCAGTACCGGCACCCTGCTGGTCAACGACTCCCCCAGTGCGGCAACGAGATTGAGGGAACCGCCCCCTGACGTGGCGGCCACCACCCCGAGCGGCGCACCCGAGCGCCGGTATCCGTCGGCCATGGTGGCGGCCGAGAACTCGTGCTTGGCCAGCACCGCGGTGAGGTCTGCGCGGAAATGCGCCGCGTCGTAGAGGTCCTCGATGTTCGCGCCGTCGACGCCGAAGATATGCCGCACCCCGTGTGCCGCGAGGCGGTCGACGATGTGGTCGACCACCCGGCGCCTGCCGGTCTGCCCGTTGGTCACTGCTCACCTGCTTTCTCGTTCTGCAGGTGACACGGCCCCGGTCGGGATCGAGTTCACCCGCGAGACCGATTCACAGGTTCTTTTCGAGCAGGACCTTTCCGTCGTCTGCCGAAACCAGTTGCACAGCAGCGATTTCGTTCATAGGCCGCGGAGTGTTTCCGCTGGGCAACGCGGTCGCACCGGACAATCCGAGCCAGGTCGCGATCTGGTCGCGACTGCCGTCCTTGCCCACCACCACCATTCCCAGGTTCTGGGGCTTGTTGTCCCGTTGACCCCAGTCGCCGTAGCTGCACGCCATATCGATCCGCGTGCCCCAGCTGTACTCGGACATCGAGATGCTCGCGGCGATGGTCGTGGGGTTGACCTTGTTCATCTCCAACGACGGCGCCGCCTGCTGGGTCTCCTGCTGGATGCCGAACACGTCGGGGCGAACGGCCACCACGACGCCCACCGCCAGCAGTGCGGCCGCCAGGCCCACCGCAGCCGAGGTCAGCCACCGCGAACGCCGCCTGCGCCAGCGCACCTGCTCGACCACCTGCTCGCGCAATTCGGGGCGTAACGGCGGCTCCGACTCCCGCACCGTGTCAGCATCGTCCATCGCCTCGACATCGGCGAGGTCGACCATGGCCAGCAAGGCCGGCATCCCGGTCAGTTCGGCCACCGCGGCGCGGCACTGCGCGCAGGTCGGCAGGTGCGCCTCGTACTCGCGGCGTTCGGCCGGCGACAGCGCGCCCAGCACGTAGGAGGCGTCCCAGGTCGTGTACTGATCTCCGTCGGAGATCGAGTCGTTCTCGGTCATCGCGTCACCCCCATTTCCTGCAGATTGAGGCGTAGTGCCCGGACCGCGTAGTGCAGCCGTGATTTCACGGTGCCCTCGGCGATCTGCAGATCGGCAGCGATCTGGGCTGTGCTCATACCCTGGTAGTACGCACGCTTGATGACCGCGCGATGGTCCTCGGAGAGTTCGCTCAGCGCGGTGCTGATCAGTAGGCGGTCCAGCGCAGAATCCACTTCGTCGGGGCCGGCAGCGGCTCTCGAATGGTTGTCGGCGACCGTCTCCATGTCAGGGGTGTCGGTTTCATTGCGGAAACGGGCGCTTCTCCGGTCGTCGATGACGAGATTACGCGCGACCGTATACAACCAGGGACGTACCGGTCGGTCCGGGTCCGTCGTCACTTCGGGATGCCGCCACGCGCGCAGCAGCGTTTCTTGCACCACGTCTTCGGCGCGGGCGGCATCGCCCGTCAATCGCAGGGCATACCGCCACAACGCGCCGGCGTGCTCGTCATACAGCACCCGCATCATCGCGGCCTCCGGATCGTCCACTCCAACCTCCGCCCCTTACACGACGCCGGCAGCCATCCGGTTCAACCGGAAATGTTTGCCCCGGCGGGCGGGAGCGAAGCGACCCGGGGAATCGATCCGGCGGGCGGGAGCGAAGCGAGCACGGGATCAGGCGGGCAGAAGGGTGAGGATCCGTGGCCCGTCCTCGGTGACCGCGACGGTGTGCTCCCAGTGCGCGGCGCGGGAACCATCGGTGGTGACGACGGTCCATTCGTCATCGAGGATCTTGGTCTTGACGGTCCCGAGCGTGAGCATCGGCTCGATCGCCAGCACCGAGCCGACGGCCAGGTAGGGGCCACGCCCGGGTGCGCCCTCGTTCGGCAGGAACGGGTCCATGTGCATCTCTCGACCGATCCCGTGGCCGCCATAGCCGGCGACGATGCCGTATTTGCGGTCATGGCGCGCCTCTGCGGCGTGGGTTCCGGTCTCGATGGCGTGTGAGACATCGGTGAGCCGGTTGCCGGGCACCATGGCGGCGATCCCGGCTTCCATCGACAGCCTGGTGGCTTCCGACAACAGTTCGTCGGCCTCGATCAAGGTGCCGACCCCGAACGTGACCGCGGAGTCGCCGTGCCACTTCTCCAGGATCGCCCCGCAGTCGATGGACACCAGGTCACCGTCGGCCAGCACCTCGTCGTCGGACGGGATACCGTGCACGACGCGGTCGTTCACCGACGCGCAGACGGTCGCCGGATAGCCGTGATAGCCCAGGAAGGACGGCACTCCGCCGCCATCGCGGATCACCGATTCGGCGATGCGGTCCAGTTCGCCGGTGGACACCCCTGGTGCTGCGGCCCGCTGCACCGCCTGCAGAGCCGCCGCCACCAATGCGCCGGCGGCCGCCATGGCGTCCAGTTCGCCCGCACTGCGCTGGGGAATGGTCTTACGCCGTCCCGGCACCGAGATCATGAGCGCCTACTTCAGCGGCCGAGCGCGTGCAGCGCCCGCGCGAACACCTCGTCCAGGGAACCCACGGCGTCGACCGTCTTCAGTTCACCGGCGTAGTAGTCCAGCAGCGGTGCCGTCTCGTCGCGGTACACCTTGAAGCGGTTGCGGATGACGTCTTCGGTGTCATCGGCGCGGCCACGGCCCTTGAGCCGCTCGACCAGCTCGTCCTCGGGCACCCGGAACTCCACCACCGCGTCGAGCGTCAGCCCGCGCTTGGCCAGCATGTCCTTGAGCGCCTCGGCCTGTTCCACCGACCGCGGGAAACCGTCGAGGATGAAACCGTCGGCCGCGTCCTCGGCGTCGATACGGTCGTCGACCAGCGCGTTGGTCAGTGTGGCGGGGACCAGGTCGCCCGCGTCCAGGTACTTCTTCGCTTCCAGCCCCAGCGGGGTGCCGTTGCTGATGTTGTAGCGAAACAGGTCGCCGGTGGAAATCTGCGGGATCCCGAGCTTCTCGGCCAGCTTCTCTGCCTGTGTGCCTTTTCCGGCGCCCGGCGGGCCGAGCAAAACGATTCTCACTTCAGGAACCCTTCGTAGTTGCGCTGCATGAGCTGGCTCTCGATCTGTTTGACCGTGTCGAGGCCGACACCGATCATGATCAGCACGGCCGTACCGCCAAACGGCAGGTTCTGTACTGATCCGGAGTTACCGATCTCCAGGAACAGGTTGGGCAGCACGGCGATCACACCGAGGTAGATCGATCCCGGAAGAGTAATACGGCTCAGCACGTAGCGCAGGTAGTCCGCAGTCGGCTTGCCCGGCCGGATGCCTGGGATGAAGCCACCGAACTTCTTCATCTCGTCCGCCCGCTCGTCGGGGTTGAACGTGATGGAGACGTAGAAGTAGGTGAAGAAGATGATCAGGCCGAAGTAGATCGCGATGTAGACCGGGTCCGCCGGGTTGGTCAGGTAGTTGGCGACGAACTGATCCCACCAGCCGTTGCTGGGGCCCGACCGGCCGCTCTGGATCAGCTGGGTGATCAGGTGCGGGATGTAGATCAGCGAGGACGCGAAGATCACCGGGATGACGCCGGCCTGGTTGACCTTCAACGGCAGATAGGTCGACGTCCCGCCGTACATGCGGCGGCCGACCATGCGCTTGGCGTACTGCACCGGGATACGGCGCTGTCCCTGCTCGACGAACACGACGCCGACGATGATCGCCAGCGCGGCCACGCAGACCGCGGCGAAGACGATCCCGCCGCGGCTGTCCAGGATGGTCTTGCCCTCGGACGGGATGCGGGCGGCGATACCGGCGAAGATCAGCAGTGACATGCCGTTGCCGATACCGCGCTCGGTGACCAGCTCACCCATCCACATGACCAGCGAGGCACCGGCCGTGAGCACCAGCACGATGACGATCAAGCCGAAGATCGACGTGTCATCGATGATGTCGAGGTTGCAGCCCTGCAGCAGGCCACCGTTGGCGGCCAGCGCCACGATGCTGGTGCCCTGCAGGATCGCCAGGGCGACCGCCAGATAACGCGTGTACTGCGTCATTTTCGCCTGGCCCGCTTGACCTTCTTTGCGCAGCTGTTCGAAGCGCGGGATCACCACCGTCAGCAGCTGCACGATGATGCTGGCCGTGATGTAGGGCATCACGCCGACGGCGAACACCGTCAGCTGCAGCAACGCACCACCGGAGAACAGGTTGATCAGGGAGTAGATCTGCGCCGAGTCGCCGCCGCTGACCTGCTCGATGCACTTCTGCACGTTCGGGTAGTTGACACCTGGCGACGGGATGGACGCGCCAACGCGGTACAGGATGACGATCGCAAGCGTGAAGAGAATCTTGCGCCTGAGGTCGGCCGTCCGCAGTGACGATATGAAAGCCGAAAGCACTCTTCCTCCTGCGCAGCCGAGCACTTGTCGCGGCGTGCCAATGGGGCTGGTTGGTCCAGCGTTTGGTCAAGTCGTGCGACGTGCCCCGATCAGCTGCTCCCAGCCTGCACAGTCGCGCGTCAAACAGTCTACGAGAGTAACAGTCGCACGCCAGCGCCCCGCCGGGGAAACCGGCTCCCGGCACACCCCATCATCGGGGCATCTTCGATTCGATCCTGTCGGCGATATCGACCGCCGCACTGATCGGCTCCTGCTGCGCAGGCTTGCAAGCCTGGATGTCGAGGATCACGTTGGCCGCCAGTGCCAGCGCCCGCTGACACGATCTGGTCTGGCTGTCGGCGCCACGGGTGTACGGCATTGACAACAGGGTGTCGGTCTTGGCGAGGTTACCGCTCACCCACTTCGGCAGCGCCTGTCCGTTGACCCTGATGTTGATCGTGTGATTGGTGCACTTGGACCACCGGTCCGCCGAATCGTCGAAGAATGCCCGCGCGGCATCGGCCGTCCGGTAGGTCACCGCCGACTGCACCACCAGGCTGTCCCACTGATCCGTATTGGGTGTCCGGAGCATTTGCTGGCGCAGCGTCTTGTAGTGGCTCGGGTCGTAAATGGGGGCTTCGTTCACCTGCCACACCCCGAGGCAGTTCAGGTTCGACAACAGGTTGCGATGGTCACCCATCACATCCACCGGGTTCTGCGGCGTCATGCCGGTGACGCCCATGGCGGTGTCGACATCCTTGGCGCTGAGCAGCAGTCCGGGTAGCGCCGAGTCCGGCACCGATTTGGGCGGTTTTGCGGAGTCCGAGGCTGCCCCGTCCGAGCAGCCGGCCAACGCGAGGCTGAGCGCGAGCGCCCCGATAGCAAGGATCCTCACCGGGTCAGGCGTGCGTCCCGGCCGCAGCGCAGGCTTCCTGTACGCGGGTCGCCTGATTGTTCATCTCGGTGGCGGTGCCGTTCAAGCTGTCACCGGGAATGCGCAGTCCCATCTTGACCAGCAGCTTGGTGGCGCCGAGCGACCACGTGCGCATCGGGTCGGAGATATCCGGTGGCAGGCCCGGGGTGTTCGCCGCGTCCATCGAGATTCCGGCGGCCTCGCGCAACGCGGTCCGCCCGGTCGAGTTGCTGCTCGCCACCGCCGGATCGCTGTAGCCGGAGCCTTCCAGGGAGTCGGCGAAGTCTCCGTAGTACTGCGCGGAACCGTCGAGCACCTGAGCGAACTGTGCGCACGCGGCGACCGCGGCCGGGTTGGCCCCCTCCGATGTGATGGCACCGACCTGTACCTGCGCAGCCTGCACCGGTGCCGGCGCCGGCGCCGGATCGGCGTCGAGGTCATCGGCGTACGCCGGCGCGGCGCTCGCGAAACCCATACCGAGTGCGATAAGCGACACGACTCCGGCTTTGCGGGCCTTCTCGTTCAGCCGAGGTGACTTCAAGGCGCTTCCTCCAAACAATGTCGGTCTCGCGCGGTCCGGTTGGAGATCGGCGCCGAGACTGCAATGCGCATCACGGTCCATTCATCAGGTGTCCAAACAATGAACGAACCACCAACGGCTGGTTTCCGGCTGCCGTCCATTCGTTTGCATCGCTCTGTGGAACTCATTGGGCCCGAATGTGATTCTGGAAAGAAGCCCAGCTCGAAGACGCGCACTAGACGGGAACAGGGCGTGAATAATTTCCCCTCCGTTCACCGTCTAGAAACCCCGCCATTAGAGGCTCCGACGCGACGTATCCGTTACATAACCGTTCGACCTTCGGTATTCCGAATATGAGAGGGCGATATCACCACCATGTACAAACATCTTGCCGCTCTGGCTGCCTGCGTGCTGGTGCCGGTTGCGCCTCTCGCACAGGCCGACCCGCCACCGCCCCCCGCCAACCCCGATTCAGCCATCACCCCGCTCGATCCCACCAATCCCCTTCCGCCCGAAGGTGACGTTCCCTCTGCGGCACCGGGCGTCCTGAACACTCCGGACGGCTGGCACCTCGAGGTGGTCGGCAGCAACGAGACCCAGCTGCCCGTGGCTCCGCTGACCACCGCCGTGTCCTCGCGCGAATACCTGGTCGCCGGCACCTTCACCGGCAAGATCACCGGTGGCGGCAAGACCAAGCTGACCGGCGGGTCGCTTGAGGCCGGCGAGCAGATCGGTTGCGGCATCGTCTCCGATGAAATGGAGATCAACCCCGGCGCCAGCTTCAGCCCCGGCATCAAGATTCCGTTAACCAACGACGTCAGCGCCGGTTTCGGTGTCTCCCTCCAGGGCAAGGTCTACCTGAAGCCCGGCACAGTGACGACGGTTGCCATCGACAAGAAGAAGTTCAAGGGCACCACGACTCGCGTGACCATCACCGGCGTCCGGATCAAGACCGACCAGTGCGCGGGCCAGTCGTTCATCCGCTCGTACGCGACGCTGACCAGCTCGACCGACAACACCGACGACGTCGTCACCTACCTCGGCGTCACCAAGGCCGTCTGACCACATGCGCACCGGAACGGAAGAAAAAATGTTGAAGCGTATTGCCACAGTTGCCGCTTGCATGGCGCTGCCGCTTGCGACGGCGCCGATCGCCCTGGCCGATCCGCCGGTCGATGACGCCGGACCGCCGCCGGACAACGGTGTGGTCGCCTCTGCAGAACCCGGCATCGTCACCACCCCGGACGGCTGGGTGCTCACCGTGGTGGCCAAGGATGAGACGCAGCTGCCGGTCGCGCCGCTGACCACCGCCGTCTCCTCGCGCGAGTACCTGGTCGGCGGAACCTTCACCGGTACCGTCACGGGCAAGGGCAAGACCACCCTCAAGGGCGGAACGCTGGAAGCCGGCTACCAGATCGGTTGCGGTATCGAGCTGGGCCAGGTCCGTCTCATCGGCTCGGTGGGTGTCAGCACCTCCGGTTCGTCGCTGGCCGGTGGGCTGATCCCGAACGCTGTGTCGTTCCCGATCTCGGGCACCATCGAGATCCACGCGAAGCCCGGCACCGTCTCCAACGTCGCCGTCGACAAGAAGGAATACAAGGCGGCACCGGTCCGGGTCACCCTGAAGGACACCCATATCAAGGTCGACGGTTGCGTCGGTCAGTCCTTCCTGCGTTCCTACGCCACACTGACCAGTTCGACCGAGGACACCGATGACGTCGTCGCCTACTACGGCGTGACCAAGTCTGTCTGACGTCGGCATGGCTTCCACACCAGATCGCTACGCCCGCAATCGTTCTACGGTGGCGGCGGCAGCTGGTTTAGTGGCTCTGGCAGCGGCGGTCGCCTTCCCGGCGACCGCCGTTGCGGACCCGCTGCCACCGGATCCGCTGCCTGTTCCCGGCGACCCCGCGCCGCCTCCGCCTGCACCGAATGCGCCGGTGATAGGCGCACCGCTCGGGCCGGCGGGTTGGAATATATTGGCACAGAACGGATCTCAGGCCGCCCCAGGGGCACTCGGGGCTCCGCAGGATATTTCCGGGCTCGACCGCAACACCGTTCTCGGTCAGCTCCCGGCGCCGTCAGCTCCCGGCGCGGGTCCCGGCGCAGTACCCAACCTCAACCCGTTCAACAACGCCTATGGGTTGCCGCAGTGCGATGTCCCGTCGGCTCCCGGCAAGTGTGAACAGTTCGACGTTGCACCTGGCGAAGAGCATGCCGATGTGAGCCGCCGGGAGTGGCTGGGCCGGTACATCGACCTCTACCGCGACGGCAGGCTACGGGGCGGATTGCTCGGCCAGCTTCCGCAGCAACAGCTCGGAGAACCGTTGCCGGGCACCGCACCCCCGCCCGGCACCAACATTCCGTCCGGCCTCGGCCAGTACCTGCCCGACCCGCCGGCACCCGCGGACGGCGCTCCCCCAGCCCCCGCGCCAGCACCGCAGGGCTGACCACAACACACACATATAGTCACGAAAGAGGCCGTATCCCAACGGGTTTAACCTGCGGGATGCGGCCTCTTGCCGTCGACACGAGAATCCTCCACAGCGGAGAGCCACGGCATCCGTGTCGAAATGTACTGATTTACAGATAAATTCACCCTTGGCAAAGCTCGCGCGATCGCAACCCTCGGCTCGCACCCCAGGCTCCACTCCACCGAAACGGGCATGCTCGATACGCGGGGAAGGTCTCGCGCGTGGCGCGAAATACGGCTTACTCAGCGAGATTTCGGTGAATTCTAGGAGAACTCACGCTGGGAGATTGTCCTCAGCCGCAGGTAGAAGACCTGCGGTTTCAATACCAGGTGATTTAAAGACCTTGCTGGGTAGTGGATTAGCAATTCCTAAGGTAATTTCTGTCTGTCAAACTCACCCAGACCCAGGGAGTTTCCGCTGTGAACCGTAAGTCCGCTTCACTGACGGCCGGTGTGTGCTCACTCTGCATCACCGCATCGTTGGTTACCGCTCCGCCGCACGCCGCAGCGGCCGCCACTGCGCCCGCCGTTCAGCACCGCACCGTTTCCACGCTCGAACAGCCCTATGAGCTGACGGCGTCGATCGACCAGTTGCTCGCCGTGGCCGGCCTGCCGCTGAACAACTTGAACACGACGATCAACACGGTCGGTCAGCTGCTGGTGTTCGTCAAGGGCCTCAACCTGGCGATGGGCCACCTTTACACGGGCGCTTGGGGTTCCGTCCCGGCAGACCTCCTGCAGGCGTGGACCGATGAGCAGAAAGCGATCCAGAACGTCATCGCGCTGCCCGCCAAGCTGATCGCCTACGACCTCGCCGTCATCGGCGGTGCGTTCGGCGCCACGGCGACTGCCGCCACCGCGGCGAAGTCCGGCACCGCTGTCGCCACTGCGAGTGCGGGGAGCACCGTTACCGGCATCGCCACACTTCTTTCGCTGCCGCTGCAGAACTTCAACACGGCCGTGAACACCGTGGGTCAGCTGCTGGTGTTCATCAAGGGCCTCAACTCGGCGATGGGCCACCTTTACACCGGCGACTGGGCGGCGATCCCGACCGATCTGGCGAAGGCCTTCACCGACGAGGTGACGGCCATCAAGAACGTCTTCGCCCTGCCGGGCAAGCTCATCGCCTACGACTTGGGCGTCATCAGAGGTGTGGTCGGCGCCACGGCGACCGTGGCCGCCGCAACGCCCGTCGCGAGTTCGCGCGTCCAGACGCTGGCCCTGACCGCCGCTCCCTCCACTGAGGGCAGCACGGGCAAGACCGCCGAGGAAGCGTCGAAGTCCGGCACGGAGACCAAGGACGGCACCGGCGCGACCGAGGTCAAGGACACCACCGAGACCAAGGACACCACCACCGAGGTGAAGGATCCCACCGAGGTGAAGGATCCCACCGAGGTCAAGGACACCACGACCGAGGTGAAGACCCCCACCGACGAGAAGACCTCGACGGAGACCAAGGACACCACCGGTAGCGGTACCACCACCGCCGGCTCGGAGTCCGGGACGTCCACCGATACGACCGGCGACAAGACCGGTGACGCGGCCGGGGCCAAGGACGCCACCGACGGCAAGGGTTCCACCACCGGCAAGCAGGGCACGGGCAAGAAGGGCTCGACCTACGGCAAGCACGCTCGCCAGGACGACGGCACCGACTCCACTGCCTCGGCGTCCACCGGTACGACCAAGACGTCCACCGGCGGCGGCCGGCACCGCAAGACCGAGGGTGCAAGCTCCGAAGGTTCGTCCTCTTCGGCGTCTTCCTCCTCGGCAGGCGGCTCCAGCGCTGCGGCGTAACTGACGCATCACGCACGTATCGACGAGGCCCCCGGCAGCACTGCCGGGGGCCTCGCTTGTGTCGGCCGGCCCGTTTGGTGACGGCGTTTCGTGACGGCGTTTCGTGACGGCAAGGAAGCAAACAGATTCAAGGCGTACAGTCGGAAGCGTTCATTACATCAGCTAAGTAAAACGGCGAGAGGGGCCTTGTGATGGCACGCGTAGACGGCGATACCTGGGATCTGGCATCCAGCGTCGGCGCCACCGCGACCATGGTGGCGGCCGCCCGGGCAATGGCCTCGGCCGCCCCCAATCCGGTGATCGACGATCAGTTCGCGGCCCCACTGGTACGGGCGGTCGGCGTCGACTTCTTCACCAAGCTCGCCGACGGTGAACTCGGTGAATCGGATCTGGGTGACGATCCCCGGATGAACATCGCGCGGTTCGCCAACGGTATGGCTGCACGGACCCGGTTCTTCGACGACTTCTTCACCGCCGCCGGGAACACGGGTGTGCGCCAGGCCGTGATCCTGGCCTCGGGTCTCGATGCCCGTGCCTACCGGCTGGACTGGCCGGCAGGCACGGTGGTCTACGAGATCGACCAGCCCGAGGTCATCGAGTTCAAGACGCAGACACTGAGCGATCTGGGTGCGCAGCCCACCGCGGATCGCCGGACGGTGGCCGTCGACCTGCGCGACGACTGGGTGTCCGCGCTACGGGGCGCGGGGTTCGACCCGGCCGCGCCGACCGCCTGGATCGCCGAGGGCCTGTTCGGTTACCTGCCCTCGGAGGCGCAGGACCGGCTGCTCGACCTGATCACCGCGAACAGCGCCCCTGGCAGCCGACTGGCCGCCGAGGCGGTTCCGGGCACCGGCGACGTCGACCCCGAGGTGCTCAAGGAGCGCATGCAGTCGGTCACCGACAAATGGGCCGAGCACGGGTTCGACCTGGACTTCAGCGAGCTCGTCTATCTGGGCGACCGCACCGACGCCGGCACCCACCTCGACGACCTGGGTTGGCAGACTTCCGGCGTGCCCACCAACGAGCTGCTGGCCCGCTACGGCCTGCCCACGCTCGACGAGGACGCACAGTTCGGGTCGCCCATCTACATCACCGCGGTGAAGTGATGGCGCGGTCCGAGACGGACAGCTGGGACCTGGCCTCCAGCGTGGGCGCGACCGCCACCATGGTGGCCGCGGCCCGCGCGCTGGCCACCGCCGAACCCGACGCGATCATCGACGACCCGTATGCCGCGGACCTGGTGCGCGCGGTCGGTGTGGATTTCTTCACCCGGCTGGTCAATGGCGATATCGAGATCCCCGACGATGAGGCCGCCGCCGGCGGTATCCGGCTCATCACCGACACCATGGCCGTGCGGACCCGGTTCTTCGATGACTTCTTCATCGCTGCCGGGGACGCCGGCGTACGCCAGGCAGTCATCCTGGCCTCCGGCCTGGACACCCGGCCGTACCGCCTGCACTGGCCTGCGGGCACCGTGGTCTACGAGATCGACCAGCCAGACGTCCTCGCCTTCAAGACCCAGTCCATGGATGCCCTTGGCGCGAGGCCGTCAGCGCAGCGCAGGACCGTCGCGATCGACCTGCGCGAGGATTGGCCTTCGGCTTTGACGGCAGCCGGATTCGATCCGGCTGCACCGTCCGCCTGGAGCGCCGAGGGCCTGCTGATGTACCTGCCGCCCGACGCGCAGGACCGGCTCTTCGACGAGATCACCGCCTTGTCTGTGTCGGGTGGCCGGCTCGCCACCGAGTATCACGGCGGCGACTTCGGCCAGTCGCTCGGCGAACGCGCCAAGGAGATGGTCGGGCAGTGGGGCGCGCAAGGATTCGACATCGATCTGTCCGAGCTGTTCTACAAGGGTGAGCGCAACGACGTCGTGGACTATCTGTCCGCCCGGGGCTGGCAGGTGCACAGCCGCAGCCGCCGAGACGTGTTCGCCGACTACGGCCGGCAGTTCCCCGAACTGGCCAACCCGCTGCAGCACTCGGTATCCATCACTGCCATTCGGGACTGAAGGAATTTTCATGGCAACCCACAGCACTGCGCGCTCCGACGGCGACTCCTGGGATGTCGCCTCCAGCGTCGGCGCCACCGCCACCCTGGTGGCCGCCGGCCGCGCCATCGCCAGTACCGAACCGCACGGCTTGATCGACGATCCCTACGCAGCGCCGCTGGTACGCGCGGTCGGCATCGACTTCTTCACGAAGATGATCGACGGCGAGCTCGATCTGACGGACATCTCGCCGGAGGCTGCCAAGCGCGCTCGCGCCAATATCGACGAGATGGCCGTCCGGACAAAGTTCTTCGACGAGTATCTGATGGCCGCCACGGAGACGGGCATCCGGCAGGTCGTCATCCTGGCATCCGGACTCGACTCGCGCGCCTACCGCTTGGCCTGGCCCGCCGGGACGGTCGTCTACGAGATCGACCAGCCGGAGGTGATCGAGTTCAAGACCAGCACACTGGCCGACATCGGCGCCGCGCCGACCACCGAGCGCCGCACGGTGTCGATCGACCTGCGCGAGGATTGGTCCACCGCGCTGCGCAACGCCGGCTTCGATGCCGCCGCCCCGTCCGCCTGGCTGGCCGAGGGATTGCTGATCTACCTACCTCCGGAGGCCCAGGACCGCCTGCTCGACGTCATCGACCAACTCAGCGCCCCCGGAAGCACCGTGGCCACCGAGTTCGTTCCGGGACTGCGCGACTTCGACCCGGAGGCGGTGCGTGACGAGGCCGTGAGCCTGAAGGCGCTCGGACTGGACCTGGATATGTCGTCGCTGGTCTATCCCGGCGAAAGGCACTCTGCCGCCGACTATCTGGGCGCCAGGGGCTGGGAGATGACCGGTGTGCCACGGGCCGAACTCTTTGCGCGCTACGGGTTGCCGCTACCCGAGGTGGTTGCGGACAACCCGATGGCCGAGATCGTCTACATCAGCGGCACTCAGAAGCGATAGTCCCCCAGCCACAGTGCCGTCACACCGCTGACGGCACTGTGCGCCTGATCCAGCGCCCCGACGACCGAACGGCCCAGCAGCGCGCCGAGTGCCTGCGGCAGGGAGGCGGCCACGGGCTGCGATGACGCCTTGGGCCGCAACATGTCCAGAAGCGACGAGCCCGGGCAGCTCACCAAGCGGGCGGCGGCGTCGGGCGCCACGCCGGCGAGCACCTTGGCCCGGGTGATCGCGGTGCGCAGACCGCCGAGTTCGTCGACCAGACCACGCTCCTTCGCGTCCGCCCCGGTCCACACCCGGCCTCGGGCCACCGCGTCGACATCCTCGACCGACAGCTTGCGGCCGTCGGCGACCCGCTGCACGAAGTCGGTGTAGAAGAGATCGGCCTCGGCTTCCACGTGGGCGTGCTGTTCCGCGGTGAACGGCGCATTGACCGACCAAGCGTCGGCATTGGCGTTGGTGCGCACCGAATCGGTACCCACCCCGAGACGGTCCTTGAGCTCACGGGCCACCAACTTGCCGGTGACCACACCGATCGAACCGGTGATCGTGCCGGCGTTGGCGACGATCTCGTCGGCGGCCATCGACACGTAGTAGCCGCCGGAAGCGGCGACGGCACCCATGGACGCCACCACGGGCTTGCCGGCGGCCCTGGCCCGGACCACCTCCCGCCAAATGGTCTCCGAACCCGTCACCGAGCCACCGGGGCTGTCCACCCGCAAGACGATCGCCGATACGTCGTCATCGGCGACGGCCTCGCGCAGGGCGGCGGCGATGGTGTCCCCGCCCGCGCTGGAATTGCCGATCGGCAGCACCTGCGGTCCGCCGCGCCCACTGACGATCGGTCCGTGCAGCGTGACCACCGCGATGGTCGGTTTGTTGTTCAGACCGGGGATGTTCGGTATCGGTTTGGCGGCGGTGGCCCGCGCGTATCGAGACAGGAACAGCCGAGGTGGCGCGTCCTCACCGTCGGCAACCGCTGCGCCGCCGCTGAGTTCGGCGATCCGCGCGTAGGCCTCGTCGCGGAAACCGATGCGGTCGATCAGCCCGCCGGTCACCGCGTCATCGCGCAGCAGCGGGGCCTTGTCGGCCAGCGCATCCACCGCGGCGCCGTCGAGGTGCCGCGATGCCGCGACCGCGGTACGCACCTGCGCGTGCAGGCTCTCGATCATCGCGCTGTCCGCTTCCCGATGCGCGTCGGTGTAGCTGTCCTGCGTGAAAAGGTTTGCCGCCGACTTGTATTCGCCACGGGCCACGAACTGGGCCTCGATCCCCACCTTGTCCAGGGCATCGCGCAGGAACATCGCATTGGTCGCGAAACCGACCAGCCCGACCGTGCCCGACGGCTGCATCCACACCTCGCGGAACGCCGAGGCCAGGTAGTAGGACAACGTGCCGGGATACGTTTCGGCCCAAGCCAGTGTCGGCTTCAGCTCGCCGAAGGCGACGATGGCCTCGCGCAGTTCCTGCACCGAGCCCGGCGCTGCCGCGGGGATCTGTACCCGGGCGATCAGACCGGCCACCCGATCGTCCTTCGCGGCACGGTCGATGGCGGCGACGGCCTGACGCAGGGTGATCGGCTTGCCGCCGGCCGAGATCAGCGCCATCGGATCGAATCCGGTGGTCTCCGGCGGCATCGCCTGCAGGTCCAGTTCCAGCACACACCCGTCGGGCACGCCGTTGTGCCGGGCCGTGTCCACCTTGCGGACGATGGCGCGCAGTTCTGTGGTGCCTGGGAGAAATCCGAACATCACCCGAGCGTACCGATCGCCGGGAGACGGGCAGCGGCGCTCGATCGGCCGTACCGTGTGGCCGTGAGCTTCTCCTTCTCCCTGCCCCAGTTCGTGGACACCGCGTTCGACACCACCGGCGTCAAGGAGTATCTGGCCCGGGCCGAGGAGCTCGGGTTCGACGGCGGCTGGACGCTCGAGCAGACGGTCGGCCCCGCACCGCTGATCGCCCCTCTGGAACTGCTCTCCTATGCGGCGGCGTGCACGACACGGTTGCGGCTCGGGGTGGCGGTCTTGGTCACGTCGTTGCACGACCCGCTGCAGCTGGCATCGGCGGTCACCGCCGTCGACCGGCTCAGCCACGGCCGGCTCGATCTCGGAGTCGCCCCAGGCGGCGGCGGACGTCAGTTCTCGGCGTTCGGCGTCGACGGGTCGTCGTTCATCTCCAGCTTCACCGAAGGACTGGAATTGATGAAGGCGGCATGGTCGGACGAACCCCGGCTGACTTTCCACGGGCGGTTCCGCGATGTCGCCGACCTACAGATCGTGCCCAAGCCGGTGCAGCGCCCCCATCCGCCGATCTGGTTCGGCGGCAACGCACCTGCCGCGCTCGCCAGGGCGGTCCGGCACGGAGACGCGTTTCTGGGGGCGGGATCGTCCACCACCGTCGCCTTCGCGACCGCAGTGCACGCGCTGCGCCGCGAACTCGACGAACAAGCCAGGGACGCGGCCCGGTTCACCATCGGCAAGCGGGTCTACCTGATCGTCGACGACGACAGATCCCGCGCGTGGGATCGGACCGTGGCCGGGTTGGACCGGATCTACGGCCGTGGCGCGGGGCTCGAGGGCGTCGCGGTGGTAGGCACACCCTCCGACGTGGTGCGTGGACTGGCCGAGGTGGCCGCCGCGGGAGCACAGACCATCCTGCTGAACCCCCTGGGCGCGACAGTCGCCGAGGATCGTGAGCAGATGGAACGCCTTGCGGCCGAAGTAATCCCGCAGCTGCCTGAATGAAGGACGAGGTGCCCGCAGACGACCGGGGGTATTGGCCTGCCCGACCCCTCGCCCCCAGGCAGGCCAATACGAACGTATTGTTGCACGATACATTCGTACTTGCCACGTCGGGCTATACGGTGGGTCGGTGACTCGCTGGCCGCCGGATTCCACCCGCGATCCGGCCGCTTCGAATGCCGACAAGATCCGCAACGCCGCGCTCGTCAACTTCGCCGCGCGCGGTGTCGGGGCGACCTCGTTGCGCGAGGTCGCGTGCGCGGCAGGGGTGTCCATCGGACTGGTCCAGCACCATTTCGGGACCAAGGCCGGGCTGGTCGACGCGGTCGACCGGTACGTCGTCGAAGTGATCCAGACAACGCTCGCGTCCGGGCCGGGACCCACCACGCTCGAGGCCTTCGGGCAGAAGGTCACCGCACTGTTGGTACAGCACCCCACTGTCGTCGACTATCTGGCCCGGTCACTCGTGGAGGTCACACCGGTCGGGTCCGCGATCTTCGACACCTTGATCGAACAGGGCCTGACCCGGTGGGAGCGGCGGGCTGATGAGGGCCTCGCCCGCGACGATCTGGACCACACCTGGGCGGCGCTCAATCCGGTGCTGTTGTTCTTCGGCACGGTGCTGCTGCGGCCGCATATCGAGCGGCACCTACCGGCCCCGTTCACCTCACCCGCCCAGCTGGAGAGGTGGGGTGTCGCCGTCAACGACATGATGCGCAGGGGCCAGATGCGCCCCGAGGATTAGCGTGCCCATGCAAACGGCCCCCGCCTGAGGCGGGGGCCGTTTGTGAAGAGAACTACTACAGCTCGGTCGCCGAGCCGCCGGCAGCAGTGATCGCCTCGCGGGCGCTGCCACTGAACTTGTGCGCGGTGACATCGACCTTGGCCGACAGCTTGCCGTCGCCGAGGACCTTCACCAGCACGTTCTTACGCACCAGGCCCTTGGCCACCAGCTCGTCGACACCAACGGTGCCGCCGTCCGGGAACGCCTTGCCCAGCTCGCCGATGTTGACGACGCCGTACTCGGTGCGGAAGCGGTTACGGAAACCCTTCAGCTTGGGCAGACGCATGTGGATCGGCATCTGGCCACCCTCGAACGTCGAGGGGACGTTCTTACGGGCCTTGGTGCCCTTGGTGCCGCGGCCCGCGGTCTTACCCTTGGAACCTTCACCACGGCCGACGCGCGTCTTGGCGGTCTTCTCGCCCGGCGCCGGCTTCAGGTCGTGCAGTTTGATGACGCTCATGATTCCTAGACCTCCTCAACCGTGATGAGGTGATGGACGGCCTTGATCAGGCCGCGGGTCTGCGCGTTGTCCTCACGAACGACCGACTGACGGATCTTCCGCAGTCCGAGGGTCCGCAGGCTTTCGCGCTGCTTCCAGCGTGCGCCGATGGTTCCGCGCACCTGGGTGATCTTCAGTTCAGCCATGATCACGCATTTCCTTCACGCGCGGCTGCAGCAGCCAGCGCCTCGCTCTCGCGACGGGCCCGCAGCATTCCGGCCGGCGCGACATCCTCGATGGACAGGCCACGACGGGCCGCCACCTCTTCGGGGCGCTGAATCATCTTCAGCGCCGCCACGGTGGCATGCACCACGTTGATCGCGTTGTCGCTACCCAGCGACTTCGCCAGAACGTCGTGCACGCCGGCACATTCGAGCACCGCGCGGCAAGCACCGCCGGCGATGACACCGGTACCCGGGCTGGCCGGTCGCAGCATCACGACACCGGCCGCGGCCTCACCCTGAACCGGGTGGACGATGGTGGCACCGATCAGCGGCACGCGGAAGAAGTTCTTACGCGCTTCCTCGACACCCTTGGCGATGGCGGCCGGAACTTCCTTGGCCTTGCCGTAGCCGACGCCGACCATGCCGTTGCCGTCACCGACGATGACCAGAGCGGTGAAGCTGAAGCGCCGACCACCCTTGACCACCTTGGAGACGCGGTTGATGGTGACAACGCGCTCGATGTAGTTGCTCTTCTCGCCGCGGTCGTCACCGCGGCCACGACCGCCGCGGTCGTCGCGACGGCCACGGCCGTCACGGTCGCCACGACCGCCGCGATTGTCCTGCGCCGAACCGGCGCCAGCCTGCTCGGCCATCATGCAGTCCTCTCGTTAACAGTCATCAGAATTTCAGCCCGCCTTCGCGCGCGGCATCGGCAAGCGCCGCGATGCGACCGGCGTAGGTGTACCCACCGCGGTCGAACACGACGGCCTCGATACCGGCGGCCTTGGCGCGCTCGGCGATCAGCTGACCGACGCGGGTGCTGACGGCCTTCTTGTCGCCCTCGACGGCACGCACGTCGGCCTCGATCGACGACGCGGCGGCCAGCGTGGTGCCGGTCAGGTCATCGATGAGCTGCACGTGGATGTGCCGCGCCGAGCGGTTCACCATGAGCCGCGGCGTGGTAGCGGTGCCTTCGACCTTCTTGCGCAGCCGGGCGTGGCGGCGCAGGCGCGCGTTGCGCCGGGTCTCGGAGATGTTCTGCCCCACCGGCTTACGGGTGGCGGCTTCAGTCTTCGTGGTAGCCATGGGTTACTTACCTGTCTTTCCGACCTTGCGGCGGATCTGCTCACCCTCGTAACGCACGCCCTTGCCCTTGTACGGGTCGGGACGGCGCAGGCGACGGATGACAGCGGAGATCTGGCCGACCTTCTGCTTGTCGATGCCGGAGACCGAGAATTTGGTGGGCGTCTCCACCGCAAAGGTGATGCCTTCCGGCGCCTCGATGAGCACTGGGTGGCTGTAGCCGAGCGCGAACTCCAGGTTGGCGCCCTTGAGCGCGACGCGGTAGCCCACGCCGAAGATCTCCAACTTGGTGGTGTAGCCCTCGGTCACACCGGTGACCAGGTTGGCGACCAGCGTGCGCGACAGCCCGTGCAGCGAGCGGTTGCGCCGCTCGTCGTTGGGGCGGGTCACGACGATGGCACCATCGTCATTGCGGGACACCACGATCGGCTCCGCGATGTCGAGGGTCAGGGTGCCCTTGGGCCCCTTGACCGACACGTTCTGGCCCTCGATGGCCACGTCGACTCCGGCGGGAACCGGAACCGGCTGTTTTCCAATACGCGACATGTTCTCTTCCCCTACCAGACGTAAGCGAGGACTTCGCCGCCCACGCCTTGTCGAGATGCCTGGCGATCGGTGAGCAGACCCGAGGACGTGGAGATGATCGCCACGCCCAGGCCGCCGAGCACCCGAGGCAGATTGGTGGACTTCGCGTAGACCCGCAGGCCGGGCTTGCTCACCCGACGCAGGCCGGCGATGCTGCGCTCACGGCTGGGGCCGTACTTGAGCTGCACGACCAGGGCCTTGCCGACGCGGGCATCCTCGGTGCGGAAATCGGAGATGTAGCCCTCACTCTTGAGGATCTCGGCGATATTGGCCTTGATCTTCGAGTGAGGCAGCGTCACCTCGTCGTGGTACGCCGAATTGGCGTTACGCAGACGCGTCAAGAAGTCTGCGATGGGATCGGTCATCGTCATGACAGCCGGTTCACCTTCCTCGCGGCGGTTCCCATCGGGTCATCCGACACCGTGGGCCTTCCGTGTTTTGAAATCGAATGAATGCTGGTTACCAGCTGGACTTCTGCACACCGGGCAGTTCGCCCGCATGTGCCATCTCGCGCAAGCAGATTCGGCACAAGCCGAACTTGCGGTACACCGCGTGCGGACGGCCGCAGCGGTTGCACCGGGTGTAGCCACGCACCGCGAACTTCGGCTTCTTGTTGGCCTTGTTGACCAGAGCCTTCTTTGCCATTGCTCAGTTCTCCTTGAACGGGAAGCCGAGGGCCCGCAGCAGCACTCGTCCTTCATCGTCGTTGGTCGCCGTGGTGACCACGGTGATGTCCATGCCACGGGGGCGGTCGATGGAGTCCACGTCGATCTCGTGGAACACCGACTGCTCGGCGAGCCCGAAGGTGTAGTTGCCGTTGCCGTCGAACTGCTTGGGGCTCAGGCCACGGAAGTCGCGGATACGGGGCAGCGCGATCGACACGAGACGGTCGAGGAACTCCCACATCCGGTCGCCGCGCAGCGTGACGCGGGCGCCGATGGGCATGCCCTCGCGCAGCTTGAACTGTGCGATCGACTTGCGGGCCTTGCGGATCTCCGGCTTCTGGCCGGTGATCAGGGCGAGGTCGTTGACCGCGCCGTTGATCAGCTTGGCGTCTCGGGCGGCGTCACCGACACCCATGTTCACGACGACCTTCACCACGCCCGGGATCTGCATCACGTTGGCGTAGTTGAACTCTTTGTTGAGCGCGTCCTTGATTTCCTCGCGGTAGCGCTGCTTCAGCCGCGGCTGCACCTTGGCGGTGTTTTCTACGGTGGTCATGTCAGATGTCCTTGCCATTGCGCTTGGAGACGCGGATCTTCTTGCCGGACTCCTCGTCGACGCGGTAGCCGATGCGGGTCGGGTTGCCGTCGGAGTCGACGACCATCACGTTGGAGACGTGGATTGCCG
The DNA here is from genome assembly GCF_011758805.1 of Mycolicibacterium fluoranthenivorans. Classification (NCBI taxonomy): domain Bacteria; kingdom Bacillati; phylum Actinomycetota; class Actinomycetes; order Mycobacteriales; family Mycobacteriaceae; genus Mycobacterium; species Mycolicibacterium fluoranthenivorans. Next base: position 1,366,080 of record NZ_JAANOW010000001.1, on the reverse strand, counting down.
CCTCCTGCGTGACGATGCCGCCCGAGGACGCGCCACGCTCGTTCTGCGACTGAGCGGTGTGCTTCTTGATCCGGTTGACACCCTCGACGAGAACCTTGTCGCGGGTCGGGTAGGCCTCGAGGACCTTGCCCTTGGCGCCCTTGTCCTTACCGGAGATGACGAGCACGGTGTCGCCCTTGTGCACCTTCATTTACAACACCTCCGGGGCAAGCGAAACGATCTTCATGAACTTCTTCTCACGCAGCTCACGACCGACCGGCCCGAAGATGCGGGTGCCACGGGGGTCGTTGTCGTTCTTGATGATGACGGCGGCGTTCTCGTCGAACTTGATGTAGCTGCCGTCGGCGCGGCGACGCTCCTTGACGGTGCGCACCACGACGGCCTTGACGACGTCACCACGTTTGACGTTGCCGCCGGGGATGGCGTCCTTGACGGTCGCCACGATGATGTCGCCGATACCGGCATAGCGCCGCGACGAGCCACCGAGCACGCGGATGCACAAGATCTCCTTGGCACCCGTGTTGTCGGCGACCTTCAGCCGCGATTCCTGCTGAATCACTCGATCTCCTGACCTGGGTTGTGTGCACGCCAGATACCGACCTGGTCATGCGCGGTCTTGTTTCCGCAGGGCACGCAGGGTCATAGGAATATGACCGAGGTCTGCCCGCGGCAACCCCTAGAGTCTAGGGGACGCGCTGCTCAGCGCCAAATCCCAGCTCAGCCGGGGCTGCGCCGTCACACCACGGCGGCGGTCAGTTCCACCTCGACGGGCGCTCCGGACGGCAGAGACGCGACGCCGACAGCGCTGCGCGCCGGCAGTGCACCGACACCCAGTTCCGCGGCCAGCACGGCTGACGCGCCGTCAGCAACCGCGCTGAGCTGGGTGAATGTCGACGCGCAGGCGATGAAGACGGTCATCTTCAGACAACGTATCCCGGCGCGCTCGGGCAGCACCGAGCGTACGGCGGCCAGTGCATTGCCCGCTGCGTGCCCGGCCGCGGCACGCGCATCCTCGGGAGAGACGGTGTCACCGACGATGCCGGTGTAGAGCAGCGCACCGTCCCGTCGTGGCGTCATACCCGCGGTGTGGATGACACCGTCGTGCAGGACCGCGGGTACATAGTCGCCCTGTGGCAGCGGCGCCACGCGCTCAGTCGACACCGAGCGCCACGCCTTCCTGGCGGGGATCGGCGGCTCCGCTGAGCACACCACGGTCGTCCACCGAGATCAGTTGCGCGCTGCCGCCCGCTCCCCACCGCGGCTGGACGACCACGCGATGTCCCAGCGCGCTCAATTGGTCGCGCACCCCGGCCGGCACGCCGGGTTCCAGACGCAGCTCCTCGGGAGCACCGATGACGTCGGCGTCCGAGCCGGGAAACACCGTGAACCGTGGGGCGGCCACCGCCTCCGCGGGATTGCGCCCGTGGTCCAGCACGTGGGAGATCAGCTGCATGTTCCATTGCACCTGACCGTCGCCGCCCGGGGTGTTGCCGACGTGTGCGAGGGCGCCCTCATCGTCGGTGACGATCCAGGCGTTGAGCGTGTGGAGCGGTTTTCGGCGCGGTTTCACCTCGTTGGGATGTCCTGATATCAGGTAGGCGCCCCGGCCCAGCCGGTTGTTGAGCACCACGCCGGTGCCGGGCACGGTGAGTTTCGCTCCGAAGGTGAACGCCAGCGAGTGGATGAAGCTCACCGCGCGCCCGTCGGCGTCGACCGCCACCGTCGAGGTGGTGTCCCCCGCCGCGACCGCGATACGGCCACGCACTTCGGTGCGGCCGTCGAGATCGCGGCGTTGCACGTCCAGGCGTTCCGCGTTGAGGATGTAATCGACGCCGTTGCGACGGTTATCGCTGCCGCACAACGCAAATCGGTCGGCGAAGGACAGTCGGGCGGCGCGGGCCAGCCGGTCGATCGCGGCCGCGGACAGCCACTCCGTCGCACCGAGCACCCCGTCGCACAGTGCTGCCTGCTGCAGCACCATCCACCCGGGTGTCGGCAGTGGGGTCTGGTGCAGCACCATACCGGCGTAGCGTCCGGTGAGGGCAGGCTCGGGCGTCACCCGCGCCCCCGCGGTCCATTCGTCGCCGCTGAACGGCGCACCACCGGCTTGGAGCGCGGCCACGGCCCGCTCTGCGAACTCGCCGGTGTAGAAGCTGCCGGGGTTGTGCGCCAGCGTTCGGATGGTTGCCGCCAGTGCCGGCTGCGGGAGGCGGCGGCCGGCGGCCACCGGAACACCTTGCGGCGCATAGATCTCCGAGAGGCCGGGGTCTGCCGCGACCGCCTGGGCAGCCGAGCGGACATCGCCGGCGGCGCGCTCCGAGCAGGGCAGCCCGTTCTCAGCGATGCGGGCCGCGGGTTCCCACAGTTCCGGCAGCGACCGCGTGGCGCCGCCGCCGTGGAGTGCCCGCAGCGCGGCGGGTGCGCCGGGCACGGCGACGGCCAGCGGGCCATCCATCGGTATCGCGCTGAGGCCGAGCGCCGCATAGAAATCCGCGGTTCCGCCGTCGGGGCCGAAGCCGGATCCGTTGACGGTCCACACCCGCCCGTCGGGTTCCCGCACCACGGCGAAGGCGTCGCCGCCGATACCGCACTGGCCGGGCAGGGTCAGCCAGGTCAATCCGGCCATCGCCAGCGTGGCGTCGATGGCGTTACCGCCGTCGGCCAGCACCCGGGCACCGGCCAGACTGGCGGCCGGGTGGCTGCTGCTGACCATGCCGCCCACCGACAGCGCCGGCGGGCGTGGCGCCGTGCTCATCAGGCGCCCCGGCGGGCCCGGCGGGTCGGGCCGGCAGGCATCTCGCCCGGCTCCACGCCGACGAAGATCTCACCGTCCCGTTCCTCGCACGGAAAGGTCTTGATGGGCTCGGTGGCCGGCGGGCTGATCGGCTCACCGGTCTCCAGATCGAAGGCGCTGCCGTGGCAGGAGCAGCCGATACCGTCATCGCGCAGCTTGCCGGAGGACAGCAGGCAGTCCAGGTGTGTGCAGTAGTTCGAGGTGGCGTATGCCTTGCCGTTGAGCCGTGCCACCGCGAACTCGTGATCGCCGGAATAGAACCGCCGCACGATTCCCTCGGGCACCTGCCCGGATCGTGCTACCCGAACGAAATCCATTGTTGTTCTCCGTCTTTCTGTGGTCTCAGGCTGTGGTCTCAGGGCGCTGCGCGTCAGGTGTTGAGGTAGACGGTCTTCTCGGCGAGATAGAACTCCATCATCGAAGCCCCGGCCTGCTCCTTGAACGTCGCGGTGGACGAGGCCTTGTAGCCGCCGAACGGTGCGTTCATCGCCATCCCGGTGGTCGGCTGGTTGATCTTGACCAGACCGGTCCGCGACGCACGCACGAACCGCTGCGCGGTGACCAGGTCCGAGGTGACGATCGCCGCGGACAGCCCGAACTCGGTCGCGTTGGCCAGCTCGATCGCCTCGTTCAGTGACCCCGCCCGCTGGAAGGCCAACAGCGGGCCGAACACCTCTTCGGTGACGATGCGCATCGTGGGCTCGGTATCGGTGAACACGGCGGGCCGCACGAAATGGCCACCTGGACTGGCCGCCACATCCACGGTGGTGCCCCCACACCGCAGCCGTGCACCTTCGGCCACCCCGACCGCCACATAGTGCGCGAACTTGTCGAGTTGTTGCGCGCTCGCCAGTGCGCCCATGTCCACACCGTCAACCGCGCCCGGGCCGACCACCAGGGCGTTGGTGCGCCGGACGACGCGCTCGACCAGTTCGTCGTGCACCGCATCGGTGGCGATCACCCGGCTGGTGCCGGTGCAGGCCTGACCGGACAACCCGAAGGCGCCCTTGACGATCAGCGCCGCCGCGCGGTCCAGGTCGGCATCGTCGGCGACGAGCACCGGATTCTTGCCACCCATCTCCAGCTGAACCCGCCGGTGCGGTCCGACCCGGCCGTGGATGGCGCGGCCGACTTCCGTGGAACCGGTGAACGTGACCGCCGCGATGCGTTCGTCGGCGGCCACCGCGGCCCCGGCCACCCCGTCGCCCTGGACGAGCGCGATCACCGAGGGCGGCAGCCCGCCGGCCAGCAGTGCCTCGACGAGGCGTTGCCCCATGAGTGGAGTGAGCTCGGAAGGCTTGAACAGCACCGGGTTTCCGACCGCCAGTGCCGGTCCGAGCTTGCGCGAGGGAATGTTGAGCGGGAAGTTCCAGGGTGTGATCGCACCGACGACCCCGACCGGTTCGCGCAGCGTGTACACCAGGGTGTCACCGGCCGCGGGCAGCGTCACTCCCCCGCTGCGGGTCGCCTCGGCGGCGTAGAACCGCAGATTCGCCGGTGTGCGGCCGACCTCCATAGTCGCTTCGGCGAGAGTCTTGCCCTCCTCCCGGACCAGCTCGGCGATCAGTTCAGGGCCGCGCCTCTCCAACTCTGCCGCAGCCGATTCCAGGATCGCCGCGCGTCGCTCGGGTGGGGTGGCGGCCCACTCCGGCGCGGCCTTCGCCAACCCATCGACGGCGTTGGCGACATCGGCGGGCCCCGAGGCGGGGAAGGTTCCGATGAGATCGGTCGGGTCGGCCGGATTGGTCCGGGTGAAGGTGTTTCCGGACTGAGCGGGCACCCAGGCGCCGCCGATGAAGTTGAGTCCTGAGGTCATTGCTGTACCTGCGATTCTTCGTCGATGTCTGCGTAGGCGAGGTCCCACAGATCGGTGCTCTCGTCGCGCAGGGCAGCCACCTCGACCTCGCGGCCCAGCAGCTCCCGCGCGGCCATGATGTCCTCTCCACGGTCGACGGCGAAGGCGCCCCGCACGGTGGCGCCTTCGAGGTAGAAGCCGGTGAAGTCCCGTGCACCGATATCACCGCGGATCACCGGATCTCCGGTTGCCGCACCGATGAATTGGAGGTTGTGCCCGTGCTGGTCCGACCAGAACCACGGCGCGTCATCCGAGGGCATGTCGCGACCGAGTATCGCGTTCGACACCGCGACACCCTGTCTGCTGGCATTGTCGAAATGTTCCAGACGAACGTGGCGGCCCGCCCGCTCGGAGTACCGGCGTGCCACATCGCCGGCCGCGAAGATGCCCGGGATGCTGGTGCGGCCCGACGCGTCCACCACGATACCGTCGTCGACACCCAACCCGGACGCCTCGGCGACGGTCGTGTTCGGCGTGATGCCGATACCTATCACGACGGCGTCGGCCTCGAAAGGTTCTGCCGCACCGGCGATGTCGATGAGCACGCCGTCGGCGGTGGTCCAGATGCCGGCCAACCGCACCCCTGTGCGCAGGTCCACGCCGTGGTCGCGGTGCAGCCGGCAGACGGCCTCGCCCATGGCGGATCCGAGGATGCGGGCCAGCGGCACCGGTACCGACTCGAACACGGTGACCGACACACCCGCGGCGGCCGCAGTGGCCGCGATCTCCAGGCCGATGAAGCCCGCGCCGATGATGGCCAGCCGCCGCCCCGGCACCAGCACCGGGGCCAGCCGCAGGGCGTCGTCGAGCGTGCGCAGGTAGTGCACGAGATCGGGTCGCGGGCCGGGCACGGTCAGCGTTCTCGGAGTTCCTCCGGTGGCGAAAAGCACTGCGTCGGCTTCGATATCGGCCCCGCTGTCCACCGCAACGGTCCGTGACGCCGGCTCCACCCGCAGCACACTCGTTCCGGTGAGGATCTCCACGTCGTTGTCGGCGATCCAGCTGGGGCGCAGAATCCAGAGGGCGGCCTCGGTGTCGGTGCCTGCCAGGAACTCCTTGGACAGCGGCGGGCGCTGATAGGGCGCGTGTGGTTCGTCACCGATGAGCATGATGCGGCCGTCGAACCCCTGCCTGCGCAGGTTGCGGGCGGCGACGGCGGCTGCTTGTCCGGCGCCGACGGTGACGATGGTGCGCGGTGTCATATCCGCGCCTCCTCTTCGGTTCGGGCCGGCACGCGGCTTTCCGGCGCGAGGTTGACGTAGACGGTGCCGTCGTCATCGACGCGCACCGGGTAGGTGGGCTGACAGAGGCCCTGGTCGGCTTCGTAGCCGGTCTCCAGGTCGAACTGCCACTGATGGCCCGGGCAGATCACCTTGCCGTGCAGCAGTGTGCCCTTGAATAGCGAACGATCCTGGTGCACACAGAGATCGGCGAAGGCATACACCTTGCCCTCAGTCTGGAACAGGGCGACGGCGATACCACCGACCTCGACCCGCAGCTTGCGGCGTCTGCCCAGTTCGCGCGCGGTGGCGACCGCGGTCCACTCCATGATTCTCCTGTCCGATTTCGGCGCGCCCACGCTCGCGCAGCGGACGTGGGCGCGCCGAAATCACTCAGACCGCGACCGGCTCCAGCTCGGGTGCGACGTAGGTGTCATACAGACCCTTGGTGTAGGAGAACCGCATCTCGGCTCCCCACCGCACCATCTGCAGGCAACGCTGCTGCAGCTGCGGGGTGTCGGCGTGGTCCAGCACGATCTGGTAGCCGCGTTCGCCGTGCACCACGTCGGAGGTGATGTGCAGATCGAAGAACTCGATCTCGTCCTCGGTGAACTTGTAGACCTCGCGCAGCGGCACGATCTGCTTGGTGTAGATGCTGGGCACCTGAGATTCCAGCCCCACCACCAGCGCAGCCGTCGCCACCACGAAGTGCTCACGCTGCGACACCGCGTAGCACCAGGACTGCAGGCCGCGGGTGATGGCGTTCATGTTGTTGGGGTCCTCGATGCGTTGCTTGGTGGTGCCGCACGCCTCGCCGAACTTGATCAGCAGGTCGGTGTGCCGGATATCGGCGAGTTCCTCTTCGTACATGTTCTGCAACGTGAAGTCTTTGGCGCCGGTGAACTCGTCGGGGGTGTTGGCGTAGATGTTGGCCAGGTAATCGGCGAACGGTCCGACGTAGTGGAAGTGGTTCTCGGCCCAGCGGGCGAAATGATGGCGCTCCAGCCGACCCTCGGCCCACGCCTTGGAGAACGATGCGTTCTTGGCCTCGCGACCCTTGATCGCGTTCTCGAGTTCTGCGCGGAACTCCTCACGGCCCAATAGTTCGGTCATGGAATCGATCCCTTCGATCAGTTGATTTCGCGAAATCATCGGCAGAATAAGATGTTTCGCAATGGATGCGGCTGCGAGACGATGCGACGGTGCGAAGTCTGCTCTGCACCAACGACGTTAGCCAGCAGGCCGGCGTTGCGACATGGACAACTTCACCCCGCAGGAGCGACGTCACGAGTCATCGTGCACACCCTCAACGGCTGACGACGGCCGCGGTCAGCGCCTCGAACTCGGCCAGGATCGCCGCGCCGACCGCCTTGTCCTGTGCGCCGTTACCACCGCTGATCCCGACGCCACCGATGATCTGGCCGTTGAAGACGAGCGGAAATCCGCCCACGAAGACCGCGAACTTGCCCGGCAGCATGTGGCTGATACCGAAGGCCTCGTTACCCGGCAGTGCCGGGCCGTCGGGCGCCTCGTTGAACAGGTGAGTGGCCCGCTCGTGGCCCGCCGCGGTGAACGCCTTGGCGATGGAGATGTCCACGCCGGTCAACCGGGCCCCTGGAAGGCGAAGCAGGGCAAGGACATTGCCGCCGTCATCGCAGATGCACAGCGTCTGCTTGACCCCGATCTCTTCTGCCTTGGCCCGGCCGGCGGCGAGCAGGGGCAGGGCGTCGTCGAGGGTGATCCGGTAGATCTGGTGCATATCTGCTGACCTCCTGAAGTTTGTCGGTGATGACCGATTCGGGCTGTTCGCCTGGTGCATGTCTACCGGCGCAAGCGGGCGCCCGCCTTGGTCACAATGTCCGCTTTGTCGGCCGCATCATGGTCAAACTGCACATAGTCTGTGGGCAGTCGACAGTGTGATCGTGGTGGTTCGATCCGCCACCGCGACGACGAACGCGCCGCACAGAGCAGGTGAGGACATGCCAGCAGAGCACCCGCACGGTGACCGGATGACGGTCGCCGGACTGCTCGATGAATCGCTCATGTCGGGTGCCCGGGTGATGGCCGGGCACGATCACCTCGGTAGCGAGTTGCATTGGGTTCTGCCGCTTTCCGAGGTGTTGTCCGGCCACGAGCCACTCGACGGCGTCGCGGTCTACGCGCGTCCGGAAGCGCTGCTGGGCACCGCCGGCGCCCTGGCCGCGCTCGCCGCCCGCGGCGCCACCACCCTGCTGGTCGACGGTGCGGTCCCCGCCGATTTCCCGGCGGCCCTGCCTGTCGGGCTGGTGGTGATCGAGATGGCGTTTCCGGTCGGGTTCACCGCCCTGAACCGGCTGTTGGCGGAGCGGGCGCTGAGCCGGGAAGTGCACGTGATGCGGTACGCCACACACGTGCACACCTCCTTGGCGGGACTTTTTCACCGTGGGGCCGGGCTGCAGATATTGATCCGCGAGGTGTCCAACCTCGCCCGTAACCCCGCGGTCGCACTGGACGCCCGTGGCCAGATCGTGGCCCACAACGGCTTGGCCGCCGAGGCGGCGGGGGTTCTCACCGAGGTCATCGTGCCGAGGTTGACGGTCGACCTGCCGGCCGCCGCCCGGCTCTCGGGTCATCACGACACCCGTGTCGAGCACCTCGCGGACCCGCACGGCAACACCTGGACCGCCATCTCCACGGCCATCCGGCTCGGCAAGGCCTTCGAAGGCTGGGTCCTCGTCCTGGTCCCGAATTCCGCACCGGGTGCCCACGATCTGGCACGGCACATCGTCGTCACCGAGCAGGCGACCGCGATCATCGGTTCGGAGATGTTGCGACAGCACAGCGTCGATGAGGCCGAGGAACGCGCCCGCGGTGATTTCGTCCAGGCCCTGGTCCACGGCCATTTCTCCAGCGAGCACGATATGCGCGCACGGGCGGAGTACCACGACATCGACATCGATTCGCAGTTCGGCGTTTTCGTCGCGCCGGGCGCGATTCCCCATGGGGTGGACAATCCCGCGGCGAGCATGGTCCGGCTGGCCCGGTATGCCGCCAACGTGGCACCCGATCCCGCCGTCCGCTCCTATGTCACCGTGCTGGGTGACGTCCTGGTGGTGGTGCGCTCACTCCGTGGCGGCGATGACGCCGCGCGACACCGCGAGATGGTTCATTACGCCGAGGCGATGGCAGCCGAACTGGAGAATCGCCGCGGCGCTGCGGTCGCCGTGTCCTACAGCAGACCGGCCGGTGGTGCACAAGCCGTCTCGGCCACCTACCGCGAAGCCCGCATCGCGCTGGGTATCGCACGCAGGCTGGGGCTCACCGGCGCGGTGTCCTATCAGGATCTGCGGAGTTTCACGGTGCTCGCCGAGATCGCCGAGACCGAACAGAGCAAGGCACTGGTCAACGACCTCCTGGGCCCCCTGCGGGCCACTCCCGATCTGCGCGAGTTCCTGACCGGCTACCTGGCACACGGCGGGAACGTCAACGCCACCGCCCGGGTGCTCAATGTGCACCGCAACACCATGCTCACCAAGTTGGATCGGGTGTCGCGGGCGATCGGTCTCGATATCCGGTTGCCCGACAACCAGTTCACCGTCTGGCTGGCGATCCGGCTGGACCTGCTCAGCGAGGTGCACGCCGCTGTCGACCGGGAGGCCAGCTTCCACTGACCGAGGCGGCGCTATCGCTCGGACATCGGATCGGACCCGACGAACGAGCCCAGCAGTCCGAGCGCGGCAACAACGGAGACCATCGCGAACGCGAGCATGAAACCGATGGTGGTGCCCAGGCCCAGGGCGATCGCCACCCACGCCGCGCTCATCGCCGAGCCACCGAAGCGCACCAGGTTGAACAATCCGAGTCCGGTGCCCTGCGCCCCGGCAGGAGAGCGGGTGGCACCGGTGGCCGCCGGTGTCTGCACGAATGCCGTTCCGATGCCGATCAGGACCAGAACCCCCACGAAGCCGGCCAACCCCCAACGTTTTTCGACCAGATGCGTGCCGACGGCCGCACAGAGCAGGGCCTGGCCGAGGATCAGCAGCGCCAACCCGGTGCGTAAGACCCGGCGGGCCCCGACCCGGTCCAGGTACCGCCCGACCAGCGGGCCCAGGATCACCATCGAAGCCGGGATCGCCAGCAGCACCGCGCCGGCCAGCGACCCGGTCCGGCCGCTGCCGACAAGGTAGAGCGGCACCGCGAGCAGCGTGGCTCCGAGGCTGAACATGAACGCGAACGCACCCAGGGTGCTGCGCACGAACCGGGCCTCAGCCACGAGCCGGACATCGACGAACGGCTCCGGCACCCGCAGGCAATGCCGGACGAAAAAGATCAGAACCGCCACGGCCACCGTCACCGCGATGGCAACGACCGCCGAAAGACCTTGCTGCGGGACGAGTGCGACGCCGAGGATCAGCAGCCCCGACCCGAGGGTCAGTGAAGTCGCGCCGACGGTGTCGAAGCGCATCGTGGTGCCGGGATGACGCGGGATGTGGAGCAGGGTGCCGATCAGACCGGCCAGCGCGACCGGCACGAGCGGCACGAACACCCATCTCCACCCCCAGCCGTCAGCGACGAAGCCGCCCATGGTGGGTCCGATGGCCTGGCCGATGCCGTTCACCGAGGCCCACAGCCCCACCGCTCTGCCCCGCCGCTCCCCGGCGAACAGCCAGGTCAGCAGACCGAGCACCGCCGGCCCGAGGGCGGAGGCCGCCGCACCGCCCACGCAGCGCCACAGGATCAGCAGTTCCAGCGACGGAGCGGTCGCGGCGCCGAGGGCGCACACCGCGGTGGCGACCATCGAGGCGCAGTAGACCCGCCGCCTGCCGAACCGGTCGCCGATCCAGCCGACCAGCGGCATCGTCGCGGTGAACGTCATCAGGAAGCCGACCACCACGAATACGCCGCTGCCCAGCGGTGCGTCGAATTCGGCGAGGATGGCCGGCATGGGCACGTTCACCACGCTGTTACTCACCGTGCCGACCAACGTCCCGGAGAGCAGCGCGGCGAGGGCCAACGGCGTGCCGGCCTCGTCGGGGACCGCCGTGCCCGCGGGCACGCGGTTGTCTGTGTCAGTCATGGCAGGGCTTCCGTGGCCGATCTGTGTGGTGTGGCTGGGCGGTGGTGTGGCTGGGCGGTGGTGTGGCTGGGCAAGGTGCATGAGCACCCCAGAAGCCACTGTCTCACTCACGCCGCGGCAGAGGTGGCGCCCGTATGCGCCAAGGAGCACAGAGAAGCCGCTCTCAGTTGGGCATCGTGCACAGGCGGCTCTGGGCCCCTCATCGTGACGATCCGCACCCCGGCGCGGACTTTTAACGTTGGCGAAACACCGCGACATCAGGATGACAATGTCGGAACACGTTGCACAGGGGCGCACGCACAGCGTTGTGCACTCTGTGCGTTGACCCGTTCACGCAACGAGTCGAGCATTCCCCCATCAGACTGCACAGCCCACGAGCAGTTGTGAGTGAAAAGACCCTCGATGGATACACACCTCAGCGCAGCCCACTGGATCTATCTGGCCGGAATCGTGGTCATTCTCATCACGATGGCGCTGCGGAAGAACATCGTGGTGCCGGCGGTCGTCGCGACTCTGCTTACCGCCTGGGTGTTTTCGGGCAGCATCGTGACCGGACTCGCGTCGATCTTCAATGCCAGCCTGGTGGCCGCCCACGAGCTGTTCAATATCTTCCTGATCATCGCCTTCGTGACGGCGATGCTCGGCGCGCTGCGCGAGATGGGCGCCGACCGGCTGATGGTGGCCCCATTCCGGCGGGTGATGCGTGCGGGCACAAGCAGTTTCGTCGTACTGGCCATCGTCACCTACGTCATCTCACTGTTCTTCTGGCCGACTCCGGCGGTACCACTGGTGGGTGCCGTGCTCATCCCGGTGGCGATACGCGCCGGCATGAGTCCACTGTCGGTCGGCATGGTGATCGCCATCGCGGGCCAGGGCATGGCGCTGTCGTCGGACTACATCATCAAGGTCGCCCCGGGAATCTCGGCGACCGCGGCGGGTGTCGATACCGACGGTGTCGCCGACAAGGCCCTGGTGCTGTCGCTGATCGTCGGTCTCGTCGCGTTGGCCATCACCTACCTCACCCAGCGCAGGACCTGGCAGAAGCCGTCCCCGGACCTGTTGGTGGACTGGGAGAACAAGGCCGACAAGCTCGGCGTACCGATCAGTGCGGACAGCCCCGGCGATACGGGATCGGTCGGCACTCCCGGCTCGGGCCGCGGTGGTGACGCACCGGTTCCGGTCGGCGGCGCCAGCGGTAGCGCCGAAGTGCACGCCGTGACCGCGACGACCGTGCTCGCGCACGCCGAGTCCGACCCGGCAACAACGTCGAGATCATTGTCGGCCAAGGCGTTCGCGACGATTGTGCCACTGGCTTACCTGACACTGATCGTCTATCTGTTGCTGGGCAAGTTCACCAGCCTGGTACCGCCCCTGCAGGGCGGTGAGGCTGCGGGCATCGTCGGCGGTATTGCGGCGATGCTGCTGTTTGCCGCCTGCCTGACCAACAACAAAAGGGCATTCCTGGAGAGTTCCTCGACCCACATCGTCGACGGCCTGGTGTTCGCGTTCAAAGCCATGGGCATCGTGTTGCCGATCGCCGGATTCTTCTTCATCGGCAACGGGGACTTCTCCGCTCAGATCCTCGGAATGCCCAAGGGCACAACGGGACCGGCGCTCCTGTTCGACCTCATCAATGCCGCCCTGTCCCATGTCGCGCCGAATGCGTTCCTCATCGCTTTCACGGTGTTGTTCGTCGGTCTCATCGCGGGTCTGGAGGGTTCCGGGTTCAGCGGACTCCCACTCACGGGCTCGCTGTCGGGTGCGTTGGGCACGGCCGCCGGGATGGATCCCTCGACGTTGGCAGCAATCGGTCAGATGGGCAATATCTGGTCCGGCGGCGGCACGCTGGTCGCTTGGTCCTCGCTGGTCGCGGTAGCCGGCTTCGCGCGGGTCCCGGTCCTCACCCTGGCGCGGAAGTGCTTCCTGCCGGTGATGACCGGTCTGGCGCTCTGCACGGTCTTCGCGATTCTCGTGTTCTGAGGGCGCTGTCCCGGTCGGGCCGCGCGGGATTGCCCCCGGCTACGCCGCGCAGCGGAACCCGATATGCGTCGTCGCGGTGTCCCTGGACTGCGGCGACCTGGCCGCAGGGCGATAGCGGTGACAGTACTCCGGCGCGCACAGATGCGATCCGCCCTTGAGCGCCTGGCTCACCCCGGGATCGTCGGCGGGTAGGCAGCACGCGTTGGCAACCTGCCCGGTGAATTCGGTGGTCGTCCACTCCCACACGTTGCCGATCATGTCGACCAGCCCGAAGGCGTTGGGGGCGAACGTGCCGACCGGGGAGGTGCCCCGCCAGCCGGCCGCGCCGTCGTTGCGGTAGGGGAAGGCGCCCTGCCACGTGTTCGCCATCAGCTCTCCGCCCGGCTTCGCGTCATCACCCCACGCGTAGGTCGACTCCGATCCGGCCCGCGCCGCATACTCCCACTCGGCCTCGGTCGGTAACCGGCGGCCCACCCAGGCCGCGTAGGCCAGCGCGTCGGCGTACGCGACCTGAACGACGGGGTGATCGGCGGGGGCTTCGGCATGGTCCGGTCCGAACGGGTGGCGCCAATTCGCCCCGGGCGCCCAGTCCCACCACTGCCGCCAGTCCCCCAGATTCACCGGCCCGGGCGTCTGCCGGAAGACCATGGCCCCGGGTACCAGGTCAGCCGGATCCGCGCCGGGATAGAGCGCCGGATCCATCGGTCGCTCAGCAACCGTCCGGTAGCCGGTGGCATCGACGAATGCGGCGTACTGCGCGGTGGTCACGGGGTGCCGTTCGATCGCGAAGGGTGCGACCTGGACCTGCCGGACCGGTTGTTCCTCCGGGTAGAAACCGACGGCACCCATCCGGAACCGCCCGCCGGGCAGGGCGACGACTTCGGTCGGCGTCATGGCAGGAGGATCTCGAAATCTCCGGCGAGCAGTTCGGCAGCCGCGTCGAATCCGGTTGTCCCGGTGGGAGCTGTGGTGTGCACCGACACCAGATAGTTGCCGGCGTTGGTCCAGATGTGCACCACCCGATCGACGAACTCGACCGCATTCTGCGGCGTGTCCGACCATGCGCCGAGCATCTTCTGACCGCTGTACTGACACAACTCGGCGGGCAGCACGCTGATCGAACTGACCGCGGCCTCCCCCATCAGCCGGTCCGCATACTCGTCGAAGGCTTTCGCCGGCTCCAGCGCCGTCGGCGCGATGGAGATCGTCGAGTCCATCCCCTGAGGTCCCTTGAGATAGCCGCCGATGTCGCCGCTACCGCTTTGCATCGACCAGCCGTCGGGAACCGGCACCGTGATCACCGGCGCGGCCGCATCGGCCACCTTGGCGACGAAACCGACCCGCGGCTTCTGCTCGGGAGCACACGTCACCGCATCCGCCGGGATCGGCGCGCGGCTGGTGGGGACGACGCCGAAGCCCGACGAATCCGGAGCCGGCGCCGTCTTCGTCGTCGACGTACCCGGCCGGCCGGTGTCCGCGGCGACCGGGTTGCCCGCACTGGTGCGCACGCACCCAGCGGTGGCGGCGAGCACCAGACACGCCAGCACCACCGACACCGAGCGGGTCATTGCTTCGAGGTGTGTCATCAGCCTTTCGCGTGCATTTGAGCCGGTTCCTTGTTCCCCTCACGGTACGGCGCATCCGGGATGCCGACCACCACCGCCCGCAAGGCTCCGACCACGGAGCCTTGCGGGCGGCGTCCTCAGTCCTTCGAAAAGGCGCGGGCCAGTTCCCGTTCCACGTCGCGGTACGGCGTACCCGAGATGTCCACCACCACCTTGGCGATGGTCCCGCCGGTGAAGGCGAACGGTGCCTTGTAGGTGCTGGACACGGCCTGTCCGCTGTTGCGGCCGACCGCGATGCCGCCGCCCGAGAGGCCGAAACTGCCGGGGTGGCTGCGGATGCCGGCACCGGTCGCCACCACGGTGTCGTCGACGAACAACGAGACGTCCCCCAGCGGTGTGTGGCTCCCTTCGACGGTGCCGGTGCGCTCATAACGCACCCCGAAGACGTGACTGCCCAGCGGTACCGGCGCCAAGTCCGAGACCCGCTGCTCCTCTTCGCCCATGAAGTTGTAGACGTAGTGCAGTCGTCCGTCCTGGATGAACAGCACATGCCCGCCGTGCCCGGCACCGTGTTTGAACAACACGCCCTCAGCGTCAGCGGCATCCACGGTCACCTCGGCCAGCACCGAGAAGGACTGTCCGCGCAATTCGGCGGCGGCGCCGGCACCGACCTCGGCGATGTCCGGGTAGTAGGTGAAGTTGGTGCGATCGACCGCCAGGGAGGGGCGCCATCTGGCGAGCGTCTCCAAGATGTTCAGATCACCCAGCGGGAGCCCGTTGTACTTGGCGGCCTCCGCGAACCACAGTGCCTTGAGCTCCTCCAACTTCTCCGGGTTCGCACCGGCGAGGTCATGGCATTGGCTGCGATCGGACTCGATGTGGAACAACTCCCATCGGTCTTCGTCGAAGTGACCCCAGCCGGCCGGTGACGCCGCGTGCACGGCGTTGGCGAACCACCCGTCATGCCAGATCCCGCGCGTACCCAGCATCGAGTAGAACTGCGTCTGTTTGCCGGTGCTCGCCGTCGGATCATCAAGAGCGGCTTTGAAGCTCACCCCGTCCAGCGGCTTCTGTGCGATACCGCGCACCTCGCCCGGCGGGCTGATGCCGAGCAGTTCGTAGACCGTCGGGGTGATGTCGCAGACGTTGACGTAGTTGTCCCGGAACTCACCGTGGGCCTTGATTCCCTTGGGCCAGCTGATGATCGCGGTGTCCGCGATACCGCCTTCATGCGACGCATAGCGCTTGAACAGCTTGTAGGGCGTGTTGAATGCCATCGCCCAGCCGATCGGATAGTGGTTGTAGGTGTCCGGACCGCCGAGTTGGTCGTAGAAGCGCATGCTCTCTTCGACGGTGTCGATATAGCCGTTGAAGAACTTGTTCTCGTTGACCGAACCGTTGGGGCCGCCCTCACCGCTGGCCCCGTTGTCGGAGATGACGACGATGATCGTGTTGTCGAGCTGCCCGGACTCCTCGAGGTAGTCCAGGACCCGGCCGATCTGGGCGTCGGTGTAGGACAGGAATCCGGCGAACACCTCGGCCATCCGGGCGAACAGTCGCTTCTCCTGGTCGTTGAGCGTCTCCCACGGCCGGACGGTGTCCTGCAACGGCCACGGCTCACCGCCCGCGCCCTTGACGTCCAGGTACGGATTGATCGGGGACAGCTCGGTATCCGGCGGGACGATGCCGAGTTTCTTCTGGTTCTCCAGCACCAGTTCGCGATAGAGCTCGTAGCCCATGTCGAACTTGCCGGCGTACCGGTCCGCCCACTCGGCGAAGACGTGATGGGGTGCATGCCCGGCCCCCGGGCACAGATACGAGAACCACGGCTTGTCCGGCGCGATCACCTTGGAGTCGCGGATGAACTCGATTGCCTTGTCCGCCAGATCCTTCGACAGGTGATAGCCATCCTCGGGAGTCGCCGGCGGCGCGACCGGGTGGTTGTCGTAGACGAGGTCGGGGTACCACTGGTCGGTCTCGCCGCCCATGAAGCCGTAGAACCGTTCGAAACCGCGGCCCAGCGGCCAATGTCGTTTGGTGGCGGCGAGGTTGGACTCCTCCAAGGGCGTCAGGTGCCATTTCCCGACGGCGTAGGTGTTGTAACCGCGTTCGGCGAGCACCTCGGACAACAGCGCGGTGTCCAGCGGGATGCGGCCGTTGCAGTTGGGAAAACCGTCGGTGAACTCCTCGACGGTGGCCATCCCGACCGTGGTGGCGTTACGCCCGGTCAGCAGGGAAGCGCGGGTCGGCGAGCACAAAGCCGTGGTGTGGAACTGCGACAGCCGCACCCCCTTCTCCGCGATCCGCTGCATGGCGGGCATCTCCACCAATCCGCCGAAGCAATCCCAGGTGGCGATGCCGGTGTCGTCCCACACCAGATACAGCACGTTGGGCGCACCCTCGGGCGCCGTCGGCGCCGCGTACGGGCTCCAGTCCGGCTCCGAATCCCGGATGTCGACAGCGATCTTCCCATTGAACTCCGATGCCATGGCAGCCCTCTTGCAGTCGTCGGATCCGCCGTTCGCTCGACGGTCGCCCGGAGATTACACCCGTGGAGTAGGGCGCACCTGAGAAAATTGACGCCGACAACGATCGGAGGCGTTGAGCACGCGGTTCTGGCCTCCGTCAGGCCATCGGATTCACCGGATCGTGCACCCGGTACAGCCGCCAATCCGGTTGGCTGTCGCCGTCGTTGGGAATCTCCAGTTCCAACGTGGCGACATCGGATCCGGTGTCGTACAGCGTCGGGTAACGCTGATTCAGGGCATCGGAGGCCCCTCGCCCGCTGGGCGGAACCGACAGCAGGTACTTGATCCCGTGCGCGGACGGGTCGTTGAGCAACTCGACGAAATCCGGGTCAGAGGGCACGACGAAGATCTGCGGATTCTCGGAAGCCACCACAACCGCGAACCCGTACACGGTGTCGGTGATCACCGAGCTGTCCGGAAGATCGAGACTATCCAGGTACTTCGCGATCTCACGCTCAGTCGAGAAGGTGGCGACGATGCGCCGCTCGACGGCCTTCTGCGGACTGACCGAGTCGGGGTCCGGGCTCAGCACTGCGCCCAGCGCGTATTCCTGCGGTGCATAGTGCGGGGACATCATCCCCCGAGCGGCGACCGGCACCGCCACCGCGGCCAGCATCGCCACCGCCACATAACCGACCCTCGACCTATACGGAGCGGCCGCGGCGGTCGGCGGCGCGTGCCGTCCACGCCGTTTGGGTTCGGTCAGTCTGCCCTCCGGCACCGCGAGCATCGCCAGCGTCGACGCCAACGGGATCGCGGCAATGTAGAAACGCAAGAACGGAAAGGTCGCCCCCGTGGCGAAGGTGTAGGTCTGGAATGCGAGCACCGCCCCGTACATCAGTACCGGCACCGCCAGCACTCCGCGATGCGGGCTGTGCCTGCGCGCCACGCCCGCCCACAATGCGATCGGCAACAAGGTCGGCGCCAGCAGGGTGATGCACACCGCGGCGAACGCCAGACCGCCGGTGAAACTGGTGGCAGCAGCCCCGCCGGACTGTTTCAAGATCGCCGAATTCCCGTATTGGGAGCTGAACTGACCGAAGGCGTCACCGGTGATCAGCCAACTGGTCGCGGCCCAGCCGACGAAGGCCGCGGCTCCCGGCAGGCTGACCAGCAACAGGTCGAGCAGAGCGCGCCGGATGCGGGGTGCCTCCCGCGCGCGCAGGTAGGTCGTCGCCCCCACGAGCAGGCCGGCGGCCGCCACGGTGCCCACCGCGTCGTATCGAGTGAGGTAGGCCAAGCCCAACGCGATACCGCCCGCCGCCACCAGATGATGCACATCGTCATCGGTCATCCAGAGGATGAGACGGCGGACTGCCCAGGTCATGAAGAAGATGAAAGGCGCCTCGCTCATCCCGTTGGATCCGTAGAACACGATCATCGGGTTGAGGGCGAACAGCGCGGTGATCGTGACGGTATAGGCCCGGGGCAGGCCGCGGTCACTGCCAGTCGCGAAGATCTGCACCACAGCACCGGCCATGAACACCGCGGACATGACGCTGCCCGCGAATCCGCGCGCCGTCAGATCCGGGAAGAACGGCGACAACAACATGACCGGAATCTCGAGCATGGCTGTGAGAGGTGTGAAGATGAACCCGATCGCGGCCAGATGAGGATCACGGCTGTAGAGCACGCTTTCCGAGGCCTGCACCCGCGACAGCGCATCTCCGAGGATGAACCCGTTGCGCACCTGCAGCCAGTATCCGACGGCCAGGTAGGCCGTCACCATCGTGACGTACACCAGCCACTTGCACTGCCGGTCCGAGAGCAGCCGGAGCCTCACGTCGGCGCGTCCCCACCGTCAGCCGGTTTGGCCGAGAGACCGTGGAACGTCTTCTCCCAGTAGGACGGATTGCGGATGATCTGGTACACGCCCTTGGCCGCGGCGATGCTCATCATCAGCCAGAAAAGCGGCACCGTCATCGCAGCGACCAACAGGTCCGAGCGGTCGTCTTCACGCAGGGCGATGAGATTCATGTAGATCGTCGCCGCATTGCCCAACACCAACGCGACCAGGGCCGGGAAGTAGACGATCGGCGGGAACACCGCACCCACGACTGCCGGCTGACCCAAGAACCACAGCACAGTGATGAGCCAGAAGACCAGATTGAGCACGGCGATGATCGGGGTGCCGGCCAGTACCAGGTTGAATCGTAGAAAGCTACGTGGCCCGAGCACCCGGTAGAGCTGGAGTGGGTTGCGGATGTGCACGAGCCAGGTCTGCAGATAACCCTTGTACCAACGGGATCGCTGTCTGATCCAGTTGATCGGATCCGAGTTCGCCTCTTCCTGGGTTGCCGAATCGATCACCGCGGTGTGATAGCCGGATGCGTCGATGCGCAGACCGAGGTCCGCATCCTCGGTGACATTGAACGGGTCCCACGCACCGATCTCGTCGAGGACTTCCCGGCGCAGATGATTGGAGGTTCCCCCGAGGGGAATCGGGGACGTGCTCCGCATCATCCCGGGCAGCAGATAGCCGAACCACAGTCCGTATTCGGCCGTGAACCATCCCGTGAGGATGTTCTGGTGACCGTTGTGATACTCCAGTTTCGCTTGGACACAGGCGATCCGATCCGGTAACGATGCGAACGCCGCGACAACGCGGCGCAGTTGCAGTGGTTCCGGCAGATCCTCGGCGTCATAGATCGTGACGATGCTGCCGGTCGCGAAACACAGCCCGTAATTGCACGCCTTGGGCTTGGTCCGCGGATCCGCCGGCGGAACCAGCAGGATCGTGATGACATCGGATTCACCGCACGCCTGGGCGGCGGCGATGGTGACGTCGTCGTCCTCCTCAAGGAGCAGCAGCACCTGCAGCTTGTGCGCTGGATATTCCAGCGCAGACATCGCACCGATCAGATCGCCGACGACCTCGGGCTCGTTGTAGGCGGGCACCAGAATCGTGTAACGCGGAAGATCGTCGTCGGGGATGGCACGGGCTTGCTCATCGGTGATGGTGATCGGCTTCGACGCCAGACCTTCTCGGAAGATCAGTAGCCGGTCGGTCATGGTGAGCACATATCCGAAGGTGCACAGCCCGATCAGCGTCACCGCGGTCTGCATCGGAAACAACACGGCCGATATCAGCGTCACGCCGACCGCGGTGAGCAGCGTCGGTTTCTGCCACCCCCACACCGCACGCGAGGCCGACTGCATCGGATGCTCCTCGCGTAGACCGTTGATCGCCCGATCCAGCGCGAACCGTCGATGCTCCTCGGTCAACCCGACATCGACCGGGAACGGCATCTGCGGTGTCACGGGTCCACCCCCAGCGGCTCCAACTCGGCGCGCACCAGCGCGTGCCCGAATTCGGTGAGCAGCTCGTCGTCTTTGATGTTCGGATCGTCGTCGGCGGTGGCGGAATTTCCGCGGAACAACACCGTGAACATCGAGTTCAGCGTCGGAACCAGGCCACCGGTCGGCTGCGGGAACGGTGCCCAGTCCTCGTGGTTGTCCACCGCGATGGCCAGCACCCGGCGGCCCACGGTCCCGTTGGTCCACGTCCACTGCAGGCCGTCCCAACTCACCAGGATCTTGTCGTCGACCACCGAGAACAGGTCGGCCCCGGTCCCGTACCCGAGATCCACCGGACGAATGCCGCTGAGCCGGATGCCGTTGACCCGGTACATCATTCGGGTGGGATAGACATCCAACGAGAACGGCCGGAGCGTGGTGATGCTGTCGACCATCACGGTGCGCGGTCGGGAGAACTTGTCATAGTGCGGGTTCCCTCGATCGGCGACCATCTTCTGCCTGGTGAGCACCGCGCCGCGGCCGTAGTACCGGGTGACCCAGGTGTAGCGCTGGCTCTCCACGATGTGCCAGCCAGGCGGCGCCTTCATCGGCGCCGAGAAATCCATCGTGTCGACCCGCGCCGGAGAGGCGAGCCCGACCTCTGGCAATCGGACAACGGACAGCAGGACCGCGATGACGAGTACCAGTGGCACGGCCGACCAGATCTGGCGGGCGGCAAGAGGTTCCAGTTTGCGGTCGAGTACCCGCTTAGGTTCACCACGCCGGGCGGCCAGGTACATCAACGAGCCCACCACACAGATGGACGTGAGCGCGGGAACGTACTGATACAACCTCAGGTTTGCACTGGGCAGGAAGACCGCCATGAAAGCCAGGATCAGCAGACCGACCAGCCAAGCCAGATTGGAGCCCACCATCGCGCGACTGACCCGTCGCCCGACAGCCGTCGCGGTGGCCGTCGCGGCGATCACCATCGTCCCCACGCCGGCGGCAACCCGATTCCCGCCCAACACGATCACGGTCAGGTAGTACGGGAGCGGGAACACCATGAACAGCACCAGCCACGCCCAGCCGAACCGGATGACGGGGCGCAATCCGAACATCGCCACACTCGCACTGACGATGAACAGCCACATCGCCACCAGATCCAGCCGTAGGAGGTGAAAGTACAAGCCGTAGCGCTGTAGCAGGACGCCGTGTACCAGCAGCGCCATCACCAGACCCATCGTCGCGACGATGATGTCTGTCTGACGATCGTGGATGGGCAGCTCGGTGCGGTGCCGCCGTGCGATGCCGATCGCCGCCAGCGCCGCAGCAATCGGGACGATCCACACGTATCCGCCGAAGCCACCGCCGACGGTTGTCGCCCACGCACTCGCGATGGTGCGGTGGAATGCCGCGACCGTCAGGATCGCGATGAACCCCCACCGCAGGACCATCCGCGTCACCGGATGCAGGTTTTCCACCGACCGATTCCGGAGGGTCCATCTGGGCCGTTCGGAGGTGTCGGTGGCGGCGGTCACCTCAGCCGCCCTTGATGCGGCGCCGCTCCCGGATCCGCAACCAGACCGTCAACGCCAACACGATGACCAGCATCGACCCACCGATCCACCACCAGACGGCTCCGGAGGAAGTGTTGGTCGACGCGGGCTCCGCCGTCGGCTGTGGGGCAGTCACCGTGACGGGAGGGCGACCGGCGATGGAGACCAGGGCGACGCCGTCGACGATGGACCACCGACGTTCATCGGCACCCAACCACGTCAACAGCTCGTCGAGTTGAGCGGGCGCTCCATTCGACGTCGCCACCAGCACCGAACGCCGACCGTCGAAAATCACCTGCAGTGAGGCGAATTTGAGCGCAGGCTCCAGTGTCAGCGTCGTCGCGTTGCCGCCGTCGTCGTACACGTTGACGGTCATCGGGACGGCATCCGGCGCTGAGACGGGCAACGTGACCGCAGAGTCGGTCCACCCCGGTGGGGAGATCAGTACCGCGGGATTCGTGGATGCGACGGCCTCTGCGAGCGGTACCACCGAGGTGTCCATCGGCAGTGCGCTCAGCCGCTGCAAGCCAGTCATGATCTGCACCGCCCGTACGGTGTCGCCGAACCGATCATCGCCGATCCCGATCACCACGCGCGGCATCAATGCCTGCGGTAGCGACTGGAATCCGCCCGGCACGGGCGGCCGCGCCGGTTCGCTGCGCACCGCGCTCTCCCCGTCGATGATCAGTGTGATGGGCTGGAACTCTCCGCACCGACCGGTGTTGCCGGAAATACTCACCTGCACGGCCAGCGTCGTATAGCGCTGCAGCAGCCGATCGGGAATGTCCACCCAACGGTCGACCACGCCACTGGCGTCGGCAGGCCACCTGGCGATCGTCTCTGCGCCGATGGTGGCGACAAGTTGCCCACCGATGCTGTTCGGAAGCGGTGTGTAGGACCCCTGCAGATGCACTCTGATGTTGTGGGCGGCGCGGCCCAATCGGGTCTGATCCAGCGCGATCCCGACCTGCGGGTTGAGGGCGACGGCGTTCACGCCCGGCTGCCCCAGCTTACGGATCGTCGTCTCGTTGCCCGGCAGCTGCGGAGCGGAATCCAGCGGTCCGACAACGGCTTTCGATGACAGTGCGTACTTGGAGAGACCGCTGGTGAGCAGTCTTGCCTGATTCGTGAGCGCGGCGGCGGGGCCCGTGACGAGCAATGCGGGCATTCCGCCGCCGGGATACAGCGACACGCCTGCATCGGGTCCCTCGGAGACCACGATGTGGCGCTCGAGCGGGCGTGCCGAACCGGGTGGCTGCGCGGCCGGCGCAGGCAGCGGCGCCACTTCCACCGTCGGGTTCTGCTTCCCATAGTGTGAGGTGACCGCGGTGGCCAACTGCACGACGGCATTCGCTTCGGTTTGCGACGGCCGCCGGCTGGTATAGATCACCAGTTTTCGCAGGATGGGCGGCAGGAAGTCCGCCACCACGTCCGGAACCTGCTCGCGCCCGGTGTAACTCAGCGAGACGTCGGTCAGTCGTAACGGATTGGTGGGATCGAGGCAGTACCCGTCGAGCGGCAGCAGGTAGCTGCGCACCAGCAGCGATATCGCGTTGTCGACCACCAGCACCCCGCCCAGGGGTATGACGACAGGACCACGCTGCGCCGGAATGTCGGCCTGAGTGATCACCCGGTTGTCCTGGCTGACCGTGATCGTCGCGCTGCGCACGTCCACCGGCAATTGCGCGGTGAGGTTCAGCGTCGACGGCACCATCCCGGCCGGAACCGGGACCGTGAGGGTCGCGGTGCCCACTTGGCCGTACAGCAACAGATCGGGATCAAGACCCAGATCGGTCAAGGCCAGTGTGGGCGAATCCGCCAACCACGGCTGCTCCGGAACTGCGTGTGCCACCTGCACACCCGGCACCATCAGCGTCGCCACGACGACACTCAGTACCGCAATCAGCGACCGCAATCTCTCGATCATCAGGGCAAACCATATTCGCTATGCCCGCAGGTGGTAGACGAGTGGCGAAATTGATATCCACCGATTTCCAGCGTCGCGGGAAAGCCGCACGCAAAAAGGTATTTCGGCGAACTGCCGAGACAGTCAAAGCAATAACCAAAACGATTTATCCGAATTGGCAGAAAGGTTGTTCAGCAAGCATTCTCATCGGTAGGCCGAGTCGGTTTCGCCCTGTAACGATTGAAACAGCAACGTGCCATTCCACACCGTCACCCACTGCCGGCGACGTCCCTGTCGATCGGCAACTGCGGCAACAGGATCCGCGTGTCGGGCACGAGTACGCAAAAACCCCCGCCATCGGGCGGGGGTTTTCACTCATGCGGTCTTACTTGGCGCGCTCGAGCACCTCGACCAGCCGCCACCGCTTGGTGGCCGACAACGGTCGGGTCTCCATCAGCGAGACGCGGTCGCCGACACCGGCTACGCCGTTCTCGTCGTGCGCCTTGACCTTCGTGGTGGTCCGGATGATCTTGCCGTAGAGCGGGTGGCTCTTGCGAGATTCCAGCTCGACCACGATGGTCTTCTGCATCTTGTCGCTGACCACGTAACCGATGGCCGTCTTGCGACGCCCACGGGTCGTCTCGGCGGCCGGCGTGTGGTTGGGGCCTGCTGCTTTCGCAGTCTCTTCTGCCATTTTACGAATCCTCACCAACGGGTCCGGAGGCCAGACCCAATTCACGTTCACGCAGCACGGTGTAGACCCGTGCGATCTCCTGGCGGACGACGCGCAGCCGCCGGTTGTTGGCGAGCTGTCCGGTCGCCATCTGGAAGCGCAGGTTGAACAGCTCTTCCTTCGACTCGCGCACACGAGTGGTGAGCTCTTCGTCGGTCAGCTCACGCAGTTCGCCGGGCGAAATTCCCACTGCCATCAGAACTGCTCCTCTCGTGTCACGATGCGTGCCTTGATCGGCAGCTTGTGGATTGCGCGGGTGAGCGCTTCCTTGGCGATCTTCTCGTCCGGGAAGCTGATCTCGAACAGCACCCGACCGGGCTTGACGTTGGCCACCCACCACTCCGGCGAACCCTTACCCGAACCCATGCGGGTTTCGGCGGGCTTCTTGGTCAGCGGGCGGTCCGGGAAGATGTTGATCCACACCTTGCCGCCACGCTTGATGTGCCGGTTGATGGCGATACGAGCGGACTCGATCTGCCGGTTGGTGATGTAGGCGTGCTCCAGTGCCTGGATGCCGTAGTCGCCGAAGCTGACCGAGGTGCCGCCGCTGGCGATGCCACGCTGCTCCGGGTGGTGCTGCTTGCGGTGCTTGACCCTGCGGGGAATCAACATGATTAGTTCTCCGTGCTCTCGGCGGTTGCCTCGACAGCAGCGTCAGCGGTCGGCGCGGCTGTGTCGTCACCGCTCGCGGCGCGTCCGGCGTCGGTGCTCGTCGCCGTGGTACCCGATGCACCGCTACGGCGCGGACGAGTGCCCGACGGACGATCCCGGCGCGGACGATCTGCGGCGGGCGCGGCGGCGGTCAGCTCACGCTTGCCGCCGACGATGTCACCCTTGTAGATCCAGACCTTCACACCGATGCGGCCGAAGGTGGTCTTCGCCTCGTAGAGGCCGTAGTCGATATCCGCGCGCAGCGTGTGCAGCGGGACGCGACCTTCGCGGTAGAACTCCGAGCGGCTCATCTCAGCACCGCCGAGGCGGCCCGAGCACTGCACCCGGATGCCCTTGACGTTGGGCTGCCGCATCGCCGACTGGATCGCCTTGCGCATCGCGCGGCGGAACGCCACCCGGTTGCTCAGCTGCTCGGCGACGCCCTGGGCCACCAGCTGTGCCACCGACTCGGGGTTCTTCACCTCGAGGATGTTCAGCTGCACCTGCTTCTTGGTGAGCTTCTCCAGGTCGGTGCGGATGCGGTCGGCCTCCGTGCCGCGGCGGCCGATCACGATGCCCGGGCGCGCGGTGTGGATGTCAACGCGGACCCGGTCCCGGGTGCGCTCGATCTCCACATCGGCGATGCCGGCGCGCTCGAGGCCGGTGGCCAACAGACGACGGATCGCGACGTCTTCCTTCACGTAATCCGAGTACTGCTTGTCGGCGTACCACCGGGACTTCCAATCGGTGGTGATACCGAGGCGGAAGCCGTGCGGATTGATCTTCTGGCCCACTACTCCGAGCCCTCCTTCGCTTCTGCGGAAGCCTTGGTTTTGGTCGAAGCGGCCTTGCTGCCCTGGGCGCGGCGGCTGCGCGCTGACGACGCAGCGGCACCCGTCTGCTTGGGCGGACGGCTCTCCACGATCACGGTGATGTGGCTGGTGCGCTTACGGATCCGGAACGCACGCCCCTGGGCGCGCGGACGGATGCGCTTGGCGGTCGGGCCACCGTCGGCGTGAATGGTGGCGACCACCAGGGTCGCCGGGTCCAGACCGTCGTTGTTCTGCGCATTGGCGGCCGCGCTGGCGATCACCTTGGCGACCGTCTCGCTGGCCTCCTGGGGAGCCCAGCGCAGGATGTCGAGCGCCTCGGCCACGGACTTGCCGCGAACCAGGTCGATGACCCGGCGTGCCTTGGTCGGCGACATGTGCACGAAACGTGCCACCGCCGTCGCGGACGGATATTCCGTGCCTGTTTTCAACGGAGTACTCATTACCGGCGCTTCGCCTTCCGGTCATCCTTGATGTGACCCTTGAACGTACGGGTGGGCGCGAACTCGCCCAGCTTGTGCCCGACCATCGCCTCGGTGACGAACACCGGCACGTGCTTGCGACCGTCGTGGACGGCGAAGGTGTGACCGATGAAGTCCGGGATGATGGTGGACCGGCGCGACCAGGTCTTGATGACCTGCTTGGTGTTCTTCTCGTTCTGGACGTCGACCTTCTTGAGCAGATGGTCGTCGACGAACGGGCCCTTCTTCAGGCTGCGTGGCATCGCTGGCTACTCCTAGCGCTTATTCTTGCCGGTGCGCCGGCGTCGGACGATGAGTTTGTCGCTCGCCTTGTTGGGCTTGCGGGTGCGGCCCTCGGGCTTGCCCCAGGGGCTCACCGGGTGACGACCACCGGACGTCTTACCCTCACCACCACCATGCGGGTGGTCGACCGGGTTCATCACGACACCACGGACGGTCGGGCGCTTGCCCTTCCACCGCATGCGGCCGGCCTTGCCCCAGTTGATGTTGGCCTGCTCGGCGTTACCCACCTCGCCGACGGTGGCGCGGCAGCGCACGTCGACCCGACGGATTTCACCGGACGGCATACGCAGCGACGCGTAGGTGCCTTCCTTGCCCAGCAGCTGGATGCTGACGCCGGCCGAGCGGGCCAGCTTGGCACCGCCGCCGGGCCGCAGCTCCACAGCGTGGATGACGGTACCGGCCGGGATATTGCGCAGCGGCAGGTTGTTACCCGGCTTGATATCGGCGTTGGGGCCCTGCTCGATGACATCGCCCTGCTTCAGACCCTGCGGCGCGATGATGTAGCGCTTCTCGCCGTCGAGGAAGTGGAGCAGCGCGATGTTCGCGGTGCGGTTCGGGTCGTACTCGATGTGAGCGACCTTGGCGTTGACGCCGTCCTTGTCATGGCGACGGAAGTCGATGACGCGGTAGGCGCGCTTGTGGCCGCCACCCTTGTGCCGAGTCGTGATGCGGCCGTGGGCGTTACGTCCACCGGTGCTGTGCAGCGGGCGGATCAGCGACTTCTCCGGAGTCGAACGAGTGATCTCGGCGAAGTCGGAGACGCTCGAACCGCGACGACCGGGGGTCGTCGGCTTGTACTTGCGAATTGCCATTATCAGTTAATCCCTTAACTCCCGGCCGGTCAGGCCGGTGCTCCGAAGAGGTCGATCGGCTTGCTGCCCGGCGCCAGGGTCACGATCGCGCGCTTGGTGCTCTTGCGCTGGCCGTAGCCGGTGCGGGTGCGCTTGCGCTTGCCCTGCCGGTTGGCGGTGTTCACCGAGTCGACCTTGACGGAGAAGATCTTCTCGACGGCGATCTTGATCTGCGTCTTGTTCGAATCCGGGTGCACCACAAACGTGTACACGTTGCCCTCGATCAGTCCGTAGGACTTCTCCGAGATGACCGGGGCCAGGATGATGTCGCGGGGGTCGGTAATCGTTGCCATCAGACCGACGCTCCTTCTTTTTGGTCCTTCGTGTTCGCGGCGATGTACGCGTTGAGCGCCTCGACGCTGAACACGATGTCATCGGCACGGAGCACGTCGTAGGTGTTCAGCTGGTCGGCCGAGAGCACGTGCACCCCGGGGAGGTTGCGCACGCTCTTGGCACCGACCTCGTCGGCGCGGCCGATGACCACCAGCACGCGCTTGCGGTCGGTCAGCGTGCCCAGGAAACCCTTGGCGCTCTTCGTGGACGGGACCTGGCCGGCCACCAGTTCGGTGACGGCGTGGATCCGCTCGTTGCGCGCCCGGTCCGAGAGCGCCCCGCGCAGGGCGGCGGCGATCATCTTCTTCGGGGTGCGCTGGCTGTAGTCACGCGGCTTCGGCGCATGCACTGCGCCACCACCGGTGAACTGCGGCGCACGAGTCGAGCCCTGGCGCGCGCGGCCGGTGCCCTTCTGGCGGTACGGCTTCTTGCCGCCACCGGACACCTCGGCGCGAGTCTTGGCCGAATGCGTGCCCTGGCGGGCGGCAGCCAGCTGCGCGTTGACCACCTGGTGCAGCAGCGCGATGTTGGCTTCGGCGTCGAAGAGGGCAGCCGGCAGTTCCACGGAACCATCCAGCTTGCCGTCCGGGGTATGAACGTCAATCTTCAAAGAAGTCATTACTTCTCACCTCGTTTGATCGCGGTGCGAACCACGACCAGTCCACCGTTGCGCCCGGGAACTGCGCCCTTGATCAACAGCACGCCGTTCTCGGCGTCGACCTTGTGCACCTTCAGGTTCTGGGTGGTGATGCGATCGCTACCCATGCGGCCCGACATACGGGTGCCCTTGAAGACGCGGCCCGGGGTGGCGCAGCCACCGATCGAGCCGGGACGACGGTGCACGGCCTGCGCACCGTGCGAAGCACCCTGGCCCTTGAAACCGTGGCGCTTCATGGTGCCGGCGAAGCCCTTGCCCTTGCTGGTGCCGGTCACGTCGACATACGCACCATCGGCGAAGATGTCGGCGGTCAGCTCCTGGCCGACCTCGTACTCGGCGGCGGCGGCTTCGTTCTCCAGGCGCAGCTCCGCCAGGTGCCGGCGCGGGTTGACCCCGGCGGCGGCGAACTGGCCGGCGACCGGCTTGTTGACCTTGCGCGGGCTGATCTCGCCGTAGGCGAGCTGCACGGCGCTGTAACCGTCACGCTCGGTGGTGCGGATGCGGGTCACCACGTTGGGGCCGGCCTTGACGACCGTCACCGGGACGACTTTGTTGTTCTCGTCGAACACCTGCGTCATGCCCAGCTTGGTGCCCAAAATGCCTTTTCTAGCCATTTTTCTCGGGTCTCCTACTGGATGTTGACGTCGACACTCGCCGGGAGATCGATGCGCATCAAGGCGTCAACGGTCTTCGGCGTCGGGTCGAGGATGTCGATAAGGCGCTTGTGGGTACGCATTTCGAAATGCTCCCGCGAGTCCTTGTACTTATGGGGAGACCGGATAACGCAATACACGTTCTTCTCGGTCGGCAGCGGCACCGGGCCGACCACGCTGGCGCCCGTACGGGTGACAGTCTCGACGATCTTTCGCGCCGAGGCGTCGATCGCCTCATGGTCGTAGGCCTTGAGCCTGATGCGGATCTTCTGTCCCGCCACGCTTCTCCTACCTCACTACTAACGGGCCCACGGTTGGGCCATGTTCGTTCCTGCTTGGTCTAGCGCGCCACGCACGAGTGCGCCGCGCTGGCTATGCCGCCGCTGTTTACCTGTCTCTGGTACACCGACCCCCGCGCTCGGGTGTGTCGCCCTTGCGCACACTCGTCCGCGTTCGAGATTTCGCTCGCGATCGAGGTGGGGACCGGACGCGCCCGTGAGGACGCTGGTCGCATGCCCGACCAGGCGAACCCGGCTCAAGGCAACCCGAACAGTATGCCTCAGATCGGGGCGGCAGCCAAATTCCAGGCGGACGGCCCCGCGCCAACCGCGATCGGGACAGATCGGAGCACCGAGGCTGAGGCTAAGGAACCCCTCGCGGACCGAAATCATCCTGGCTTCAGCCTCGGCAGCCGGCTACATCTTACTCCGAAGTAAGGTATCGCACATGTGGCCTCCGAGCTCGACCTATCGCGCATGGCAACAGCTGTCCCGGCGGCCCGGCGGCACCCTCCTGTTCTCCGCCGCCGCCATGATCCGCGTGCCGTACTTCGCCTCGGTGCTGCCGCACGTGCGGCGGATGGAGCCCGGCCTCGCCGAGGTGACGGTGCCCAAGTGGTTCTTCGTCTACAACCATCTGCACACCGTGCATGCGATCGCGTCCTGTAACGCCGCCGAGGTGGCGATGGGGATGGCCATGGAAGCCACGGTGCCCGCCACGCATCGCTGGATCCCCAAGGCCATGACGGTCCAGTATCTGGCCAAGGCCACCTCGTCGCTGCGGGCCGTCGCGGGGTTCGAGGTGCCGGACTTCGGTGCGCTCGCCGAGGGCACCGAGATCGTCGTCCCGGTCCGGATCCTGGACCGTACGGGCGCGGAAGTGGTGCACGCCGAGATCACCACCTGGGTCACGCCGGCCTGAGCCGATCCAGTGCATCTACTCCAGGTAGGTGCCGTGGCCCTCGCACACCAGTTCCCCGTCGAAGATGAGGACCTCGTTGACCAGCTGTCCGCGCTGATTGCGGTAGTTGATGACGAGGGTGGACACACCCCGATAGACCGCGACCAGATCGAAGTGCAGGTCGGGAAGTTGCGCCAGTGCGCTGGTCCAGTACTCGCGCAACGCCGCCTTACCGCGCACCACTCCCCCACTTCCGGGCACGACGCGCCCGGCCACCGGCGAGCTGAACACCACGTCATCGTGGAAGTGCGCGAGCACGGCCTCGACATCGTGCCGGTTCCAGGCATCCACCCAGATCTGTGCGAAGTCGCTCATCGGCGTCAGCTCGGCAGTCCGGCCCAGAACGCACACTGGTGAGCCGCCGCGAAGTCGGTGACCACCCGACTGCCGTCGGGTCGCAGCTGCATCCACGACGAGAGGTCGGGGCGAGCGGAGCGACGGGGATCGAGGTCGGGGCGAGCGGAGCGACGGGGATCGAGGTCGGGGCGAGCGGAGCGACGGGGATCGAGGTCGGGGCGAGCATCAGGTTCGCCGTCGACCGTTGGCCACACCGGCCCACCCGGCACGGCGGGGACACCGGTGGTGACGAATTGCGTCCAGTACGACAGCATCTGATCGGACAGCCGCTGCTGGGCCGCGGTCAAGGCGGGCGCCCCGCCGATCTCGAACAGGTACCGCAAGTCCAGGGAGTGGCTGGCGCCCACCGAGAAGGGCAGGTGCCGCAACGGGTCCGGAGTCGGTGGAGCGGGATCGTCGAACTCGTAGCCGTACACCGGCGCCGACCTGCCCAAGTCGGTGGCCATCCGGTGCGCGACGCAGGCGAAGACACCGTCGGTGACCGCCGCGGCGTACGCCAGCGATGCGTCACCGCCGAAGCGAGTCAGCGGATATCGCGCGCCGACCGCAGCACCCTGGCGACCGAAGGTGTCC
Source organism: Mycolicibacterium fluoranthenivorans (assembly GCF_011758805.1). Lineage (NCBI taxonomy): Bacteria > Bacillati > Actinomycetota > Actinomycetes > Mycobacteriales > Mycobacteriaceae > Mycobacterium > Mycolicibacterium fluoranthenivorans. Next base: position 1,334,738 of record NZ_JAANOW010000001.1, on the reverse strand, counting down.
GCGAGCAGGCCCGGGTAGTCGGCGGGAGTGGACTTGTGCCCGGTACGCAGGTACTGCAGAGCCACGAACAGCGTGAATTCGTCGGCGGTGGTCCCGATGAGCACCGGGACCCTGGCCGCCTTTCCGTCGTGGATCATCGCGACCGGATCGGCCGGCAGGATCGGTGTGCCGGTCGTCGGGCCGGTCAGCCAATCACTGCCGATCCGGTAGAACCACGGTGGCTGATCGAGTCTGGCCGCGGGCAGCGCGCGGAGGCAACGCGCCGCGTCCGCCGGATCGGCGCAGCCCATCCGCGCGGCGTAGCGCAGGCTCTCGCGCCGCGCGGCGGCCAGGTCGGCCTGCGCCTGACACGGACCGCTCTGGATGATGACGGCCCGGAACAGTCCCGCCGAACCAGGCGCCACAAGGTGATCGCATACCGACATCGCCCCCGCCGACTCCCCGGCGATGGTGACTTTCGCGGGATCACCACCGAACGCACCGATGTTGTCGTGCACCCAGCGCAGCGCCGCCTGTTGGTCGGCGAGCCCGTAATTGCCGTCCCCGACGCCCGGGTGAGCGAGGAATCCCGGCGCCCCGAGCCGATAGTTGATGGTGACCACGATGACCCGGCCCTTGGTCGCCAACCAGCGCGAGCCGTACAGCTCGCCGCTGCCGTTGAGGAACGCGCCGCCGTGAATCCAGAACATCACCGGCAGCCCGACGGCACCGGCGGGCACCCAGACGTTGAGTGTCAGGCAGTCTTCCGAGATCTTGCGGCCCCAACCGGGATCGCGCGAGGTGTCCTGCACGCAGCGGGGACGGGGCTTGGTCGCGTCCCGGACACCCGACCACGGGGTGACCGGCGCGGGTGGTTGCCAGCGCAGCGGGCCCACCGGGGGCGCCGCGTACGGGATGCCTTGGAACAGAACGTAGCCGGAGGCGGCAGCCCCTTGAAGCCGGCCGTCGGCGATGTGCACCATGCCGCTGTCGAGCCCGGGGTCCGGTGTGGGCACCCGGCTGATATCGGCGACCTCGCCGGCACCGCGCGCGCAACCGCCGAGGACCAGCACGCCGATCACCGCGGTGGCCAGTAGGCGAGCGACGGAGCCGGACCACCGGCGCCCGAACGGACCGGACAGCATGATCGCCGAGCCTACGGCAGCCGATCGGCGCAAACCCGCCCGCGCGGTGGTGCGCATCGCCGACACTGGGGACGACCGGAAACCTGACACCCGTCAAGTCAACCGCAAGGAGCTGCCGATGAGCACCCCGACCACCGATCGCCCGGTAAGTCCGCAGAACCGCGTCCTGGCCGACCCAACCGCCTACGCCGATGAGGCGCGCCTGCACGCGGCGCTGCGCCACCTGCGCGCCGAGCAACCCGTCTCCTGGGTCGATTTCCGGCCGTACCGACCGTTCTGGGCGATCACCAAGCACGCGGACATCATGGCCATCGAGCGGGAGAACGACCTGTTCATCAGCGAACCGCGGCCGCTGCTGGCCACCGCCGAGGCCGACGACATGGCCAAGGCTCAGCTGGAGGCCGGGATGGGCCTGCGCACCCTGATCCACATGGACGATCCACACCACCGCAAGGTGCGGGCGATCGGCGCGGACTGGTTCCGCCCCAAGGCCATGCGTGATCTCAAGGTCCGCGTCGACGAACTGGCCAAGCGCTATGTCGACCGGATGCGCGAGATCGGGCCCGAATGCGATTTCGTCACCGAGATCGCGGTGAACTTCCCGCTGTACGTGATCATGTCGCTGCTGGGGTTGCCCGAGTCCGATTTCGGGCGGATGCACATGCTGACCCAGGAGCTGTTCGGCGGCGACGACGAGGAATACCAGCGCGGCAAATCCCTCGAGGACGGCCTGGAGGTGCTGCTGGACTTCTTCGCCTATTTCTCCCAGCTGACCGCCTCACGGCGGGCCGATCCGACCGAGGACCTCGCCTCGGCGATCGCCAACGGCACCATCGACGGGCAGCCGCTGTCCGATGTCGACACCGCTTCCTATTACGTGATCGTCGCCAGCGCCGGCCATGACACCACCAAGGACGCGATCTCCGGTGGTCTGCACGCGCTCATCGCGAATCCCGCCGAACTGGACCGACTGCGCGCACATCCCGAACTGATGGGCACCGCAGTGGACGAGATGATCCGCTGGACCACCCCGGTCAAGGAGTTCATGCGCACGGCGACCGCCGACACCGAGGTGCGTGGCGTCCCGATCGCCAAGGGCGAATCGGTCTACCTCGCCTACGTGTCGGGCAATCGTGACGAAGAGGTCTTCGAAGATCCGTTTCGCTTCGACGTCGGTCGCGACCCCAACAAGCATCTGGCGTTCGGCTACGGTGTGCACTTCTGTCTGGGTGCCGCGTTGGCCCGGATGGAGATGACCAGCCTGTTCGGTGAGCTCATCCCCCGCCTGGACGCCATCGAATTGGCCGGTACGCCCCAGCTTTCGCGCACGGTGTTCGTCGGCGGACTCAAGCACCTGCCGATCCGGTATTCGTTGCGCTGATCGAGTGGGTGGCCAGGAAACCGTCCACCGCCGCCCGGGCGATCTGCTCGTAGTCGAAATCCGCGAGCGTACTGAGCTTTCCGAGCACAATCGGCCCCAGTCACAGCGCCGCGGCCCTGGTGCGGTCGACATTGCCGAGTTGGGCGATGGCATCCGGACTGTCCAGGACGGCCGCCAACGGAGCGGGATACTGTTCGGCCACCCGTTCACGCAGGGTGCGCACCGCGGCGGCTGGCTCGATCGGCGAGGCACTCAATGCCGCAACATGTTTGGGGCCGAGCAACACCGATCTGGCCTTCGCCGCGAAGCTGTCGTTCCTTTATGCGATGCAGGGTTCGTTGACGGTACTGGCGATCGTGACGGCCGGAGCCGCGGTGCTGATCTCGATGTTCGCGCCCGGCCGGGACGGTAAGGCGCTGTTCAGGAGATGAACTCGGCCACCCGGTGACCGATCATCGCGATGGTGGCGTGCGGCCCCCGACTGGGCAATACCGGCATGATCGACCCGTCCACCACCCACAGACCGTCGATGCCGTGCACCCGGCAGCGCTCGTCGAGCACCGGACCCATCGGCGCGGTACCGCTCAAATGCTGCGTGGTGGACCAATGCGCTTCGCGCCCAGCCACTCCGGCGATCTCCCTGGCGAGTTCGGCACCGTGACGCAGGGCCGCCACATCGGCCTGCGCGCCGTCATAGTGGTGCTCGATGACGGGGGGATCGGCCAGATCCGCCGACAGCACCGAGAGCCGCCCCCGCGATTGCGGACGCATCAGAGCGATACCGATATGGGGACGATCGGCGGGACCCGCCCCGATCATCTCGGCGAAACCTGTGGTGTAGAGCCGGAGTTCGAGATCGTCCAGGTACAGGGCCGCCTCTACCGGGGGCCGGCCCGGTGCGGCCGGCCAGTCGACCGGCAGCACCCATTCCGGATGATCGCAGAACGCCGCCCCCACGGGCAGCCCGGTATGCACGGTGATACCCGCGTGCTCGAGGATGTCCGCCGGCCCGATACCAGAGACCATCAGCAGCTGAGCAGAACCAATCGCCCCGGCCGACAAGATAATTCGGTCAGCCGTCAGAGTATGCACCCCTGCTGGGCCCAGCACGTCGACACCGACGGCGCGCGCTCCGTTGATCAGGACACGCAGCACGGGAGCGCCGGAGCGCACGGTGAGATTCGGTCGGGACAACGCCGGGAGCAGGAATACCGAAGCGGGTCCCAGCCGGATCCCGTCTTCGATGTTGAGTGGTATCGCGCCGACTCCGGCCCCCTCGGGTTCGCCGTTGAGATCGTCGAGCCAGGGATACCCGAGGCCGAGCCCTCGTTGCACGAACGTCGCGCTGCCCGGGCTCAGCTGCGCGGTCCGACGGACTCGGATCGGCCCGTGCGCACCGTGCAGGGGGCCGGTGCGGTCCAGATCGGTCTCGATCGCCCGGAAATGGGGCAACACGTCATCCCAGCGCCAGCCAGGCAGCTTCCACCCGTCGAAGTCCGCAGCCCTACCCCGGCAGAAGTACCCGCCGTTGATGGCGCCCGAGCCACCCACCACGGCTCCGCGCATCACCGTCGCCGTCCGCTGGGGGTGATCGGTCAGCGAGGTGGCGTAATGCCGCGCGACCGCGCTGCCCGGCCCGATCGGGAGTCTGGTGGCATCGCGCAGGTGCGCCGACACCGCGGGATCATCGGCACTCGGCCCCACTTCGAGGACCGTGACCTTGCATCTTTCGTCGACCGAAAGGCGTTCGGCCAGAATCGAACCAGCGCTTCCCGCGCCGACGATCAGGACATCGCTGTGCAAGTTTCAGGTCACGACCGGATCTGCGGTTTGAGCGCCCCGACGTGCCGCTCCCGCACCACCCCGGTCCACAGGCCCAGCCCGTAGGCGATGTCGTCGAGGCGTTTGAGCAACAGGTAGCTGAGCACGCCGACCCGCTGCGTGTCCTGCTCGGCGTTGTTGTTGCGGCTGACCCAGTCGACGAGCCCGTCCAGGATCGCGGCCACCAGGACCACCTGCCGGCAACGCCGGAAGAACACGGCCGCCAGCAACGCCACCGGCCAGTAGTGCCGGCAGATGGCCGACGCAGCCTGTAACGCCGACCCCCACAGCCCTCGCGCCGCCATCGCGGCGACATCCCTGGGTGCGGTCTCCACCGCGTCCAGGGAGGTGGCGACCCGGCGGCCGAACAACAAGGTGATGACCGCGGCCGCGAAATATCCCAGGTTCGAACCGCTGGCAATCAGGATCCAGACCAGCAACATCCACCGGTGCACCACCATCGGCGCGGTCTTACCCGGGTGCCGCACCGAGAGCGGGGCCGCGGATTGCCCGTAGAAGGCCTTGCGCCCGAACCATTCCCGCAGCTGGGTCCGGTGATCGTGGCCCACCAGCGCGATGGGTTCATAGCGGAGCCGGTGACCGGCCTCGACGAATCGCCAGCACAGGTCGACGTCCTCCCCGGAACGCAGGGTCTCGTCGAAGCCACCCACCTCGGCCAGCAGGCTGCGCCGGCAGATGATGGCGGCGCTGGGCACATACGACACCGGTCCGTAGGGGACGACCGGCGCCTCCCGCATCCCCAGGTCCAGCGAGGAACGCACCGACTCGTACCGGGCCACCAGGTTGTCGGGCTCACGAAGACTCACGATGCGCGGTGCCACCAGCGCGACAGCGGGGTCGCAGAAGTGACCGAGCAGCGCCTCCAGCCACCCACGGCGGGGCACCACGTCGGAGTCCAGGAAAGCCACGAAGTCGGTGGTGCAGGCCGCCAGGCCGGTGTTGCGCGCAGCGGCCGGACCGCGGCTGCGCGCGTGCCGCAGCACGATCACCTCGCTGCGCACACCTTCGAAATCGGAATCCCGCACCGGCACCGTCGAGCCGTCGTCCACCACCACCACCCGCATCCCGCGCAGCGAGCGCACCAGCCGGCACAGGCCAAGGATGTTGTCACGCACCGGCACAACGACTGTGACATCGCGGTGGGACGGACCGGTGGCCGGCCGCGGGTGCGCCACCGTGGCATCCAGCAGGGTGCGGGCCAGCTGGGCTGACAAGGCGTCGTGCACCTCCAGGCGGCCACCGTCGAGCATGGTCTGAGCGACCGGCGCCAAGCGCAGCAGCCTGGTCGGCGACCCGCCGAGCAGGGCTGCGCCCTCGCCGAGGACCTTCACCCGGCGATCGACCTGGACCGCGAATCCGTCGGGCAGCCGCGGACCCGTCATAACAGCATCCCGCGTGCGTCCGGGCTCCACGCCGACACTCTGCGCACGCATCCGTCGACCATAGCGGCGAACAGCCGAGCGCCGTCCTGTTCTGTCGCAGTCGTCGGGTCCCCCAGGACCCCGATCTCACTCACCGCGGCCACCCCGCCGCGGCGCATCGCCGGCATCAACTCCGACAACGGTGCTCTGTTACCCGGCACGCGTTCCTCGATCCGCACATTCTCTGGTGAAATATGTAGCAATACAGAAGTTTCGGTATGTCCCGCATGAGCGTCGGCGCCCCGCACCGTACACGAAGACCAGGCGGCGTCGCGGCCTTCTGCTCGTAGCAGCGTCACCGCCGCGGCCAGCGCCTCGACATTTCCACCGTGACCGTTGACGAAGACCAGACGTGTCGCCCAGCTGCATGCCGACCGGCCGAACTCGGTCAGGACCAGGCGCAGCGCCTCAGTGCCGATCGATACCGTGCCGGGGAATCCCTCGTGCTCGCCGCTGGCGCCGTAGCTCACGGCGGGCGCGAGCAGCCAACCTGCGCCGATCCGGGGAGCCGCGGCGCGAGCGACCGCTTCCGCGATCCGGGTGTCGGTGTCCAACGGCAGGTGCGGCCCGTGCTGTTCGGTCGAGCCGACCGGGACGATCAGCGAGGGCTTCCCCGCGGGCGAGGAGCCATGCAGCCGATTCGACGTCGCGGTGCCGAGGTCGGTGGGGAGGGCCACCGGACGATGGTAGGCCCAATTCACCTGGCGTGCGCCGATTGTTGGCGCATGCGCTGCAATTGATTTGCATTGCGGGGCGCGGTTGCCGGACTGCGGGTCACGGCAGCCACGTCAGCCACGTCAGTATCAGCGGGCAGGAATCCCGAGGGCGCGAGTGAAACCTTGCGGAATCAAAATGTCGTCGGCGGTCAGATCGTGGATCGAGGCCTTGCCCAGCCCGCGCAGCGCCGAGTCGATCCCGCCGTGCATGATGTCGAGCACGTTCTCGACGCCGGTCTGTCCTTCGGCGGCCAGACCCCACAGGTAGGCGCGGCCGATCATGACGGCCCTGGCACCGAGCGCCACGGCCTTGACCACATCGCTGCCGCGGCGGACGCCGCCGTCGAGCAACACCTCGATCTGGTCGCCCACCGCATCGGCGATCGCAGGCAGGCAGCGGATGGCCGCCGGGGTCCCGTCCAGGTTGTTACCACCGTGGTTGGACACCGTGATCGCCGAAACCCCGGCATCCACAGCGCGTTTGGCATCATCGACGCGCACCATGCCCTTGAGCAGGAACGGTGCGTCGGGCCACTGCTCACGCAGCCACGCGATGTCTTCCCAGGTGGGCGGCGGGGTGCCCATCCACTGGCCGTAGGCCTCGAAGAAGGTCGGCCCGGGTTCCCCGCGCCTGCCCTGGTTGGGAACCCGCAGGTCCGGCGGACGCAGGTGCTTACCGAAACTCCAGAGCCACCGCGGCTTGGAGATCACCTCGGGTGACATCTTGATCATGGTCTTGAGATCCATCCGCTCCGGGATCTTGGGGCTGCCCCAGTCCCGGCCGTGGCTGAAACTCCAGTCCGTGGTCGCGATCAAACCGGCGGCGCCGGCGTCCTTGGCGCGCTGCACCCGCTCGGCGATCTCCTCGCGGCTGCCCAGCCAGTAGATCTGGAAGAAGACCTTGTCGTTGACCGCGGTCACTTCCTCGATGGGCTTGCTGGCGAACGAGGACAACCCCATGGCCGTACCGCGGGCCGCCGCCGCGCGAGCCACCGCGACCTCCCCGTCGGGGTGCACCGCTTGCACCCCGGTCGGCGAGATGATGACGGGCAGCGAAATATCTTGCCCCATCACGGTCGTCGCCAGATCGCGCTTCTCGGTGGCGCCGATGACGTGCGGGGCGAAGCCGAGTTCGGCGAACGCCTCGACATTGTCGGAGACCGACACACCCTTCTCGCTCGCCGAGATCAGCGAGGAATAAGCGGATTTGGGTAGCCGCTTCTTCGCGCGCTGCTGCGCGATGGCGACGGTTTCGAACCAGGTATCGCGGGCCATGATCTACACAGGACTTTCGTTACAGAACGACTTGGGCGGGCGAGGAGGAGTGGTGAGCAGTTTCAGCGGGATCGGGCCTTTGCGCCCGCCACTTCGCGAGTGGTCGACGCTGGGCTTGGGCTTGTCCCGCTCCAGCGCCAGAGCCGGCTCCCCGAAACCCTGGACGCACTCGGGATCCGGGCCGTCCATCGGCAGGCCGGTGAAGAACTTCGCGGCCATGCAACCACCGCGGCACGCGTCGTAGTGCCCGCACCCGGTGCAGGCCCCGGCCGACTGCGGTTCACGCAGTTCGTTGAAAAGCCGGGAGTTCTGCCAGACGTCCTGAAATCCGTTGCTGGTGAGCACGTTTCCGGCCAAGAACTGCTCATGGATGGCGAACGGGCAGGCGTACACGTCACCCACCGGATCGATCAGGCACACCACCCGACCCGCGCCACACAGGTTCAGGCCCGCGAGCGCGCCGGGCTCGCCGAGGCCCGACAGGTGGAAGAACGAGTCACCGGTGAGCACACGCTCGCCCTTGGCGACGAGCCAGTCGTAGAGCTGGACCTGCTGAGCGGCGGTCGGGTGCAGTTCGTCCCAGACGTCCGCGCCGCGGCCCGAGGGGCGCAACCGGGTGATGCGCAGCGTGGCTCCGTAGTGATCGGCCAATGCCTTGAAGTCGTCGAGCTGGTCCACGTTGTGCCGGGTGACGACCACGGAGATCTTCGCGTCCTGGAAACCCGCCGCGGCGAGATTCTCCAGCGCACGAACGGCCATGGCGAACGAACCGGGGCCGCGCACCTCGTCGTTGACCTCGGCGGTGGCACCGTCGAGCGAGATCTGGACGTCGACGTAGTCGCTGGCGGCCAGCTTCGCGGCCACCTCCGGGGTGATGCGCACGCCGTTGGTCGAGAACTTCACCCCGACGTGGTGTTCGGTCGCGTAGTCGACCAGTTCCCAAAAGTCCGACCGCACAGTCGGTTCCCCGCCGCCGATGTTCACGTAGAACACCTGCATGCGCTCGAGCTCGTCGATGATGTCCTTACACTGCTGGGTGCTCAGCTCACGCGGGTCGCGCTTGCCCGACGCCGACAGGCAGTGCACACAAGACAGGTTGCAGGCGTAGGTCAGCTCCCAGGTCAAACAGATGGGGGCGTCCAGGCCGCGCTCGAACTGATCGACCAGCCGGGGCACGGGTTGCATTGCCGGCGCGTGCGCCGAATCCATCATCGTCACTCGGAAGTCTCCCTCGGGACCAGCATCTGGGACTGTGCGAGCACGCTCAGCGCGTGCAGATAGGGGCCCTGCGCGTCATCGTCGATACCGGCGGCGCGGCAGGCGGACCGGACGTCGGGGTGGTCAGCCAGCGAGCTGACCACCTCGACGATGGTCCGGTTCTTGAGGAACGACAGCTTCCGGGTACCGAAGTGATACAGCAACGCCCCGAACGGTTCCGGCCGCACCGCCACCTGGCGGTGCAACGTCCAGGCCAACGCGGGGTCGAAGCCCGGTGCCGGGGCTGTCGGCGCCGACATGGTCAGTAGACCCCGCACATCCCGTCGATCGAGACCTCTTCGACGAGAGACTCGGTGACGAGCTGCGAAGTGACCGCTTCGGCCTGCTGATTGGGTTCCATGGACTGCCCCTTTCGTTACCGTGATAGTTACCGCAGGGTCTCGACAACTGTGACCCACGCCGCACACAATATGGCATCGAGTGCCGAAATGGAAGGGTGGTAGGCGATGAGCGTGGGACGGCGCCCTTCGACCACCCAGGGCCACATCAGCGGGGTCGCCCTGGAGCTCTTCGCGACCCGGGGTTTCGACGATGTCAGTGTCGATGATGTGGCCGCCGCGGCGGGCATCTCCCGGCGCACCCTGTTCCGCTACTTCTCGTCCAAGAACGCCATCCCCTGGGCCGACTTCGACGCACACCTGCAGTACCTGCGCGATGTGCTCAACGCGGTGCCGGCGGACGTACCGCTCGATACCGCCTTGCGCGCAGCGTTGTTGACGTTCAACGACTTCGGCGCCGAGGAGACCCCCCAACACCGGCAACGGATGCGAGTCATCCTGGAGACCGACGCGCTGCAGGCCTACTCGATGACGATGTACGCCGGGTGGCGCGAGGTCATCGCCGCCTTCGTGGCCCGCCGGCTGGGACTCAAGCCTGCCGACCTGGTGCCCCAGACCGTGGCATGGACGGCGTTGGGCGTGGCGCTGACCGCCTACGAGCAGTGGCTGGCCGACGAATCGGTATCCCTGCCCGAGGCACTCGGCGATGCCTTCGACGTGGTGGGCCGCGGGCTCGGCGAACTCACCCCGGAGAACTGACCGAGAATTCTTCGCCCAACCCCGTCGGAGTTCGGGCGCGCGGTTCTACCTCGGCCGGCACAGAGCGATTTGTGTACGTTCACCGGCGGTGGGCGCCGGTGAACGTACACAAATCACGGAAGAACGTCGGCGATCGGGGTGGCCGCGGCGATCTTGCCGCGGGCCTTCATCACCTTGCCGGGCATGCCGCCGCCGACCACGGCGGTCAGGACACCGTCGCGCTCGTAGTAGGCCAGGAACTTGCGGCCGTCATCCTCGACAAGGTGCACGATGTCATCGGCGGCAGGCTCGCCAAGACACTGGATCTTCACGTCGTACTGGTCGCTCCAGAAGTACGGCACCGTCGTCACCGCGGCACCGGCTTCCCGGCCGAGCAGCGCGGGCACCAGGGCGCGAGCCTGCTCGGCCACGTTGCTCCAATGCTCAACGCGCACTTGATGGCCCACCTCGGACCGCCAGGACGCCACATCCCCGATGGCCCACACGTGCGGCGCGCTGGTCCGGCCGGCGTCATCACAGACCACGCCGTTGTCGACCTCGATACCGCTTCCGTCCAGCCAGCCGGTGACCGGATGCGATCCGATGCCGACGACCACCATGTCGGCGTGGAGTTCGGTGCCGTCGGACAGCACGACCGTCTCGACCTTGTCGGTACCGCTGACCGAGGCCACCCCGACACCGCAGCGCACCTGCACGCCCTCGGCCTCGTGCAGCCTGGCCACCAGCGCGCCGATCTGCTCACCCAGCACCGAGGCCAGCGGCGTGGGCTGCGGCTCGACGATCACCACCTCGACACCGAGCTGACGCAGGCTGGCGGCCACCTCGCACCCGATGAACCCGGCACCGACGATCACGGCGCGCCGGGCGGTCGCCGCATGCGCACGCAGGGCCGCGCTCTCGTCGAGGGAGCGCAGGACCCGGATGCCCGCGAGGTCAGGGAAGGATGGAATGCGTTTGGGCACAAGACCGGTGGCGATGACAAGATCGTCGTAGCCGATGACCGACCCGTCCGCCAACGTCAGCGTCTGCGCGGCGGTGTCGACCGATGTCGCGGCGGAGCCCAGGCGCAGGGTGATGTCGTTGTCGTCGTAGAACTCCTGCGGCTTCAGGACGACGTCATGCGCGGGGTTACGCAGCACCTCCTTCGACAGCGGCGGCCGGTCGTACGGCAGGTGCGTCTCATCGCTGACGATGGTGAGGGGCCCGGTGTATTCGGCGCGACGCAATTGCTCGGCGGTGCGGGCCGCGGCCAGTCCACCACCGACAATGACGATTCCACCATTAGTTGTCACGTGGGTCTTCATACACGATGACAGCGGCGTTCTACGTGTCCACCCCACTGGTACTGCTCAGGACCGGGCCCGCTCGATGATGTTGGACAGCACCACAATGCTCTCACTGCGTTCGATATCGGCGCTGGCCCTGATGCGTTCGAGGGCCTCCTCCAGGTGCCGCATGTCGCGGGCGAGCACGTGCAGGATGGCATCCGAGGTTCCGGTCACCGTGGCCGCGCTGACCACCTCCGGGATATCGATCCAGGCTTGGCGCAACTCGGCGGGCGCGATGGTGCCATGGCAGTACACCTGCACATAGGCCTCGGTGCCCCAGCCGAGGGCATTGCGGTCGACGACGGTGGTGAAACCACGGATGACCCCGTGATCGAGCAGGCGATCCACCCGACGTTTCACCGCAGGTGCCGACAAACTCACCCGTTCCCCGATCTCGGCGAAGGTGGCGCGCGCGTTGTCGGTCAGTTCGGCCAGGATCCGCTCATCGGTGTCGTCCAACCGGTCCAAGGCCCCTCCTCGCGCAACAGAACGCCATTTATCGACACTGTACGCAATGAATCATTCTCTGCCACGCAATATATGGCGATTGATTGCATGCCAGGGCACGTTTACCGTTGAATCATGACGATTTCCGAGGTCGCCAGCCACTCCGCTCTGCCGCCGACCCGTGCCGCCCGCACCCGCCACTACGCCATGACGGCACCCACCCACTTCGCCGTCGAATACGCGATCAACCCCTGGATGGACACCTCGACCCCGGTGGACGCCGGACTCGCATGGCGACAGTGGGAGAACCTGCGGCACATCTATCTGGACCTCGGCCACTCCGTCGATCTGGTGGCACCCGAACCGGGCTTGCCCGATATGGTCTACGCCGCCAACGGCGGGCTGCTCGTCGGTGGCCACGCCATCGTCGCCCGCTTCGCCTATCCGCAACGGGCCGGCGAGGCCGATGCCTACGCCGCATGGATGAGCAGCCGGGGACATCAGCCCGTGCAGACCCGCCACACCAACGAGGGCCAGGGCGACCTCCTGGTCGCCGGATCGAAGATCCTGGCGGGACACGGTTTTCGCACCGACCCGCGGGCACACGACGAGATCGCCGACATCACCGGACTCCCGGTGGTCGGCCTGGAACTGGTGGATCCCCGCTTCTACCATCTGGATACCGCACTGACGGTGCTCACCGACGATGTCATCGCCTACTACCCTCCGGCGTTCACCGATACCGCCCGCGCCACCCTGGAACGGCTGTTCCCGGACGCCATCCTGGTCACCAGTACCGATGCCTTCGTGCTGGGCCTCAACGCGGTGTCCGACGGCCGCCATGTCGTGCACCCCGCCGCAGCCACCGGTTTTGCGGCGCAGTTGTCGGCCGCGGGCTTCGAGCCGATCGGCGTGGACCTGTCCGAACTCCTCAAAGGCGGCGGATCCGTCAAATGCTGCACCCTGGAAGTCCATTCATGACCATCCTGGACGGTGTGGAGGTGAATCTCACCCGCGACGCGATCTCGCTCGACGAGACGTACACCGCGCACAACTACTCGCCGCTGCCCGTCGTCGCGGCCTCGGCGGAGGGTGTGTGGATCACCGACGTGGAAGGCCGGCGCTACCTGGACTGCCTCGCGGCGTATTCCGCGGTCAACTTCGGCCATCGCCACCCGGAGATCACCGCCGCCGCACACGCCCAGCTGGACACCGTCACCCTGGTCAGCAGGGCGTTTCACTCCGACCGGCTGGGGCCGTTCTGCGCCGCACTGGCCCGGATGTGCGGCAAGGAGATGGTCCTGCCGATGAACACCGGCGCCGAGGCCGTCGAGAGCGGTATCAAGGTGGCCCGCAAATGGGGCACCGACGTCAAGGGCGTCCCGGCGAACGAGGCGAATATCGTCGTGGCACGGAACAACTTCCACGGCCGCACCACGACCATCGTGAGCTTCTCCGATGACGAGGCGGCGCGCGGCGGCTTCGGTCCGTTCACCCCCGGGTTCCGCGCGGTGCCCTTCGGAGATGCCGACGCGGTGGCCGACGCAATCGACGAGCACACCGTGGCCGTGCTGCTCGAACCGATCCAGGGCGAGGCCGGCATCATCGTGCCGCCCGACGACTTCCTGCCCCGGGTGCGCACGCTCTGCACCGAACACCGCGTGCTGATGATCGCCGACGAGATCCAGTCCGGACTGGCCCGCACGGGTCGCACCTTCGCGTGCGACCACTGGGGCGTGGTGCCGGATGTGTACCTGCTGGGCAAGGCGCTCGGCGGCGGGGTGGTGCCGGTGTCGGCGGTGGTGGCCGACCGCGACATCCTCGGCGTGCTGCATCCCGGTGAACACGGTTCGACCTTCGGCGGCAACCCCCTGGCCGCCGCCGTCGGCAGCGCCGTGGTGGGAATACTCGAAGGTGGCGAATACCAGGCCCGTTCGGCCGATCTGGGGGCCCACCTGCATGCCCGCCTGACCGCGCTGAGTGACCGTGGCGTACTCGCGGTGCGCGGCAAGGGCCTGTGGGCCGGCGTCGATATCGACCCCCGACTGGGCACCGGGAAACAGGTCAGCCTGCGACTGGCCGAGCGCGGCGTCCTGGTGAAGGACACCCACGGCCACACGCTGCGCTTCGCTCCGCCCCTCGTCATCACGAGGGACGAGATCGATTGGGCGATGGACCAGTTCATCGAAGTTCTGGCCACTGGGTGATGCCGTTGCAGGCCACGCCGGCCGGCACGGCTAGTACTTGAGCACACCCCGGTCGACGGCGATCTGGCTGCCCGACAGCGTCGCCGACGCGTCACCGGCCAACCACGCCACCACATTCGCGACTTCCTCGGGCGCCATGAACGCCGCAAGTCCCTCGTTCTTGCCGTCGGTCACCTTGTGATATGGCATCGGGGCGAAACTGTGCAGGAAGCTCGGGAACTTGGAGAAGATGGCCGCCATCGCCTCGGGCTCGATCATCGGGGTGTCGATGGAGTACGGGTGGATCGAATTGACCCGAATCCCGAACTCCCCCACCTCAAGTGCCAGCGAGTTGGTCAGTCCCACCAGACCGTGCTTGGACGCCGCGTAGTGCGAGTTGCCCGGGGTCGCCTTCACCCCCGCCGAGGAGCTGACGATGATGATCGATCCGCCGTTGCCCGCTTCGATCATCGCCGGCACGGCAGCCTTGATCGTGCGCCAGGTGCCGTTGAGGTTGACGTCGATGACGGTGTCCCACTGTTCGGGCGTCAGCTCCCACACCCGGCCCCAACTGAGCACACCGGCATTGGCGACCACCACATCGAGGCGGCCGAACTGCTCCACACCGTCGGCGACCAGCTGTTGCTGGGCATCGAAGTCACGGACGTCGACCGCCCGGGCCAGCACCTTGCGGCCGGCCGCCTCGACACCGCGCACGGTCTCGGCCAGATCGTCGGCGGTGGCCGCCGGATAGGTGATCGTGCCCGATACCGGCCCGCAGATATCGGCGGCGATGATGTGGGCGCCTTCGTTGGCCAGCCGGATCGCATGCGCCCGGCCCTGGCCGCGCGCGGCTCCCGTCACGAATGCCACACGTCCCTCGAGGGATCCGTTACCCGCCGCCATTGCCGGTCCTTTCGTCAACCCGGGCCCAGGCTAGCAGTCCGATTGGAACGTGTTCTAGTAACCGATCGCATCGCGGATGATCGGGCACGTCATACAGTGCCCACCGCCCCGGCCGCGCCCCAGCTCAGCGCCGACGATGGTGATGACCTCGACGCCGGCCTTACGCAACAGCGAATTGGTATGGAAGTTGCGGTCGTAGGCGAATACCACGCCGGGCTCGACGGCGACGAGGTTGTTGCCGCTGTCCCACTGCTGGCGCTCCGAGTCGTACCGAGTCCCGCCGGTTTCGACGACCCTGAGTTCGGTCAGCCCCAGCGCCGCCCCGACCACCTCGACAAAAGGCCTGGTCTCCTCGATCACCTCGATTCCGGGTGCGGCGTCCGAAGGCACCAGGGTGAACGGGGCGATACCGTCGACGATATCGGGATAGATCGTGACGACATCGTGGTCGGCGAAGGTGAAGACGGTGTCCAGGTGCATGGCCGCGCGTAGCTTCGGCATGCCGGCGACGATCACCTTCTCGGCCGCCCCGGCGGCGAACAACTCCGACGCGACCTGGGTGATGGCCTGGCGCGACGAGCGTTCACTCATCCCGATCAGCACCACGCCGTTGCCCGGGATCAGCACATCGCCACCCTCCAGAGTGGCCAGGCCCCAAGTCTTCTCGGGGTCACCCCACCACACCGTGGAACCGGTGTAATCGGGGTGGAACTCGTAGATGGCCTTCATCAACAGGGTTTCGTCATGCCGGGCCGGCCAGAACAGCGGGTTGAGCGTCAGGCCGCCGTAGATCCAGCACGTCGTGTCGCGGGTGTACAGGGTGTTGGGCAGCGGCGGCATCAGGTACTCGGTGACGCCGCTGTCTTCGCGGGCCAGCGCGCGGTAGCCGGTCCGCACCTCGGCGGGTAGATCGCGGGTGGCCATGCCGCCGATGAGGAATTCGGTGAGCCGACGCGGCTGCAGTGAATCGAGGAACCCCCGGGTGTCGTCGACCAGGCCCAGACCCACCTCGTTGGCGACGATCTTGCGGTCGAGCAGCCACGACCTGGCTTCCGGGATCTCCATGGTCTCGGCGAGCAGATCGTGCAGTTCGACGACTTCCACATCGCGCTCACGCATCTTGTCGATGAAGTCGAAATGGTCACGACGGGCGTTCTGCACCCACAGCACATCGTCGAACAACAGGTCGTCGCAGTTGGTCGGGGTGAGCCGTTCATGCGCCAGACCTGGCGAGCACACCAGCACCTTGCGCAGCTTGCCCACCTCAGAGTGCACTCCGTACGCCGCAGAAGGTGCCTCGTGAGGTGCAGCCATCGAAAAGTCCTTTCGCTCGAAGTCGCGATTCCGAGAAGGTCGGCGCCGCAAGCGAACCGAGCGCGGCCACCATCACCTCGGGGCGCACCGGCTGCGCACGGTCATGGAGTCACAACGCAGCGATGATCTGCTGTCGCTTGCTGGAGTATTCGTCCTCCGAGATCGCTCCGGTGGCCCGCAGCGTCTCCAGTTCCTGCAGACGCTGGGCCACCGACGGCGTGGGCGGTGCCGGTGGGACATAGCCGGCGGCCACGGGCGCCGCCGGGGGTGTGGGCGCAGGGGCGGAAGGCGCCTGCTGTGCGGCACCGGCCCGGCGAACCACAGCCTGCACCTGCGCCCGTGCCGCCGGATTGCTCCGAAGATCGATCATGCCGTTCATGCCGATGTTGTTGGCCTTGAGGATTTGCAGGATCTCCATCAGCGGACCGACCTGGCCGGACAGGTCGTAGGTTCGGTGGTCTTCGTCGATCGTGAACGTCGCGGGTACCTGCCCGTTGATCAAGGCGCTGCGCTCCCAGTCGATCTGGAACTGGTTCGTCGCCGGGTCCACCAGCACCACGACCTTGCGGGAGGTCAGCGTCCCCAGCCGGGTCACACTGGCGATGACGCGGTCCTCGGCGGTGAACGGCGCGATACCGGGGCCCGAAATGTGCAGATTGAGTTTCACCAGCGGTTGGTCGTTGATCCGGGTGCCGGTCTCGCCCATTCCGGTGATCTGCGCGAGCGCGAGCACACCGCTCGCTTCCAGCGCCTGGGTCCGCGCGGCCGATCTCGCACCGAAGTTGGCCAGCGCCAAGGCAATCAGGACGTCGGCCGCGGTGATCAGCAGACCTACCCAGAACATCCATTTCAGCAAAGAACTCTGGCCGGTGGCGAAGTACACGCCGAGAAAGATCGGCCCGACCAGACCGCCGCACAGCAACACCATCAGCTGCGCCTTCACGTATCGCCACACCATGTGCCACGCTCCGTTCGAAGTCGACGGAGCCAGACTAACGCCAACCAGCGCATTTTGGAGGCTCGCCAAAACGAATTGGGCACCTCCCATCGGACCAACTTCTTGCATATGCAATCAATGGCGGTCTTGTCCACCATTTGACCGACGGTGCCATAGACGTTCGTGCCTAGAATTGCGTGTGCTCAAGCCCGACCAGGACATCCGGGGTGTCCATGTGTCCGAGCGACAGGTGATCAGGCGCGGCCAGGACCTGGCCATCATTCTGCTCAATACGGTCACCCTTGTCGCCGCTTCGAGCACGCTGCTGCTGCCCTGGACGCCCGACTCCACGGCCGGCACGATCCTGCTCGCAGCACTGGGCTGCTGGGCTGGTTTCCGTCTCTTCACCCGGTCGCGCGCGCTTGGCTTCCAGCTGGTCGACTTCGGGTACGTGTTGACTGTCGCCGCGGCGATCCCCTGGTTCGAGTCGAATCCCGGCAATCTCTACACCAACTCGGTACCGCAGGTCATCGCCGGTACCGCCGTTATCGCCTTCACCATGGCCCAACCCCCGAAGGTGAGCTTTCCCGCGGCCGCACTGATCACACTGGCCTATGCGTTCGGCTGCGCGCAGATGATCGGCTGGCCCGACGCGGTTCGAGTGCCGATGTTGTTCTACATGCTCGGCATCGAGTGGGCCATCGCCGCGGCGCTGCTGGCGGCCGGTCTGGCCGTGGCCCGCCAGGTCGATCGGGTCCGCGCCGATAACCACGACGCCGCCCTGCGTGATGCGATCGCCGCAGCGGTGCGCAACTACGAACTCGAACACCTGGCACTGGTGCACGACACCGCCGCCTCGACGCTGTACCTCGTCGGCGAGGGCGCCGACATCTCGTCCGAACGCGTTGCGGCACAAGCCCGCCGGGATCTGGAGCTGCTGACCGGCGGCCCCACGGCACGGGAACCGCTGCCCGATACCGATATCGTCGCCGCACTCCGGAAGGAGATCGCGCACTTCCCGGTGGAGATCGCCCTGACCGGTCTGCCGAGACTCGTACTCACCGGGTCCCGGGCCCGTACCGTGCTGGCTGCCGCGCGGGAGGCGCTCAACAACGCCGAAAGGCATGCCGACGCATCGCATATCGAGATCAAGGTGGCAGCCACCTCCGTCACCGTGAGCGATGACGGGACCGGGTTCGACCTGGCCACCACCAGCCTCGGCCACGGCGTCGCCGAGTCCATCGTCGCCCGAATGCGCCGAGCCGGCGGCAGCGCCACCGTGTGCTCCGCCCCGGGCAGCGGCACCGAGGTGACGCTGACGTGGGCGCAGTCACCAGATATCGCCCCCGCCAACGCGATCGCCGACGATATCGATCACCTGACCGAACGCATCCTGGTCCAGTTCGGTCTCGGCATCATCGTCTTCGGCCTGGTTCAGCTGTTGGTCTCGGTACCGTACGCGGCCGCCCGCACCGGTTCCCCGATCCTCCAGCTCGGACTGGGCTGTATCGCGGCCCTGGTCATGATCGCGGGCGTGTCCCGGGTGCTCAACCGCGGTCCCGACGTCACGATTCCCGCCCTCGTGATCATGGCTGTGGTGATCGCCGTCCAGTCTCTGTCCGTGCCCGCGGACATGCTGGGCGGCCCCATCCAATGGCCACTCGTCGCGACGGGACTGTGCGTCCTGCCATTCGTCCTGCGGCTGCGGGTTCGGCACGGCGCCGCGGTCATGGTCGCGTTCTGGCTCGGTACCGCGATCCTCACCTTTGTTCGGCAGCCGGACGTCACCATGGCGTTCAACCTGGCTCTGTACACCGCCGGTGTCGTCATGGTGCAGATGTTCGCGCTGGCCTTTCCCGAGCTGCTGCGCAACGCCACCATCGCCGCCGCCACAGAGGCCAGGGAGCGATGGGCGATAGCCGACCAGAACCGTATCGCCGAAGCGCTGCACGACGATTACGTGCGCCGCACATCGAAACTGATCCGCGGGGTGTTCCCCCTGCTCCAGACGCTGAGCACCGGCGTCATCGACGCCGAGACCAGGCAGCGGGCGCGGCTGGAATCGCGGCGGCTACGGCTCTACATCTTCCAGTCCCGCACCTTCAGCCATCCGCTCGTCGCCGAATTGCGGGCCGCCGTCGACCAAGCCGACCGGCGCGGGGTGATCGTCACGATCAACACGGACAGCGACTTGCCCTCACTCGACGCGCACACCCGCCGCGTCGTCCTGACGCCGCTGCGAGACGCGTTGGGTCAAGCACGCAAACATGCCCGGATCGGTCTGACGGTGGCAGGTGGCGAGTTGGTCGCCAGCATCGTCTGCGACGTCGCCCGAGTCGCACCGCTGCGGGCGTACAGCACACATCCGAACGTCGAGGTCACCGTGATCGCCGACAAGGTGTGGATCAGCGTGCATCACCCCCTGGCGGTCACACCGACCACAGCAGAGGCCCAGCACCACAGCATCGCATAAAGCGCGTTAGGATCTGCCCATACATCAGTATGGTTAGCCGAGTTTCCTACTTCGGGCAAAGCGGGCGTTGCTGAGAGTAGGGTTCTGATCCGAAGACTGCGGGGGTGCACACTCGGTGATCTCATCGACTTCAGGCGAAATGCATGAATAAGGCCAAAGATCTGGGGGTGCCGAACCCCCGGACCGCCATCCCGGTCGCCCTAATTGACGACCACGACGTTATTCACGCCGGGGTCAAGGCGTGGTTTGCCGAAGCGGATCCGCCCATCGACCTCGTCGCCGACTACCCCGACCCGTCGTCTTTCCTGGCCGAGCACCCTCGAGGCGACGGCTCGATCGAGGTCGTGCTCTTCGACCTGCAGTACGAGCGTTACCGGCCCGAGTTCGAGAGCCTCAGCGAAGTCTGTGCCGCGGGGCATCGGGTCATCGTGTACTCCCATATGTCGACCGACGAGGTCATCCTGAGCAGTCTCGACGCCGGCGCGATGACCTTCCTCGGCAAGGGTGAAGACAAGCAGCACCTCTTCGACGCGATCTACGCCGCACACTCGAACACGCCCTATGTCGGTCCGCGGATGGCAAAGGCCCTGTTCAATGACCGCACCGTCGGCCGCCCCGGATTGAGCACACGGGAACGCGAGGTGCTGATCGCCTGGTTCCAGACCGAGAACAAGGAATTCGTCGCCAAACGCCTGTTCATCGAACCGTCGACGGTGCGCACCCACCTGCAGCGCGCGCGAGCCAAGTACGCGGCGGTGGGCCGACCCGCTCCCACCAAGGCGGCGCTGATCGCCCGGGCCGTACAGGACGGCATCCTCAGCATCGACGATCTGTAGCTCACATACCCGGACCTTTGACCCCCGGCGGGCACGGAGTGGGCAGGAACAACGACCAACACCAACCCTCGGGCAGTGGCGGCGTGAGGTTCGGCGGCGGAGGCGGTGGGGCCGGGGGCAGTTCGCCCTCGAAGATGTTCTGGGCCACATTGCCCTGACCGTGATAGACGTACCAGTACGTGTGGCAGACGTTGTTGTCCCACACCACCGGGTTCACCCGCAGGTTCCCGGTCTGCACCGGCGGATCGCCCGGGCACCAGCGGCACGGACCCTCCGGGCTGTCCGGCGGGCAACCGGGCCAGCTGCCACCGGGGGTTGCCTCGGCGGTGGTGGCACTGAACCCGATGCCGGCGACGGCCATGCCGATCGCCAGCAGCGGGGCGGCGACACAGGTGATCTTCATGCCGACGAGTACATCGCCTGCCAACGGCTACCGATCCCACATTCTCGGCGCCGAGATCGACATTCGGCCGAATTCCACTCGCACAAATCGGCCCAAATGTGCGTTTGGGCGCAGGGCACGCATACGAAAGCGGCGCCCACCCGAAGGTGAGCGCCGCCTCGTGCGACGTGTACCTAGATCACTTGATGATCTTGGTGACCCGGCCGGCGCCGACGGTGCGGCCACCCTCACGGATCGCGAACCGCAGGCCCTCGTCCATGGCCACGGGCTGGATCAGCTTGACGGAGATGTCGGTGTTGTCACCGGGCATCACCATCTCGGTGCCCTCGGGGAGGGTCACCACGCCGGTCACGTCCGTGGTACGGAAGTAGAACTGCGGGCGGTAGTTGTTGAAGAACGGCGTGTGGCGGCCGCCTTCGTCCTTGGACAGGATGTAGACGCTGCCCTCGAACTCGGTGTGCGGGGTGGTGGTGCCCGGCTTCACGATGACCTGGCCGCGCTCGACATCCTCGCGCTTGATGCCACGAACCAGCAGACCGACGTTGTCGCCGGCCTGGCCCTGATCCAGCAGCTTGCGGAACATCTCGACACCGGTGACCGTGGTCTTGGTGGTGCCGGGACGGATGCCGACGATCTCGACCTCTTCGTTGACGTTGATCACGCCACGCTCGACACGGCCGGTGACGACGGTGCCACGACCGGTGATGGTAAAGACGTCCTCGACGGGCATCAGGAACGGCTTGTCGGTCTCGCGGATCGGGTCCGGGATCGACTCGTCGACGGCGTCCATCAGATCCTCGACGGACTTGACCCACTTCGGGTCACCCTCGAGGGCCTTGAGTGCGGACACCTGGATGACCGGAGCCTCCTCGTCGAAGTCCTGAGCGGCCAGCAGCTCGCGGACCTCGAGCTCGACGAGCTCCAGGAGCTCCTCGTCGTCGACCATGTCGGACTTGTTCAGCGCGACCAGGATGTAGGGCACACCCACCTGGCGGGCCAGCAGCACGTGCTCGCGGGTCTGCGGCATCGGGCCGTCGGTGGCGGCGACCACGAGGATGGCACCGTCCATCTGGGCCGCACCGGTGATCATGTTCTTGATGTAGTCCGCGTGACCGGGGGCGTCCACGTGTGCATAGTGACGCTTGTCGGTCTGGTACTCCACGTGGGAGATGTTGATCGTGATGCCACGAGCACGCTCTTCGGGCGCATTGTCGATCTGGTCGAATGCGCGCGACTCGTTCAACTCGGGGTACTTGTCGTGCAGAACCTTGGTGATTGCTGCAGTCAGCGTGGTCTTGCCGTGGTCAACGTGACCGATGGTCCCGATGTTGACGTGCGGCTTCGTCCGCTCGAACTTCGCCTTCGCCACTGTGGTGTCCTCCTGGACTTGTTGGTGCTTTGTTTAAAGCAGGTGTGTTGATGTGTTCAGTTGTGCGGTCTGCAAAGTACCGGACTACTGCCCGGTCGCCTTCGCGATGATCTCCTTCGACACGTTCGCCGGAACTTCGGCGTACGAGTCGAACACCATGGAGTAGTTGGCCCGGCCCTGGGTCTTCGACCGAAGGTCGCCGACGTAGCCGAACATCTCCGACAGCGGCACCTGCGCCTTGACGACGCGCGCACCGCTGCGCTCCTCCATGGCCTGGATCTGACCACGGCGGGAGTTCAAGTCGCCGATCACATCGCCCATGTAATCCTCGGGCGTGGTGACCTCGACAGCCATGATGGGCTCCAGGATGACCGGCTGCGCCTGTCCGGCAGCCTTCTTCAACGCCTGCGAACCCGCGACCTTGAAGGCCATTTCCGAGGAGTCGACGTCATGGTAGGCGCCGTCGAGCAGCGTCACCTTCACGTTGACCAACGGATAACCGGCCAGCACGCCGTACTGCATGGCGTCCTGTGCACCCGCGTCGACCGACGGGATGTACTCGCGCGGGATGCGGCCACCGGTGACCTTGTTCTCGAACTCGTAGGTCGCGCCGTCCTCGCCCTCGAAAGGATCGAGGCTGATGATGACCTTCGCGAACTGGCCGGAGCCACCCGTCTGCTTCTTGTGGGTGTATTCCACGTTCTGCACGGCGCGCTTGATGGTCTCCTTGTAGGCCACCTGCGGCTTGCCGACGTTGGCCTCGACCTTGAACTCGCGCTTCATGCGGTCGACCAGGATGTCCAGGTGCAGCTCGCCCATACCGCCGATGACGGTCTGGCCGGTCTCCTGATCCAGGTGCACCTTGAAGGTCGGATCCTCTTCGGCGAGCTTCTGGATCGCGGTGCCCAGCTTCTCCTGGTCACTCTTGGTCTTGGGCTCGATGGCCACCTCGATCACCGGATCGGGGAAGGTCATCGACTCCAGCACGATCTGGTTGTTCGGGTCGCTCAAGGTGTCACCGGTGGTGGTGTCCTTGAGGCCGATCACCGCGTAGATGTGGCCGGCGGACGCCGTTTCGACCGGGTTCTCCTTGTTGGAGTGCATCTGGAACAGCTTGCCCAGCCGCTCCTTCTTGCCCTTGGTCGAGTTGATGACCTGCGCACCGGAGTCGACCTTGCCCGAGTACACCCGGACGTAGGTCAGCTTGCCGAAGAACGGGTGGGTGGCGACCTTGAAGGCCAGCCCGGAGAACGGCTCGTCGGCCGAGGGCTTCCGGGAGATGATCTCGTCTTCCTTGCCCGGGACGTGGCCTTCGGCGGCCGCGACGTCCAGCGGGGTCGGCAGGTAGTCGATGACCGCGTCGAGCATGGGCTGCACGCCCTTGTTCTTGAACGCGGAGCCGCAGAGCACCGGGTAGGCCGCGCTGGTGACGGTCAGCTTGCGCAGGCCCGCCTTGATCTCCTCGACCGTGAGCTCTTCGCCGCCCAGGTACTTCTCCATGAGCTCGTCGTCAGCCTCGGCGACGGCCTCGATCATGGCGGTGCGGTACTCCTCGGCCTTCTCCTGCAGATCGGCCGGGATGTCGACGACGTCGTACTTCTCGCCGAGCTTGGTCTCGCCGCGCCACACCTTGGCCTTCATCTCGACCAGGTCGACGACGCCCTCGAAGTCGTTCTCGGAGCCGATCGGCAACTGGATCGGAATCACGTTCGCGCCGAGGCGGTCCTTCATGGTCTGCACCGAGAAGTAGAAGTCGGCGCCCAGCTTGTCCATCTTGTTGACGAAACAGATGCGCGGGACGTCGTACTTGTCGGCCTGCCGCCACACCTGCTCGGACTGGGGCTCGACACCTTCCTTACCGTCGAAGACGGCGACGGCACCGTCGAGCACGCGCAGCGAACGCTCCACCTCGACGGTGAAGTCGACGTGGCCCGGCGTGTCGATGATGTTGATCTGGTTGTCGTTCCAGAAACAGGTGGTCGCAGCCGAGGTGATGGTGATACCCCGCTCCTGCTCCTGCTCCATCCAGTCCATCGTCGCGGCGCCGTCGTGCACCTCACCGATCTTGTACGAGATACCGGTGTAGAAGAGGATGCGCTCGGTCGTCGTCGTCTTGCCGGCGTCGATGTGCGCCATGATGCCGATATTGCGGACCTTCGTGAGGTCGGTGAGCACGTCCTGTGCCACGGCTAGATTCCCACTCTTTCGCTTGCTTGGTTGCTATTGGTGTTTCCGCCGACGCCACTCCGCGTCGGCGTTGAGATCACCAGCGGTAGTGCGCGAAGGCCCGGTTCGCCTCGGCCATCTTGTGGGTGTCCTCGCGTCGCTTGACGGCGGCACCCAGGCCATTGCTGGCGTCCAGAATCTCGTTGGCGAGACGCTCGACCATCGTCTTCTCGCGGCGGGCCTTACTGAAGCTCACCAGCCAGCGCAGGGCCAGCGTGGTGGAGCGGTCGGCACGGACCTCGACGGGGACCTGGTACGTGGCGCCACCGACGCGGCGGCTGCGCACCTCGAGGGCGGGCTTGACGTTGTCCAGCGCGCGCTTGAGGGTGACGACCGGATCGGTACCGGTCTTGTCGCGAGCCTGCTCCAGCGCGCCGTAGACGATGCGCTCTGCCAGCGACTTCTTCCCATCGAGCAGGACCTTGTTGACCAGCTGGGTGACCAGCTGCGACCCGTAAACCGGATCATTGACCAACGGGCGCTTCGGTGCGGGACCCTTGCGCGGCATTAGCTCTTCTCCTTCTTCGCGCCGTAACGGCTACGTGCCTGCTTGCGGTTCTTGACACCCTGGGTGTCCAGCGAGCCGCGGATGATCTTGTAACGCACACCGGGGAGGTCCTTCACACGACCACCGCGCACCAGCACCATCGAGTGCTCCTGCAGGTTGTGGCCTTCACCCGGGATGTAGGCGGTGACCTCGACCGAGCTGGTCAGGCGCACACGTGCGACCTTCCGAAGCGCCGAGTTCGGCTTCTTCGGGGTGGTGGTGTACACGCGAGTGCACACGCCACGGCGCTGCGGGCTGCCCTTGAGGGCCGCGGTCTTCACCTTCGCGACCTTGTCGCGGCGACCCTTGCGGACCAGCTGGTTGATGGTTGGCATGTACCGGCTTTCTGTTTCTGCTCTGCTTGCGTAAGTCTCTGTACTGCTGTTTTCGCCCTATCGCTTACCCCGCGATCGGGCGTGTCGCACCCACCAGAAACCCATCGAATCGATAGCATTCCGATGCCTGCGGACATACGAATCCGCCCGGCGCGCAGGCATGCCGACCATTTTGAGGCAGCATGCGGCCCTGTCGACCAGGCACGGGGATCCACAATACCAGGGTGGCCCGCGCGCAACCAAACCCGTGCGTAGCGGCCTTATCGCAGGTCAGACACCACAGGTTGGAAGGGCATCAACCCCGTGCTTGATGCCCCGTCGCTTCGCTCGCCCCGGACGGCTAGCGCCGCTGCATCCCCGCTGCCAGCCGGAGCACCATATCGGTGAAGACGGCGTCGGTATCGACATCGTCCATGACCCCCGTCATCTCCAGCAGCACGAAGCCGTGCAAGGCCGACCAGAACTCCAGCGCCGCATAGAACGCGTTCTCGCCGTCGAGCCCGTAGGAGGCCAGCGCCGCCAGCACCGGCTCGGCCGCGGCCCTGGTGGCCGCCGTGTATTCAGGGTCGTCGCCACCGAGCGGCATCCGGGTGAACGCCGAGTACCGCCCCGGGTGGTGATGCGCGTAGCTGCGGTAGGCACTGGCCATGGTGACCACGGCGTCCTCGCGGGTCCGGCCCTCACCCACGGTGTTGAGCATGCCGATGATGTCGTCGATCACCCGCATCCGCACCGTGCGACGCAGGTCGTCCAGGCTCTGCACATGGTTGTAGAGGGAGGGCCCCTTGGTGCCGAGCTGGGTGGCCAGGGCGTTGATGGTCAGTGCGTCCCAGCCCTCGCGGTCCAAGAACACCAATGCCGAGTTCACGATGGCATCGCGACTGAGTTTGGTCACCCGCGCTGCCATATTCGCTTAATCCTTCGCTCGGCCGACCGTGTTCTCATGGACACCCGGCATTTCGGGTTAACGAAGGACTCTAGTTCACCCGGTCCTGGCTGAGCTGCGCAAGCCGCTGGGTGATCGAGCAGAGGTCGGGCAGCATGGCCGGATTCATCGTCTGGATCGACCACGTGATGACATCGTCGCCCTTGGCGACATAAATACTGCAGGCATTGGCGTCGAAGGCCTTGAATCCCCGGTTGCCGTCCACCGACAGTTCGGTGAGCGTGCGCCCGGCGTTCTGCTCCAGTGCGCGTTCGGTGTCCATGTCACTGCCGCGATACCACCAGGTCGAGATGCCCATACCCGCCCCGAACGAGCCGATGAGCGTGTTCTCCTGCCAGAAACAGCCGGCGGCGCTCACCACCGCCTGGCTGAACATCGCCTTTCCGGCCGCCGCGGTGATATCCGCATCCGTGATCCCGTTGCAGTCGGCTCCGCGGAAACCGGCGTGCTCACCGGCCTCCGATGCCGGGGTACGGGGCTTGTCGCGCTCCCCCGCGGCACCGCATCCGGCGCTCAGCGTGGCCGTCGCGCACACTGCGAGCAGTACCGTCAGCGCCCTGGTCATGTCAGAGATCCGATTGCAGGGTGGCCGACAACAACTTCTCCGCATCCGGGCACGGGTCGGCACTGTTCTGGTGCCGGTACTGGACCCACCAGCTGAGCACCCCGCCCCCGCCCGCAGCGGTCGCCGAGCACGCCACCCCGACCCCGTCCCGGCGAGCCAGGAAGGCCTTGTGCCGTTCGATGACCGTGTCGGTGAGCTGGGCGCCGCGCTGACCGGCGAGGGCCCGCTCACGATCGAGGCTGCCGGAGTCGAACCAGGCGAACACCACGTCGACCACGGCCTTCTCACGGTCCAGGACGTATTGACACACCGCACCGCTGTACGGCCGGACCACGTTGTCGGCGCCGAGGGTCTGCGCCACCGTGCTGTCCTCCAGCAGGCCGCACCGGTTGTCGGCGTAGCCGTAGCTGCGCTCGTCGGACGGGCCGCCGGGTGCGGCGGACTGCGCACTGCCGTCCACCGTCTGGGTGCACCCGGCCAGGGCAGGGATCATGGCGAGGACCACCGCGACGACCATCGCCACTGCTCGATTGCCGCGCCCACGCATCGAGCACACGCTACCGAGCAGCACCGTCCGCGGCGACCCGTCGAACCGAACCGGCCAACCGGCGATAACACGTTCTACCGAGGCCCCGGGCAACGTACTCTTCTCTCATCCATAGGAAGGTGGCGAACGTGACCGTGCAGAGAAGCCGACGGACCGCGGTGGCATGCGCCCTGGTGCTCCCGTCCGTCCTGACCGTCCTCGCCCCGCCCGCCGACGCCAAGAACGGCGACACCCACATCACCGGCCAGGGTGTCGTGCAGACCCTGGATTGCAACAACGCGACGCTGTTCGTCAACGGCACCGGCAACACGATCAACGCCAAGGGCACCTGCTGGGGTGTGGCGCTGCAGGGGTCGTCGAACATCGTGATCGCCGACAACGTCATCAACGACATCACGGTGTACGGCTACGACCAGACCGTGATCTACCACGACGGCGACCCGGCCGTCATCGACCGCGGGCCCGAGCTCGGTATGGCCAATCGCATCAACCGCGCACCCGCCTGATCTTGTGCGGAGACTGCTCGGTGTCGTCGTCGTGTGCGTCGTCGCGGTGTGCTCCGTGGCGGCATGCGCTCCGGCCTCGTTTCAGGTGAGGCCGATGTCCACCACGGTTCCGGTGCCCCCGGTGTCGGACGCGGCCGCAGCGGTGGGTTTCGTCGATGTGCGCACCGTCGTCCCCGACGCCGTCATCGATCTGCGCTATGCCACCGCAGACAATTTCGTGGGCGTTCCGCTCTACCCCGCCGGCGCACGCTGCCTGGTGCACGAATCACTGGCCGATGGCCTGACCACCGCGGCGTCGCGGTTGCGTGCCGACGGACTGGTACTGGTGTTCTGGGACTGCTACCGGCCGCACGATGTGCAGGTCCGCATGTTCGATGTGGTGTCCAACCCGGCCTGGGTCGCCAAACCCGGCCCCTACTCGAAGAGCCACGAGTCGGGACGATCGGTGGACGTGACGACCGCGGGCGCCGCCGGACTGACCGAGATGGGCACCGGTTTCGACAGCTTCACCCCGCAGGCCCACGCCTTCGCCACCGAGGGCGTGAGCGCGATAGCGCAACGGAACCGCGCACAGCTGCGCGCGGCGATGGTGGCCGGCGGTTTCACCCCCTACGCCGGCGAATGGTGGCATTTCGACGGTCCCGGCGCGGGTGAGCGGCGGCCCATCATCGACGTGCCCGTCACCTAATCTGGGAGGACCACCGGTGAATCGAGGAGTCATGCGTCTACACATCGTCGGGCCGCTGACGGCGGCCGTTCTGGTGCTCGGACTTGCCGGGTGCGGGACGAGCGACACCAAGCCCGCCCCCACCGCCACCGCCGGTACCTCCGGCGCGCAGGTGGAGATCGGCAACACCATCAACTACGGCTCGTTCGGCACCACGGCCGAAATCGACTGCGCCGAGGGCAAAGCCCTCAACATCGGCGGCTCCAACAACACGCTGACCGTGAAAGGCACCTGCTCCAGCGTGAACGTCGGCGGCGCGGACAACAAGCTGACCTTCGACCACGTGGACAAGTCGATCAGCGTGGTCGGCCTGAACAACACCGTGGTCTACAAGGACGGCGACCCCAAGGTCGACGATCTCGGGTCGGGCAACAAGATCAGCAAGAGCCCGTAGGCCCGTCCGATCAAGCCTGGGCGCCGTGCCGGCCGGCGCCGTCGGCGAAGCGCTTCGCTCCGGCGACCGACTCGGCGGCCACCGTCTGCAGGCTGGCGAACTCGAAATCCATTGCCGCCTGCTCGGATTCACCCCACTGCCGCAGCGCCGAGAGACGATCTGCACGCAGGCACAACTGCGGCAGCGCGGCCAGTTCGGCAGCCAGTTCCTCGGCCGCCCGGCGGGCATCGCCTCTGGGCACCACCCGGTTGGCCAGGCCGATCGCCAGGGCCTCCGCGGCGTCGACCGCACGGCCGGTGAGGATGAGATCCATGGCACGGCTGCGCCCGATCAAACGCGGCAACCGGACCGTGCCGCCGTCGATCAGCGGAACCCCCCAGCGCCGGCAGAACACCCCGAACACGGCGTCCTCCTCGGCGATCCTCAGGTCGGCCCACAGCGCCAGTTCCAGGCCGCCGGCCACGGCGTAGCCACTCACCGCGGCGATCACCGGTTTGGACAACACCATCCGCGTCGGCCCCATCGGACCCGGCCCGCTGCGGTGGGTCTGGTTCATCTCCGGTGTGCCGAAGGCCTTCAGATCGGCTCCGGCACAGAAAGTTCCGTTCTCCCCCCAGAGCACGGCGACGGCGGCGGTGTCGTCGTTGTCGAACTCGTCGAACGCGGCGTACAGCTGCGCCGCGGTGGGGCCGTCGACGGCGTTGCGGGCCTGCGGGCGGTCCATGATCACCGTGGTGACGGGTCCGTTGCGTTCCACCCGCACCGAATCGGTCCCCCCGGTCGCTGCGCTCCTGCCCGCCGAACCTGTCATATCGCCTCCACCTTGTCGCGCAGCGCCACCAATTCCGCCGCGAAGTCCTGATACGCCCGCCGCAAGTCCGCACCCGGCCAGTCGGCGGGCACGAGTTCGGCGGGTAACACGGGGTCGGTCACCAGATGCCGGACGATGCCGGCGGCGGCCACGAACCGCGCCGGCACATCGGCGGCGGCGTGCATCTCGGCCAGCAGGCGCCAACCCGTCTGAGACCACGCCTGCAGATCCCACAGCAGCGACGCCAGCCCGGCCGGATCGTCGTCCCGCGAGTGCAGTACCCGAACCCGGTCCGCGGCAGGCACCGGCTGGGCCAGATTGTCCGGCCGCAGCCACAACCCCTCACGAAGTTCGCCGAACCTGTTCTGCACCAAAGTATTCCGCAGTTCCGCGCGGCTGCGGGCATCAGCCCCCACGGCCGTGATCGCCAGCGTGATCCAGTCGCCGTCCCAGGTCCGGATCTGAGGGGCGATGGCATCGTCCTGCCGGCGTTGCCGCGTGAGCAGCCGTTCCGACAGCCGGTAACCGTCGTCGGAGCGAACCAGATCGCCCGCGCCGACCATCCGGGTCAGCGCCACCCGCAGGGTGGCCTCCTTGATATCGAAATCCGATGTCAGATGGATCAATTCGGCCACCGAGGCCCAGGCGGGGTGCGCACCGAGCAGCACGCTCAGCACCACCGACCGAGCCGTCAGGCGCAGCACCTCAGACCCCCGACGTGCGCCGGCCGTGATCCCCCAGCGGTTCGTCGCGGTGGCGCACCGCCTCGCGGAAGCCGTGCGCGGTCGCGTCGGCCACGAAGGCATGGCCCTCCGGCGTATGCCTGGCGATCCCGTCGAAGACCGTGCTGACCATCTGACTGGTGGCTACCCCCTGCTGCAACAGCGCGGTATTGCAGGCCAGCTTGGCCATGATGAGCTGGTTCACCGGCATCGCGGCAATGCGCCCGACCAGCCGCTCGGTGCGCTCATCCAAGTCCGCCGGCTCAGGGGCCTCTACGGCCAGGCCCCATTCGGCCGCCTGCGCCCCGGTGATGCAATCCCCGGTGAACAGCAGCCTTTTCGCGCGCTGGTCGCCGAGGCGGTGCGCCCACAGACCCGCCGCCGGCACCCCCCAGACCCGCATCGGCGGGTAGCCGATCTTGGCGTCGGAGGCGGTGATCACCTGGTCGGCATGCAGCGCGATATCGGTGCCCCCGGCCACGCAGTAGCCGTGGATCTTGACCACCGTCGGTTTGTCGGCCCGCATCAGGCTGGAGAACCCCCGCACGAACCGGCTCATCATCTGGTAGTCGATCATCGGGTCCCAGGGCCGGTCGGGGAGATGGTTGACGGCCTGGGTCCGGCCGTCCAGCACGGTCCCGTCGTAACGGCCCGCCCCGCCCGCGGACGAGGTGCCGTCGGCGTAGGCGCTCAGATCGAATCCCGCACAGAACCCCTCCCCCGCACCGGAGACGAGGATGACGTGCACCGCCGGGTCGAGGTCGGCCTGTTCCACGCACGCCGCGAGTTCCAGCGGGGTATCGGCGACGATCGAGTTGCCCTTCTCCGGGCGGTTGAAGGTGATGCGGGCGACGCGATCGGTGACCTCGTAGGTCATCGTCTGCAGGCTCATCCTTTGACCAGGGCTCGCTCGATGATCGGCGACAGGTCCAGCCCGGCCGGCAGCGTGCCATAGGCTCCGCCCCACGCCCCGCCGAGCCGGCTGGCCAGGAACGCCTCCGCGACCGCGGGATGCCCGTGCCGGATCAACAGCGCGCCCTGCAGGGCAAGGCTGATGTCCTCGGCGATCTTTCGGGCCCGATACTCGATACCGTCGAAATCGCCGAGTTGCGCCTTCAGCCCGGCGACGTGGGCATCCAGCCTGGGCTCGGAGGTCTGGGCCAGCTCGTCGAAAAGCACGTCGACGCATTCCGGTCGGGTTGCCATGGCACGCAACGTGTCCAGCGCACTGACGTTGCCCGATCCCTCCCAGATTCCCATCAGCGGGGCTTCGCGGTACAGCCTGGGCATACCGGATTCCTCGGCGTAGCCGTTGCCACCGAAGCATTCCATGGCTTCGGCGGCATGTGGGGTCGCGCGCTTGCACACCCAGTACTTCGCCGCGGCCAAACCGATACGGCGCAACAGGGTTTCGCGTTCGTCACCGCGTACCGCGGCGTCGGTGGCCCCGGCCATCCGCATGGCCAGCATGGTGGCGGCTTCGGCCTCGACGGCCAGGTCGGCCAGGACGTTGCGCATCAGCGGCTGGTCGATCAGATAGGCGCCGAAGGCCTTGCGGTGCTGGGCATGGTGCACGGCACGGGTCAGGCCGGTGCGCATGCTGGTGGCGCTGCCCAGGGTGCAGTCCAGCCGGGTCAGGTTGACCATCTCGATGATCGTCTTGACGCCGCGACCTTCCTCGCCCACCAGCCAGGCGGTCGCGTCGTCGTACTCGATCTCACTGGAGGCGTTGGCGTGATTGCCCAGCTTGTCCTTGAGCCGCTGGATGAACATCCGGTTGCGGCTGCCGTCCGGCAGCACCCGGGGCAGGAAGAAACAGCTGAGCCCGGTTGGGGCCTGTGCGAGCACCAGGAAGATGTCGCCCATCGGGGCCGAGGTGAACCACTTGTGGCCGCGCAGTGTGTAGCTGCCGTCGCCGTTGGGGGTGGCTTGGGTGGTACCGGCGCGCACGTCGGAACCGCCCTGCTTCTCGGTCATCGACATACCCGCGGTGAGACCGGCTTTGGTGGCGGGGACCTTCAGTTCCGGGTCGTAGACCCGGCTGGTCAGCAGCGGCTCGTACACCGCCGCGAGCTCGGGATTGCAGCGCAGCGCCGGCACCACGGCATAGGTCATCGAGATGGGACAGACGTGGCCCGGCTCGGGAGTCCAGACCGACATCTTGGCCGCCCGCACCACATGGGCACCCGGCCGGTCATCGGCCCATGGTGCGGCGTGCAGTCCGTGGGTGACCGCCGCATTCATCAGCTCGTGGTAGGCGGGGTCGTATTCGACCTCGTCGACGCGGTGACCGTAGCGGTCGTGGGTGTGCAGGATCGGGACGTTGCGATCAGCCAGGTCACCCCAGCGCTGAGCGCGCCGGCTGCCCCCGAGCGCGCCGACCTCGTGCACCTCGTCGATGCCCCATTCACCGCCCTCCCGGATGAGCGCTTCGGCCAGCGCAGGGAAGGTGGCGGCGTTGTAGTTCTCCAGCGGCGGGACCTGATTGGTCACGAGATGGGTATCCGGCATTCCTCCACTGTTACATTTTGCCGACAACTGCACAAGATCTGTAATGTGACGCTCGTGAAGCCCAACTCCGCCGTCCGTGCCGCCGATCTGGAACTAAGCCTGGAGCCGGTACCCGACAGCTCCGCGCGCACCGGCGTACACACCCTCACCGAGTTCGGCGGTCTGGAGCTCGGCATCTGGGAGATGACGCCCGGGGTGATGACCGACGTCGAGGCCGACGAGGTGTTCGTCGTGCTGTCCGGCGCGGCGACAGTCGAATTCGCAGACGGCACCGCACCATTGGCGCTCGGGCCCGGTGACGTGGTGCGGTTGGCAGCGGGAGCCGAGACGGTGTGGACCGTGACCGAGACCCTGCGCAAGGTCTACTTGGCCGGGTGAGCGGCGAAGAACTGCCATAGCCGGTCGGTGGCGAACCCCGGCCACTCATGGCCGCCGCCGTCGACCGTCATCAGCGTCACCGCGCGTCCGTCGGCACATTCGGCCGCCGACGTGGTGACCGATCCATCGACGGTGACCGCGGGCGCAGCACACTGATCGACGTTGCGCCAGAACGTGTTCACCGCCGGCACCGACGGCCCGTCGATATGCGCGAAGCCCTCACCCCGGCCGCCGTCGTAACGGATCCGGGTGTCCGCAGTGCCGTGGATGTGCAGCACCGATGTCGGGCGCGGGGCTGGGCAGGGATCCAACTGCGTCGCGGAGTCCGGGCCGATCGCGGCGAAGAGTGTGGTGTGGCAGGCCAGGGCGTACGTCATCATTCCGCCGTTGCTGATCCCGGTGGCGTATACCCGCTTCGGATCGACATCGACCTGACGGGCGATATCGCTGACGGCCGCGGCGATGAAACCGACGTCGTCGACACCATCGGCGGCCGACCGTCCGCAACAGCCGCCGCCCGCGTTCCAGGCGCGGCCCAGTCCGTCGGGGTAGGCGACCGCGAATTTCGCGGTGTCGGCCAACCGATCCCAGCCATAGGCTCGCTCGGCCTGGGCGGCACTGCCGAACCCGCCGTGCAACATGACCACCAGCGGAGCCTGGGCGGGCAGCCCGTCCGGGACGTAGAGCAGGTAGGTGCGGTCCCCCAGATGGTGCACGGTGGATCCGGCGGCCGCCGCGCTGAGTCCGGTGCAGCCCGCGGTGAGCAGGGCCACCGCCAGCAACGCGGCCAGGCGCACGGGCCTAGACGTTCTCGCGGAGGAAGGCGATATCGTCCTTGCGGCCCTCTTCGGAGGTCTCGCAGATGACGGGCGCGGCGGCGGCCTTCACGACGGCGGCCAGCAGTTGCGGATCGATCTGTCCCAGACCGAAATTGGCATGCCGGTCGGCGCCCGACCCGGCCGCGTCCCTGGAGTCGTTGCAGTGCACCAGGTCGATACGTCCCGTGATGGCCTGGATCCGCTCCACCGCGTCGATCAGGGCCTCCCCCGCCGCCCACGCGTGGCAGGTGTCCAGACAGAAGCCGATTCCCTTGTCACCGATGTGATCCCACAACCGGGCGATGGTGTCGAACTGGCGGGCCATGGCGTGATCACCGCCGGCGGTGTTCTCCAGGTACACCGGCACGTCGGTGTTGAGTGCGTCCAGGGCCTTGACCCACCGCTCGAATCCGGCCTCGATGTCCTTGTCGTCCGCGTGTCCGCCGTGCACGATGACGGCGGTGGCGCCGACCGCCGCGGCGGCGTCACAGGTGTCCTGCAGGATCTTGCGCGAGGGAATGCGCACCTTGTTGTTCGCCGACGCGACGTTGATCAGGTAGGGCGCGTGGACGTACAGCGGAACCGCGGAGGCACGCAGCGTTTCGGCATCCTCACGCGGCGCCGGCTTCTTCCAGCTCTGCGGGTTGCCGAGGAAGAACTGCACCACGTCGGCGCCGTCTGCGGTAGCGGCGGCCAGGGGATCTGCATTGTCGACATGCGAACCGATGAGCACGCCGTCCAGTCTAGGTGCGTGGCCCGACAGCGCCCGCGTCGAGCGTGAATCCGCTGCGCCGCAGACGC
The DNA here is from genome assembly GCF_011758805.1 of Mycolicibacterium fluoranthenivorans. Taxonomy (NCBI): domain Bacteria; kingdom Bacillati; phylum Actinomycetota; class Actinomycetes; order Mycobacteriales; family Mycobacteriaceae; genus Mycobacterium; species Mycolicibacterium fluoranthenivorans. Next base: position 1,299,631 of record NZ_JAANOW010000001.1, on the reverse strand, counting down.
CGATTTTCCGCAGAAGTTTCACACTCGATTTCTCAGAGCTGTCACAACCGAGGCGGCCTGAGACTTCAATCATGGGAGACCCGTTCCTCGGCAGCGAAGCCTTGGCATCCGGGGCGTTGAACTCCCACAAGCTGCGCACCCGTTTCACGACCGTCTATCCGAACGTCCACGTCGACAGCGCTCTCACGGCGAGCAGCCGGGCCCAGGCCGCATGGTTGTGGTCGAAGCGGCGCGCCATCATCGCCGGCAACTCCGCCGCCGCCCTGCACCGCACGCCATGGGTCGGGGCACACGAGCCCGCTGAACTCATTCACGACAACCGCCACCCGCCACAAGGCATCCGAACCTTCTCTGACCACATCGAGCAGGACGAGATCGTGGAGATCCGCGGTATGCCCGTGTGTTCTCCGGTCCGCGCCGCGCTCGACATCGGCTGCCGGCGTCCACTCGACGCTGCCGTCGCCGCGATCGACGCCCTGGCCCATGCGACCCACCTGGAGTTCGTCGCGGTCGAGAAGCTGGCGGCGCGGTACCCGGGCCGGCGCGGACTGCGGAACGTCAGGAGAGCGCTCGAGCTGGTCGACGCCGGAGCCGAGTCTCCACGCGAAACCTGGCTGCGGTTGCTGATCATCCGGGCCGGATTTCCACGACCCCAGACGCAGATCACCGTTCGCGACGAGTACGGCTATCCGTTCGCGCGGGTGGACATGGGCTGGGAGAACCTCAAGATCGGGGCCGAGTACGACGGCGGTCAGCACCGCGTCGACCCGGAGGTCTTCGCCCGCGACATCCACCGCCTGGAGGCATTGGCGAACCTCGGCTGGGTCATCGTCCGGGTGACCAAGCGCGACCCCGAGCGCGGCATCATCAACCGTCTCAACCGAGCCTTCGCCCGCCGAGTGTGAATCCCCTGCGGCGCAAACGCTTCCAGCGCGCAGACGTTTCACACTCAACGCACGAAAAAGGCCCCCACGCTGAGCGCGGGGGCCTTTTCCGTACGAACTAGCGGTAGTCCGAGTAACCGTAATCGTCCAGCGGCACGGCAGCGCCGGTGCTCTGGCCGAAGTCCGGGCTGTAGTACTGATCCTCGTAGGACGGGATCGTGTACGCCGCAGCACGGGCCTCTTCGGTCGGCTGAACCTGGATGTCGCGGTAACGGGCGATGCCGGTACCGGCCGGGATCAACTTACCGATGATCACGTTCTCCTTCAGACCCTGCAGCTTGTCGCTGCGGCAGTTGATCGCCGCATCGGTCAGCACGCGCGTGGTCTCCTGGAACGACGCCGCCGACAGCCACGAATCGGTGGCCAGCGACGCCTTGGTGATACCCATCAGCACCGGACGTCCGGCCGCGGGCTCGCCGCCCTCGGCCACCACGCGACGGTTCTCGACCTCGAACTCGGCACGCTCGGTCAGCGACCCGGGCAGGAACTCCGTCGCACCCGAATCGATGATCGTGACGCGACGCAGCATCTGCCGGACGATGACCTCGATGTGCTTGTCGTGGATCGACACACCCTGGGCCCGGTAGACCTCCTGGACCTCCTTGACGAGGTGGATCTGCACCTCGCGCGGGCCCTGCACACGCAGCACCTCGTGCGGATCGGCAGCACCCTCCATGAGCTGCTGGCCCACGGTGACGTGGTCACCGTCGGAGAGCAGACGCTCGGAGCCGTCGTCGTGCTTGAACACCTTCAGGCGCTGGCGGCGGGTGAGCTTGTCGTAGACAACCTCTTCGCTGCCGTCGTCGGGAACGATGGTGATCTTGTAGAACTTGTCCGTCTCTTCGAGCCGGACCCGTCCCGTGACGTCCGCGATCGGGGCACGGTTCTTCGGCACGCGGGCCTCGAACAGTTCCTGCACACGGGGCAGACCGCCGACGATATCGGCGCCACCGGTCACACCACCCTGGTGGAAGGTACGCATGGTCAGCTGCGTGCCGGGCTCACCGATGGACTGCGCGGCGACGATACCGACGGCCTCGCCGATGTCGACGAGCTTGCCGGTGGCCATCGAGCGGCCGTAGCACATGGCACACACACCGGTACCGGTGGTGCAGGTCAGCACGGAGCGGACCTTCACCTCGGTGATGCCGGCTGCCAGCAGGGCATCGATCGCCGGGTCACCCAGGTCGTGGCCACGGGCGACGACGACGTTGCCGTCGGCGTCCACCGCGTCGGTGGCCAGGGTGCGGGCGTACGCCGAGGTCTCGATGTGCTGATCGCGCACCAGGGAACCGTCGGCCTGCTTCTCGGCGAGAGTGACGTTGATACCGCGCTCGGTCTCACAGTCGTTCTCGCGCACGATGACGTCCTGCGACACGTCCACCAGACGACGGGTCAGGTAACCCGAGTCGGCGGTACGCAGCGCGGTGTCGGCCAGACCCTTACGGGCACCGTGGGTGTTGATGAAGTACTCCAGCACGGTCAGGCCCTCGCGGAACGAGGACTTGATCGGACGCGGGATGTACTCACCCTTCGGGTTGGTCACCAGACCCTTCATGCCCGCCAGGGTGCGGGTCTGGGTCAGGTTGCCCGTCGCGCCGGACTTCACGATCGTGATGATCGGGTTGTCCTCGGGGTAGTACGCCTCCAGCGCCTTACCGACCTCTTCGGTGGCCTGCTGCCAGATCTTCACCAGCTCGCCGTTGCGCTCGTCGTGGTTGAGCTTGCCGCGCTGGTACTGCTTCTCGATCGAGTCGGCCTCGCCCTCGTAGCGCTCGAGGATCTCGGTCTTCTGCGGCGGCACGAGCACGTCGGCCATGGAGACCGTCACGCCCGAGCGAGTCGCCCAGTGGAAGCCGGCGTCCTTGAGCTTGTCCACGGTCTGTGCGACGACGATCATCGGGTACCGCTCGGCGAGATCGTTGATGATCGACGCCTGGGCCTTCTTGAACATCTGCGCGTTGACGAAGGGGTAGCCCTTCGGCAGCAGCTCGTTGAACAGCACGCGACCCAGGGTCGTCTCCGCGGTCCAGGCGTCGCCGGGCTTCCAGCCGTCTTCGAACAGCTCGGCCTCGACCGCGGCCGGCGGACGCTGCTGCGTCAGCCGCACCTTGATCTTGGCCCGCACCGACAGCGCACCACGGTCCAGGGCCATGATGGCCTCGGCCGGGCTGCTGTACACACCGGTCTCCGGGGTGTCCGTGGCGGCCGGCGTGTATTCGCCGGTATCGCCGGGGATCTCGGTGGTCAGGAAGAACAGCCCGGTCACCATGTCCAGACGCGGCATGGCCAGCGGGCGGCCCGACGCGGGCGACAGGATGTTGTTCGAGGACAGCATCAGGATGCGGGCCTCGGCCTGCGCCTCCGCCGACAGCGGGAGGTGCACGGCCATCTGGTCACCGTCGAAGTCGGCGTTGAACGCCTCACAGACCAGAGGATGCAGCTGGATGGCCTTGCCTTCCACCAGCTGCGGCTCGAAGGCCTGGATACCGAGGCGGTGCAGGGTGGGTGCACGGTTCAGCAGCACCGGGTGCTCGGCGATGACCTCTTCGAGGACATCCCACACCTGGGGACGCTGACGCTCGACCATGCGCTTGGCGCTCTTGATGTTCTGCGCGTGGTTCAGGTCGACCAGACGCTTCATCACGAACGGCTTGAACAGCTCGAGTGCCATCAGCTTGGGCAGACCGCACTGGTGCAGCTTGAGCTGCGGGCCGACGACGATGACCGAACGGCCCGAGTAGTCGACGCGCTTACCGAGCAGGTTCTGACGGAACCGGCCCTGCTTGCCCTTGAGCAGATCGGACAGCGACTTGAGCGGACGGTTGCCCGGACCCGTGACGGGCCGGCCACGACGGCCGTTGTCGAACAGCGCGTCCACCGACTCCTGAAGCATGCGCTTCTCGTTGTTGACGATGATCTCGGGTGCGCCGAGGTCGATCAGTCGCTTGAGCCGGTTGTTGCGGTTGATCACGCGGCGGTACAGGTCGTTCAGGTCAGAGGTGGCGAAGCGGCCACCGTCGAGCTGAACCATCGGGCGCAGCTCCGGCGGGATCACCGGAACGGCGTCGAGCACCATGCCCATCGGGGAGTTGCGGTTCATCTGGAACGCCGCGACGACCTTCAGACGCTTGAGGGCGCGAAGCTTCTTCTGGCCCTTGCCGTTCTTGATGGTGTCGCGCAGCGACTCGGCCTCGGCGTCGATGTCGAAGCTCTCGATGAGCTTCTTGATCGACTCCGCGCCCATGGCGCCGGTGAAGTACTCGCCGTAGCGGTCCTGCAGCTCGCGGTAGAGCACCTCGTCCACGATGAGCTGCTTGGGAGCCAGCTTGGTGAAGGTGGTCCAGATCTCGTCGAGCCGGTCCAGCTCACGCTGGGTCCGGTCGCGCAGCTGGCGCATCTCACGCTCGCCGCCGTCGCGCACCTTGCGGCGCACGTCGGACTTGGCGCCCTCGGCCTCCAGCTCGGCCAGGTCGGCTTCGAGCTTCTGCGCCCGGGCCTCCAGGTCGGCATCGCGCTGATCCTCGACGGCCTTCTTCTCGACGACCATCTCGGCTTCGAGCGTGGACAGCTCGTTGTGGCGCATCTCCGTGTCGACGGAGGTGATCACGTAGGCCGCGAAGTAGATGATCTTTTCCAGATCCTTCGGGGCCAGGTCCAGCAGGTAGCCCAGACGGCTGGGCACACCCTTGAAGTACCAGATGTGCGTGACGGGCGCGGCCAGCTCGATGTGGCCCATCCGCTCACGACGCACCTTGGCGCGAGTGACCTCGACGCCGCAGCGCTCACAGATGATGCCCTTGAAGCGCACACGCTTGTACTTGCCGCAGTAGCACTCCCAGTCGCGAGTCGGTCCGAAGATCTTCTCGCAGAACAGGCCGTCCTTCTCAGGCTTGAGCGTGCGGTAGTTGATGGTCTCCGGCTTCTTGACCTCGCCGAAGGACCAGTTGCGGATGTCGTCCGCGGTCGCGAGACCGATACGGAGTTCATCGAAGAAGTTGACGTCTAGCACGTAACTCCCTTTCCCCTTTCGGGACTAGAAAAACACTGCGTTCAATGACGGCTCGCGCAAGCGCTCGCCGCTAGGCCAGGTCCTCGACCGAAGCGGATTCGTTGCGGGACAGGTTGATTCCGAGGTTTGCAGCGGCACGCTCCAAGTCCTCGTCGTCACCGTCACGCATCTCGATCGCGGCTCCGTCGGAAGACAGGACCTCGACGTTGAGGCACAGCGACTGCAACTCTTTGAGAAGCACCTTGAACGACTCCGGGATACCGGGTTCGGGGATGTTCTCGCCCTTGACGATCGCCTCGTAGACCTTGACGCGACCCACCGTGTCGTCGGACTTGATGGTGAGCAGCTCCTGCAGCGTGTACGCCGCACCGTAGGCTTGCATGGCCCAGCACTCCATCTCACCGAACCGCTGACCACCGAACTGCGCCTTACCACCGAGCGGCTGCTGGGTGATCATCGAGTACGGACCGGTGGAGCGGGCGTGGATCTTGTCGTCCACCAGGTGGTGCAGCTTCAGGATGTACATGTAGCCGACCGTCACCGGGTACGGGAACGGCTCGCCGGAACGCCCGTCGAACAGACGCGCCTTACCGTCGGCATTGACCATGACCTCGCCGTCGCGGTTCGGCAGCGTCGAGCCGAGGATGCCCTGCAGCTCGCCCTCACGGGCACCGTCGAACACCGGGGTGGACACGATGCTGTCCGCCGGAACGCTGAGCAGTTCCTCGGGCAGGTTGCTCGCCCACTCAGGAGTTCCGTTGGCGACATCGATGTTCCAGCCGGCCTTGGCCACCCACCCGAGGTGGGTTTCCAGGATCTGGCCGATGTTCATACGACGCGGCACACCGTGGGTGTTCAGGATGATGTCCACCGGGGTGCCATCAGGCATGAACGGCATGTCCTCGACGGGCAGGATCTTGCCGATGACGCCCTTGTTGCCGTGGCGTCCGGCGAGCTTGTCGCCGTCGGAGATCTTGCGCTTCTGAGCCACGTAGACGCGGACCAGCTCGTTGACGCCGGCGGGCAGCTCGTCGTCATCCTCGCGGGAGAACACGCGGATGCCGATGACCTTGCCCGACTCGCCGTGCGGAACCTTCAGCGAGGTGTCGCGGACTTCGCGGGCCTTCTCGCCGAAGATGGCGCGCAGCAGACGCTCTTCCGGGGTCAGCTCGGTCTCACCCTTGGGCGTGACCTTGCCGACCAGGATGTCGCCGTCGCGGACCTCGGCACCGATGCGGATGATGCCGCGCTCGTCGAGATCGGCCAGCACCTCGTCGGAGACGTTCGGGATGTCCCGGGTGATCTCCTCGGCGCCCAGCTTGGTGTCGCGGGCATCGATCTCGTGCTCTTCGATGTGAATCGAGGTGAGCACGTCCTCTTCCACCAGACGGTTGGAGAGGATGATCGCGTCCTCGTAGTTGTGGCCCTCCCACGGCATGATCGCCACGAGCAGGTTCTTGCCCAGGGCCATCTCACCGTTCTCGGTGCAGGGACCGTCGGCGAGCACCTGGCCCACCTCGACCCGCTGCCCGTGATCCACGATCGGGCGCTGGTTGGCGCACGTGCCGTGGTTGGAGCGGTTGAACTTGCGCAGCACGTAGCTACGACGGGTGCCGTCGTCGGCCATCACGGTGATGTAGTCGGCGGAGACCTCCTCGACCACACCGGCCTTCTCGGTGACGACCACATCGCCGGCATCGATGGCTGCACGCAGCTCCATACCGGTACCGACCAGCGGGGCCTCGCTACGCACCAGCGGAACCGCCTGGCGCTGCATGTTGGCACCCATCAGGGCACGGTTGGCGTCGTCGTGCTCGAGGAACGGGATCATCGCGGTCGCGACCGACACCATCTGGCGCGGCGAGACGTCCATGTAGTCCACGTCGGCGGCGGAGACGAACTCGACCTCGCCACCCTTACGGCGGACCAGGATCTTGTCCTCGGTGAACCGGCCGTCGCCGTCCAGCGGCGAGTTGGCCTGCGCCACGACGTGGCGGTCCTCCTCGTCGGCGGTCAGGTAGTCGATCTGGTCGCTGACCTGGCCGTCGATCACCTTGCGGTACGGGGTCTCGATGAAGCCGAACGGGTTCACCCGGGCGTACACCGACAGCGACCCGATCAGGCCGATGTTCGGGCCTTCCGGGGTCTCGATCGGGCACATCCGGCCGTAGTGGCTGGAGTGCACGTCGCGCACCTCGAGGCCGGCGCGCTCACGGGACAGACCGCCGGGGCCCAGCGCCGACAGGCGGCGCTTGTGGGTCAGACCCGAGAGCGGGTTGTTCTGGTCCATGAACTGCGACAGCTGCGACGTTCCGAAGAACTCCTTGATCGCCGCCACGACGGGACGGATGTTGATCAGGGTCTGCGGCGTGATCGCCTCGACGTCCTGGGTGGTCATCCGCTCGCGGACGACGCGCTCCATACGTGACAGGCCGACCCGGATCTGGTTCTGGATCAGCTCGCCGACCGTACGCAGACGACGGTTACCGAAGTGGTCGATGTCGTCGACCTCGACGGGCACCTCGACGCCGTCGGGCGCCGTCATGCTGGTCTGGCCCTCGTGCAGGCGCACCAGGTACTCGATGGTGGCCGCGATGTCCTCGGGGGTCAGCGTCGAGTTGGTGATCGGCTGCCCGGCGTTGAGGCCGAGCTTCTTGTTGACCTTGTAGCGGCCGACGCGGGCCAGGTCGTAACGCTTCTCCTTGAAGAACAGGTTCTCCAGCAGGGTCTGCGCGGACTCCTTGGTCGGCGGCTCGCCCGGGCGCAGCTTCCGGTAGATGTCCAGCAGCGCCTCATCGGTGCCGGCGGTGTTGTCCTTCTCCAGCGTGCCCATCATGATCTCGGAGAAGCCGAAGCGCTCCACGATCTGCTCGTTGGTCCAGCCCAGCGCCTTGAGCAGCACGGTGACCGGCTGGCGGCGCTTGCGGTCGATACGCACACCGACGGTGTCGCGCTTGTCGACGTCGAACTCCAGCCAGGCGCCGCGGCCCGGGATGACCTTCACACTGTGCAGGTCCTTCTCGGTGGCCTTGTCGATCGAGGAGTCGAAGTACACGCCCGGCGACCGGACCAGCTGCGACACGACGACACGCTCGGTGCCGTTGATGATGAAGGTGCCCTTGTCGGTCATCATCGGGAAGTCACCCATGAAGACCGTCTGGCTCTTGATCTCACCGGTGTTGTTGTTGATGAACTCGGCCGTGACGAACAGCGGGGCTGCGTACGTCATGTCCTTGTCTTTGCATTCGTCGACCGGCGCCTTGACCTCGTCGAAGCGCGGATCGGAGAAGCTCAGCGACATGGAGCCGGAGAAGTCCTCGATCGGCGAGAGTTCGGCGAGCACCTCTTCGAGGCCACCCACCGGGTTGGCGAGGTCACCGCGGGCGATGGCCTTGGTGCGCCACTGCTCGGATCCGACCAGCCATTCGAACGAATCGATCTGAACGTCAAGCAGCCCCGGAACCTCGAGTGGTTCACGGAGCTTCGCGAACGAAATTCGGTTAGGCGCTCCCGGTACGGAGTTGGAAATATCGGACTTGCTCTGGCGAGAGACTGCCAAGATGCACCCTTCCAGCAACTGATGCGACCTATTGGAAGGGCTGTTCGCCGGTCCTTTTTGGCCGCTGTAATCTGCATCGGTTCGGCTGGCGTTCTCACAGTCCGAAACCTCTGGACACACGGCACGCGTCTAGGTCACTGAGCAGGACTCAGGCTAAGACCACAGTGTCAAGTGCGGGTGAGGGGTGGGCAGGATGCAGCCAGCGCAACGTCCAACGATAGCGCACGTCCGCCTGTTCTTCAAACAACATCCTTCGACCACCGCGTGTGATATCGGTTGGGCGCTGGCTGGCGTCCTCAATCCGTGCACACATGCTGCCCAACAGACTGGCCCGTTTGGGCGCTTCCGTCAAGACTTCACACGCGGTTTGCTGCGCACTTTTGGATAGTAGCGGGCACCACCGACACGAGCGCGCCTCAGAGGGCTGTGAGGAAGATCACATCAGTGTGCTCGGCGCCGCGTGGTGCGAAAACGACAACGGCCGGCGGGACCGTGATCGGTCCCGCCGGCCGGCGCCGTTCTGCTTACTGCTCGGTGGCCCGGGGTATCGAGGCCGTCGGGAACTCCTCGTCGTGGCTTTCCTGATGAGCGACGTGCCGGTGTGGCTCGCCGGCGAACTCATGGCTCTTGAACTGATGGGTGCCGTCCAGATCGTCGAGGATTGCGGCCTGGGCGGCCGGCGGCAGGGTGTGCAGGATCTCGCGCACCCGGGCCTGACGACGCGCCACACCCTTACGCTCAGGCATCCCCGGCGTCGCAATGAGCTGCGGCGGCACACCCTCGATCTCCTCCACACCACCATCACTCTGACCGGCATCCATCATCGCCTGCTCAGCCGCCGCAGTCGCCTCGTCCTTCTCCTCCGACATACCGATCGGACCAATCCGACGACCATTGAGGAACTGCTTGACCACCGGCTCCTCCGAGGTCAACAACACCTCACGCGGACCGAACATCACCAAATGCTTGCGGAACAACATCCCGATGTTGTCCGGCACCGTCCGCGCAATATTGATGTTGTGCGTCACGATCAGCACCGTCGCATCGATCTGGGCATTGATATCGATCAACAACTGCGACAGATACGCCGTACGCACCGGATCCAAACCCGAATCCGGCTCATCACACAAGATGATCTGCGGATCCAACACCAACGCCCGCGCCAAACCCGCACGCTTGCGCATACCACCGGAAATCTCACCGGGGAACTTATGCCCATCATTGGGCATACCCACCAGCTCGAGCTTCTCCATCACGATCTTGCGGATATCGGACTCGGACTTCTTGGTGTGCTCCCGCAACGGGAACGCCGTGTTGTCATAAATGTTCATCGACCCGAACAGCGCACCGTCCTGGAACAGCACACCGAACAGGGTGCGGATCTCGTAGAGCTCCTTGGCCGAGCACTCCAAGATATTGGTCCCATCGATGACGATCGAACCCTTCTCCGGGCGCAGCAGACCGATCAACGACTTCAAGAACACCGACTTACCGGTACCCGACGGGCCCAGCAACACGCTGACCTCACCCTCGGGAACCTTCAGCGTGACGTCTTCCCAAATCTTCGACGACCCGAACGACTTACTCAGTCCAGTTACGTCGATTGCGACGCCCATACGGTTTCCTTCCGACTACGACCCACCGCGCCACGTGCTACCCCGCCTGTGGCTTGAGTCACTGTAGCGCACGGCTGATTTCAGCAACACAGAAGTGAGTTGGCAAACAGGCCTGTCGACGACGATGGGCCGGGTCGTTACCGACCCGGCCCATCAACGAGGCTGAAACTACTTGACGGTGACCGATGCGCCGGCGGCCTCGAGCTTGGCCTTGGCGTCCTCGGCGGCTTCCTTGGTGACCTTCTCCAGCAGCGGCTTGGGGGCGCCGTCGACCAGGTCCTTGGCTTCCTTCAGACCCAGACCGGAAACGATCTCGCGGACGACCTTGATGACGCCGATCTTCTTGTCGCCGGCACCCTCGAGGATGACGTCGAACTCGGACTGCTCCTCGGCGGCCTCGGCGGCAGCGCCACCGGCGGCGGGGGCGGCCGCAACGGCGACCGGAGCGGCGGCGGTGACGTCGAAGGTGTCCTCGAACACCTTCACGAACTCAGAGAGCTCGAGCAGGGTCAGTTCCTTGAAGGCGTCGATGAGTTCTTCGGTGGACAGCTTTGCCATGGTGATTCCTTATCTCTATGGGTGGTGGTGGTTTTGTTGGTCTCAGGCGGCAGTGTCTGCCGAACCCTCTGAGGCCTTCTTCTCTTGCAGAGCTGCGGCCAGGCGGGCGACCTGGGACGCGGGCGCGACGAACAGCGCAGCGGCCTGGGACTGCTTGGCCTTCAGGGCGCCGGCGACGCGCGACAGGAGCACCTCGCGGGACTCCAGATCGGCGATCCGCTCGACCTCGGATACGGACAGCGCCTTGCCGTCCATGTAGCCGCCCTTGATGACGAGCGCCTTGTTGTCCTTGGCGAACTTCTTGATCGCCTTGGCAGCGTCGACGGGCTCGCCGTTGATGAACGCGATGGCGGTCGGACCGGTGAAGAGGTCGTCCAGACCCTCGATCCCGGCCTCGGACGCCGCACGCTTCACCAAGGTGTTCTTGGCGACGGTGTACGTCGTTCCGTCGCCCAGCGACCTGCGCAGCTCGGCAAGGTTGGACACCTTCAGGCCGCGGTACTCGGTGACGACGGTGGCCGTCGCCTCCTTGAACTTCTCGGCGATGTCGGCGACCGCGGTGGCCTTGTCAGCGTTGGCCATGCTTGCCTCCTCGTGATGGTTGGGATGTCCACCAACCGCCAGAGCCCGGATGGGCGGCAAAAGGGCCTGAAATCACAAACGCCCCGACACAGGACAGGTCGGGGCGCACAGGAAATACTGTTACCTCGTCCTCCTGCGTGGGCCGCCCGGGAATCCGGGACCTTCAACCGATTGCTCGGTGACCGACGGTCTTCGGTGGAACCCGGCAAGGATAGCGGACGCACGGCCGATCAGCCAAAACGAGCGCCACCGGTACCGCAGCGCTGTGCGATTGGGGACGCACTCACCTGGCCAGGGCCAGCGCGGCGGCCCCCACCAGTCCGGCGTCCCCGCCGAGTGCAGCGGGGACCACGCGGAGATCCCGCAGGAACGACAGTCCGGCGTAGGTGTGCAGCGCCGCCCGCAGCGGATCGAAGAGCAGAGCTCCCGACTTGGCCACCCCGCCACCGATGACGACAAGGTCCAGATCGCAGGTCGCCGCGACCCCGGCGATCATCATCGCCACCCCGGTCGCGCCCCGGCGGAACGCCTTGAGCGCGATCTCGTCACCTGCGACGGCGGCGTCGGCCAACACTTTCGCGTCGGCGCCGGGCGGGGCCGCCCAACCGTTCTCCCGCGCCCAGCGCACCAGATGCGGGCCCGACGCCACGGTCTCGACACAACCCCGGCCCCCGCACGTGCACGGCTCGCCCTCTGGTTCGACGATGACGTGACCGACGTGGCCGGCATTGCCGGTGCGCCCGTCGTACGGGGCGCCGTCGAGCACCAGTCCCCCGCCGATGCCCGTCGAGACCACCATGCCCAGCAGGAACTGCGCGCCGGCGCCGGCGCCGCGCCACTGCTCGCCGAGCGCCATACACAGTCCGTCACCACCGAGACGTACCGGGGCACCGGTCAGCTGCCGAGTCCGCTCGACGATCGGGAACGCTTGCCAGCCAGTGATATTGATAGGGCTGACCGTTCCGGAATGCAGATCGACGGGGCCGGCGGAGCTGATGCCGACACCGCGCACCGGGCCACCGGCGCGGTCCAGTGCATCGCGGATCAGCTGCGCGGCGACCTCCCATACGGTGTCTGCGTCGGCGTGTGGGGTGGGCTGCTGCGCGCGGTGCGTGAGCGTGCCCGCCGCATCGACCAGCCCGACGGCGATCTTGGTGCCGCCGACGTCGAGCGCGAGGGTGAGTGCCATCAGGTGCCCATCTCTATCAGGTGACACCGATCTGCTCGCCGAGGCATGGTCTGTCTGCCATGGCGGTCAATGCCGGTGGGTGTTGTCGGGTTGGCGCGGGTCTCCGGGATGCTCGTAACCCGGCGCCAGCCGGACCAGCTCCGCGCAGCGCGTGTCCAGCCAGTGCCGGAACACCCGTCTGCGGGCGGCCGCCCGCAGATGAGCGGTGACCGCGGGCCGCGCCTGCTCCAGTGCGATCGCTGTGCGGCGCGGGCCGAATCGAGTCGGGTTACGTTCGTGGTAAGCCGCGATATCGGCTTCGGAGACCTCGACCGCCGCGGTGATCCGTGCGAAAACGGCACGGGCGTGCGGTGATTCGAGCACCGCGGCGCCGATGCTGCCGATCTCCAGTCGTGCCGCCGGGTCGGGCAGCACATCGTGCAGGGCCGGCGGATCGGCTCCGCCTTGCTCACCTGCCACCACCGCCTCGGCCACCAACAGCTGGGTCAGCCAGCGGCGCAGCTGTCTGCCCTCGCTGGTTCCCGGCCGGGGCAATGCGGCAGCCCGCGATCCCGCCCGCAGCCGACGTTCGCGTTCGTCGACAGCGGTTTCCGGGATCGGCGTACCGGCCACCCAGGCCACCGCCGTCATGGCAGCACCCGTATCTCGACCGCCGGCGAGTACACCAGCCGGCCCGCGCAGGCCACCCTGACCAGCGCCCACCACCGGCCCGGATCCAGCCAGGGCGGCGGGGCGACGTCGAAGTCCAGTTGCCGAGTCCCGCGCGCGGGTACCTCTGCCCCGACGGCCGGCGGACCCAACCATTCCCAGGTCCCCCACGGGCTGATGAGGTGAGCTTCGACGGCCAGGTCGGCGCCCGCATCGGTACCGACCGTGACCGACAGCGCCGCGCGGCCGCCGGCCCGCACGCTCACCGGTTCGGGCCCGGAGACCAGCCGCAGTATCTCGTCATCCGTTGTTGCCTGGATCGACAGGATGCAGACGTCCTCGACGACCTGATGCCACGCCGCGGGCAGCCCGCGTCCGCCCGCGGCGAGTTCGGCGCGAACGGGATAGAGACCGCGCGGGATGCCCGCCGGTACCGTCACCCCCACCTCGGCCTCCAGGTACTCCCCCGGCGGCAGCACGAAGGACAGGTCGGCCGGCTCGGCGATCCAGCCGGGCGGCATGACCATCCGGACCCGGCCGTGCAGCGCCGTATCCGTACAGTCACTGGCCGCGGTGAGACGAAGGCGCACAACGGTATCCGACTCAGCCACGAGATGGCTGGGATGCAGATGTGCCACCAACGGCAAACCCCCCAACGGCGCGGGACCACGGTTGTGCAACCAGTAGCGCGCATAGAGCGGTTGGGCGTACTCGGCCTCCGGGGCCAGCGTCTGCTGATCGGCGTTGGCGATCCGGATCCCGTCCAGCCGGCCGCGCAGGGTGGCGATCTGATAGCCGTGCAGCGCCGTGGTCGCCGGACCGGACGGCCGCTCCAGCAGGTCCGCCTCGGTCAGCTCCGAGACACTGCAGATACCCGATCGGACCACGAATTCTGCGCTCCGGCCGTGTGTTTCGACAAGACGAAGGGAAATCGAGGACGGCTCGACCCGCGCGGTCGAACCCGCCACGAACGGGTTGCCGGCGGCCTTGAGCGCACCCAGGGTGACGCGACCCCCCGTCGAGTCGACGTCGAGTAGCGCGCCGTGGGCCGGCAGCCCGTCGGCACCCGCCCGCCGGTTGGGCACGGCGATCAGCGGATGCGAGAACTCCGCGCTGCGGGCCGGTATGTCGGCGTCACGCCAGTCCCCCTCGCTGGCCACCAGCGCGTAGTCGAAGGTGTGCGACCAGTGCTGAAGCTGGAAGTTGGAGCCGTCGGGGGCGGTGCGGCGTGGCGGGTCGATCCAGGTTCCCGAGGGCCAGCCGGTGCAGGACCGCATCAGGGAGGTGTGCAGCGTGCCGTCGGGTTCGACGGCGAAACCGGGCACGCCCCGGTTGCACAGCGCGACGGTCACCGACTCGAACGGGGTCAGCCCGGCGGCTGCGTCCTGGTGCACGGCGATCTCTGCGTCGGCCAGATCCCGCACCAGCGCCCCGATATCGCCGACGACGATGAGGACCGGCAAGCTGCGGACACCGCGCAGGTCGGCACCGGGTATCCAGGTGTCGGCGAGCGCCGAGGCCGCGGGGACCCACACCCGGGCCGTGCCGCCCGCGGCGAGCTGACGATCGAGCTCGTGCCGGTGTTCGGGCGAAGTGTGCAAAACCGCTGCGGTGAACGAATTCTCGTCCGGCGATCCGAGCGCGATCCGCGCATCGGGCAGGTTGGAGTCCACCGACAGGTCGCCGTAGCGGGGTTTGTCCGCCGCGCTGCAGGTGGCGGTGACGCCGGCGCGCACGAGGGCAACCATCAGGTCGCGGACGTCGAATTGTTCTTCGGGCGTCACGACTTCGGCCACCGATACGGCCCGGACCCCCGCGCCGACGCGCACCCGCAGCATCGAGGACAACCCGAACCAGCCGTATGCCGGGTTGTCCAGTGTGTACGGATACTGCGCGGAGTCGACGGCGTGCGCCGCCCCGTGCGGGTGCAGGAGTCCGAAGCCGCGACCGATCACCGCGTCGCCGACCTCGCTGACCGGCATCGCACCGGGCACCGGGCACGGCCAGCGAAGCCGCAGTAACTTGTCGGCGCCGGTGAATTCGTCAACCGTGGTGCGGCATTCGATACGCGAGACGCCGTGCCACAGCGTGATCGTCTGGGTGTAGCGAAGGATGTCGTCGATGCGTCCACGGACGGTCAGCCGCTCTCCGAGCGCGCAGCGGGAGGCCCGCACCTCGGCGGGATACGCCGAGGAACACACCACCGGGCCGGTGGGCAGCAGGTGCCACGGCCCCTCGCCGGCCTTCGGGTGTGCCGGGTACTCGTCGTAGACGGCGAGTTCGTTGCCCACCGTGGCGCCCGCGATCAGCTCGCGTCCGCCGGCGAGCACCGAACTCACCCCGCCGCCGCGGGCCGGGTCGACGCGGACTCGATGGTACTCGTTGCGTATCTCGTTGCCGTCCAACGGCTCCCACCCTGATCCCGGGCTGTCGTCATCGAGCCGGTAGGCCCGCCAACCCAGCGACCCGACGTCGCGGGCCAGCCAGCTCACCGTGTGTCCGTGCGACACCGACGGGACGGGGTCGCCGTGCTGGTCGCGCACCACGCCGGCGAACGGGCGGTCGAGCTGCGCGGTCACCACATCCGACCTGCGGTGCGCCAGCGGATTCCACACCACCATCGGCGCATCCACCGCACCGCTGAGCAGGCCAAGCGCGTTGTCGCGGGCGGCCCGGCCCAGTTCCCACGCATCACGCCAGCCAGTCAACAGGTCGAGATAGACCTGGTCGGATTCGGAGCCGGTGATCGCGTCGTGGTGGGCTCCGTAGGCCAGTTGCACCCAGGCCTTCTCCAGCGCGGCCTGCGGATAGGTGGCGCCGCAGAGTGTTCCGGCGAACACCGCGAAGCGTTCGGCTTCCAACACCACGTTCTCGGCGGCACGGTTGGCCTGCTTGGTGTCGATGTAGGAGACGTCCTTGCCGGTGTAGATCGGGTTCATGTCCCGGGTCTGCACCGAAGGCAGCGCGGCCCGGTCAGCCAGTTCGGCCCGGACGGCCGCGAAGAACTCCTTGGGCAGGGCGCACACGAATCGCGGCCAGGTGTAGCGGGCGTTCCAGTCGCGGTGGATCTGGGTGACCCACTTGTTCGGCGGGGTGTAGTCGGTACCGACGGGCAGGAGCACATTGCGAGTCAGCGCAACCTTTTTCAGGCTGGAGAACAGTCCGAACGTCTGCTGCTCCGCCTCGGCGAGGCCGGCGGAGGCGTCCATCCACCAACCGGCCGCATAGTGCGCCGGCATGTAGTGGGTGAGCAGGCCCCGACCGGACGGTGCCACCCATTCGAACTCGCTGGCGAACTGCATGCGCTCGGGGTCGCCGTGATCGGCCATCGGACCCCACTGGTGGTGCGGACCGCGGGCCCACGAACTGGACGTCAGCCCGGCGTCGGCGGCCATCCCGGGGAACTGCGGGTCGTGGCCGAACACGTCGAGCTGCCATGCCGTCGCCGGGTCGGCGCCGAGCACATCACGCTGAAAGCCGATGCCCGCCACGAAGTTCCGGATCGCCGTCTCCGGACTGGTGAGGTTGGTGTTGGGTTCGTTGTAGGTGCCGCCCATGATCTCGATCCGGCCGTCGGCGATGAAGCGGCGCAGATCGGCCCGTTCCTCGGGGTGGGTGTCCCAGAACGGCTTGAGGTAGTCCACCTCGGCGAGCACGAACTTGTACTCGGGCTCCCGGCGGGCCATCTCCAGATGCGCCGTCACCAGTTCGAATCCGTTGGTCTGCCGGCACGCGCCGGGTGGATCCTCGGTCCAGACGCTGGTGTAGGCAGCCTGGGTGTTCCACCAGACCGGGTCGTAGTGGAAGTGGCTGATCATGTGCATCGTCCAGCCGGGCTCCGCGACGACGAAGGTGAACGGCAGATCACCTGCCCGCGCCTGACGCAGTTGGCCGGGGACCGGATGGTCGACGTGAACCGGGATCTCGCAGGTGTCGCCGAGGACCGGTCCCTCGCCGCGCAGGCCCTCGCCCTCGATCCGGATCGTCTCGCCGGCGGCGTCCTGACAGGTGACCCGCACGATCTGCAGCGGCGCGCCCGCCGGCCCGACGAACAGTTCGGTCGACTCCGCTGCGGTCAGACGCATGAGCGCACCTTACGTTCGCGCGGCCGCCCTGCGAAGGCGTTCGGCGGCAGCCCGTACCGCCTCGGCCACCTCGGGCGGGTCCAGGACTTCGAACTCACACCCGGGCATGGCCAGGTACAACGCCATCCGCGCGGGATCGTCGGCGCCGGTGGTGACGATGCACGCGTCGGGCCCGTCCGGTTCGATCTGCACCGACGTCGCGGAAAAGGTCTGGGCGACAACATCGTGCGCGGCGTGATAGCGCACCCGGGCGATGTAGCGGTACGGCAACGAACTGATGGCGCGGCGCACGTAATCGGCGGCGTCGGGGGCAGATCGGGGGACGAAGGTGCTGCCGAGTGCACGGACGTCGGACATCCGGTCCAGGCGCAGGCTGCGCCAGTCGTCGCGGTCCCGGTCGTAGCCCAGCAGATACCAGCGCCGGCCGGTGGTGACCAGTTGATAGGGCTCGAGGCGGCGCACGGTGGCATTGCCGCGGATGTCGACGTATCCGCAACCGATGTGTTCGTGGTCGCGGCTGGCACGGGCCAGGGTCATCAGGATGTCGGGGTCGACGGCGTCGTCGGAGGCGGCGGTCAGGGTGACGGTGTTTTCGTGGACCGCGGCCACCTGGGCACGCAACCGTGACGGCATCACCTGGTCGAGTTTGGACAGTGCACGCAGCGCCGATTCGCCGATTCCGGCCACGCTGCCGCCCGCGGCCAGGCGCAGGCACACGGCCATGGCGACGGCCTCGTCCGACTCGAGCAGCAGCGGGGGCAGGGCGGCCCCGGCACCGAGTTGGTAGCCGCCGCCGTGCCCCTTGCTTGCGTGCACGGGATATCCGAGATCGCGCAGACGCTCGACATCGCGGCGCACGCTGCGCGTGGTGACCTCGAGGCGCTGGGCCAGCTCCTCGGAGGTCCAGACCCGGCGTGACTGCAGCAAGCCGAGCAGTTGCAGGACCCTGGCGGTGCTCATGTCCACCATCCTGACGCATTCATAGGACCGAAACTGTCCTATATGGATGTCAGTGTGGGTTCATGTACACCGAACTGCTGGCCGACCAGCTGGACTTCCACTGGACACACCAGCTGCGTCCGCGCTTCGAGGGCCTGACCGATGACGAGTACTTCTGGGAGCCGGTGCCCGACTGCTGGAATGTGCACCCCGGTGCGAACGGGACGACCGTCGATTTCGCCTATCCCCCACCACGACCGGAACCCTTCACCACCATCGCGTGGCGGCTGGCGCATGTCATCGTCGGCGTACTCGCCATGCGCAGCCACTCCCATTTCGGCGGACCGCCCGCCGACTACGAGACCTGGCAGTACGCCGCCGACGCGGCGGGCGCGCTGCGCCAGCTCGATGACGCGTACGCACGCTGGATCGCGGGGGTGCGTGCACTCACCGAGGCAGACCTGACCAAGCCCTGCGGACCGACCGAAGGACCGTACGGCGCTGAGCCGATGGCCGTCCTGGTCCTGCACATCAACCGCGAAATGATCCACCACGGTGCGGAAATCGCCTGCATCCGTGACCTTTACATCCACTCGAAGGAGAACTGATATGCCCGGAATGCCCGCCCCCGCCGCCGGCGAGCGCCAGACCCTGATCAACTTCCTGGCGTTCCAGCAGGACGCGTTCCTGGCGGTGGCCTACGGACTCACCGACGAGCAGGCGCGCTCCGCGCCCGCTGCCAGTTCGTTGTCCATCGGCGGGCTGGTCAAGCATGTGACCAACTGCCAGAAGGGCTGGACGGAACGGGCCGCGCACGCGCCGTCCATCCCGGTGCCCGATGCCAGGCCGATGGAAGAGCTCATGGCCGAATACGAGGAGCAGTACGTGATGCGCGAGGACGAGACCCTGCCCGGCCTCCTGGAAGCCCTGAAAGCACAGAATGCCGCGACCCTGCAGGTGTTCGCCGACGCCGACTTCGACACTCCGGTGCCGGTGCCCCACGACGTGCCGTGGTTCCCGCAGGACATCGACCACTGGTCGGTCCGGTGGGTGCTGCTGCACCTGGTCGAGGAGTTGTCCCGGCATGCCGGGCACGCCGACATCATCCGCGAAACAGTCGACGGCGCAACCATGTACGAGTTGCTGGCCGCCGCCGAGGAATGGCCGGAGACGGACTGGATCAAGCGCTGGCGGCCGGCGTCGGTCTAGCTTCGGCGCCGAGGTCGACCAAAGGACTGTCCGCAGCACCGTGTGAGCAACCCTTTCGTCGATCTCAACCCGACCAGCCGCGGGCCTTCAGAGCGGCGCGGGCGTCCGCGACGACATCGCGTCCGCGGTCCTCCTTGATCACGTGTACGAGGTGCCAATCCAGCCGGCGCAATTCGCGATTCGCCCACACGTCCTTCGCGTACTGCGCGCGCTCGGTCAGATGTTGCTGACCGTCGTACTCGGCACCGACCTTGAACTTCTCCCAGGCCATGTCGATCCGCCGGACGTAGCGGCCAGACTCGGTGCGGACGACGAACTGCGTGGTGGGCGTGGGCAACCCGGCGTCGGCGAACAACAAGCGCAACCACGTCTCCTTCGGCGACTCGGCACCACCATCGACAAGAGGCAATGCGGAATTCAGCCGGGTCAGCCAGCGCCGTCCAGGATGGACCTTTGCGAGCAGCTCGACATCTTCGACGGCGAACGGCTTCGCATTCATCAGGGCGTCGAGACGGGCCACCGCCATATCCCGGGTCAGGTGGCGCCCCAGGTCGAAAGGCCGTCCGGACCGGTGACGTCACCCGAATCCCACGCACTGTGATGATCTCGCCCTCACCCAGCGCCTCCCTGCGCACCACGAGGCCCGGCTGAGGCCGACATGCCGCGATCAACTCGACGTCCACGTCATCGTCGACCCATTTCGCCCCGTGCAGCGCCGACGCAGCCACACCTGCGACCACGGCACCGGGCGCGACGAGCAACGCCCCTTCGATCCGATCCCACAACGAGGGCAGATGGTGCTTGGGGATGTAGATCCCCCGGAATATCGGTCGATAGCGGTGACGAAGCTGGGCACGGGTGAGGCGCCCGGCCGTCACCGCGTCACCCCCGACGAATGCAACCGGCACACCTTCTTGGACGCGCCATGCCGCCCGGCGGATCCATCTCCGTCGAGATCGACGACATGGTCGCTGTCACCGCACCGGGAACGACCTTTTCGTCAATCTCGGCCGAGCACGAGCCCGAGCGCCGCGTCGACCACCGCATCCAGGTCCGTACCCAACGCGCCCGCAAGCCACTGCTGGGCCAACTCCGCCATCGCGCCGGTGTACATCGCCGCGCCGACCCGCGCGACCACCGGGTCGGCGCCCGGCTGCACCTCGGCGAGCACGGCGGCCAGCAGCAGATCCTGGGTGGCGGCCCGGCGCGCGATCAGCACGGGATTGGACCGGGCATCGGTGAACAGCACCCGGCCCCGGCGCGGGTCCGCCGAACCGAAGTCCAGCACCGCCGCCATACCCGCCCTGGTGCGGGCGCGCAGCGCGTCGGCGGCCGATGCCATCGCCGCGTCCACCGTCTTGGCGAGTTCGGCACTCACCTTGTCGTACACCGCGCCGAGCAGCTCGTCGGTGTCGGCGAAGCTCTCGTAGAAGTACCGGGAGTTCAGCCCGGCGGCCCGGCACACCGAACGCACCGACAGGGCCGCCTCGCCACCGTCGCCGAACAACGCATAGGCGGCGTCGACCAGGAGTCCGCGCCGCTCGGCGCGCCGGTCGGTCAGCGGGACACCCGCCCACCGGGTTGGGGTCGACATCGGTCCAGATTAGTTCTGGCTACGGCTGTGACCAAAATGTATTCTGGTCACAATCGTGACCAGAAGGGATGTGGGCATGGATCTGCCGCACCAGCACGTCGAGCGGTTGTTGCAACGCAAGTTCGATCAGGACATCCGCAAGCACTACTTCCGCGGCCTGGAGTTCGCCGAACCCGCGGGCGATCCGGGCTGGTTCGGCCCGGGCAGCGCGGTGTGGCACGTGCACTCGCACACCGAGGCCCTGATCTTCGGCCTGCAGTGCGCGGCCTACATCGAACGCCTGGACCCGTCGATCTACTGGATGGGCATGCACCACTCACGACTGGTCAAGCGGGACGACCAGGGCAATGCCATCCCCGCGGTGGACCCCAAGGGCGCCGCGGTCCGGCTCGGGCACTCGATCGCCTTCTTCATCGGGACGGCCTACGGCAACACCGAGTCCGCCGAACGGGTGGCCCGCACCGTGCGCGCCATGCACCACACCATCAAGGGCACCCGGCCCGACGGCGCCGCCTATGACGCCGACGACCCGCAGTGGCTGCGCTGGAACTACGCCACCGTCGTGTGGGGCATCGCCACGGCCCATGAGCTGTACCACCCGAATCCGTTGCGCGGCAAGAAACTCGACCGCTACTACGGCGAGTTCATCCGGGTCGGCCACGCGCTGGGCGGCACCGACCTGCCCACCACCAAGGCCGAGACGCTGGACTGTCTGCACTCCTACCTGCCCCGCCTGGCGCTGACCCACGGCGCAGCCATGGCCACCGGCCCCAACCTGCCGATGCCGCAGAGCGCCATCGACTGGGCGATCCGCGACACCATGCCCAGATGGGCCAAGCAGCTGATCGGTCACACCGACCCCAACCCGATCGAGCGGGCCGCCCGGCGGGCCATCGTGTGGTCTGCGATCAACGGCCTGCACACCGCCGCCGGCCCGGCACGCGAATTCAGGGAGGCGCAGCAGCGCGTCAAGAACGGCACCACCGTGCCGCACACCGAGCCCAGCTATGTCCCGGGGACCGATCCGCAGGTCAGCCGCGCCGATATCGAGCGCAGTTTCGCCGCCAGCTCTCTGTGACGCACACCACTCAAGTTTTTGGCGTTACCGGCGGTTTTGAGACACTGCAGGGATGAGCACTCAGCCAACGAGACCCAAGCACCGCGAGGTCGCCAGGCTCGATCGGGTGCCCCTGCCGGTTGAGGCCGCCCGGATCGGGGCCACCGGCTGGCAGGTCACCCGCACCGGCGCCCGCGTCGTCGCCAACCTCCTCACCAAGGGCAGTCTGCAGCAGAAGGTCCTCAAGCAGATTCCCCAGACGTTCGCCGACCTGGGACCCACCTACGTCAAATTCGGCCAGATCATCGCGTCCAGCCCCGGCGCGTTCGGCGAGCCGCTGTCCCGGGAGTTCCGCGGACTGCTGGACCGGGTGCCGCCGGCCGACAAGGACCAGGTGCACAAGCTGTTCGTCGAAGACCTGGGCGACACCCCGCAGAACCTGTTCAAGTCCTTCGATGAGGTCCCCTTCGCATCCGCCTCGATCGCGCAGGTGCACTACGCCACACTGCACACCGGCGAGGAGGTCGTGGTCAAGATCCAACGCCCGGGCATCCGCCGCCGGGTGGCCGCCGATCTGCAGATCCTCAAGCGCGGCGCGCAGGTCGTCGAGCTCGCCAAGCTGGGCCGGCGGCTGTCCGCCCAGGATGTGGTCGCCGACTTCTCCGACAATCTGGCCGAGGAGCTGGATTTCCGCCTGGAGGCGCAGTCCATGGACGCGTGGGTGGCGCATATGCACGCCTCCCCGCTCGGTGAGAACATCCGGGTGGCGCAGGTCTACTGGGACCTGACCAGCGAACGTGTGCTCACCATGGAACGCATCCAGGGCACCCGCATCGATGACGTGGCGACCATCCGCAAAAAAGGGTTCGACGGCGAGACGCTGGTGAAGGCCCTGTTGTTCAGCGTGTTCGAGGGCGGGCTGCGCCACGGCCTGTTCCACGGTGATCTGCACGCGGGCAATCTCTACGTCGACGACGACGGCAAGATCGTCTTCTTCGACTTCGGCATCATGGGCCGCATCGACCCCCGCACCCGCTGGCTGTTGCGCGAACTGGTCTACGCCCTGGTGGTGAAGAAGGACCATGCCGCGGCCGGAAAGATCGTCGTGCTGATGGGTGCGGTGGGCACCGTCAAACCCGAGGCCCAGGCGGCCAAGGATCTGGAGAAGTTCGCCACGCCGTTGACCATGTCCTCACTCGGCGAGATGAGTTACGCCGATATCGGGAAACAACTCTCCACCCTCGCCGACGCGTACGACGTCAAGCTGCCGCGCGAGCTGGTCTTGATCGGCAAGCAGTTCCTCTACGTCGAGCGGTACATGAAGCTGCTGGCGCCGAAGTGGCAGATGATGAGCGATCCGCAGTTCACCGGCTACTTCGCGAACTTCATGGTGGAGATCAGCCGGGAACACAAAGAAGGCGACAAAGAAGAGGGCAACGAATGAGCGTCCGCACCGGGACCGCGACCCACGGCGACATCGAGATCGTCTACGAGGACATGGGCAATCCCGATGATCCGGCAGTCCTGCTGATCATGGGCCTGGGCGCACAGCTCCTGTTGTGGCGCAAGGGATTCTGCGAGAAGCTCGTCGACCAGGGACTACGGGTGATCCGATTCGACAACCGCGATATCGGACTGTCCACCAAGCTGCCCCACGCCCGCAGCGGCGCGCCGCTGCCGACCCGGATGGCGCGGTCGCTCCTCGGCCTGAAGAGCCCGGCCGGCTACGTCCTGGAGGATATGGCCGATGACGCGAACGCGCTGCTGGATCATCTCGGCATCGAGCGTGCCCATATCGTGGGTGCCTCGATGGGCGGCATGATCGCCCAGGTCTTCGCCGCCCGGCACAGCCACCGCACGCGCAGCCTCGGGGTCATCTTCTCCAGCAACAACCAAGCCCTGCTCCCGCCGCCCGGGCCGAAACAGCTGCTGGCGCTGCTGCAGAAGCCCACGGACTCCTCCCGGGAAGCCGTCATCGAGAACACGATCCGGCTGACCGAGATCATCGGCAGCCCCGGCTTCCCGACGCCGAGGGACAAGGCCCGCGCCGACGCCATCGAGAGTTACGACCGGTCCTACTATCCGGCCGGGGTGGGCAGGCAGTTCGCCGCCATCATGGGCAGCGGCAGCCTGCGCCACTACAACCGGCAGGTCACCGTGCCGACCGTGGTCATCCACGGCAAAGCCGACAAACTCATGCGCCCGTCGGGCGGCCGGGCGATCGCCCGTGCCATCCCGGGTGCACGACTGGTCCTGTTCGACGGAATGGCCCACGATCTGCCGGAAGCCCTGTGGGATGACATCGTCGGCGAACTCAAATCGAATTTCGCCGGCTGATCCTGTCGGATCGGGTCGTAGTCGTTCGTCGTACAGGTAGAGAGTGGGACGCTAGGGTCCCGCCCCTACCGGAGGAACGACCATGTTCTATTTCGCACTGCTGCTGACCCCCGAGCGCGATCTGAACCCCGCCGAGGGCGCCGCCGAGATGGCGGCCTATCACGAATTCCATGCCAAGGCCGCGTCGGCGATCCGGGGCGGCGACGCGCTGGCCGCTGCGGGCGACGGCAAGCTGATCACCGGCTGGCCGGGTGAGCCGGTGGTGACCGACGGCCCGTTCGCCGAAGGCGCCGAGGTGGCCGGCGGCTACTACGTGTTCGAGGCCGATAATCTCGATGACGCGCTGGAGCTGGCGCGCCAGATCCCCGCGGCGCAGTACGGTGCCATCGAGGTGTGGCCGATGGTGCACTGGAATGCCCCCAGCCAGCCTGTCGGCGCGGATTGGCTTGCGCTGCTGCTGGAGTCACCCGACGAGGTGAACGTCCCCGGTTCACCCGAGTTCGAAGCCAGGGTGGCCCAGCACGTCGAGGTCCATCAGAGCATCGGTGACCACATCCTGGGCGGAGCACCGTTGCACCCGCCGGCCACCGCCACGACGGTACGGGTTCGGGACGGCCAGACGGTGTTGACCGACGGGCCCTACGTCGAGGGCGCGGAGGTGGCCAACGGCTTCTACCTGCTTCGCGCCGCCGACCGGGACGAGGCGGTCAAGCTCGCCTCGATGATTCCCGCCGGCTCCGTCGCGGTGCGCCAGCTCGCCGGGATCGCCGGCCTGTAAAGAGCCGCGCAATGACCAACCTGGACGGCGTCTTCCGTCGCGAATGGGGTCCGGCGGTCGCGACACTGGCGCGCTGGTGCGGTGACCTCACCCTGGCAGAGGACGCCGTCCAGGAGGCCTTCACCGAAGCGCTGCGCGCCTGGGCCGACGGACCCCCGGACAACCCGGGCGGCTGGCTCATGACGGTCGCACGCAATCGCGCGCTGGACCGGATACGGCGCGAATCATCGCGCCCCGGAAAGGAACTCGCGGCGATGCCAATCCCAACCGATGACCGGCCGGTGCACCCGGTGCGCGATGACGAGCTGCGGATGATGTTCACCTGCGCACACCCCGCCCTGGACCGGCCGTCACAGCTGGCGCTGACCTTGCGCCTGATCTCCGGGCTGACGGTGCCAGAGATCGCCCGAGCACTCATGCAGTCCGAAGCCGCCGTCGGGCAACGGATCACCCGTGCCAAGAACAAGATCCGGCACGCCAACATCCCGCTGCGGGTCCCGCCGGCCGAGTTACTCGGCGAACGGACACCGCACGTGCTGGCCTGCGTGTACTCGGTGTTCACCGAGGGCTACTGGTCGACCGGCGGCCCCTCGGCCATCCGCGACGACCTCTGCGACGAGGGGGTCCGACTGGCCGGCGAACTGTGCGCCTTGATGCCCACGGTCGCGGATGCCCATGCCCTGGCGGCCCTGACCCTGCTGCACGACTCGCGGCGGGCCACCCGGGTCGATGCCGGCGGCGCCCTATTGCCGCTCGAGGAGCAGGACCGCAGCCGCTGGGACCGAACCCGGATGGCGCGCGGCCTGGACCGGCTGACCCGGGCGAGCGGCGCGCAGGGACCTTACCTGCCGCAAGCGGTGATCGCGGCCGTCCATGCCACGGCCCCGAACTGGGCGGCCACCGACTGGCCGACGATCTGCGCAGCCTACGATCGGCTCATCGCTGTCGCCGATTCACCGATGGCCCGGGCCAATCACGCGCTGGCACTGGGCTTTCGGGACGGTTTCGCCGTCGGGCTGGCGGCGCTGGACCGGGTGGCCGATGATCCGCGACTGGCGCGCTCGAGTGTCGTCGCCTCCATCCGGGCCGACCTGCTCCGGCGGTCCGACCGGCTGACCGAGGCAGCCCACTGGTACCGAATCGCCTTGGACCGCAGTGCATCCGATCCGGCGCAGGATTTCCTGCGCCGGCGCCTCGCCGAGTGTGGGGGCTGACGCCGAAATGCCGAGTGGCCGGTCATCTCGCGATGACCGGCCACTCGGTGACGTGTAAGGACAGGCTTTTAGACCTGCTCCTCCGTGAAGTTCCGGGTCACGGCCGGGTCCACCGGGATGCCGGGGCCGGTCGTGGTGGAGACGGTGATCTTCTTCAGGTAGCGACCCTTGGAGGACGACGGCTTGGCGCGCAGCACCTCGTCGAGCGCCGCACCGTAGTTCTCCGCCAGCTTGGTCTCGTCGAAGGACGCCTTGCCGATCACGAAGTGCAGGTTGGCCTGCTTGTCGACACGGAAGTTGATCTTGCCGCCCTTGATGTCGTTGACGGCCTTGGTGACATCAGCGGTCACGGTGCCGGTCTTGGGGTTCGGCATCAGGCCGCGCGGGCCCAGCACGCGGGCGATCCGACCGACCTTGGCCATCTGATCGGGCGTGGCGATCGCGGCGTCGAAATCCAGGAACCCACCCTGGATCTTCTCGATCAGGTCATCGCTACCCACCACGTCCGCGCCGGCGGCCAGGGCCTGCTCGGCCTTCTCACCCACGGCGAACACCGCGACACGGGCGGTCTTACCGGTGCCGTGCGGAAGGTTCACGGTGCCACGGACCATCTGGTCGGCCTTGCGGGGATCGACACCCAGGCGGATGGCGACCTCGACGGTCGCATCCTGCTTCTTGGACGAGGTCTCCTTGGCCAGACGCGCGGCCTGCAGCGGGGTGTAGAGGTTGGTGCGATCCACCTTCTCGGCGGCTTCGCGATATGCCTTGCTGTTCTTGCTCATTGTGATTCCAATCGTGTTGTTGGAGTTGTGGTTGTCGGGCCGGAGCGGGCCCTCCCACGACTTCCGTGCTTATTCGAGACTTTCGTGCTTATTCGACAGTGATACCCATGGAGCGGGCAGTGCCGGCGATGATCTTCGCGGCAGCGTCGATGTCGTTGGCGTTGAGATCTTCCTTCTTGGTCTCGGCGATCTCACGCACCTGATCCCAAGTGACCTTGGCGACCTTGGTCTTGTGCGGTTCGCCGGAACCCTTCGGCACACCGGCAGCCTTGAGCAGCAGCCGAGCGGCGGGCGGGGTCTTCAGGGCGAAGGTGAAGCTGCGATCCTCGTAGACGGTGATCTCCACGGGGATGACGTTGCCGCGCTGCGACTCGGTCGCGGCGTTGTACGCCTTGCAGAACTCCATGATGTTGACGCCATGCTGACCGAGCGCCGGACCGACCGGCGGAGCAGGGTTGGCCTGCCCGGCCTGGATCTGGAGCTTGATGAGCCCGGCGACCTTTTTCTTCGGGGCCATGTTGTTCGGTGTTCCTTACTGTTTCTTCCTGGAAGGGCGTGGGTTGCCCTGTGTTGTTGAAAACTGAGCCACTAAATCTTGGCGACCTGGGTGAACGTCAGCTCGACAGGTGTCTCGCGGCCGAAGATCGACACCAGCACCTTGAGCTTCTGCTGCTCGGCGTTGACCTCGCTGATCGAGGCCGGCAGCGTCGCGAACGGGCCGTCCATGACGGTGACGGACTCGCCGACCTCGAAATCGACGAGGATCTCGGGCCGTTCCAACGTGGCTTCAGACGAGGCCGCCGATGCCGCGGAGGAGCTCTTCGCGGCAGCCTTCTTGGCCGCCCCCTGCGGCAGCAGGAACTTGACCACGTCGTTGAGCGACAGCGGTGACGGGCGCGAGGTCGCACCGACGAACCCGGTGACGCCCGGGGTGTTGCGCACCGCGCCCCACGACTCGTCGTTCAGTTCCATGCGCACCAGGATGTAGCCGGGCAGCACCTTGCGGTTGACCTGCTTACGCTGGCCGTTCTTGATCTCGGTGACCTCTTCGGTGGGCACCTCGACCTGGAAGATGTAGTCGCCGACGTCCAGGTTCTGCACGCGGGTCTCGAGGTTGGCCTTCACCTTGTTCTCGTAACCGGCGTAGCTGTGGATGACGTACCAGTCACCCGGCTTGAGGCGCAGCTCCTTCTTGAGCGCGGTCGCCGGATCGACGTCCTCGTCCTCGGCGGCCTCCTCAACGACAGGAGCCTCGGTTTCCGCAGTTTCGGCAGTCTCGGATTCTTCAGCGCCTTCTTCGGCGCCCTCGGCGGTCTCCAGAGTCTCGTCGAGCACGTCGACGGCATCACCCGAAGGCGTCTCGGCGTCGAGCTGTTCGTCGCCGTCGAAGCTAGTCACGGTTGTCAGTCCTCTCTCAGTTCTTCCGGTCAGCCGAACACGATCGACACGAGCTTCGCCAGCCCGACGTCGACCCCGCCGATCAGCGCGACCATGAATGCCAGGAACACCAGGACCACCGTGGTGTAGCTGACCATCTGCTTGCGGTTCGGCCAGATGACCTTGCGCAGTTCGGCAACGACCTGCTTGAGGTAGTTCCACACGAAGGCGAACGGGTTGACCCGCTTGGCGTCGCTCTTCTTCTTGGCCGGCTTCGCCGCCTTGGTCTTCGTGCTCTTGGCAGTCGGTTCGGCGCCCTCGGTGCCGTCGGCGGACTCGGTGTCGGTATCGGACACCTCATCGTCCTCAACCGGGGCCACCGCGGCACGCCGCGTCCGCTTACCGGTCGGGCGCAGCGGGCGGGTCACGACGGCCGTCTGGCCGGCCGCGTCCTCGGTGCCCGTTGCTTCGGTGCCTTCGGAGCCGGCACTGTCGCGCTCGTCGCTCACCGCACGCCTTTCATCTGGTTCGGGTGGTCACCTTCGCAGTGTCCACACTCGTCGAGTATTCAGTTGAGCAGGGGCGACAGGACTTGAACCTGCAACCTGCGGTTTTGGAGACCGCTGCTCTGCCAGTTGAGCTACGCCCCTTCGTGGCGGCCCTCACACAACTCGCGCGCTCCCCGACCGGCCGATTTCCGAACCGACGGACAGCGCGCTGATGTGGGAAAACCCCGAGGACCGAGTGTACATCGGCCCAAGTCTCAGTTACTAATCGCCTTGTCGCTGCTCCCTCATCACCGAGACTAGCTCTCGATGACCGCCGAGCGCCGCACCTGACCGGTTTCGCGGTCGTACTGCACCGACACCGAATTGTCGCCTTCGTGGCCCATCAGGGTGGTGAACGCCTCCATGATGATCACGCCGTCGTCGTCGGCGAGGATGTTGCGGGTCACGACGATATCGGCGCCGAACCGCTCATCGACCGACTTGATCTCCAGATGAGCGTGCAACCGGTCGCCCACCTTGATCGGCCGGTGATACACGAACCGCTGATCCACCTGGATGATCTGCATGGTTTCCATGCCGACATCCACGTTACGGAAGAAGTCCTGCTGCACCAGCAGCGCGAGAATCGACGGGAACGTCGGGCCTGCGACCAGCGTGTCGTGGCCCAGCTCGGCGGCGGCCGCCTCGTCCTGCGAAGCCGGATCGTCGGATTTCACCGCCCGCGCGAACTGCTTGACCTGCTCACGGCCCACCACGAAGACCTCGGGGTACTTGTAGACCATCCCCAGGATGTCAGCCTTGATGGCCATGGCTCAGGCCAGCTTCGCGATGGCGATGGCGCGGCCGAAGATCTTCTTTCCCCCGGTGGTCGCCGAGAGGGCGATCGTCACCGACTTCGATTCGGGTTCCACCGATTTCACCCGGCCGTTGAAGACGATCTCGGCGCCCACACCGTCGTTGGGCACGGGGACGACCGCGGTGAACCGGACGTTGTACTCGGTCACGGCGGCCGGGTCGCCGACCCAGGACGTGACATAACCGCCGCCGAGGCCCATGGTCAGCATGCCGTGCGCAATCGCGGTGTCGAGGCCGACCTGCTTGGCGATCTCATCGTCCCAGTGGATGGGGTTCAGGTCGCCGGACACACCGGCGTAGTTCACCAGGTCCTGTCGGGTCAGCGGGATGACCTTCTCCGGAAGGGTGTCACCCACGTTGACCGAACTGAACTCACGCAGCGCCATCAGAAAAACCCTCTTCTCCGTCTCCTGCACGACCGGCAAGGGTCGTGTAGGCCTCCTGGACAACGTCACCCTTGTCATTACTGATCACGTTCTTGGTGACGATGATGTCCGTGCCGTGTGCCTGTCGAACCGAATCTACGTAGACATCGCAGTACAGCCTGTCGCCCGCCCGGATCGGCGCCATGAACTTCAATTGCTGGTCGACCTGCACGATCTGTGCATCTTTGACGCTGATGTTCGCATGATCGAAAAACGCATACTGCGCCTGGTAGCCGAAGATGCAGATGAAGGTCAGCGGCGCCGGCAGTGAGTCATGCCCGAGGTCGGCGGCGACAGCTTCATCGTGGAAGTACGCATCGTCGTTCTTGACGGCGACGGCGTGCTCGCGGATCTTCTCCCGGCCAACCTCGTACACGTCGGGGTACCGATAGTGCATCCCGACGATGTTCGACGACAGAGCCACGACGAAGAGTTAGCGCGACTCTTTATGCGGCTGGTGCGCGCCACAGTTGGGGCAGAACTTCTTCAGCTCCAGCCGGTCCGGGTCGTTGCGCCGGTTCTTCTTCGTGATGTAGTTACGGTGCTTGCACACCTCGCAGGCCAAGGTGATCTTGGGCCGTACGTCGGTACTCGACGCCACGTCATTGCCTCTCGTTGTTTCCCTGTAGCGGTGGGGAGGCTCGATCTCCCGACCTCACGATTATGAGTCGTGCGCTCTAACCAGCTGAGCTACACCGCCCCGAATAGACGAAGGCGGCGATCCGCCTGGCGTCCACCGAGCCCCCTAACGGAATCGAACCGTTGACCTTTTCCTTACCATGGAAACGCTCTACCGACTGAGCTAAGGGGGCCTTGCACTTCTTTGGCACTACATCAGCCCGAGGGCCTTAAAGAGGGTACATTCCCGGCGTTTCTCCTGCCAAAACGGCAGCGTATCGGGGTCGACTGGCCCGTTCGACGCTGTTTTCCACACCAGGGTCGCGAGTGTACGGGCGCAGCGACCCCGGTGCAGAAATCGGCGTTGACCAGCCGGCGCGGTTACAGCAGCCAGTCGTTGGGGCTGAACAGCTCGCAGTGCACCCGTTCGACGCCGCGCGCGGCCAGCTGGTCGCGCACCGCCCGGACGAAGCCGTCGGCGCCACACAGGTAGACCTCGGCGCCGGCGGGCAGCTCCACCTCGTCGAGGTTCAGGAAGCCCTGATGCGCGCCTTCGGTGGCGTCCTCGTACCAGATGTCCAGGGTGACATCGGGCAACGCGGCCACCAGCTCACGTTGCCGTTCCCGCAGCGGGTGGGTCTGGGCGCTGCGGTCGGCGTGCAGGACGACCACACGCGTGGCCGGGTCCAGCGCTTCCAGGATGCTGATCATCGGAGTGATGCCGATGCCCGCCGAGATCAACACCAGCGGCGCACCGGGAGCGGGGCGCGGCAGGTCGCCGAACGGCACGGTGACGTCGAGCAGGTCGCCCACGCGCAGGTTGTCCCGGATCCATGTCGACACCTCACCGGTGGGCTTGACCGCGAACGTGAGCTCCCCGTGCTCGCCCGCGTCGATCAGGCTGTACTGGCGCAGCTGGCGCGCGCCGTCGGGAAGGGTCACACCGACGGACACGTACTGGCCCGCCGTGCTCGGCAGCGCACCGGCCGTCAGCGGGGCGACGGTCACCTGGACCGCGCCGGACGGATCGTCCACCCGGGCCAGCACCTGAGCCCGCCGGTACACGTCTCCGTCGCGCACACCGGCTTGGGCGTACAGCGAGCGCTCCAGGTCGATCAGCGCGTTGGCCATGATCCAGAAGACCTGGTCCCAGGCGGCCGCGACCTCGGCGGTGACGGTGTCCGCGCCGAGCACCTCCACGATCGCCGCGAACAGGTTGTCGTGCACCACCGGGTACTGCTCGGCGACGATGCCCAGCGAGGCGTGCTTGTGCCCGATCCGCGACAGCAGCTCCACTGGATGCGGCAGCGCAGGGTCGACAAGGTGCGTGGCGAAGGTCGCGATCGACGCCGCCAGCGCGCGCTGCTGCGCGCCCTGGGCTTGGTTACCGCGGTTGAACAGGTTGCGCAGCAGCTGCGGGTGGTTGTCGAACAACCGGCGGTAGAACGCCTGGGTGATGGTGTCGATATTGGCGCCGATCAACGGCAACGTGGCGGTCACGATCTCGGCGTGAACCGGGTCCAGTTCAGTGCTCTCGGTGGTGATGGTCATCGTGGTGTCCTTTCTGGGTGGGTCAAGGGAAGGGAAACGAGGGGCAGCAGGGTGCTGCCCGACAGGTCGTCGATGGTGTAGCCGTCGAGCTGGCGGTAGAAGGCTTCTTTGGCCTCCGCGAGCACTCGACGCAGCCGGCACGCGGGGATCAGCGGGCAGGGGTGGGCGCCGCCGGCGCAGTCGATCACCTCGGCGTCGCCCTCCAGGCGGCGGACCAGCCAGCCCAGCGATGCGTGTCGGCCGGCCTCGGCGAGTTCGAGTCCACCAACGCGGCCGCGCCGGGCGTTGACCATGCCGAGCTCGACGAGCCGCGAGACGGCTTTGGCGATGTGGTTCTCCGACGCGTCGGCGCCGTTCGCGATGGTGCGGGTGGTGATTCGCCGGCCGTCGGTCTCCGCGGCGGCGAGCAGCATCATCGTCCGCAGTCCGAGGTCGGTGAACCGGGTGAGGTGCATGCGTCCGACGCTAGTAATTACGCATCTGAGATGCGACATTTCCGCTTGTGCGGTTAAACACCCCATGACATGCGGTTTTTGGACCTGCGGTTATCTCTGTCACGGGGCGCCGTCCTACTCTGTCCCCATGTCCGAAGACCGCCTGTACTTCCGTCAGCTGTTGTCCGGCCGCGATTTCGCCGCAGGCGATCCGATCGCCGAACAGATGCGCAACTTCGCCTACCTGATCGGCGACCGCGAGACCGGCGACACCGTGGTCGTCGACCCCGCGTACGCCGCAGGCGACCTGGTGGACACCCTGGAAGCGGACGGCATGCACCTGTCGGGCGTGCTGGTGTCCCATCACCACCCCGACCACGTCGGCGGCACGATGATGGGGTTCACGCTGAAGGGAGTGGCCGAACTCCTGGAGCGGGTCAGCGTGCCGGTGCACGTCAATGCCCATGAGGCGGAATGGGTTTCGCGCGTCACCGGTATCGCGCCCAGCGAACTGACCCCGCACCAGCACGGTGACAAGGTGGCGATCGGCGATATCGAGATCGAACTGCTACACACGCCAGGGCACACCCCGGGCAGTCAGTGCTTCCTGCTCGACGGGCGACTGGTGGCCGGGGATACCTTGTTCCTGGAGGGGTGCGGGCGCACCGATTTCCCGGGCGGGGACGTCGATGCGATGTTCCGCAGCCTGCAGGCACTTGCCCAGTTGCCCGGCGACCCGACCGTGTTTCCCGGACACTGGTATTCGGCTGAGCCGAATGCATCGTTGTCTTCGGTCAAGCAGTCGAACTACGTCTACCGGGCGAGCAATCTCGACCAGTGGCGCATGCTGATGGGCGGCTGAACGAGGTCGAGGGCGCAGGCAAAAGTCTCGCGGCGTATTCCGGGCTCGGCTATCCTGCGGGGTCACAGCGCCCATCCGGCGCATGATGGGGAGGAAGTCCTACGATGACGACACCGCCGACCCCGGCCGGCTGGTATCCCGACCCTGACGGCACGGGTGGTCAACGGTATTGGGATGGCACGGCGTGGACCGAGCATCTGACCCCCGCTCAGGCGCCACCGGCGCCTCCCGTTCCCCCGGCTCCCGCAGAACCTTCCGCGCCGCAGGAGCCGACATCCTGGCCGTCCGAGTTGCCGCCGTGGCCCGATGTCGAGATGCCGTCCTGGGAGCAGGCGGCCAGCGAGCAGCCCACCGCCGTCGTGAACATCCCGCAGCCCGAGCAGCCGACACCCGACGGGTCACCGTCTGAGCCGGAATCCGATGCGGACACCCCGGAGTCGGCCGAGGAAGCACCCGAGAACCCTGAGCCGCCCACCGCGCTCGAGCCGGATACCACCGTGGTGAAGCTGCCCGAACCGCCTACCACGGTGGTCCCCACCTACACCCCGGCGTCGTTCTACGACGAGCCGGCGGCGGCCCAGTTCGCCGAGCCGGCAGCCGCAGCACCGGGGCCCACCGCGCCGGCCGCAGGAAACGCGAACCTGCTCAAGAGCTACGTCGGCGGCGTCGGCGTCCTGCTCATCGCGCTGATCGCGGTGCTCGTGTTCGCCCTGGTCATCCACAAGCCCGAGCCCAGCCAGCTGAGCCTGCCGGGGGCGACGTCCACCCCGACCACTTCGTCCTCGGCCGAGACGTCCACCGAGGCCTCAAGTCCGTCGGCGACCGAATCCGCGCCCGCGGCACCCGCGGCGGGTAGCGCGGTCGACGGTGATGTCACGTTCACCCAGAACGGCATCGATATCGGCCCGACCGTCGTCGCACCGGACAACGACCAGCTGACCAAGACCGCCACGGGTGAATTCATCGTGGTGCATCTGACCTTGGCCAACACCGGTCAGGCGCCGGCGACGTTCGTCGCCGACCAACAGGTGCTCACCGCGGACGGCCAGACCTATACCCCGGACACCGAGGCCACCTTCTACCTCGGCGGTGCGTCGACCGTGGTGTACCCCAACGAACCCGTCGATGTCGCCATCGCGTTCGATGTCCCGCCTGGCAGCGTG
Source organism: Mycolicibacterium fluoranthenivorans (assembly GCF_011758805.1). Lineage (NCBI taxonomy): Bacteria > Bacillati > Actinomycetota > Actinomycetes > Mycobacteriales > Mycobacteriaceae > Mycobacterium > Mycolicibacterium fluoranthenivorans. The sequence continues at coordinate 1,264,734 of NZ_JAANOW010000001.1, read as the reverse complement.
CCCGGCTCCCTGCAGGTGCACGGCGACGTGTCCAGCGCCGGCGCCGTACTGCCGCTGAGTTAGCCGAACATTCCCCGCTGCTGCGGTTCAGGTTTACCGCAAGAATTTCCATGTCCGTCAAACGATGGACAGACGACTGATTTCGTAGCACGATAGCTTTATTCAGCTGGATTTCGTCGAGATGACTGGATTCTTCGGCGAATCCACGGACCGGCGCCAGCCGGGCCGCGTGGGCAGGATTATTCGCTGGATTCGCTCGTGCTGCATCCGTCGGGGGTTGCTGTGACAAATATCGTGCTGTGCTTCGGCCAAGGGGCACATTCCGGTCGTACCGACCTCACCGGCCTGCTCGCACAACTCGACGACACCCAGCTGATCTGGTCTCACGACCTCCCGCTGCGCCGCCGCAACGCCGCCGATGAAGCGCGCGCCGCCATCACCGAGGGCTATCGGCATCTACTGACGCACTGGCACCCGGGCGACCAGATCTTCGCCTTCGGGGCCGGCCGCGGCGCGGCCTGCGCCCAGGCCTTGAGCAGACTGCTCGGCACCATCGGCGTGCTCGACGGCGAACTCATCGACTACGTGCTCGCCACCTATGCGGTCCCGCGTACACCGCGCACCGACCAGGACTGGCGGGACCTCGCCGCCGTTGCCGCCGGGCTGACCTCCCACCCCGATGTCGGCATACCCGTGCGGTTCCTCGGCCTGTGGGATACCACCCGGACACCGGGCACCGCCGGACCGGTCGAGGTGGTCGAGGGCCGGCACGCCATGGCCATCGACGGCGGACCACCGCTGCAGCACGTCGACGGTGTCGAGGAAGTCTGGTTTCGCGGAACGCACCGCAGCATCGTCGGTGACGCCGTCGTCCTGGACTGGATCCTCGACGGAGCCACCCGCGCCGGATTGCGGATCCGCACCGAACCGGCGGCCCTCCCGGTCCCCCGGCGTGAACCGCGCGCCCGCGGCGTACGGCGGGTGCCGCACGCCGCGGCGGTGCACGCCAGCGTCGAGATGCACCTGCGCGCCCATCCGAGGTACTGGCGCCGACTGCCCGCCGAAGTCGTGTGGGCCGACACCGACTGGCCGGCCCGCACCGAACGCCTGATCCGGGCCGACACGCTGCGCCCCCTGACCGCCCCGGCACTCGCCACCGCCAGCTAGCAATGCCGGGAGTCGCGGTTTACGCGACACTTAGCGAAGCGCTACTGTCCAGAGCGCAATCGGACGAACGGGTGGGGGCGCTGTGCAGTGGTTTCATGATCGGTGGACCGACCTCGTCGGCCTGGGGTCTGCCACCTGGCTCACGATCGCGGCGTGGGCCGGGCTGTTGCTCGCGGTTCTCGCACTGATCTTCGTGGCGCGGGTGATCACCCGGAACCGGCAGCTCAGAAGCGCTGAACTGCGGCCGCACGTGGTGATGTACATGGAGCCCAACGCCACCGACTGGCACGTCATCGAACTCGTGGTACGCAATTTCGGCAAGACGGCCGCACATGAGGTGCAGTTCGAATTCCCCACCGCGCTCACCGTGGGCCGCTACGCGGAAGCCTATGCCGACGGGCCACCCGAGATCGCCGAACTCACTCTTCCCAGCGAACTCACTCAACTCGCACCCGGGCAGGAGTGGCGAACTATTTGGGATTCGGCCATCAACCGCGAGGAACTCGGCGGGGAGATCCAGTCCCGGTTCGAGGGCGCCCTCACCTACCGCGATCGCACCAAGAACGAGAAGGGCAGGCGGCAGGAGTTCCACACCGAGGTGGTGCTCGACTGGGCGACCTTGCCGCCGGTGCAGCGACTGGACCTGATGCTCAACCACGACCTGGCCAGACGGGAGAAGCAGAAGTTGGAGCTGCTGCGCAGCACGCTCACCTACTTCCATTACGCATCCAAGGAGACGCGTCCCGAGGTGTACCGGGCCGAGATCGACCGGATGAACCGCGCGGTGCGCGAGACCCAGGACCGCTGGCGGACCCGCCAGGTCGACGAGACCACCGAGCTCGACTTCCCGTGGATCGAGGAGGCCCGGCCCGCGGGCAGGCATCACTCGAGCCCCGCCATCAAAATTCGCAACCACGCTCCGTAACATCCGCAACTATGACGAGCCCGGTGAGTTACTCGGTGAACGAATCCGTCGCGACGATCGCTCTCGACGACGGCAAGGTCAATGCCCTGTCCCCCGACATGCTGGCGGCCATCAACGCCGGACTGGACCAGGCCGAGTCGGATATCGCCGCCGGTACCGTGAAAGCCGTCGTCCTGGCCGGTAATTCGCGAGTGCTCAGCGCGGGATTCGAGCTGAGTGTGTTCGCCTCCGGCGATCCCGCTGCCGGGCTGGGCATGCTGACCGCCGGATTCGAATTGTCGGTGCGCGTCTTGAGTTTCCCGGCCCCGATCGTGATCGCGGCCACCGGGCACGCCATCGCGATGGGCTCCTTCCTGCTTCTCAGTGGCGATCATCGGGTGGGTTCGGCGAAGGGCCGGTGCCAGGCCAACGAGGTGGCCATCGGGATGACGTTGCCGATCGCGGCCATCGAGATCATGCGGATGCGGCTGACCCGTGCCGCGTTCTTCCGCGCGGTGTCGGTGGCGGCGACGTTCACCGGGGACGCCGCGATCGCGGGTGGCTGGCTCGACGAGATCGTCGAACACGACGACGTGCTGGCCCGCGCCCAGGCGGTGGCAACCGAATATGCCGCGACCCTGCACCTGAAGGCCCATGTGGCGAGCAAGCTCAAGGCACGCGCATCGGCCATCGAGGCGATCCGAGCGGGAATCGACGGGCTGGCCGAGGAATTCGCTCTCACCACGAAGTGAGGCTCGGAAGGCCGGCCCTGAACACCTGCTCCTGACCGGGCCACCGACTGGCTAGGGTGAGCAGCGATGGCTCTGCACCTACACCGCGCCGAGCGGACGGATCTGCTCGCCGACGGACTGGGAGCGCTGCTGTCCGAACCCCTGCCCGACCCGTTCGCGCGGGAGTTGGTGCTGGTGCCCGCCAAGGGTGTCGAACGCTGGCTCAGCCAGCGACTGTCGGACCGGTTGGGCGTCTGCGCCGGTGTGGAATTCGCCAGCCCGCGCACGCTGATGGCGACGCTGTCCGGCACGTCCCGCGACGATCCCTGGTCCCCCGACGCCCTGGTGTGGCCATTGCTGGCCACCATCGACGCGAACCTCGACCAGCCGTGGTGCACCACCCTGGCCACCCACCTGGGCCACTTCGACACCGGAGACGAGCACGAACTTCGCCACGGCCGGCGGTACGCGGTGGCACGCAGATTGGCCGGACTCTTCGCCTCCTACGCACGCCAGCGCCCCGAACTGCTCATCGACTGGACGGGCGTCGAGGCGGACCTGTCCTGGCAGCCGCCGCTGTGGCGGGCCCTGCTGTCCAGAATGGGCATCGACCCTCCGCACATCCGGCACGCGCACACCGTGTCGCGGCTGCGGGAAGCGCCTGCGGACGGACTCCCGCCGAGGCTGTCGCTGTTCGGCCACACCCGGTTGCCCCGCACCGAGATCGAACTGCTCGACGCCCTGTCCACCCATCACGACCTGCACCTGTGGCTGCCCCACCCCAGTGACCGCATGTGGCAGGCGCTGTCCACTCACAAGGGACGGATCCCGCGCCGTGACGACACCGGTCACCGCGCGCTCGGGCATCCGCTGCTGGCCACGCTCGGCCGTGACCTGCGCGAACTGCAACGGGCCCTGCCCACCGCCGCGACGGACGAATACCTTTCCACGGCAACATATCCGGATACTCTGCTGGGCTGGCTGCAATCCGATATCGCCGCCGACCGGCTGCGTCCGGCCGGCCGCCGGCACCGGATCGCGGACCGCTCCGTACAGGTGCACGCCTGCCACGGCCCGGCCCGGCAGGTCGATGTGTTGCGTGAGGTCCTGCTCGGCCTGCTCGCCGACGACCCCACCCTGGAGCCGCGCGACGTCCTGGTGATGTGCCCCGATATCGAGACGTTCGCCCCGCTGATCTCGGCCGGTTTCGGGTTGGGCGAGGTGGTGCACGGAGCTCATCCGGCGCACCGGCTGCGGGTTCGGCTGGCCGACCGCGCGCTGGTGCAGACCAATCCGTTGCTGTCGGTGGTCGCGCAGCTACTGACGCTGGCCGGCGGGCGGGCCACCGCCAGTGAGGTACTGAACCTGGCCGCATCCGCCCCGGTGCGCGCCCGGTTCGCCTTCACCGACGACGATCTCGACGCCGTGACCGCCTGGGTTCGGGAGGCCAATATCCGCTGGGGTTTCGACACGGAGCACCGTGCCCCCTACGGCGTCGAGTTCCTGCACAACACGTGGCGTTTCGGCGTGGACCGGGTGCTGGCGGGTGTCGCGCTGTCGGATGACTCACGGACCTGGCTGGACACCACACTGCCGCTCGACGATGTGAGCAGCAATCGCGTCGAGCTGGCCGGGCGGTTCGCGGAGTTCGTCGACCAGCTACACCGGACCGTCGTCGCGCTCAGTGGCACCCGCCCACTGGCCGAGTGGCTGCAGGCACTGTCGACGGGCCTCGACGCGCTGGCACACGATGACGAGGACTGGCCCCGCGCCCAGGTCCAGCAGGAGTTCGCCGCCCTCCTCGACGGGACGGCCACCGCCACCTCGACCGTGCTGCGGCTGAGCGATATTCGCGCGCTGTTGGACCGGCGACTGGCCGGCCGGCCGACCCGCGCCAACTTCCGCACCGGCACCCTGACGGTGTGCACCATGGTCCCGATGCGGTCGGTCCCGCACCGGGTGGTGTGCCTGGTGGGCCTGGACGACGGGATGTTCCCACGGCTGGGCGCCATCGACGGTGACGACATCCTGGCCCGCGACCCGATGACCGGTGAACGCGATATCCGTTCCGAGGACCGACAGCTGCTGCTGGACGCCATCGGCGCGGCCACCGAGACACTCGTCATCACCTACACCGGCGCCAACGAATACACCGGGCAGAGCCGACCGCCCGCGGTGCCGATCGCCGAACTGCTCGACACCCTGGACCTGAGCTGCGAAGGAGAGGTGTCGGTACTCACCCAGCATCCGTTGCAGCCCTTCGACATCCGCAATGTGGAACCGGACGGGTCCGGCCGCCCGTTCACCTTCGACCCCACCGCCCTGACGGCGGCCAGGGCGATGTCGGGGCACCGCGAACCGCGGCCGGTCTTCGTCTCAGGTCCACTGCCGGCCCCACCCCGCACCGATGTCGAACTGGCCGACCTGGTCCGGTTCTTCAACGACCCGGTGAAAGGCTTTTTCCGGGCCCTGGATTACACACTGCCGTGGGATGTCGAGGGTGTATCCGACGAGATGCCGGTGTCGATCGACGCCCTGCAGGAGTGGACGGTCGGCGACCGGATGCTCGCCGACATCACCGCCGGGCTGACACCTCAGGACGCGCAGCAGGCCGAGTGGCGCCGGGGCACCCTGCCCCCGGGCCGGCTCGGCTGGCGTCGGGCCATCGAGATTCGAGACCAGGCAGCGCAATTGGCCGCGGAGGCATTGCGGCACCGCAGTGTCGACGGCGACGCCTTCGACGTCGACATCGAACTGGAACCGGGCCGGCACCTGACGGGAACGGTGACCCCGGTCTTCGGCAATCTGCTCTCGGCGGTGACGTACTCCAAGCTCGACGGCAAGCATCTACTCAAGGCCTGGATCCCCTTGCTGGCGTTGGCCGCTCATGACCCGAAGCGGGCCTGGTCGGCGACCTGTGTCGGGCGGCCCAGGCGGGGCACCACCCCGCGGGTGCAGACTCTGGAGGCCCCCGACTCGGCCCTGTCGGTATTGCGCGACCTCGTCGGGCTCTACGACGAGGGCCGCCGAACCCCGTTGCCGCTGCCGATCAAGACGTCGTACGCGTGGGCTGCCGCACGCGACGCCGGCGACGACCCGGAGCAGGCCGCCAACTACCGCTGGAAGAACGAATGCGAGGACAAGGCCATCGAGCGGGTGTGGGGCCGCGGCGCCCGGCTCACCGACCTGGCCGGCCTCGACGAGTACGCGCAACGCCTGTGGATTCCGCTGCTGCGTGCCGAAAGAGGCTGGCGGTGAAGGCCTTCGACCTGCTCGGTCCGCTGCCGGTACCGCAATCGACGACGGTGCTGGAAGCCAGCGCGGGCACCGGCAAGACGTTCGCACTGGCCGGTCTGGTCACCAGGATGGTCGCCGAAGGCGTGGCCGCACTCGATCAGATGCTGCTGATCACGTTCAGTCGGTCGGCCAGCCAGGAGTTGCGCGAGCGGGTGCGCGCCCAGATCGTCAGCGCGCTGGCGGCCATCGACGATCCGGAGCGGGCCGCCAACGAGTTGGAACGGCACATCTGCGCCACCGATCGGCAGGCGCGGCGCCTGCGCCTGCACGACGCGCTGGCCGGTTTCGACGCCGCGACCATCGCCACCACCCACCAGTTCTGCCATATCGTGCTGAAATCCCTCGGGGTGGCCGGGGACAGCGACAGCGGTGTGACGCTGGTGGAGAGCCTCGACGAGCTGGTGGTCGAGATCGTCGACGACCTGTATCTGGCGCATTTCGGCATGCAGCGCGACGACCCGGTGCTCGGGTACCGCGCAGCGCTGAAGCTGGCCCGGGAAGTGGTCAACCACCCCGCGACAGAGCTGCGACCGGTCGATCCGGAGCCTGATTCGTACGCGGCGGTGTGCCTGGCCTTTGCGCGGGATGTGCTGGCCGAATTGGAGATCCGTAAGCGGCGCAGCGGAATTCTGGGCTATGACGATCTGCTGACCCGGCTGGCTGCCGCACTCGACCAACCCGATTCCGCCGCGCGGGTGCGGATGCCGCAGCGCTGGCCGATCGTCATGGTCGACGAATTCCAGGACACCGATCCCGTCCAATGGCAGGTGATCGAGCGGGCCTTCACCGGGCGCTCGACGCTCGTACTGATCGGCGATCCCAAGCAGGCGATCTACGCGTTCCGCGGCGGCGATATCGACACCTATCTGCGGGCGGCCGACACCGCGGGTGACAAGCAGACACTGGGCACCAACTGGCGCAGCGACGCCGCTCTGGTGGATCGGCTGCAGGTGGTGCTCGGCGGCGCGCAATTGGGTGGCCCGGGAATCGTCGTGCACCCGGTACACGCCCACCATCAGGGACACCGACTGGCCGGCGCACCCCGCAATGATCCGTTCCGGCTGCGGGTCGTCACGCGCGGCAATTCCCATACCCGCACCATGCAGATCGACCGTCTACGCAGCCATATCGGCAAGGATCTCGCCGCCGATATCGGCGCCCTGCTGGCCAGTGCGGCCACCTTCGACGGAGCCGCCGTGCAAGCCCGTCACATCGCGGTGATCGTCGAAACCCACAAGGACGCCAGGGCATGCTTCGACGCCTTGTCCGAGGCCGGGATCCCCGCGGTCTACACCGGTGACACCGACGTGTTCGGTTCCGAGGCCGCAGCGGACTGGCTGTGCCTGCTGGAGGCCTTCGACCAGCCGCACCGCCCGGGTCTGGTGCGCGCCGCGGCGACCACCGCGTTCTTCGGTGAGACCGCGGAAACCCTTGCCGCGCGCGGGGACGCGTTGACCGACCGGGTGGCCGAGACCCTGCGCGCCTGGGCCGGACACGCGCGGGAACGCGGGGTCGCCGCGGTGCTCGAGGCCGCACAGTTGGCGGGGATGGGCAGCCGGGTGTTGTCCCGTCAAGGGGGCGAGCGGCTGATGACCGACCTCGCGCATATGACGCAACTGCTCCAGGACACCGCGCACAACGAGGGATTCGGGCTGCCCGCACTGCGCGACTGGTTGCGCACCCAGAGTTCCGGCGGCGGCGGCACGGCCGAACGTAATCGGCGCCTCGACAGCGATTCGGCCGCGGTGCAGATCATGACGGTGTGGGTGTCCAAGGGACTGCAGTACCCGATCGTGTATCTGCCCTTCGCCTTCAACCGCTACACACCCGACCCGGATCCCGTCCTCTACCACGAAGATTCGGTGCGCTGCCTCCACCTGGGCGGGGCGGCGCCCGCGGTGGTAGCGGCGGGTAAGGCCGAGGCGGCCGCCAACGACAGCCGGTTGACGTATGTGGCGCTGACCCGGGCCCAGTCACAGGTGGTGGCCTGGTGGGCACCGTCGTACTACGAGCCCAACGGTGGCCTGTCGCGGTTGTTGCGCGGGCGGGCACCAGGGACGGCCGAGGTGCCGGACGTGTGTGTGCCGGCCAAGATCTCCGATACCGACGCGTTGGCCCGCCTCCGGGCATGGGCGGACGCGGGCGGGCCGGTACTGGAGGAGTCGGAGATCGCGCCGTTCACCCCCGCCCCGGTGACGGCACCGGCCACGGACCTGTCGGTGCGCCACTTCCACCGGATCATCGATACGACGTGGCGGCGCACATCGTATTCGGGACTGTTGCGGGCCGCCGAGGATTCCCGGACCGCGGGTGTCTCCAGTGAGCCCGAGGTGGTCGAACTGGACGACGAGATCCCCGACATCGCATTGACCTCCCCTCCGGCGGGCGCCGATACGCCGTCTCCGATGGCCGATCTGCCCACCGGCGCCACCTTCGGTTCGCTGGTACACGCCGTCCTGGAGACCGCGGACCCCTTCGCCGCGGACCTCGCGGCGGAGTTGCAGGCCCAGGTGGCGGTCCATGCGTCCCGGTGGCCGGTGCCCGCCACCGCCGGTGAGATCGCGACCGCCCTGGTGCCGCTGCACGACACCCCGCTGGGTCCGCTCGCGCCGGGAAAGACGTTGCGGCAGATCGGTTTGCCAGATCGGCTGTGCGAGCTGGATTTCGAGTTCCCGCTGGCGGGTGCGGATCACACGCTGGCCGACGTCGGCGCCCTGGTGGGCCGCCACCTGCCTGCCGCTGACCCACTGGCCTGTTACGCCGAACGGTTGTCGACGGGGACGTTGGGCCGGCAATCCTTGCGCGGGTACCTCTCCGGATCCATCGACGTGGTGCTGCGGGTGCCCGCCGGCGGGCATACGAAATATGTTGTGGTCGACTACAAGACGAACTGGCTGGGCACCGCCGACGCGCCGCTGACCGCCGCCGACTACACCAGGCAGCGCATGGTCGAGGCGATGCTGCATTCCGACTATCCCCTGCAGGCGCTGTTGTACAGCGTGGTGCTGCACCGCTATCTGAGGTGGCGGCTTCCCGGGTATGCACCCGAAACCCACCTGGGCGGGGTGATCTACCTGTTCGTGCGGGGAATGTGCGGCCCCGCCACACCGGTGACCGACGGCCACCCCTGTGGGGTGTTCAGCTGGGCTCCGCCACCGGTTTTGGTGACCGAACTGTCGGCACTGCTGGAGGGCGCGTGACCCCCGATTTCGAACCGGCCGATACCCATGTGGCACAACGATTGGCGGCACTGACCGGCGAGACCGACGAGTCGGTGATCCTGGCGGTGGCCCTGGCGGTCCGCGCCCTGCGCGCAGGGTCGGTGTGCGTGGACCTGCGCGCCGCGGCTGGCGAGTTCGGCACGGACGCCGACACCTGGCTGGCCGCCGTGCGGGCCAGCCCGCTGATCGGTCCCCCGGCGGTGCTGCACCTGTTCGGCGATCTGCTCTACCTGGACCGGTATTGGCGCGAGGAGCAGCAGGTGTGCGATGACGCACTGGCCCTGCTGGCCGCGCAGCCGCCGGGCCCCACACCGGAGGTGGCGCGGCTGTTCCCGGACGGGTTCGACGAGCAGCGGGCGGCCGCGAAACTGGCCCTGGCCCAGGGCCTCACCGTCCTGACCGGCGGTCCCGGAACGGGTAAGACGACCACGGTGGCCCGGCTGCTCGCGCTGCTCGCGGAGCAGGCGGCCCTGGCCGGCCGGGCGTCGCCGCGGATCGCGTTGGCGGCGCCGACGGGTAAGGCGGCCGCGCGGCTGCAAGAGGCGGTCCGCGCCGAGGTGGACCGCCTCGACCCGGTGGATCGCGCGCGGTTGACCGGGCTGCCGGCGACCACGTTGCATCGGCTTCTCGGGGCACTGCCGAATACGTCGTCGCGCTTCCGTCATCATCGGGGCAATCGGCTGCCGCACGATGTCATCGTCGTCGATGAGGCCTCGATGGTGTCGTTGACCATGATGGCCCGACTGCTGGAAGCCGTCCGCCCACAGACCCGGTTGCTCCTGGTCGGTGACCCCGATCAGCTGGCCTCGGTGGAAGCCGGCGCGGTGCTGGCCGACCTGGTGGACGGCCTGGGTGCCGACCGTGTCGCCGCGCTGCACACCTCGCACCGCTTCGGCGAATCGATCGGCGCGCTGGCCACGGCGATCCGGGACGGTGACGCCGACGGCGCTCTGGAGGTCCTCGCCGCCGGTGGACCGCACATCGCGTGGACACCGAGCTGCGACGCCCTGCGGGACGTCCTGCTGCCGCATGCGCTGCGGTTGCGTGAAGCCGCGCTGCTGGGCGATGCCCCGGGGGCCACGTCGGTACTGGATGAGCATCGGCTGCTGTGTGCGCACCGGCACGGCCCGTTCGGGGTGACGCACTGGAACCGTCAGGTGCAGCGCTGGCTTACCGAGGCAACCGGCGACCCGATGTGGTCGGTGTGGTACGCGGGGCGGCCGGTGCTGGTCACTGCCAACGACTACGGACTCAAGTTGTACAACGGGGACACCGGCGTCACCGTGGCGACACCGGAGGGCCTGCGGGTGGCGATCGGTGCCGCGTCGTTCTCGACCGGTCGCCTCACCGAGGTCGACACCATGCACGCGATGACGATCCACAAATCCCAGGGCAGCCAGGCCGACGAGGTGACCGTGCTGTTGCCGTCGGAGGATTCACGGCTGTTGACGCGGGAGCTGTTCTACACCGCGGTGACGCGCGCCAAGAGAGCGGTGCGCGTGGTGGGGTCGGCCGCCGAAGTCCGCGCGGCTATCGACCGCCAAGCCGTGCGCGCGACCGGACTCGGCCCGCGCCTGCGCCGGTAGGTCAGACGGTCCGCGCTGCGAATGCGGCGCTGGAGAGGATGCCGATCGCCAACGCCAGCGTCCCGTAACCCAGAACGGCGGCTGCGACGACGGCGGCGATCGATCCGAGACCCAGAACGACCAACAGGCCTGCTAACAATGCTCCGCCCATGTCCACCCTTTCCTATGACTGCCGTCACAATGTAGCGCATGTGGTGGGCTCAATCACACCAACCCACGGACACGATTCGGTGGAGACTTACTTACGCGCATTTGTACAGTTCAAGAGGCTAATTTGAGCTTGCCTATCGGCCGGTATTGCCTTGCCGATCGGCCGACTAAGTAGCTCCGTGTCTCGCGGATGCCGAAGGGCCCGGACAGGCGTCCGGGCCCTTCGGGAATGCGACTAGCGGTGGTTCTGGTGGTGATGATGCACGGAGGTCCCCGGCTGCGGCGCGTTCCCCTGGTACGGGAAGCCGGTCTGCGCGTCGGCGCTGCCGGCGACGCCCAACGCGATCATGGTCGGGGCGGCGGTAAGGACGATTCCTGCGGCGATACGGCGGGCGATGGTGGTCATGTCATCTCCTTGTGCGGCTGGGCTTTTCGCCGTTCAACCCGGGTGGTTCAAGCCCGCATTGTTCCGGCGTTGTCACCACAATGCCGGGTCCGGGCGCCGCGGTATGTCGGGCGACCGGACCACGCATCGGGGGAATCCACGTTCCCCCGATCGGGGGACACACCCGGGCCGGTGACTACGGCTGCATCGCCGCGAGCAGCTCGGGAAGCGCGACGGTGGCGATTCCGATCGCGCAGTCGCCGATGCCGTAGGGCAGGACCAGGGTGTCGGCGTGTACCAGCGCCCCGCACGAATACACCACGTTCGGTACATAGCCGTCCCGCTCGTCGGCCGCGGGATGCAGCAGGGCAAACGGCAGCCGCCCGATGATCCGGGTGGGATCGTCGAGGTCGAGGAGTATCGCCCCGATCGAGTAGGTGCGCATCGGCCCCACCCCATGGGTGAGGACCAGCCAACCGGCGCCGGTCTCCAGCGGAGAACCACAGTTACCCAACTGCAGCGTTTCCCACACGGCGCTGGGCTTCTGACATTCCTGCGTCGTCGTCCACACCGACAGGTGGTCACTGAAGGCGACGGTGTTCGATTCCCGGTCGGACCGCGACATCGCGGCGAATCGCCCGTGGATCCGGCGCGGAAACAGCGCCAATCCCTTGTTCGCCGCCGCCGCACCGACCATCGGTGTCGAGTCGAACGTCCGAAAGTCCTTGGTGGTCAACATCTGTTGACTGATCTCGACTCCATCGTAAGCCGTATAGGTGGCGTAGTAGGTGGCTTGCCCGTCGTCCTCGACGAAGCGGACGAATCGCGCGTCCTCCATCCCCGCTTCCTCGGCATCCGTCGCCGGCCACAACACCCGCTCGGCAAGGGGTATCTCGCCGCGGAACTCGACACCGTAGGAGCGGTCCGCAATATCAGTGATCAACTCGATCAGCTGCGGAGTGTGAGCTCTGGTGCGACTGTGCCGATGTAACCGCTCCAGTCGGTCGTCCAGATCGCCCCGGCTGAACCGTTCGCCGAGCCCGTCGAGCACATAGCCGGCAGTCTCTTCGGAACCCCACACTTTGACCAGCTCATTGCGAAACACCGCGGCGTCGAGCAGGGTCGAGGTGATGGTCCCGACCGTCGCGAACGGCACGGCATCGTCGAAGTGGACCGTCCCTGCGCCGTCCACGGTGCCGGTGCGGAATCCGATGGACGACCGATGCCCTTCACCGATACCCCGCACGCTCATCACAAAGCGCAGACTGCCCGGCGCCACCCCCGATTGATCGGGGTGCTCGACGATGCTGGGATTGCACAGCGCGGCCCCCTCGATGGTGTACTCGCTGGTGAAAGCTGCGCCCAGCAACAAGATTCGGGCATCGGAAAGATCCCGCCCCGGGTCCAGCCGGTCGGACAGCTCGCGTGCGTGCCGGCGGAACGTGCCGACGAGATCGCGGTGCCGCCGATCGAACCGGATGACGATATCGTCCAGGGCCGCCCGCACACCGTCCTCATCCAGCGCCAGTATCCGCCGCAATACCGCTCCCGCCCGGGACTCGTGGACTTCGAATCCCTCTTGACCGGGCACGAACAACCGGGTGATGACACGTGTCGGATCGGCCGCCATCCGAAGCGGGCTCCGGGTGACCAGTTCCTGGTCCGTCCGCGTCACTGGGGAGCACCGGTCACTGCGGAATACCGGCGAAGCGCCTGGCCAGCTGAAGTGTGGACATCGCCGCCAGTGTCGACTCCGCCCCCTGATTGATGTTCACGCCGTTCTCGTGCAGACCGTCGTATCCGCCGCCGGTCTCGGGGTCCCACATGAGCAATCCCGCGTCGTTGGCACCCTGGAACCACGCTGCCGCCGCACGCACGGTGTCGGGCCAGATCGACTGCGCATCGACGGAGGCTGCCCGGGCACACGCATCGGCCAGGGTGGATATCTCGATCGGCTGCTGGTCGAACCCGGGCCTGTGCTCGCCGGCCGACCAACCTCCGACCGGTGTGGGCGACAGGTGCTCGCCGTGTGTCTCGCGTTCGATCAGCCAGCCCAGCAGATCCAGGCCGCGCTGCCCGAGGGCGGGGTCGCCGACAACGGCGGCCGCGGCGATCATCGCCTCGGCGAGTACGGCATTGGCGTAGGTGAGGCGCGCCTCCGGCCAGGGCCAGCTCGGGTCGTCATTCGGCGCCGGGAGACCCGCGACGTAATCGTCGATCAGGCGCCGGGCCGCGGTGTTGCCGGGCTCGACACTGAGCAGTTCAGCGGCCCCGACGGCGGCGAAGGCCATCGCTCGCGGCCATGCGGAGCGACCATGGGCGGCGCGCTCGAACTGCACCACCGCCAGCCTGCGCACCAGACCCAGGTCGTTGTGCGCGGCGGCCGTGCCCAGTCCCCACAGACACCTGCCCCAGCAGTCCTCCAGTGCGTAGCTGTCGGTCCACTTGCCGCTGTGGTCCATTCGATTGCGGCATCCCCCGGAGTACGCCTGCGCCTCGTCCAGGAATCGCACCGCCAGCCGGGACAGCCCGTGGACCGCGTCGCCCGCCTCGGGCTCGCGGCTGGCCACCACCAGCACTCTGGCCATATCGTCGGTGCAGTACCCGTGGTTCTGGCGAGGCGACGTCCCGTCGGCGTGTTCAAAGGTGCCACGCCGGTCCGAGAGTCTCAGCAGATGACCGAACTCCGTCGTTATGACAGCCATGTCTGCTTCGACCGCTTCGCCAGAATTCGTTGTGCCACAGCTTGATACGAGGTGGCCACCACCGGCCAGGCCATTGCCGGCGCGAGCCTGCGGGCCTCCGCGGCCATCCCCCCGGCAAGCCGGGGCTGGGTCAGGACGGCCTCCAAGGCGGCCGTCATCGCGTCCGGGTCATCGTGGGGTACCACGATGCCGGCTCCGGTCGCCAGCAGCTCGACGGCGTGCGGGAAAGCGGTCGCGACCACCGGGCGGCCACTGGCGATCGCGTCCACCAGGACACCGGAAGTGACTTGGTCGGTGGAGTCGTAGGGCAGCACCACCACCGACGCGGACTGCGCGAGAGCGGACAACGACGCCACATCGCGGTAGCCGGCGTCGAAATGGACCGCTGCCGAGATGCCGGCGCGTCGTGCCTGCTCGGCACGAGCCTCACGATAGGCCTCACCTTCTGCGGCAAGAACCTTCGGATGGGTGCGACCGGCGATCAGGTATCGCGGGTTGCCCCTGAGCGTGTGCAGGGAACCCATCGCGTCGATCACGCGCTCAATGCCCTTGCCAGGGCCGAGCAGTCCCCACGTCAGCAGGGTGGGGCGACCGCTTCGCTTGGTATGGCCGAACGTCGTGACGGCCGCACCGTGCGGAATGGTGCTGACCTTTCGGCGTTCGACGTCGAACCCTGCACACAGCCGCAGCGCGGCCGAATCCGACATCACCACCACCTGATCCGCCAAGGCCGCCACCGCCTCCAACACCGAACGCTGATGCCGCGTCGGATCCTTGGGGACGGTGTGCAGCACGACGATCGACGGAATCTGCAGCCCGCCAAGGATACTGATGACCTCATCGCCATCGGCACCGCCGTAGATACCGTATTCGTGCTGGATGACCGCGACATCGCTGTTGTTGAGCAGATCCGAGCACGCGTCGACCGAGGACGGAGACCCGTTGATCAGTTCGCCGACAACGCGATTGCTACGGCTGGGGGTGCCGTCGGCCACTCGCACCACATTCACGTCGGCACCATTGGCGGACAATCCGTCCGCCAATGCGGCGCTGAACGTGGCAAGGCCGCACGGAGTGGGCGGATACGTGCTGAGAATTCCGAAGCTCGGCGTTGCCGACACCGGACGCTCCAACAACGGGCTATTCGAGAATTGAGAATTAAGAAAAGGTTTCAAGGTGTGATCCAGACAGTCGGATGTCACCGACGTGCCCGGCGCGAGCTGCTGCTCGTGAGATCAACGGCGGACAGCTGACTCATCCCGGACTGGCTGGGGTCCCAACACTGTCCACGTTACACCCCGGGTTCGGCCCGGCCTGGTCAGCACGGCGAGCACGGGCCCGGCGCACGGCTTCGGCGACGATCTGTTCGGCCACCTCGGCCAGTTTGCGTTGCTCGGCCTGACTCATCGCCCGTAGCTGGCCGAACGCCTCCGCGGCGCTGCGCCCGGTACGCGCGCGGATGATCCCGATCGCCTGATCGATCACCGGACGCGTCGACAGGGCCACCTGCAGCTGACCGGTGAGCGCGAGCGCGTCGGCCAGGATCCGGGCGTTGTGCACCGCGACGGCCGCCGGCTTGGCGAACAATTCCGCGAACTGCGCCGAATGCTCGTCGAAGGCGTCCTTCTCGCGGCTGTAGACGCTGACCGCACCGACGACCCGGTCACCCAGCAACAGGGGCACCGCCATCGCACTGTGCACGCCGAGCCGGCCCACCCGCGGACCGAATCGCGGCCACAGCTTGGTCCCCCCGAGCGAACCTGATCGCACCGTGCGCCGTTGCAGCGCGGCGGTGATGCTCGGCCCCTCGTGCACCGTGACGTATTGGATGGTGTCGATCTCAGCGACGAACGGCGCACTCGCAGCCGACGCCAGGACGGGGTCGTCCTGGCGTTCCGGCTGCAGCAACGTCACGCCGGCACCGTCGGCGCCGGGGACGGCACGCACGGCCGAGGCGGCCACCTCGGCGAGCACCTGGTCCAGGTCGAGGCTGTCTGCCACCAACCCGGCGAGGCTGGTGAGCCCGGCCTGCAGGTCGGCGACCGCAGTCACACCGTGATCATCTACGGAGTGCTCCGTCATCGCCCGTGCCCATACGTTCGGCCGGCAACGCACGCGTGCCGGATACCCGGTTCATATTAGTTGACCTGCTTCAGACCCCAACGGCCCCGAAGTCCTTCGTCGGGCAACGCGAGCCGGAAGTTGGTCCGCAGCGTCTGCAGATACTGGCGGGCCAGCGACCCGGTGGTGTAGGCGAGGTCGTATTTGTCGCACAGTTCCCGGACCCGCACGCTGATCTCGGCGTACCGGTTGCAGGGCAGGTCGGGAAACAGGTGGTGCTCGATCTGGTAACACAGGTGACCGCTGGAGAAAGCCATCACAGGGCCTGCGTTGAAGTTGGCCGCGCCGAGGAGTTGGCGCAGGTACCACTCCCCCCGGGTCTCCTGCTGCAGGATCTCCGGCGCGAACTGCTGCACACCGTCGGGGAAATGCCCGCAGAAGATCACCACATACGCCCACAGATTGCGGAGCAGGTTCGCCGTGACGTTCGCGGCCAGGGTCCGTCGCCATCTGCGCAGGCTCAGAGCCGGCAGCAGGACGTAGTCCTTGGCCACCTGCCGCCCGATCTTGCGGAGCAGCGACTGCGTCACCGCACGCCGGCCGGCTTCGGTGGTGGCCCGCTCGTGCTCGGAGTGCATTCCGTGCCGCGCGATACCCCATTCGAAGATGAGGGCGAGCAGCAGGTTCCGCAGCGGCTGCAGCAGATACTCGCGCTTCCAGGGCTGATCCCGGGTCACCCGCAGCACACCGAAGCCGAGGTCGTCGTCCACTCCGAGCACATTGCTGAACACGTGATGCCGGTAGTTGTGCGAATAGCGCCACTGTGCGGAGGTGCCCGCCATGTCCCATTCCCACGTGGTCGAATGGATCTCCGGGTCGTTCATCCAGTCCCACTGACCGTGACTGACGTTGTGCCCGATCTCCATGTTCTCAACGGATTTCGCGTACGCCAGCAGGACCGCGCCGACCACCCAGCCCGTCCGCGACGTGCTGCCGGCGATCACCAGCCGGGCCGTCAGATCCAGTACCCGTTGAAACGCGATCACCCGGTGCAGGTAGGTGGCGTCCGGGCCACCCAGGGAAGCTTCGATGTCCGACCGGATCGCGTCCAACTCGGCGCCGATCGCCTCGACGTCCGCCGGACTCAAGTTCGCGTACTCCGCGATATCGCTGATTGCCACCTGAATTCCCGGTCCGTGTTGGTACGGCGGCAAAGTCCGGGCCACCTCAAATGCAACACCTCCACCCTAGGCCTCGGAACCGATCCGCGCCACGCCGCGACCCGATGAGCAAGACTGGACCCATGACCGAGACCTCTGCCGCCCGTGTCGCGGTATACCTCGACTTCGACAACATCGTGATCTCGAGGTATGACCAGGTGAACGGGCGCAATTCGTTTCAGCGCGATAAGGCCAAGGGACTGGACCCCGCTCACCTGGCCCGCGCCACCGTCGACGTCGGCGCCGTGCTGGACTTCGCCTCGTCGTTCGGCACCCTGGTGCTCACCCGGGCATATGCCGACTGGTCGGCCGATGTGAACGCGGGGTACCGCCAACAGCTGGTCGGCCGTGCCGTCGACCTCGTGCAGCTGTTTCCCGCGGCCGCGTACGGCAAGAACGGCGCCGATATCCGGTTGGCGGTCGATGCGGTCGAGGACATGTTCCGACTGCCCGACCTGACCCATGTGGTGATCGTGGCCGGCGATTCCGACTACATCCCACTGGCGCAACGCTGTAAGCGGCTGGGCCGCTACGTGGTTGGTATCGGGGTGGCGGGATCGTCGAGCCGTGCGCTGGCCGCGGCCTGCGACGAATTCGTGGTGTACGACGCCCTGCCCGGTGTTCCGGTGTTCGAGCCCGTACCGGCTTCCGAACCGAAGAAGGCCGCCGGACGGTCGAAGAAGTCCGAGGAGGACGAGCCCGACCCCCAGGCGGCCGCCACCGCGCTGCTCAGTCGAGCTCTCCAGATCGGCCTGGAGAAGGAAGATGCGGAGTGGCTGCACAACTCCGCGGTGAAGGCGCAGATGAAGCGGATGGATCCGTCGTTCAGCGAAAAGTCTTTGGGATTCCGATCTTTCAGCGACTTTCTGCGGTCGCGCTCGGACACCGTCGAATTGGATGAGAGCTCGACGACCCGGTTGGTGAAACTGCGCGGCGACCGATCGGACTAGCAGTCTTGTGGTGAATGCCGCGTCGAAAATGACGGAATCACAATAAAATTCACGTGGTCGCGTCTCACGGTCAAGGTCGCCGGAACCGTCGTGTCGACGTGTATGGTCGGGGAACAGGGACCATCGCAGGCCCCCATATCAAAGGGGTCTCCATGGCCGACAAATCACCGCGGCAGAGCATGACGAAGAAGTCCGGTAAGTCACTCAAAGAGAAACGCGCGACCAAGCGCGCCGGCGAGACCGGGCAGCAGACGACCGAGAATGTCCTGCACCCCAAGAAGCGATAACTAGGACACCGCGCCGTTGAGCGCGGGTTCGGGGATCATCCCCTTCTCCACACCCCACATCGTGGCGATGGTCTTGTACTCGCCGGTGGAGATCAGGTGCTGCAGCGCCTGCATCAGCGACTGAGCCAGCGCCGACCCCTTGGCCACCGGCCAACCGTAGGGTGCCGCGTCGAACACCTCACCGGCGGGCACCAACGACCCGCCGCTGAGTTTGATGGCGAATCCGGTCACCGGCGAATCCGCGGACATCGCCGCGATGTCACCGGCGATCAACGCTGCCGTCACATCGTCCTGGCGGTGGTAGACCACCTTCTCGATGGGCGCCAGACCCGCCGCCACGCACTCGTCGCTCTTCGCGGGAATCTCCACGGTCTCCTGCAGGACGCTGGCCGCCACTCCCACGCGTAGTCCGCACGCCGCATCCGGGTGGACTGTCTGCCCGGCCCGTTGCGCCCAGAGCGTGCCGGCCTCGAAGTAGGTGACGAAGTCGACCGCTTTCTGACGTTCCGCCGTGTCGGTCACCGATGACATCCCGATGTTGTAGGCACCGCTCTGCACGGAGGGGATGATCTGATCGAATTCGGTCTCGCGGTACTCCGGGGTCAGCCCCAAGGTGCGGGCCACGGCATTCATCAGGTCGACATCGAAGCCGACGATATCGCCCGCGGAGTTCTTGAACTCGTTCGGTGCGTAGGGCACGTTCACCCCGATCACCAACTTGCCGGTATCGCGGATGTCCCCGGGCACGGTCGCGGCGATCGCCGGCACCGACCCGGGCAGCCCACCGCCGGCGGCATCGTGCGGTTCCCACCATTTCCACGCCGCCACCGCGCACGCCCCCACCAGCACCAGCACCCCGGCCACCACGAGCGCCCGCTGCGGTACCCGGCGACCCGCGCCGGACTGTGCGCGCTGCGCGGAATGCCGGCCCGAGCGGGTCACCCGAACGGGGATGGTCACCGCACGCCGGGCGGCCGCCGCCAGCTCGGCCCCGGTCTGGTACCGCTTGGCCGGTTTCTTCGCCATCCCCTTGGCGATCACCTCGTCGAAGGGCTCCAGCCGGGGGTTGAGCACCGACGGCTTGGGTGGCGGGGTCACCATGTGCCCCGCGATCTGCTGTTCGAGACTGTCGGCCGGATAAGGCCGAGTCCCGGTGAGACATTCGTAGAGCACACACGTCAGGGCGTAGATGTCGGCGCGCGGATCGGCCTGCCCGCCGTCGAACCGCTCGGGTGCCATGTACGCCAGCGTGCCCAGGGTGCTGCCCGCCGTCGTCATCCCGACCTCACCGGCGACGCGCGCCAGTCCGAAGTCGATCAGGTACGCGAAGTCCTGCTTGGTGATCAGGATGTTGGACGGTTTGACGTCCCGGTGAATCAGACCCTGCTTGTGCGCGGCGTCCAGTGCCGAGCCGACCTGTTCGACCACCTTGACCGCGAACTCGGGCTCCAGCGGCTTGTCGGTATCGGCCAGGATCGCGCCGAGGGTGCGCCCTTCGATCAGTCGCATGTCAAGGTAGAGCCGGCCGTCGATCTCGCCGAACCCGTGGATCGGCACGACATGTGGGTCGTTGACCCCCGCAGCCGCCTGAGATTCCTGCCGGAAGCGCGCCTGGAAGGTGGCGTCCAGCGCGAGGTTGGGTGGCAGCACCTTGAGTGCGACGACGCGTTTGGTCCTGGTGTCGTAAGCCTGGTAGACCTCGCCCATCCCGCCGCGGCCGATCAGCTCCTGGAGCTGATAGTGCCCGAAAGGTGTCGAGTCCACCGTGTTCCCTCTCGGCGCCGGCCTCTGTGTCGCGTTGTCAGCTGCGTCGCAGTGTCGATCGAAGCTACATCACAGTGGCAAAATTGTCGTCACATGGCTAACGGGCCGGCGGCAGCTGACGTCGGCCGGGCAGCTCCGGATGGTGCTCCGCGTCAGTCAGCTCCGGACCCCGCCGGGACCTGACCCGGCCGATGCCCGGGACGTCCGTCCAACCGGACTCGACGGATTCGGCCGGCCCCTCGGCTGCGCCCTCGGTCTGGACGGTCACCTTGTGCGTGCGTCGCAGGGTGAAGTGGATTTCCTCGGTCTCCTCGAAGACCTGCCGCAGCGGCTTGGTGGCGTTGTCGATGGCACCGGCGACGATGGGCGGCACGAAGGGCCGGATCCAGCGCACCGCGGCCTTCGTGACGTCGGGAATGACGGGGATGGCCGCCAGCCCACCACTGCGCTGCGGCTCGGCGACGGCAGGCAGGTTCCCGGACTCCGGCCCGTCCAGCGCCCGGATGCCGGCGGCGTCCTGGGCGGCGACCGGCAGATGCACATCGACCGGTGGCTCGATCTCACGGAACACCGGTTCAGGCCGCACCACCCGCACCTGCTCCCGGGCCTGCAATGCCTGCTCGACGCGGCGACGCTGCTGCTCACGGTCGATCTCGTTCTGCGCCGCGACGGCCAGCCGGGCGCTCTCCAGCTCCTGTTCGGCCCACATCTCCTCGATGGTCGAGCGGACCTCGGCCCGCTTGACCGCGATCGCCGTATCGGCCGCCAGTTCGGCGCGGTGCCGTTCGGCGGCGGCCTGGGCACCCCGCTCGGCGGCCGTGGCGCCCCGCCACCGCCGGAGGATCAACGGCAGCACGCTGAGCAGCACGAAGAACATGTCCATCAGGACCCGCAGTACCAGCGGACCCGGATGGGTGCCGGTATATCCGTTCATCGCCGACCAGCGGACGCCCAGACCGGTCACCTCGCCGCTTCGGCGGGCGGCCTCCAGCGCTTGTTCTCGACCTGCGATATCGGCCTCCAGCCCGGCGGCCCGGCCGCTGCGGTCGGCGACGGCCGCGTCGACCTGGCGTTGCGCGTCGGCGAGGATCTCGTTCGCGGTGCGGGTCTCGGGTCCGGCACCGGGTACACCCGTGATGCGGACCTGCGGGCACTGCGGAGACGGGTTGAACTCGCACCTGGCCACCACGAGGGCCTCGTCGCGTTGGGTGTTGGCTGTCGCGACGGCATCGTCGAGGCCGGCTCTGGCTCGGCGTGCCTGATCCAGCTCGGCAGAGGCGCGCACCACCGCGGGCGCCGAATCGACCTGCGCCGCAAGCACCCGGTCGATCGGTCCGGCGAAGATCACCGTCGCCGCCAGCTCACCGACGACGACCCCGAACGCCGCCGCGACGGCGACCCGGCCCGCCAGCGCCGACCGGCCGCCGGCACACGCCCAACTCACCGCGCCGAACAAGACTCCGGCCGCCACTCCCCCAGCCGCCGAAGCGACCGCCGGCCACTGGGTCGCGCCAGCCAGTGCCAGCGCGGACACCAGCGCCGCAAGAGCGCTCGACAGCAACAGCACCGCCGCAGACAACGGTTCCGGTAGTCGCTTCGCACGCATTGAGGCTCCAAACTGTCCGAATTCGATGATGTTCCCCGTCGCTTCGCTCGCCCCCGGGCGATGTTCCCCGTCGCTTCGCTCGCCCTGCAGCGATTCCCCGTCGCTTCGCTCGCCCTGGCCGAGCTGCATGCCGAACGGAATCCCTCACGCCGGCCGCGAATACCCCGGATTCTCCCACAGCGCCGGTACCCGTGCTTCGCACGACGAGCGGTTACGTTTGTCCACGTGCGTGTCGACGGCCGGGATATCAGCGTCACCGGGAGCTTGCTTCAACCGTTGACCCGTCGCACCAACGACATCCTGCGACTGCTGCTCGCCGCACTGTTCCTGGCCACGGTGATCACCAGCTCACTGATCACCCGCAACGACTGGGTGAGCCTGGAACGGTCCGTATCGGAGATCATCGGGGTGCTCACCCCGACCCAGTCCAACCTGGTCTACCTCGCCTACGGCGTGGCGATCCTGGCGTTACCGTTCGTCATCCTGGTCAGCCTGGTGCTGTCGCGGCAGTGGAAACTGCTCGGGGCGTATGCGGCGGCGGGGCTGCTGGCTGTGCTTTCCCTTTCCATCTCCGGAAATGGCATCGCCGCCCCACAATGGCATTTCAACCTATCCGACCGGCTCGACACCCAGCTGTCCCAGTTCCTCGACGATCCCCGGTGGATCGCACTGCTGGCGGCGGTTCTCACGGTGTCGGGACCGTGGTTGTCCCGGCGGCTGCGCCGGTGGTGGTGGACGCTGCTGCTGGCATTCGTGCCCATCCATCTGGTGGTCAGCGCCGTGGTGCCGGCCCGCACCCTGCTCGGACTGGCCGTCGGCTGGTTCGTCGGCGCGCTGGTCGTCTGGGTGGTGGGCACACCGGCCCTGGAGGTGCCACTCGACGGCGCGATCCGGGCCCTGGACCGGCGCGGGTTCGTCGCCACCACGCTGGCGGTCGTCCGCCCGCCCGGCCCCGGACCTCTGGTGCTGGCGGCCACCAGCGCCGACGCCACCGTGGTGGTGGAGCTGTACGGACCGAATCAGCGCAGCGGCGGCGCCATGCGTCAGCTGTGGGGCAAGTTCCGGCTGCGCGACGACGAGACCGCTCCCCTGCAGACCTCGATGCGCCGCGCCGTGGAGCACCGGGCGCTGATGGCCATCGCGATCGGCGATCTGGCACTGGCGAACACGTCGACCGTGGCGATGGCCGCGCTGGATCGCGGGTGGACGCTGTACGCGCGCAAACCCGCCTCAGGCGCACCGCTGAGCGCCGAGTCCACCCCTGCCGACGCCGTGTGGTCCGCACTGCACCTGCTGCACGAACACGGCATCGCGCACGGCGATCCGCGCGCCAAGGAGATCACCGTCGATGACCACACGGTGCGGTTCGGTGGGTTCGCCCACGCCGAATACGGCGCCACCGACCCGCAGCTGCAGTCCGATATCGCGCAGCTGCTGGTGACCACCAGCGCGCTCTACGACGCGCCGACGGCCGTCGCCGCGGCCATCGGCGCCTTCGGCCGCGACGCCGTGTTGACCGCATCGCGCCGGCTCACCAAATCGGCGGTACCGAAACGGATCCGGGGGGACGTGCCGGACGCACCGGACGTCATCAAGGCCGCACGCGAAGAGGTGCAGAAGCAGACCGGCGCCGACCAGATCCGACCCGAGGCGATCACCCGCTTCACCCGCGTTCAGGTGATCCAGCTGGTGCTGCTGGTGGCGCTGGTGTACGTCGCCTATCCGTTCATCAGCACGGTGCCGACCTTCTTCTCCGAACTGGGCTCGGCCAACTGGTGGTGGGCGCTGCTGGGCCTGACCGTGTCCGCACTGACCTATGTGGGCGCAGCCGCGGCATTGTGGGCCTGCGCCGACGGGCTGGTCAGCTTCCGCAATCTGTCGATCATGCAGGTGGCCAACACCTTTGCGGCCACCACCACCCCGGCCGGCGTCGGCGGGCTCGCCCTGTCGGCACGATTTCTGCAGAAGGCGGGGCTGAGCTCGCTGCGGGCCACGGCCGCGGTGGCCCTGCAGCAGACGGTTCAGGTGATCGTGCATGTGCTGCTGCTGATCATGTTCACGACGTTGGCGGGTGCGTCGGCGAACCTGTCGCATTTCGTCCCGAGCACGACGGTGCTGTACCTGGCTGCTGGTGTGGCGCTGGGCCTGGTCGGATTCTTCCTGGCCGTGCCCAAACTGCGCCGCTGGCTGTCCTCGTCCCTGCGACCGAAGCTCAAGGAGGTCACCGAAGATCTTGTCGAGCTCTCGCGGGAGCCCAAACGGCTCGGGCTGATCGTGCTGGGCGCGGCGGGCACCACGCTGGGCGCGGCACTGGCGCTGTGGGCCAGTGTCGAAGCATTCGGCGGGGACACGTCTTTCGTCACGGTCACCGTGGTGACGATGGTCGGTGGGACGCTCGCGTCGGCGGCGCCGACGCCCGGTGGTGTCGGCGCGGTCGAGGCGGCGCTGATCGGTGGTCTTGCCGCGTTCGGTGTCCCGACCGCGATCGCGGTGCCCTCGGTGCTGCTCTATCGCGTGCTGACCTGCTGGCTGCCGGTGTTCGTCGGCTGGCCGGTGATGCGCTGGCTGACGCGTAACGACATGATCTGACCGCGCACGTATGTTGGTCGGTATGGCCTTTCGTACTTTGCTTCCGTCCGCGGCCGCAGTGGCCGCCACCGCTGTGATCGGCGGGCTGGCCAGCCGGCCCGCCCAGTCGCCCTGGTACGAGCAGTTGCGCAAACCGCCCTACCAGCCACCGCGCCAAGCTTTTCCGATCGTGTGGCCGGCGCTCTACGCCGACATCGCCGTCACGTCGGCAGCGACCCTCGACGAACTGGAAGCCCGGGGCGAGACAGCACAACGCAAGGCCTACCTCGCCGCGCTGGCCACCAATCTCACGCTCAACGCGGCGTGGTCGTGGATCTTCTTCAGCCGGCGCAAGCTGGGCACGGCAGCCGTCGCCGCCGCAGCGCTCACCGCAAGCAGCGCGGACCTGACCCGACGCGCCGTGCGAGTGAACGGCGCCAAGGCGGCACCGCTGGGGCTGTACCCGGCATGGTGTGCGTTCGCGACGGTGCTGTCGACCCACATCTGGGCGCTGAACCGCCGCAGCTAGCGGTGTCCCCCGTCGCGAGTTAGTTCGGGTTCGACGGCCTGCGCTGGATCCGAAGTGCGGTGGTGGGATTCTCCAGCACGGTCGTCGGCGGTGCTTCCATCACCGTCGTCGGATCCTCCCTGCGTCGGACGATTCTCGGCACCGTGGGGGCCTGCGGCACCGGCTGGATGACGGTCGGGGGCTCGGCGGGTGCCGGCGCCGCGGTCCGTGGCTTTCCGCGGCCGCTGCGGGAGTGGAGATAGCCCGCCAACGGTCCGGTGAACAGCATCACGGCCAGCACGATCAGGCTGAGCACGCTGATGGTGACGTCGAACGTGCTGGTGATCTGCTGGGCCAGGTTGTTGCCGTAGATCGCGTCGGGGGCGGGGCCGGCATAGCGCGGCGCGAGCGCCACCCCGATCGCCACGTTCGCGACGCTGAAGACGACCAACACCCCGCCGAACGCGGCGGCTACCGTGCTGTTGGTGAGATTCCGGTGCAGCCACAACGCGATGACCGCGGTGACGAGGTTGAACACCGTCATCGCCACGCTGTCGTAGAGCGCCCGCGGCAGATCCAGCGACAACGCCACCAGATAGTCGACCACTCGCAATGTCGCGGACGCGAACGCCCAGAACGCGATGAGTGTCAGGCATTTCTGCGCGGCGCCGCGGTAGGCGCCGATGGTCGGCGGCTTGATCAGAAAGACGGCGTACAGCGTCGTCGGCGCGACGATCCCCGCCACGGCGGCCCAGGCGAGATAGCCCTCGTAACCGATCGCGGCGGTCGAAGTGTTCTGGGCGATGCCGTGGAAGGCGTCGATATCGCGCCCGACGCCGGCGATCCAGGTCAGCGTCGCGGCGACCGCCCCCGCGCTGCCGACGGCCGTCGTGGCCAGCCGTGCGGCCGCGGTCTTCTCCGTGAGCCAGCGTGAGGCGATGACGAGGGCGATCAGCGCCTCGGCGCCGTACAGCGCAGTGGTGAGGACGACCCCGACGTCGCGGCCACCGAACGTACCGTCGGTGACGAACAGATACCGCAGGCGCCAGTACAGATTGAAGGCCACTGAGAGCGTCGCCAAGGCGATCGACAGGAACCCGATGACCCGCGCCACCGCATACCAACGTCGAAAAGCGTTGTCTTCGATGGTGATCGACGTAATCGGCGGCTGCGCTGCCAGCAGTGCGCCGGCCACCCCGAGCAGCAGGCCCGGCCCGACACCCGGCGGCACCGCGCCGGTGCCGCCGTGCTGGACGGTTTGCGCCAGGTGATACCCGACGAAGGCGATGGCCAGGAGCACGTAAGGACCGGCCAGCAGCAGCCGGACCCGGCAGACCCGCCGGATCTCGGTCGGCGGACGGACGTGCGGGAGGAGAGCGGCCCCGACGGCCAGCAGCGTCACCACGACCAGCACGGCGAACAACGCCCCGCGACTGCCCGGCACCCCGAGCCCGAACTGCAGGTTCCACGGCAGCAGCAGCGCGAGCATCATCAGCGCGACCGCCAACCCGTCGCGCACTCGGTTGGCGCGGACGGGGACATGGCCGACGCGGTCGCTCACCCGCCCGATCCTTCCACGGGCGCGACCGAGACGGTATCGACTTCTGCTCGGCGGCCGGGCTGTGCGGTAGCTTGGAACGGTCGAAGCGTCGGGGTGAGCGCGAGGCGAGGAGTGGATCCGTGGACGTAGTCCTCGGGGTGGCGGTCACCGGACGAGTGGCACGACTGGCGATGATCGATTCGCCGGGGACCCAGGTGTTCGATCAGTATGCGTTCGATCTGCCCGACGGTGATTCGACCGGGGCCCTGACCGAACTCGCCGAGACCATCATCGGCACCTACCGCGAGGTCATCGATTCGGGCAACCGGCTCGCGGCGACACGCCTGTGCCTGCCCGACGCCGCCGAGGCCGAAACCCTGCGACAGACGGTGTCGAGCGCCGGAGTACAGAACGTCGAGGTGGTGACGGAAGCAGAGGCCGCCGCGGCGCTGGCCCGTAGCCAGGGCGCCGACGCGTCGCTGCTGTTGGCCGGGGACGACACGGTGTCGTTGACCGTGGTCGGCGAGAATCCGGCGTTGACCTCGACGCTGGCCTCGGTACCCATCGGCGCTGCCGGCGCCGCCGTCGCGTGCGCATCGGTGTTGGCGCAAGCGCCGGCGCACGTCCGGGTGATGCTCACCGGTCAACGCCTCGATCTGGATTCCATTGCTGCAGAACTTCATTCGATGGCACCGGTCGAGGTTCCACCCGACGCCGGTTATGCGATCGCCCGCGGCGCGGCGCAGACCGCGAACGCTTCCGGTGCGATCCCCGCGGGGGCGGCCACGCAACCCGCGCCCGCCGTCGATGCCACGCAGGCCGCGCCGGCGATGGACGCCACGCTGGCCGCCCCGATTGCGGACGCCACCCAGGCCACTCCGCTCAATTCGGCCGATACCGAGCTGGCTCCCCAGCTGGCGTATTCACAGGCCGCCGAGGAAGCCTGGCCGCAGTACCCGGACCTCGGGGAGATCCCGGACGAGGCGCTCGCCGAGTTCGTGCCCGAACAGGCGGATGAGGCGGGTTACCCGGATTCCGATTTCACGACCGCCATCCCGGCGCCGCCGCCGCGACTCATCTTGATGGGCAGCGCGGTGGGTTTCCTGGTGGTCAGCTTCGCCACCCTGGCCGTCACCGTGGCGGTCAACATCCGGCCCGCGGCCGTGGTCAGCGCGCAACCGCCGCCCACCCAATCGGACACCGTTCCCGGACGGTATCTCCCGCCCGTGCCTCATGAGCCCGACCCGGTGGCCCTGCCGGTCAGCGTGCTGACCCCGCCCCCGGCGGCACCCGCCGCCCCGGTGCGGTCCAGAAGTGTGAGTCCGCCCGCGCAGGCGCCGGTACCGCAGGCGCCTGCGCCGGCGGAAGCGCCGCCGGCACCGCCGGCGGTCGGCGTCCCGGCGATCCCGATTCCCGTTCCGCCGGTCGTCGTGTTCCCGCCCTTCAATCCGTGGACTCCGCCCACGGTCACGTCGACCGTCACCACCACGCCGACGACCACCACCACACCGACCACCACCACGCCGACCACGACACCTTCGACGTCGACGACGACTTCGACGTCGACCACGACCACGACCACGACGAGTTCGCCTCCGACGAGCACGTCCAGCTCGCCACCACCGACGTCGTCCTCGGAACCCCCGATCGAGCCGGTCACCCCGGTGACCCCGGTCCAGCCGGTGACGCCAGTTCAGCCGGTCACCCCGGTAGAGCCGGTGACCCCGACGGCCCCGGCTTACACGGCACCGAGCCAGGCTCCGGCGCAGGCACCGGAACCTGCACCCGTCACGACGGTCGAGGCCCCGCCCGTCACGAAGGCCCCCTCGGGCGGTGAGTCCACGTCAAGCGGTTCCAGCGGCCGGTCCGGAGGGAGCGGACACTCCGGCCAAGCTCCGGTGACCACGGTGTCGGAGAGCCCGTAGCCAACGCTCGCCGGAGCGCAGACCATCCCCCGCTGCCGACCTTTCCGCCGGTGAGATAGATCACTTGACAACATTGGAATCGCAGCTCACGGGTCCCGACTTATAGCAGGCAGTTGCCACCTCTACACAGAAGCGATGGCAGAGCTTTCAGAACGGGGACCCATCTCATGAGCTCATCACTGCCGGCCCGCACAGCGGCCGTCACCGCACGGGTGGCGAAATCGACGTTGTTCACCACTCTGGCGCTGGCGGCGATCGCGGTGGGCCTGTTCGCCGGTCCCGCCGCGACCGCCAACGCCGCTGACGACTCCTGCGCGGCCGTCGAGGTGGTGTTCGCACGCGGTACCTTCGAAGGTCCCGGTGTCGGCGCCACCGGCCAGGCGTTCGTCGACGCACTGAATGCACGGCTGCCCGGCAAGACCGTCGATGTGTACGGGGTGAACTACCCGGCCTCGCTGGACTTCGGACAAGCCGTCGACGGAGTGGCCGACGCCGCCAACCGGGTCCAGGCGATCGCCGCACAGTGCCCGTCGACCAAGATCGTGCTCGGCGGCTACTCGCAGGGCGCCGCGGTGGCCGGCTACACCACGTCGAGCACCGTGCCGGCCGGGTATGCACTGCCGGCAAGCATCTCCGGACCGATGCCCGCGTCCGTCGCCTCACACGTGTCGGCCGTCGTCCTGTTCGGTACACCCGACAGCTGGTTCCTGAACCTGGCCGACCGCAGCGCTCCCCCCATCGCGATCGGCGACCTGTATGCAGGCAAGACCATCCAACTGTGCGCCACCGGTGACCCGATCTGCTTCCCCGGAGGCCTGGACCGCTCCGCGCACAGCTCGTACAAGTCCAATGGGATGGCCGACCAGGCAGCCGATTTCGTGGTGGGCCGGTTGGGTCTGCCCGCTCCGGCGGCGACCGTGGTGCAGGCTGCGGCCGAAGTGGTGCCGGGGAACTGAAAACCACAACCCTACGGCCGGAAGCCAGTTGGCTTCCGGCCGTAGGTTTTTCATGGAGCTACGCGTTATTGTTCGCGCGTTCGGGCTGGCGCTTCTTCTTTTCGATATCCGCGAGTTGCTCTATCCGGTCGGCCTGAACGCGTTTGGCCGCTGCATCGCGCCGCTTCTCCTCTGCATCGCCGAGCTTGGCTTTGGCAGCGGCGTCGGACCGCTCCTCGGATGCGCGAATCTCGTCCTGGTGCGCACGTTTGGCGGACTCGATCGTGTTCGTCTGCCGGGCGGCATCCTCGTTGACCCGCTTCTTCGCCTCAGCAGCGCGCTTGTCGGCGTCCTCCTCGGCTGTACGTGAGCGTTCCGCCGCCGCAGATTTGGCGTCCTCGACGGCACGTTCCTTGGATTCCCGGGCCTGTCCGATATCGCCGATCACCTTGTTGTGCGTGGCTTCGAGCTCTTCTTCGGCGTGATCGCGTTTGCGCGTCGCAGCGTTCTCCAACCTGGTCGCACGCGACAGCGCGTCGCTGCGTTCGGCGAGCGCAGCGCCACGACGCTGCAGGTCCTTATCCCTGAGCACACCCCCGACGGCAGCGTCGAGCAGACCAAAGGAGCGCTCATATCGCAGTCGGGTGGGCGCGTCGGAATCCATCCGCGCGAAGAACCTGTCCTCGGCGACCTGAAGCGGAAGTCGAGCGACCCGGTATTGGAAGCGCAGGACTGCGAGTGGGATTGACGTGATGCTCATGGAGACTCCTTGTTTCTTTCGTTGCTCAGGGCAGGTCGGCTTCGGCGGTCACACGGTCAGCGCGTTCCCTGATGCGCTGCGCTTGGGCCTGGGCGCCGGCGGTGACGTGCTCGGCGGTACGGTGCTCGTCGATGGCGTCGGACAGTTCCCCGCTCGCCGCCTGAATATTCGCGCGCTCTTCGACTTTCGCCTGGGATGCCTCATGCTGCGCGCCGGCTTCGGCCTGGGCCTTCGCCCTGGCCGCGTCCTGCTGGCCGGCCCGCTCCACAGCCTGCCTCCGCGCGGCGTGTTGCGCGCGGACATCGCTCTCGACGACCGCCGCTTCGGCGTTCACGTCAGCACGCGCATGGGCGCCCTCGATCTTGGCCTCGGCTGCTTCCTTACCGGCTTGGCTGGCCTCGGCGTCGGCCACGGCCTCGACACTGTTGGCTTCCTTGCGCTCCTGGGCCTGGGTCTGCTCGAGTTGACCCTCCGCGGTCAGGGATTCGTTGCCGGTGACAGCGCCGAACACTTCCTTCGCCTTGCCCTTGACCGAGTCGATCAAACCCTTTCGGGCCTGGTCCGCCTTGTTGTGCTCACTCATATGCTTCTCCTGTCGATGATCGGTGAAAATGCTTGATGCGCCGAGAATCTCCCGTGCCCAGTGACGAGATGGCCGGCTGGTGACGAACCTGACGGTTCATACGCGACACAGCGGGTAGGCGCCCCTTGGTGAGGGATACACCGTCTAGCCCCAACTGAAACCCTTTTCGGCTGTGGGAGACAGATGTCATACGACGCCGCCGGGCCAGCCGATCCGTTCGCCCGTGAGCACGCCGGCCGACCGCGTCCGCACTCACCGCCTCAGCGCATGGTGGCGAGGTTGTTCCAGAAGCTCGTCACGCTGTCGGCGCCGCCGAACAGTGTGGTGAAGTGCGTCGAGTCGACAGGACGATGTCACCGGCCCAGCAGCCGCAGCGCGTCACTCTCTGGAGCG
The DNA here is from genome assembly GCF_011758805.1 of Mycolicibacterium fluoranthenivorans. Taxonomy (NCBI): domain Bacteria; kingdom Bacillati; phylum Actinomycetota; class Actinomycetes; order Mycobacteriales; family Mycobacteriaceae; genus Mycobacterium; species Mycolicibacterium fluoranthenivorans. Next base: position 1,233,488 of record NZ_JAANOW010000001.1, on the reverse strand, counting down.
GTCGACGCGTAGTGCGGCAGGTGCGGGTGGACGTTGAAGGTGGGGTGCAACACGCACACGAGATCAACATTCGGATCTGCGTGGTGGCCATTCGCGACATGGCAGCCCGGAATGTGGTGATCACCGTCTGTCGCAACAATTTTCGTTGACAACGAAAGATATTTGATGAGAACCGCTAACCATATTTCGATACTTCGTAGTCGGAAATATCGACCGGAAAATGCGAATTCGTGTCCGGGTACGCCCTACCGGATTACTCTCCAGCGATACCGACTCAGGCGCGGCGTCCAGGAATACGCGCGGTGGGCCGCGTAACCCACCGAGGGGGTCATCATGCGACCACAAATACGCTGCATCGCTCTGGGGCTCATGCCCCTGATACTCATGACCGTCGGCGGTATCGCCGCGCCGTCGGCATCGGCCGACTGTACGAATGCCGGCTACGCCACCGTGTGCGCACAGGGCGAGGTGCGCGGCGGTGGCCCGACCCCGCCGTCAGTCGTCTACCCCTCCTATTGCGCAGACCCGTGGTACTGCGATGACGATTGGAACGTGGACGTGATCTGGGACCCGGGCCGTCCCGGCGGCATCGGACCGCGTCGCTGAGCAATACCTACCCCGTGCCGTGACCCTTTCCATCGACGAGGAGCCTCACACATGTTGATTCGAAACCTGATTGGCGCCGGTGTGATTGCCGGGACGATGATTGCCGGCACCTCGGCAACCGCAGCCGCCGATCCGCCGAACTGCACCGCCGCAGACCTTGCCGGCGTGATGTCCGGCGTCTCGGCGGCAACATCGACCTACCTGTTCACCCACCCGGATGTGAACGCCTTCTTCACCGGACTCAAAGGCCAGACGAGGGACGAGATGCACACCTCGATCAAGGCCTACTTCGACGCGAATCCCCAAGTGAGCGACGAACTCAAGGCCGTCAGGCAACCCGCGGCCGATTTCCGGGACCGCTGTAACGCACCGATGCCCGATATGCCCATGGGCTAAATGTCCAGACGTGCAACCCGTTTGTGTCTCCCTACGGGCCGTCACAACGGCGAAGTCAGATGACACAGATAATCCGACGAATACTCACAGCATTCTCGCAGCCAGGGGTTGTTTTGCAGACGCCAACTCTTCCTAGGGTGACGGTTACCGCCCACGGCGGGCGGGCGAAGGGGATCGGACATGGGTAGCTCACGCTTCATAGGCCGAGTGGGTGCGCTGGCGATGTTTCTCGGCGTCGGCGTATCGCTGACCACCGCACACGGGATCGCGTACGCCGAACCGTCCCCGACCACCGCCTCGACGACCGTGGCAACCCCAAGCAGTGGCGATCAGCCTGCCGCGGGCGGCACTGATCTCCACAAGCGTGCCCCGAAGCACAAGCAAGACCCGTCGGCCGCTACGCCAACGACGGCAGCCGATGCCTCGCCGCTGTCGGATGCTGCAGTCCAGAAAGAAACGCGAAAGCCTCGTCACAATGTCGACGAAAGCACCCACCACGGCGGCGGCACACCACACACCGCACTGA